>NZ_AP028055.1:2400000-3730000 GCF_040365225.1 Bacteroides sedimenti
GAATATATAAACTAGTTTCGACATCACTTATTCAATAATGGTTCCTTTCAATGCAGTTTCATCATCATTAAATCCGCCTAAAAGCACCTTAACCAGGTGATTATCCAGTCTGGGGGCATTATCCACCTCCACACGAATATAGTTATCCGTAAAACCATGCATCGGAGCCCCTGATTTGGATTTTTCCAACAAAACCGTTTTGGTTTCACCTATCCATTGAGAATAGAAAGCTTTTGTCTTTTTATCAGAAAGTTCCAGTAAACGCTGACTTCTTTCATGCTTAATTTCAGGAGAAACCACATAGTCTATCTTCAGGGCCTGTGTCCCAGGACGTTCGGAATAGCTAAATACATGAAGTTGTGTAACATCCAGTCCTTTCAGGAACTTGTAAGCTTCTTCGAAATATTCATCTCTCTCTCCACGAGTACCCACAATCACATCCACTCCGATAAATGCATGAGGCATTACCTCTTTAATTTTTTGAATCTTCGAAGCAAAGAGAGTGGTATCATACCGGCGACGCATCAGCTTCAACACGTCGTCACTACCCGACTGAAGCGGAATATGAAAATGTGGCATAAAACTCCGTGAGGAAGCTACAAACTGGATGATCTCATCAGTAAGAAGGTTCGGTTCGATGGAGGAGATGCGGTAACGTTCAATGCCATCCACCTGATCGAGTGCCTTAACCAAATCAAAGAAATTCTCTCCGGTGCTTCTACCGAAATCACCGATATTCACACCTGTAAGCACAATTTCTTTTCCACCTTCGGCTGCAGCTTGTTGAGCCTGCTCAACCATTGAGGCAATAGTTCCGTTACGACTTCTTCCACGCGCAAACGGAATGGTACAATAGGAACAGAAATAATCACAACCATCCTGAACCTTTAAGAAATAGCGGGTACGATCTCCTTTTGAACAAGAAGGAGCAAACGAACAGATATCTTTGGTTGTGGAAGCAAAAGCCTCCCCTTTCTCATGCTTATCCAAACTTCCGAGGTATTGAAGCAGATCTTTTTTCTGCTCAGCACCCAATACTATGTCTACACCTTCAATCTGTGCCACCTGGTCTGGTTTAAGTTGTGCATAACATCCTGTTACCACCACAAAAGCCCCAGGATGCTGTTTCACAAGCCGGTGTATAGCTTGACGACACTTCTTGTCGGCCACCTCGGTTACCGAACAAGTATTCACAATGCATATATCGGCTTTCTCTCCTTTCCGGGCTGTACGGACACCCGCTTCCCTAAGTGTTTTGCCAATTGTAGACGTTTCCGAAAAGTTTAATTTACAGCCTAGCGTGTAATAAACAGCTGTTTTATCCTGAAATATAGAGGTATCTATCATAATCCTTTTTACATAAACTGGTGCAAAGTTACACATTATTATAATTAAAAGTTGTTATATACCAATTAACTTTCTAATAGAAAACATTTTCCAGCAAAAACAAACGACAAATACTTTTGGAAGAATATTTATTTTTGTATATTTGCAAAGGCTGTTAGCAAGAGGTTTCAGTAATAATCAGTGTGAAACATCATAAACAACAAAACAGGCAAAAATTAAGTATTAGCTTGCTCCTTAATCATATTTAGATAAAAGAGACCAAATTCACACTAACCGTCTGCTTATCAACACAATAGAGTCCTTCTTAAAGGACAAAGAAGAAAAAAGAAAAAATTTATTCTAAAAAAAAACATAAAATAATTGTCTTTTTTGATACAACATATCAAATAAGTTCATACATTTGCAACGTTTTAATAAAGCAATTAATTGTATTACAGATTTAAAAAACAAAGAAAATGAAAAAGTTAGTATTGATGTTCGTTGCTATTGCAGCAGTTTCTTTCGCATCTTGTGGTAAAAAAGCAGCAGACGAAGCTGCAAAACAAGCTGATTCTATCAGAATCGCTGATTCAATCGCTGCAGCACAAGCAGCAGCTGACACTACAGCAACTGCTGATTCAACTGCAACTGATTCTGTAGCTCAACAGTAATCAACGAACTCGAGAGAGAATTGAAAGTCTGGCGTGCTCTAAGAGCACCAGACTTTTTTTTTGCACATAATCCAACAAAAATATTTACATTCACAGCTCACAAACCTTTTAGAAGGGCTCACCGGCAAAGATTTCAATAATAATTCCTGCGAACTACGTCATACAATCCAGCCATCCCACCTGTTTTCTACCTCAACATTCTTACCCTAATTAAGAAACCAACATTCCGATATCACACTTTAAACATATAACACCTACAAAGTCAGCACCACCCTTCCATCCACAATTCGGGCAGTACGATTCAACCAACACCAAATAGCTATTTTGGTAATACAAATACATGATCACACCGAATAAAATTGAACTTAAAAACAGCCACAGCCATTCACAATAAAAAATTTAGTTGGCACCCTAAAACAACCTCACTCACATTATCCGAGAACAAAAAAAAGGCCACCTCAATGAGGCAGCCTTTTCAGTATCTTCAGATGAGATAGATTATTCTTCAGCAATTACTTCGAAAGGAATTTCCACAGAAACTTCTTTATGAAGCTTTACTACTGCCTGATAAGAACCAACTTCTTTTACAGAGTCCTTAACAACAATAATCTTTCTATCAATTTCAAAACCAAGCTTAGCGAGAGCTTCAGCAATCTGAATGTTAGATACAGAACCAAAAATAGTACCTGTAGAGCTAACCTTTGTAGCGATTGTCAATGAAACTTCTTTCAATTTTGCAGCAAGCTCTTCAGCATCATTCTTGATTTTCTCAAGTTTATGAGCGCGTTGCTTCAAATCTTCAGCCAACATTTTCTTTGCAGATGGAGTAGCAATAACCGCTTTTCCTGTAGGAATAAGGAAGTTACGACCATAACCAGACTTAACTGTTACGATATCGTTCTTATAACCCAAATTTACTACGTCTTCTTTCAATATAATTTCCATACTCTTCCTCCTTATTATTTCATCATGTCAGTTACATATGGTAGTAACGCCAAATGGCGTGCTCTCTTAACTGCCTGTGCAATTCTACGTTGGAACTTCAATGAAGTACCTGTGATACGACGAGGAAGAATTTTTCCTTGTTCGTTCAAGAATTTCTTCAAGAATTCAGGATCTTTATAGTCGATATATTTGATACCGCTCTTTTTGAAACGACAATATTTCTTCTTCTTAACGTCTACTGAGGGCGGAGTTAAATATCTGATTTCTGATTGATTTTGTTGTGCCATGATTAATTCTCCTCCTTTTTAGTTAATTTTACATGTCTTCTCTTAGCAGCATACTCAGCAGCATACTTATCCATTCTGAAAGTCAAGAAACGGATAACTTTTTCGTCACGACGGAAGTTAAGTTCCAGCTTTTCAACAACTGTTGGTTCAGCTTTAAACTCGATCAACTGGTAAAAACCTGTCGATTTCTTTTGGATTGGGTAAGCAAGCTTCTTAAGTCCCCAATTCTCTTCATTGATAATCTCAGCTCCTTCTGCCTGCAGAATAGCCTTGAACTTTTCTACCGCTTCCTTCATCTGAACATCAGATAAAACGGGAGTTAAAATGAAAACGGTTTCGTATTGATTCATACTTGTTTAATTAAAAAAATAAATATTGTTTTTTTATTGAGTGCGCAAAGGTAAACATTTTATTGATATCCTCCAACCGTTTTAATTCTTTTTTCTTTTTATAGCTTTTTCACCCAGCATCTTAGGGTATTTTCAGAGAAGAATACTATCTTTGCAAAGTTGTTTAAACAATAATTTCATGATAGAACAATTCAATTTCGATATTCAATTAATTTTCGCCATTTTAAATGGCAAGGTATCCGCAGCAATAAATCGGAAGCTATACCGAAACTTTCGCCAGAATAATCTGGAAATCAGTCCAGAACAATGGACTGTGCTCATCTATTTATGGGAGAAAGACGGAGTCACTCAGCAGGAGTTATGTAACGCAACTTTTAAAGACAAGCCCAGCATGACCCGACTGATTGACAACATGGAGAAGCAGCATTTGGTAGTACGGATCTCCGATAAAAAGGACAGAAGAACTAATTTGATCCACCTAACAAAAACAGGAAAGGATATAGAAGAAAAGACAAGGCTAATTGCTGCCCTGACATTAAAAGAAGCTTTGCGAGGCATCACATTAAAGGAACTGGAGGTTAGCCAGGAGGTACTTCGCACCATCTTCCATAATACCAAGGATTAAATTTTCATTTCATCATTAAATAGCACAAAGGCCGGAAAATTTCCGGCCTTTGTGCTATTTAAGATAGTAATTATTAAATCGTTAAGCTTCAATCTCAGGAGTAATAAGTTTATATCCCTTTCCGTGAATATTAATGATTTCAATAGATTCATCTTCTTTAAGATGTTTACGGAGTTTTGTGATATACACATCCATGCTTCGTGCATTGAAATAGTTATCATCAATCCAGATTGTTTTCAACGCAAAATCTCTTTGCAGAATCTCATTTGCATGAGCACAAAGCAAACCAAGCAATTCAGACTCTTTAGTAGTCAGTTTAGTTTGTCTGCCTTCAATTGAAAGAATCTGTTTTTGAGTATCGAAGATAAATTTTCCAATCTTATATACATTGCTCTCCTTGTTCTTCTTTCCTCTTACCCGTCTCAGGATAGCTTCAATTCTAAAAGTCAGCTCTTCCATACTAAACGGCTTTGTAAGATAATCATCTGCCCCAATCTTAAAGCCTTCCAATATATCATCTTTAAGTGTTTTTGCTGTCAGGAATATGATTGGAATTTCAGCATTTGCCGCACGAACCTCTTGCGCCAAAGTAAAGCCGTCCTTCTTAGGCATCATTACATCAAATACGCACAGATCATACTTACTCTTCAAGAAAGCTTTGTAACCAGCCTCGCCATCAGGATACAATTCGGCAGCATATCCTTTTGCCTGCAAATATTCTCTCAAAAGCATGCCAAGATTCTCATCATCTTCGCATAATAAAATACGCATTTTCTCGTCCATATTGTTAATTATTTAATAAAGGTAATACAATAATAAATTTACTTCCCACTCCCAGTTCACTTTCAATACGAATTGTACCTTTGTGATCCTGAATTATTTTTTTCACATAAGCAAGTCCCAGTCCAAAGCCTTTCACATCGTGCAGATTACCGGTGTGTACACGGTAAAATTTATCAAAGACTTTCTTCAGGTTTTCTTTTTTTATTCCAATTCCATTATCAGCAATCGAGATGCAAAGTTTACCCGGTTCATTCCATGTTGTAACGGTCAGCAGCAAATCTTCTTCAGCTTTTTTATACTTCACTGCATTATCCATCAGATTGAAAATCACGTTGGTAATATGCATTTCATCTACAAAAATATTTGGATCTTCAGCTTTCAGATTAGCTTCAATTTTCCCATTATACTTCTCAACTTTCAAAGTGAAAGTGTTTATAACTCCCGATATTAATTCATTCGCATCAACTCCGGTCATTTTCAGCGTTGCTTTTTGCCGTTCAAACATTGACATCTGCAAGACTTTTTCTACCTGGAATCTCAATCGTTTTGTTTCGTCATTAATCACCCCAGAGATATGCTGAAACATCTGCGGAGATTTACCCACCGCCGGGTCTTTCAGCATCTGAGCTGCCAGAGAGATTGTTGATATCGGAGTTTTAAACTCATGAGTCATATTATTAATGAAATCATTCTTCATTTCCGTCAGCTTTTTCTGCCTGAAGGCAATGTAAATGGTAAAGATGAATGTTATCAACAACACCAATGTAAACACCAAAGACGGAAGCATAAAGCTGATCGAATCAAAAATATAATCTCTTCGTGTAGGGAAATGTACCTTCACAAAACTAATCTTTGTAGGCGGATCATTAGGAAAAAGAATTTGAGTATACGAATTTTCGCTTCCTTTATCTTCATAATCGGGACAGCGGTAAGCTTCCCTCCCATCCTTATCAGTAACAGTGAAGTGATATGGTATATCTATTCCGTTGTTAACAAACTCTGATTTTAAGTAACCATCAAGATTTTTAAAATTAACACGATCTTCCAAAGCCTTATCACTTGCTTTATAAAGAATGTTCAAGACCACTTCATCCAGTAATACCCGTTGATGCAGGTATCTATTTTTAATTGCTTCCTGCAATGCTTTCGATGTCTGAAGAATATTATTCTCACCATGCTTCCTCGATATCATTGCCTTAGGCAGCCCCGAAGGCTTCATCATTGTTGTTTTCAGCTCAAAATCAGAAGAGGAGGAAGAGACCGGATACGAAACATGCGCCTGAGGCTCCTTCCCCTCAACATCTACCTGAGGTGAAACAGGTTGAGGACTTAATGCCACGCGTTCCGTCTCGGCTACATCTTTCTCCAGATATCTTAAAGTTTCATCATATTCCAGATTTTTTGAGACTTGATATAAGCTACGTTTTACCGATTCATCAAATTGTTCATTACGCATCTTAACCATCTCTTCTATATAACTCACCTGAAGGTAAAGCAAACTCAGAAAAGACAGCCCCATTACAATACCCAATATCCAAATTGTTGATTTTTTCATACCAACAAATTTAACATATCAAAATTAACATCCATAATCAATTAATTAAATTTAACAAGGAGTTCTCTATAATTAACCGAAAAGCATGTTTTATTTGACATTTTGTATATTACAACAAAAAATGAACTTATATAGTTGCAAATTTAATATAAATTTAACCATTCAGCTATAAAAAAAGCCAAAATATCAACTATTGTTAAAAAATAATAGGAGAAATATCATGATTTCTGTCATTTAGTATAACCAAATGGATGTAGAAACACAATAATTGCTGCAGATTTTATGCAAGCAGAGCTCACAAAAAAAGCAGATCGTTACAAAAAGATTGCAACGATCTGCCAATATTTACCACAGAGAGCTGTAAAAGCTATTCCGGGTTATTAAATCTTAAATAACAAATCATTCTTCTTTTACTTGTTTTGCCTCAAATTCTTTAATTAATTTGTCCTGAACATCAGTCGGAACAAGCTCATAGCTGGAGAATTTCATGATAAAAGATGCGCGTCCGCCTGTTAATGAGCTCAGTGAAGTTGAATAAGAAGACATCTCTTTCAATGGAACTTTTGCTACAATCTTCTCAAATCCTTTCTCGCTGCTCATTCCCATTATCATTGCACGACGTCCTTGCAAATCACCCATCACATCACCCATTTTATCACTTGGAACAAATACTTCCACATCATAGATTGGTTCCAGGATCTTCGGGCCTGCATTTTTGAATGCTTCGCTGAAAGCATTACGCCCGGCAAGCATGAACGAAATTTCATTAGAATCAACCGGGTGCATTTTTCCATCATATACAATCACACGTACGTCACGCGCATACGAGCCGGTCAATGGTCCTTGTTCTATTCTTGACATAATCCCCTTCAGGATAGCAGGCATAAAACGTGTATCGATTGATCCGCCAACAATACTATTAATAAACAATAATTTACCACCCCAGTCAAGCGGAATCTCTTCCTGTCCTTTTACATTAATCTTGTACTCCTGACCATTGAATTTGTATGTATCAGGCACAGGCATGCCCTCTTTGTAGGGTTCCACAATCAGGTGAACTTCTCCAAACTGTCCGGCTCCTCCTGATTGCTTTTTATGTCGATAATCTGCACGAGACGCCTTGGTGATTGTTTCCCGATAAGGAATTTTGGGTTCTTCATACTTAATCATAAGTTTTTCGTTGTTTTCCAATCTCCATTTCAGCGTCCGGAGGTGGAACTCACCTTGCCCATGTACCAACGTTTGCTTCAGCTCCTTGGATTGTTCAATCACCCATGTAGGATCTTCTTCGTGCATCCGATACAAAGCACTCATCATTTTTTCTGTATCTGCCTCGCTAACAGGCTTTATAGCTCTTGTATACCTTGAATTTGGATATTTGATAAAATCAAATTTGTTATTACAATCCTTTCCATTCAGGGTGTTACCCGTTTTCACTTCTTTCAACTTCACCGTCGCTCCAATGTCTCCGGCAACCAGCTCTTCAACCTTAATACGATTAGCTCCGGCAACTACAAACATCTGGGCAATACGCTCTTTCGATCCTCTATTGGCATTGGTCAAATCGTCTCCCTCTTTCACCTTACCGCTCATCACTTTAAAGTAGGAAACTTCACCGATGTGAGGCTCCACGCTTGTTTTAAAGAAATAGAGAGAAGTTGGTGCGTTTACATCCGGTGAGACTTCTACTCCTTCAGTGTTGGCAACTTTTGGCATATCTGAAACATAAGGTACCACATTGCCAAGGAATTCCATCAAACGGCGAACCCCCATATCTTTTCCTGCACATACACAGAATACTGGGAAAATGCTCCGAGTTACAAGTCCTTCACGAATACCCAGACGCATTTCGTCCGGTTCCAGGGTCTCTTTTTCAAAGAATTTCTCCATCAGGCTTTCATCATTCTCGGCTGCTGATTCTACCAATGCTTTATGCATCTCCATCGCCTTATCCATCTCTTCAGCTGGAATGTCCTCTATTTCAGGTGCACCACCTTCAGGCTTCCAAGTAAATTTCTTCATCACAAGAACATCAATCAGGGAATTAAAGCCCGGACCACAGGAT
The DNA here is from genome assembly GCF_040365225.1 of Bacteroides sedimenti. NCBI lineage: Bacteria > Pseudomonadati > Bacteroidota > Bacteroidia > Bacteroidales > Bacteroidaceae > Bacteroides > Bacteroides sedimenti. The sequence continues at coordinate 2,408,608 of NZ_AP028055.1, forward strand.
ATAGGGTATTGAATCGGAACTACCTTCGGGCCATATGCATCTTTCAGCTGTTCCAGGATATTATCGTAATCACATTTCTCGTGATCCAACTGATTCACAAGAAATATAACAGGTTTACTAAGCTTTTCGGTATAACGGAAGTGGTTTTGTGTACCCACTTCTATACCATACTGGCCATTAATAAGAAGAATAGCGGTATCAGTTACATTCAAGGCCGTAACTGTACTGCCAATAAAGTCATCGGAACCGGGACAATCAATAATATTCAGCTTCTTGCCGTTCCATTCGGTATGTAAAACAGTAGAAAACACAGAATAGCCATACTCCTGTTCAACCGGAAAGTAATCGCTAACTGTGTTCTTGGTGGCGATGCTTCCTCTACGTTTTATAATACCACTCTCGTAGAGCATCGCTTCCACGAGAGTGGTTTTCCCAGAGCCTGAACTTCCCAACAGGGCTAAGTTCTTAATTTCATTAGTCTGATATACCTTCATAATATATAAGATTTAAATTATTAACTCGGATATGTTTATCGCATACCTTTTACTTTGCGCAAAGTATAAATTAATAATTTCTAAAACAACTAATTACAGGTGTTAGACAACTATGTTATTTAACACAATATTACAAACTATCAATAACAGATTAATGAGTTACCAAACTTAATCAGACATCGGAATCTGGAGAAGCAGTGATTGTGAAATAAAACTCGTTATATTCCATTTGACGAATATTTAAAACCGGAAACTGTAGACTGGTTTTACTAAAAAAGCTTACTTTTGCACTTCAAACGTCAATTCATATGGCAGGCATTTACCTACATGTTCCATTTTGCAAAACCAGATGCAATTACTGTGACTTCTACTCCACAACAAGAGATGAGGTCAGAGAGCGTTATATCCGGGCGCTATGCAGGGAGTTGGAACTGCGTAACAACTACCTGGAAAATGAACCTGTGGAGACAATCTATTTCGGAGGCGGAACCCCTTCACAACTATCTCATTCCGATTTTGAAAAGATATTTACTACTTTAAACAAAGAGTATGATATACAAAATTGCGGGGAGATTACCATTGAAGCCAACCCCGACGACCTGACTCCTGAATACATCAATAAACTGACAACGCTGCCCTTCAACCGCATAAGCATTGGCATGCAGACGTTTAACGACAAGCTCCTGCGCCTGCTCAACAGAAGGCATACCGCCAATCAGGCGATTCGGGCAGTGGAAGAGTGCCGCAAGGCAGGGTTCCGCAACATCAGCATCGATCTGATGTACGGCCTTCCGGGAGAGACTCTGAAAGATTGGGTAGCCGATTTGGAAACAGCGATAAGCCTCAACCCGGAACATATTTCGGCTTACCACCTTATATATGAAGAGGGCACCCCCCTCTATAAAATGTTGCAGAAACAACAGATTACAGAGGTTAACGAAGAGTTGAGCGTCAGCTTCTTTTCACTGATGATTGAGCGTTTAACCCAAGCCGGTTACCAACATTACGAAATCTCCAACTTCTGCAAACCCGATATGTACTCACGACATAACTCGAGCTACTGGACCGGCAAGAAATATCTGGGCTGCGGCCCGTCCGCACACTCCTTTAACGGAGAAAGCCGTCAATGGAACGTATCCTCTCTGGAGCAATACCTTGAAGGAATAGAATGCGGAGCTCCCTGCTTTGAGGTGGAGCCATTAGACACTGTCACCCGCTATAACGATTTTGTGATTACCTCCCTTCGCACCATGTGGGGATTACCCCTGGCACACTTAAAAGAGGAGTTTGGCGAAGAACTGCTACAATATTGCCTGGGCAATGCAAAAAACTATCTGGAATCGGGCAAACTCGAGATTAAAGACAATACCCTTTTCCTCACCAAAGAGGGCATATTCATTTCGGATGGAATCATGAGTGACCTTCTATGGGTTGAAGAGGAATAAAACGAAGGAACGATGTTGATAATTACCATTATACTTTTTATGGCAACTGGTATCTTTGCCGGATACCTGATTCGAAACAAGAATATCGGAATTGTAAGTCGTATCGTCACCGGATTCATCTGGCTGCTTCTTTTCCTGCTGGGAATGGAGGTGGGCGGCAACGAACGCCTTATCAAAGGTCTCTACGTCTTTGGGCTGGAGGCCTTAATCCTGATGATAGCCGGAGTAACGGGAAGCATTCTTGCCTCCTGGGCCTTGTGGCGCTATATTTCAAAAAACGAACAAAAGAAGAATAATCAATCATGAAAGGAAGTCTCACCATCGTAGGGTTCTTTATTCTGGGTATCATCGTTAGCCACTACCGGTTGGTACCTTATACAAATATGTGTTCAGACCTGAGTTTCTATGCTCTTTGCGGGCTTATGTTCTTTGTCGGCATCAGCATCGGAAGCGATACGACCACCCTCAAAAACTTCCGTCAGCTCAACATTCGATATACTCTGCTTCCTCTGATGACAATTCTTGGTACATTGGCAGGATGCATCATTGTGTCCCTTTTCCTCTCCAACCGTTCCGTCAGCGAATGCTGTGCCGTTGGTTCCGGTCTGGGGTACTATTCACTTTCGAGCGTTATCATTACGGAATATCATGGAGCCGAGCTGGGCACAATAGCCCTGTTGTGCAACATCATGCGAGAGATAGTTGCCCTGCTGTGCGCCCCGCTTCTTGTAAAACATTTCGGCAGACTGTCTCCCATTTCCGTGGGAGGAGCAACTACCATGGATACTACCCTACCCATCATTACGCAATCTTGCGGAAAAGATTTTGTAGTTGTTTCAATCTTCCACGGATGCCTGACCGATTTCTCGGTTCCGTTTCTTGTAACTCTTTTCTGTTCATTGTAATATGGTCACATATCTGAGAAAGCAAAGTCTCAGAATCGTAAACTTTTTAAATTAAGAATTCCTCATATTATATATTCAAAAAAGTCGCGCAAGTCGCGCAAGTCGCGCAAAAGCAGTATAATCAACTATATACCAAATACATAACGGTGCGTCACTTTCTGCGTGACTTCAGAAAAGTCACGCAGAATCATAACAGGGGAATGGTATCTTTTTTGATGCCACATATATGTTGATGGAACCAACTCTATGTATAATCTCAACCAACCAGAAGGATTTCTCTCTCCATCCGGATCTGCATATCCTGTACATCCGGGTGTACCGCACCCCTACACCCGGATGTACTGATGACGTACACCCGGATGTACAGACAAAAACATCTGCACAAAATATAAAGTTCAAGCCATTAAAGGATATTTAAATCATTCATATCCTGGTAATAATGCGAATTATTATCGCAGAACAAAATAAATATTAAACATAGAGGGAACAATAGTGCGTGACATTTTATAAGTCGCGCGCTTTTTCTGCGGAAGTCACGCGCCCATACACCATTGATATACAAATAATTACAACGACCCTGCGTGACTTGCGCGACTTGCGTGACTTTTTTAAAAAAACTATATGAGGAAATGGGATGACGATAAGAAGAATTCCGGTTTTCAATCGGACATCTTGGTTTTGAAGTAAAAATTGGTTGGAACAGTTTCTATTTAGACACTTTACTCATCGGGTTATTAGTTATACAGGATTACAATAATGACAAAGAACAAATGAAAAAGCAACCCTTTATATTACTTTCTTCAATCTCTGATCCGATTCATGTCACTCAATAGCTATTATTTTTTTGTTTTAATCTTTCAGATTGAATTTTATTAAAAAAATGTTATTATTATAAATAATTTGCATACCTTTACCCGAAACAAAACTAAATAAATAAATTTCTACTTTAATACTCTAATAATTTCACATTATTATTATGAAGAAAAACGCTGTACTATTTCTATTGTTTTTATCAGTCCATCTATTCACATCTGCACAGGACTTCAACTACAACTATGGTAAAATTACGGATAATGAGCTATCCATGACTAGTTACCAAGGCGATGCTTCGGCTCCGGCTGTTGTAATATACAAAAATATAACAGCCAAATATGCCTATAAAAAGGATGGATTCGTAGTAGAATATATCTACGAACAGAAAATAAAAGTTTTAAAATCAGAAGGGACAAAATATGCCAATGTGACAATCCCGGTATTTGATAAAGGAGACAGCGGTTCTCCAAAAGAAGTTGTATCAAAGATTGAAGCATATGCTTATAATTTGGAGGAAGGAAAGACAAAGAAAACAAAAATGGATAAAAATTACATTTTTGAAGAGCGCATTAACCCCTTTTATAAACAAATAAAATTCACGATCCCCGCAGTGAAGGAGGGAACTGTTATTGAGTATAAATACAAACTTACCTCCGAGCGTCCCGATGTGATTGAGGACTGTGTGTTTCAGCAGGATATTCCTGCAATGTATAGTAGTTATGATGTTACTATTCCTCAGTATTTTGATTTCAATGCAGAGTTGGTAGGGAAAAACCAGATTAAGGTTGCAGAATCACTTGTTAACCAGAGCGCATCATTTGAAAATGAATACCAACAAAGTTATACTGTTAGCTTTACAAGCAGAAGAATATTCCTTACTGTGATCAACCTGCCTGCCATGAAAGATGAGCCCAACGTTTGGTGCGCTGACGACTACCGCACCAAGGTGACATTCGAGCTGAAAGGTACTAAATTCCCTGGTTCCGATTATAAGCCCTTTACCAGCAAATGGGAAGATATTGATGCTCTACTGAAAAAAGATAAAGAATTTGGCGAAGTACTTAATATGGTAAACCCATTCAGAGAAGAAATGCGCGCTATGCAGGTCACCTCTCTTCCATCAAATACTGAGAAAATACGTGCTATATTTAAGTTCTTAAAATCTAAAATCGTATGGGATGGTACCTATCGTCTTTATGGAGAAAATATCAAAAAAGCCATTAAGAAAGGTGCAGGAAGCAATGCAGACATAAATTTTATTCTTATCAGCATGTTGAAGGATGCATCCATCGATGCTTATCCGGTTATGATGAGCAAACGAAGCAGTGGCAGACTGCCTATTCTATTTCCCAGTGTTTATAAACTAAATACCTTTATAGTAGGTATAAATGATGGTAGCAGCATCGTTTATCTGGATGGCTCTGTAAGTAATGGAGATATCAACATCCTTCCACCGGTACTGATGGTAGACCGGGCAAGGGTGTACAATTCAAACGGGCCGGGAAGTTGGGTAGACCTCACCAGCGTGGGCAGACATTCAGTAAATGCTATTGTAAAAGCATCAATTTCACCCGAAGGTACAATTACGGGAGAAAGAGCTGTATCCTATTCAGGCGACAAAGCGGTCGGTTTCCGGAATGGTTTTTCGGAAGCAAAAGACAGCACTACTTTCATAACTAAAACAGAAACAGAGAACGGAATTTCTATAAAAGGCACTTCTTTCAAAGGTCTTGAAAGTTTTTCTCCAACTGTACAAGAAAGATTGATATTTACCAAAGAAGTGAGCCATAATGATACCCATATCTACCTTAACCCAATGATCTTCCCTCATCTAACCAAGAATTATTTTATGAGTGAAGAGCGTAGGTTACCTGTAGAATTTGATTATCCATACACCTTCAAGCTAGTCACCACACTTGAGATACCTAAGGGATATCAGATTGAGGACCTTCCTAAACCGATAAAGATTGTCTTTGACAAACAAGAAGGCTGTAGTTGTACCTATAATATACAACAAACTGGCAGTACAATAGAACTGGCATATACGTTCTCTCTGAAAAGACTTCTGTACACCGAGCAGGAATACAGTTCTTTGAGGAAACTATGGGGCACAATTGTGGACAAAAACAATGAGCAAATCGTATTAAAGAAAATAGCAACAGAAACTGCCGCCTCTAAAAAAGAGAGTACTCAACTGTAATATGGCGCCATTTTTATAAATGAAAAACAAAATGTAATATAACTTATTATCAACCATTCTATTATGAAGAAACTTGTAACCTTATTACTCTTGCTGGTTTCAGTCATCGGCGCGACATCAGCACAAGAATTTACAACCAAGTATGGAAAAGTGACCAAGGACGAACTCGCCATGAAAAGCTATTCCAAAGATACAACCGCATCAGCTGTTATACTTTATAAAACGCTTGATGTATGCTATTTTTATAACGATGCCATCGGAAATTTTGAGATAGAATATTATTACGAAGCAAAAATAAAAGTACTGAAACCTGATGGAGTTAATAAGGCAAATATTTCAATTCCATTTTACGACACTGGTAAGAGCGGTTCATCCAGAGAACGTGTCTCTAAAATAGAAGCGTTTGCCTACAACATGGAAAATGGCAAAATTCAGAAAACAAAGATGGAAAAGAATTACATCTTTGAAGAACAATCAAGTCCAGTCTACAAAAGGGTTAAATTTACCATCCCGGTAGTAAAAGAGGGTACTGTGATTGAGTATAAATATAAATTATCATCACCTTTCTGGGCAAACTTGAATGACATGGAAATCCAGGAAGACATACCTGTGGTCTATGCAAAATATCAAGTTCGCATTCCTGAATATTTTTTCTTTAATATTGACACTAGAGGGTACGAACGTTTAAAGACAGAAGATATCCGCACCAATGAAACTTTCATGGTGCAGACAAGCAATGGCACAAGACAACCGGTAACAAGCAATTCACGCCAGTTGACCTTTATTGCCAATGAGCTTTCTGCCCTGAAAGACGAACCTAATGTGTGGTGTTCAAATGATTTCTGCACTAAAGTAACCTTTGAATTAAGAGGAATTCAGTTCCCCTTCTCTGCTTATGAACCATATACCAATACTTGGGAGAAAATTGAGGAACTTCTCAAAAAAGAAGATGGTTTTGGAGACATGCTTAAGCTTAAAAATCCATATAAGGATGAGATGGGAGCACTTAATCTGTCGAACCTGTCACAACAAGAAAAAATCCGGGCAATTTTTCAGCTGTTAAGAAAGAAAATGAGCTGGAACGGCAATTATGCTTTCTTTGGAAACGAAACCAAAAAAGCGATTAAAAACGGAACGGGAAACAATGCCGATATGAACTTCGTTTTAATCAGCATGCTGAAAGATGCAGGACTTAATGCATTCCCGGTAATGATGAGTACCCGGGACAGGGGAAGACTTCCTTATACTTACCCAAGCATAAATAAGCTGAACACCTTTATCGTGGGTATTAATGACACAGACAGCACAGCCGTTTTTCTGGATGGTTCTGTCAAATATGGCGATATAAACGTTATTCCATCAACGTTAATGGTAGATAGGGCCAGAACCTATAACACAAACAGTCCGGGCAGTTGGGTTGATTTAACCTCTATCGGCCGACATTCAATTAACTCGTTTATCAAAGGTAGAATTACTGCTGACGGAAAACTTGAAGGAGAAAGAAGTTCAGCATATAGTGGACTAAATGCAGCAAGCTTCCGCTCAGAGTTCAAAGCATCCAAAGACAGCGCCACATATATTCAGGAAATGGAAACCGAGAACGGCATTTCTGTAAAAGGATTCGTTTGCGAGGAACTGGAGACCCTATCCCCCAATGTTAAAGAAAAAGTTTCATTCAATAAAGAAATCAGCAGCAATGATGAACACATCTATCTAAATCCGATGATCTTCCCTCATCTCACCAAAAACCCGTTCACCAGTGAAACCCGGAAGCTCCCCATCGAATTTAGTTACCCGAATACCTTCAAACTTGCTTGTATCTTGGATATCCCAGAAGGGTATCAGGTAGAAGAATTACCAAAATCGGCAAAATTGAATCTGGAAAAACAAGGATGCGATTGTAGTTACAACATTCAGGTAATCAATAATCAAATACATCTGAGATATGTTTTCACACTTCAAAGAATCATGTATTCTACAGATGAATATCCATCTCTCCGCAATTTCTGGGGAACAGTTATGAATAAGAATAATGAGCAGATTGTACTGAAGAAGATTACCTCACAAAATACACAACCTGCACAACAGACTTCACAACAATAAAATACTTGCTTGATTATGCTTAACAAAAGAATAAAATCGTTACTATTTTCTTTGTTGATTCTAAGTACAGGATTTGCACAGGACAAACTAGCACTACCCGAAATACCCGATTCTCTAAAGGAGAATGCCAATTCGATAGTAGTAAGCTATATAAGGGATATTAACTATCTGTCGGATGTTTCCGCCGAAGAGAAGAACAGTTCCATCATAACAATCCTGAACAGTAAAGGGGAAAGTGAAGCCGGTTTTGGCTGTAGCACCGATATGTTCAGCGAATTGAAAGATTTCCGTGGAGTTATTTACGACGCCACCGGTAAACAAATACGTAAGATCAAAAAATCGGAATTGAGGTTTTCTGAATATACCGAAAGTTTGGCAGATGATAGCAGACACTATTATTTTGAACCCGATATCGCCAATTATCCGGTCACCATCAAGTACGAATGGGAGATAAAGCATAAAAATGGATTGATTGGCCTACCTCCCTTTTTCCCTCAGGGCAGTTTCAACCAGTCAGTGATTAAGGCTGAGTATCGTCTCCACGCGCCAGATAAAGTTGAATTCTTGTTCAAGGCGGTTAACATGAATGAAAAGCCTGAAGCTGTTAACGAGAAAGGAAACTCATATCAGCGATGGGGAGTGGCCAATATCAAAGCAATTGAAAACGAACCTTACACAAAACCGGCAACCGAGCTAATTCCAAAACTTTATTTAGGCCCACGAAACTTTACCTTCGACAAAACCAAAGGTGAAATGAGTAACTGGAAAACTTATGGGATGTGGCTATTTGGTTTGTTAAAGGACAGGGACATACTGTCTGATGCCAATAAAAAGAAAATTGCGGAACTGACCAAAGATTGCAAAACAGACTACGACAAGGTGAAGATCTTATATGATTATCTGGCAAAAACCACCAGATACGTAAGCATCCAACTGGGTATAGGCGGCCAACAACCTATGCCTGCCGAAGAGGTGGCAAAAACCGGTTTCGGCGATTGTAAGGCGCTCTCCAACTACATGCGGGCCATGCTCAAGGAAGTTGGAATCCCTTCCACCTATACAGTTATCAGCACCGAGAATAAAAGACTGCTTAAAGATTATGCCAGTGCAAATCAGATGAATCATGTCATCCTTCAGGTTCCTCTGCCGGAAAGAACCCTTTGGCTGGAATGCACAAATCCAGATTATCCTTTGGGTTATGTTCACGAAGACATTGCCGGACACGATGCCTTGTTGGTTAAAGAAACAGGCGGAGAAATTGTCACTTTACCAACCTACAAGGATTCACTGAATACCGAAAATCACAATGTTTTAATTACTATTACGGAACAAGGAAATGCCACTGCAAAGGTTACACGTGTAAGTAAACTTCTTCAGTACGAGAACATGTTTATCTTCAGCAAATTATCTCCTACAAAACAGATCGATTTTTTGAGAGAAAGGGTGCAGCTGCCACAGGCAAGAGTAAACAACATCAGCTTCAAGGAAGAGAAAACTGCAAATCCTTTATTTACTGTAAATTACAATGTAGATTGCGAAAAATATGGAAGCAAAACCGGAAATCGCCTCTTTGTACCAATAAATGTTTTCCGTGGAGGGCTTCCCAGACTAACCGTGAAGAAGAGAGTCAGTCCTATTTTAGTAAATTCCGGATTTCTTGACAGCGACACAATTACGCTGGAAATTCCCAAAAACTACGTAATAGAGTCATTGCCAAAACTACCTGTTATGGAGAAAAAATTTGGAAAATTCAGCTCTATTATTTCTCCTATGGGCGATAAAATTGTGATTATAAATCAGCTATCACTCCTCTCAGGAGAATATGACGCAGAACAATATCCGGAATTTGCAGCTTTCTGCAAAGAGGTATCCAATGCCTATGCCAGTAAAATAATACTAAAAAAGAAAGAACAGACATTATAAAACTGAGAAAAACGTAATATATTCGGCTTGGTTGTCCAGCAATTAAAGCCTTCTGTGAAATCGGAATTATATTCTGCACAGCATCAACAAATGTTTCGTACTTAAAGATTCGCTCTTTTGTACGAAACATTTTTTATTGTTCTTCAGCAATCTGATAATATTCCCTTAAAATAATTAAATGATTCACGCATGAACATCTGTTTTTTTATTACTTTTACGAAATGAAACGATTCGTTTCAACACCGCCCGTTAAAGGGCATTTGTCTCCTCGCTGAGACGCTCTCGAACAGATAAGAAAAAAATAAAATATATAATGAGTCACAAATGGAATTATCAATCCCCGACATCAGAACAGAACGAAGCGAGCCAGGCATTAACAGATGAATTGGGAATCAGTCCCATTCTGGCAAGACTTCTTGTGCAACGAGGAATTGAGAGTGCTGAAGAGGCCAAGAAATTCTTTCGTCCACAACTCCATGATCTCCATGACCCTTTCCTGATGAAAGACATGGATGTGGCTGTTGAGAGGCTAAACCGAGCCATGGGGCGGAAAGAACGAATTATGATTTACGGAGATTATGATGTAGACGGAACAACTGCTGTTGCGCTCGTTTATAAGTTTATCCAGCAGTTTTATTCAAATATAGATTACTACATCCCCGACCGCTACAACGAAGGATATGGAGTTTCCGTTCAGGGAATTGATTATGCTGCCGAAACGGGAGTAAGCCTAATCATTGTACTCGATTGTGGCATTAAAGCTGTAGATGAAATTGCCTATTCCTGTGAAAAAGGGATTGATTTCATTATTTGCGATCACCACGTTCCAGACAATGTACTTCCACCTGCGGTTGCCATTCTGAACGCCAAAAGAGAAGACAACACTTATCCATACACACACCTTTCAGGCTGTGGAGTAGGGTTCAAATTCATGCAGGCCTTTGCTAAAAGTAATGGCATAGACTTTCATCATCTCACACCGCTGCTTGATTTGGTAGCAGTGAGCATTGCTTCGGATATTGTTCCAATTATGGGAGAAAACCGCATCTTGGCTTATCACGGATTAAAGCAGCTTAATTCAAACCCCAGCATAGGTTTGAAAGCAATAATCGATATTTGCGGACTAAGCGAGAAAGAGATCACGATGAGTGACATCGTTTTCAAAATAGGTCCGCGCATCAATGCTTCAGGACGAATTCAGAACGGAAAAGAGGCCGTTGATCTGCTTACAGAAAAAGACTTCTCACTGGCTTTGGAAAAAAGCAACCTGATTAATCAGTATAATGAAACCCGCAAAGACCTTGACAAGAGCATGACCGAAGAGGCCAATAAGATAGTTGACCACTTGGAAGGTCTTGAAAACAGGCGTTCCATTGTGCTCTTCAACGAAGACTGGCACAAAGGAGTTATTGGCATCGTTGCTTCAAGATTGACAGAAATCTATTATCGCCCAGCAGTTGTGCTTACCCGTACGGACAATCTCGCAACCGGTTCCGCCCGTTCTGTTTCCGGATTCGATGTTTACAAAGCCATCGAACATTGCCGCGATCTGCTTGAGAGTTTCGGTGGACACACCTATGCAGCCGGGCTTTCCATGAAAGTGGAGAACGTGGAACAGTTTACCCAAAGGTTCGAAGAGTTTGTTTCCAAACACATTCTACCTGAACAAAGAAGTGCTGTGATCGACATAGATGCGGAAATCGATTTCAAGGACATCACTCCACGTTTCTATGCGGATTTAAAGAAGTTCAATCCCTTCGGTCCGGAGAATCACAAACCTATTTTCTGTACCCATCATGTGTATGACTATGGTACCAGCAAAGTAGTAGGACGTGATCAGGAGCACATCAAGCTTGAGTTAGTGGACAACAAATCGAACAACGTCATGAACGGCATTGCTTTCGGGCAAAGTTCGCAGGCACGCTATATTAAGACCAAACGTTCTTTTGATATTTGCTACAGCATTGAAGAAAACACTCATAAACATGGGGAAATTCAACTCATGATTGAAGATATAAAGCCTACGGAGTAGACAGTTATGCCGGTTAATTATCACGAGATACTGAAACAGTATTGGGGATACACAGAATTCCGCGACCTGCAGGAAGATATTATCACCAGTATTGGTGAGGGGAAAGACACGCTGGGACTAATGCCTACCGGTGGTGGGAAGTCCATTACGTTTCAGGTGCCGGCCCTTGCCAAAGAGGGAATCTGTCTCGTAATTACTCCATTAATAGCCCTGATGAAGGATCAGGTACAGAATCTGAGGAATCGGGGAATTAAAGCCGTTGCTATTTACTCTGGCATGACTCGCAGAGAGATTCTAATCGCTCTTGAGAATTGCATTTTTGGCGATTACAAATTTCTATATATCTCTCCCGAACGCCTGGACACAGAGATCTTCCGTTTGAAACTCCGAAGCATGAAGGTAAGCATGATTACCGTCGATGAATCTCACTGTATCTCACAGTGGGGATACGATTTCCGGCCTGCTTATCTTAAAATCGCAGATATCCGCGATATGCTTCCTGGTGTACCCGTTCTGGCATTAACCGCTACAGCCACACCGGAAGTGGTTAAAGACATTCAGAAAAGACTTCATTTTGCTAAAGAGAATGTCTTTCAGATGAGTTTCGAGCGGAAAAACCTGGCATACATTGTACGTAAAACCGACAATAAGCAAGAAGAACTCCTGCATATACTTAATAATGTACCGGGCAGCGCCATTGTCTACGCTCGCAGTCGCAAACGCACCAAAGAAGTTGCCGATCTACTAAAAAAGAATGGAATTTCAGCAGATTTTTATCATGCCGGTCTGAATGATGAGGTGAAGGATCTACGTCAGAGGAAATGGCAAACCGGCGAATTTCGTGTAATGGCAGCAACGAATGCTTTCGGTATGGGTATTGATAAAGCTGATGTGAGACTAGTGGTTCACGTTGATCTTCCGGATTCACCCGAGGCTTACTTTCAGGAAGCCGGACGAGCTGGTCGAGACGGACAAAAAGCCTATGCTGTGGTGCTTTATTCCAAGTCGGATAAAACAACGCTGACAAAACGCATTTCCGATACATTTCCTGATAAAGAGTACATCAAACAGATTTATGAACATCTGAATTTCTATTATCAAATGGCTATGGGTGACGGACAAGGCAGAATGTACGAATTTAACCTGGAACAATTCTGCCGTAATTTCAAGCACTTCCCGGTTCCGGCCGATGGTGCCCTGAAAATAATTTCGCAAGCAGGATATATAGAATATACAGACGAACAGGATAATGCATCCCGGTTGATCTTTACGGTGGGTCGCGAAGAACTCTATAAATTCAGAGAGATGGGTCCTGAGATGGAGGCTCTACTGCAAGCAGTACTCCGATCATACACCGGAATATTTACCGACTATGCATACATCAATGAAGAGTCACTGGCCATCCGTCTGAACCTTACCCGTCAGCGGGTTTACGAATTGCTTATCCAATTATCCAAAAGAAGGATTATTGATTATATTCCTCATAAAAAAACTCCTTATATTATATATACCCGCGAACGGGTTGAGCTCCGTCATCTCCAAATACCCAAAGAGGTATACGAAGAAAGAAAAGAAAGATATGTAAAACGGATACAGGCGATGATATCTTACGTTACAGCAGATAATGCCTGTCGCAGCCGCATGTTGCTTCGCTATTTCGGAGAAAAGAACGAGCACAACTGTGGTCACTGCGACATCTGTCTTCTAAAAAATGAAAGTGGCCTGCGGCAGTACGAGTTCGATGAAATAGAATCATGCATTCTTGAAATAGTGGGAGAAAATCGCCTTACTCCTGCGGAAATTGTACAGCAATTAAACCAAGAGCCTGAGAAAATAAGTATTGTAATCAAATATCTGTTAAACGAAGGAAGATTATTTATTGCAGACGGAATGATATATGCGAAGAAATAATTACCTTTATACTTTCATTCAGTTATTCACCTATAAAAAGACAACATCTTATGGCGAATTTTTTTAAGACTTTTTTCACTGGAACTAACCCAGAAACAGAAGAAGATAAAGCAAAAGAAAAGAAAAAAAACTTCGAGTTATTCAAATACGATGGAATGCGTGCTGAACGTATTGGAAACACAGATTATGCCATCAAGTGTTACCAACAAGCTCTTGACATTGAAGAAGATTTTGAAACTCTTGGTTATCTTGCAAAAGTCTACATTCAGCATAATGAACTGGAAGAGGCCATTAAACTGCTTCACCAAATGATCGGGATTGACTCTAAAGTTGCATCCACCTATCTTACTCTTGCCAATGTGTATTACCTTCTCGAAGATTATCGCAATACAATAGACAACTGTCTTCAGACAATTCAACTGGAAGAAAATAATATGCCTGCGTACCTGCTCCTTGCCAGGGGAAATCGGGGAGAGAAGGACTACATTAACGCCATTGCCCATCTGACAAAAGCAATCGCTCTAAAGAATGATTTCGCGGAAGCTTATCTATTGCGGGCAGAAGTTCTGAAAGAGATGAATATGTTTGCCGATGCTATGGAGGATGTTGAAAAGGTACTGAAACTTGTACCTGAAGAGGAATCAGCCTACCTGCTTCGCGGAAAACTGAAAGAGATGACTATGAAAACAGAAGAGGCAACTGCCGACTATAAGTATGTGATTGACCTGAATCCTTTCAACGAACAAGCGTACTTGTATCTGGGACAGCTGCTTATTTCCGAAAAGAAGTATGCAGAAGCCATTGAACATTTTGATGAAGCCATTGAACTAAAGGCAGATTTTAGTCAGGCATACCATGAACGCGGACGTGCCAAATTCCTGAATAACGACAAGGAAGGTTCATTGGAAGATATGAAAATAGCAATGGAATTGAACCCCAAGGCAGAAGAGAATCTGGAAGGACAATTTGATAATTTCTCGAACATTTATAAAGGGGCCTCTATTTTTTAGGGGAGTTTATCAAAACAAAAATCTGCTTATTTTGAAAAAAAATAGATAATATTGCTTGTTATTTCAATTAATGTAGTAATTTTGCTTCCGAATTAGAACAAAAGACAGATATGAAGTCATTTACTTATGCATACTTTTTCTTTTATTACTTTTACTTTAGCAACAAAGTAGAGCGGGAATTTGTATGTCTAAGTTAAAACATCAGATAAGATAAAACGAAAAATAACATCAGAATCCCGCTTCATCGAAGCGGGATTTTTTTTTAATAGGTATCGTCAACAATGAAAAAGATTGCTATACAAGGAACACTAGGTTCATTCCATGACATTGCAGCCCATAAACTCTTCCCCGGTGAGGAGATAGAGCTTAAATGCTGCGCCCATTTCAGGGATGTATTTGCAGCAGTGAAAGCAGACAGTCAGGCCCTTGGCCTGGTTGCTATCGAGAATACCATTGCCGGAAGTCTGCTGCAGAACTATGAATTACTGCGAAAGAGCCATTTACAGATTGTGGGTGAATATAAGTTACGAATCTCTCACTGCCTTGTATGCTTGCCCGACGAGGACTGGAATGATATTGTCGAGGTTAATTCCCACCCCATTGCACTGATGCAGTGCCAGGAATTCCTCAACAACCACCCCCGTTTCAAGGTTGTTGAAGCTGAAGATACAGCAAAGAGCGCGGAGATTATCCGGAAAGAGAATCTGAAAGGACATGCCGCCATCTGCTCCAAAGCCGCAGCCAAGCTCTATGGGATGAAGATACTTCAAGAAGGTATTGAGACAAACAAACACAATTTCACCCGTTTTCTTTTGGTTGCGGACCCCTGGATAGCCGATGACCTCCGAAAAGAGTTGAACATCAACAAATCTACCATTCTTTTCTCATTGCCTCACACCGAAGGAAGTCTTTCTCAGGTTCTCTCCATCCTTTCTTTCTACAACATCAATCTTACCAAAATACAATCATTACCCATCGTTGGCCGGGAATGGGAATATATGTTCTATGTAGATCTTACATTCAGCGATTACCTAAGGTATCGTCAGGCTATTGATGCCATTACCCCACTAACCAAAGAACTAAAAACACTAGGAGAATATGAAGAAGGAAAATCAAGTACCAAATTATAATATCGTTCCGGCCTCAAGATTGGCTGGTGTGAGCGAATACTACTTCTCACGAAAACTGAAAGAGGTAGCACAGATGAATGCGGAAGGAAAACAGGTTATCAATCTGGGCATCGGAAGTCCGGACCTTCCCCCTTCGGCGGAAACATTACAAACTATGTGCGAGCATACCATGCGCAAGGATACTCATGGCTACCAACCGTATGTAGGGATTCCCGAACTCAGGAAAAGTTTCGCAGAGTGGTACAAGAAATGGTACAACGTAGATTTGAATCCGGCTACGGAAATACAGCCATTAATAGGTTCGAAGGAGGGTATTCTCCATGTTACACTCGCTTTTGTCAACCAGGGAGATGCCGTTCTGGTACCCAATCCGGGTTATCCAACCTATACTTCACTAAGTACCTTGCTGGGTGCCGAAGTACGTCCATACAACCTCAAGGAAGAGAATGGGTGGATGCCCGACTTTGAAGAACTGGAAAAGATGGACCTGAACAACGTTAAGTTGATGTGGACCAATTACCCCAATATGCCGACTGGTGCCAATGCTTCGATGGAACTGTATGAGAAATTGGTAGCTTTTGCCCGTAAACACAACCTGGTAATTGTGAACGACAATCCATACAGCTTTATCCTGAACGACCATCCGCTGAGCATTCTTAGTGTACCGGGAGCCAAAGAGTGCTGCATTGAGTTCAACTCGATGAGCAAGAGCCACAACATGCCGGGATGGCGTGTGGGTATGCTGGCTTCCAACGAACAATTTATCCAGTGGGTATTAAAAGTAAAAAGCAATATCGACTCGGGCATGTTCCGTCCGTTGCAACTGGCGGCAGCCAAAGCATTGGGGTGCGACGCCACCTGGTATGCAGAAATGAATAGTGTTTACCGTCAACGTAGAAAACTGGCAGGCGAGATTATGAATGCCCTGGGATGTACTTATGATGAAAGTCAGGTAGGATTATTCCTTTGGGGAAAAGTACCTGAATCGTGCGAGAATGTGGAATCACTGACCGACAAAGTGCTTTACGAAGCGAATGTTTTCGTCACTCCTGGATTTATCTTCGGAAGCAACGGAGCCAGATACATCCGCATCTCTCTTTGTTGCAATGAAGATATGCTGGCAAAGGCATTGGAAAGAATCAAAAAAATGAATAAGTAAAAAACAAATAAATATAGTCAAGATGGAACTAGAATCTATTTTATTACCGGGTATGGAAGCAAAACGACCAATCGTAATTGCCGGTCCATGCAGTGCAGAGACAGAAGAACAAGTAATGGATACTGCTAAGCAGTTGGCAAACAAGGGCATTAAGATTTTCCGTGCAGGAATCTGGAAGCCACGCACTAAACCGGGAGGTTTCGAAGGAGTTGGTGTAGAAGGCCTTTCCTGGTTGAAAGAGGTAAAGAAAGAGACTGGTATGTATGTTTCTACAGAGGTTGCAACTGCCAAGCATGTATATGAAGCGTTGAAACAAAACATCGATATTCTATGGATAGGAGCGCGTACTTCAGCCAACCCCTTTGCCGTTCAGGAAATTGCTGATGCCTTGAAAGGCGTTGATATACCGGTATTGGTTAAAAACCCGGTTAATCCCGACCTTGACTTATGGATCGGAGCCCTGGAACGCATCAACAATGCAGGACTTAAACGCCTGGGTGCCATCCACCGCGGATTCAGTTCTTACGATAAGAAGATATACCGCAACCTTCCTCAATGGCACATTCCCATTGAACTGCGCCGTCGTATCCCAAATCTTCCTATTTTCTGTGACCCCAGCCACATCGGCGGGAAGCGTGAACTGATTGCCTCTCTGAGCCAACAGGCAATGGACCTGAACTTCGACGGGCTGATCATCGAATCACACTGCAACCCCGATGTTGCCCTTAGCGATGCCTCTCAACAAATAACCCCCGACGTCCTGGATTACATCCTGAATCTTCTGGTTATCCGTACTGAAACACAAAGCACCGAAAGTCTGGCAGAACTAAGAAGACAGATTGACGACTGCGACAATGCACTCATTGAGACGTTGGCAAAGAGAATGCGTGTGAGCCGTGAAATAGGAACGTTCAAAAAAGAGCATAACATGACAGTACTTCAGAGCGGACGTTACGATGAAATTCTATCCAAACGGGGAGCACAAGGTGCAGAGTTCGGAATGGATCCCGAATTTGTAAAAGCTGTGTTCGAGGCTATCCACGAGGAATCAGTACGTCAACAAATGGAAATAATCAACCAGTAAGAAACAACAAAAATGAGGATATTAATTCTTGGAGCCGGAAAGATGGGCTCTTTCTTTACAGATGTATTAAGTTTCCAACATGAAACAGCAGTATACGATGTTAATCCACAACAACTCAGGTTTGTGTACAACACCTATCGTTTCACTACGCTGGAAGAGATCAAGGAATTTGAACCCGAACTGGTTATCAATGCCGTTACCATCAAATATACGCTCGAAGCATTCAGACAGATTCTGCCTGTATTAACCAAAGATTGTATTTTAAGTGATATTACAAGCGTAAAGACCGGACTGAAAAAATTCTATCAGGAAAGTGGCTTCCGATATGTATCCACTCATCCCATGTTTGGCCCTACATTTGCCAGCCTCAACAACTTGTCAAGTGAGAGTGCCATCATCATCTCTGAAAGCGACCATCTGGGGAAAGTTTTTTTCAAAGATCTGTATAGCACACTTGGCCTCAACATCTTTGAATACACATTTGATGAACACGACGATACAGTAGCTTACTCACTCTCCATTCCGTTTGTTTCCACTTTCGTCTTTGCAGCCGTAATGAAACACCAGGAAGCCCCGGGAACCACCTTCAAGAAGCACATGGCCATAGCTAAAGGACTGATGAGCGAGGATGACTACCTGCTTCAGGAAATTCTTTTCAATCCTCGTACTCCTGCACAGGTTGAGAACATCCGCCGCGAGCTGAAAGAGATATTGGAAATTATCACTGCCAAAGATGCAGATCGTCTAAAGAAGTACCTCACTAAGATTCGTAAGAATATTCAGTAATCAAGAGTTTATAAAAGCCGGCATTTCTATACCCGATATAGATTTGCCGGCTTTTTTATTTTCTTAAGATTCGGTATAGTTCATTCGTTGTCTCGCCCGTGCCAAACAATCCTAATGAATTTTCAAATGTCACCATCTATAATGCACAAAACACTCATCCTACACTCATAAAATAGATTAATTATTATTAACAAAAATATTTCATTTCCTATTAATTCATCATTAAGTCATTATGAGTTTTAAAGAATGTGAATCATAGCAGAACTAAACATTATACCCAAATGTTTATATTTGACATGCATTTTTTCAATCAACGTTTATACCTATTTGACTATGAAAATTAAATTTACACTCACAGCTATTATTGCGTGGGTATCATTATTTACTTTCGGGCAAATAACAATACCTAAAAATGCAACTTTCGTAACACCGAAAGTTACGCAGCAATTAAAAGGATTGTATCAGACTAAGAACCTTAAAACCCTTAACCTCCTGTTCCCAGGAGAAAGAGTAACCTCTCAAGCTCCGGATCTGAAATCTTCAGCCGCCAAACAAAAGCTAGACAGCATAGTGAGCCACAAGTGGGATGCTACCAATCAGTGGGTTAAATATACCAAAGAAGAACATGCATATGATGACAATGGCAGATGGGTTACAGGGGTTTATTATAGCTGGAACAGTGATATCAATCGATGGGCAGAAGGCATTAAAGATGTATACACTTATAATGCCAACAACAAATGGGCTTCGAGTATTAACTACAACTGGAACACCAATACAAACCAGTGGGTTAATAATTCAAAAAATGAATATACCTACAATGCCAATGGTTATTGTACACAACTTCTCGCTTCTGAATGGAAAGCTTCCAGCAGTCAATGGGTCAACAACTCAAAAGATGAACTTACTTATAATAGCAATGGTTATTGGACACAAGGTATTGTTTCAGAATGGGATACGATAGCCAACCAGTGGGTTAATGGTTTAAAATACGAATGCGCCTACAATGTTTACAATAAAATCACTGAAATCATTGTTTATTATTGGAATGCAGAAACAAGCCAATGGACAAACTTCATGCTGTTTGAATTTATATATTATACTGCTGATGGAAAGTTAAAAGAAAGCAATGTTCATTTTTGGGGTGAACCAATCTATTCTGCTGAATGGTATCTGGTTACAAAAAATGAGTATACATACGACAGCAATGAAAGATTATTTACAGAGATCATCTCTGAATATAATATCGATATTATTTGGGGGTACGAATTGTCTAATAAATCGAAATATGAATATAGTTACGATGCCAATGGAAACAGAACTCAAAGCTTTGTTTCGAAATGGGATATTGACACCAGCAGTTGGTCCTCCTACTCAAAAGAAGTAAACAGTTACGACTTAGCATACAACTTCACCGATTTACTTTTACCTTCTGAATATTTTGTACTAACTATTCCTTCTTCAAATTTAACGCCAGACATTATAAACAAACCTCTTGAGGATATTGAATATCTTTGGAATAAGACATCCACAAATTGGGACAATAACACCAAAGACATTTACTATTATTCTGATTTGAATGGCAGTGGAATAAACGAAGTTACAACAGATAATCTCATTATTTATCCAAATCCTGTTTCTGAAGGATTCTACCTAAACCTTTCTGAGAAGAATATAAAAGTTTCAATTTATGATTTTAGTGGCAACCTTCTTTTCACAAAGCAACTATCCGGCAACGAATACATCAACGTAAGCACCCTTCCACATGGAATTTATATGATAAAAGTCACAACAGACAAAGGCATAATGACCAAGAAGTTTGTTAAGAAATAGCTCATACATTGACAATGTCAAAAAGTACGCCCCGTTAATCACTCACGTGATGGCGGGGCGTTAATCCTTTTCATTAAGGATCATTAATTAACTGTTCTATAAGGTAAGTTCTATGTTACCTGCTCAAAGGTAATACTATTTATTTATTGACAAATAATATTTTTAAAAGAATATTCATTTAATTTATATTAAATGCTTTAATTTCAGCAAATAAGCCAAGAATGAGATAAAATTTTATTTTCAGATGGAATTATTTTAAAGCAGATATTATTTTATTCAATGTTCAAAAGTTAGCTGCAACGGATAATATAATTGAATGATGGATCGTCAAATGAAGTAAATATATTAATAGGTAAATATTCAACGCACAAGCTGTCGGTGCTTTTGTCTTAGCTTCGTTTAAATTGGTATAAATTCTTAAAAATGAAATCTTTTGATACTATTTATTTTTCATATCCTTTTTTAAAAAAAATGAAGTAGAAATCTCAGAAAATGGACTTTTGCAGAAAAACGACATAAGATTTTGGATGAGAGACAATAAAATAAGGTAGAAGTAAATATTGACGCTTATTTAATACAGAAGCCAATTTGAGAGAGAGAGATTATTATAAAACGGCCAACCGGCTACAGCGGTAAGCAGATTAGAAGTCTATCGGCATCAGATTATCAAAGACATAAAGAGAAACTAACCAATTCATAGTGAAAAGTTAATCCAATTATGTACAAGACCAAGGTGAATCATCTACAAGATCGAAAGTAATCATGTACAAGATTGAGGGGCAATCTTGTACATGATTGAATTAGTTCAACCTTTTAAAAAGGTTAGTTCATGGTTACACATTCATTAAATATTGCTTGAAAGAAGCATAATCCTTCGCCAGAGGAACGCTCTTCTTCTCGCCATGCATAAAAGCTTGAAGTTTGGCAGGAATATTCACCTTCTCTCCTATTATTTTTTCCACCGTATCCAGGAACTTGGCCGGGTGGGCT
Source organism: Bacteroides sedimenti (assembly GCF_040365225.1). Taxonomy (NCBI): domain Bacteria; kingdom Pseudomonadati; phylum Bacteroidota; class Bacteroidia; order Bacteroidales; family Bacteroidaceae; genus Bacteroides; species Bacteroides sedimenti. The sequence goes on from NZ_AP028055.1 coordinate 2,430,426, forward strand.
GTTTCCAGGAACACGCCGGTTTCGCCCGGTTTCAGGTTCTCGGCAAGAGCACGGTATCCGCAGGCTCCATGAGGATCGAGCAGATAATGAGTTTTATTATATACCCACTGCACTGTTTCACTAATCTGCTCATCTGTATAAGTAGCTCCACTTATCTCCTTTACTATGGCTTCGTGGCTACCTCCGTATAGATCGAGTACACGTGCAAAGTTGCTTGGGTCGCCCACATCCATGGCATTGGCAATAGTCGCCACCGAAGGTTGTGGTTTATAGTCACCCGTTTTCAGGTACTGGAAGAAAATATCGTTCCGGTTGTTGGAGGCTATAAATCGGGTAACGGGCAAGCCCATCCGTTTGCCGAAGAGCCCGGCGGTGATGTTACCAAAGTTTCCGCTTGGCACGCAGAACACTGCATTGTTTGCCCTGCCCAGTTTTTTCAGTTGTGCATAGGCGTAGAAATAGTAGAACGATTGTGGCAGGAATCGTGCCACATTGATGGAGTTGGCCGAAGTCAGTGACAAGTGTTCGTTGAGCTCCTGGTCCATGAAGGCCGACTTAACCAGCGCCTGACAGTCGTCGAACGTTCCGTCCACTTCGAGAGCGGTGATGTTCTGTCCCAGTGTGGTAAATTGTTTCTCCTGTATTTCGCTCACTTTTCCTTTGGGGTATAGTACATATACATGAATGCCTTCCACGCCTAGGAATCCGTTGGCTACGGCACTTCCGGTATCACCCGAAGTGGCAACCAACACATTCACGTTTTTCTGCCCCTGCTTTTTGATAAAATAGCCCAGCAGACGGGCCATGAAGCGTCCGCCCACATCCTTGAAAGCCAGTGTGGGGCCGTGGAACAGCTCCAGCGAATAGATATTGGGGGAAACCTCAACCAGAGGAACATCGAAGCTGAGCGTGTCGTACACAATCTGTTTCAAAGTTTCGGCAGGGATATCTTCTCCAAAGAAGGCATCTGCCACCCGATATGAGATTTCCTGAAAACTCAGGTTCTCTATTTGATCAAAAAAGTCTTGTGGAAGCGGTTTGATTGACTCTGGCATAAAAAGTCCTTTATCAGACGCCAGACCTTTTACCACTGCTTCCTGTAAATCGGCAATAGGTGCCTTTTTATTAGTACTATAATATTTCATCGCATTAGTTTTAATCATGATTCAAGAATGCGTTAATAAATTCATTTTCTTTTAATAAACCGTAAGCCCCCTCTTTCACGGAGAATTCATCGTACGTTTGCACGGAATCGGGTTCAATACCCGGATACCAGATCAGGAAAGGAACCGGTTCGGCGGTATGGGTACGCAGTTCGCAAGGAGTAGGATGATCGGGCAATATGGCAATGGCCACCGGCTCATCCCAATTCTTCACTGCTTCGTAGATGGGTCCCACGGCACGGGCATCGAAATTCTCTATGGTTTTCAGCTTCAGTTCCACATCTCCCTCGTGGCCAGCCTCATCGCTAGCCTCGATATGCAGGTAAACAAAGTCGTCGGTACGAAGCGCTTCGAGTGCCGCCGCCACTTTATTCTCATAGTTGGTGTCGTAGAGTCCGGTTGCCCCTTCTACATCAATGCGGCGAAGACCGGCATAGTAGCCAATACCGTGAATCAGATCGACAGCCGATATTACTGCTCCCCTCTTGATGGAAGGGAAAGTTTCTGTAAGTGGTTCCATTTGTGGACGATAACCGCCTGACCATGGCCAGATACTGTTTGCGGGATCTTTTCCTTCTGCCATTCGTTTCAGGTTCAACGGATGATTGCGAAGCAATTCCTGGGATTTGAGAATCAATTCATTAATCAGGTCTGTCGTTTCCTGTGCTTCCGGTTGGGCAGCCTTTACAAGCAGCGGACGGAAAGGTTTCAACGGCACGTCGTGGGGTGGGGTGCAATCCAGATGTTTGTTTCCTCCCTTTATCACCAGTAGGTGGCGATAAGACACGCCTGTATGAAAGCTGACACGCTCGTCGCCCAGCTTCTCCTGCAGGAATCGAATCAGCACATCGGCATCTTCGGTGGTGATATGGCCGGCAGAATGATTCTTCAAGATATCTCCTTCAACACATACCAAGTTGCAGCGCATGGCCATCTCCCCCGGTTTTAGCTCTACACCGATGCTGGCAGCTTCCAGCGGGCCGCGACCTTCGTACACTTTTGGCAAATTATAGCCGAGTACCGACATGTTTGCCACCTCACTTCCGGGATGAAACCCCGGAGCTACTGTAATCAATTGGCCGGTTTTACCCATTTTTGCCAAAAGATCCATGTAAGGCGTCTTTGCATATTGCAAAAGCGTCTTATTTTCCAGTGAAGGAACCGGCCAGTCGGCCATCCCGTCACCTAATAAGATTATGTGTTTCATATTATCTTATGTTTGCGATGCTCATGATATCGGCAAATACTCCTGCCGCGGTTACACCTGCTCCTGCTCCATACCCTTGAATCATCATTGGATATTCGCAATATCGCTCGGTAGTGAGCAATATGATATTGTTGCTTCCTTCGAGTCCGTAGAAGGGATGACGGAAATCCACCTCCTGCAGTCCCACAGAGGCTTTTCCTTCCTCGAACCTGGCAACAAAACGCCAGTGTTTCTTTTCACTTTCCAACACCTTTCTTCTTGCTTCGAAATCAGCATCTAGTGAAGGAACTTTTTCCCAGAATTCCTCAAGGGTACCTTTAAAGAATTCGTCGGGGATAAAGAGATTCTTTTCCACATCGGTCTGCTCCAGTTTATACCCTGCCTCACGTGCCAGAATCACCAGCTTACGGATTACATCCTTTCCACTGAGATCGATGCGCGGGTCGGGTTCCGAATACCCCTCTTCCTTAGCCATCCGGATGGTACGACTAAAAGGGATGTCGGCACTGATCTTGTTAAAAATATAGTTCAGGGTACCGGATAGTACCGCTTCAATCTTCAGAATCTTATCACCGCTGTTTCTCAAGTCGTTAATAGTATTAATTATCGGCAGTCCAGCGCCCACATTTGTTTCGAACAGGAACTTCACGCCACGGTGACGGGCAATTTGTTTCAGTTCGAAATAGTCTTCATATCTGGAGGAAGCAGCTATCTTATTGGCAGCCACGACAGAAATATTGTGTGAAAGCAACTCTTTGTATATCGAAGCAACATCGGCACTCGCGGTGCAATCCACAAATACGGAGTTGAATATATTCATTCCAATTACCTCGTCACGAAGAATAGCTGGTGAATTGGGGATTCCTTTTGTTTTCAGATCTTCCCTGAAATTTGCCAGGTCGATCCCTTCCCGGCAGAAAAGAGCTCGTGTATGGTTGGAGATGCCTACCACATTCAGCTTCAATCCGTTTTGCTGCATCAGTTTCTGCTGCTGGCAACGGATTTGCTCAATAAGGCTTCCGCCCACCGTACCGACACCGCAAATGAATAGGTTCAGTACCTGGTACTCTGATAGAAAAAAAGAGTCGTGGATTACGTTGAGGGTTTTACGAAGGTACCGAGCATCTATCACAAAGGATATATTGGTCTCGGAAGCTCCTTGGGCACATGCTATCACATTGATGCCGTTGCGCCCCAGCGTTCCAAACAGCTTTCCGGCAATGCCAGGAGTGTGCTTCATGTTCTCACCCACAATAGCCACTGTTGCCAGTCCGCTTTCGGCTGTCACCCAACTAATTTCGCCCATTTCAATCTCTTTGGCAAACTCCTCGTTCAGCGCCTTGCATGCCAGTTCAGTATCTGCGGTTCTCACCCCGATTGAAGTATTATTCTCGGAAGAGGCTTGCGAAACCATAAATACGCTAATTCCGTTTTTTGCCAGTGCCTTAAAGATGCGATAGTTCACGCCAATAACACCTACCATACCCAAACCTTGCACAGTTATCAGGCTGGTATCATTGATGGAGGAGATTCCTTTGATGGCCTTACCACCGGCAGCCGACTTCTCTTTCACAATGATGGTTCCCGGAGCTGAAGGGTTGAAGGTGTTTTTAACAATGATAGGAATCTCTTTATGGCAGACCGGATAAATTGTTGGCGGATATACCACCTTGGCACCGAAGTTACACAACTCCATTGCTTCCACATAGCTCAGTTCGCTAATGGGATATGCGGCACTGATTACTTTTGGATCTGCTGTCATAAAACCATCCACATCCGTCCAGATTTCCAGAACGGAGGCGTCTAGAGCAGCCGCAATAATTGAAGCGGTATAGTCTGATCCCCCTCTGCCCAGATTGGTTACGTCACCGCTTACCTTATCCGAAGCAATAAAGCCACCGACTACAGATACCGGATGAATTGCATTAAATGTCTCTTTAATCAATGCATTTGTTAGCTCCTTGTCAAGGGTGTGCTTGTTGTGCTTAAACTCAGTTTTGATAAACTTCCGCGAATCGTACCATTTGGCACCGTCAATCAGCTCGGCCACTATTATGGATGACAATCGCTCGCCATAACTCACAATGGTATCGGCTGTTTTTGCTGAAAGGTCCTTAATCAAACTGATTCCCTGGAAAATATCCTTCAGTTCATCAAGAAGGGCACGTACCTGCCTTTGAAGAGCTACCTGACGTTCACCGCTCGGAATTACCTCTTTCACCATATTGACGTGACGCATCACAATTTCACGAAACTCCTTTTCGTACGACGGATCGCCTGCTGCGGCAATTTTCGAGGTATTAATCAATTGGTCGGTTATGCCTCCCAATGCTGATACTACCACAATGACGGGTACTTCTGACGACTCTACTATCTTCTTAACATTTAAAATGCTGTTCACGGAACCTACGGATGTTCCGCCGAATTTCATTACCTTCATGTTTATAATTTTAGGAACTCTCCACCTCACAAGGCAGGAGTTGATTGAATTTACTTATATAATAAGATTTGATTTTTGAAAATGCTTGCTGATTGCAAGCGTGATTCACGTAGAAACACAATAACTATCCCTTACCCCCAGGGGGTCATGGTACACATGGACGTGGTATGCGGATAGTAATTTACCATATCTGTATTTCTTCGTTAATTAGATGAGTTTCGCAAAAATACAAATTATTATTATCTATCTATCACTTTTTGAGAAAAATTTGTGATAAAAAGCAATATAATCTTCATTTTAGCCATCTTTTATCAAAAACAAGAATGTTTACCGACTGAAAATCAACAAATACTTTTCTATCATTTTGTTATATTTTTTAGAGAATATAACTATATTTGCGTCAAAAATATGGCAATTTTGAAAGGATGAAGCAAGAGAACACTTCCGTATTGATAATTTACACCGGTGGAACAATCGGCATGATTAAGAATGCCGAGACAGGGGCTTTGGAAAACTTTAATTTCGAACAACTGCAGAAACATGTTCCCGAACTTAAAAAGCTGGATTTCAATCTGGATTCCTGCCAGTTTGATCCCCCACGCGACTCTTCGGACATGGAACCGGAAGCATGGGCTGACCTGGTGCGGATTATCTATGAAAATTATGAAAAATACGACGGATTTGTAATTCTTCATGGCACCGACACCATGGCTTATAGCGCTTCCGCCCTCAGCTTTATGCTCGAGAATCTGAGCAAACCGGTTATCTTCACAGGTTCGCAACTACCCATCGGGATGCTTCGTACTGATGGAAAGGAAAACCTGATGACCAGCATTGAGATAGCTGCTGCCAAATACAGAGGCAAACCGCTGGTTCCGGAAGTATGCATCTTCTTTGAGAACCATTTGATGAGAGGAAACCGGACTTCTAAAATCAATGCAGAGAACTTCAATGCATTTAAGTCATACAACTATCCGCCACTAGCTGAAGCTGGTATACATATAAAATATGAACCGTCGCTGATACACCGATACACTAATGGCAAGCCGCTTACACCCCACCTGGTTCTAGACACCAATGTGGTGATTCTGAAACTATTTCCCGGTATTCAGGAAAGCACAGTGGAGGCAATGCTCTCTCTACCTGGACTGAAAGCAGTGGTACTAGAGACATATGGATCGGGTAATGCTCCAAGAAAACCTTGGTTTATCAAACAACTCATAGAAGCTACAAAGCGAGGCATAGTGATTGTTAATGTAACGCAATGTAGCGCTGGAAGTGTGGAAATGGATCGTTACGAAACAGGATTGCAACTATTACAGGCAGGAATCCTGAGCGGATATGACAGTACCACGGAATCGACCGTAACCAAACTGATGTTCCTGCTGGGACACGGATTGCCCCCTGAAGAGGTACGAAAAATGATGAAGATATCCATCGCCGGAGAAATTACCGTTAAATAATCTGTTTCTGAAAATTATTCGGTATTTTTGCAATTAATTGTAGCAGATAGAATTAATGGCAAAAGATAAAACCGTATATGTATGCTCCAACTGCGGGCAGGATTCACCGAAATGGGTAGGCAAATGCCCTTCCTGCGGTGAATGGAACACCTATGTGGAAGAAATTGTCCGCAAGGAGGTTACAAACAAACGTCCGGTATCAGGAATTGAGACCCCAAAAGCCAGGCCAGTATCTTTATGCGACATAACCACCTCCGAGGAGCCCCGCATAGACATGAAAGATGAGGAGCTGAACCGGGTATTGGGAGGCGGACTGGTGCCGGGCTCGCTGGTGCTTATTGGCGGTGAACCGGGAATTGGGAAATCAACCCTGGTGTTGCAGACGATACTTCGGATGAAAAACCGACGCATCCTCTATGTTTCGGGGGAAGAGAGCGCCCGACAGTTGAAACTCCGGGCCGACCGCATTCAGCAACACACCGCCGATTGCCTTATTGTCTGCGAAACATCCCTGGAACAGATTTATACTCATATAAAGAACACACAGCCCGAGCTGGTGATTATCGACTCTATCCAGACTATTTCAACCGAAAGTATTGAATCGTCACCCGGGAGCATTGCCCAGGTTAGGGAGTGCTCGGCTTCAATCCTGAAATTTGCCAAAGAGACTGGCACACCGGTAATACTGATTGGGCACATCAACAAGGAGGGTAGTATAGCCGGTCCTAAAGTACTGGAACACATTGTGGATACGGTACTGCAATTCGAAGGAGACCAGCATTACATGTACCGTATTCTGCGTTCTATCAAAAACCGCTTTGGAAGCACATCCGAACTGGGTATTTACGAAATGCGGCAGAATGGGTTACGCCAGGTGAGCAATCCGTCGGAACTACTTCTCTCGCAAGACCATGAAGGGATGAGCGGAATTGCCATTGCCTCAGCCATTGAAGGGGTGCGCCCTTTCCTGATAGAGACACAAGCACTTGTAAGCTCTGCTGCATACGGCATGCCGCAACGGTCGGCTACCGGATTTGATATCCGACGGATGAACATGCTGCTGGCAGTGCTCGAAAAAAGGGTAGGATTCAAACTGGCACAGAAAGATGTCTTTCTGAATATAGCTGGAGGACTGAAAGTTAACGACCCGGCAATCGATCTATCGGTAATCAGCGCCATTCTTTCTTCGAATATGGATACGGAGATTGAGCCAATGGTATGCCTGGCTGGTGAAGTGGGTCTTTCGGGAGAGATTCGTCCGGTGAACCGTATAGAACAACGTATTGGCGAAGCGGAAAAGCTGGGATTCAAACAGATGATTCTCCCCAGACACAACATGCAAGGACTGGACAAAAGCAAAATCAACATTGAATTGGTACCGGTCAGAAAGGTAGAAGAGGCTTTCCGTTGCCTGTTTGGATAATTAAAGAAATAAAGATGATACAAGAGATACAACTAAGGATATTACCCGAAATTGCTGCCAACGAGCAGCGACTAAAAGAATACATAGCTAAAGAGAAGGGAATTTCCCTGAAACAACTGAATGCTGTACGGATATTGAAACGCAGCATCGACGCACGGCAGCGGACGGTTTTCATCAACCTGAAAGTGCGCACCTATGTGAACGAGATGCCCGCCGATGACGAGTTTAACCACACCGAATATCAGAATGTGGAGAATGCTCCGCAGGTAATTGTGGTGGGAGCCGGCCCTGGAGGACTATTTGCGGCACTTAAGCTGATTGAGCTAGGCATAAAACCAATCGTGGTAGAACGTGGAAAGAACGTGCGTGACAGGAAAAAGGATATCGCCCTGATTTCTCGTGAACATATTGTTGATCCGGAATCAAACTACAGTTTCGGGGAGGGAGGTGCCGGTGCCTATTCGGACGGAAAGCTTTATACCCGAAGCAAGAAGCGGGGCAATACAGAGAAGATACTTAATGTATTCTGCCAGCATGGAGCAAGCACTTCGATTTTGGTTGATGCCCATCCTCACATTGGTACGGATAAACTTCCCAAAGTGATTGAAAACATGCGCAACACCATTCTGGAGTGCGGCGGAGAGGTGCACTTTGAAACAAGAATGGATGCATTGATTATTTCGAGTAACGAGGTGAAAGGAATAGAAACCAATACCGGGAAGAGCTTCTTGGGACCAGTAATTCTGGCTACCGGACACTCGGCCAGAGATGTGTATCGCTGGCTGAATGCCAATAATGTGGCCATCGAGGCGAAAGGAATTGCTGTGGGAGTTAGATTGGAACATCCGCAAATGCTGATTGATCAGATTCAGTACCACAACAAGAACGGGCGGGGCGACTATCTTCCGGCTGCAGAATACAGCTTTGTGACTCAGGTTGAAGGACGGGGAGTATACAGTTTCTGTATGTGTCCCGGCGGATTTGTGGTACCTGCAGCCAGTGCTCCCGAGCAAGTGGTAGTTAACGGCATGTCGCCCTCAAACCGAGGTTCCAAATGGAGCAACTCGGGCATGGTGGTTGAGATTCATCCCGAAGATTTTCCAGAATATGCCAAATACGGTCCGCTGGCTTTAATGGAGTTTCAGGAAGAGCTGGAACATCAGTGTTGGATTCAGGGAGGCATGCGCCAAACGGCACCAGCACAACGAATGGTGGATTTTACACGGGGAAAACTGGGGACTAACCTACCCGAATCTTCCTATAGCCCGGGGCTGATAAGTTCGCCTCTTCACTTCTGGATGCCTCCTTTTGTTGCAAAAAGACTTTCGCAAGGATTCCAGCAGTTTGGACGTACTTCGCATGGATTCCTGACCAACGAAGCTACCATGATTGGAGTGGAGACACGTACTTCATCACCGGTACGCATTATCCGCGATTCGGAATCACTACAGCATATCACGATGAAAGGATTGTTCCCCTGCGGAGAAGGAGCCGGATATGCGGGTGGCATCGTATCTGCCGGTATTGACGGAGAACGTTGTGCGGAAAGTGCGGCTAAATATATCAAAGCGGAATAATTAATTTACTTAATCGGACGAAAGAATATGGAGAACCTGGAGATTGCAATTATCGATGCCAATACACTAACCTGCATGGGATTGAAAAACCTGTTGGAAAAGCTGTTATCCGGAGCCATTATCCGTACATTCCCTGACTTCCCGGCATTTGCCGATGATACACCGGATATGTATACGCACTATTTCATCTCTTCGCAGACCTATATTCTTTACAATCCTTTTTTTTTGCCCCGTAAGGAGAAGACAGTGATTATGATGCACGGAGCAGGCACTCATACTTTCCCGGCCTCAAACCACATTGTTAACATCTTCCTGCCGGAACAAAAACTAACCGAGGAACTGATGAAATTCTTCTCCGACAATCCGGAAAACATGGAGAGACTACCGGCTGAAGAAGATTTATCGGCCCGGGAGATTGAGGTCCTGATTTTAATAGCCAAAGGACTGATTAACAAAGAAATAGCAGAAAAACTCAACATCAGCCTTACCACTGTAATATCACACCGGAAAAATATCACAGAAAAGCTTGGCATCAAATCAGTTTCCGGACTTACCATCTATGCCGTGATGAACGGATACATTTCACCGGACAGGATATAGATTCTCGGATTATTGATTTATGGCTCCGCAGGAAGGACACTCCCCTTTCTCCTTCATCAGTGCTCCGCACTTACCACATCTATATTTATAGGTCATCCGGCTATTAATCTTTTTTATCAGGACATAGAAGAACATGAACAGGCAGATATATCCCACATAAAAAGAAGTGGCAATAATAAAGAAAAAATAACAGAATATGCAGCAGACAGCCAACCCCAAGAGATAAAGGAGAGCCGATGATATGGAAAGCTGATGGAACAGCTCTTCCAGGGAGGCAAAGAAGACAATTATATAAGCCCAGACACTCAGAATGAATATACTCAGGATGAAGGGTACCTTGAAGGGATTCAAACTGGGGTTGAAATAAAAATGTTGCCAGGTGTCAGGTGCAAACATCTGCATGGTTTCGTAAATGGTTGCTGAAAATGCCAGTAAGAAGCAGAGCATCAATGGATATACGCTATTGATATCATTAAAATAGACTAATAGGAGTTTCTTTTTCCGATAAATTCGGAAAAGAAAGATAGCCAGCGCCAAGGCTACAACTGCAAGAGAGTAAGAGGCATGGGTATGGCTGAAGAGGAAGATTGATTGAGAACCGATATTGACCGGAACCAGCTGATTTACCACATCCGATTTATGAATCCACCCTTGTGTCTTTTGATCCCGGGCTACCTTTACCCAAACGGAATCAACCGTATCGGAGGGCTGTACCATAAACTCGGCCACCACCACCCGGTCGCCCTTGGAAATGGTTACAAACTTATCTTTAAAGGGCAGTTGGGCAAGCTTAACCGTATCCGACCAAACCTCAAAATTCTTGTTGAGCGTATAATGATACTTATAAAGATAGGAAAGAGAATCCTTGGTTTTCTGTGAAATCTCCTCTTTGTCGAGATCTGGATGTTTATACTCACAGGAATAAAAAAGCGTTGAACCAAAAAGGAACAGAAAAAAAACAAGACGATGCATACCGGAAAACAGTTTTTCCACTTGGAGAAACATCTTTAGTACGTTTCTTAATGATCTGTTCTGAAATAAATCCATCCCTCTCTCTTTCATAACTTTATTATTCGTTAATCACATTCATTTCACATTTTTTGCAATCGAATGACAAGCGGAACCTCTTCTCCTTGTAGGTCAGGTAGTAAGGTTCGGCATAGGGCGACTTTGCACCTTGATGGATAGGACAATAGCCCATGTTATAGCGGATACAGTACTTACAAAACATAACCGTGGCACCTTCCACCGGAGTTTTTTCAAAAGCAGGCTGTATTTCCTTCACTCCATGATCCCGATAAAATGTCTCAGCTTCAGCATTCATCACATTCCCCAGATAAGTGAGCTTTTTCAAAGGGAATGGATGGCTTGTGGGCTCTATTTTTTTATTCGAACGACGAAAATTAATTTTCCGGGTTTGAAGCAATTTTTCAACTGTCTCTCTTCTTAATTCGGCAAGAACCGAAGCCGGTATAAACCAGTTTTCACTAAAATCCACATCAATCCGAATTGCTTCGAAAGGAGTATTACCGAGTTTGCCCAACTGATTTCGTAGGTTTTCCTCCTGAGGGGTACGAGCCAGTTCTTTCTCTCGCGGAAGAGTGACGCTAACAGCGTTTCCATCCTCGTCTTTGGCCGAAAGGGTAAATCCAAAATTATTTTCCGACAGCGTAAATTCCGCAGCTATTTTTCGTTCTGCCGATTTACGTGCAAGCATCTTTTCGAACTCCTGATCAAAATTGCGGTAAAGTACCGTACGAGGTTTTACCTTTGGCATCTCCTGTGGAAAGAGCTTGTTGGTCTCCACCCGGTTGATACGAAATCCCGAAAGTTCCCCCTGCTCGTTGATAAAGCAGACACCATCGCCGTTGTTGAAAGACTTAACACCAGCTACAGTAAGATAGTTGCCTCGCAATTCCTTTACAGTACCCATCTCCTCGCCCAGTGATTTAGGCGTATCCATCGATGAGAGTTCCTTTGATCGGTTGAACAGAAAATAATTTGTAAATCCCCTGCTGAAACTTTTATTCAGCTGAGGATTAAATTCATATTTGCAATGTCCCGAAGAAGCTCGGGTATATTCTTCACGCCGTTCTATAATTTCATCCAATTTCTGGCGATAATAGGCGGTTACATTCTTAACATAAGAAACATCTTTTAGACGTCCTTCTATCTTTAAAGAAGAAACACCGGCATCCAGCAGTTCTTCCAGATGATCAGACTGATTCAGATCCTTGAGCGATAGAAGATGTTTGTTCCGTACAATCACCTTTCCGTTTGCATCAGTCAGATTAAACGGTAAACGACAAAACTGTGCGCATTCTCCCCTGTTGGCACTTCTTCCAAAGACAGCCTGACTTACATAGCACTGTCCGCTATAGCTTACACACAAAGCCCCGTGCACAAAAGCCTCCAGCGAAACATCACATGCTTCATGTATTTCCCGAATTTGTTTCAAAGAAAGTTCACGCGCCAGAACCACCTGCTCAAATCCGGCATCAGCCAGGAACTTCACCTTTTCAGGATTCCGGTTATCCATCTGTGTGCTGGCATGCAAGGCAATCGGGGGAAGATTCATGCGAGTAATCGCCATATCCTGCACAATCAGAGCATCCACTCCCACCCGATAAAGTTCCCAAATCATACTTTCGGTCTCTTTCAGTTCCTCATCATAAAGAATGGTATTTAGTGTTACATAAATACGGGCATTAAAAAGATGAGCATGTTCTACAAGCCGGGCTATATCTTCCAACGAATTACCGGCAGCAGACCGTGCACTGAACTTAGGCGCACCAATATAGACAGCATCAGCTCCATGGTTGATTGCCTCCAAACCACACTCCAGATTTTTTGCAGGCGACAGCAGTTCAATTTTACGTGGCTTTTTCATCGGATATCATCAATATTGTAAGGAGTTTCCTGGTACACAAAATAGTTCAGCCAGTTGGAAAACAACAAATTGGCATGTCCCCGCCAGCGAACCAAAGGAGTATTTTTAGGGTTGTCATCGCGATAGTAGTTACACGGCATTTCAATATCAAGTCCCTTTGCCAGGTCGCGTTTATACTCTTCATCAAGAGTTAACGGTGAATACTCCGAGTGACCGGTTACATAAAATTCGCGTCCATTCTTTCCCATTACCAAATACACTCCGGCATCGTCCGATTCAGAAAGAATCTCCAGTTCGGAAACTTTCTCGATATCCTCCTTACGAATTTCAGTATGGCGGCTGTGAGGCACATAAAAGATATCATCAAACCCACGGAAAATGGGGTTAAGAATATCATTCGGTGTATGAGCAAACACACCAAACATCTTTTTGTATAACGGATATTTGGGCACTCCGTAATGATGGTACAATCCGGCCTGTGCAGCCCAGCAAATATATAGCGTAGAGGTAACATGAGTTCGGGTCCAATCAAAGATTTCAGTTATCTCATCCCAATAATTAACCTCTTCATAATCCATTTGCTCCACCGGGGCACCGGTAATAATCATTCCATCGTATTTCTCCTTCTTCATTGTTTCAAAATCCTTGTAAAAAGTCATCATATGCTCTATCGGAGTATTCTTCGAAGTGTGACTTTTAAGTTTCATGAAAGAGACTTCCAGTTGAAGCGGCGTGTTGGACAACAGGCGGATTAAATCGGTTTCTGTGGTTATTTTCAGCGGCATCAGATTGAGAATCGCAATCTTCAGCGGACGAATATCCTGCTGACTTGCCCGGGAATTATCAATAACAAAGATATTCTCTTCCTTGAGCAACTCAATAGCTGGTAATTTATCAGGTAAATTTAACGGCATCTTTTCTTACTACTTTTTTGTATAACAGTTGCAAAAGTAATCAAATCTCAGCAATCTTATTCAGATCAACCAACTAATTAATCTAAACAGAATCTACAATTAACCTTTTATTAAAATGAAAATTGAATAGTCCACATAGAAAAAGAGGATGCCCAAACCATTTTAGACATCCTCTTTTATCATTTCTCTATCAAAGTTTATGTTGATATAGTTCTGCCATCACTTTATGATATCGACTTTCAAGTGTCATATAATTAAGATGAGCCCTGAAAATTGTAGCAGCGTCAACGCTATACTCAACAATGGAAATCTGCTTCTTACGCAGCGCCTCACTAAGCAAAGGCATTGATGTTTCCATTATAGACTGGTTGTACTCTTTCATGGAATTTCTCAACATCTGCGCATCTTTATAGAGCTGCAACAATCTTACCTCTGTCTGTTGGGAAAGGCTTTCCTTCTTGAGGTCTACATATACAGATTGTGCTTTAGCCTGTTTCACTTTGTTTTTATTCTCAAACAGAGGAAGAGAAAAGCCCACAATCATTCCGTTAAACTGTTGCCCCAATCCGGTGTTTCTTCGGTACCCCAACTCCAGCTTAGGCAACCACTGTGATTTGTTCACCGCAAGCTGCTGTTGCGCAACCTTTTGTTCTCTTTCCAACGAAAGAAGTTCTGCATTTCCTGACAGTGCTTCCTGCTTTAATGAGGCAAAATCGGTTATATTTTCCTCCGCAATATAGATTGTATCCGAAAACTCTACCGGGATATTCCCATTCAATGCCTGAAGTTCCAATAATTTTCCACGTCGCTGTGCTTCATTAAATTGATATTCTGTACGTGCATTCAGCTGTTCAAGCTGAATCTTGTTAGTTTCAAGGGCATTTGCATCTCCCAGTTCCAACCGTTGTTTATACAAATCAGCTATCTCATCTCCTAGTTTCAGCCATTTCTCGTAAAGAGCCTTCTGTTTGTTCAACAAAATCAGGTCCAGACAAATCTGTTTGGCCGAAAGAAGTATCTGTTGCCTGAGGCTTCCTTCCTGCCTGTCAAACACATCCCCTTTTAAACGGATTAGTTCGCTACGCCGACTGTAAAGAGTTGGAAAATCGAACTCCTGTGAAACATTCAGTTCGGAGGCTTTTCCCAAAGAAGAAGGTGAACCGAACTGGTAACTGTAGGAAACAGACGGATCAGAAAGGTTATTCTCTGTCTTTGCTTCCAGTTTTCGGGAAACGGTTAGCTGGCTTGAAGCCTTTAATTCCTTGTTATTCGCTTCAATGCTTTTAAGAATTCGCCCAATGCCGTCTGCCTGAGGTTTTGCTCCGGAAGCAGCAAGCAATAGCATAAAAAGAATCACTATTTTTTTCATAACTCTATTTCTTCTTTTTGTTCATACTCAAATAAACACCCGGAATGATGAACCCATTCAGGAAGGTGGACGTCAAAAGCCCTCCCAAAATCACCTTTGCCATCGGACTCTGTATTTCGTTACCAGGTAAATCACCATTCAACGCTAAAGGAATCAATGCCAGAGCCGAACAAAGTGCTGTCATCAAAATAGGATTTAACCGATCGAGAGATCCCTGAATAACACATTCGTGAAGAGAATGTCCCTGATCACGAAGATGGTTATAATGAGATATCAGCAACATTCCGTTTCTGGTTGCGATACCAAACAGGGAAATAAACCCAATGATTGCCGGGATACTTATCTCTCCTGTGGTTATCAACAGAGCAAAGACTCCTCCAATCAGGGCCAGAGGCAGGTTAATCAACACAATAGCCGATTGTCTTGCACTCTTAAATTCATGAAAGAGAATCAGGAAGATAACTACTACAGAGAGGATTGAAGTCAGCATTAGAATCCTTGAAGCAGCCTGCTCACTTTCAAACTGTCCGCCATACTCAACATGATAACCTTCCGGAAGTTTCACATTCTGATCGATTCGTTTCTGAATATCATTCACTACGCTGCGTAAGTCTCTTTCAGATACATTGGCCGATATCACGATTTTCCGTTTCACATTTTCACGGTTAATCGTATTTGGTCCCATGGACGAAGTAACTTCTGCTATATGTTCAAGCGGAATCTTAGTTCCATTGGCATCAATCATGAGTCCGCGTATCTTTTCCGCTTCATCTTTGTCATTATCTCTCACCTTCACCGTTAAATCAAAGGTCTTTCCTTCTTCATAAACCTGTGAAACAACCTCTCCTGCCAGGGAGACATTGATAAATTCCGAGAACTCGGGCAATGAGATTCCATACTTAGCCAACATCTCTCTTCTGGGAGTTATTTTTAGCTGTGGACGCTCAATCTGCTGTTCCACATTCAGGTCGGCAATACCCTTAACATCCTTTATTACAGATTTTATTTGATTCCCTATCCCGAACATTTTATTCAGGTCATCACCAAAAAGTTTGATCGCAATCTGTGCTTTACTTCCCGAAAGCATCGCATCAATACGGTGAGATATTGGTTGACCAATTTCAATATTCGTTCCCACAAGGGAAGAGAGTTTCTGACGAACATCAGCCACCACCTCTTCACGCGAGCGTTCCTTCAACTCGAACGGTGCCTCAATTTCTGAGACATTCACACCCAAGGCGTGTTCATCGAGCTCGGCTCGTCCGGTTTTACGAACAACAGTCTTTATCTCAGGAATCTTCATCAGCAGTTGCTCTGCCCTACGACCGATATTGTCCGATTCCTCAAGTGATATACCCGGTAGGCTACTTACATTGATGGTAAACGACCCTTCATTGAACGGCGGCAAAAAGCTTCTTCCCAAAGTGAAAGATAAGACAAAAGCCACAAGAAACAGTCCAAAGGTTCCACCTATCACCAATCGGTTATGATTCAATGACCAGTTCAATGCCCGTTCGTAGATTCCCTTCAGATACCTCGCTACAAAGGCTTCTTTAGGAATTCCGTCATTCTTCTCACGACCTAACAGATAGCTGCAAAGCACCGGAGTTAAAGTAAGGGCAACAATGGTAGAAGCTACCAACGATATAATGAAGGAGATACCCAGTGGTACAAGCATACGTCCTTCCATGCCTGAAAGGAAGAAGAGCGGCACGAAGCTGACAATTATTATCAACGTTGAGTTCAAAATCGGAGTACGCACCTCTTTTGAAGCCTCGAATACAACCGAGAATATTGTTTTCTGCTTATCCTTGCCCTTCATCCGGTTTTCCCTCAGCCGTTTATAGACATTCTCCACGTCTACAATCGCATCGTCAACCAGCGATCCAATAGCTATCGCCATTCCTCCCAGACTCATCGTATTGATGGTCAGCCCCATATAGTGCATTGTAAGAATGGTGACCAACAGAGAAAGAGGCAACGTAATCAACGAAATAAATGTTGTCCGCACATTGGCCAGGAAAAGAAGTAGCACAAGTACCACAAAAAAGGAGCCCTCGTACAATGATTTCTTCACATTGCCGATTGAACTGTCAATAAAGCGGGATTGACGGAAACTATCAGTGGAAACTTTCACATCGGCCGGCAGATTTTTCTGTAAATCTTTAACCGCAGCTTCCAGTTTTTCAGTCAAATCAATTGTACTGGTATTGGGTTGTTTAGTTACAGTAATCAGCACTGCCGGTTTCCCTTTCTCGGAGGCGACTCCAAGCTTGGGCTCTTTTCCTGATACACGAACGTCGGCAATGTCCTGTAAGAGCACCGGCATTTCACCATTCCTCTTTATCACGGCTTTTGAAAGTTCCTCAAGTTTAGACGTGGAAAGCACACCCCGCACAATATATTCATTTCCGTATTCATAAATCACCCCGCCGTTGGCATTTTGGTTCATGCCCCGGGTGGCGTTCATCACTTCATCAATCGTCACATTATAATGCTTCATTCTGGCTTGGTCCAACAATAGCTGGAATTCCTTGATATCACCACCCAGTACAGCCACTTGTGCCACACCTCCTGTAGAAAGAAGTCGTGGACGAATGGTCCAGTCAGCAATGGTTCTCAAATCAAGCATCGAAGTTGAATCGGCAGTTAAGCCAATAATCAGCATTTCTCCTAAAATAGAAGATTGTGGCCCCAGAGTGGGTTTTCCAACATTAGCCGGCAACGATTCACTTACGGCAGCCAGCTTTTCTGAAACAATCTGCCGGGCCAGATAAATATCCGTCCCCCAGTTAAACTCCACCTGAACTACAGAAAGACCTGTAGTCGAAGAAGAACGTACGCGGCGTACATCCGTCGCACCGTTCACTGCCGTCTCAACCGGAAAGGTAACCAGCCGCTCCACTTCTTCAGGAGCCATACCTTTTGCTTCGGTCATTACAACAACCGTTGGTGCATTCAAATCAGGAAAAACATCCACTTCCGTATGCAAAGCGGTATAAAAACCAGCCACAAGCAATATAACGGAAGCAAACAACACAACCATCCGGTTATGTAGGGAATAGTGTATTATTTTATTAAGCATGACACACCTCCCTCATTAATGTTCGTGTGAATGTGCGGGGATAGCACTACTGGCCGATGCTAGTTTTACCTGATAAGCTCCTTTCGTAACCACCCTATCACCCGGTTTAATACCAGAAAGAATCTCAACCTTTATACCATCATCAGCACCCAGCTTCACCTCTTGTTTTTTATAGCCCTCTTCATCCAGTTGCAAATAGACAAAGAAAAGTCCTCCTTCATCAGTCAGAGCCGTTCTGGGAACAGTCAAAACATTATTTTTAGGAGAAGATAACAAATAGACCTCTACAAAAGCTCCGGGTATAACCTCGCCTTTATTATCAAATTCAAAAGTAACCGGGATATAAAACGAAGTGGCATCAGAAGCCTTGCCAAAAGAAACAAGACGTCCGTTCAGCTCTTTCAATCCGTAAACTTTTTCATCGTATGGTGTTTTAAAATTGGCGGATGTAATCGTTTTTAAGGAAGAATAATGCTTTTCAGACAACTCAGCCCTCAGGAATAGCTTCTTATTCTGTGTCACACTTGCAATTTGCTGACCTACTGACACGTAATCCCCCTCTTTAACCAAAATCTTATTTACGAAGCCCGATATAGGAGATTTCACAGCTTGTCCATTCGCAGAATGATTCTTGCTTATCGCCTCAAATGTAAGACGAGCATTCTCATAATTTTCTTTTACCATATTAAATTCTCGTTCAGACACAATCCTGCTCTTCAACAATTCTTTCGAGCGGTCGTATTCTTGCTTCGCTATCTGGTAAGAGCTACGGGCTTTATTAATCGGATCGCCATCAACAATCTCTTTGGAGGAGATGGTAAGCAACGAAGTCCCTTTACTTACCTTCGCTCCTTCTGTGAGCAATGTTCTAAAGGAGACAATCCCTGCCGCAGTAGCTACCACAGTAGCCTCATCACCTTGTGCCGGCATCACCTGCCCGCTTGTTTTTATAACCTGACAGAAACTGGAAGGTTTAATCACTTGTACCTCCACCCCGGCCGCATCCGCCTTGACTTTGGGTAGTATTATTTCATCGGAATGCTTTTCAGCTCCTTCCTCTTTGTGTTCGCCATTTTGTTCTTCCTGTTCGTGTTCGTGCTCATGCCCTTTGGATGCAGAGTTCCCATTACAGCTACCTAATAGGAATGCACAAAGAGAGCACATAAGAAATATCTTTTTCATTATGCAATCTGTTTATAATTAATAAAGGAAATAAAAATGAAAGGGAGGTACGGATTAGCAGAGAGCTACCGCACTCATTGTTTAGATTACCGGAGGTGCACGAAGAGAAGCAAGGCGGTGAAATCCGGAACCATATAAAGGCTCCGAAAAACAGACTAACCGGTCTGAAATCTTTAATTTTGGAGGAAGTAACGCAACTTGTATATCCTCTAAGAAAAGAGTGAAAACCGGAAAATCTTGTAATTGTGTAATTGAATAGTTATGATGTTGAACAGAGAAGTGAAGTTTGGTAACGCAGTATCCTTCACAATCAGGATCTTCCTGATGATGCTCCGAACCAGGATTCTCATCATTCAAGAAACAAATCTCCTCACCATTATGGTGATGATGGGGCAACACCGGAACAATCAGCACCAACATGCTAACCAGTATTAACAACCAACTGATATGTCTTCTCTTTTCCATCCGTTTGTTTTAGAAATACAAAGATAATACAATATAAGTCTTCATTGCCGGAAAAAAGTTGAAATTAACCAAAATACTCATTAAAAAATCACTTTTGTACTCTACAATGAAAATATAGAACTACTTTCATGAAATAAAAAAGAGGTAAAAACCTGTCTATTGGGTTTCTACCTCTTAAATACTATATTAGGAAACAACTACTTTTTTACCAAATGGAGACTCTCTTTTCAACAGGAAGGAACATCGGATCTTTCTCTGTAATGTTGAAAGCCTTATACCAAGCATTGATGTGAGGAAGGGCTCCATCCACACGCCATTTACCCAATGAGTGAGGGTCAGACTTGGTTCTTGTCAAGATGGCTTCCGGGCGGATATTACCAGCCCATACTCCTGCATAAGCAAGGAAGAAGCGCTGTTCGGGAGTAAACCCATCAATAGTTGGCAGCGATGCATTTGCTGTAGCCTTTTTAAAGGCTTGGTAAGCAATCTGCAAACCACCATGATCGGCAATGTTCTCTCCAAGAGTAAATTTCCCGTTGGCATGAACACCTGGTGCCACCTCAATTTTATCGAAGAAATTAACCATTACAGCTGCTCTTTCATCAAAGTTTTTGGCATCTTCTGCAGTCCACCAGTCTTTCAGGTTACCATCCTTATCATATTGTCTGCCCGAATCATCAAATCCGTGTGTCATCTCATGACCAATAACCACTCCGATGGCTCCGTAATTAAACGCATCATCTGCATTCATATCAAAGAATGGGTATTGCAGGATTCCAGCCGGGAAGCAGATTTCATTTGTTGTAGGATTATAATATGCATTTACCGTTTGAGGAGTCATATGCCATTCATCTTTATCCACAGGTTTACCGGCTTTTGAAATGTTATATTCAGTTTCGAATTTGTTTGAACGTTCAATGTTTGCCCAGTAAGAGTCATTCTTTATCTGCAAACCAGAATAATCCCTCCACTTGTCAGGATATCCAATTTTTACATGAAATGCCGATAGCTTTTCAAGAGCTTTTGTCTTGGTAACATCGCTCATCCAAGGCAGATTCTGAATACGTTCACCCAAAGATTCCTGAAGGTTCTTCACCAGAGTCACCATTCTTTCCTTGGCAGCAGCGGGGAAGTATTTCTTCACATACATCTGTCCCACAGCTTCACCCAAAGAGCCATCCACAACTGCCACGGCACGTTTCCAGCGAGGTTTCATCTCTTTCACGCCATTCATGGTTTTGCTGTAGAAGTCAAAGTTAGCTTTATAGAAATCGTCGCTCAGGTAAGAAGCAGATGCATCAATCAGTTTCCACTGCAGATATGCAATCTGTTCTTTCATAGGAACAGTATTAATGATGTTCACCACTTCCTTCACCGAGGCAGGTTGACCCACATTGATGTCTTTCAACCCTTTCAGTCCGAAACCGGCAAAAAAGCCATCCCATCCAAACGACGGAAATTCCTTTTTAAGGGTAGCAATTGTCATCTTATTATAGTTTGCATGAGGGTCTCTCAGCTCAACCTTTGTACGAGCAGCCTTTGCCAAACGAGTTTCGATTGCCATTACCGAAGTCATAGCCTTCTGGGCATACACTTTATCGAATCCAGCCAGTTGGAACATCTTAACAATGTGCTGTTTGTATTTATCACGAATCTCTTTAGTCTTGGCATCATTATCAAGGTAATATTCCCTTTCGCCCATGCTGATACCGCTCTGATATGCATGCACCATATTCATGGAGCTGTTCATATCATCTGCGCCCACATACACACCAAAATAGGGATCTAATCCTATTTCACGCATATCTGCCAGCAAGGCGTAAATTCCGGATTTCCCTTTTAATGCGGCAATTTTTTTCAAATATGGTTTGATAGGAGCAGCTCCTTCTTTATTCAGCTTCTCGCTATCCATAGCGATATTGTACAAATCACCAATTTTCTGAGCCACCGTTCCTTGTTCATTCTTGGTTTTGGCAAGCTCTTCAATCAAGCCTTTCAGCTGTTCACGGTTATTTTCGGCCAGCTTATCAAAAGAGCCGAAACGCGAATATTCACCTGTCAACGGATTATTTTTCATCCAGCCTCCACAGGCATATTGATAAAAGCTGTTTCCAGGTAAGGTCGACTTATCAAGATTATTGAAATCAACTCCAGGAGTCAGCTGAGCTTTCAGTTCACAGTTCCATGTCGAACTCATCAGACAAAAAGCTACAAGTGGTAAATAATTCTTCAATCTCATATATTTTAAATTTAGTCATCAGCAATGATTTAATTGTTTGACGCAAAAGAATAGCAAAAAGTCACAGTTCAATTTCTAATTATGCAAAAAATATCCAGAAAAGTTTTATTCCCCTTTAGCTTCCTCCAATTCCATGGAAGCCACTTCCCATTCTTCGACCACACTATCAAGTTCCTGTTTCAGTTTCTGATGCTCTGCATAAAGCTCCATATCCGAGGCCCCTTCGGGTGTAGCCATTTTCTGCTCAACCCCTGTAATCTTCTCCTCCAGCTCCTCTATCTTATCTTCGCAATCACTAACCTGTTTCTCCAGTTTCCGAAGTTTTTTGTTGAGTTCCTTCTGCGCTTCGTAAGACAATTTGTTTTCCGAAGCAGCCTCAGCATCTTCTTTTTTTGTTGTAGGAGAAGCAGACAGAGACGGTTTGCTCTGCAATTCGTTAAGACTCTCCATCTTTTTCTTTTGAAGAAAATCATAAATACCTCCTAAATGCTCCTTCACCAGTCCGCCACCAAACTCATACACTTTAGTAACCAGACCATCAAGGAACTCCCTATCGTGCGATACAATAATCACTGTTCCGTCAAAATCGCGTATTGCATCTTTCAGCACATCTTTGGTACGCATGTCCAGGTGATTGGTCGGTTCATCCAGAATCAACAGATTCACCGGTTCCAGCAGAAGTTTTATCATAGCCAGACGGGTACGCTCCCCTCCCGAAAGCACCTTTACTTTCTTATCAGAAGCCTCTCCACCAAACATAAAGGCACCAAGAATATCACGAATTTTAGTGCGGATATCCCCTGTGGCAACATAATCAATCGTATCGAACACGGTAAGCGATTCATCGAGCATCTGAGCCTGATTCTGAGCAAAATAACCAATCTGCACATTATGCCCGATGGTCAGTTTCCCCTGATAGTCTATTTCTCCCATGATACATTTCACCAAGGTGGACTTACCTTCACCGTTCTTCCCAACAAAAGCCACCTTTTCTCCACGGTTGATTGTAAGATTCACATCGTGAAAAACAACATGGTCTCCATAACTTTTTACGAGGTCTTCCGCTATGACCGGATAATTCCCCGAACGCAATGAAGGCGGGAATTTAAGCCTCAGCGAAGAGTTATCCTCCTCGTCAACCTCAATCCGCTCAATCTTTTCAAGCTGTTTAATGCGGCTTTGTACCTGCACCGCTTTTGTAGCCTTGTAGCGGAACCGTTCCACAAAATCTTCCGTTTCCTGAATCTGCTTTTGCTGATTTTCATAAGCCCTAAGCTGTTGCTCCCTCCTCTCTTTACGGAGTTCAACAAAATGTGAGTATGAAACCTTATAGTCATATATCTTTCCACAGCTTATTTCAATAGTCCTATTGGTCACCGCATCAATAAACGCCCGGTCGTGAGAAACCAGCACCACTGCATTACAGCGGGTAGACAAAAAGTTCTCCAACCATTGTATGCTCTCAATATCGAGGTGGTTTGTCGGCTCATCAAGCAAAAGTACATCCGGTCTTCTGAGAAGCAGCTTAGCAAGTTCTATTCGCATACGCCATCCACCGCTGAACTCTGAAGTAGGACGCGAAAAGTCTTCACGACTAAAACCCAATCCTCCCAACGTTCTTTCAATTTCAGCTTGATAGTTGGTGCCCCCCATCATCAGGAAGCGTTCATTCTCATGAGTAAAGCGGTCTATCAACTTGTGATAGCCCTCCGATTCGTAATCAGTCCTGTCTGCCAGTTCCTGATTCATCCGCTCAATGCTTGCCTGAAGCTCAGAAATATGTTCAAAAGCCAGTTCCGCCTCTTCCATCACGGTATGCTTGTCGCTTAAAATCATTACCTGCGGAAGATACCCGATGGTTACATCTTTGGGAGCAGAGACCGTACCTGCCGTAGGAACCTGCAACCCTGCAAGAATCTTCAGCATGGTAGATTTACCCGCGCCGTTTTTCCCAACCAAAGCAATGCGGTCTTTCTTATTAATCACATACGATACGTCGTCAAAAAGCGCCCTTGCGTTAAACTCAACTTTTAATCCTTCTATTGAAACCATTTTCTGTTTGTTTCTTTTTTTACTAACATGCAAAGATACAACAAAAACGCGATTCACATTCAGCAAAACCAGTTTTGAAAAGTATAAAAACATGAATTATATACCAAAAAGAGAGAAATCTGGCCAGTATATTTGGATATTAAAAAGATTTCATATTAATTTGCGCATAACCTTGAAAGATGTGCAGATTATGCAATGATCTGAACCTTTCCAGGAAGTAACGAAGCACTGTAAGTGCTGCATTTTTAAAATGCGCTTTACAGTTATAGTTAAATAACAATAAACCTTAAAATATTATGAAGACATTTCAATTAATTCAAGTTCTCGGGCTTTCTGTGCTTATCGGAGCATTATACACAGTGGTAAAGTTAGCAGCAATGGTTTACAACAAACTCCGATTCTAATATTTCCGGGAATTATCAGCCTTCCTATTCAAACAAATAGAAATAAGGACAACAACGGCAAGATGCATTTCTTGCCGTTTGTTTTTTGCAAAAGATTCGCCACCCGGATCTTATTTTATTTCCATTTCAGATTATGAGGATATGAAAATAAATAGTTATTTTGCATCTGAATACCATTTCATAAGCACAGCATCAACAAACTAAGAATGCTAAATTTAGGAAAGAGCCAAATGACTACTGATACTCAATATAAAAGCAAGACCAGAAAACCGCTGACCATCACAATTATGGGAGGAGGAAACAGAGGAAAGACCTATGCAGAATACGCATTGAAATACCCTGATGAGCTGAAAGTTCTTGCAATTGTAGAACCCAATGAAATAAATCGGGAGTATTTCACTTCCCTCTACCAAATTCCCGAGCATCTCTCTTTTGCCGACGAAACCAGTTTTTTTGCACAGAAAAAACTTTCGGATGCTATATTCATTGCCACGCCCGATCATTGTCATTATTCACAGGCTATAAATGCCCTAAATAACGGCTACCATATACTGCTCGAGAAACCCATTGCGCAAAACCTTAATGAGTGTTATGACATTGCCGCCCTTGCCGAAAAGAAGAATCTGCTTGTCGGAGTCTGCCACGTTCTGCGATACAGTAAATGTTTCCAGAAAGTAAAACAACTGATAGAAAGCAAAGAGCTGGGAGAGATTATCAACATCATCCATTTCGAGCCCGTTGGACTGGAGCGGATGGCACATGCCTTTATCCGCGGACAGTGGCGTAAACAAGAAGATGCCGGACCCATTATCATCACCAAATCCTGTCACGATCTGGACTTAATCCAGGGATTGGTAGGCAAAAAATGTAAATCGATTGCTTCATACGGTGCGTTAAACTACTTTAAGCAAGAGAATGCCCCAAAAGGAAGCACGGACCGATGCATCAACGGATGCCTTGTGGAAGAGAGTTGCCCCTATTCCGCGGTAAAAATTTACCTGAAAGAGCGCAGCTGGCTTCGTAACTTTGCATTAACTGCAGACGAAAAAATCAACGAAGAGATAATCCGGAAAGAGCTGAAAGAAGGGCTTTACGGCAGATGTGTGTTTCATTGCGACAATACGGTTATTGATAGCCAGGTGGTATCCATGCTTTTCGAAGATAATGTAACGGCCAACTTCACCATGTCTGCCTTTACAAAGAAAGAGTTTCGCACTACCCGCATTCTGTTGACCAATGGCGAAATCTTTTCGGACGAGAAATCGATCACTTACTCCAACTTCCAGGAAGGGACCGAAAAAAGAATCCAGATAAACGAGACTTCCAAGCATGGCGGAGGAGACCATGTTATCATCAAATCGTTCATCAATGCCTGCCGGGAAAACAGCAAGGAGCTGCTACCTTCAAACATCGACGACTCAATCGAAGGGTTCAGAATGGCTATTATGGCTGAAGAAAGCAGGATAAAAAAGAAGATGATTGAATTATAGGTATTTACTGCCAAAAAAAAATTAAAAATCCACCAATATAACAGGCACAAGAAAGAGAGATAATCCATACTGACGTCATCACTATGGAAGTTTCTACCCAAAATGTTAGATGCAACCGGATAGGTATGAGAAGAATCTGTTGTAACCTTAAAGCACTTCGATAATTTGGTACGCAAACCCATTTTTTTCATATGGCGTGCCACCGTTGGTCTTGAAACAAAAGCGCCGTCTGCCTGAAGGTTCTTTGCAAGCCTGGTGCTGCCATTCGACCTTTAGCCCTGATATAGTAGGTTCGGATCTCTTCATTAAGTTTTTTATACTTGTGAGCATTAATCCCTTCTGGAATTGACAACTTTGAGCGGACACAGATTTAAGTTATCAATTCCATCTATCAAGAAATTTCTTGTCTCGATTAATTTTAGGATCTTTCTTTGAATATAAGATTTTGATAGTGTCCCCAATCATATAATAATCATCGTCGACACTTCCTGTATATGAACTACCCTTGATTTCAAAAGTATATGTACATTTGACTTTACCTTTACTTCCAACTTTTCGTACATCAGTAACAACAGCATTTGTTTCAACACCTTCATCTATTAAATAGTTGTTTTCAATGGTTTTTCTTATGCCTATTATAAAAACATTTACAAAAAAACACAAAGTTATAAACCATGTTATATTACTTTTAAAACTCCAATTATTTTTCTTCATCTCGTTATCATTTTATGGTCTATATTCGTGAGTATAATCGTATTCTGCCGGTTGTTCCTGACCTGTAATTCTGTACAATAACCTCATATCGAAGGGGTAATAACTTTTGGCTGACCTGCTACAATCATAAGACCATTCTGAATATTTTAAAATTTGCCACACACAGGGAAGTCAGGAAGCTCACACTCTGAAGCGGGCTTTTATTCATTAGTTACTATAAAGTCATTTTTTAATATACAATCCGTT
The DNA here is from genome assembly GCF_040365225.1 of Bacteroides sedimenti. Classification (NCBI taxonomy): domain Bacteria; kingdom Pseudomonadati; phylum Bacteroidota; class Bacteroidia; order Bacteroidales; family Bacteroidaceae; genus Bacteroides; species Bacteroides sedimenti. Next base: position 2,457,349 of record NZ_AP028055.1, read on the forward strand.
TAAATTTAAAGCAGTGTAAATTTTATTGTGGGATTTATCTTCAATAAAAGCCATTTTTGTATTATTTACACTGTAACCCCTTATTCCTAAATTTGGAATAACCGCTTTACCAAACAGCGAATCAGGAGGAAAAACCGCTTTTAGATTTAAAATATAAGAATGACCTACTTTTATTTTTTCACAGTCAAAAACAGTTGTATTATCTGCATAGCTGATAATTTTGAATGTAGAATCATTACGTACTGCATAAATTGTGTAAAATGACTTTTCATTTTTAATCTTTTTTATTTTGTACAACGAGGTTGATTCTCTGTTAATCGAAAAATTATGGCTTCCTTGTGTCGCAGAACAAGCAACACATAAACCCATTATAAATAAAATTATTAAGTTTTTCATATTAGGTATCTTAAGGTAATGTTTGTATCACGCTTGACTTTTTATTTTTTACTCCAGTTTCTTTATTGGTATTTCCCAAATCATATGACCCATTAAATTCTGGGAGTAACCATTCCGAAGTAAAAAAGCAAACTAATATTAGAGAAAAAGTAATCATAATTATCCTTACTTTCTTTTTCATTTTCTTATCCTCCCAGTTCTGTGATATTCATCGCTATAACACTTGTACATCAGCGCGTTCCATTCCTTATGTGAGATCAGCTTTATTTAAAATAAGTCGCGCGTTATGTAATCCTCATTATCAAATCCTGCGTGGTAGTTACCTGCTTCACGTTCCGTTTCACCCCGCCGGCATCATACAGATACACTGTTGTGTTCCTTTGTATATTCCGGCCAATCTCCTTACTTTTACCCTCTTACTACTGAAGTTAAAGTGATTATTGATATGATAAAATTAAGTATTCCAATCATTGCAAAAATAGTTATTAAGTAATAATCCTGTTGAAAAAAAAGTAATAATATTAAAGCCATGATAGAAAATACAATAGAATATATAATCAAAGTAATTGAGTAAGTTATTCCAAATAGCTTACTCTGGAATTGATAACTTAACTCTGTGTCCGCGCTAAGTTATCAATTCCAAACCTTTTTTAATTGATTCTGTAATGACCTATTTTATTTTGTAAAATAATCAATCAGCATATGATTTTCTTATAATAAAACAACATACAAAATATTAACCAAAAATAAAATAGTGATGATAAACTAGTTATGTACTGTATTAAAAATCTAAATTCATCTTTTGATTTAATGGTTAAGATAGCCAAACTATCACTTTGCCATGTCAGCTTCCCTTTTTTAGGACGGTAATTAATTACAATAGTTCGTTATAAATTCGTTTGACTTAAAATATGTGTTATGCGGCAATAGCCGCAAACTCAATTAGTTCTTTGACAAGCTTGTCATTTAAGTTCTTGTTCGGTCTTATACCGGACAACGCAATAAATATTTGAAGCAGGAAAGCATTGTGCATCATGGTTTTAATAGACAACATTGAAAATGGTTTATCATTTCTGATAGCGTATGCTTTAGCTAAATTGACTGTCGCCAGAGAAGCATTAAAATTGAAATTCATTCTTTTTATGTTTCTGCTTTGACTATTGCATAGTCCAGTATACCCCTTGGCATCGCGAAATAGGTATGAGAAGCTTCACATAACCTATTCAAGCAATTGAAACAAAATTTCCCACTCAAATACTTCTTTGGGGAGAGCGTAAACGCAATCAAAACACAGATATGGGTAACACTTATTGCAAATTTACTCTTATCAGTCATAAAGAAGCGCATAAAACGGGAGTGGAGTTTCTCAAATCTTGTAACAATGATAAGGCAAACACTAATGTACTATATCAACATATATAGTTTTTGTGAGAATCCCGAAAAGGCTTGGTTGCAGATCATTAATCAGTCCAATTCACCCCCTCCTGAGCCATCTCTTTTTGATTAGGGGGCTTACTTTTTTTAGTAATGCCCGAACTGCCCTTAAAATAGGCAGATCGGGTCGACTATTTATACGCTTTACGTTTTTACCGGACAGCAATAATTTTCTTATCATCATCAATAATTATTTCTTACCAAAAACATTAATTAGAATTACTAATACTATCCAAAGCCCAATAATTACTAAACCAATTTTAAAAAAGAACCAAAATATTTTGGATAAACCGTATACAACGTCTGCTGTTCCATATATCAAATCCGAACAACTTGTAAACAATAATATCGATAATATTATTGGAATACATAATCTAACTTTATCAAAAAAAGGATATTTATTCATCTTTTTTTATTCATATATTCTACATCAACATCAAAAGTCTTGGAACCTTTAGGTCTTGTTACGTCAAAAGGACTATATATTACTTCATCAGGAAATTTATTGTTAAAATCAGAAGCATCATTAGGTAGCTTTGAATAAACAGAACTTGCCCTATTATAAAACTTGGTGTATTCATTGATATTAAAGACTCTATTTACTGTGAACCGTTTTTTTATTAGGTCTCGAGTCTTATAGAAATCATAAGAAAACAAACTCGTATTTGATTTATTCAAACTAAGCTGAGATGCAAAATCGTACGCAGTTGCATTAGGGTTATTTATTACAGCAACCATAATATCATTTGGTTTAGTTGGATTAAACGACGATTTTGATTGCCCAAACACAAATGTAGTCAATAATAACAGAGATAAAATTGCCATGTGTCTTTTCATAATATTTATAAGATTTAATTTTTTGGGAATATATAACAAAATTAACCTATTTACAAATATAATTAATATTTTCAACAACGCATCTTTTATAACATTTTTCACAAAACCTTTATAACGCATCAAGGAAAAATCAAAGAACTATAACATTTTGTACTTCTCAATAATTGTGTAACTAAATAATATACTTGACGGTTGTTTTGGATCTTTTTGACCGCAATCCTATCGGGCTGGGCTTGCAAACTTTTTCCGGATAAAAAGTTTGCAAGTCCGATGAATCAATTATCTTAAGATTCTATCTTTGGATATTATATGCAAACTAAACCAAGATGAGGAAGTTGAATTTTTCAAAGCAAGCACATTACCATCTGGAAGATAAAAAGAAGGAATATAGTAATCACGAAAGACACCATCAGGAAATTTAAATCTCACATTTTCTGGAACTGGAGTAAAGTTTTGTTTCAAAAAAATCATAGCATCATTTAATGAAAACATCTCATAAACATCGAAAACACATTCTTCATGGTTGCCAAAAACAGACTTACTATTTGTAATGGTAAAAGTTGATAAAAATGATTTTCTTTCAGCTTTTATATGAACTGCACCTCCGTCAATGTATTTAGTCACATTAAATCCGTGTTTTTTTCTTCTGTTATAAATTTCAGTTTCATTTATATTAAAACACGAGTCAAAATATTCTTTTTTAAGTTCAAATCGTTTACTAAATAATCCCATAATAATTTAAATTATTGTTTGTTAAATAAAAAAAATTACAGCTTTACTCCGCAACATATAATACTACCCATTTTCTGACCACAAATATATAAACTTAATTTAAATTTTCTCTTTTTTATTTGTTTTTTATTTTCAATATCTACACTAAAGTTTTATATAGATTCATGCAAGGCCGCGCAAAGCGCGTTCACCTTGGGCTCTCAGGAATCGGAATAAGCCTTTTTCTTTGGATTGAAAATAAAAAACTTACTATGCAGCCGAATAAATATCTACGGGAATATACCGTTCAACACCTTGATGGGCGCGCCTGTAATTGTAATAATCCATATATTGACGGATCCCCCGGTACAACTCAAGGCCATCGGAGCAGGGATTCAGATATATGTATTCCTGTTTGATTGTCCTCCAGAAACGTTCTATCCATATATTGTCCTTTGCTCGCCCTTTTCCACCCATGCTTGTTTGTATGCCGTTTTTCTGAAGCATCTCACACCAGTCAGCACACGTAAATTGAGAGCCTTGATCGGAATTGATTATCTCCGGCTTTCCATAACGTCTGATAGATACTTCTACCTGATTCAGACAAGCGCCTTTATCCAAGGTGTTTGAGAGAGACCAGCCAATTATATAACGACTGTAAACATCAATAATAGCAGTCAGGTACATAAACCCGTTTTTCATCGGAATATAAGATACATCAATGGACCAGACTTGGCTTGTTTTCGATATATTCAGCTTCCGAAGTAAATAAGGATGAATGTATTTTCTGGAACCCGGTTCATTATTGTCTTATACAATTTATATTTATTGCTCTATAATCACTGCTGTCCCGTTAAGATTCCCAAAGTGATAATTGGTTATCATCGGACTGCATTTTTAAGTTAGTATTATTGTTAAATAAATCATTTATAGATTCTCTCTCAAATAGAGTTAGCCCTATTGTCTGGGAAAATATGTAAAGATTTTCTTTTACTCCAAGGCTTTTCTTTGCAATTGCAAGTAATATGTAAGTGCATATAGCAATCCATATTTGGCAGTATACAGCATTACTTGTTGTTCCATAGAAAGTCTTAATGTGAAGGTGTTGTTTGATCCATTTAAAGCAAAATTCGATCTGAAACCGAGTTCTGTAAAGTTCAACAACATCTTTTCCCGAAAGAGTGGTATCTGTCGAGAAATAGATTTTATGGGATTTGCCGTTTTGAGTTTTTCGAATTACTATTCTTACTGCTTTATTCAGCGCTTTGGAATGAACAATTGCTGTATAGAATTCATCTTCCAGATCCATTTCTACTTTTTCAAATCGTGTAAGCTCAAGGTTCTTAAAATCAATTTTGCCGTCAAACTTTTTAGGTCTTCCTTTTTTACCGGTTCTCTCTGCTGTTGTGATGTACATCAGATTCGCATCATCTCTGAATCGGGAAATGAGAAGGAATCCCAAGCTGTCAAGTCCGTTCACAAATGTTGATTTGGCAAACCAAGCATCGGCTACAACATGTTTGGATTGGTTTAGAAGAATCTCTTTTTCTTTTTCTAAAGCGAAGAGATACCAGTCTACAAGCATCCAATTTGCTGTATGTAATGTGTTGGGATCAGGAGTCTGAACCGTATAAAGTAAAACACACTCATTTATATCTGCATCAATGAGCCCCACACCCAATATTTCTAAACCGCGCATAGCCTTGGCATTACAGCCTGACCAGAATCGCCCGATATATGGAGTCTTTTTCCCGCTTTTCGTGATAAAGTTGGGATCAATGGCAATTGCCTTACGGCTACCTGTAAGTATGTCTTTTGAGAGGATGCTGTTAAACTCGGCTCAATTGAAATCTTTAGTGAAATTCTGTCTGAAACGTTGTTCGCAGGACTCACTATACCTTCCTAATTGCAGGAAATTGATTTTATGAGGAATTATTATGTATAACATAAGCGTTTCGATTAAGAAGTCTTTAAAACTTTTGTTTAACTTTGCATCCATTCTCGAAAGAATATCTTTGCAGATATCCATATATTGGTTAAGTATGTTTGATTTCAATTGGTAATATTTACAGTGTCAGAACCATAAATTTACTAATAATCAGCTACTTAACCTTTTATTTTAACGACAACTTATCAACATAAATATTTGAGTTATAAACAGATATATAGTTTTTTACCGAACTATTGTTATTAGACGGCTAAATTAATAATATTATTATCAGTTTCATACTTTCTTTTGTATTCATTGGGTGACATGTCACCCAATGAATGGTGCGGACGACACTCATTATAGTCCTCCATCCACTTCTCGGTTATTTCCCTAACATCAGTTAGTGTTCTAAAGATATATGCATCTAACACCCCTCTTCGGTAACTACCGTTGAAACGCTCTACATAACTGTTTTGTGTAGGACATCCCGGTTGGGTATATTTGATCGTTATACTATTAGCTTTGCACCAATCCTGGAATTTATTTGAAATATACTCAGGACCATTATCACATCTTATTGCTTCAGGCTTTCCCTTAAGCCATATCACTTTCTCTAATATTCTTATAACACGTTCAGCCGGCATTGAGATTGATATCTCTTGAGCTATGGCAGAACGATCAAAATCATCCAATATATTCAATACACGAAACTTACGACCGCACTCCAAACTGTCACTTACAAAGTCCATTGACCAAGTTTGATTGGGAAGACCTGGCGTAACAAGAGGCTGCTTAACTCTTGCCGGTAATCGTTTCTTTAGCCTTGAGCGCTTATTAAACCTCATCAGTTTATAAACCCTATACACACGTTTATGATTCCACTTTTTGCCTTCCCGAAGCAATCTTGAATAGATTTTCCAGAATCCGTCGCCAAACTCTGAGGCTTCTCTAATGGAATCAATGACCTCATTATCATCCTTCTTTTCAGCATAATAGAAATACGAACGATGAATCGACATTAACCTGCATGCCCGAGTGATGCTGATATCGTAATCCGTTACTATTTCTGCTACAACCTCTTTCTTTACCTCGGGCTCTATAGCTTTTTTTCGATGACATCCTTTAGGATCTTATTGTCTAAAGCTAAATCAGCATACATCTGCTTTAGGCGCCGATTCTCTTCTTCAAGTTCTTTCAAGCGCTTAATATGGCTTGAATCCATGCCGCTGTACTTTGATCTCCAATTATGAAGAGTAGCACGAGATATACCATATTCACGACAGATAACATCAGCAGATAGACCACTATCAAGTTGATTGACTGCTTTTACGATTTCATTCTCATTGTGTTTTGACTTTTTCATCTTTTATTCCTCCTTGACAAATTTAATAAGATTTGTCTAATTTAAAACAGTCCGATTTAAAGGGAAGCACACAAACTCTGTGTCCGCGCTAAGTTATCAATTCCAAACCTTTTTTAATTGATTCTGTAATGACCTATTTTATTTTGTAAAATAATCAATCAGCATATGATTTTCTTATAATAAAACAACATACAAAATATTAACCAAAAATAAAATAGTGATGATAAACTAGTTATGTACTGTATTAAAAATCTAAATTCATCTTTTGATTTAATGGTTAAGATAGCCAAACTATCACTTTGCCAGTTCTGCATAAGTGCTTTTATTACAATTAAAAGAATAAAAACTAAAGCAACAAAAACAAATCGTATATTAATCTTTATATTCGTTAATCTATTCATACAAATAAATATGATTGCACTAAAAAAGATTGTTATAATCCCCCCTCCTATAAACAGCGAAGTTGGGGTTCCAATACAATTGGACAATATGATATATACTAATGACATAAAAATACTATAAACATTTTGCAATAATACAAAAGTTAAAGCCCCTTTAAAGAATTGAGTATTCATCATTTTTTCTTTAATTAATGGTTTGTTCTTTTTTATTTTAGGTGAGAAAATATTCATTCCTCATTTTTAAAGTCTTTTTCCCCATTCACTTTTCCTATTCGGCTTCCTGTAGCTAAATTAACACCTTCGCTTTCACCTCTTCCTGAAGCAAAAATATTTAAAATTTCTCTTGCAATAGATTTACAAATGCATTCTCCCTCATATCCACGAATATATCCTGATTCATATCCTAAATTATAGTTTGCATCACCAGGATAAGTAAATGATCTTTTTTCTGGTAATTCACTAAGTGGATACCCCAAAGTATTTAATCTTGTAGATGTTTCTGAATCATCAATAGCGCCTTCATTTTGATATTTTATAACTTCTTTTTTTAATAATATTATTTTACTATCCGGAATAACAATTATTGGGATTGATAACTTAGCGCGGACACAGAGCAAAGTTAACCATTCCATTAGCAATATAAAAAGGGAATCAGACACAGTTAGTTTTCTATCATTTGTTTTTTTTCTGATATTCAGAAACTTTTAATGCAATAAAGTTCACGCTGCGTTACAATTCAACTCATTTTGCACAACCGGATAAATTTGCTAGTCCACCAAGCTCTCACCTAGCGATGTGTTGTATATAACACTCTTCCAAAATAAATTATATCCTCATACTATTGTCAATAAATCAACTTCTCATAAGGCTGATTACGACACCAGTAATCAAACATTCTTGAATATCTATTCCATTTTAATAATTTCACGACCATAAGTTAAGCCTGACTCATTTTCTAAATAAGATGCTATATACTTAAGATATTTTATTTGCTCTTTTTCGGACAGTTTCAAATACTCAATGCATTCAATATATTCCTTTAAAACCCCAACAGGGTCAAAAGCCCCAACACTCTTAAATATAAATATTTTATTATCTTTATAAATAAAAATACATCTTGGGAAATGGGGGCCTTGACCTTGGAAAGAATATAACCCATCTTTGAAAACCAAATCTTTTCTATCTACGATATTCCAGACATTCCTACCTGCATTTACACTATCACAGTCAGTTATTAACTTATATGCATTCTCAAGTTTTAAGCTAATGCTATCAGGCACTTCCACCCTATGAAATGGATTATATTTTTTCTGTGCAATACTCTGACAATTAATTCCTAATAAGAATACAACCAGAAGAAAAAAAATGTCTTTCTTAATCATTAGTAAGTCCCCTTGTTTTGATCCTTGTTCTTTCATAATATTATTTCAATATAGGCATATCCCTTTTAACCCAACAGTTCCTAATTCTTCTTGTAGAGCTGCAATGCCATATTTACATATTCTTGAATACTAAATTGAATATTCAGTTAGATTTCTTATTATAAACCGTTTATAACAGAGCCCATAACTAAACACAAATATAGTTAGAGACTGATATCACCTTTTACAAAATAATATTTTTTCCCTTTTGTAATATAGTAATTATTGTCTGCTCCTTTTCCTTTTTCAAATTTAAAGGTCTGTTGTGGCTTATTGTCGTACTTTAATATCAATTCATTGCCACTTAATTTAAACGTTCCGTGCAAAACTTCTATTTCCTCTGTTTTAATATTGAAGTCATTAAAAACAAAGGTTCTGTCTTCATTAAACGTTATGTTTATATCAGCAGCGTGAGGTATAAACCATTCCCCAATCAAACATTGTTCTATTTTTGTATTTTTCGATTTGTCGCCTTTAATAGTATCATTTAACACAACGGCATATTTAATTTCATCTATATTTGTTCCTGCTTCACATTGCACAAAAGGAACAATGCATAAAACTGAGATGAACATTAAATTAAACTTACTCATAATCAAGCTATTTATAGATTGTATCATCATATAAACGATATTTATATATGTAATTGAATCATATTTGTTTGGATGAAATACCTACTTCGTACACATTGGAAACATTTCCATCAATTTAAAATTACTATTTTCAAAAGAATACAACCATTGTGAAAACATGTCTATGATTGCCATTTCTTCAACAATTTGTGGAATTTCTCCTTTTTTTAGCTTCCTAAAAGTAGGTATTCTATAAAACAAGCTGAGTTTGCTTTTGGTTACATTAAATAGAGCTGGAGGTATTTCACCGTATACAAAGCAGATATGTTTATTTACATAAAAACACCCTTTAGGATCTAAACTTACAAAACAAGAGCTGCTAGCTCCAGTTTCAAATTTGAGTACATATTTATCAGATGATTCATTAGGGAAATAAAATGAATCTGACATTATACGTACTGACATCATAAGGGTATCACTATAATAATCACATTTTTTCTCTGCCTCAAACATATCTATAATCAAATCATGTAATGCATTATTTTTACATTCCAATAAAGGTACAGATTTTTTCTTATAAATATATTTATCAAAGGTATCAGCCTTCAAACAATTAAGAAGAGAAAAGAACAAAATAAACATTGCTATTTTCTTCATTTCAGTACGATTTTAAAATTATTTACATTCATATCTCGTAACTTTAAAGTGTTCGTTTTTTCGGGGAGAGGTCAAACTGATATCCTATAGAATTAATACTATTTTACCGTCTTTTTGAATGTAGTAGTATTTTGTATATTTAGTTTCTTTTGATTCATATGTATTTGTTTCTTTAATAAGCTTGACATCTATGTACTTTGTATAGATAAGTTCAATTTTATCCGGCGAATATATTTTGGATTGGAATGTGTAATCTCTTGTGTCGCCATATCCACCGTTAACAAGAATTCTTGAAATTAATTTTCCGTCAAAAGTCATTGTTTCTAAGACAATTTCTCCTATCGTTTCGTTAATTTCTTCAGGTAAATAATGTCGACTATAAAAAATGAGCCAATAATTATCAAATTTCTTTTTGCCTCCAAAACAATATTCATAATCGTTATTAAATTCCCAGAAGGAATCATCTTTTGTTCTTAAATAAGTATCGTATTCAACTCTATTGATGTGCTTAGTTTTCAGATTACTCAAAAGAACAAAAAACTGCTCAGGTTCTAGTGGAAAACTCACATCAGTAAATTTATTGACGAATTGATTAAAATTGTCTTTATTCAATTGTTGCCCTTTCAATAAACATAAAGGCAATATCAACAATATGATAATAAGACTTCTATTTTTCATCTTGGTGGTCTTATATTTGTTATTACAATTGATTTCTTTAGAACTTTGCTACAACTTGTTAATGTTTTATCATTGAAAATATTGGCGCCTGCAACATACCCTGCTGCAATATTTCCTATATCTATTGCCGAACTATACGTTACTACTCCGGTGCATTTGTTCTCACCTATTGTCATTCATCAATTTTGCCCTATGCTTTCAATGGGTTTATCTGTTCCATTAGTCGTTCTGAAATCATATTTTTCTCCATTTCCATGATTAGCAATATAAAAAGGAAATCAGACACAGTTAGTTTTCTATCATTCCTTTTTTCTCTGATATTCAGAAACTTTTAATGCAATCAAATTCCCTAAATATAAACCAAGGATAAAGAAGTAGATAAAGCCATAAATAGCTGTAATCTCAATATCCAAACAATAAAGTCCCACTAAAAACAGGAAATACGCATAAAATATATTTAATAATATCTCTTTTGAATATTTGCAAAAATAATCTACAATTTGCTTCATTTATTTTTCCTCCTTAATATTTCTAGAATAATAATTATAACAACTAAAGTAGCTATAATTTTCCAAGAATTATTGCGAATTATAACTGGCAATTTATCTCTAAAAAACATATCAATGCTTACAGCTGCTATTGTTATGATATTGAGGATATTTCTTAATTTATCCATGGTATATGTGGTATATTTTATAAAAACTCAACTCATCCGTTCTGAACCTCGATTTCCTAATGGCTTTTGATAAATAATCGCCGATATAACTTGTTTTTGTTGAAACTCATAACGCAACTCATTATTTGAGCCGATGTAATCATCATAATCTAATTCTAAAAGTATGTAATATAAATTCATTTAATTTCAGCTTTTGTCGTTTATGTATTTTTTTTCAAGACCACTTATTGGTAATTAATTTGTTCGGATAATTTTCGAATAAGATATGCCCATAGATTTAAATTTATGGGAGAGGGGGTTGTTGGCATAAATATATGAAATTCGCCAAAACGCTCTTTATTATAAACTTTACGTGCAAGAATCATAAATATCACAACATTGATATTCATAAGGTAACCAATATCTATACAGTATGTTTTTATGAAACACTTCAATTTTCAACCAAGAATTACTAATATCTAGTACTTTAACAAGAAAACTTCCATATAATGTAATTTTAACATTATTGGATTTACGATCGGGCTTTTCATATATTATATAAATAGTATTACGTGGACGAAGGTAAATACCTGTATCTGTTATTTTCACCCATCCTCGGATCTGTTTTTTGTTATTATTTGTCGACGACGCAATTACGTTAATCATGCTATCTTTTTTTGATTTAAAATCAAACCAATAATAATTCTCCGCAATGGAATCATCTTCTATTTTAGCAATTATTTTTTCTTTAGTCCATGAATTGTATATATTTACAATTTTATTTGAACGAAAATTTAATAGAACAACTTTTTGTTTTTGAGCTATTTGTCCAGACAAATTCCCTATTAGTAACAAATATATTATAAATAAAAACAGTTTCTTCATAGTTGTTATATTGTTTTAAAAATTAGTGCAAACCAGCGTTAGCTCTCCTTTCCAAATAACCACTTTTTGAACCAATTGCCCTTTTGTTGATAAGCCAGACAAACTGTTAATAATTAAGTTTTTTGAACGATAAAGTTTCACGTTGATTTGAAACTTCGCTTATTTTGCACAACCGGATAAATTTGCTAGTCCACCAAGCTCTCACCTAGCGATATGTCGTATATAACACTCCTCCCAAATAAGCTAAATCCCCATATTCTTGTCTATAAACCAACTTCTCATAAGGCTGATTACGATACCAGTAATCAAACATTCTTGAATATCTATTCCAAATCTCTCTTTGATATCGGGACATTTTCCTTTCGTTATGGTAAATGCAAAACTGTTTATTTGTTGTTAGTGATTTAACATGCAAATCTGTCAGTTCTACCGATTTTACAATCACCGGTTTACTGATATCATTTAAAGGGTATTCAAACTTTAAAGCAACTCTAAATAAAATTCTCAAAGAATCTTGAATAAGAGTATCCTTTATGCACAATCGTTCTCTTTTATAATTTACACCTACTTTTACAGTATCAAAAAGTAACGGTACAAAATTCGTCGGTTTTTCCTGTGCAATACTCTGACAATTAATTCCTAATAAGAATACAACCAGAAGGGAAAAAATGCCTTTCTTAACCATTGGTAAGTCCCCTTGTTTTGATCCTTGTTCTTTCATAATATTATTTCAATATAGGCATATCCCTTTTAACCCAACAGTTCCTAATTCTTCTTGTAGAGCTGCAATGCCATATTTACATATTCTTGAATCCTAAATTGAAGATACATTTACAGTTCTTATTATAAACCGTTTATATCACAGCTCATTACTAAACACAAATATAAAAACATATTTTATCAATTTGTCTTTTATTTGTTTTTTATTTTCAATATAGCTTTAATGGTTTATGCAGATTAATGAAAGGTGGCACAAAACACTTTTGTCCCACCTTTCCAGGAACAAACATAATATTTACTTTGGGGTGGCAGAGGTGGCACTAAAAAAGGATGTATTACGGTTTCAGAAAATGAAAAATGAAAAATCTTCAAAAATACTTTTTTTCGTTTTAGGATTTACAGAAAGGTAAATAGGTCGTTTTCTCTGCCACCTCTGCCACCCATCATTATATACAACACTCATTATCAATGGGATATAATTTAGAAATAAAAGGTTCGGGGTGGCAGACAATTGCTTTCTCTCCCACCCAAAGCCTTGTTTTTGCACCACTTCCGGTAAGGAATAGTCTAAAAGGTGGTGTAGATGGTGTAGATAAAACGACTGTTTTTCAATTCTAGAAAATGAAAAATGAAAATTCTTCTAAAATACTTTTTTTCAAATATGATTTTCTGGAAACGTAATAAGCTTGTTTTTAGTGCACCATGTACACCACGTCATTTTATACAATACTGATAATCATTTTATTACATCACTCAAATAATGGTGCAGAGGAAATAACAGTTCCGGTAATATCACAAAAAGGGTCTTAATTGGATGGGTTCCGACGATAAAAGCGGATAAAAACAGCATACGGCTGCCTATTGTGGTGCTTTGAATTGTTCAGACTAACAGTTGACCTTTACAAATGCAGCACGCAATTGTCTGTTGTGGTGTGTTTTTCGATAGGACATGCCGATTCTGGATATGATAACGACGCACCACTCCCCTGTTACGGTAACTGTACCCGGCAAATCTAATTATGGAGTTGCCTCAGTACAATAGTTCTTTGTCCATGGAGAACTAATCAAAACAACCGGGAAAACTAACCAAAACAACGGCAAGAGTTAGCCCAATCTTGTACATGTTTCACCTCAATCTTGTACATGTTTGGGTTCAATCTTGTACATGATTACCCCCTAATCTTGTACATGATTGGGGTAATTGATGGTGTTGGCTGGGTTAATTCATTGTCTAGTTTCCCTAATCGCTGGTTCTGGGTTGTCTACTGTTGTTCTAAATTCTGTAATGGGTTGACTAATGAACTCTGAACCCTGATTTGGGTTGTCTTTAATATCTATAACGCAGATAACCAGCCACATATTACTACAAGGTTATTCTCCAGGGTTGAGAGGGTGGAGAGAAAACAAAGGTTTTTCAGTTTCAAAAAATGAAATTTGAAAATTCTTCAAAAAGAATTTTTTTCAAATATGAAATTCTGAAACCGAAAAAAGGACTATTTTACTCCACCCTCTCAACCCCCGCAGTTATGAAAATGACTTTATCCTGAGTCGTTCTTTCTTTTGTAAACAATTTTAGTGGCGGTAGTAGTTGAAATATTTACATCAAACAAAGCCAGAAGACTAAACAATTGAATATTAAGTCAATAACAATAGAGCAAAAACAAAAAAGCCGGTATTCGCTCAGCGAGGTTAGCCCCGGAGATAGCGGTAGCAACAAAACAAAAAAAAAACCGTGCCAAAAGTAGCTCCTTTTGACACGGCATATTATATTTTATTGGCTACTGTCCTATTAGAACAATTTTGCAGGATATTCACCTGCGTCAACCAGCGCCTGAATCTTATCAACAACAGACTGACGGTCTGCTGCATAAGTTACACCAAACCATTTTGAAGTAGTATCAAGAACCTTAACACGGGCAGTACCATTGTTAATCAGCTCATTAACCATCAACGGAATGAAGTATTCTGATTTCAGGTTATCCATGTTTGCTTTCAGGAATTCAATGAAGAAATCTTCTGAATACTGGAAATAGTCGGGAGTGAAGCCCCACATGTTCATAGAAACCGGAGTATTATCGTCGATAGTAACTGTTTCGCCGTTTTCGTCATTGAACTGAATCTTACCATCAATGCGTTCGATTGCTGTGCGTTCAACAACTGTAGTCAGGAACCCGTTTTCGTCTGTTGCACAAACGCCACGTGCCACGCTACCGCTTTCTGAAAGAGTATTACCTACACGGTAACCCACCATGCAGTAATCGTTCTTCTTGCCTTCCAGTTCTGCCAGAGCTTTGCCCAATACAGCGAAACTGTCTCTTCCATAGAAGTCGTCGGCATTGATTACGGCAAATGGTTCGTTGATTACACTCTTACCCATCAGCACTGCGTGGTTGGTTCCCCATGGTTTTTCTCTGCCTTCGGGGCATTTGAATCCGGCAGGAAGGTCGTTCAAATCCTGAAATACCACTTCAACCGGGATATGGTTTTCGTATTTTGAAATAATCTTTTCGCGGAAATCTTTCTCGAAACTTTCACGGATAACGAATACAAGTTTACCAAATCCACCGCGGATTGCATCGTAAATTGAATAGTCCATGATTGTTTCGCCGTTGGGGCCCAGTCCGTCTAACTGCTTCAAGCCACCATACCGACTGCCCATACCGGCAGCTAGTACAAATAATGTAGGTTTCATTTTTGTTAATATTTTAATGGTTTGTTATGTCTTTCGAGAATTCTACGCGACAAATTTACAAATAATCCCAAGAAAGTAGCAACAAACCAGTCAAATATCTCCCTATAATAAATTAAAATGGATAACCAATTGCCAGATGAAGCCCTAATCCGTCTTTGAATGTGGGTATATTATAATATCCTGTCCGGGAGGTTTCGTACGGAGCATGAAGACCGATTCCGGCATCCAGCCTGATAACCAAAAACGAGAGGTCGTAACGCAATCCGCAACCGGTTCCCAGGGCAATCTCCTTCCCAAGCCGGGATAGGGAAAGCTGACCGCCCGGACGTGCAGCATCAGGTTTTAGCAACCAGATGTTTCCGGCATCGAGGAAGAGAGCTCCGTTCAGATCTCCCAGTATGTTGAATCGGTATTCCAGATTGGCCTCCAGCTTAAATGTTCCGGTCTGGTCCATATACGAATAAACATTATCCGGATTGGGCCTGTAGCTGCCAGGCCCCAGAGAGCGAATGGTAAATGCTCGCAGACTATTTGCGCCGCCAATATAGAACTGCTCATTGTAGGGCGCCACTTTTGAATTTCCGTAAGCACAGAGAACGCCGCCCGACAAACGTCCGACCAATGACTGGCGAGCGCTGAGTTTATAGGTATATCTCACTTCGGAGGTGAGTTTCAAAAACTGGGCAAAGGGATTACCCAGAAGTTGCTTCTCCTGGTTGAAGCTCTTTCCGAACAATCTGTAAACGGCCGACAAAACGTTTCCGGCAGATGTTAAAGAGCTTTCCCACCAAAGATGATTCCGTTTACCTCTCACCCCTGCATCATCGTAGGTATAGGTATAGTTCATCGCCGGAACAAACTGATTCTTCAAACTGAGGTATAGAGCCGGATTGGCATTGGTAACAGAATCGAATCGCTGGGTGGTGTACTGAAGCACATTGAACGACAGCCGGAAAGGGGTTACTGAATGACGGCTTACCCTGGATGTCTGGAAATTATAGGTGGCGCTACCTCCGAAGGAGAGCAATTTGAAGAAACCGGCACGGTTTAACTGGTCTCCATTGAGCGAGAATGTGGTGGTGGCGGGATAGGTAAACTCTTTGTTGAGCATACCCGGCAACAGTATACGCGGAAGGGTGAGCGAAGTGGACGCCCCCAGCTCATACGAATTTATTACAGAACTATTCCCCTCGACCGAACCATTGGTTTGCCACTCATAACTTCCCTTGAGCCTCAGCGAAAGAAGCTCTCCTCCATGAAAGATATTCCGCCTAGAAATTGAGAATACAGCACCCGGCCCTGTCTGTCCGTTGGATTTGGTCGTTACGTTAAATTCCAGTTCTCCGTCAAGCGGCAAGTCGTAAGCTGCATTCATCCTCACATTGAGCCGGTTGTTTAAAGCGGTAGTATCCTGAGGGGTAAAGAGCAGCTCGGTAAACCTGAAGGTTCCCAGCTGGTTCATATTCTCCTGCAACTTCAACTGTCTGTGCTGTGAATACTTTTCACCCGATTGCAGACTGAACCGGTTATAGAGAACCTGCGGACGAACTCGGAGCTTGCCCTGGTAATAAATCAGCAAATCCTTATAAAGCAGTGAGTCGGTTGGAACCTCTCCGTCGTAACCATACAGCCACACGCTCCTATTGCCAATATTCCATGGACGAAGCGCCTCGGGCGGCAAGCCTGCTTTTGGAGTAACCTTCAGACTTACCCGGCCAGACTGTTTGGTGGTATCGGCAAGAAAGGTTATCAGCTCCGGACGGAAATAGTAGTAACCGGCGTTTCGCAACAGACCACTTAGACGCTGCCGCTCCTCTTCCAGTTTAAGAACGCTGAAATGGTCTCCCTTCCGAAGTATCTTATCTGCCAAACGAAGGTGAATCAAGCTGTCGGTCTTTGGGGAATAGGATGCATACATCACCGAATCCAACAAATAGGGCTGCTGCATATCGACGGTATATCTCAGTTTTGCCTGGCGTTTCTTCCCGGGAATCAACTCATAAGAGACCTGTCCGTTGAAGTACCCGTAATCTCTCAACAGATTTCGCGCCACCTTTATCCTGACTTCGGGGTTTACGGTCGATACCAATACCGGCTTGGTGGCAAAACGATTGAAGAGCCAATGCCCCAACCCTTTTTCATAGGACTGAAAAGCATTGTACATCCACAATCCGAATGGGAAAGGCGTGCGGATGGACGAGCTTCCAAGTAGAGCATTGTTGGGAGTCGCTTTCAATGCAGCCCCCACCTCCTCCAAAGCCTCATCACCAGCCGGAGAAATGTCCCGGTTCACAACCACCGTTTTCTTCATTCCCGTATAAAGGATTTCACCTTCCGATAAATGACGGGTGGTGGAACAGGCGGATAAGATGATGAACAACAGACAGATTATTTTTCTCATCGCGACTCCTTCTTTTGATTTTTATTTTTGAAAATGAACAGTTCGCCCAATTTGCGCATCTTCTTTCGAAGCACTACGCCGGCTCCCGTTTCAATAATCTCTCCTTCGAGCAGACTCTGATAGTTCTTGTCATAGAACAACCTTACATATCTGGTTCCGCTGGTATCCAACCTGTATTCCAGCGAAATATTATCTATAAACGACTGCTTTTCTTCGGCGGTTTCACCTGTCGATATCTTGCCTCCGATAATAATCCGTATGCGGTCGTTGTAGAATCTTCTGGCAAAACGGAATGAGTAATCGGTGCGGCGCCCCATACCCTGAGCCGAGCTTTCGTTGTACGTTTCCATTCCGAAAGTGATATCGACCTTTTTCAGAGCGCTGCCGGCTATACCGGCTATCTGCCCCTGCAGAAAACTATTCAGGGCACCTCCCATATTAATGCCTCCAGTGCTCGATGCTGCCATACTTCCGGGCATATACATACCCGAAACCAGCATTGTTATGGCTTGCTTGCTTCTCTCTTCGTCGGACATGGCCAAGAGCTGATTCTGCACAGCCATATCCTCGGGCGCTTCGAGGTCGAAAACCATTCCCAGGTTCTGCAACCTGTTTTTGATGGAGACCGAAACATCGAAATTCACCTGCCGACTTGTCTGGTTCTCATTCGTAACCGAAGCCCGGAGCCGTTCCACCGCCTTACAGTTTACAACAGGGTCCATCATGTTTCCCGACCATTCCACGTAACTTCCGTCTTTTATTACGAATGATTTAAGCGGAATCACCGGCAAGGTATACTTCAACAGGCCACCACTCATGGTGTATCGTCCATAAAGCAACATATCGCCTTGCGGAGTATAATGCAGCGAGAGGTCTCCTCCACCTTCCAGCTCCACCCTATCCTCACCATCGGGTGAGAGTTCGGCTTTTATCCTCACCGCCGGTTCCACCTGTACATTCAGAATCATATCCAAACCGCTAAGGGTGGCACTCTTCGGCTCTTTCTTCTGCACCTGGGCGGTATCTTCAAAGTTGACAAAGGTAACCATCTCGCCCAACCTGTCCTTAACAGCCAAAGGAGAATCCCGTAGAATATATGTTGCATCCGTGGTGCCAAGCAAACGCATATCGCCACGCATTACCAACGCGTCGAGCGGACCGCGTATCGTTGAATTGAGGTCTACAAATAGTTTTCCGTAAACCAACGATTGGTGAGTGCGACGGGAATTCATCAGTTGATAATTCCTGGTTGTCAGCTTCAAATCGGCCTTTACACTCTGCAGTTTTTTAAGGTCGACGCCTCCCGAAATTGTCAATGGGTTCTTTCCTACGGCATATATATGATAATCGTCAAATACAACCCGGTTATCTGTGACCGCTATTTTCTTATCATCGAGTTTGAGACGTGCTCCAGCCTGCACAATAAACACAGAAGCGGTATCGGCTTTTACCTCGCCGGCAATCTGGGGCGATTCCGTTGTTCCTTTAAAGGTGACCTCCCCGTTCAGGGCACCGGCAAAGCGAGCCAGGTCGTCGGGAACAAAAGCGTTGGCAATGCTCAGAGGCAAATCCTTGAGCCGGGCATGGATATCCATTGATTGCTGCTTTTCACTTCGATAGATACCTGCTGCTGTAATTACCTCTCTACCGTTATACCCCACCATGGCATCTACCTGGTGCTCATTTGTCTCTCCCGGGGTGTAAGTCGCTTTCAGATTCACATTCCCCACAAGCCGTTTGGCATACATCAGTTTGCTGATATCTGCATCGCCCTTCACCTGTAGGTGGCTCTCCTTCTGGAGATATTCCGCCTTGGCAGAAAGGATTCCTCCAATATCGGGCATATATGGTACTGAATTCACCACCTCCTTCAGATCGAGATTCCGGATTTCGGCCTGCAAATCTTGTTGTGCCTCCACATTTTCTACCGAATGTATAAAGAGTCCCATCCCGTTTTTGTCCTGTAATTCAAGATTTGCCGAGATACGTTTGTCATTGCCTATGAAGATATGATTGTCCCGGTTTAATGTAAACGAACGGAAAAGCAGGGTGGGCTTCTCCGGAAAGAGGTTAACCATCAGCCCCTCTTCCTGCAAATGTGCACGGACTCCCAGCAATGCCCCGGTCTCACCCTTGGCATTGAGATACCTGAGCATCAACTCGGCATTATCGTTCCGGATGATTCCATCTACGTAAGATTGAAATACATATTGCTTGTTCGAAGCATTATTGACAACCCCCGCATGGAGGTGTATACCCGCCGTATCTTGCCGGACAATGAGGCGAACCGTATCCAGTTTGATGCTATCTGCCATAACCGAGCGTACGGAGCCGACTCCATGCAACCCTTGGGCAGAAGAGGTGCCCATCCTGAGTTCCATCTCATGAAAGTAGATTTTAGACAGAGCCAGGTATCTTGCCAGCGGATTGGCATTCCCGGCGGAAAAGAGCAGACGAGTAGAAGGCATTGCTTCTCGAAGGGCTTTTTGATCGAGCCTTTTCTGCTGAATTTCTTTGGTCAACAGTTCTGAGAAGAGAGTGGCCTCTTTTACAAACTGATTCACAGAACCATCGCTTTCGAAGTACAATTCCATATCTCCCGACTTGAGATTGAGTGATGTGCCACTCTTTCCGGCCGAGCCTTTAAGGAAAGCGGTAACGGGTTCTTTAAGCGGATGGGGCAACAGCCCTAGGTGATACAAGTCTACATGATGGACATTTACTGCAAAATCACCTTCCAGCAGTTTCTTGTTCAAAAGCATGTTGAGTGTTGCATCCATTCCAAGAAACTTATGCTCGCTGGATAGCGCAACCTTGGCTTGGGAATTTAAAAGTTCCGCCTTTAGGGCAAGCCCCGAAAGGGAGGTGTTTCCATACTGTAATTGTTGCAAATCGATGGCAGCGTTTGCTTTTGTCTTGGGTGAGAAGATGTCGGTACCTTCTCCCTCTGCTTTGAATGAGGCTGTAAGGGCTGAAAGGGTTTTATCAGGCAGAAAGTGTTTCAGTTGCAAATTATTTACCCCCACACTGGCCATATAGGAATCGCGTTTTACATTGTACGCCCCATCTACTTTAACCTCTCCCTTATCATCTTTCAAAGTGACCCTGGAAAGGAACTGCTCTCCTTTCATCGCCACTTTCCCTTCCATCTGCATGCCCTGAGGAAGTCGTACAGGTCCATTGGGATAAGAACCTATCAAGGCAGTGAGGAAGTCGAGGTTCTGAGCATCAATGCAGAAAAGGAGCTGTCCCGAGCGGTTTACCCTATCGGTTACGTTTGCCAATCTTCCCTTGGAAGAAAAGGAGAATGCTCCCGGCAGATCGGCGGTAAGCTTTGAAATATTAATTTTCCCATTGTGCCCCTCAGCCATTCCACGAAGAGCAATTGCCCGGAAGGGGTAGCTCTTTGCCAGTTTCCCCGAAGATGCTCCGGTTAGCAGCAGCACATCCTGCTTGCCAATGTAGGCCTTGACTTCGGAGATAAAGCTCCCCTTGTTGATTTCTCGAAGCATCAGCCAATCGGCTTTGGCTGTTGCCCGGAGCTCGGAATGGGGGGTGTTCAGCTCCAGTCCGGTTACCTGCATGGCTCTATTATCGGCCTGAAGACGCCCCTTCATAGAGTCTATAGTGATGCCCGAGCGATCGGTCAGGGAAAGTTTGCGGACGATACCTGCCAGGTAACGACTCTGGTTCCTGAAGGAATCCACCGTAAATGAGATTCCACGTAATGCCAGATGTGTAGGATCGAATCCTCGGAACGGTTCCTTCTGGTTCGAATCGTAGTTGAACGTACCCTTGTTGACAATAATATGTTGCATGCGATACAAACTCCGGGGCAAGTCCACCAGTCCATTAGTAAGGAGCCCTTCACCGATGGAAGCAGACAGGTGTGTACTATCCAGCGGTTGTTCTAGATGGAAAGAGACGTTTTGTAGCTTCAGCCGACTAAGGTAGAATTTCCACCGGATAGGTTTGGATGGTTCTTTGGTTTTTGTTTCTGTAGTATCAAGAATCGAAAGCCTGACATCGGCATCTTTCAATGTGGCAGCAGATATCAGCATCTCTTCCCTGCTTATTCCAACCTTTTCCGATCGTAGAAAAAAACGGTCTAGCTTACCTTTCAGTCGAATCCCTTTAATCAGATGAGATGAGTTGAAGTCAACTTTACTCAGGGTAAAGCCTTCTACTTTTATCTCTCCCTGCAATAAGCGTTTCAGCCCTAAATCGACAATTGCCTTATCGGCTACCAACAATGTATCTTTTGATGAAATTACACTTACTCCGTGTACTGACAAGTCTAGCGGAAAAGAGAGGCTGATTCGGTCAATGGCAATCTGCATTCCCGTCTGTTTTGAAGCATACTTTACAAACTGCTTCTTAAGTTGATTCTGGACAGGAGGCAGATAAAGCAACACGATGAGTATTGCCAAAAGAATAAACGGTGATAGCAAAGCATAGCCCACCCTTTTCAGCCACTTTTTCGTCCGTCCTCCCATAATTATGAAATGTTCTATATCAAAGATAACATTTATTTCTGAATCTTGTTTGCCATACTGATTATGAATTCGTACAAATAATATATATTTGCTGTCAGAAAACTAACTTCTAAAGAAAAACATTATGTTACTATCTACAACAAACAGTATAGAGGGTAAAAACATTACCACGTACTATGGAATTGTTTCCGGAGAAACCATTATCGGTGCCAATATTTTCAAGGATATTTTTGCAGGTATACGCGACATTATCGGTGGTCGTTCCAACTCTTACGAGAAAGTGCTTCGTGAAGCTAAGGAGACCGCTCTCCGCGAAATGGCCGAAAATGCACAGCGAATGGGGGCTAATGCCGTAATCGGGGTTGACCTGGACTATGAAACGGTTGGCTCGAATGGTAGTATGCTGATGGTGACAGCCTGCGGAACGGCCGTTTTTTATCAATAAACAGAAAGTCTGGGCATTGAAAGAAAAAGGATAGGGCCGATATGATAAAAGGTTCTAATTATCGCCCTATCGTTTGGCTTAATTGTCTGAAAGTACTACTTTTGTCTCCAAATTAATCAGTTCATTCACATGAGAAAACATTTACTGATTACACTTTCGCTCCTCTTCGCAGGATTTATTTTAACGGGATTCGCCCAAAACAAAAAAGTAAATATGGAAAATCAGAAAGAAACAATGCTGTTGATACAGACAGATTTAGGGGACATAAAAATCAAACTCTACAATGAAACGCCTCAACACCGTGATAACTTCATCAAACTTGCCAAAGAAGGTTTTTATGATGGAACTCTTTTTCACCGTGTAATTAAAGATTTCATGATTCAGGGAGGTGACCCCGATTCCAGAAAGGCTGCAAAAGGCCAGATGCTTGGTTCGGGAGATGCCGGATATACAGTTCCAGCCGAGTTTGTTTACCCACAGCTGTTCCACAAAAAAGGAGCTCTTTCGGCCGCTCGTCAGGGAGACGAGGTGAACCCGAAAAAGGCTTCAAGCGGATGCCAGTTCTACATTGTTACCGGTAAGAAATACTCTGAAGGTCAGATCCTGAATATGGAACACCAAATGAACCATGGAAAAGTGGAACAGATTTTCAGTAACCTGGTAAGCAAGAACACTGCTAAGATTAAGAAGCTACGTATGGACCGCGACAAAGAGGGACTGTATGAATTGCAGGAAGAGCTGATTGCCGAAGCTAAAACAATAGCCGACACCATGCCCGACTTCAAGTTTACACCCGAACAGGTGAAAGCTTACACCACCGTTGGTGGTACTCCGCACCTGGACAACCAGTACACCGTATTTGGGGAGGTAGTGGAAGGTATGGAAGTGGTAGATTCCATACAGAAGGTAAAGACTAACCGCTCCGACCGCCCGGAAGAGGATATCAGAATGAAAGTCACAGTACTGGATTAATTAAGATGATTGAAGTAAACAGACGCACGCTCTCAAACGGACTTCGTTTGATTCATTCGGAAGATACCAGTACACAGATGGTTGCCATCAATGTACTGTACAATGTCGGGGCTAAGGACGAAGATGAGAATCATACCGGGTTTGCCCACCTCTTTGAACATCTGATGTTCGGAGGGTCGGTAAACATTCCCGATTATGATGCTCCGGTTCAGTTGGCCGGCGGAGAAAACAATGCATGGACCAACAACGATATCACCAACTATTACCTCACCCTGCCCAAACAAAACGCGGAAACAGGGTTCTGGTTGGAATCGGACCGTATGCTCAGCCTCGACTTTAACCCGAAAAGCCTGGATGTTCAGAGGCAGGTAGTGACAGAAGAGTTCAAACAACGAAATCTGAATCAGCCTTACGGTGATGTATCCCACCTGCTTCGTCCGCTGGCATACAAAGTACATTCATACCAATGGCCAACCATAGGAAAGGAGATATCGCATATCACCAATGCCACCCTTGAGGAAGTAAAAGATTTCTTCTTTCATTTCTATGCTCCCAATAATGCCATTCTTTGTGTTACGGGAAATATACCGTTTGAGGAGGCCATCCGGCTGGCCGAGAAGTGGTTTGGCCCGATTCCTGCCCGCGATGTTCGTGTGCGGAACCTTCCTTGTGAACCCAAACAGACGGAAGAGAGGCGACTCGAAGTGGAACGTCCTGTGCCGCTCGATGCTCTCTACATGGCTTTCCACATGAGCGAGCGCACACACCCCGACTACTATGCATTCGATATTCTGTCTGATGTGCTGAGCAACGGAAACTCCAGCCGATTTATTCAACACCTGGTGAAAGAGCGTCAGGTGTTTACCTCTGTCGATGCTTATATTTCAGGAAGTGTGGAACCGGGATTGTTCCAGATTGCCGGAAAGCCGGCACCGGGAGTATCTCTTGAACAGGCGGAAGCTGCTGTATGGGAAGAGCTTGAAGCTCTGAAAACCACTTTGGTGGAAGAGCAGGAGCTGGAGAAAGTTAAAAACAAATTTGAATCTGAACAAATTTTTAGTAATATCAACTATCTGAACGTGGCCACCAACCTGGCATTCTTTGAACTGATAAGCAAGGCGGAAGAACTTAACAATGAAGTAAGCAATTACCGTAAAGTTACCGCCGATCAGCTGAAAGAGGTAGCCGGACAGGCATTTGTTCGCGAGAACTGCTCTACGCTCTATTACAAAGCGCAGAAATAATCATGATCCAATTTATTTCAACATACAAGGAACACTACAAAGCGCTGTTCCGTTTAGGACTTCCCCTGGTTATAGGACAGCTGGGCATAATCATTCTGGGGTTTGCCGACACCATAATGGTGGGACACCACAGCACCATTGAGCTGGCTGCCGCCTCTTTTGTGAATAACCTCTTCACTTTGGCAATAATCTTCAGCACCGGGTTTTCTTACGGACTGACTCCCATTGTGGGAAGCCTTTTCGGGAAAGAGGATTCCTGTGGAGCGGGACAGGCGCTGAAGAACAGTCTTGCCGCCAACCTATTGGTGGCACTGATGCTGACGGTGGTTATGTTTGTGGTCTACCTCAACATTCACCGCTTTGGACAACCGGAAGAGTTGCTTCCCCTGATTCGTCCTTATTACTTGGTGCTATTGGCCTCACTGTTCTTTGTGCTTGTCTTTAATGCATTCAAACAGTTTGCAGATGGGATAACCGACACCCGGACCTCCATGTGGATTCTTTTGTGGGGTAATGCCTTCCACATCGTCCTCAACTATCTGCTGATTTATGGAATACTGGGACTACCCGAAATGGGATTGCTGGGAGCCGGAGTAAGTACATTGATTGCCCGGATTGTAATGCCGATAGCTTTTGCTTTTCTCTTTTTCAGAAGCAAACGATACATTCCATACCTGAATGGCTTTAAGCTGAATGGCTTTTCAAAAGAGTTATTTAGAAGACTCAACGCGTTGGGTTGGCCCTTGGCGTTTCAAATGGGAATGGAAACCGCCTCGTTTACCTTTAGCACCATCATGGTAGGGTGGCTAGGCAGCATTGCGTTGGCATCTCACCAGGTGATGCTCACCGTTTCGAGCCTCTGTTTTATGGTATATTACGGAATGGGGGCGGCAATTGCAGTCAGAGTAAGCAATTTCAAGGGAAAGAACGATATTGTGAATGTACGTCGTTCCGCCTATGCTGGCTTTCATATCATCCTGCTGATGGCAGTGATCTCAGCAGGTTCTATATTTCTTTTGCGTAACCATCTCGGACCAATCTTCACTGATAGCGAGGAGGTGAACGCCATGGTGATAACACTGATCTTTCCTTTCCTGCTATACCAGTTTGGCGACGGCGCACAAATAGCTTTTGCCAATGCACTGCGTGGAATTGCAGACGTAAAGCCGATGATGTACATTGCTTTCATCAGTTATTTCCTGATCTCTCTTCCGGCGGGCTATTTCTTTGGATTTACCCTGGACTGGGGTGTCAAAGGGGTTTGGATGGCCTTTCCGTTCGGGCTGACCAGCGCGGGCATCATGTTTTACCTGAGGTTCCGGAAGCGAACTTTGGCATAACCGGCTTCTTTGATAATAAAAAAGAGATGCAAGATAAAAAGAGACTTCCCATCCATTTTGCTCCGCTACAGGGCTTCACCGATGCGCCTTATCGCAATGCGCACGAATCCATATTTGGCGGCATAGAGACCTACTATACCCCTTTTGTCAGGTTGGAAAAGGGAGAGTTTCGCAACAAAGAGCTGCGGGAAATTGAGCCAGAAAACAATACTGTTCAGCACCTGGTTCCTCAGTTAATAGCAGCCACCCCTGATGAGCTGCGAAAAATTGTCGCCCTCTTCCTCGATAAAGGGTACACGGAGACAGACATCAACCTGGGTTGCCCCTTCCCAATGCTGGCACGTCGTCACAAAGGTTCAGGTATTCTTCCTTATCCAAAAGAGGTAGAGGAGCTGCTAAATACCATACTGGAATTTCCCGATATGAAATTCTCCGTCAAGATGCGTCTGGGATGGGAAAGCCCGGAAGAGTGCCTCGCCCTGCTTCCAATACTGAACAACCTTCCGCTGCGACAAATTACCCTCCATGCTCGTGTAGGAAAACAACAGTATAAGGGAACAACAGACAGGAACGCATTCGAGACGTTTTATAACGAATGCAAGCATACGCTTCTATATAATGGAGATATCGCTTCAATTGAGGATATAGACAGGCTCTTAAATCGTTTTCCTAATCTTTCGGGAGTGATGATAGGCAGAGGTCTGCTGGCCAATCCGGCACTTGCATCGGAATACCTGAAAGGGGAAAAGCTTTCCCGTAGCGAAATGCTTGAAAAGGTGCGGGCATTTCACACTCTGCTGCTCAATCATTACGAGGCACACCTGCAGGGGAACGACCAGTTGGTGACAAAGATGAAGAGTATCTGGGAGTATCTGTTACCTGAGATGGATAAGAAGCTAAAGAAGAAAATTCTAAAAAGCACCAAACTGGAAACATACAGAACGGCTGTTTCAGAAGGATTAAAGTAAATACAAGCCATACAGCTCTTTTTCAGAGATGTGGCGAACCAACTAAAAAGGCTGTTACAAAAGAAATATCTCTTGTAGCAGCCTTCTCTGTTATTTCAAAACCGTAAGAAAGATTATCCTATCATCTCGAATCCCTTCCATAAATTATCTTCGGGCACCGGAGCCTCCAACTCGATCCGTTCCTTGGAAACCGGATGAATAAAGGAGACATAACGGGAATGAAGACAGATACTTCCATCGGGATTTGAACGAGGCGAGCCATATTTCAGGTCTCCCTTGATGGGACATCCCATTTTTGCCAACTGACAACGAATCTGATGGTGCCTTCCGGTTTTCAGGTTCACCTCAAGCAGGTAATAATTCTGAGAATGGCCAATCAGCTTATAATCCAGAATGGCTTTCTTTGAATTAGGCACCTCTTTGTCGTATGCATAACTCTTGTTCTGTTTCTCGTTACGCACCAAATAATGAACCAGCTCACCTTCGGGTTCTTTTGGACAGTTCTTTACAATGGCCCAATATGTTTTTTTCACTTCGCTGTTCTTGAACATCTCGTTCAGTCGAGGGAGTGCTTTACTGGTCTTTGCAAAAAGAACAATTCCGCTTACAGGGCGATCCAGCCGGTGAACAACTCCCAGAAAAACATTTCCGGGTTTATTGTATTTCTCCTTCAGATACTGTTTTACAATCTCTGACAAGGGGGTATCGCCCGTTTTATCTCCCTGAACTATCTCGGAACTTGTCTTGTTGACAACAATGATATGATTATCTTCGTAAATTACGGTCATTCCTTTTCTTACATATTCATACCGCCACAGCAGTGAATTACTTGTCCGCTTACATAAGAAGACAAATCAGATGCTAAGAAAGTAGCAACATTGGCCACATCTTCCGGAGTACCTCCACGGCGCAAAGGAATATTTTTAGCCCACTCTTTCTTAACTTCTTCAGTTAAGGCAGCAGTCATATCAGTAATAATGAATCCAGGAGCAATTGCATTGGCACGAACACCACGAGAACCTAATTCCTTAGCAATTGATTTTGCCAAACCAATCATACCAGCTTTAGAAGCTGAGTAGTTACATTGACCAGCATTTCCTGAAACACCAACTACAGAAGCCATGTTGATGATGCTTCCGGCTTTTTGTTTCATCATAACAGGAGTAACTGCGTGAATAAAGTTGAACGCTGATTTCAGGTTAACGTTAATAACCATATCCCACTGTTGTTCAGTCATACGCATCATTAATCCGTCACGAGTAATACCGGCATTATTAACCAGAATATCTACACGGCCAAAGTCCTTTACAATCTCAGCAACCACGTTGGCTGTATCTTCAAAATTTGCGGCATTAGAAGCATATCCCTTAGCTTTTACACCTAGTGCTTCAATTTCTTTTTCTGTATTCTTAGCATTTTCATCAATAACAAGATCGGTGAATGCAACATTTGCTCCTTCAGAAGCAAACTTCAAAGCTATTGCTTTACCGATACCACGAGCAGCTCCGGTTACAATGGCTGTTTTTCCATCTAATAATCCCATACTAAAATTAATTTAAAATCATTTATTTATTTACTGATCTCTTTTCTACACAATGCATTATAAACAATCTTTGTGACGTACCTCTTACGGGTTGCAGGATCCAGGTTGTGTCCCAGACGTCCACGAATATAAGGTACCTCCACCCCTTTTACACAATAATGGATAATATTTGCAGTGATATCTACATCGTCAATCTGAAAAACCCCTTTCTCTTTACCTTCAGTAAGTACACTTCTGAAAAGTGCCACTTCTTTGGCATCAAAACGTTTTCGAACCTTCTCTACGCGCCAGATATCGCGAAAGAAATTTGCCCGCAGGGTTCCATTGCGATAAACAACCTCCTTCACTGCATCAAGGCGGGTATATATTAGCTCCATCAATTTCTGGTCGGGTGAAATGTTACGCTCGGCGACTTCCTTCATCGTGTCTGAAAGCATATCCAGCTCAGACTCTACCACAGCAGAGTATATCTCTTCCTTATTTTTGAAATAAGTATAAAGAGTACGCCGTCCTTTTTTGGAAGCAATGGCTATATCATTCATCGTAGTGTTTTCCACTCCCATTTTGGCAAAGAGCTGACGGGCAACATCTACTAGTTTTATTCTGGTTTTTGAAATAGTCATAGGCATTAAACCTGCACATTATTGTTTTATTTGAGCAAAAGTAATTTATTTCTTCTTATTACACAAGAAAAGAAGTCTATAATTAATAAGAAGCATTATTTAACAATCGATATACACACCTATCATTAAGCAAGTTAAAGTTATATTTCGTGAATAATTTACGATTGGACTCATAAAATATTTTGTTTTATTAAATAAAAGCTATACTTTTGTACTCAGAAAACATCGCGGAGTGGAGCAGTGGTAGCTCGTTGGGCTCATAACCCAAAGGTCGTTCGTTCGAATCGGGCCTCCGCAACAAAGAAAGAGCTTTCTTATTTCGAGACAGCTCTTTTATTTTACCCTCTATTTCTAAAGAATTACTTAGATTGAAGTCTGGTAAAAAAGTCAATTGCACAAACTCCTAAGCACATGACAGCATTGCATAACATCAACTTCAGACAATGCTAAAAAAGAATCTTATAGTAACCTCTCTCAGATTCTTGCAAATAAGTAATAGCCTATAAAAAACAGGCTCTTACATAATCTGCACTCTCTGCAACAGTTCTTTTGCCCATTTAAGCTCATTGGACACCCAGTTTAAATCGTCTGTATTATTGGCCTGCGACTGGAAATCGGCGAGATGACCGATGTAGTTCTGGAGTGCATCAGCGGCCTTTGCCTGCTTTTTTAGGCGCATCAATATCAGAATTTCCTGTTTATCAGCATTAAGATTGGGGACTTCGGTCATGGATTTAGCTTGTTGAATAAAGGCAAGGCTTTCCATATTCTTTTCATCCGTATTATACATCCCCATATATGCTTTAGCAAGAAGTATATAATCATCTTCTGTTGCTACTTTCTGATCTATATTTTTCTGTACCAGGGCTGCTGCATCGGCATAACGCTTGCCATCCATCTCAATAATGGCATTAAATGTATTGACTCCGGAGACAGCTTTCTGAAATGAATGGCTATCAAACTTATTCCATTCACCAAGCCGCTTGATGCGCTTATCAAACTCTGCATAAGTACCATATTTAGAGAGAGTGTAATAATCCTTGTGATCAATAAAATAGCGTTTAATCTTATTAAGGGCGGAAGGCAAAGCTGTAGGATCAAGTTTCTTCATTGCAAGAAATTCCATTGCACAACGATCTGCAGCCTGTTCCTGCGAACGACTATAGGTCATCCCCATCCGCTTGGCCATTTTGTCGACTATGGCAGCTGATACAAGCGCCACAGCAACAGTGGCAGTTCCGGGAACATAATATTCATTTTTACGCATCAGATATTCCTCTCCGGCTTCCAGTACACCGGCAGCTACACTTCCCCAAAAAGCAGCAGCTTTAGCGCGAGAGATCTCTTTATTTACATTTATTAAAGAGTGATCCAACACATGATGAGCAACCTCTGAAGCCATTACGGCCATCAGCTCCTCTTCCGAATCTAATATGGATAATAGTCCGGTAGTAACAATCAGCGTTCCGTCGGGCTGCATATAGCTATCTGGGGTTGGTGATTTCAAAATGTATACTCTTAAATTCTCTGATTTTTTGGTGTTAAATTTCTGATAAATCACAGATGCAAAAACCGAGCTGACATAATCTTCAATATATGAATCCTCAAATAGCAAACGAGAATTATTGAGCTTACGGATATAATCTGATGCTTCGTCATTCAGCTCTTGTCGGAGATCATACTGATAGCCTTTATCTGCAAGCATTTCGTACACCTCATTCTGTAAAGCCTTACATTCCCAGAAAGACTGGTTGTCGACTGGTTCCAGATTTAATTTTCTGAATTGACTAAAAGGAACGCTTATCAATTTGTCATTAATTGCAATGCCGACACAATAATCCTCCTGTTCTTGCCATCGTGCAAGTTTTGCAAAATTGCACAATCTGATAGGAGTTCCTGCTTTATACCCTTCATAATCTTCTTTTAATGTGCCACAGATATTGAACGGAAAACTTTTCATAACTTTTTGTGCACTTGCTCCGCATATGCTCAAACTCAAAAAACAGAATACCAGAAAGAATTTTTTCATAACATACTGGTTTAGTTAAACTTTAAGGAATAATAAACGACAAGAAAAACATTATATCATTATAAATAAATTTCAGACAAAAGGATCATTTATTCCGAACATGTTTCTAGTAGCAATTTACAACATTATATTTATACAAATGAATTATATATAAGTTAAATCCAGATTTTTATGATTATTTATAAAAAAAGAAAAATAAAAAGGAATTAAAAACCAGTGACATCTGTTTTACAAACTGAAAAAACGAATCAATACATCAACAGATAAAATAATCAACTGACAAGACTTATATTTATAAATAAAAACCCAATAATTATTTTTAATTGTTATTGACTTGCTCACCTCTCATGCTTAGACATTTACATCTAGCCAAACACAAACTTACACATCAACAAACAATGATATAACCATTATTAACTATAATAAACTGCAGAAAAATTTGCAATATTAAAAAAAAGCAGTACCTTTGCACTCGAAACATCGCGGAGTGGAGCAGTGGTAGCTCGTTGGGCTCATAACCCAAAGGTCGTTCGTTCGAATCGAGCCTCCGCAACTAAAGGGAAAAGAGGATATCTGAAAAGGTATCCTCTTTTTTTGTTTCTGTTTTTTATAATTGTGACAGAAAGAGAACCAGGTTCTCTTTCTGTCACAATTATAAGAATGCCAGGAACGCATCCGAACGTCCTCAAATGTTTTATATTTCAGAGCGTTAAAATTTAATGCTCACCTTATCAGATTCAAGTGATACATTTAGAGTCGCTCCTTTTCTCTTGCCCAACCAGGTCATCTTCCTGCATTCTGATTTCGGAAGAAATATCTGATGATTACCACCTCCGGTTAGGTTCTCTTCATTGATCTTACAATTATCAATTTTCCAGTTATACAGACAGTCCAAATCAAGATTAAAAGTTTTAATTGTACTTCTCAGGAGATTGATATCCGGATAATTTCCTGCAACATTCAACCGTTCTATCCGACAGGAGTCGATAGTCGCCTGGGAGTGAGAGGCGTAAACGCTTGCTTCGTGAAGTGTTACACCCTTTAGCAAAATATTAAATTTCCCAATTTCATTGTGAAGAAATATACGGGAAGCCGAATCTGTATAGAGATAAAAATCCGGGAAGAATGTGCGAGAATGTTTTTTAGAAAACAATGCTTCTGCCTTCTTATTCTTTAAATCAAACCGAAGAACAAGAGTGTCACCTTTGACCTGTCTGGTTATCAGAGAAGCAAATTCAACCGGAAAATAAAATTTCCCTTTTTCGGTTAGATTTCTACAAGGAAGTACATTGAGCTGACCTACAATACGACCAGAATTCCCCACGTTGTTATCCACCAATTTCAGCACTTTGCATGTGGCCACATTAATAGAATCAAACTTTCCGGCAAAATGAGAATCTGGTCCGGTCTGGCAAAATTCTCTTTCTGGTTCAAAGTTCTTAAGATAAAAGACAAATATTACCGAAAAGAGCAATAACGATAATACTAAACCAAATAATATAATTGTTGTGCGTCTCATTTTTTTAACTGTTTTGTTTCTTACTAAACTCAAGATACATAGCCTCCAATTCCGTAAACGGGATTCCGAGCGTATAAATCTGACGAAAAAACCATTCGATATCATCTTTCAGGAAACGTTCCTTACGGATGGCAAGAATCATTTTTTTTGCACCTGGAGAGACAAAATAACCGATTCCTCGCTTGTTATAGATAATTCCCTGTGACTGAAGATGATCAAAAGAACGCATGATTGTATTTGCATTAACTTCTACAATAGAAGCATACTCACGCACCGAAGGTATTCTTTCCTCTTCAGCATATTGTCCCAGAATAATCTCATCACAAATTCTGTCGGCAATTTGTAGATATATGGCTTTGTTCTCTTTAAAGTTCATAATTAAATTCTATTTATGATTTCTGACTCTTTGAAACGAAAATAGGCTAATGCCCAGTTAAAAAGAGTAAAACAAGAAAAGAAAACGATGCTGTATCTCCATATATGCGAATCATCAAAACAATTAAGGAAGGAATTCGATTTTAGTACAAAATCATTCATACCGTCTGCATAGAGAAGATCAATAAATGCACTATTTATAAGCAGGAATATCAAATAAATTGCCAGACCTAATCCAATAGTCTTTATAAAAGGTTTCTTATACCAAAGAATACTTCCTATTATAAAAAGCGATTGAAAAAAAAGATATATAGAAAACATCCCCCAGATCGGCCACCAATCCGGCACACCGTTTTGAACTACAAACAAACTTAGATCTGACGGAAGGATTTTGAATCCCGGATAAAAAACAGTAAAAACAGCAACACGTGTATAGTCACCTAATTTAAAAACCACAAAGATAGCAACAAGATATAAAAGTACTATCTGAATGAAACCTGAAAGGAATTTCTCGAATGAGGTAGCGGGCGTCATCAGAAAAGAGATACGTGTGATCTTGCTCTGCATTTTACTGAACATATTAGACCCCCAGAAACAACCTAATGCCCAGAACAGCCCTAAAGCAAATGAAATATATTTCGTGCCTGCAATAATGATATTACTTCTCCCGAAATGCATCATTGAATCGCAATCTGATTTGCATATAAAACAGAAGATTACAGTCAACAAAACAAAAAGGGTCACAAAATGAAGAAGCAGTGTTTTCCAGTTCTCAAGAATGTCCTTCCGAAAAAGGAAACAGAACCGCTTAAAACTAAAAAAATTATTTTGCATCATGGCTAACCTATTTTATTATTGAAATATTGAAATATTGATTTATTTGAGCATAATTATTTAAAATAGCATTAAAAAGCAGCTCTAGGTTTATTGCAGATTCTTCCTGGTCTTTATTATGCAAAATCATACTTTTTCCTTGTATCGAAGGTGAAACGTAAAGAGCTTCATCAGCCATTTCATCACTGCTAATCTCAACAAACAAAAGTTTCTGGCAAATATGAGATACAGATTCATTAAGCAACACTTTATTCTGATCTAGGATAATCACATGATCCAGTAGATTATCAACATCTTTCACCTGATGAGTGGAAATTACAATTGTTTTATCGTCACTCATACCCATAGCAATAAACTTTCTGAACTGGCTTTTAGCAGGGATATCCAAACCATTGGTCGGTTCATCCATTAGCAGTAGCGAAGTATTTGTTGCAAGAGCAAAACTCATATACACTTTCTTTTTCTGCCCCATCGAAAGAGCACCAAGGTTAACATCCATATCCAGCTCAAAACACTCAAGATATTTATGGAGATCGTCCATACTAAAACGGGGATAGAATGTTTTGTTATATTCAACATAATTCCTGAAAGAGATGGAGGGCAAATCGAACTCCTCAGGAACAATATACATATCACAGAGAGTGATCGGTAGCCTTCGAGTAACATCTATCTTATTAAAGCATATTCTGCCTTTCTGAGACACTAAAAGGCCTGTCATTAAATAAAGAAGGGTTGATTTACCTACCCCGTTCTTTCCTAATAACCCGTAAACCTTCCCTTTCTCGAAGGAAAGTGAAAAGTCTTGAAATAGTTTGTTCTTTGAATTTCTATATCCGAAAGAAAGCTCCTCTATTGTTACCATTTTATTTTGAATAAATTGTTTATACATTCACTTTTAATGCTTTGAAGTTTATTGTATATTAATAATAACTGATCACTTTTAGGATTATCCCAAAAATAGAGGTAATATGACAGTTACAAGAATGATAATTAAAACAACGATGATCATATGATGTTTATTTATGGATTTAAAGCTTCAGAAAATAATTGCTGTATATGAATAATGAATCTCAAAATATCGTATAAGGCATATTTAGTGTACTATGATTGTGATACACTACAAAAGTAGAAAAAAAATATAATATACCAAGCTTTTACCTGAAATATTATAAATATTCGGGCAAATAAATAAATCACAGTTGATTTATATATAAAGGTATTAGAATCGCATAAAACAGAAAATAAAACAGGATGTACAAAATAAGCAAATTATAAAGCATTAGAAAAGTGAGAAATAAAGTATTTCCATTAGTTAACGGAGATATAAAACACAAATATTCTGACAATTATCATGCAACAGACCAAGCAGATATTGATAATTTATAAACATCAAGCTACATGAAGGAAAATGAGATATCTAATACATCTTAGAAAAAAAGATTCGCAATTAATCAATGTATATTTTGTAGAGACAAGAACTGTATTTTTATGAAAAGTAGTTATCTAAACAGACAATCCTATAATGCTACGAACAAATGAAAGAGGAGAAAACAAGAAGCTAAAAGAATGAGAGGTAATATCATTTTTACGAATAAGAGAAAAGAGTTAAAGGCAGAACAAATGTCCTGCCTTATATAAATATATCATCGATAAAAGTTATCTCTTTTTAGATTTCCCACCACTTAAGCCTTCAAGTGCCTTAGTAGCAGTTGGATTGCTAGGATCAATCTTCAGAATCTTATTCCAATATTCTTTGGATTTATCATAGTCAGCATTACTCTTATTCTTTTCACCTGAAATCAAATACCAGTAACCAAGATAACTATAACATTCAACCAACACAGGGTTATAACGTTCGTCAGCTTTAGACAAACAGATTTCAACAGTTTTTTCGTAATATGGTTTTGCTATACCTTTAGTAGTTTCTGGATCCAGAGCAGCATTTGCTCTTGCTCTCCAGCATACACCGCGATAGTTATCAGGTTCTAATTCAGCAACTTTTGCAAAAAGGCTGTCAGCTTTTACAAGAGCTGCAGTTTTTGAAGCAGCTGTTGCCGCTACTTGAGAATTGCCAAAATTATAATATTTCTTACCTAACTCAATCAATTGATCAGGAGTCTGTTTTGACAGAGTGTTTACATAAGATTCATAAGTTTGAATTGCTCCCAACTGATCACCTGACTTCTCATAAAGATCAGAAATGGTTGTCAAAAGATTAGTTTTTGTAGAATCTACTTCAATAGCTTTTTTGAATGAAGCAATAGCTTCAGGATATTTCTTCTGCTCAGCAAGCAAAGCCCCATTATAGGTGTAATCGAAGTAAGAGAATTGAGCGTTTTTAGATTTGTTAAAGAAAAGATCTGCAGCAACAGCTGCTTCATCAAAACGCTTCAACTCTATATAGTTATACATAGCAAAACGGTTGAAAGCAGGGTCAGTAGAATTTAGTTTCAAACCGATTTGTGCTATTTCAAGAGATTTTGCATAATTCTTATTTAAGAAAAGAGTCATAGCATACTGCTTTAAATCGTCAGAATCGTAGTTTCCTGAAGCAATATAATCTCCATATGATGCAGATGCTTTATCAAAATCATTCTTTGAATAATAAAGGTCTGCTAATTCTTTATTAGCTAGAGAGAATCCTGGCTCTTGAACTTTCAAGCGTTCCAACATCTCCACTGCTAATGCTGTATTTACATCACGATACGCACGAGCATATTTAATGTATGCTTCACGACAATTTGCATCGAAATAAATAGCTTGTTGATACATACTGCAAGCCTGACCAGCATCCTTTTTAGCTTCGAAAATATCACCGGCTAAAACAAATACCGGAGCGTATTTTCTTGTGATATTCTGTGCTCTTGTCAAATAATCATTTGCTGCGACAAGTTCACCGTTTTCAAGATAAGCGCGACCTGCTTCGAGAATAAGGTCAACATTTTTCTTGTTTTTTCCTTTCAACACATTATCAATGGCTTCTTTAGCCTGTGTTGGATTTGATTTAATCTGTAACTTTGCTAACCCGATGTTATTCAAAGCACTCATTGCATCGAATGACAATCCTTTGTTATAATAGTATAAGGCAGAGTCCTTTTTAGATTCCCCAAAATATACATTCCCTAAGAAATAACAAGTTTCAGCAGAGTTAGTATTTGACTTTAACTCTTGAAAAAGGAGTGACTTAGCTTGCTTAGGGAAACCAGCTTTAAAAAAAGAAATACCTTCGCTATCCTTCGCTTGAATTGGAGACAAATTTAATACTAAACTTGCCAAAAAAAGGATTGAAGAAAAAAGAAAGTTACATTTCATCACATTGATATTTTAAATCATTAATTAAAATTAATCTTTAACATTTACAATACGGAGCGGTTGCGTTGCAGGAACCAAACCAGATCTCAAAATTATCCTTTGACCGCGATCGGATCCAATAAAATTGGCAAACCCAGTTGATAAGCCCATTCTGGGATCATTCAACAGCATATACACAGTGCGTATAAAAGGATAATTACCTAATGCAATGTAGGCTTGATAAGGTTTATAGCTATTTGCAGAGGTGGCTTCGTTTTCTTCGCTAACAGCCATTACTCTTACATCAGTTTTGAAAGTCAAATTTGTGGTATCACTTCTAACTCCTAACCAATTAACACCAATCACCCCAATTGCATTTTCCGTTTTTGACACATAATCAAAGACTTGCAAATTTGTTTTTTGAGCAT
This sequence comes from Bacteroides sedimenti, assembly GCF_040365225.1. Lineage (NCBI taxonomy): Bacteria > Pseudomonadati > Bacteroidota > Bacteroidia > Bacteroidales > Bacteroidaceae > Bacteroides > Bacteroides sedimenti. The sequence goes on from NZ_AP028055.1 coordinate 2,495,209, forward strand.
AGATTCCTTTTTTAGCAAAAGGTTTACCCTTACAAATTGAATCTTTTGCAAAACGGACAGTGCTTGAGTTTGAATTATCAAAAACAATTTGAATATTACCCAATTTTGATTTAGGGTAAATTTCGTTCCACTTGGTAATCTTACCAGTTAAAATTTTCCTTACCTGATCAACAGTTATCAGTGTATCAGGATTTTGATTATTAACAATTAACCCAACCCCATCATAAGCCATGATTACTTCTCTAGGAACGAATTTCCGGCTTGTGAAGGATTCCATTTCATCTGAAGATAGTCTGCGGGTGGAAATAACCAACCGCACACTATCTTTTAATAATTTATTTATTGCATCAACCTCGCTACAATAGGTAGGCTTTATATGAACCTCCTGATTAAATCCTTCAAACACTGCACGTTCCTCTTCAATTATAGGTTTAAACCCTTCATCAACAGCAATCGGAATAGTTCCTGATGTTAATGTATCAGTCCACCCATCTTTTGGCTTACTTTCCTTACATGAACAAAGAAGCAAAAGAGACAATATCAACAATAGTTTGAAAGATTTCATTTTTATTGCAGTTTAAAGGTAATTGGCACTACATAATAAACAGGAACGTTCACACCATTTTGTTTTCCAGGAATCCAGTTCGGAAGAGAACGGATCACGCGAAGCGCTTCCTTATCACAATATGGATCTAATGAACGCATTACCTGAGCATCTTTAACAGCACCTGTTTTTGAAACAACGAATCGGATATATACCTTACCTTGAACACCATTTTCCTGAGAAATTGTAGGATACTTCAAGTGATCAAAGATGTATTTCAACAATTCAGTTTCACCACCAGGGAACTGAGGCATCTGTTCTACAGCAGTATAAGGTTTTTCTTCGACCTCCTCAACTGGAGCCTGAGTTACAACTTGTTTAATTTCAGCAATATCCTTGCCATGAACTTCGTCGTTACCTTTTACGTCAGCAATAGAAATAGTTACCTTTGACTCTTGCAATTGTTCCTGACTCTTCATCTGATCTTCATCTCTAACTTCTTCGTCTTTCGCAATTTTTGGAGCAACGAATTTGATAGAGCTCTTTAAAGGAGGAGGAGGAGGAGCAATTGGTTCAACCTTGTTTAATTTTTTGTCTTTTACCTCGGCTTCGTCCAACTTTGACAGCTGGGTAACCTCAGTCATTTTTTCTTCCTGTTTAGGCGTGGCTAATTTGATTAATTCAGGTACAGCTACAATGAAGATGGTCAAAGCGACAATAATCAGCATAGACCAGTTATGTCTCTTCGGAGCATCCATACGCATTTTATATGCGCCGTATCCTCTATTTCTTCCTTGAAATATTAAGTCACACCATTCTTCAGAAGCTAAATTTATTTTTGCCATTTTACTTTCTTATTTTAGTGTTTAACTTAATTTTTAACTGCACTTGCACCACCAGTCTTAGCAGCTAACAAAGCTTTTTCGCCATCTGTGATTGGAACAATTACATACTTACTTATACTGCAAATCTGCATTTCATCAAGAGCATCAACAAGATTTTTGTATGTTGATTTATCTGTTGCTTTAATAATTACTGTTGGAGAATCCTTTGAATCCTTCGCTTCAGAAGCCTTCTTTATATATTCTTCCTGAGTAATCTTTAAATCGGCTTTTTGTTTCTTCAGATCATTGATTTTAGCAACTACTTCGCTGTTTTTCTTTATTAACATCTCTCTTATACCAGTAGGAGCATAAGAAGTTTCTTGCAGCAAAGATTGATCACCCGCTTTAAACATACCAAGATAATAGTAAACCTTATTATTTTCATCCAAGATTAAAGTTACGGCTTGAGATTCCTTTACTTTAGTCGTTTGATCATCCGCAACTTTATCATTTGTTGGCATACTGATCTCCATCGTTTGAGGTTTACTCAAAGATGTACAAAGCATGAAGAAGGTAATAAGCAACATGTTCATATCCACCATCGGCGTAAAGTCGACGCGGGTCTTGATTTTTTTCTGTTTGCCTTTTTTCCCTTTTCCGCTATCTTTTTGTTCTACTTCAGCACTCATATCTCATCTATTTTTTTTCGCCTTCACCAGCTTTCAAAGAAGTGATCAGATTATATCTGTTTTCTTTGATGTCTTGAAGTGAGTTCATAACATTCTTAATTACAGAATAAGGAGTATTCTGGTCAGCCTTAATAGCAATTCTTAGATCTGGATTAGCTGTTTTTGCAGCTTTCACCCATTCTTTGAATTGATTGTCAACGCTATCTGTAGGTATACCTTCATTCTTCAGGGCTTCATCCTGTTCTCTTTCTGGTAAGTCTAAGAAAGCGCTCATTTTTTTCATCGGAACACCGAATGTGGTGTTTTTTCTGAAATTCGCAATTTGTTTGGGTGTAAACTTCACACCATATTGCCCGCCCAGAGCTACAAGAGCAGTCTCCATATCATCAGGTTTATCCAGAGCCATAAATACTTTTCCTTCTGGATTTATGAGTATAGAGAGAATATTCTTTTCTGGGATCTTAATTTCAGAAACAGACCCAGGTGTCGTTACTTTTACTGGTTCCTTTTTTACGAAGGTTGAAGTCAACATAAAGAAGGTCAAGAGCAATACAGTAACGTCACTCATCGCTGTCATATCGATGAACGTGTCCTTTTTTGCAACTTTTACTTTAGCCATAAGTCTTTTCTACTTTATTAATTAATTTACCGCTTATTAGTGAGATGCAGCAAATGTCTGTACAATAGAGAAACCTACTTCGTCAAGGCTAAATGTTAATTTGTCGATTTTGTTTGAATAGTAGTTGTAAGAGATAACAGCTAATGCACCTGTAGCAATACCGCAAGCAGTATTAATCAACGCTTCAGAAATACCTTGAGACAATGCAGTAGAGTCAGCACCACCACCAGCAGACAAAGCAGCAAATGAACGGATCATACCGATTACAGTACCAAGAAGACCGAACAATGTACCTAATGTTGTAATAGAAGCAATGATAGGAAGGTTTTCAGTCATCATTGGCATTTCAAGAGCTGTTGCTTCTTCAAGTTCTTTCTGGATAGCTAATAACTTCTGTTCTTTAGTCAAAGTTGTATCTTTTTCCATTTCAGCATATTTGATCAAAGTAGCACCAACTACATTTGCAACTGAACCTCTTTGTTTGTCACAAATTTCTTGAGCACCTTTAAGATCGCCTTTTTCCAAAGCAGCTTTGATGTTTGCAACGAACTTAGTCAAAGAACCTTTACCGTAAGCACTTTTAATAGCAATGAAACGCTCAACGCTCAATGACAATACTGTAAACAACATTGTTAAGATAATTGGCACGATAACACCACCTTTGTACATTGTACCTAAAAGTTTACCAGGAAGAGGGTGATTATTTGGGTCACCATTTACAAAGTTATCAGGATTACCTAATACGAACTGGTAGAAACAAACAGCAATAATTAAACAAGCAAGGATAACAAGGCCTGCATTTTTAATACCTTTGATAGACGTTTTCTTAGATTTTTTTTGAGTAGTTTCCATAATAGTTTTTTTTAAACAATTTATTTTTAGAAATTAATAATTCAAATTTTAAGTTCTGCATTAACTCCGTACGTCCAAGGGCTATGAAAAATAAGAAGTAACAGAACTACGGGCTTGCCTATTACCACTAACCATTTCTTACCTTATTTAACCTTTCAATAGATTCCATTATTAGGAGAATAAGCGTATATTTTTCAAAGTATTCCTAACAAGACCTACAATCCGGATATAAAACGTGCAACAAAAATAAGAACAAAATTGTTACTACGGTGTATTTTTACAATTTTTAATCAGTTTTTTTTAGAGGATTAATAGTTTTAATACTACAATCAATAGAAAACAATAGATTATTCTTTAAATATGTAATCACAAAAACCTATATAACAACACATTAAAGATAAAATATTCGATATTTCAACCACATCGCATTTTTTAAAATAAATATCACTAAAAACGGGCTTTTTTGCTAAAATTAATAAATTATAATCTATTTATCAACTTAAACTATAGCATTTAGGAACCAAATTCCTCATAAAAGCACCCATCATGAAAATTCAATCTTAGAATTTACGAAAAGGATACAATAATAATTCATTTCAATCAAATACCTTATTTCTATCTTTTCTCAACCTTTCATTTACAAATATAACTAAAATAATGCATTCAAGCACTATTCAGACGGTTGTTATTAATAGAATAAATATCGAAAATTAATTAGATTAATTATCTTAATGTTCATATCGTCTATCAATTCTGCAAAAATATATATCAACATTAATATTTTTACAAACACAATATATACTCATTCAGAAATCGCTAAATATCAGCGAGAAATTAATTTCATTTTTATTCGTCTTCTACACAAATAACGATTCTCGACTATAAACAATGAACGACAAGATTATTTATATTCTGTTTTTTGATTTTATTTTCAAAACGCATAAAATCAACAGAATGTATTATATAAATCTCAGCCACTTAAATGGCATACAGAACAGTCTGACCTCCTCTGGAAAAGAGATTCAAAGAATGAAATTAGCAAATTTGAATATTTTAAAAATTATTTTTCTTGATGTATTAATATTTCATGCAATATAAAATAGCCTAATATTTCAGCTCTTATGAAATTAAATCTAATAAACAGCTCAATGTACTTATACACACCAATTGGTAACTAATAAAGGATAATGATTTCTAATGCACAGAGACTTGACTAATGCTTAGAATAGGCTCATTTTCTAGTGTGTCAGTATTGATTTTAGGATACCTCGGACATCCCCGTGTTTTGGCTCTTGTACGGCTATTGTACCGCCATCCGGCGCATGCGGTTATGACATCAAAAAAAGTCCCGACCATGTTTCCATGACCGGGACTCGGATAAAACGGCGGCTACCTACTCTCCCACTGTTACGCAGTACCATCGGCGTGATCAGGCTTAACTTCTCTGTTCGGAATGGGAAGAGGTGGAACCCTGATGCTATAGCCACCTTAATATTTTTATATATGAATATAATCCATATTAAGATAACACAATGCAAAAGCAATAAAGAAGCTCTTTTATCGATAAAAGAGCAAAACATATAGCCAACCATACAAAGGCTCGAAGAAAGTGTACGGGCAATTAGTACTGCTCGGCTTTGACATTACTGTCTTTACACCTGCAGCCTATCAACGTTGTCGTCTTCAACGACCCTAAGAAATCTAATCTTGTGGCTGGCTTCGTACTTAGATGCTTTCAGCACTTATCCAATCCCGACTTAGATACCCGGCGATGCACCTGGCGGCACAACCGGTAAACCAGCGGTCAGTCCAACACGGTCCTCTCGTACTAGTGTCAGAGCCACGCAAATTTCATACGCCCACGATAGATAGAGACCGAACTGTCTCACGACGTTCTGAACCCAGCTCGCGTGCCACTTTAATGGGCGAACAGCCCAACCCTTGGGACCTTCTCCAGCCCCAGGATGTGACGAGCCGACATCGAGGTGCCAAACCGCTCCGTCGATATGAGCTCTTGGGAGCGATCAGCCTGTTATCCCCGGAGTACCTTTTATCCTTTGAGCGATGTCCCTTCCATACGGAAACACCGGATCACTATGCTCTAGTTTCCTACCTGATCGACTTGTCGGTCTCCCAGTCAAGCACCCTTATGCCATTACACTCTGCGGACGGTTACCAATCGTCCTGAGGGTACCTTTAGAAGCCTCCGTTACACTTTTGGAGGCGACCACCCCAGTCAAACTACCCACCAAACAGTGTCCTCGTAACCACGAGTTAGAACTCAAATAATCAAAGGGCCGTATTTCAACAGCGGCTCCACAAACACTGGCGTGCCTGCTTCAAAGCCTCCGGCCTATCCTACACATCAATTACCCAAATTCAATGTTAAGCTATAGTAAAGGTTCACGGGGTCTTTTCGTCCCATCGCGGGTAATCGGCATCTTCACCGATACTACAATTTCACTGAGCTCACGGTTGAGACAGTGTCCAGATCATTACACCATTCGTGCAGGTCGGAACTTACCCGACAAGGAATTTCGCTACCTTAGGACCGTTATAGTTACGGCCGCCGTTTACTGGGGCTTCAATTCAACGCTTCTCTTGCGATGACATCTCCTCTTAACCTTCCAGCACCGGGCAGGTGTCAGGCTATATACGTGATCTTTCAATTTTGCATAGCCCTGTGTTTTTGTTAAACAGTTGCCTGGACCTATTCTCTGCGCCCTCATTGCTGAGGGACCCTTTATCCCGAAGTTACAGGGTCAATTTGCCTAGTTCCTTAACCGTGATTCACTCAAGCGCCTTAGTATATTCAACCCGACTACGTGTGTCCGTTTACGGTACGGGTACCTTAAGGATTAAGTTTAGCGGATTTTCTCGGGAGTATGCTTACATGCACTATCCAATCACCACAAGGGCTCTCGGTACTATCAGGTTCGACTAGTCTTCCGGATTTGCCTGGAAATCTAATATCTACACCCTTCAACCAGCTATTCCGTCAGCTGGCGGCACTGTCACGCCTCCGTCTCCACGTCACTCCTTAAGGTAGTAAGGGAATATTAACCCTTTCTGCCATCGGCTTCGCCATTCGGCTACACCTTAGGACCCGACTAACCCTGATCCGATTAGCGTTGATCAGGAAACCTTAGTCTTTCGGCGAGGGGGTTTCTCACCCCCTTTATCGTTACTTATACCTACATTTGCTTTTCCACACGCTCCAGCAGAGCTCACGCTCCACATTCAACGCTGAGTGGAATGCTCCCCTACCAACCATTACTGGTTCCATAGCTTCGGTAAATTGCTTATGCCCGATTATTATCCACGCCAAACTCCTCGACTAGTGAGCTGTTACGCACTCTTTAAATGAATGGCTGCTTCCAAGCCAACATCCTAGCTGTCTTAGCAATCTGACTTCGTTAGTTCAACTGAGCAATTATTTCGGGACCTTAGCTGATGGTCTGGATTCTTCTCCTCTCGGGCACGGACCTTAGCACCCATGCCCTCACTCCTGATATTAAACTAATGCGCATTCGGAGTTTATCAAGACTTGATAGGCGGCGAAGCCCTCGCATCTTATCAGTCGCTCTACCTCACATTAGTAATTATCAAGGCTGCACCTAAATGCATTTCGGGGAGTACGAGCTATCTCCAAGTTTGATTAGCCTTTCACCCCCACCCACAGTTCATCCGGAAGCTTTTCAACGCTTATCGGTTCGGTCCTCCAGTTAGTGTTACCTAACCTTCAACCTGACCATGGGTAGATCACTTGGTTTCGCGTCTACTACCACTGACTAAAAACGCCCTATTAAGACTCGCTTTCGCTTCGGCTGCAAAACTTAGTTTCTTAACCTTGCCAGTGACAGTAACTCGTAGGTTCATTATGCAAAAGGCACGCCGTCACAGCTAAAAGCTGCTCCGACCGCTTGTAGGCGCATGGTTTCAGGGACTATTTCACTCTTCTATTCGAAGTGCTTTTCACCTTTCCTTCACAGTACTGGTTCACTATCGGTCTCTCGGGAGTATTTAGCCTTACCGGATGGTCCCGGCAGATTCACGCAGAATTCCTCGTGCTCCGCGCTACTCAGGATACCACTATGGTATACATTAGATTCATGTACGCAACTATCATGCTCTATGGTGACACTTTCCAGAGTCTTCCATTCTCTAATGTAAGTCCAACAACGTGGTCCTACAACCCCATAAATGCCGTAACATCTATGGTTTGGGCTAATCCGCGTTCGCTCGCCACTACTTACGGAATCATTCATTTATTTTCTTCTCCTACAGGTACTAAGATGTTTCAGTTCCCTGCGTTCGCCTCCATCTATGATGGATAATATCCCTTCAGGATATTGGGTTGTCCCATTCGGAAATCTTCGGATCAATGGTTATTTGCACCTACCCGAAGCTTATCGCAGCTTATCACGTCCTTCATCGCCTCCGAGAGCCAAGGCATCCGCCATGCGCCCTTGCTTACTTTCTTCAAACAAACCGGCATTCACATTGCTGATCATGCCGCGTATGGTTCGATATATACTTTCAGCTCTTTTTTTCTCAAAAAAGTTACTTCTTTATTTGCTTTTGTACATCATGTCAAAGATCTTGTCGAGAAATGAATCTCTTTTGTGGAGAATAACGGATTCGAACCGTTGACCCCCTGCGTGCAAGGCAGGTGCTCTAGCCAGCTGAGCTAATCCCCCGAAATCATTCAGAAGCTTTCCGCTGTGGTGCTTCCTCATTATTCGTAGTCCCAGGCAGAGTTGAACTGCCGACCTCTACATTATCAGTGTAGCGCTCTAACCAACTGAGCTATAGGACTGTCGTTCAAAACCGCCTGCCTTTCGGCCCGGCTTCTTTCTTTATCTCTTAAAATCTATATTTTAAATTAAACAATATACCGTAGTACAAGAAATCCAAACCAAGAACGGAATCGCTCCAGAAAGGAGGTGTTCCAGCCGCACCTTCCGGTACGGCTACCTTGTTACGACTTAGCCCCAGTCACCAGTTTTACCCTAGGACGCTCCTTGCGGTTACGTACTTCAGGTACCCCCGGCTCCCATGGCTTGACGGGCGGTGTGTACAAGGCCCGGGAACGTATTCACCGCGCCGTGGCTGATGCGCGATTACTAGCGAATCCAGCTTCATGGAGTCGGGTTGCAGACTCCAATCCGAACTGAGAAGGGTTTTGGAGATTAGCATCCTGTTGCCAGGTAGCGACCTTCTGTACCCTCCATTGTAACACGTGTGTAGCCCCGGACGTAAGGGCCGTGCTGATTTGACGTCATCCCCACCTTCCTCACATCTTACGACGGCAGTCTCAATAGAGTCCTCAGCATGACCTGTTAGTAACTATCGATAAGGGTTGCGCTCGTTATGGCACTTAAGCCGACACCTCACGGCACGAGCTGACGACAACCATGCAGCACCTTCACAGATGCCATTGCTGGCTATGATGTTTCCACCATATTCATCTGCAATTTAAGCCCGGGTAAGGTTCCTCGCGTATCATCGAATTAAACCACATGTTCCTCCGCTTGTGCGGGCCCCCGTCAATTCCTTTGAGTTTCACCGTTGCCGGCGTACTCCCCAGGTGGAATACTTAATGCTTTCGCTTGGCCGCTTACTGTATATCGCAAACAGCGAGTATTCATCGTTTACTGTGTGGACTACCAGGGTATCTAATCCTGTTTGATACCCACACTTTCGTGCATCAGCGTCAGTTGTACCCCGGTAAGCTGCCTTCGCAATCGGAGTTCTTCGTGATATCTAAGCATTTCACCGCTACACCACGAATTCCGCCTACCTTATGTACACTCAAGAAAAACAGTATCAACTGCAATTTTACGGTTGAGCCGCAAACTTTCACAGGCTGACTTATCTTTCCGCCTACGCACCCTTTAAACCCAATAAATCCGGATAACGCTCGGATCCTCCGTATTACCGCGGCTGCTGGCACGGAGTTAGCCGATCCTTATTCATAGCATACATACAAAAACCCACACGTGGGTCACTTTATTCTGCTATAAAAGAAGTTTACAATCCATAGGACCTTCATCCTTCACGCTACTTGGCTGGTTCAGGCTCGCGCCCATTGACCAATATTCCTCACTGCTGCCTCCCGTAGGAGTTTGGTCCGTGTCTCAGTACCAATGTGGGGGACCTTCCTCTCAGAACCCCTATCCATCGAAGACTTGGTGAGCCGTTACCTCACCAACTATCTAATGGAACGCATCCCCATCCATAACCGATAAATCTTTAACTTAATTAGGATGCCCTAATAAAGTACCATCAGGTATTAATCTTTCTTTCGAAAGGCTATCCCTGAGTTATGGGAAGGTTGGATACGTGTTACTCACCCGTGCGCCGGTCGTCAGCGGTATTGCTACCCTGCTACCCCTCGACTTGCATGTGTTAAGCCTGTAGCTAGCGTTCATCCTGAGCCAGGATCAAACTCTTCATTGTAAAAGTTTCTTTTTAATTCTGTTCAGGATTCCGATTCTTATTTTAATATCTCATCCTATAAGGAGGGATATTGACGGTTTGAATCTTTTTTACTAAAATATCTCGATTAACATCGAAACATTATAGCTCTTGTACTACTTGTATTGTTTATATCTAAATCTTTTCAAAGAACGATCAAAATTGTGCTTGATTGTTAAGCGGATGCAAAGGTAGAGGTTTTATTTCTTACCTCCAAATCTTTTCTGAATTATTTTTTTTAAATCCTTTCAGCCAAGCTTCGGAATAAAGCAACCGTTATCAGCATGTCATTTATCAAGGCTTTGTTTCTCTTGCAAAGCGGGTGCAAAAGTAGACCTTTTCAACTTACCAAACAAATTTAAAACACTCTTTTTCCTCAAAAAGTTTCAGGCAAAATGTTAATCAACTGGTTCTCAATTGTGTTATATAACATAATTTTTTCAGTGTAGGAAAATAGGGAGAACAAGGCATTACCTTATTGTATTACGCGCGCGTGAAGGGATGAGAACCGGGCGATAATATGAGAACAAGAACTAGTTTTTTATTGTGAGCGTGTGTGGGAGTTTTCGCTAAAGAACAATACAAATGGGGTTTATATTATGCGCAAATGTGGAAAGAAAGTTCAAAGTGATAGCCACCTTTACCTACGTCAAGCTTGTTATATTATGCGCACGTGTGGAAAGAAAGTTTGTCGATTATAGGCAGGAGGTAGTAATTATGGCTGTATTCTGTTCTATTCAGGAACTAAGTAAGTCTTGAGTTATCCGGTGGTATTAATAGAATAAAAGCAATGGCAAAGGATTGGGGTGGCACAATTGGCAAGGAGCAAAATGCAAAGCGGAGGTGAAATAGATGGGTTTACCAATGGTTGCTGGAAGGGACTGTTATATTTGGGCTTATTATTGGGCATGGGGAATGAAACCAAGTTAAAACATGCAGCATCTACAGAATGAGTAGAATAGAACAAGAGAGACACTTCTATTATCACAAGAAAACAAGATGAATGTTGTTTTAAAGGATACTTTTCGTAATTTTGCATACATTTCCATAAAATAATGATTGATCAAGCTACCATAGACAGAATATTAGATGCCGCTCAAATTGTCGACGTCGTTTCAGAGTTCGTCACTTTACGAAAGCGAGGGGTGAACTATGTAGGTCTTTGTCCGTTTCATAACGAGAAAACACCTTCATTCAGCGTTTCCCCATCAAAAGGTCTATGTAAATGTTTCAGCTGTGGAAAAGGCGGGAATGCTGTGCATTTCATTATGGAACATGAGCAACTTTCCTACTATGAAGCATTAAAGTTTCTCGCAAAGAAGTACAACATTGAAATAAAGGAAAGGGAACTGAGTCAGGAAGAAAAAATGGCCCAGAATAACAGGGAAAGCATGTTTATTGTCAACAACTTTGCCCGCGATTATTTTCAAGACATCTTGTTCAACCATATTGATGGAAAATCAATAGGGATGGCCTATTTCCGACAAAGAGGATTCCGCGACGATATTATAAAGAGATTTCAACTTGGTTTCAGCACAGATGCGCGTGACGCTTTGGCACAAGAAGCAACTAAAAAAGGATATAAAAAAGATTTCCTACTCAAAACAGGCCTTTGCTATGAACGTGATGACAAATCATTGAGCGACCGTTTTAGAGGCCGGGTTATATTTCCGGTACATACCCTATCAGGTAAAGTAGTTGCATTTGGTGGAAGAATATTGAATGCGGACAAAAAGATTGCGAAATATGTTAATTCGCCGGAATCAGAAATATATCACAAAAGCAGTGAGTTGTACGGTATCTATTTCGCCAAACAGGCTATTGTGAAACAGGACCGTTGTTTCCTTGTAGAAGGTTATACAGACGTAATTTCCATGCATCAGTCGGGCGTTGAAAATGTAGTATCCTCATCAGGCACATCCCTTACATCGGGACAGATCCGATTAATTCATCGTTTCACCAATAACATAACGGTGATTTACGACGGGGATATGGCAGGTATTAAAGCTTCAATCCGCGGTATTGACATGCTTTTGGAAGAAGGCATGAATATTAAAGTTGTTCTGCTACCCGACGGAGACGACCCCGATTCTTTTGCACGTAAACACAATGCAACCGATTTTCAGGCATATATTTCGGCCAATGAGGTAGATTTCATTCGCTTTAAAACAAATATCCTGATTGATGAAGCCGGGAAAGACCCAATTAAACGAGCTGAATTAATCACGGACATTGTAAAGAGCATCTCAGTAATTCCGGAGGCAATTGTCCGTTCTGTATATATTAGGGAATGCAGTCAGCTTCTGCGGGTTGAAGAAAAATTGCTGCAGATGGAAATGGGGAAATTGATCGAGAAGCAAAAGGAAAAAGCGAATAAACCGGCTGGTAATGACGTCGCTACTCCCAACATTCCGGAAGAGCTAATTCCCGACGAAGCATATCATTCGTTCATTCCTGATGAAGGTAAAGAAAACAGCGAGTTTTATAAAAATGAACGTCTAATCATGCAAATTTTGATTAGATATGGAGAAAGGATTATGTGCAACATCACTAACGAGGAAGGCGAAGAAGTTCCCATCACAGTGATAGAATATATAATCAATGATCTGAAACAAGATGAACTGAACCTGCATAATCCAATTCATAGAAGAATTCTATCAGAGGCAGGAAATCATTTCAAGGATGAAAGCTTCTGCTGTGAAAGATATTTTATTGCCCATTCAGACTCTGCCATCAGTCAACTGGCAGCAGAGCTGTCCAGCGACCGTTATCAGCTGAGCAAATATCACACAAAAGGGCAACACATCGTGACTGATGAAGAGCGTTTGCATGAACTGGTTCCAACGCTAATGACTAATTTTAAGAATGCCATTGTTGAAGAAGAGTTCAAACATATCATGCGCGCTTTACAAGATCCTGAGAATGCAAAATCCGAAGAAAATTATACCGAGATCATGAAACGATGTATCCAGGTGCAACGCATTCGTGATATTATGGCAAAAAGACTAGGAGATCGGGTTGTTCTCCCTAAATAGAACAGATTTATTTATGAGTTATAAGATTCATAAACTCCTCTCTTGTAGAAGCCTGCTTAAATCCTCCTGAAAAGTCGGAAGTTGTAGTAATTGCATTTTGTTTTTCAACTCCACGCATCTGCATACACATATGCTTTGCTTCAACAACAACCATTACACCTAATGGATTCAATGCCTGTTGAATACATTCTTTAATTTGAAGTGTCATTCGCTCCTGTACCTGTAAACGGTGAGAAAAGATATCTACTACACGGGCAATTTTGCTCAATCCGGTGATATAACCATTGGGAATATAGGCAACATGAACTTTTCCATAAAAAGGGAGCATGTGGTGTTCGCAAAGGGAAAAGAAATCAATATCCTTCACAATTACCATCTGATGATAATCTTCCTTAAATTTAGCCGAAAGTAATACTTCATTTGGATCTTCTTCATATCCTCTTGTTAATGTAAGCATTGCCTTTGCCACACGTTCCGGAGTTTTCTGCAATCCTTCACGGTTTACATCCTCTCCTAATAATTTGATAATATTCTGATAGTTTTTCTTTAATTCTTCAATCTGAAGATTTAAAGCTTCTTCTTTATTAATCATTTATAAAGGTATAATAATTTGTGTTTTAACAATAGACGCCTCCGAAAAAGCCTCAAATTGCTTCATTTTTCTCATCATGGCATATGCTTCTTCGATTGTTTTGTAATCGCCTACCTGACAGAGCCAGCGAGGAGATCTAAAAACAGTGTATACAGGCAGTTCGGGGAATAGGCCTTTTACCTGTTCTTCCATTTGGTAAGCTGCACTTTTTGAGTTGCGCGAGTCACCTCCTGCATAAACCTGAATTCGATATCCCGGTTCCTTTAAAACTTTTGTATCAGCAATATTACCTTTATTCGAATGCTTTGTCCCTATTAAAGACTCTAAACGCTTGTCCTGATGAATGGTAACCACTCCAGTACCCGGTTCCTGCCTTTCAAGGCTTTTAATAATATTGTCCTGACCATATATCTTTCCAGATGCTATAAAGCCAAGTAACAACACTATATATAAAGGTTTTATTCTCATGACTAAAAATGAATAAAAGTGGAAAAAGAGTTTTTTTCTCTTTTCCCACTTAATGGTTAATTATGCATTAAAAGCATCAATGATACCTTTGAAATCAGCAGCTTTCAATGAAGCACCACCGATAAGACCTCCGTCTACGTCCGGATTAGCGAACAATTCTTTTGCATTAGAAGCTTTACAGCTACCACCATAAAGGATAGATGTATTGTCTGCTATTTCCTGACCATATTTTTCAACGATAGTAGAACGAATATAAGCATGAATTTCCTGAGCTTGTTCAGCTGTAGCTGTTTTACCTGTGCCAATAGCCCAAACTGGTTCGTAAGCCAAAACAATTTTAGAGAAATCTTCAACTGATAAATCATACAAAGAACCAGCCAATTGAGAATAAACTACTTCATTTTGTTTTCCAGCTTCACGTTCTTCCAAAACTTCACCGATACAGAAGATAGGAGTTAATCCATTAGCTAAAGCTAATTTTACTTTTTCTTTCAGGATTTCTGCAGTTTCGTGATAGTAAGCACGGCGTTCTGAGTGACCTAGAATTACATATTTAGCACCTGTAGATGCAACCATAGCAGCTGAAACCTCACCTGTGTATGCGCCTGATTCTTTATCAGCACAGTTCTGAGCAGCAACGCCAATCATATTTGTATCGATAGCGGCAGCTACAGAAGCAAGGTGAATAAAAGGAGTACCAATAACTACATCACAGTTAGGTTTTTCCTTTGCCAAGATTTCATTCAACTCATTTGCCAATGCCATACCTTCAGCAAGGGTCATGTTCATTTTCCAGTTACCTGCAACAATGTTTTTTCTCATTTTTTTATTTATTAAAGGGTTAATTAAATTCCTTTTTTTCTTCTTATCTAAACGTTTTACAACCAGGATATCCACCCCTAACACAAATAAAAGGGGAATTACAAACCATAATACAACCAATAATATGGTATGCCTGTCATCAACATACTTAAGTTTTCCAACCTCCAGCTTATCTAGTTTACCGGAAAGAGCATACTCATCCGGTAGATTAGAATGATGCCATTTATTTAGAATGACTCCATTTTTAAGTAGTAGCAATCCCGGATTTGAACGGATAATAGTCTTTAACGTAATATCATCGGTAAAGCAAAACGGATACTCAGCTCCGGTTTTACCTCTCCATTGTTCAATCTGTGTATCACGTGAAGAGGTAAGACAATAAAAGGCATATCCATTTTCTACACTATAATCATAGATTTCATTGATTAGATCAATATCATTATCATCAGCCTTCTCAATCCGATGAGCAATCAGCAGAAAAGTATACCCCTTATCGTTGAGTATTTTTTCAGTGATATCATCCCCGGTTTTCATCTCATTAATAGAAAAATCGTGAATCGAAGGCTCATATCCTTTTTCCTTAAGTACGCTTCTTGAATCAATAAAATTCCACGTACTATCGGGATAATTCTCTAATGTAAACTCTTTCCTGACACCATTTTTCTCCAAAATAAAAAAGTTCTCATAAATGCTTCTCTTTGCATCCTTCGGGATTTCCATCTCTTTAGGAATACTAACCCCTATCTTGTAAGGTAGAAAATCCAGAATTGGCAAATTCCGGTAACAGTAGATTGAGAGGATTAGTCCAAAAGCAACTGTATACAAAGCAATCAACCACTGCATTTTCTCACTGACAAATCGTATAATCCGTTCTTTCCAGGCAAGACAAGAGAATGCAGCGACGAATAAAACAACATTCTTAAAGAAAGTCTGCCAATTGGTCAGAACCAACGCTTCACCAAAGCAGCCACAGTCAGAAACCGGATTTTTTATTGCCAGATATAACGTAAGCGGAGTCATAAAGAGCATCAACAAAAACGTCAGGATAGTGGTGCTCTTTTTACGAATTCCCAGAAAGAAAAAAACTCCCATCGAGAATTCAAAAACAGAAAGAAAAACTGCGAGTGTAAGAGGCAGAAAATCGGGTAAAGAAGAACCTATTCCGAAGGCCTTGGCATAATCTTGTATTTTATAGGTAGAGCCAAGCGGGTCTACCGCTTTCACGAATCCCGAGAAAACAAGCACTGTGCCAAGGAGAAACCGACAAAGGTTTATCCATATATCCAGTATTCTATTTTGCAGCTTCTTCGTCTCCAAATTCAATTTTAATCAGACCAAACACCGAATAATTAATCATATCCATATAATTGGCATCTATACCTTCTGATACCAACGTTTTTCCGGATAAACATTCTATCTGTTTTGTCCTGTAAATCTTCATCAGGATGAGATCTGTGTAGGAAGAGATTCTCATTGTTCTCCAAGCCTCATCATAATCATGATTTTTAGCCATCATCAGTTCTAAAGCAGATTTTGCGTACTTATCATAAAGGTTTATCGCCTCCTCTTCACTGATATCTGCAGACTCTGCATATCCTAATTCCAATTGAATAAGACCAATGATTCCATAATTCACTATTGCAATGAACTCAGATTTTATCCCTTCATCAACCAATGAGACTCCTTTTGTTTCAATAGAACGAATCCGGTTGGCTTTAATAAAAATCTGATCGGTTACAGAAGATGGTCGCAATATTCGCCATGCAGGTCCGTAATCGTGCAGTTTCTTTGAAAACAAATCACGACATAAGGCAATAACATGTTCAAATTGTTGTTTGGTATCTTTCATTTCGTTATAAATTGAGTGCAAAGTTAACAAATAATTAAGAAAAAAGAGGAAGAGGATGCTCTAAATTATATTAAAGCATCCCCTTCCTCCGAATATCATTTATAAGTTATGAGCAACGTAATACCTGGCCTGGTTTCAGTTTAGATCTTTTAGACAATCCATTCATCTGACACAGTTTGCTTACACTGACACCTCTCATCTTTGCAATTCTTGCAAGAGTGTCACCCCTGCGAACCTTATGATACTTAATAACCTTATCTGCATTACCATCAGAAGAAGCTAAAGCAGACGAACCAGTCCGATCATATTTGCCTGATCTTCTGAATGTATAAGTATCTGATACGATATCTTGGTTCGGGAAGTCAAACATTAAGGCGGGATTGATAGCAATTCCAAGGAAGCGCGTTTCAAAATGAAGGTGAGAACCAGTAGAATGTCCAGTGTTACCTCCTAAACCAATTATTTCTCCAGCCTTAACCATCTGGTCGGGATCAACTAATTGTTTGGAGAGGTGTCCGTACACTGTTTCCAGTCCGTTTGGATGACGGATTACAATATATTTACCATAACCTCTTCCTTCATATTTTACCACACGTACTTTACCGTCAAACGCAGCGCGGATTGTATCCCCGATTTCTACTTTTAAATCAAGACCATTGTGCATTCTCCTCCATCGTGGCCCGAAAGGCGAAGTAATTCTTCTGCTTGGAGTAGGCATACAAAACCCTCTCAAATCAAAGGTAAAATTTTCAGGAATAATAGTGTTTCTTCCATAAGCATGCACATACTCATTATCCCAATTAGGATACAAGCTGAAAGAAGGATAAGCAGTTTGTTCTGCTCTGATCTGCCTTTGTAACGCTAAAGAATCAACACTTTTTAATTTTCTGTCAATAGGAGCCTGACGCGCAATAAGGTCCTGAGAAAATGAACTCAGGCTTACCATTGCCGCGGCGGCTACTAACATCGTTTTAACACAAATAAAATTCATCAGTACTATTTTTCGATTAAAACTCATCGCAAGCATACAAATAGTCAAATGTTGCTTGTTTATACTCAAAGAGTTCATCGGGTTTAAAAAATCTGTTTAACTCTGCTTCTGCAGTTTCAGGTGAATCGGATGCATGAACTATATTTTCTTGGAAGCTCATGCTAAAATCACCTCTGATAGTCCCTGGAGCAGCTAATCGACCATTAGTTGGGCCAGCCAACGAACGAACCACTTGAATCGCATCTACCCCCTCGTAACAACATACGATAACAGGAGCTGTCATCATGGAATCTTTCACACGCTGAAAGAATGGTTTGTCACTCAGATGAGAATAATGCTCACTTAGGATCTTATCAGTCAGTTGAATCATCTTCATTCCTGCCAAGCGGAGACCTTTCCGCTCAAAACGTCTGGTTATTTCACCGACCAACCCTCTTTGAAGAGTGCAAGGTTTTAAAATTACCAGTGTTTTTTCCATGCAGTATAATGATTTTTTTAAATGTTCAACTCTGTTTTTTCTTCCAATATTCTCAAAGATAGCATTTTTACGGGAAGTACAACAAGCATATTAACTATTTTTTAGGATTTAACTTGAGCAATCATTAAGGAATTATTCAGGAAACCCCTATGAATAAGTAATATCAGGAGCAAACATGTTTTTCAACATACTTTTGTATTTTAACTGTATAATAAATACATTTTCAACTGATAGATGCCCAGTTTACTTTTGTTTTGCGTAAACTTTTAAGTTGCCTCCATAACACTTCATTCTCTGGTGCAGTTCCTTGAGGATCGCTCTCTACAATTTCCTGAGCAACGTTACGTACATACTGCAAAAGCTGACCATCCCGGGCTAAATCTGCAATCTTCAGATCAAATGCTATTCCACTTTGTTGGGTACCTTCAAGATCACCAGGCCCCCTGAGCTTAAGATCTGCCTCTGCTATTTCGAATCCGTCATTTGTACGAACCATTATCTCTAAACGTTTACGTGTATCTTCGGACAATTTGTAATTTGTCACCAGAATGCAGTAAGACTGGTCAGCTCCTCTACCGACTCTTCCTCGTAACTGATGTAGCTGAGAAAGTCCAAATCGTTCAGCATTTTCAATGACCATAACCGAAGCATTAGGAACATTTACCCCAACTTCAATTACTGTTGTTGCAACCATTATATGAGTATCCCCGATTACAAAGCTTTGCATCTCAGCATCTTTTTCTGCAGGCTTCATTTTACCATGTAATTTGCTAACTTTATATTGAGGAAAAGCCTCACAAACATGCAGATATCCCTCTTCGAGATTCTTTAGGTCGATTTTCTCACTCTCTTTGATAAGCGGGTAAACTATATAAATTTGTCGACCTTCAGTAATCTGCTTCCGAATGGAAGCATACAGACTCTCTCTTCTGTTATCAAACTGATGCATGGTGGCAATTGGCTTACGCCCCGGAGGAAGTTCATCAATTACCGAAACATCCAGATCACCATAAAGAGTCATCGCCAGCGTGCGAGGGATTGGAGTAGCTGTCATCACCAACACATGAGGGGGATACATACTTTTTTTCCATAATTTAGCTCTCTGAGCCACTCCAAACCTATGCTGTTCATCAATTACCACCAGACCCAGCTTGGAAAAGTTCACATTATCTTCAATAACGGCATGGGTACCTATTAATATATGTATATCACCGGTAACCAGATCACTCAGAATTTTCTCTCGTTTTTTCCCTTTGACAGAACCCGTCAACAGTTCAACCCGAACATCAAGCCCAAAAAGAAGTTCTTTTATTGTTTCCGTATGCTGGTTGGCAAGAATTTCTGTAGGTGCCATCAAACAAGCCTGATACCCATTATCAATGGCAATAAGCATACTCATTAGTGCAACTAAAGTTTTTCCACTTCCCACATCCCCTTGCAGCAACCTATTCATCTGCTTCCCGCAACCTATATCATTACGTATTTCCTTCATAACTCGTTTCTGAGCCCCGGTGAGTTCAAAAGGGAGATTATTAAAATAAAAATCATTAAACGACTTTCCCACATGTTCGAACACATACCCCCGGTACTTTTGCTGCCGTTCTTTGGAATACCTTAATATATTGAGCTGCACATAAAAGAGTTCTTCAAATTTCAACCGCAATTGGGCTTTCCGTAACAGTTCCGGATTTTTAGGAAAATGAATATTTCGCAAGGCATCCGTCAGAGACATCAGATGATTTTTCGAAATAATTGATGGGCTTAATGTTTCCGGTATTGGAGACTGAATTTGCATGAATGCAGCCTCAACCAGTTTCTGCAAAGCATTTGAGTTCAAAAAACTTCGTTTCATCCTTTCGGTAGTATTATAGTACGGCTGTAATCCCATCGACGAAAGAGTGAGATCTGCGGCATTATCAATATCGGGATGCGCTATATTGATTCGACCACCGTAAAGAGTTGGCTTACCAAATACAATATACTCCTCGCGCACCTTATATTTATTTGTGATGTATTTAATTCCCTGAAACCAAACAAGATCCACCACTCCCGTGCCATCCGAGAAATGAGCTACCAGCCTTCTTTGGCGCCCCTCACCAAAAGTTTCAAAACTCAGGATCTGTCCTTTAAGCTGAATGTATGGCATTGCGCCATCTATCTCATGCACATAATAAAGCCTGCTACGATCCACATATTTGTATGGGAAATAGTAGAGCAAATCATGGTAGGAGAATATTTCAAGCTCCTTGTTCAGAATTGAAGCCTTATTAGGCCCAACCCCCGATAAATATTTAATATCTCGAGTCGTTAAATCAAACATTCGCTAAAGCATTAGCAATTATCATATCAAACGGAGTGGTAATCTTAATATTTTCCCTGTTTCCGGGTACCAACGTCACCTTTTCACCCAATGCCTCAACGACCGAAGCATCATCAGTAAAAAGAGGAGAATATTCTTGCCTATAAGCCTGTTTTAAAAGTTCTGCAATAAAAACCTGGGGAGTCTGCACTAGTTTATAGTTATTCCGATCTACTGTTACACTCTGCTCACCATCTACCCTCCGGACAGTTTCCACGACATCAATTACTGGTATCACAGCCTTCATTTTTGAGGCTGAGTCATAACAACAGGCAATCACCTCCTGAGAAACAAACGGACGAACCCCATCGTGTACCCCAATCAAACCATCGTCATCGGCTAATAAGAGACCGTTTTTCACCGAATGAAAACGCGTTTCTCCCCCATCTGCAAGCCGATAAGGCAATTCGAAGCAATATTCACAGCATAACTGTGACCAGTAAGCCTGTTGTTCGTGGGGCAAAACAAGAATCAATATCATTTCCGGATCAAAACGATGGAAAGCTTCCAGCGTGAGCATCAATACAGGTTTACCATTAACTGGAAGAAACTGTTTTGGGATTTCTCCACCCATACGCAAGCCTCTCCCACCTGCCACGACTATTAGCTGTTTTTTCATCTTTACTCCACTTTTATTATGTTCACTCATACAAATATAGCGCCTTTGCATCAAAATTCACAATACTTTTCAACTCAATTAAAAAACAAATCTCCCACTCTTTATCCATTGCATAATGAATAATAAAGAGTGAGAGAAAGCCTTTAGGCTCAAAAACGCCTAATTTCTGACAAGCATTCCTTTTGCCAATTCAGTCATTTTATCTTTTCCAAGGAAGAAATCAACTATTTCCAGCCCAAAAGTCATTGCTGCAGCAGGTCCTTCGGCTGTAATAAAAAGCCCATCTTTCACTACAGGTTTACTACGGTCAATTTGAGCGCCTTCCAGAAATTTTTCGAATCCTGGGTAACAAGTCGCTTTCTTTCCTTTCAGCAAGCCTAAGTTTCCATAAACCAAAGGTGCAGCGCAAATAGCAGCCAAAGGTTTGTTGGATTTTGCATGTTCTAGAATAAGACTACGTAAGCCTTTATGTGCATCCAGGCCTGAGGCACCTGGCATTCCACCAGGAAGAACCAACATTGCAGCATCAGCGAAATCTGCTTTTTCAAAAGTGGTGTCTGCTACCACAGGAATGGCATGAGCTCCTTGAACTGTCTTCTCTCCAGTTACTGATACAAGTTTAGTTTTAATACCAGCACGGCGTAACACATCTGCTACAGAGATGGCTTCAATCTCTTCAAAACCTTCAGCTAAAAATAGATAAACTGTTCCCATACTTTCTCTTATTTGAGTTTAAAATAATAAGTGATTGTTCCAGTCTGATTATTCAATCCGCTCACAACATTAAAGCGAGCTTTCTTAGCAGCCTCTTCAGCAGCTCTACGCAATGCCGGATTGGTTGTATTAGTCATTTTATTAATACTTGTTCTAATTACACGACCTTCGGGATTTACGACTATTGTTATAACAACACGACCTTCTTCACGCACATTATAATTGGGACGCGGCAATCCACCCGGCCCCAACGACCGACCATCAAGATCAAATGAACCATTGCCCGAACCATTTCCTGTACCATAACCGGTTCCCGATCCAGTACCTCTTCCGGTTTCAGAATTACCTCTTGATCCGTCACCTGTTCCTGTGCCTGTTGTTCCGGCACCATTTCCACCTAAAGATTTAGCCCGTCCAAACGCACTTGAAGCCAGCCTGTTTGCCGCAGCAGCAGAAGCTTTTTCAGTTTTTGCTGTTTCATCTTCTTCTGGGAGCCGCTGAACAATTTTAATATTATCCGACTTTGCATTTTTGTTTACTCTATCGGAACTTCCTATCGGAAGAGCCTCTCCTTTAATTACAGGAGCTGCACCGGGTTTCTCTTTCGTAAATTTCCTTTGCTTTGGCTCACCTCCTCCTTTTTTTGCAGCTTCTCCATATTTTTTTTCAGGTTTTTCTGCGGGAAGTGGTTTTTCCAGTGTAGAAATTGTGGAAACCTCGACAACTACTTCTTTCGTTTTAGGAGCCGCAATCTCACCTAATTTCATCAGACTAAAACCGGCCAGCACAACAACAAGAGTAATAAAGAGCGACTGATTATATCGTCTAGGAGATTCAAGACGAATCTGGTAAGCCCCATATTCCTTATTTTTATTCTGGAATATGATATCACACCATTCTCTAGAAGTTAAATTATTCTTTGCCATTTCAACACTTTTTAATCTCCTGCCAATAAGCAGCAAGTATTTACAAATCTCAACGAAGGCAATCTTTATATGCCCGAATTGTTTTTTCCAATCCCAGATAAAGAGCATCACTAATCAGAGCGTGCCCTATAGAAACTTCATCAAGCCATGGAATATTTTTATAAAGATAATTGAGATTCTGCAAATTCAAATCATGTCCGGCATTCAATCCCAGCCCTAAGCGGCGAGCCGTTTTTGCAGCCTCTATAAAGGGAGCAATTGCCAACTCCGGTTCTTTTGGGAAAAGAGTAGCATATGGCTCTGTATAGAGTTCTACCCGGTCCGCACCAGCTTTGGCGGCATATTCCACCATTTCATTATCTGCAGCCACAAATACCGATGTACGTATTCCGGCTTTTGCAAATAAATCGAGCACTTCTGTAAGAAATTCCAGATTTCTTTTAGTATCCCATCCAGCATTAGAGGTGATTTGGGAAGGTTCATCTGGCACCAAGGTCACCTGATGCGGTTTAACCTGTAAAACCAACTCGATAAATTCAGGAGAAGGATATCCCTCAATATTGAACTCCGTTCTCAACAATGGACGCATCTCATATACGTCGGCACGGCGGATATGTCTTTCATCTGGCCGCGGATGAACAGTTATTCCATCAGCTCCAAAAGATTCACAGTCTAACGCTACTTTCGTCACATTTGGAGTATCCCCTCCTCTTGCGTTACGAATAGTTGCCACTTTGTTGATGTTTACACTTAGCTTTGTCATAATTACTTTTTATATAAGAGAATCCACTCTGCTATTTTCCTGTAATGAATGAAAAAAAATAGCTTTGCATAGTTACAAAATAAAAAAGATTCCCCAAATTTGCATTTAGCGGTACTAACTGCAAAAGTAATAGGATTTACCGAATACAGAGCATTTTGTATCCAAAAGAATCATAAAAAGTAACTACTTTAAAATACGGTATAATGAAATTCGCAATTTTTGGAAACTGCTTTCAGGCAAAAAAATCGCTACACGCCGAGAACTTGTTTACTATACTAAGACAACATGGAGCAGAAATCTATGTAGACTGGGAGTTTTATGAGTTTCTGACTAATGACCTTAACTTTACTCCAAAAGTAAGTGGTTTAATTGGGAATGACGATTTTAAAGCAGATATGGTTATCAGCATTGGCGGTGACGGTACCTTTCTTAAAGCTGCCAGCCGAGTTGGAAGAAAAAACATCCCAATACTTGGAATCAATACAGGAAGATTAGGATTCCTGGCAGATATCTCTCCTGAAGAGATGGGTGCTACGTTTGATGAAATCCATAAAGGACAATATAAGATTGAGGACAGAAGTGTTCTGGAGTTAGTCAGTACGCTGAATGAGATAAAAGGATACCCCTTTGCCTTGAACGAGATTGCCATTCTTAAACGAGATAGTTCATCCATGATTTCCATTCACACATCAATAAATGGAGCTTATCTAAATACCTACCAGGCGGATGGACTGGTAATTTCTACCCCTACTGGTTCAACCGCTTATTCTCTTAGCGTTGGAGGCCCAATTATCGTACCTCACTCAAACACCATAGCTATTACCCCTGTTGCGCCACACAGTCTCAACATTCGTCCAATTGTGATTAGGGACGACTGGAAACTAACCCTTGATGTGGAAAGCCGCAGCCATAATTTTCTGGTAGCAATTGACGGGCGAAGTGAATCATGTAGCGAAGACTGCCAACTGACCATCCGAAAAGCAGACTATACTACTAAGGTTGTAAAACGATACAACCATGTCTTCTTTGACACCCTCCGCACAAAAATGATGTGGGGAATTGATAACAGGTCCAAGTAGAGTCTATATTCTTAGACCTAAAAAGAGGCTATCCGATAGCAAAAAATTCTATAAACAAGGCTTGACTATAAAAAACAACCTCAGCGACACCCGAAGAAAAAGGCATAAAAAAGGGGTTATCCGATTTGGACAACCCCTTTTTACATATGAAGGAGTTTATTAGATTGCTTTCATTTCTGTCAAAACATCGTTTGTTTTGCGAACTGCCGCTGCGCTCTTTTCGAAAAGCTCTTTTTCTTCAGCATTCAATTCAAGTTCAACAATCTTTTCAACGCCATTACGACCGATGATTGCAGGAACACCGATACAGATATCATTCTGACCATATTCGCCTTCCAATGCAACACAAGAAGGAATCATCTTCTTTTGGTTTTTGATGATAGCCTCAGCAACATATGCTCCAGCAGCACCTGGTGCATACCAAGCAGAAGTACCAAGAAGACCTGTCAAAGTAGCTCCACCTACCATTGTAGACTTAACAACTTCGTCAATTTGTTCTGCGCTCAAGAAGTTGCTAACAGGAAGACCTTTGTATGTAGCGAAACGAGCCAAAGGAATCATTGTTGTATCGCCGTGACCACCAATTACCATACCTTCAACTTCATTGGCATTGCAACCGATAGCCTGAGACAAGAAATATTTGAAACGTGAGCTATCCAATGCTCCACCCATACCAATAATTCTGTTCTTTGGCAATCCAAGAGATTTCAAAGAAAGATAAGTCATTGTATCCATTGGGTTTGAAATAACCACGATAATTGCGTCTGGAGAATATTTCAGGATGTTACCAGCTACTGACTTAACGATACCAGCATTAACACCAATAAGCTCTTCACGAGTCATACCTGGCTTACGAGGAATACCTGAAGTAATTACAACAACATCTGAATTGGCTGTTTGAGCATAGTCATTGGTGCATCCAACAATTGTTGTATCGAAACCCAACAATTGAGCAGTTTGCATCATATCCATTGCTTTACCTTCAGAAACACCTTCTTTAACATCAAGCATTACTACTTCGTCAGCCACTTCATTAAAGGCCAAGACATTTGCACATGTAGCTCCTACGTTACCTGCGCCTACTACGGTTACTTTTGACATATTATTATATTTTTTTGAAAAGTTGATAAAATCAATATTTTTCTATTGCGGCACAAATTTACTATCTTATTCTTAATTAAAGAAAAATTTCCAGAATAAAATTAGTTAATAACGCATAAGTATCTGTTAATATAAAAACAATTAATCTTATTGCTATTCAATATTAAAAATACTACTTTTGCAGCGCTTAATAAATAACCACATAGATAGAAAGATATGAATAAGAAAACCACATGGATAGTGGCCGTTATCACTACTATTTTAATTATTGCTATCGCAGGGATTACATACATGTTTCTTCGCTCTGAAAAAGAGAAAAAAGAGCTGGTACAGAATTTTGAGCTAGATAAGAAAGATCTGGAAAATGAATATACCGGATTTGCGAAACAATACGATGAATTAAAATTCATCACATCAAACGATTCTCTATCAACTCTGTTGACTGAGGAACAGGCAAAAGTGCAGCGCCTGCTGGAAGAGCTACGCTCAGTCAAAGCTACAAATGCTTCAGAAATAAGGAGATTAAAGAAAGAACTGGCATTGCTCCGTAAAGTAATGATTGGATACGTAAATCAGATAGATTCACTAAATAAGTTAAACAAGGAGCTTACTACAGAAAATATTGCTGTAAAAGAGAAATATAAGAATGCGACTCAACAAATCAGCAGCTTGTCTGAAGAAAAACAAAATCTTCATAATAAAGTTGCTCTGGCAGCACAGCTTGATGCGACCAATATTTCCTTGTTGGCTAAAAACAAGAAAGGGAAGCAGGCTAAAAAAGTGAAAGATATTACAAAATTACAGATTGGGTTCACTATTGTTAAAAATATCACAGCAGAAACAGGAAACAAGACCATCTATATACGAATTACCAAACCAGATAACGATGTGCTTACCAAAAATGGCGGTGGAACTTTCAGTTACGAGAACAGAGCGTTGACATACTCAATTAAAAAATACATTGAATACACAGGCGAAGAACAAGCCGTAACTGTTTTCTGGGATGTAGAAGAGTTTTTATATGCTGGTAGCTATGGCATTGATATCTTTGCCGATGGCACCCTTATTGGCTCGAAGAAATTTACTCTTGAATAAGTCAAAGGATTCCGTCTACTCATAAAAAAATAAAAAAAGTATTTTTCATTTTGCCGATTCAATGAATCGGCTTACTTTTGTATCGTTGTTTATGCAATTATTGTTTGCCACACTAACTGTCAAATAAATAATTGTGATAATAAGTAACGAACTATATCGTATTATTTTTATATTTACGGGTAAAAGATTGAATCACAATGAAAAGAATACTTAGTTTTATTTTGTTGCTAAGAGTTGTCATCCCCTTAAATGCGCAACAAGTCTTAAGTCTGGATAGTTGTCGTTCACTAGCACTAGCCAATAACAAAGAACTTAAGATTGGGAATGAAAAGATTAAAGCAGCTTATTATGAGAGGAAGGCTGCATTTACGAATTATCTTCCTAATTTATCGGCTACAGGCTCTTATATGCGAAATGAGAAAAACATGTCGTTATTGGGAGAGAATAAATTTCTCCCGATAGGCTCTCTAATGGCTAATGGAACCTTTGGATATACTCCTGGTGCCGGCCAAGTACAGGAAATTAAGCTTCCCAATGGACAATGGGTACCTACGGATGCTAACGGAACACCTTTTGATCCGACTAAGAATCCAGAGAAATTGGTTTGGAAACAATATACAACCATTCCAAAGAGTGAATTCGAATTCGACACAAAAAATGTGTATGCCGGAGCCATCATGCTAACTCAACCTATATATATGGGAGGTAAAATCAGAGCATATAATAAGATAACAAGATATGCTGAAGAACTGGCTAAGTCACAACAAAAAACAGGAATGCAGGAAGTCATTCTAAATACAGACCAAGCTTACTGGCAAGTTGTATCGTTGGTAAACAAGAAAAAACTTGCTGAAGGATATCTTGAACTACTTAAAAAGCTGGAAAGCGATGTAGATAAAATGATTGCTGAAGGTGTAGCAACTAAAGCAGATGGACTTTCTGTAAAGGTTAAGGTGAACGAAGCAGAAATGACACTGACTAAGGTGGAAGACGGCCTAAGTCTTAGCCGGATGCTGCTCTGCCAGATTTGCGGAATTGATTTATCAACACCCATACAATTAGCAGACGAGACTATCACGAACTTACCAGTAAATACTACCACTCCCAGTACAAACATGGAGATGGCATTCAACAATCGCCCGGAATTGAAAAGTCTGGAACTGGCAACCAATATATATAATCAGAAAATAAATGTTACCAAGTCGGAGTTTTTACCATCAATAGCCTTAACAGGAAATTATCTGGTAAGCAATCCTTCTCTTTTCAATGGATTCGAAAACAAGTTCCGTGGACAATGGAGCGTGGGGGTCTTTGTTAAAATACCAATCTGGCATTGGGGTGAAGGCATTTATAAGGTAAAAGCAGCAAAAGCCGAGGCTAAAGTTGCACAGTTCCAACTAGAGGATGCAAAAGAAAAGATTGAACTACAAGTTAACCAGTCTGCCTTCAAAGTGAATGAAGCTGCGAAGAAACTTGCCATGACAGAGAAAAACATGGAAAAAGCAGAAGAGAATCTACGTTATGCCAAACTGGGATTCGAAGAAGGGGTAATTGCTCCGAGTAATGTACTGGAAGCACATACAGCTTGGTTATCGGCTCAATCAGAGAGAATAGATGCACAAATCGATGTTAAACTCACAGAGATTTATTTAAAGAAATCCTTGGGAACATTAAGTAAATGATACAAAAAGAGAAATAATATGGGATCACAAAAATCACAAAACAGCAATATGCTGCTGGCATTCATCACCCTGCTGGGGGTCATTGCAATCGTTGCTATAGTGGGTTTCTTTATGTTGAGGAAAGGACCGGAAATTATTCAAGGGCAAGCTGAGGTTACTGAATACAGGGTATCGAGTAAAGTTCCCGGAAGAATTCTGGAGTTCAGGGTAAAAGAGGGAGATATTGTAAAAGCCGGCGATACATTGGCAATACTTGAAGCTCCTGAGGTAACAGCAAAGATGATGCAGGCACAAGCAGCCGAATCGGCAGCACAGGCACAAAACCAGAAGGCCATTAAGGGAGCTCGTGCAGAGCAGATACAAACAGCCTATGAAATGTGGCAAAAAGCTAAAGCCGGAGTAGAGATATCCGAGAAATCATACAAGAGAGTCAAAAATCTTTTTGAACAAGGTGTAATGTCTGCACAAAAAATGGATGAAGCAACTGCACAACGCGATGCCGCGATTGCAACAGAAAAAGCAGCTTTAGCACAATACACCATGGCAAAAAATGGAGCAGAACGTGAAGATAAGTTAGCTGCTTCAGCAATGGTCGACAGAGCAAAAGGTGCTGTCGCCGAAGTGGAATCATATATAAAAGAGACAGTTCTTATAGCTCAAATGGGGGGAGAAGTAACGGAAATCTTCCCGGAAATAGGCGAACTGGTAGGTACTGGTGCCCCAATCATGAATGTAGCAAAAATGGATGATATGTGGATTACATTCAACGTTCGCGAAGATCTATTGAAAGGGCTGACCGTCGGTAGCGAGTTTACTGCAATTATCCCTGCTATGGATAGCAAAGAAGTTAAACTGAAAGTATACTTCATGAAAGACCTGGGAACATATGCAGCCTGGAAAGCGACCAAAACAACCGGACAATTCGATTTAAAGACATTTGAAGTACGGGCTACTCCTCTCGCCAAGATAGAAAATCTTCGCCCGGGTATGTCTGTGATTCTTAAAAAATAATGATGATGACAGGTAGTCAGAACAAATATATATATCTGTGGCAAGTCATAAAGCGTGAATGCAGTCGACTGGTCTCACGTCCGCTATATCTGTTTTCTATGGTGATAGCTCCGCTGTTCTGCTATATTTTCTTCACCACATTAATGGGAGCGGGACTTCCGACAAACCTACCCATTGGTGCGGTAGATCTTGATAACTCTACAACTTCCCGTTCTATATTAAGAAATCTCGATGCCCTGGAACAGTCGGAAATTGTGAGTAGGTACGAGAGTTTTGACGAAGCTAGAATTGCCATGCAAAAAGGAGAGATCTACGGATTTTTCTACATCCCCGAAAAGATGTCAGCCAAAGCAATCAGTGGTCGCCAGCCTAAAATATCTTTTTATACCAACAACTCTTATCTGATAGCAGGTTCATTGCTGTTTAAAGACATGAAAATGATGTCAGAACTTGCCGGAGGAGCTGTTAGCCGCGCAACGCTATATGCTAAAGGAGCTACTGAAAAACAGGCGATGGCCATTTTGCAACCAATAGTAATAGATACCCATCCACTGAACAACCCATGGTTGAATTATTCGGTTTATTTGTGCAATACGCTTGTTCCTGGAATACTCATGATCATGATTTTCATGACAACAGTCTATTCCATTGGAGTTGAAATTAAAGATCGCACTGCCAGAGAATGGTTAAGGACAGGAAATAACTCTATCTACATTTCATTGGCAGGTAAACTGCTCCCACAAACGTTTGTCTTTTTTATTATGAGCAGTTTCTACAACGCTTACCTGTACGGCTATCTTCATTTCCCTTGCAACAGCGGAATATTGCCAATGATCCTAGCCTCACTGTTATTGGTACTTGCCTCACAAGCCTGCGGGGTTGTAATGATTGGCGTACTCCCTACATTACGTTTGGGACTAAGTTTTGCCTCTCTATGGGGGGTTATTTCATTCTCCATCTCCGGATTCACATTCCCGGTAATGGCCATGCACCCCGTACTGCAAGCATTATCAAATCTGTTTCCGTTAAGGCATTACTTTCTGATTTATGTGGACCAGGCATTAAATGGCTACAGCATGGCATACTCATGGACCAACTACATAGCTTTACTGCTTTTTATTATGTTGCCATTCACAATTGTGCACCGTTTAAAAAGTGCTTTAATCTATTATAAATATGTACCCTAATGAAGGAAGCAACTTTTAAAGATAAAGTATCTCAAGGTTTCCAAGACCTGTTTTACATCTGGAAAAGAGAGTTTAAAACAACATTCAGGGATCAGGGAGTATTAATCTTCTTCATCCTCGTACCATTGATGTATCCTTTAATATATGGTTTTATTTATACCAATGAAGTAGTACGCGAAGTACCTGTGGTAGTTGTTGACAATTCGCATTCTTCCTTAAGCCGTGAATTTCTACGAAAAGTAGATGCCACAGCCGATGTGAAGATAACAACTTATTGCAGCAATATGGAAGAAGCCAAATTGCTGATGAAAGAAAGAGAGGCATACGGGCTAATCTATGTTCCCACTCATTTCAGTGACGATATAGCACTTGGGAAACAGACTCAGGTTAGCATCTACTGCGATATGAGCGGACTGCTATACTATAAAAGTATTTTAATGTCGACCACGGCTGTATCTTTGGATATGAACAAGCAGATAAAAATTTGCCGTGCTGGAAACACAACCAATCGACAGGATGAAATCACAGCTCAGCCAATTGAGTATCAGGATGTGGCTCTATTTAATCCACAAAACGGATTCGCGGCATTTCTTATTCCTGCTGTTCTGATTCTATTGATTCAGCAAACTCTGTTGCTTGGAATCGGACTCTCGGCCGGAACCGCCCGCGAACATAACCGTTTCAGAGACCTGGTTCCTATCAACCGCCATTACAACGGTACCCTGAGAATTGTATTTGGAAAAGGATTGAGCTATTTTATGGTTTATGCCATTGTTTCAGTCTATGTGCTTTGTGTGGTTCCCCGCATATTCAACCTTAATCAGCTAGCGCTTCCACATACATTGATGATGTTCATGCTTCCTTACCTAAGCGCATGCATCTTTTTTGCAATGACCGCATCAATAGCCATTCGAAACAGAGAAACGTGTATGCTGATATTTGTATTCACATCACTGCCCTTGCTGTTTATCTCTGGCATATCCTGGCCGGGAGCTGCTATTCCTGCTTTCTGGAAATACCTGTCATAT
Organism: Bacteroides sedimenti; assembly: GCF_040365225.1. Taxonomy (NCBI): domain Bacteria; kingdom Pseudomonadati; phylum Bacteroidota; class Bacteroidia; order Bacteroidales; family Bacteroidaceae; genus Bacteroides; species Bacteroides sedimenti. The sequence goes on from NZ_AP028055.1 coordinate 2,527,016, forward strand.
CTGTTCCCATCCACCTTTGGAATAAACGGATTTGTTAGAATCAATAATATGGGTGCCACTCTAAATGAAGTCGCTGCGGAATATCAAGCTCTTTGGTTGCAGGCAGGATTTTATTTTCTGACTACCTGCCTTGTTTATCGCTGGCAAATCATGAACAGCCGGAAACATGTGGTAGAAAAATACAAAGAGATGAAAGCCAAACTAGAAGCTGCACCTAAAGAAACTAAAGATTAAGAACACTTTGAGGATACTATCAACAATAAAATCCCGGAACCATTTTGTCCCGGGATTTTATTTCATGTAAACATCAGGAGTGTCAGATATAATATTTATATTTGCCGATTATTATTATATTATACCCAATGAAAGAATTTATCCGCATCTTAAAAAGATTTGTTCCGCCTTACAAGAAGTTTTTAATACTTAATATCTTTTTTAATATCCTTTCTGCTATACTCAACATTTTTTCATTTTCGCTTATCATCCCAATCCTGCAAATTCTCTTTAAATTGAGTAATCAGGTTTATAAATTTATTCCCTGGGATTCGAGCATGAGTTTCAAGAATATCGCTATAAACAATTTCTATTATTATGTTTCCGATATGATAAAAGTATATGGAGGAAGCAAAACCCTTCTTATACTTGGACTTTTCCTTGCCTTGATGACCTTCCTTAAAACCGGGGCCTATATTCTCTCATTTGCAACTATCATCCCTATCCGTACAGGGGTTGTAAGAGACATCCGCACCCAGTTTTATAAAAAAATGCTAAGCCTGCCACTGAGCTTCTTTTCTGAAGAACGAAAAGGGGACATTATGGCCCGAATGAGCGGTGACGTGCAGGAAGTTGAAACTTCCATCATGAGTTCACTGGACATGCTGTTCAAAAACCCTATCCTGATCATTATGTATTTCGTTACATTAATCGCAATCAGCTGGGAATTGACTCTGTTTACAATAGCCGTTTTGCCCGGAATGGGCTGGCTGATGGGAACCATCGGGAAAAAGCTGAAAAAGAAATCATTATTGGCGCAAACTCAATGGAGCGATATGATGTCTCAAATGGAAGAGACATTAGGTGGTCTGCGAATCATCAAGGCCTTTAACGCAGAAGCTAAAATGAATAAGCGTTTTACAAGCTGCAATGATGAATACCGCCACACTATCAGTCGGGTAAACACACGCCAGCAGATGTCTGGTCCAATGAGTGAATTCCTGGGTACCACATTGATTGTAATCGTACTTTGGTTTGGGGGAACACTGATTTTGAGAAATAGTTCATCCATAGACGCCCCATCATTCATTTTCTATCTGGTCATGCTTTATAGTATCATTAATCCATTGAAAGAATTCTCAAAAGCAGGCTATTCCATCATAAAGGGACTGGCATCAATGGAACGTATCGATAAAATCCTGCAGGCAGAGAACACAATGAAAATCTCAGAAAATCCTATTCCAATCAAGGATTTAAAAGAGAAAATTGTATTTAAGGATGTCTCATTCAAATATGAAACCACCCCTGTGCTTAAACACATCAACCTTTCTATTCCGAAAGGAAAGACAGTGGCTTTGGTAGGACAGTCAGGATCAGGGAAATCTACATTGGTCGACCTCCTGCCCCGCTTTTACGATGTAACTGAAGGTGAAATCCTGATAGATGGCGTCAATGTGAAAGATGCCACACTTCAAGACTTACGCAGTATCATGGGTAATGTAAATCAGGAGGCGATCCTCTTTAATGACACATTCTATAATAACATTGCCTTCGGTGTGGACAACGCTACCATGGAGCAGGTAATCGAAGCTGCCAAGATAGCCAATGCACACGAATTCATTGTGGCAAGTGAAAAAGGATATGATACAAATATCGGCGACCGTGGAGGTAAACTTTCAGGCGGACAGCGTCAGCGCATCAGTATTGCCCGTGCTATCCTGAAGAATCCTCCAATCCTGATTCTGGACGAAGCGACTTCTGCACTCGATACAGAATCAGAACGTATGGTTCAGGATGCGCTCGATAACCTGATGAAAAACCGCACAACGATTGCTATTGCACACCGGTTATCCACTATTAGGAACGCGGATGAAATCTGCGTACTTCACGAAGGTGAAATTGTGGAACGAGGAAAGCATGAAGAGCTTATTGAACTGGATGGCTATTATAAAAGACTGTGCGACATGCAAGGGTTTTAACATAACAGATACAACCTATACAATCTCTTATGAAACCATTTTGATTTCATAAGAGATTTTTTTATAAAACTACCTCAAGAGTAAAGCATAGTACTTCAATCTATTTGAATAGTTTACAGTCAATTATTACTTTGCTATACGCCCTATTTATCTTTCAACAAAAACATTGTAATTTCATATACTCAACATTCAAGAGAATAGCAATATATTTTTCAGAATTAACATTATTTACATCATAACCAAGACACAATCTACGACATATTCGTATATTTGCGACTTTATCGTAATATATTAATAGTTATATAAAAGTAAACATAGAAAGAAAAGAGATAATGATCCTAGTTTTGAAATATGTATTATATTATATCTAATATTCTGTAGCAAAGTTTTCAAATCTATTTACTCCGTCTTCCTATATTACATCTGTAGTAAAAAATTCAAAAGAAATGGGCCCTGTTTCTAAAAATTAGTTAATAACACATTTGTCACAAAAGATGATTGTTAACATATCGGAATAAAAGAGCCTAATCACAGCTAGGTAGTGATTAATCGTTAGTTTTGAACGTCAAACATGAAAAACATAATTATGAAGAAATCTTTGCTATCACTTACATTTCTATTATTGTGTATCTCATCAATAATAGCACAAACACCAAGCAAGACTACTACCTACACTATTAAAGGTACACTTCTTGACTCATTAACCAAAACAGGTGAACCATTTTCCACAATCCGGATAAGTAAAAAAGGGAGACCAAACAATCCGATAAAAGTACTTGTAACAGATACGAACGGAAAATTCAAGGATAAAATTTCCGGAGAAGGCACTCATATAATTACTTTTGCCTCTGTTGGAAAAGCAAGCGTTTCTAAGGAATTCACTATAAAACCAGGAGAAGAAACTATTGATTTGGGAATAATTTATATAAAAGATGCCGCTCACGAACTTAAAGGTGTCGAAGTTGTTGCTCAAAAACTTCTGGTCAAATCGGAAATCGATAAACTGGCATACAGTGTTGAGGACGACCCAGACTCCAAAACCAATAACGTAATTGAGATGTTACGCAAAGTCCCGATGGTAACGGTTGATGCCGAAGATAAGATTCAGGTAAAAGGAAGCAGTAACTTTAAGATTCATGTAAACGGCAAGCCCAATAACATGATGAGCAACAATCCTACAGAAGTATTGAAAAGCATGCCAGCTAGCTCCATCAAATCAATTGAGGTAATTACCAACCCTGGTGCAAAGTATGACGCCGAAGGGATAACAGGTATTCTTAATATTATTACTGTAGGAAGTATGAAAGGTTATACGGCAACTGTTAATACTGGTGTATCCAGCAATGGATATAATGCAGGCGCTTATGCCACAGTGAAAGCAGGCAAATTTACCACAACCGGAAACTATTACTTCGGACACCACCAATCTCCCGGCGATGCAAAAGGATACAGCGAACGTGAAGATTACACAAATGAAACAAATCGGTTCCTGACAAGTAATTCAAGCAATAAATACAAAGGAAACTACGGCTCCGGAAGCATGGAGGCTAGTTACGAAATAGACACCTTACGGTTGTTAACATTCTCAGGAAGCATCTATAATGGAAATAATTCAAACAATAATGATGCGGAAACGGAGATGAGGACTATCAAGCATGAGCCTGTATACAGTTATAACAACAGCGGTAATTACAAAAACGATTATAAATATATCGATGCCAACATTGACTACCAACGTTCTTTCAAAAAGAAAAAAGAAGAGCTCCTGACCTTTTCTTACAGATTGAGCACTTCTCCTAGGTCAAGTGACAACTATACATATTATACGAACATCAACAATTACCCGTTCCCTCTTAAGAATACTTATACCACAGACGACCCCACAACGTACGAACATACATTCCAGGGAGACTACACCAACCCTATCGCAAAGAACCAAACCATTGAGATGGGAGCAAAATACATTATTAGAGATAGTAAGAGTAATAGCAAATATTATACTGCCGATCCAGGTGAATCTACTTACGAAGAAGATAAGAGTCATAGCAGCAAATACGATCAACTGCAGGACATACTGGCTGCTTACGCCGGATACAATCTTAAATGGAAAAAATTTGGGTTCAAAACCGGTTTACGCTATGAATATACATTTATGGATGTTAAATACCACAATGGAGAAGGGGATGATTTCAGCGCTCATTTCAGCGATTTAGTCCCATCGGCAAATCTTTCGTATAAACTAAGCGAATCACAGACTTTGAAAGCATCTTATAACATGCGTATCAGCCGTCCCGGAATCTGGTACCTGAATCCTTTTGTGAATGATACTGACCCTACTAATATCCGTTATGGTAATCCGGATCTTAAAAGTGAGAAGAGTCATTCGTTCGATTTGAACTACGGTCGTTTTTCTCAGAAATTCAACCTCAATCTTTCATTAAGCCACACCTTTGTAAACAACAGCATTGAGCAATATTCGTTCATGAAAGATGGTGTTCAAAATAACACATTCGAAAACATTGGGAAATGGGCCACTACCAGTTTATCATCTTATATCAACTGGAATTTTACTCCTAAAACCCGTTTATATATGAACGGTTCAGTCTCTTACCAGAAGTTTAACAGCGAAAAGATGGATGTTTCTAAGGATGGTTTCAACTTTTATGTGGGAGGCGGACTTCAGCAATCACTACCCTGGGATATGCGTATCAGTCTGAATGGCGGAGGAAGTGGTTCTCGTGTCAGTCTTCAGGGCAAAGGGTCCGGGTACAATTATTACAGCATGAATCTGAATAAGACATTCCTGAATAAGAGACTTACAATTTCTACGTACGCCACCAACCCGTTCAGCAAATACCGCAAATACAACTCAACCACAGAGACTCTTCAGTTCCGTTCTTTTTATGAGTACCAGTATCCAAGCAGAAGTTTCGGACTCAATATCAGCTATCGCATTGGAAAACTTGAAGCCAGTGTAAAGAAAGCAGCACGTACAATTCAGAACAACGATGTGAAAAGCGGGGGAGGCAGCGGAGGAGAAGGGAAATAACTCCTGCAGGATGTAGAATGAATTTCAAAAACGATATCTGAAATCCGTTATTTCTATTTATTAGTGCCCGGTAATTTTTCAATCATGAAATTTACCGGGCACTAATTGTTTTTGTCCAACTAATAGCATACAGCCGATTATTGGGGGGGGCTGTCATTGTTCTTCTACTCTTTCCAAATTCCATTTTTAAAGAGCTGAAACCACTTTTCAATATCATCGTCACTGCGTAAAGCCAACTTCAAGAAGACCTCTCTGGCAAATTCAATCGGAGCAACTCCGCAGGCAGTAATAATATTTTGGTCGGTAACAGCAAGCTGGTTCACATAGTTTGCTTCTCCAGTATATTTAGGTGCAACCCATTTAAGATACCCCAAATCATTGCTTGTATGTTTAAGGTTGTCCAATAATCCATGTTTGCCAAGATATGCAGTTGCAGCACAGATGGCCGCTATTGTTTTTCCTTTTGAAATCAGTTCTTTTACCAATTGGTCTATCTCGCTATTTTCGTCCGATTCCCAAGCCGTACCGCCGGGAAGAATCAACATATCAACTTCATCTGCATTTACCATACCAAAAGAGATGCTGGGTACTACCTGCATGCCCCCCATTGAGCAAACACTGTCCCCATCTTTTGAGAAGTAAACCAAATCGAAACCTTCGCATTTATTTATCTCAGGAGTGAGATATGCAATTTCCCAATCAGAGAAGCCATTGAAAAGAAATACGAATATCTTTTTATTCATGATTATGACTTTATAAATTCTCCATCTATCCAATAAGTGGCACTAATTGGTGTAAATTTCAAGACGCAATATTCAGGGTCTTCAACTCCACCGGGAAAGTGCTCAGACATCCACTCACTCCAAAGCGAACGTTTTATTGCTTCATCGGTTACAATCACCACTTCACCTGTATATACAATGCTGTTGCCACCCTCTACAATCGATAGCCCAGCCTTCGGGTTAGCTCTGAAATGTGCCGTTTTCTCCGAACTTGTACCCGTAGCAACATATATTGCACCGAACTCCGCTTTTAGTTTCACCATTGGTACAGGACGCGGATACCCTTTTTCATTGATTGAGGCAAGTGTAATGATTTGCACATTGTCAATCATTTGTGCTGCTTTTTCTTGAATTGTCATAGCATTAAATTTTATATGCAAATATATAGTTTTTCAAATCATTAGTACACAATAAAAACACTTATCATAACCTTTTAATCGGCTGATAATCTGGATTTAACTTTTTATGCGAAACATTCTCGCGAAAAAGGATAAAAGCCTCCTGAAAGTAGTCTGACCGTAAACACCCTATAAGTTGAATTCAAAAAAGTAACACAAGTCACGCAAGTCACGCAGGAACGGCATTATAACCCTTACAATCAAAGCGTTAACAGGTGCGTGACTTTTGAAAAACCACGACATTGCTTACGCAGAAGTCACGCACTTGACAAACAATTGAATCCTCATAAGTAAGCTAAATACAAAAGCAACTAATTATTACTGAGTATATTAAATGGTTGTTTCCCAATATTTTTTATCACAGAAACTCAACAGTCGACAAACGTCCGGCAGCAAAGGCGAGACCACCAACTCCGGTGGGCGATAATTAGGAATTAATGCAATTATGATATTTTTTTCACAGGCCAATAAAATCTCTGTACATCCGGGTGGAGGAGGTACGTATACCCGGGTGTACCCCCTACCTCCATCCGGGTGTACAGGCAGCCTTGATCGGGGTGTACAGAACATTTCTATTGCATATTCTTTTTTTCTGATGTTGACCACTGTTCTACTGTCCTCGTTTTCTATTTTTATAGCCAAAATCTTCTTTCTTTCAGAAGGAATGCCCTAACTTGTTTTGTTCAGGATCCGATTATTCTTATTCGTATAACAGCCTGCACCAGAATTTGGGAGGGGAAAACTCAAAAGCCCGTCAAAGGGGTGCGTGACTTTATGCAAAAAGCGCGTGACTTTTTTGAAAAGTCACGCGCTTTTATTTCGCTGATTATAAATATATTAAGCACATTTTGCGCGATTTGCGTGACTTGTGCTACTTTATTTTTTTATTTATATGGAGAAGCGAGAAAACCGAGAGGATTCATAAGTAGGCTTACTTATGAAGCTCCACAATTTTGGTTGGAGCAAGCTCTTCATTCCTCTTATTAACCTGTTGTACCATATTCTCCGCCAGCTCCAGAAAAGCCTTTCCGGTGATGGAATCTTCATTCAGAGCCACTGGCACTCCGCTGTCTCCTCCTTCACAAATGCTTTGAACGATTGGAATCTGACCAAGTAAAGGGACATTTACCTCTTCAGAGAGTTTTTTACATCCCTCTTTACCGAACAGATAATATTTATTCTCCGGTAGTTCGGCTGGAGTAAACCAAGCCATATTCTCCACTAATCCCAGGATAGGAACATTCACCTTGTCATTAGTAAACATATTGATTCCTTTGCGGGCATCGGCCAATGCTACAGCCTGCGGAGTACTTACCACAATTGCACCGGTAAGAGCAACCGACTGAACAATAGTCAGGTGAATATCGCTGGTACCTGGAGGCAGGTCAATGAGGAAATAATCCAGTTCTCCCCAGTTGGCATCAGCAATCAGCTGCTTCAAGGCGTTGCTGGCCATACCACCCCGCCACACGGTTGCCTGGTCGGGATCAACAAAGAAACCGATGGATAAAAGTTTAACACCATATTTTTCAATCGGAATAATCAGGTCTCTTCCTTCTATTTTCTCCAGATATGGACGTGCATCCTCTACCTGAAACATTTTTGGCATGGAAGGTCCAAAGATATCGGCATCGAGCAAGCCTACCTTGTAGCCCAGCTTTGCCAAAGAAACGGCAAGATTGGCGGAAACGGTCGACTTACCTACCCCTCCCTTACCGGAAGATACAGCAATGATGTTCTTAACCTGAGGTAGGAGTTTACCTACTTCGGGACGAGGAGCCTGTTTGGCTTTCACATCGATATTTCCTACAATCTCCACATCTTTGCTTACATAAGTAAGGATGGCAGCCTCAGCCGATTTAACCAGTGATTTAATAAACGGGTCGGTCGGCTTTTCAAAAATCAAAGAGAAGGAAACTTTCATTCCTTCAATCCGGATATTATCATCCACCATACCGGCAGAAACAATATCCTTTCCCGTACCGGGATAACGCACCTTGCTAAGTGCGTCGAGTATAAGTTTTGGATAAAGTGTCATTTTATTCTTCTTCAAAAGTTAAAGTTGTTTTTTTACCACTCCGCTTGCTGCGGTTGTAACTACGATAGGTATCAAGTTCAATTTCCTGTTCCGGCTCTTTCAGAGCACCATCCTGAGGAAGTGTAAACTTGAGGTACTTAATATTCAGTCCTCTCTCCAGCCATTGCTGCTCATAATAGGTCTGAATATTCAGAATTTCATCCACCAGCCCTGAATGATAAAGATCCTCGGTTGCAAATAGAACCGGAAACTTGTTTTCCTCTACCATATAGGTAGTATAGGTGTACATAAAATTGCTATCGGTCTTCAGATGAATAATTCCATCGGGTACCAGGAATTTACGATAGCGTTCCATGAAATAAGTGGAAGTAAGCCGCTTGGTAGCTTTCTTCATCTGCGGATCAGAGAAAGTAAGCCATATTTCACTTACTTCATTCTTATCAAAAAAGCGGTCTATAATTTCAATATTCGTACGAAGAAACGCCACATTTTTAAGTCCCTCATTCAATGATTCAGTAGCTCCGCTCCACATACGAGAGCCTTTAATATCCACTGCTATGAAGTTCTTATCCGGGAACATACGTCCCAGCCCCACAGTATATTCTCCACGTCCGCATCCCAGTTCAATAACAATAGGGTTGTCATTCTTAAAGAACTCTTTTCCCCATTTCCCTTTCATTTCAAAAGGAACATTATCCATTACTGAATATGGATATTCGAATACGTGCGGATAGCTCTGCATATCTGCAAATTTCTGTAATTTATTTTTTCCCATTCAATCTTTATTTTATCTCTTCTACCCAACCTGTGTAACTGTAAAATACACGGGTACTGAATTCCTGATGAAAGCGTGCATAATTGTCTATTCCGGTACAATGGCAGATTCCCAATCTTCTGGGCAGCTTTCTTCCCAGGTAGGTGCTTATCACATTAAATTTATCTTCACCGGCGTTGTTGATATGAAAACCTCCCATCACCAAATTAAAAGTACGATCAGGAAAAGCTTCCTGAGCACTTCGAAGGATATTTGTAATTCCCCGGTGCGAGCATGAACTCAACACCGAAAGCGATTTCGCGTCCGGTATCACTAAAGCCAGTTCGTCTTCAAATGTATCGGGTACGATATTCTCATTGACCACGGTAAAGAAGTGCTCAAAATGAGTGTCTGTCTTATCTGTTATTTTAATCTGAGGAAGCACATACATCCCCGGTATAATCTCTGTTATGGTATCTACCAACCAAAGGCGGTTCTCATCTATTTTTCCGGCATATTGGAAGCCATTTTCCCGCACATCCTTGTATTTTTTCTGAAAAACCTCTTTTTTACAAACCACTTTCGCCTTAGGGTTCAGTTCCAGAAACTGCCTGATTCCTCCCGAATGGTCGCTATGCCCATGAGATAATACCAGATAATCCACCTTACTCAGATCAATCCCAAGAAAACGGGCATTCCGGATAAACAAGTCTGTTGATCCAGTATCAAAAAGAACTTTCTTTTCTCCGCTTTCAATTAACAGAGAAAGTCCGTGTTCTGCCTGTAATTCCCGGTAATAAACAACATTGTCTACGAGCGTAGTGATTTTATAACCCATATTTACGATTTATAATTATCTATTTATATTTCATTATACTAAAGAAGAGAGGGATATATTACCTTATAGCTAAAAACCATTCAAGATAACATATCCCTTTATTCTTTTCAATGAAAAACCTTTAATCTCTTTCCGGTTTTTGTGATTACCTTTTCTGAAAATTATTCCACAATTGTAATCCAGCCGTATGTATCAGGCTCATCTCCATACTGAATTGCACGAAGTTTGTTGTATAACTTAGTACAAACAGGACCTGGTTTGCCATCTTTTGAAATTACATATGATTTGTCGTTTTCCACGTCATCAATGCGTTCAATTGGACTGATTACAGCTGCAGTTCCACAAGCACCTGCTTCTTCGAATGTAGATAATTCTTCTTCAGGAACCGGGCGACGTTCAACTTTCAGGCCCATACTTTCTGCCAGCACCATGAGACTTTTATTGGTGATGGATGGAAGAACTGAAGATGACAATGGAGTGACATATGTATTGTTCTTGACACCAAAGAAATTGGCAGCTCCACATTCGTCAATGTACTTTTTCTCTTTTGCATCAAGATAAAACTCGGAAGAGTAACCCATATCATGAGCTTTTTTGTTGGCTCTCAAACTGGCCGCATAATTTCCACCAATCTTGAAAATTCCCGTTCCAAGGGGAGCAGCACGATCGAATTCACGGAAAATTACATAAGGATTACATGAGAATCCGCCTTTAAAATATGGACCAACCGGAGTTACGAAGATAATAAAGGTATATTCTGACGCAGGATGTACCCCCACCTGAGCGCTTGTTCCTATCAAAAGCGGACGGATATAAAGTGATGCACCGCTTTCATAAGGTGGAACGAATCGTTCGTTAAGTTTTACCACTTTCAGAACTGCCTCTTTGTACATCTCTACTGGAAGTTTTTCCATTAGAATTCCATCGCAGGACGCTTGCAGACGTTTCGCATTTTCTTCCAGACGGAAAATACGTATTTTACCATCTTTTCCTCTAAAGGCTTTCATTCCTTCAAAGGCTTCCTGCCCATAATGTAAACATGTAGCAGCCATATGCAGATTAATGTATTCGCTACTACTGATTTCAAGTTCTCCCCACTTGCCGTCACGGAAATTGTACCGTACGTTATAATCTGTTTTTATGTAACCAAAAGACAGATTAGCCCAATCTATTTGTTCCATTATGTTTATTGTTTTAGTAAGTTCGTTATTGAGTAGCAAAAATAACTTTTTAATTTCATATTTCCACTTAATAGTCTAAGAAAATTACAAAACCCGGCCTCTCAGGCTTGCAGTAATATAAATCAGTCAGATTCCTCCTCCATTATTCGCTTTATTTCCTGATCTGTTTTGTAAAGTTTATCTTTGCAAAAGCTAACCAGTTTCTGTGCTTCTTTAAGCTTCTCACTCAACCGGTCGATGTCAAGTTCATCTTTTTCCACCGCAGAAACGATATCTTCCAGTTTTTTCATTGCTTCTGCATAGGATTGTTTTTTCTCTGCCATATCTGTTTCTATTTGGTTATTTAACTTCACTAATCACCTCTCCTTTTGCAAGACGAGTGGTAATTGTATCACCCAGCCTCAACTGTGCACTATCCGTCACGACTTTTCCATCTTTAAGGGTCAGACTGAATCCACGTTTAAGCACCCTTTCAGGAGATGCATCACTCACCTTCTGCTCAAGTAACAGCAGCCTGTGCTGTTTCCGGGTAAGAATCTGGATAATTCCGTTATATATTTGTTGCATCTTCTGCTTTATCTGATACTCTTCCCGAAGTATACGGTTTTCCACAACCAATGGCAACCGACTGGTGAGATCAGTTAGCCGGCGTCGTTCCTGCTCCATTCTACCGGTCAGGGAAGAAGTCAGGGTGCCAGCCATCTCTTCAAGCAATACAGCAGCCTGATGCATGTGAGTTATCAGAAACTGCGCTGCCGCCGTCGGGGTTTTTACCCGAGTATGTGCAACAGAATCAATCACCGTATCGTCTCTTTCGTGTCCTATTCCAGTAATAACAGGCAAAGGAAACTGGGCACAATTGGCTGCCAACAGGTAAGTATCAAAGCCGGAAAGGTCGGATGTGGCTCCCCCGCCCCGGATAATCACCACAGCATCGAAATCGTCTCGCCTGCTGTTCACGGCATTCAGGGCAGAGATTACCGATTCCTCAACCTGATTTCCCTGCATTAGAGCCGGGAAAAGATGTGGGTAAAAGACAAATCCATAAGGGTTTTCCAGTAGCTGGTTACAGAAATCACCATATCCGGCAGCCGTTGAAGAAGATATCACGGCAATTCTTTGAGTAAGCATTGGCATCTCGAGTTCCTTGTTGAGTGTAAGCACCCCTTCCTCTTCCAGTTGCTTCAGAATTTCCCGTCTCTTCCGGGCCATATCTCCCAGCGTGTAAGTGGGGTCGATATCGGTTACAGTAAGACTGTAGCCATAAAGTTCGTGAAACTCAACAGACACCTGTACCAAAACCTTAATGCCCGAAACGAATGCCTGACCGGTGCTTTCCTCAAAATAGGGTTTCAACAGTCGGAAAACATTGGCCCAGATTGTTCCTCTTGCTTTAGCAATGAGATTATTGCCCCGTGCATCTTTCTGCACAAACTCCAGGTAACAATGACCCGAAGAATTAGAACGCACATCGCTCAACTCGGCCTGAATCCAATAAGTATCGGGCAAAGCTTCATTTAATGCCTGTCTTACCAAAGCATTTAGTTCGTAAAGAGTGAGCGGAGCTCTTTCCATATCAAGGAGTTTTATTGATTGGCTACTTCAGGATGAACAGTTCGGTATGCTTTATATACATCAGGTATTCCATATCCGTACACATTATTGGGTGTAGCAGAATTATCGCACGAATGACGGACCAGTTCAATCAACTGCTTCGCAGTCAGTTCAGGACAAGATTGCCATAAGCAGGTGAGCAAGCCACAGAAGGTGGGAGCCGAGAAAGAGGTTCCATTGGCATTCCCTATCTCTCCATTTGTTCTAAGTAAAGACGTTTTTTGACCAATAGCCGAAACATCAGGTTTCACACGGTTATCGGTAGTATTACCAACCGAAGAGAAAGGAGCCAACAGTAACTCTGAGTCAATTGCCCCTACGGTAATTACATTAAATGCATCGGCCGGAGGAGTAATTTTCTTCCAAGAATTACGTCCTTCGTTACCGGCACTGCACACCACAACCATTCCTTTATCGGCAGCCATACCAGCCGAACGTGAAATCATTGCCTTACGTCCATCCAAGTCCTGATAATTATAGTTTTTTGAAGTATCATCAAACTTCTGGTAACCAAGAGAGGTGTTTACAACATCAACTCCCACACTGTCGGCAAATTCAACAGCAGCTGCCCAGTAATCCTGTTCAACCAGGCTCTCTGAATCGATATCTTCTGAGCGTAATAGCCAGTAAGAGGCCTCGGGAGCAGTTCCTACAATAGAGAAAGGAGCATTGGATGCCATGCAGGAAAGCACCATCATTCCATGACTATTCTCCTCGTAAATGTCCGAATTGGGTTGTACAAAATCACGTGTGCCCAACAATTTTATAGATTTCAGTGCAGCTAGTTTATTGGCATTCTTATAACCACCGTCTATGATTGCAACCGTCATCCCTTCGCCACGGAATCCTGCCTGATGCAGTTTCTGTCCGTTATGAATCTCTATCTGCCGAAACGCTTTTCCATAGAAGTTTTCTGTTCTTTCCATTTTGTTCGTCACCGAATCCTTGCGTGCGGCATCCGAAGACATTGCTCGTTCTTCTCCTCTCCATACAAGCTCCACCCCTGAGACAAATGGAAGTTTTATTAGTTTCTTAACCAGCATGGAATCGGCACAACTAACAGTCACGGTGTTGTTCCACTTGCTTGTCACCAAGACCTGAGCCCCGGTAGAACGAATAGCCTTGATGTATTGGCCACATACGGGAATATCGGTAGAGTCGACCGCCAGCTTTTGTTTTGCACGGCGTTCCAATGACTTCTCTGAAAGAAACTTCTCGGGTTTGTTAAGTGAATACTCCGTACATTTCTTGTCAGCCAGAGTGATGCGGAACTTATAGCTTACTTTTGAGCTAGCGATAGTCGAAAGCAAAAGAGCCATCGCTATCAGACTTATTTTTTTCATTTTTCAAGTATATTTAATTACATATTGGTCGTCTATGCAAAGATAGTGTTTGGATAGATGATAAAGAACAGTTATCACCAATAATTTAGAAAAGAATAACCATCAATTGATAAAAGCTTGTACAAAAGATTGCATTCTTTTGTACAAAAGAATAATTTGTTCTGTACAGAAGAATGCAATCTTCTGTACAAGGAAATAAAAAAAGAGCCCGAAGCTCTTTTTTTCTATGACTATAACTTATTATTCTTTAGTGATAAGTACCGTAGCGTAGGCTGATATTCCTTCTTCCCTACCTGTAAAACCAAGCTTCTCGGTGGTGGTAGCCTTAATAGAAATATCTTCCTCGTCTACCTTCATTACTTCCGCCATCGCTTTTTTCATGGCCGGGATATGAGGATTCAGCTTGGGACGTTCGGCACATACGGTGATATCCATATTCCCCAACTCGTACCCTTTGGAACGTACTAGCTCTATTGTACGCGAAAGCAGAATTTTACTGTCAATATTCTTGTATTCTCCGGCAGTATCGGGAAAATGAAAGCCAATATCCCGCATGTTTGCAGCTCCCAGTAAAGCATCGCACACTGCGTGTAACAGGACATCCGCATCAGAATGTCCCTGCAATCCTTTTTCATGTTCGAGCTTTACGCCCCCAAGCCATAATTCACGACCAGAAACCAATGCATGCACATCAAACCCAAAACCGACTCTTACTTTCATTTCTTGCCAAAAATATCTTTAATACCATCTAAATCAAATGAGAGGGAGAAGCGAAGCGTCTGGTCGAGCGGATTGCTTTGTGCTGTTGAAATAAGGTATGCTGCATCAAGAGAGAATACATTCATCTTGAAACCAGCTCCTACAGAGAAATATTTTCGATTGCCCTTATTCGCATTCTCATAGTGGTAACCACCACGAACGGAGAATTGCTGGTGATAAGTATATTCTGCCCCAACAGACCACTGAACCTCCTGGAGCTCTTCCTTGAAGCCACCCGGGGCATCGCTGAACGACTTAAAGATTCCGGAAATGGGCGACAGGTCTTTATAATCTCTCTGGAGACGGTCTTCATAATCAGTAGCACTTTCATTTGCTCCCTGTATCGGACGTGTGGGAACCAGCAATTTGTTCGCATCTGCACTAATGGCAAAGGTGTTATACTCATCCATCGGGACCAATAAAGAGGCACCCAGACGAAGGTTCGTAGGAATAAATTCGCTGCTGTTGCCACTATCATACGAAATTTTGCTACCGATATTGGAGATGTTCATACCCCAGGCAAAGTTACATTCACGTTGTCCAAGGATTACATATCGATTGTAATACATAGCCACATCAGCTGCAAAAGCCGATCCCGGAGTTACATCCTCTTCCTGTTTGTAAGCCAGGTCAGAATAAATGAAACGGAGAGCTACTGCCGCAGAAAAATGTTCTGAAAGCATACGTGAATAGCCTACATCAAAAGACATTTCGTAAGGGTTAATGGAATACCCCCCATTACCGCTTCCATCTTGTCCCACGGTAACTTCACCCAACGAAAAATATCTCAGTGAAGTACTCAGGGCCTGGTATTCACCAATACGATAGTATCCTGCCAGATATGCAAGATCGATGTCGTTAACAAGTTTACGCAACCACGGAGTGTACGAAAGCGAAACTCCGGCACGGCTGATGGTAAACGGATACTTTGCCGGATTCCAGTATTGTGAGTTCACATCCGGATCGGTGGCAACACCAACATCTCCCATACCACCACCTCTTGAATCGGGTGCAATGGAAAGAGAAGTCACACCGGTATTAACCGGGTTGAACTGGTTCTTTGTTTCTTGTGCAATCAAGCGCACATTTACCAGAAGCAAAGCTGCAAATAGGATATATACTTTCGATTTTCTCATATATAATATATTCTGTTCTTATAAAACTTTTTATCTAAACAATTATTGTGCAAGGATAACTATTTTTCCTGCACTGCTATCAGTTTTGCTTCCTCCTGATGAAATGGATGCACGGAACAGGTAGACTCCCGGAGCTAGTCTCTGGCCACCGTTGCTTGTGAGATTCCAATCCACATAATAATAGCTATTTGCGCTCATGCCGCTTTCGGTATGCGTCCACATCACACGGCCGGAGAAATCGTATACCATTAATTTAACATCAATATTCGATTCTGGCCTATCATGGCTTAATACAAAGGTTGTATTTTCACGTGCCGGACTCTTGGTACATACTACGTTGAACAAATCCGGACTCAGGCCTTTTACCACCTCAAACTCCAAGGAGGTTGAGGAAGAGTTATTCAGGATATCCCATGCACGAAAGAATAATGTATGTTTCCCCTCTGGCAAAGCAGAAAAGCCATAACGCACCTGCCCTTTAGTAAAATCGCCAAAATAAGATTCATAATAATTATTGAGCACATAAGTATAGGCTGGTGAATTATCAATCATCACAACGATATCGTGACCTATTCCGTTTCCTACCGTATTGATGCCATCTTTATCTTCAAGCTCTGCGACTAGATAAGGTGTTTCATTCGTCTTTCCTCCATAGACAAAATCGGGCGTATTAAGATAAAGGTTGATTTTCGGCCCCAAAGTATCGGCATTTTCCATTCCAGACTCTGTTCCTCCAATCAGGAAATTACTGTATGCACCATTTGCCTCCCGCCCTGTTGTGCCATCAGCAGCATAGAGATTAACCAATCCCTGAAGGTCTGAATAGTTTATATCTTTTGGAACGGGGAAATTAAATGTGAAATTACCTGATTTAATGGAATCACTACCCGAGAAAAGTTTTTTCACTCGCTGAGAAAATGTAAAACCTCCCGGGATGGTTTCTCCCAAATTGTTTGGATCAGGTATTCGTCCTGTTCCATCATTATTCAGGGTTGTGACACTCTCTTTATTGTCAAACACAGTAGGATATACTTTCCCATTAAAATCAGTCAGCGTATTTCCATCATTGTCGGTAACACGTCCTTCTACTGTTACTTTCCCACCGGCCTTAATGGAGATATCACTAGCCGAAGCCTCTTTGCCATTAAACTTATCCACTACAATCTTACAATCGGGATAGGTCAGCATTAGTGCAGGATCGCCAATCAATGAAAACTTGAGTTTATTTAAATCGCCACTCAAATTTGGATCGCATTTTGATAAGCGCATAATATCGCCCAAACGCAATCTATTCCCATTTTGTTTAGAGAACAAGTAATTACATATAACCTTATTAAGATTTGAATTATTTTGGGCATACACAACTCTGGAAGTCGTAAATAGGCCAATAGCTCCGCCTTTTTCATTTAAAAATGCGAGTTCACCTGCGGATGTACTAACATCATCGTACCGACAGAAATCACAAGTTGCAGTTATCCAAAGTGGTAATTTTGGCGAATTCAGACCAATTATATCCGATGATGTCAGCAAATTCTCTGCCGACCATCCACCCGGACCTCCGTGACCTGTATAGTTAACTACGAACATTCCTTCCTTGAAAAGCTCAAGTAACCGTTTGGTTGCTTGTTTATAAGTGTGTCCGGTAGCAGTCGTTTCCCATTTATAGGCATCTTGATAAATTCGATTTACCTGATATTCCGGATAGAGTCTTTCAATTTTACCCGCAAGTTCCTCGGCTTGGCTCATATGAAGATTATTGTCACCATCATCGGCGGCAAAGCAAAGAGTGTTTTTCCATGGAGCCAGCTCTTTATTATTCATATAGGCAATTGTTTTGTCAACCATCCTGGAGGCATCAGTAATTGTACGAACCGGGAATCGACCTACTCCGATATCCATCCCGTCATATTCCAGACTTGTACCTTCACTATCATCCAAAACTCCCATATAATCATCTGTTACATAAGAATAGGTTTCCCATGTAGAGTTTTTAGATTGATAACACAAAAGAAAATCATCCGGCGAATATCCTTGCCAGGATGGGGTAATCATCCGATTGTCCCAACTGCAGTCTCCGAAGAGTAAAAGATAGCGCGGCAACTTATTGGCAGATTCCGAAGATACGGCACGATCATAAAACATCTTCATCAACCAACGGTATGCAGTAACATCCGGGGTGCCGGAAGAAAATTCATTATAAACCTGATCGGCCTTTAACACGTGCACAATCATTCCATCTTTGGTCCGATGAGCCTCGGCCAATCGTTCAGCCTGCGAAAGGAATGCGCCGTTCGAAGGCACTATTATCACCATATCGCATTGCTGTAATGCATGCAGATTCTGACTGCTGACGGGGCCAACGACTTCAACACTCTTGAAAGCAGCACCGGTAACATCAACAGCTACCAGTTCACGCAATGAAGAGTTATCAACAGTCACAGAGTAAGTACCATTTGCAAGAGAACCATTCACCTGTTTATAGTCGCCAACATCTGTCACATCCCATATCTTCACGTTACTATTTGCTCCAGATAGTTTATATGTTACCGTTTTACCAAGAGAAGAGGCATCTCGGAAAGCCGTATACGAGCCATACAATGAGAGATTGCGTCTATAGTTCAACTGAATATAATTCAGCCTTCCGGAAGCTCCCGACTCCCGAGTATGTGTCAAAGTTACGGTTGTCTGTTCACTCTTATCTCCGCTCCAAAGCAAGGTTCCACTTCCTGGCTGAGCTTTACAGTAGGAGTCTCCAGATGGTGTTGGACTTATAGCAAATTGTCCGCGTCCGGTTCCGTTGATATCTACAGATACGGAACTTACTGCAGATGTTCTCGCCGCAAATGCAACTGTGCAATAAGCATCTTCATTTGTTATTCCTGGTAAAGTAAAAGTATAGCTTTTCTTATTACCGGAAATATAATCATAGCTATCATAAAGTTCTCTTCCCGAAGAGGTCCAGTTATACACATCTTTTTCATACAATGCATAATCATCAAAACTGTTTACGATAGTAGCATTATCTGAAGAGAGCGATTCCTGAACAGGAAAAGATATTGGTGTTTCCTCCCCTTCTGACAAGAAGTAATATCCGTAACTTGAGTAATAATTGTCTGTATGCATAAAACGGGAAAGAGCGCTTGTTGCATCCCAGCTTACAACTCCTCTGCCGTAAAATAGCACATAATCTTTCTCACGCCATAATGGAACTTCAGGCAAATCGTCATTCTTGGTTTGAGTGAAACTTTCGGGCAAAAGTGCTCCTCCGTATCCATACAATCTTACTTTAGCCGGATTAGTGAATCCCATTTTTGTCAGTTCAGCATTGGTAATTTTATAAACACCTGATTCAGCAATACGAATCTTTACCCATTTTCCTGTTGCCAGAACAGAGTTTGTGATGAAAGAATGCCTCTTGGATGCTGTTCTTTTCTGGATTATGGGAGTTTTTACCAATGTGAGTTTAAACGAATTAATTCGCTGATACGTTTTATCCCGATAGACTATTGGGACAAAAGAGACTTCGAGAATTCCTTTTTTTGCTGAAACAAAAAGTCGGGTTTGAGGTACGGGGTATTCATTCAGCGATTCATTTGCAACGGGAAGTAGAGCACTCTCATTTTTCGACAATAGCTGAAACTCGGGATATTCAATTTTTACCTGATATGTATAGTTTGCATAATCGTCACCCAATTCAATATTCTGAATGTAACGTGGTAAAGAACTTCCGGGAACATAGTGGGCATCATCAAAGGAGAGTTGTTTCATCACCGATGCATTTTGCCATTTCAGCGAAATAAAATTCTGCGCTGACACCGACAAAGCAAAAAAGAAAAGTAAAAGGGAAAAAATAGAGTATCGGCTACACATACACCCTCCTGTTATTAAAATGCAATTTAATTATCTGATATCGAAGTCGAGTACCTTTTCTTCATCCAAATAACCTTGCAAATTTTGACCGATTGCCACAGGGCCAACCCCAACCGGAGTTCCTGTAAATAATAAGTCACCTATTTTCAGCGTAAAGAAACGGCTGATATAAGCTATTATCTCATCAACCTTAAATAGCATATCCGCTGTATTCCCTTGTTGAACCCTTTTCCCATCAATATTCAGATGAAAGTTTATTTCCTGAATATTATTGAACTTATTGACAGGAACGAATTTGCCAATCACAGCAGAATTATCAAATCCTTTACATATCTCCCAAGGATTTCCTGATTCACGCAGCTTACGCTGAAGATCTCTGGCAGTAAAATCAATGCCAACCGTTGCCTCATCATAATATCGATGAGCAAAACGTTTTGGAATGTTTTTACCCAATCTGCTTATTTTGACAACCAATTCTGTTTCATAATGAATTTCCTTTGAGAAATCGGGGATAAAGAACGGTTTGCCATCTTTGAGCAAGGCAGAATCTGGTTTCATAAAGATAACCGGCTCTTCCGGTAGAATTAACGTAGAATCCAGCTCTTTATTGTGTTCAGCGTAGTTCATCCCTACGGCTATAATCTTCATTTACTTGACCTGTTAAAATTTAAACGATTAAACATCACCGCCAGATGGGCATACAAAGAAGTATTCTGTACCACGATATTTTCAGGAACACGGATACGGAATGGCGTAAAATTCCAAACTGCTTTTATACCACCTTCGACCATTTTGTCTGTTATATCCTGAGCAATTTCAATTGGGACAGTAAGTACACCGATATTCACATCGTACTCTTCCATTTTTTTCTGAAAATCATCGGAATGAAAAATGGGAATGCCATTTATTGCCTGTCCGATAAGTTCGGGATTGACATCAAATGCGGCTACAATCTTAAGACCGAAATGATTCAAACCGGTGTCACGCAGAAGGGCTCCACCCAGGCTACCAACTCCAAACAAGAATGCCCTGTGCTCGTTTGTGAAGCCCAAAAAGTCTTCAAGCACAGCAATCAGTTCGTCCACTTCATAACCCACGCGTGTACGTCCTGAGATATTTACATACGATAAATCTTTTGCTATCTGAGATGCATCAATGTTTGTTTCCTTTGAAATTTGTGTAGAAGAGACATAATGCTCACCTTTCTTTTTCAACAGCTTCACATTGGAAAGATACCAGGGAAGCCTGCGCAAAGAAGGTTCAGGTACTTTTATCGCTTTTAGTTCGTTATCGCTCATAGCACTCCATCTATAATTTGGTAACTACAAAAATACACTATTTTTTGAAAACTTACCATCAATAAAGAAAAGATTATTTTGAACATATCTTTAAGTTTGTTACATTTGGAATCAAAATATGAAAATTATGAAAAAGAATGATTGGAAAGACCGTTTGAACATTGTCTATTCAACCAACCCTGACTTCAATTATGAAGAAGATAACGACGAAGAAAAGGCGACTATAGATCCTGCAAAGCAAAACCTCAGAGTTTCGATTGATAAGAAAAACAGAGGTGGAAAAGTAGTAACATTAATTACCGGATTTATTGGCACAGAAGAAGACCTGAAAGAACTGGGTAAATTTCTGAAAACAAAATGCGGAGTGGGTGGTGCGGCCAAAGATGGTGAAATTATCATTCAGGGAGATTTCAAGCTCAAAATTATTGAGCTATTGAAGAAGGAAGGATATACCAAGACAAAACCTGTTGGATAGGCAATTACATCTATTGATAAATAAAAGATGTTCAGAAAATGGGGAATGCTTAATAATAGCATTCCCCATTCTGTTTTATTGAGAACATCTCCTGTATAAAATCCTGCAATAAAAAAAGCGGCTGAACAGTTAAATCCATTCAGCCGCCATATAGTTTTCTAAAATCTTCTTATTAGTCTGCGTTCAAAGTGAAACGTTTGAAGTTAAGCACTGTCAGATCTTTGTTTACGCTCTTCAGATACTGAGCAACAGTAACCTTAGGATCTTTCACGTATTCCTGTTCCAACAAGCAAACTTCTTTGTAGAACTTAGCAATACGACCTTGAGCGATACGTTCGATCAGGTTTTCAGGTTTACCTTCTTCACGTGCTTTGTCAGCTGCGATTTCTTTTTCACGAGCCAGAATGTCAGCAGGAACACCTTCTTCGTTTACTGCGATAGGGTTCATTGCAGCTATCTGCATTGCAACTTCGTGAGCAACTTGTGCATCAACGCCAGCAATATTGAAAGAAACTGCAGTAGCCAAACGGTTTCCCGGGTGAATATAGATTGCAGTAGAAGAACCTTCTACAACACCGTATCCATCCAATTCCATTTTTTCTCCAGTAATACCGCTTCTGTCAGTAACAGCATCAGCAACTGTTCCTTTACCAAGAGGAAGAGCTTTTACTTCGTCAAGAGAAGCACATTTATTTGCGATAGCAAGATCAAGGATTTCGTTAGTCAAAGCAACGAAATCTGCATTCTTTGCAACGAAGTCTGTTTCACATTTCAATGCGATAACTGCAGCAAATTCGCCTGCAGCTTTTGCTATTACACAACCTTCTGAAGCTTCACGATCAGAACGTTTTGCAGCAACAGCCTGTCCTTTTTTACGAATAATTTCAATTGCCTTGTCAAAATCGCCTTCTGCTTCTGTTAAAGCATTCTTGCAATCCATCATACCGGCACCTGTCATTTTACGCAGGTGGGTAATATCTGCCATTGTTACAGCCATAGTCTTTTATGTATTAATTGATCTAGTTATTAAGCTTCTTCATCATCTTTCAAGAAAGCAGCAGCTTTAGCAGCATTGATTGCTTCCTCATCGTTTTTGTCCAATCGTGCTTTAGCAGCCGATTTTCTCTTTCCCTTGTTTGCAGGAGCTTCACCAGCCGCTTCCATATCAATCTTTTCAGCTTTTCTTTCTTCGAGACCTTCGCTCATTGCAGTGCAGCAAGCTTCCAGGATCACTTCGATAGATTTTGTAGCGTCATCATTTGCAGGGATCACGAAATCGATGTTTGAAGGATCAGAGTTTGTATCAACGATAGCAAATACTGGAATACCTAAACGATTAGCTTCACGAACTGCAATATTTTCCTTCATTACATCTACAACAAACAGTGCAGAAGGAAGACGAGTCAAGTCGGCGATTGAACCTAAGTTCTTGTCCAACTTAGCACGTTGACGAGAAATTTGAAGAACTTCTCTTTTAGAAAGGTTTGAATATGTACCATCGTTAGTCAATTTGTCGATAGTAGCCATCTTCTTTACAGCCTTACGGATAGTTGGGAAGTTAGTCAACATACCACCTGGCCAGCGCTCGATTACATAAGGCATATTAACAGAAGCTGCTTTTTCAGCAACCACCTGTTTTGCTTGTTTTTTAGTAGCAACAAAAAGTACTTTCTTTCCTGATTTAGCAATTTGCTTCAAAGCTTCAGCAGCTTCTTCAACTTTTGCAACAGTTTTGTGGAGATCGATAATGTGGATACCATTACGTTCCATGAAAATATAAGGAGCCATAGCAGGGTTCCACTTTCTTCTTAAGTGTCCGAAGTGACAACCGGCTTCTAATAAATTATCAAAATTTGTTCTTGACATTTTTTTAATTTTTAATCGTTTACTTTCTTTTTTGTTTTATAACCAACCGTCGGGTAGCCTGCCTAAGAGTCCCGATAGTTTAGATACTAAACGCTTACTCCTGAAAATTATCCAGCAAGTATTAACGTTTACTGAACTGGAATCTTCTACGAGCTTTTGGTTGACCCGGTTTCTTACGTTCAACAGAACGTGGATCGCGTGTCATGAAGCCTTCAGAACGAAGAGCCTTCTTATCTTCAGGGTTGATTTTCACAAGAGCACGAGCAATTGCTAAACGCAGAGCTTGTGATTGTCCTGTGAAACCACCACCGTACAAATTAACCTTGATGTCATACTTCTCAGCTGCACCTAATTTGTTCAATGGTTGTTTTACAACATATTGAAGAATGGTTGATGGAAAGTACTTTGCAAGGTCTCTCTTGTTAATAGTAATCTTTCCGGTACCTTCGCTTACGAATACGCGAGCAATTGCGCGTTTACGTCTGCCTAATGCATTTACTACTTCCATTATTTATTATTTAAGTAAGTTAATATCAATTGACTTAGGGTTCTGTGCAGCATGTTTGTGTTCGCTTCCTGCGTAAACGTACATGTTACCTAAAAGCTTTGCACCTAATTTATTTTTAGGAAGCATACCCTTTACTACTTTTCTCAATAACTTGTCTTCACCATTAGGTCTTGCGATCAAACGGGCAGGAGTTATTTCTCTCTGACCACCAGGGTAGCCTGTATATGACAAATAAACTCTGTCATTCCATTTGTTTCCTGTCAACTTCACCTTGTCGGCATTGATAATAATTACATTGTCACCACAGTCTACGTGAGGAGTGAAGTTTGGTTTGTACTTACCTCTCAACAGTTTGGCAACTTTTGCACCTAAGCGTCCCAACACCTGGTCTGTCGCATCAACTACGACCCATTCCTTTGTTGCGGTTGCTTTGTTTGCAGAAATGGTCTTATAACTTAAAGTATCCACTGCTTAATTGTTTTTAAATTGTTAACTACTAATAAACATAAATATTCATGCTGATTACAGGCTCCCCGGACAAAGGAACCTTAATTAGCTATGAATTAATCTCTTATCCTTTTAGATAATAATCGGCTTGCAAAAGTACTGCTTTTCTTTGAAACGGCAAACTATTTCACTTATTTTTTCTTTTTAACGACTTTGAGCTAAAAGCTTATAAAGGAATATATTATGAAACAAGCTAATAGACAACACCCAGTACAACAAGTTTCAATAAGTTATACATCGAAGTCCAATATATTAAAGCAAGCTTCTCAATAATCTCTCTTACTCAACGAAGTTGTATATTTTTAACAACAAATCAGAAAATCAAGTTCTTTAGTAGCACTCCTCTAAAAACAGATAAAGGATGGCGCAAATTATGAAAAGCGCCATCCTTTATTATTGCAACAAAGAAAAAATCTCGTTAAAACTCTGCATTGCGAGGTGTTCTCGGGAAAGGAATCACGTCGCGGATATTGGTCATTCCGGTTACAAAGAGCAACAAACGCTCAAATCCTAGTCCAAAACCTGAGTGAGGAGCAGTACCGAAGCGTCGGGTATCGAGGTACCACCAGATATCTTTGGTTGGCACTCCCATCTCTTCAGCCCTTTTCGACAATTTATCATAATCTTCCTCGCGCTGTGATCCACCTATAATCTCTCCAATTTTCGGGAATAATACATCCATCGCACGAACAGTCTTGCCATCATCGTTCTGTTTCATATAGAACGATTTTATCTCTTTCGGATAATCAGTTAAAATTACCGGGCGTTTAAAATGATCCTCAACCAAATAGCGTTCGTGCTCAGAAGCGAGGTCTGCACCCCAATATATCGGGAATTCAAATTTATGACCGTTAGCAACAGCCTCTTCAAGAATTCTGATACCATCGGTATAAGGCAGGCGCACAAATTCATGTTCAAGAACAAATTCCAGGCGTGAAACTAGTTCTTTATCAAACATATTGTTCAGGAATTGAATATCTTCCATGCAGTTATCCAATGCCCATTTCACACAATATTTAATAAAGTCTTCCGCCAACTGCATATTTTCTTCAATTTCATTGAAGGCAACTTCTGGTTCAATCATCCAGAATTCGGCCAAGTGACGGGGAGTATTTGAATTTTCTGCACGGAAAGTAGGACCAAAGGTATAAATTGACCCCATGGACATTGCAGCAAGTTCTCCTTCCAGCTGCCCTGACACAGTCAAACTAGCTTGTTTTCCGAAGAAATCGTTATCGTAATTGATAGACCCATCTTCATTTTTCTTCAAATCATACAGATTCATCGTAGTTACCTGGAACATCTGTCCAGCACCTTCACAATCGGATGCAGTGATAATCGGCGTATGAAAATAGAAAAAACCACGTTCATGGAAGAATTTATGAATTGCAATAGCCATATTATGGCGAATTCTGAACACCGCACCAAACGTATTTGTACGTGGACGAAGGTGTGCAATTTCACGAAGAAACTCCATAGAATGTCCCTTTTTCTGCAAAGGATAAGTGTTTGGATCGGCAGTACCAAGTATTTCAATTTCATTTGCGTGAAGCTCAGCTGCCTGCCCTTGTCCCATCGACTCCACAAGCTCTCCGTTTACACTGATACAAGCTCCTGTAGTGATCGGTTTCAGGAATTCTTCTCCAAATTTATTTATATCAATTACAATCTGAATATTATTGATGGTAGAACCGTCGTTTAAGGCGATAAAGTTTACTTGTTTACTGCCCCGGCGAGTTCTGACCCATCCCTTCACGTTGACAATTTTCCCGAAGCAATCCATCTTCAGGACATCAACAACTCTTGTTCTACTAATCTTTTCCATAAAATCTTTACTATATTATTATATAAGTCAGGGGCATATTTGCATACACCCCTCTCTTTTACTATTATTCAAAAGCACCCATGCGAAGCATATTCACTTCCTGTTCAGTAAGATATCTCCATTCGCCACGACGAAGTCCTTTTTTGGTAAGACCGGCAAAGAATACGCGGTCCAGTTTTATAACTTTATATCCTAGTGATTCGAATATACGGCGAACAATACGATTCTTTCCTGAGTGAATTTCAATTCCCACTTGGTCCTTATCGTTTTCTGTTGCATAGCTAATTGCATCAGCATGGATCTCACCGTCATCAAGTGTAACACCAGCGGCAATCTGCTCCATATCATGTTTAGTTACATTTTTATCCAGATAAACATGATAAATTTTCTTCTTTAAATACTGAGGATGAGTTAGTTTAGATGCCAAATCGCCATCGTTTGTAAGCAGCAGCACACCGGTAGTGTTACGGTCAAGGCGACCAACCGGATAAATTCTCTCTGTGCAGGCTCCTTTCACTAAATCCATCACTGTTAGTCTTGCCTGAGGATCATCAGATGTTGTCACACAATCTTTTGGTTTGTTAAGCAAAACATAAACCTTACCCTCAATGCTCACAGTTTGATCATGGAATTTAACCACATCGCTGCGCTTCACTTTGGTTCCAAGTTCAGTTACTACTTCTCCATTTACAGACACAACTCCGGCTGAGATAAACTCATCAGCTTCACGACGAGAACAAACTCCAGCATTAGCCAGGTATTTGTTAAGTCGAATTGGTTCGTTCGGATCTGTAAATTGTTCTTTATATTGAATCCGTTTCTTTTCGCTGTACTTAGCGTTCGGATCATAATCATCTGTTCTTCTACGGATTGGACGGGCAAAAGATTGCGATCTGCCTTCACCTGTGGAGAATCTTGGACGACGTGGCCTGTCATCTCCCTCTCTTTGGATAGATGGGCCTCCGTAATTGCTGTCTGGTCGACGGAATCTAGGACGATTTCCGTTTTCACCCTCCTGATTTTCATTTCTTCTCCAGGGCTTATCTTCGCGATTGAATGACGGACGATAAGGTCTGTCACCTCCTTCGCGGTTAAAGCGTGGTCTATCACCACCCTCACGATTGAAAGAAGGACGTGGACGATCACCACCTTCGCGATTGAAGGAAGGGCGTGGTCTATCACCACCTTCACGATTATAGCGTGGACGGTCGCCACCTTCACGATTAAAAGAAGGACGCGGTCTGTCACCACCCTCACGATTGAAAGAAGGACGTGGTCTATCACCCCCCTCACGATTGAAACGTGGCCTGTCACCGCCTTCACGATTGAAGCGTGAACGATCACCACCTTCACGGTTAAAAGAAGGACGTGGTCTGTCACCACCTTCACGGTTGAAACGTGGGCGATCTCCCCCTTCACGGTTAAATCTACTGTTAAAAGAAGGTCTACTGTCATCACGACGGCCAAAGCCCTCTCTGTTAAATGACTTATTACCATCACGGCTGGCGCTTCTATCATCATTGTTAGAATCTCGCCAATTTTCTCTGTCTGTGCTCATTTTTATTCGAATAAAATTAGAACTTATGGCCTCGCGGCCTTTTTTTTAAATAACTCTCAATATAAATTAAACTCCTGTATAACTATGAGGTGTTATACGTCTTAACTCTTTCTTAATCTCTTCGCTCACATCAAGCCCCTCGATAAAATCTTTAATTGAAGATTCAGTGATAGCCTGATTGGTTCTCGTCAGAGCTTTAAGCGCTTCATACGGATTTGGATATGCTTCTCTGCGAAGAATGGTCTGAATAGCCTCAGCCACTACACTCCAGCAGTTATCCAAATCATTATATATAGCTGTTTCATTCAGGATTAACTTACGCAATCCCTTCAATGAACTCTGAATTGCAATTATAATATGCCCAAATGGAACGCCTACATTACGGAGCACCGTTGAATCAGTCAAATCGCGTTGTAGACGGGAAACCGGCAACTTAGAAGATAAATGATCAAGAATGGCAGTTGCAATTCCAAGATTTCCTTCTGCATTTTCAAAATCAATCGGGTTTACCTTGTGAGGCATTGCACTTGATCCAACTTCGCCGGCTTTAATTTTCTGCTTGAAATATTCCATAGAGATATACATCCAGAAGTCACGGTTCATATCAATCATAATTGTATTGATACGTTTCATCGCGTCAAAAATAGCCGATAAGTTATCGTAGTTTGAAATCTGGGTTGTATATTCTTCACGCTCCAATCCCAACTTTTCTGAAACAAAGCTATTTCCAAAAGCTTTCCAGTCAATAGACGGATAAGCCACATGATGCGCATTGTAATTGCCGGTTGCTCCACCAAATTTAGCTGTTACTGGACATGCTTTCAATACAGCCAACTGACGTTCCAGACGATAAGCAAACACCATAACCTCCTTACCCAAACGGGTTGGCGAAGCAGGTTGTCCATGAGTTTTCGCAAGCATGGAAACTTCCGACCAGTCGTCAGCATATTGCTTCAATTGTGCTATCAACTCTTCCACTAATGGATAATATGCATTTTGCAATGCTTCTTTTACTGATAATGGAACAGATGTGTTGTTAATGTCCTGCGAAGTCAATCCGAAATGTATAAACTCTTTATACTCATCCAGACCACCCAGTTTGTCAAACTCCTCTTTCAAGAAGTATTCAACAGCCTTCACATCGTGATTTGTAACACCTTCAATATCTTTAATTCGTTGTGCATCAGTCTCAGAAAAATTACGATAGATATTTCTCAAAGATTCAAATACTTCGGTACCAACACCTTTCAATTGCGGTAACGGCAGTTCACACAAGGTGATAAAATACTCCACCTCTACCTGCACACGATATTTAATCAATGCAAATTCAGAAAAGTAAGAAGCCAAAGCTTCAGCTTTGCCCCTATATCGGCCATCAATCGGTGAGATCGCCGTAAGTAAATCAAGTTTCATAGTGTAATGATAATTATCAGGTTGCAAAATTAACTCTTTTATTTGAATAGGGAGATATGGTTTTGAAAAAAAAATTGTATTAAAGAGGTAAAGAAATAAAAAAAGCCCTGCAAGAAACACTTGCAAGGCTTGATAAGTGGGCGTTGACGGATTCGAACCGCCGACCCTCTGCTTGTAAGGCAGATGCTCTGAACCAGCTGAGCTAAACGCCCGTTTGATCAACGAAAGTCTCTGGGTTTTGAAGTGGGCGTTGACGGATTCGAACCGCCGACCCTCTGCTTGTAAGGCAGATGCTCTGAACCAGCTGAGCTAAACGCCCGAGACACTTTCGTTTTCAAAAGCGATGCAAAGATATGGCTTTTCCTGAAACCTGCAAAACTTTTAGCACTTATTTTTCTAATTATTTTTTGCAAAAACAGACAATCACCTGTTCTTCAGCAATAAATGAACCAAAGTTTTTTTAACCCATTTTAGACATCCAGAACCTTCCATCCTGTTTTATTTCCTCCAACCATAATTTATAGTCTTCGATTATCCAATAATTCGGATTATATGTATCAGTAAGTAACAATGGTGTTTTGCTGATTACATTAACTTGATGCAGACAAATCATTTTCTGTCTAAAGAATAAAATCATTGCAACCTTTTTCCTGTTCATTCCGTCTAAAGAAATGTAGCGCTTACAAAGTAATCTGATTTCTATTAATTACAAATGATTTTACTGAAATGAAAAAGATATATTGTTTATTAGTTGCAATAATTGTTTGCCAGGCTTTATCAGCCCAGTCATTACAAATTAAAGGGCGAATTATGTCAGCAGCTCTCGAACCAATTGAGTTCGCAAATGTAATTCTAAAAAAAAGCGACTCTAGCTTTGTCACTGGAGGAATGACCGACATTAAAGGAAAATTCAGCATGGAGAATCTTAAATCAGGTGTTTATAGTCTTCAAATTTCAAGCCTTGGATTTAAAACAAAAAATCTTCCAATAGCCGATTTTACTAAAGATATTGATTTAGGTAACATTAAAATAGACTCAGCAGCAGTAGCACTTAATGAAGTGGTGGTAAGCGCCGCCAATGTTATTAACAAAAATGACAGAAAAATTATCCTTCCCTCTTCGGCCCAGATGAAAGCTTCAAGCAACGGATTCAATCTTTTGCAGCAGTTACAGCTTAAGCGTATTCAGGTGGATGTAGTAAGAAATACCATTAGTGCGTCGGGAGGAGGAGAAGTTCAGCTCCGGATTAATGGAGTAAAAGCCAGTGTCCAGGAGGTGATAGCATTGCGTCCTGAAGATATTCTTCGCATTGAGCATCACGAAGATCCGGGATTACGTTATGAAAACGCCGAAGCTGTAATCAATTATATTACTCGTCGACACGAGAGCGGAGGTTTTATTTCCTTCGATTTGAATAACTCTCCCCATACTTTCTTCAGCAACAACAGCTTTAATGCTAAAGTCAATCACAAAAAATCAGAACTGGATTTATTCTATTACGGAGGCATCAGAGACAGATTTCATATGTGGAGAGAAAACTCCGAGACCTTTAATTACCCTGAAGAAAAGAGCTTTACACGTTTAGAAGACGGAATTTCAGATCTTTTTTCCACGAACTGGCACTACATGCACCTGAATTATAATTATCAGGAACCAAACAAATGGTTCTTCAATGCCACGGTTCGAGGCAATCTTCACAATAACCCTAAAGCTAATTTTCAAAGTTTGCTTTATCCGGCAGGAAATAAAGAGCAAGGAGTACACATGACCGATAAATCATCAAGCTGGGAACACGCGCCATCACTTGATCTCTATTTCCAACGTAACCTCAAAAATCAACAATCAATTATACTGAACGTAGTAGGAACTTATATAGATACAAACTCCAAAAGATCTTATCAGGAAGTAAAAAGCAATGAAACTCTGACCAACTTCTTTACGAACGTGGATGGAAACAAATATTCACTCATTGGCGAGGGTATTTACGAAAAGGAGTTTAAAGCCGGAAAATTAAGCGCAGGGATAAAACACACCCAAAGTTTCACTAATAATGACTATTTTTCGGATAGCAGAATAACGAAAACTGAGATGAAACAAGCTGATACATATATATACACTGAATTTCAGGGGAAAATGGAGAAGTTTAATTATTCTTTCGGGATAGGCGGTTCACGGTCATGGTTCAGTCAGGCTGGCGATGGATACCAACGATACACATTCCGACCTACCTTAAGCCTAAAATACAATTTCAGTGATAACTCTTTTCTTCGTTACCGAGGAAACATATACAGTAACCCGCCTTCATTATCTGAATTAAGTGATGTGACACAGGCTATTGATTCATTACAAGTTCGCAGAGGGAACAGCAATCTGAAACCATATACAGCTTATACCAATTCGCTGACTTACGATTTCCGCAAAGGGATATTCAGTGGGAGTTTAATGGCCGCACATTGGTATTACACCAAACCCATTATGGAAGAAACACGGTTTGTAGATAATATGTTTGTCCGTACCAAAGACAATCAAAAAAGTTGGCAAAAACTGAACACGGAGGCAGAGCTCACAATCAGTCCGATTAAGGACCATCTTTCCGTGAAGTTGGTAACCGGAGTCAACTACTTTGATAGTAAGGGAAACAACTATCACCATAGTTATACAAATTGGTATTATAGAGTAGAGGCGAATGCTTCTTACAAAAACTGGTCAGCTTTCTTCCAGGCGCAGAATCACGAAAACGATTTTTATGGAGAGACTCTAAATTATGGTGAAAACTTCCACATTGTTGGTTTGATGTACAAGCACAAGCAATTATGCATTGGAACATATATGCTTGACCCATTTGTAAACGATTACAAAGTTGGAGGTGAAAACAGAAACGCTTTAGCTCCTTCCAAAAACTGGAAATATATTAAGGAAAGTTCGCAATTGTTTGTGCTTAAGATATCCTACAATTTCAGCTTCGGTCGAAAATATCAATCGGCACAAAAGAAATTAAATAACCAGGATACTGACTCTGGTGTAATGAGTGGAAGTAAATAATAGTTTTCAGAAGCCGGATATAATGAATTCCCGGCATAAAAAAGGGCGTTGAGATAACGCCTTTTTTTATTTTATCCTTCACTAGATCGTTTATTTTAGATAATTTAATAAAATATTTAGTTGCTGATGCAATTTTTGGTTTTAAATTGCGACTAATAACTATAAACTCTGAAAAAATAAAAAATTTCATCATCAGAAACCAATCTTTATTATGCAACATATAAAAAAGAAAGGTTGCATAATACTAATGAAACTTCAAAGGAGCCGTTATGGCTCTTATAAGTTAGGGTTAGGTAAAACGGGATGTTGTGATAACATTCCGTTTTTTAATTATAATCCATAGTGAAATTAGACAATACAGATTCCCAAGTTTTTATTTTTCTTTTTAATGATCTCAATTCTTTGCCTAAATTTCATAAAGTATCATCATAAGTAATATGTATGCTTTTATATGCTTATTTTATGAATTTTGTAGTGCTGCATAATAGATAAAAAAATCAGGATAAAGAAAAATCCAATCAAGGTCTCTCCAAAAAGCATCATTTTAACACCTCCATAATCATGTAGCCATCCGTCAATGGCCGTCATATATGCAAGCGGAATATTACCAATTGAAGACAGTAATGCATATTTGGTAGCAGCAAGTCCATGACCAATAGCATGTAAAATAATTGTGGAGTATGCTGCACAGTTTACACCACACATAAAGCCATAAGTCAAAACCCCTATTATGTATGAAGACTGAACGAAGTCAGATATACCCATTAAAAGCGTTATTACAGCCAAAGAAGCACCAGAACCAAAATAAGCACTCCATCGGCCATACTTATCAGAAATATAACCTCCAAACAGTCCCCCCAATCCGCTGGCAATTCCAAACATTGTTCCGGAGATAAGCGCTACCAGATCAGGATTCACAGACCAATCCTTTGCTACTGAGGACCAAAGAAATTGAGCTGCTCCTACACCTATTGGGGTAAAGATTATTATGGAAGAAAACAAAGAAACAGGAGAATGAACAAGTTCCTTAATATCAACACCAATAAGCTTTATTCTTTCTAGTATCTTTTTATCCGATACCGCGTTTACAGATGGTACATAATAAAGAGCAAAAGTACAAAAGAGTATTGCCAAAACAAGTACAATAATAGCCACCTGATACGAAAAATGATTAGAAAGCCATAAACCGGCCCCACCACCAATTCCAACTCCTGCTAAATTAGCAGCCTGAGAGCAACCTGAAGCCATACCCTTCCGTTCTTTTTTCACGGTTTTTGCCATAAATCCACCTACAGGCGACACAATAAACGTAGATGCTGTTGATGATACAAAAGCAAGAACCATTATTATTGCTTTACAACTCAGAGTAAGAGGGACAAAACAAAATAATAATAAAGTAAAAGAACTTGAAGTAATTCCGATGATATACCATTTATGCAAAGTTAAAGATAAATCAGTCATTGGCCCCCAAAGAAAACGCCACACATTCGAAAATACAGCCAAGGCCGTAACAACAGCTGCTGTTGAAACTGTAAATCCATTTTTCACTAGCAAGAATGGCAAAGTTACACCTGTAAAACCACCACTAATTCCATATGGCAAAACAAGAATCAAATAGATAAATGGGCTTGAATACTCTCGTTGGATTGACATATTACTTCAAGATTTATAAGAAGCGGAGGTTTACTTATAAGCATTAGTCTATTACAGCTTTTCCGATGTAACAACCCAAATCACATTGTGCACTAAAAGTGTTATTTACTACAAATTATTCCATTATAAAACAATAATAAACTATATAAAGTTGCAAAAAAGGGATATCAAATAATAGCTAAAACTCATATTCAATCTCCATTCAGCTTTCTTTTTACAATCGCCGGATTCCCTACCGCAAGTGAATCATCGGGCAGGTCTTTTGTTACCACACTTCCTGCACCGATAATGCAACGATTGCCGATAGTAACTCCCGGACAAATAATAGCACCACCGCCTATCCAACAATCATCTCCTATTGTTACTGGGTGGGCGCTCTCAACCGGTTGGCGACGATCCAGATAGTTCATCGGATGTTGTGGCGTATAAATTTGCACTGATGGGCCAATCAAGGTATGATGTCCAATTTTAACAGGTGCTCCGTCAAGAATTACACAATTAAAATTAATAAAGACATTTTCGCCTAACTCAATATTATAGCCATAGTCACAATAAAAAGGAGGACAAACCATAGCGGTCGAATGGCTATTGGGAAGCAGCTCATCCAAGGTCACCCGCAAATCTGGGGATCCCAAATATAACGTATTTAGTTTTGCGATCAGCACCTTTGCTTTTGAAAGTTCAGCCATCAACTCCGGATCGGAAGTGTTTGCCAGCTCTCCATTTCGCATCTTTTCTTTTTCCGTCGCCATTTTGTATTAATTTATAAAAGGATCAAAAACATATCAATCAGAGCATAGAGGTTATTCTATCATCAACAACACACTTGCATCGCTCAATGTTTCACGATTCAATCAATTGGTAAAAACAGGCCGCTTTTCATTAGATAATTCAGCATTGAAAGAAAATCCTTCCCAGCTGAACCCTTTCAAATCTTCAGACTTCTCAATACGGTTTTTCAGAATAAATCGGGTCATCTCACCCCGCGCCATCTTTGCATAGATAGTTACGGTTTCAAGTTTCCCATTTCTCCACATTTTAAATTCGGGTGTAACAACCGTTATTTCTTTTTCCATTCTTTTCCAGTCAAACGAAGGCTGCACATCCATACTAGCCAGATTAACCAGCACTCCTCCACTCGCACGAATCTCTTCAATGAAAGGAGTGGCAAGTCTTGACCGCCAAAAATCAGACATCGTCACACCACCAAGTTCCGGAAGCTTCACATCATATTCCATACGATAAGCCTTTATTCTGTCCAGCGGACGCAACATTCCGTAAAAAGGAGAAGCAATGCGTAGATGTTTCTGCGCATAAAAGAAATCTGAATCCGTAAAATCGGACGGAGCAATGTGCTGAAATACCATCCCTGTATATGCCAATAAAGCAGGACGAGCAGGAGTCTCGTCGGCATGAAACACTTCAATTCTTTTATAGGTCTCGATTGCTAGTTTCGGGCTAATTTTCAACAATCCTTCCAACCGATCGATCGAATAGCTGGCCATATACAAGGCTATCCGGGCGGCCTCATCGGCAAACCAAGGTTTGGTACCATAAGGCGCCTGCCTCGACAGGCGCGTATTGATAGTTTTAGCGGGTGAAATTAGAATCTGCATAAGCTATACTATTTAAGAAACATCTTACCAACTCTACTGGTAAAGCGTTGCAAGTTACAAAATAGAACAATAATTTATCAAAAGAAAAGCAATTGAATCGTTCCAAAACATAAGTTTTTCGGTTGTATTGTACTTCCTTATTCATTTTTAAGGACGTACCAGAAAAAAGAAAGAGGATGTCGCCCTATTTAGACATCCTCTTTTTCAGTTCTACTTATATAATAGCTGTCTTATTTAATTCTCCTGCAAAATAAGAAGCCATCCCTGCTTACTTTTTACAGGAATTGTATCGTTCACTCCAAAAGGTACCGCCTGCTGAAAGTCCTTAATTTCAGGGGCATCCAAGATGGTATTCCCGGGAGTCAGCCCTAAGGTCTTCCAGTCGAACGAGAGTTTAATATTTTGATCTTTATCATTAAAGTTGCCAATGGCAATAAGAGTTTGCTTCCCCTTGACATATACGGTGGCTTTCACGTTTGCATGGCTGGTTTTCACAGGAGACTCTTTATCCCAGTAACCAATCATTTTGGCATCGGTAATACCGAATGTTTTCCAGAGATTCCATACCGGACGTGGCGAAAACTCACCATAGGAGTTTCTCTATATACTATTCCCCAATAGCGCTTGCCTCCATCTTGAAGGATCTAGGCCATTTGTCTAAAGGGAATTCCGGGAACAGTTACAAACCATAAATGAAGAGGTATAAAAATTTATTCTGTTTTTCCTGATTATTTCATATCTTTGCAAAAAAATTTTTAGAAACAAAAGAATTATGGAAACAGTTGTTAGTGGAATTCGCCCAACGGGTAACCTGCATTTGGGCAACTACTTTGGAGCAGTGAAGAGTTTTCTGCAGATGCAGAACGAATATAATTGTTATTTCTTTATAGCAGACTGGCATTCCCTTACGACTCATCCTAAACCAGAAGATATCGTAAAGAGCGCCCGCACTATCCTTGCGGAGTATCTCGCTTGCGGAATCGATCCGGATAAAGCAACCATCTACATACAAAGTGATGTAAAGGAAGTGTTGGAACTTTACCTGTACCTCAACATGAACGCTTATCTGGGAGAACTGGAGCGTACCACTTCTTTCAAGGAAAAAGCCCGCAAACAACCAGACAATGTGAATGCAGGACTGCTGACTTACCCAACTTTGATGGCTGCAGATATTCTTATCCATAAAGCAGTGAAGGTACCAGTAGGAAAAGACCAGGAACAAAACATGGAAATGGCCCGCAAATTTGCTCGCCGTTTCAATACTATATACGGAACAGAACTGTTTCCCGAACCGGCTTCTTACTCACTGTCGGATAAAGCAATCAAGGTTCCAGGACTGGATGGTTCAGGAAAGATGGGAAAATCGGAAGGCAACTGCATCTATCTGATGGATGATGCCGAAACTATCCGCAAGAAGGTGATGAAAGCGGTAACCGATGCAGGACCTACAGTGCCCAACAGCGAAAAGCCCGAAGTGATTCAGAACCTCTTTACTTTCATGGATATCGTTTCAACAAAAGATACTTATAATTTCTTTAATGAGAAATACAACGACTGCTCTATCCGTTATGGAGATATGAAGAAACAGCTGGCAGCAGACGTTATTGCCTATACCGAACCTATTCGCGAACGCATAATGGAATACTCTTCCAATACTGAACTGCTTGCAAAGATTGCCAAACAAGGAGCTGAGAAAGCACAAGAAAGTGCAGCTAGAACGCTGAAGGAAATCAGAGAGGTAATCGGATTCCGCGAAATCTGATAATTCACACAACACAAATATATGGGGGCTATTTTTATAGCCCTTTTTTTGTTATCCCTACCCCACTACCGGTTTCATACAGCACTATCACGAGTAACGAAATCAACGGAATAAGTCCGGCAAAAGAAAAGGATAGCACACAACCTTACTAACAGGATATTTGTTCCTCCTCAGTGGATTAGTGGTGCTACTGGCAAGAACTAATCTGTTATACAGGAAGAACTAACCAAAACAGCGGCAATGATTAGTCCAATCATGTACATGTTCCTCTCCAATCTTGTACAGGTTTGGATTCAATCTTGTACATGATTACCTCCTAATCTTGTACAAGATTGGGGTAATAGTCTGTGTTGGCAGGATTAATTCATTGCCCAGTTTCTCTAATCGTTGGATTTTGGTTGACTAATGTTATTCTAAATTCTGTAATGGGTTGACCAATGAATTCTTAACACTAATTGATGTTGTCTTTCATATTTATAACACAGATAATCAGCTACATAATGCGATACGATTACCTACAGTGGTGTAGATGGTGCAGAGAAAACGACTGTTTTCGGTTTCAGAAAATGAAATTTGAAAATTCTTCAAAAAGATTTTTTTTCAAATATGAAATTTTGAAACCGAAAAAAGGGCTATTTTAGTACACCATCTACACCACCATTTTAAATAAAGAACTTTAGGCTGGGTTCCCATTGTATTTTTTCGATTAAAATTCAGCGATTTCAAATTCCACCTCAGCCTCACAATCATTTTCTTGCTCTCGGCAATGCCCAACTGAGCCTTGATACTCACTACCTGCTTCAAAAATAGCGAAACAGGTTCAACAGTCTCGACAATGGCCAACCTGCCTTTGAGATACCCTATCTACCAGGTTGCCAAGAACCAAACATTACCCCCATAACCGCTTGATAGTCTTAACTATACA
Organism: Bacteroides sedimenti; assembly: GCF_040365225.1. NCBI lineage: Bacteria > Pseudomonadati > Bacteroidota > Bacteroidia > Bacteroidales > Bacteroidaceae > Bacteroides > Bacteroides sedimenti. Next base: position 2,565,418 of record NZ_AP028055.1, read on the forward strand.
TCCAGACTTGTAAATAATTTTAGTGTCAGTAGTGTCAGTAAAAATAAGGTTTATCCAGTTTCAGATAATGAAAAATAAAAATTCTTCAAAAAAGATTTTTTTCGATTTACGATTTACAGAACGAGAAAAAGAATGTTTTCTCTGCCACACTACCACTAAAAAACTTTACATTTCTCTTACATAGGGAGGTATAGTTGCTTTATCAGCCTCAACTTTTGAAGCTTTTATGCTGTTTATCAGAAGAATAGAAATCAAAAACAACTGAATGCCAAAATCAGATGGATGAGCAATCGGGGTTAACATCTAACCCGGTTCCCGGAAAGGTGACACATTCTGGACATACAGTAAACACTCCAAGAGAGAGACAGAGATAAAGAAAGCCGGAACGGCATTCAACGGTGCAGTTCCGGCAAGAAGTTTACTTGCAGGATTGAAAGATCCAAGACCTACAAGATATTAGTTGCAAATGAGACTCTACAGGAATCGTTTAATGAGTCGCAGATTGTGAGTATACATATTCCGTTCTTCACTGAAAATGCCTTCTCCATCGAGTTTGTCAATATGTACATTGCCCGAGCAGTGGATTATATATCCAGGCTCAGCCACCATTCCCACATGCGAAATTTTTCCATCGGCATGATCAAAGAAAGCCAAATCGCCCGGCAAGGCTTCCGAAACAAATGGCACAAGTTCTCCTTGTGTTGCCTGATGGCTGGCGTTACGAAGAATCTGGAGCCCATGCATACGCATTACCACTTGTGTCAATCCGGAACAGTCCATGCCCATTGCATTTTTACCACCCCACAGGTAAGGAGTGTTCAGAAAACGACGGGCCGTATCGAGCAATGATTCATTCTGCGGCAGAACATCGGCCGGATTCAACCGAAAGCGGTCGTTCTTCACACGAAAGGTTCCGTCTTCATGGTATTCCGGAAGCACACTTCCTCCAGTCAGCAATATTTTTTCACCAGTATTCTCGTTCACTGCCTGAGAAAAAAGGGTGGTCACCACCGGCTGAAGGGTTGGATCGTAAGCATCAAACTCTTCCTTGCTAACAGGAGTAAGCATTTTGGTGGTTACCCAGCCTACATAGCCTTCGGCTTTATTGATTATCTTACTCCAGCTTCCCCAGGATTCAGTCACGGTACAGCTCTCTCCGAAAAGGAGTTCTGTCATCATCTCCGAGCATTCATCATGATCCGCCCGTAGAGGGATGTTTGGCACAAAACAGATAGCGTATTCCATAGATCTTATATTTTATATAAGTTATCAGTTACTTAAAGAGTCTTTCAATATCTTCCTCTTTCAGCACCGACAAGATAGTTTTTCCATCGGGAGTAAAGTTGGGGGTTGCACAAGCAAAAAGTGAATCGACCAATCGGGTCATTTCATCACTATTTAATACTTGCCCGTAAACGATAGCAGCTGCTTTAGCAAGTGTCAGAGCAAGCGCATTGTGCACTTCATCTTTGACATCGCAGCCTTTTTCCATGGCTGTATGAACCATATTTCTGATAAGCTGAACTGGTGACAATCCTTCAATTCCTGTAGGGACACCATTTATGGCATAACTGCCTCCGCCCAAATCGCTCAGATCAAAGCCAATGGCAGACAAGTCTTCTGAGATCTCTTGCAAAACTACAGTTTCGGAGGGCGGAAGTTCCACGATTTCAGGAAAGAGCACTCCTTGAGTAACTCCCTGACGAGTCCTTATCTGTTGCAAATAGCGGTCAAACAGCACCCTGATATGTGCACGGTGTTGGTCAATTAGCATCAATCCGGATTTCACCGATGTCAAGATAAACCGGCCTTTAAACTGAAACTGAAGGGAGCTTTTCTCTGACACAGGCTCTTCATCATATAATGTTGCCTGTTCTGGTTCAGGCTCCTCTTCCTGGAAAGCCGGATATTCTATAACTTCCAGTTCATAATCGGGCTCAGCATAGTGAGATTTTTGTTCCAAACCACTGTACAACTTTTCCCAATCATTATCCGGACGAGAATAGGAGGACGAAGGTATTTTCTGAAATGGATTGAAGTTCGGATTGAAATTGAGCTTAGGCGGTTGAATGGGTGCCGCGCCATTATATGCCGGAATATCAGGCATACCTTCCATATCGAAATCGATAGAAGGCACCTCGTTAAACTTACCCAGCGACTCTTTCACTGCTGCTGCAAGTATTTGCCAGATAGGCACCTCATTTTCAAACTTGATTTCCGTTTTTGTCGGATGAATATTCACGTCAATATCACCAGGCTCTACATCAAAATAAAGAAAATAAGAAATTTGTTCACCTGCAGGAATCAGTTTTTCATAAGCTTCCATCACCGCTTTGTGAAAATACGGATGGCGCATATAACGTCCGTTAACAAAGAAATACTGGTGCGCTCCTTTCTTTCGGGATGAATCGGCCTTGGAAATATATCCCGATATCTTGATCAGACTAGTGTCCACATTCACATTAAGCAGTTGCTGATTTATCTTCTTTCCAAACACATTAATTATGCGTTGACGAAGAGATGAAACCGGCAGATTGAAAAGTTCTGCGTCATTACTGTGAAGAGTAAAAGCTATCTCTGGATGCACAAGCACTATACGTTCAAACTCAGTGAGAATATTGCTCAACTCAGTTTGGTTTGATTTCAGGAATTTACGGCGCACTGGCACATTAAAGAATAGATTCTTCACTGAGAAGTTACTACCCTTCGGGCAGGAAACTGTTTCTTGTCGCTCCACTTTTGAACCGGCTACCGAAATTATGGTTCCCAGCTCATCATCTTCCCTGCGGGTTTTAAGGTCTACCTGTGCCACTGCGGCAATTGAAGCCAGCGCTTCACCGCGGAACCCCATTGTGGTCAGAGCAAAAAGATCGGCTGCATCGCGAATTTTGGAAGTGGCATGACGCTCAAAGGAAATCCGAGCATCAGTTTCAGACATTCCCTTACCATCATCAATTACCTGAACACAGGTTCTTCCTGCGTCAGTAATCAGAATATGTATCTCTTTAGCACCGGCATCTATAGAATTCTCGACTAGTTCTTTCAGGACTGAAGCCGGACGTTGAATTACTTCACCGGCAGCAATCTGATTGGCTACTGAATCGGGTAACAAACGAATAATATCACTCATAATAAATAATCAGCTAGTTGCATTGAATTACTTTTTCAGCAATCCATGATTAGGCAAAGGTATCGATTTTCTTCCTTTATTCTTTAAAACCTGATCGGCTTTTTTGCCTCTCCATTCAAAAATGTCATCCTTATTTAACGGTCGGATAAAATCAAACCAGGCAAAATTTTCCAGCTTCATTTTCTCTGGCGGAATCATCAGCATGGGATAAAGAGTACCGTTAGAATTGGGGCTCATAACCATTTTATCCATCTTTTTTTCTTTCAGATAAATGGTAAGAAGACTGGTTTCTGAAACATTCATGCCAATCATTGTTGAATCCTTTTCTTCAGGATAATATACCAAACGAACATTCCCTATTACGTCAACCTTACGCATCTCACCTCCTACAAAGTAGGCTTTCATTTCCTTACCTGTAACCTGGTTATAGTGAATTGAGTCTTTCTCTTCAATGCTGAGTGCCTGGTTCACAATATGTGCCCAGTCAATTGTACTGTCGTTCATATAGACACGAATCTCTTCTCCCAGCAACTGTCTGTTTCCGTTCCAAAGAATCGGGTCTTTATACATAATCAAGCAAGAATCTTTTGTAGTAAAAAACAGCGAGTCGCACACTCCCTGTATATCTTTGCGGTAAAAACGTACTTTATTGTATCCTCTCACTTCGCGATACATGGAATCGGTCTTGATGTGAAAAGTATTCATTTTCAACGTATCGCCATGCAGAAACAAGCTGTCACCCTGCGAATAGTCAACAGCCAGTGCATGTTTGGTAGCCAAGGCATCCCCTTTCAGTTCGTTGTAAAAACAGTAGTCGCCTTTCAGAAAATTCTTGTTTACAGAGTCGGTTAGTATCACATTTTTAAATGCCTCTCCGTATCCTTTCTTTCGATCGTAATAGATACTGTCACCTATCAGTCTTTTGCCGTCTTCATTGTTCAGGATCGGGCGATCAATCAGCTGAGCCTGATCAGCTCGAGTGTTATAATATCCTTTGCTGGTAACAATATGGTTTTTTTCGCTGTCAATTTTTGAGGGTCCCACAATATGGGCAATTGATGTCGCAGTATTGTATTTCAGTGTATCTGTTTTAAGCGTAAAACGTGGGTTGACTAACTTCACATCGAAATTAAACACCGCATTCTTGGTTGATGGGCTGTACTCACCCCAGTCGGAGGTAAGCACATTTTCCTTATCCAGCAGTGTCCCACCTTCAAAATAATATGCTTTATCAAGTACCCGATCGTAATCCAAGCTATCTGTGAGCAAGGTGGTTTCTCTGTTTACCAGCTTCACATTCTCGCGCAGAATGGCCAGCTCTTTGTAGCCATCATATTTCAGATAATTACCATAAACAAAGAGAGTATCGCCCTGCTCCATATGTATATTACCGAATGCCTCAAAGGTATTTGTCTTTTCGTTAACATAGGCACTATCACAATACATATACATGCCTTTATGACGAATTTTCACGTTTCCCTGTAGCAAGGTAATATCTGGTCTGAGCATTGCATCACCTATAGTCTCATCAGCATTAAGAATGTAGACCATCTCTTTCTGGGTCTTTTTCTTTTTCTTATCGGCAGGCTTTGCTGCTATTAAACAAACGCCAAACAGGCACAGAACACTGATCAGTAGTGTTCTGTGCCTGCTTATTGAATATCTTTTCATATTATTCTTCAGCATATAATCTTTGTGCTATTTGCTTCATTACTTAATCCAACCCGGATATTTAAAGTTGCAGTTTTTCCAGTTATCATTGATACGGATATAGGTTGTTTTCTGTTTTTGTTTGATCCACTGATCCAGTTTCTCAGCTTTCATCTTTGCAAGCACCACATCTTTCAGAGTCTGATAATCATCTTTCATATTGGCTTTATGTCCGTCGATTCTGTTTTTCAACTTAACAATTGCGCAGACTTCTTTCCCTTTATCATTAATCATGGTAAAGGCTTTGGAAATTTCTCCTACGTTCAGTTTATCAACAGCCTTGGCAACTTCTTGAGGCAACTGATTCATTTCGAATCGTGCGCTTGTTGCTCCTGTATTCTGGTTGGTAAAGTTCATCAGACCATTATTATTACGTGTGTCTTTATCATGAGATAATGCAGAAGCAGCTTGATCGAAAGTAAACTTGTCCTTGCGAATATCGTTTGCTATTGAATCCAGACGATTGTTTGCAGTCTGAAGATCGGAAGCAGACACTTTCGGCTTCAGCAAAATATGACGGCAGTTAACCTGATTACCACGTTTTTCTATCAGCTGGATGATGTGATATCCATATTCGGTTTCTACAATCTTTGAAACTTTTTTGGGATCAGTAAGACTAAAAGCCACTGCAGCAAATTCAGGCATCAATGCACCTTTTTCCATAAATCCAAGTTCACCACCACGGCGAGCACTTCCCGGATCTTCTGAATATAGAATCGCTAACGAAGAGAACGGAGTTTCACCAGAGGTAACACGATCTGAATACTCGCGTAATCGCCTTTTCACATCTTCAATCTCTGCTACAGGTATTTTAGGTTCTTGAGTTATAATCTGAACTTCTACCTGAGTGGGAACATACGGAACGCTATCTTGAGGTAATCCTTTGATATATCTACGCACCATAGCAGGAGTCAGTTTTATATCTCCTACTAATTTATGCTGCATTCTCTGTACAATCAACATCTCACGAGCACTCTCGCGTATTGCCTCCCGAATCTGGGTATAGGTTTTATTATACATCTCTTCAAGTCTCTCCTTAGAGCCAATGTTGTATATAAGGCTGTTTATTTTCCAGTCAACTTGGGAAAGAACCTCAGAGTCGGAAACTTGTACACTATCAATGGCAGCCTGGTGAAGATACAATTTCCGGATCGCGATCTGCTCGGGAATTACACAATATGGATCACCATCAATCTTGTTCCCATAAAATTGTGCATCCAATCGTTCTTCTTCCACATCCGATTTTAAAATGGCCTCATCACCTACGACCCATACCACTTCGTCGATTACATTTTCCTGGGCGTACACTTTTGTCTGTGCAGCGCACAACACCAACAGTAATCCAAGCGTTTTAAAGTTCACAAACTTTTTCATTCTTTCAATTTAAAAATAATTAATCATTTTTATTGGCGCCGTATCTTCTCTTCAAAACTTTTGGACCGATTTTCATTTAAAAAAATCCAGTACTGTTTATTTTGACTATTCATAAATTAAAACCGCCAATCAAGAAGTCTCTCAGGACACATAAAATACAGATTAAAGACCTTCATTATCAAATAATCGCATTTGTATATTTTTAGATCGACCTTCTCAACTTCTTTTACAGAAAGGTTCCAGAATGTTTTCTGGAAACCATTTAAAATTCAAAATACAATATAAAGCGAAGATAATGCAATAATCAATCTGTTCAATGATTATTAACTGTTTTTAAAACCTCTTGGTTAATTTCAACTTTATATTTGCCTCTTAGCTCTTTAATCCAATTCTCCTCAAGGTAGTTCTGGTAATCGGCAGTAACAGGTCCCCGAACATCTTTATAACTTTCCGGGCCATTCTTTAGCAGTTTGCCAAATGTCACAGTAACAGGGTAATCTTTAATCGGCTCGAAACCTCCTGATTTAAACTGAATTTTATCTACATATTTGTTGTCACCCTTTATGTATAATCCTTTTTCCACTTTAACAACAGAAACAGAATCATTATTCAAGGTTTTACGTATCACATTAGCCCATTCCTCTTCCGGATACTTTTTAAGTAGCTTTTTAACAGCTTTTGCAGTTTTATTGTCTTTACAGTGAACTACTATACCACGGAAACGGGGAGATTCCCATTTATAATTCGCCTTGTTTTTCAGAAAGAACTCTGCCAACCCAACATCATCCTTGGATGCTTTATCCCACACCTTACGGTTACTGATATCAAACAAAAGAATTCCATCGCGATACTCCTGCATCAGGTGTCCAAATTCCGGATGCTTTTGTTCCAGTCTGCTATCTTCGTAATTCAGGATAGAATTTTGGGTGTATTCTTTCAATTGTTTTTCAAGGTTACTTGGATGATCTTTTGTCCATTTGATGAATTCCTGTACCGGGTAAACTTTTCCATTAATTGTGAAAAGATCACCAGAGAGGTTCAGGGCATTGACAGATGTAAGTGAATCTCTGCCGGCTTCGATATTTTTCATCAGATTTTTAAGATCATTTAACGATTTTTCATTGTATGAGAAATTGTACTCTTTCTTCAGTTTCTCAGCGAGTGCTTCCGTACCTTTATCGCCACGTCCCTGATTTTCAAGACGACGTTCTATCTCTTCCTTTTTTTCCTCAAAAGATTCAATCGGTTTTTTATCTATCAGCTTTAAAATATGTAATCCGCTGGGTGAATGAAAAGGTTTTGAGATTTCATCTTTTTTTATTGAGAAAGCTACATCCTCAAACTCTTTAACCGTTTGCCGGAAGCCAATCCATGGAAGTTCTCCTCCACGTGAAGCCGTTCCTTTATCATCAGAAAACTTTCGTGCCAAATCAGCAAAATCAGCCCCCTGCTGAATTGCGTTATAAATGGAATCCATTTTCTGGGTGGCACTACTTTCTTGTTCTTTGGTAGCATTTTGAGGAAGATATTTGAAAATATGGGCCACAAGTACTTTTCCCATATCAGGCCTGCGGTTAGTCACTTTAATTATATGGTAGCCAAAATCTGAACGTACAGGTTTACTAAGTCCTCCTGCTTTCAAAGCATAAGCTGCATCTTCAAATGGAGTAACCATTTGCATAGCTGTGAAATAGCCCAACTTCCCTCCGTTTTGTTTCACAGAGGGATCTTCAGAAACTTCCCGGGCAACCTTTTCAAAATCTTCACCTTTCAGAATTCTCTGACGAGCTCGCTCAGCTTTATTGTATGCATTAAGAGAATCTTGCGGAGTTGCGTTAGGTTTGCAACGAATCAGTATATGCGATGCTTCGACATTCTCTTTAAGACGATCATATATCTGTCGGGCATAAGCCTCATCAATCGAATCATCTGTAAGATAAGGTTTAGTCAACTGCTGCCGGTATCCAAGGAATTCATTCAGGAAGGTTTTAGTTGTATCAACCCCTTCAGCCTCGGCCTCTGCAACTTTCAGTTTGAAGTTCACAAACAGATCTACATATTCATTCAGCGTTTTCTTATCAAGTCCATTGTTTGAATTATTCTTGTTATAAATGTATTCAAATTCAGATCGGGTAATCTCTTTGTTGTTTATTTTCATCAGGACCTGATCTTTTTGCTGTGAAAAAGCACAAGCACTAAATGCTAAACCTGCAAATAAAACAATATTTCTTTTCATTATTCGTGTTTTATTAAATACTACTATTAACAAACTGGGATAACAATCAATAATTCAACGGCGAAAATACGTAAAAATTGCGTATCGCGACTGATTTTCATTTGTTTTTATTACAAAGGACACCAAATAATTATCAAAAAACATCCACTATCAAGATATGATACTTCATCAGTACATAAAAGAGACCTGAGAAATATTTCAAAAAGTTGAATTAGCCCATCCAAGAATGAGGAGAAATAAGATGAATGGCAAACGTATCTGGGAATTATGAAAATGACATAAAAAGAGGGAAACAACCTTACAGTTCAGGTTATTTCCCTCTAATATTATGCTGATTATAATCTTCTTATTCTGGTCGACTATAGTTCGGAGCTTCACTTGTGATAGTTACATCATGCGGATGGCTTTCGAGTACACCAGCACTTGTTACGCGTGTAAATTTCGCATTATGAAGTTTATCAATATTTTCTGCGCCACAATATCCCATGCCAGAACGAAGTCCACCACATAACTGATAAATAACTTCGAACAGAGTTCCTTTGTAAGGAACGCGAGCAGCAATACCTTCCGGAACCAATTTTTTAACATCTGTTTCTCCACTCTGGAAATAACGATCCTTAGAACCATTTTCCATAGCTTCAAGCGACCCCATTCCGCGATATGATTTGAATTTCCTTCCGTTGAAGATAATTGTTTCACCCGGGCTTTCTTCCACACCTGCAACCAATGAACCGATCATTACTGAATAACCACCTGCAGCCAATGCTTTTACAACATCTCCTGAATATCTAAGGCCACCGTCAGCAATTAAAGGAACACCTGTATCTTTCAACGCTTTTGCAACATCATACACCGCTGAAAGTTGAGGAACGCCCACACCTGCTACCACACGGGTTGTACAGATGGAACCCGGGCCGATACCCACTTTTACTCCATCAGCTCCAGCTTCCGCCAATGCTATTGCTGCATCAGCCGTTGCAATATTACCAACAACAATATCTACCTCAGGAAAACGCTTTTTTGCTTCCTTCAACTGATCAATCACACCTTTAGAATGTCCGTGGGCAGTATCAATAACAATAGCGTCCGCACCAGCATCAACCAATGCTTGCATTCGTGCAAATGTATCGGAGGTAACACCCACTCCTGCTGCAACACGAAGTCTTCCCTTTGAATCTTTGCAGGCCATAGGTTTGTCCTTCGCTTTTGTAATATCTTTATAAGTAACCAATCCAACTAGTTTACCTTCTTTATCTACAACAGGAAGTTTTTCAATCTTATGTTGCTGTAAAATTTGAGATGCAGCTTCTAAGTCAGTTGACTGATTGGTTGTTACCAAGTTTTCTTTTGTCATCACCTCATCAATGCGCTTATTCATATCACGTTCAAAGCGCAAGTCACGGTTGGTTACAATACCAACCAGCTTTCTGTCATCATCAACAACCGGGATACCACCAATTTTATACTCTGCCATCAATGACAAAGCATCACGTACTGTTGAACCTTGTTTGATTGTTACAGGATCATAGATCATACCATTCTCGGCACGCTTTACAATTGCAACCTGCTTTGCCTGAGCCTTGATAGACATATTTTTATGAATCACGCCAATACCACCTTCACGTGCAATGGCAATAGCCATTTTCGCCTCGGTTACAGTATCCATCGCTGCAGTTACAAAAGGGATCTTTAATTCAATGTTTCGTGAGAACTTAGTCGTGAGATCGACATTACGGGGTAATACCTCAGAATATGAAGGGATTAAAAGTACGTCGTCGTAAGTTAATCCATCCATGACAATTTTTTCTGCAATAAATGACATAGGGTTTGCTTTTAGAAATTATTGCGTGCAAATATACGAATTATTCTTTTTCGTGTAAGAAAAAACCTCCTATTTTTTTTGAATAATTATAATAATAAAGCGCAGATTATACAAATTACAATTTACTTGATTAAAGGAAACACTTTTATAAGATCCTAATCAGCAACAATTTGTATGATCTGCGCTTAAAAAAGTCATCTAGACTTTTAGTTTGCCATTTCTGAGATAAATTTGATTCTCACCAAACGAATTTCATCTTCGGAATAATCTCCTCCCAACTCTTCAATAGCATCCTCAATCCTGTCGGTAACCGATTCTTTGAAATAATCATAGATATCCTGCATATGGTCTTCATCCATAATTTCATGCAAAAAATAGTCTATGTTCAATTTAGTTCCTGAATAAACTATCGCTTCGATTTCATTTAGCAGATCACCAAACTCAATCCCTTTGGAAAGGGCTATATCATCAAGTGCCACTTTCCTATCAATGCTTTGAATGATTGACACTTTTAGCTTCGATTTATTGGCTACAGTCCGAACGCGTAAATCTTCAGGACGGTCAATTTCATTCTCTTCGCAGTGCTTTTTAATCAGCACACAGAATTCTTGTCCGTAACGTTTTGCCTTTCCTGCACCTACACCTGGTATATTCTGTAACTCTTCCAACGTAACGGGATAAATAGTCGCCATTGCCTCGAGCGAAGGGTCTTGAAAAATAACATAGGGCGGTACATCAAGCTTTTTGGATAATTTTTTTCTCAGATCTTTCAGCATCGAATAAAGAGCCGGATCAACAGCACATGTTGCTCCACCTCTCATCGGAGTTTCCTCTTCAGCCTCTTCAAAATCGTTATCCTCTGTTATTTTGAACGATTTCGGATGTTTCAGGAATTTGCGTCCTGCATCCGTTACTTTTAATAATCCATAATTTTCGACATCTTTGCTTAGATAGCCAGCTATCAAAGCTTGACGAATAACAGCATTCCATGATTTATCTTCTTCGCCCATACCAGATCCGAAAACCTCCAGGTCTTCGTGTTTATGAGCTAACACTTCGGAAGTTTCCCTTCCTTGTAATACATCGATAATATAGTCTGCTTTAAAGTTTTCTTTTACTGCCAAGATTGTTTCAATCACGGCACATAATGAATCCTGAGCTTCCACTTGTTTCTTAGGGTTTAAACAATTGTCACAATTTCCACAATTATCTTCCGAATATTCTTCGCCGAAGTAATGTAACAAAGACTTTCTCCGACATACGGAAGATTCGGCATATGCAGCGGTTTCCAGCAGAAGCTGCTTGCCTATTTCCTGCTCTGCAACAGGTTTTCCCTGCATAAACTTTTCCAGTTTCTGCAAGTCTTTATTGGTATAGAAAGTTATACACTGACCTTCGCCGCCATCACGTCCCGCACGCCCGGTTTCCTGGTAATAACCTTCCAGGCTTTTGGGAATATCGTAATGAATTACAAAACGAACATCTGGTTTATCAATTCCCATACCAAATGCGATAGTAGCAACTATCACTTCGATTTTTTCTTTCAAGAAATCGTCTTGATTCTCGGTTCTAGTTAACGAATCCATGCCGGCATGATATGCTCTGGCATTGATTCCGTTTGCCTGTAATATTTCAGCCAGTTCTTCTACTTTTTTCCTACTAAGGCAATAGATAATTCCCGATTTACCGGAATTAGCTTTAATATACTTGATAATCTCCTTGTCAATACTATTATTCTTAGGACGTACCTCATAATAAAGATTGGGACGATTAAAAGAAGATTTAAAGACAACTGCATCAGTCATCCCCAGATTCTTTTGTATATCATGCTGCACTTTCGGCGTTGCCGTAGCAGTTAAAGCAATAAGTGGAGCTTTTCCTATTTCATTTATAATTGGACGAATTCGCCTGTATTCAGGACGAAAATCATGTCCCCACTCTGAAATACAGTGCGCCTCATCAACAGCATAGAAAGAGATTTTTACATTTTTAAGGAACTCCACATTTTCTTCCTTTGTCAACGATTCAGGGGCAACATAGAGCAACTTAGTTTTTCCGGAAATAATATCTGACTTAACCTGATCAATGGCTGCTTTATTCAATGAAGAATTTATAAAATGAGCTACCCCATCTTCTTCACTGAAATTTCTCATCGCATCCACCTGATTTTTCATCAGGGCAATTAAAGGAGATATAACGATTGCCGTCCCTTCCATAACCAGGGAGGGGAGCTGATAACATAAAGACTTACCACCTCCGGTGGGCATAAGTACAAACGTATCATTTCCGGCCAATACATTATTAATTATTGCCTCCTGATTTCCTTTGAATGTATCAAAGCCAAAATAAGTTTTTAGTTGTTCCGTTAAATTAATCTTCTCTGCCATTTTCATTAAGTTGTTTGGTGGCTGTTCTTCATGCGCAATTCGAATCCATCGGATGAATTCAAACAAAGTTATAAACAACTTCTTAAATAATACGTATTTCTAACAGATAATTTTTCAAAAAAAAGTGGGCTATATCCCAATTATATTTATCTGCAAGTTTAAGCTGTTTGCAAGCGAGCTATATTTGCTTTTTCCAACTGCTGTTTCGCATATTCGAGAGTTACATTATACTCTGTTATACCCTGAGAGGGAATTTCAAACATTACATCCGTAATTATCGTCTCAACAATAGAGCGCAAACCACGGGCACCCAATTTATATTCAACAGCCTTGTCCACTATATAATCATAAACTTGCTCCTCAAAAGTAAGCTTAATGCTATCCATTTCGAAGAGCTTGATATATTGCTTAATGATCGAATTTTTAGGCTCTGTTAAAATAGCTCGCAAAGCATTTCTATCCAGAGGATTCAGGTATGTAAGCACAGGCAGACGACCAATAATCTCTGGAATTAATCCAAAGGATTTCAGATCCTGAGGAGAGATATACTGCATCATGTTTTTCTTATCAACGACCGCAGTTGCTTTTGCAGCACTATATCCAACTACATGGGTATTAAGACGCTGTGCAATCTTCTTCTCAATACCATCGAATGCACCTCCACATATAAAGAGAATATTCTTGGTATTTACCGGAATCATTTTTTGGTCCGGGTGTTTACGACCTCCCTGAGGAGGGACATTCACAACTGCTCCTTCCAGCAATTTCAATAATCCCTGCTGAACTCCCTCTCCACTTACATCACGTGTAATAGAAGGATTATCTCCTTTTCGGGCAATTTTATCTATTTCGTCGATAAAGACAATACCTCTTTCTGCTTCTGCAACATCATAATCGGCCACTTGCAACAAACGAGTAAGGATGCTCTCAATATCCTCACCTACATAACCAGCTTCCGTTAAGACAGTAGCATCAACAATTGTGAAAGGCACATGCAACAACTTAGCTATAGTCCTTGCTAACAGAGTTTTGCCGGTACCGGTGCTTCCTACCATGATAATATTTGATTTTTCAATCTCTACATCATCACCGCTATCTTTTTGTAACAGGCGTTTATAGTGGTTATAGACCGACACAGACAAATAACGCTTAGCATCGTCCTGGCCTATTACATACTGATCCAAGAATTTTTTAATATCAATAGGTTTAGGTAGTTCCTTAAGATTTAAAGGTTTCCCGGATGTTGATTGTTTACTTGTGCCAATAGCCTCCTGAGTGATTTCGTAAGCTTGTGTGGCGCAACTGTCACAGATGTAGCCACTCATCCCCGTAATCAAGAAAGCGACTTCACTTTCAGTGCGTCCACAAAAGCTACATCTCTTTTTGTTTTTTGATGATTTTGAATCTTCCAATGTTCGTTTTATAAATTATCTTTAATATCTTTAATTATAAAGCCGCAGGTTTTCGTGACAGTACCTCATCAATCATGCCATACTCTTTTGCCTCCTGCGCGGTCATCCAGTAATCACGGTCAGAATCCTGCCATACTTTATCAAAATCTGTTTTGGAATGATCTGCAATAATTGTGTAGAGCTCCTTTTTCATTTTCTGAATTTCGCGGGCAGTGATTTCAATATCCGAAGCCTGTCCCTGAGCTCCTCCCATTGGTTGATGAATCATCACACGTGAGTGTGTGAGTGCTGAACGTTTTTTATCAGTGCCAGCCACCAGCAGGACTGCTGCCATTGAGGCCGCCATACCTGTACAAATTGTAGCTATATCACTGGATACAAACTGCATAGTATCGTAAATCCCAAGTCCGGCATATACTGAACCACCAGGAGAATTAATATAGATAGAAATATCTTTTCCCGGATCTGCAGAATCAAGATAAAGCAACTGGGCTTGAAGCGTATTAGCTGCATAATCATCAATTTGCGTGCCCAGGAAAATAATTCGATCCATCATCAAACGAGAAAACACATCCAACTGGGTTACATTTAGTTGTCTTTCTTCCAAGATATAAGGATTCAAATAGCCATTTTGTGATTTAATCACTCCATCTAACACCATACTGTTTATTCCGAGGTGCTTGGTTGCATATTTTCTGAAATCGTCCATCATGATTGTATTTTTTTAAATTTACACATAGAAAAGAGGCTTTTGACCATCCTTCATTAGAGCTAACAAAATTATAAAAATAAATCAGACTAGTCTAGTTTATTTCTATTTCAGCTCATAAAAAGTCAAAAGCCTCCTCTTTTTTTAGAAAGATTTAGCTAAATGCTACTTTCAAAAGAAACTCCTATTGGAACATCTTATTGAACTCTTCCATTGAAACGGTTTTATTGTTCAATGTAACTTTCGCTTTCAATGCAGTAGCAAGTTTTGCTTCAACGGCACGGTTAACCAGACCTTCAGCACTTTCTTTCTTCTTTAACATTTCCTGAGCGTAGTTGTTCAAAATATCTTCTGGAACATTAAGCATTCCGTATTGAGCAAACTGAGCTTTTGTTGCTTCTTTCGCCATATTAACGATATCCTCCTGCTCAATCTTAATCTCATTATCTTTCACCAGTTGTTCTTTTACAAGATGCCATGTCAACTCTTCAATGCTCTTATCGTAGTTTTCTTCAACAAATTCGGCACCTTTATCCTGATGGTTAAGCATCATGATTCGTTTCAGTAACGTATCCGGGAATTCCAGTTTGCCAATCTTGTTCATCAACAACGTGCGCACATCTATCAAGAACTTATAGTCGCTATCTGCAACAAATTGTTCTGCTATAGATTCTTTAACTTTTGCACGGAACTCTTCAACTGTTTTAACAACACCTTCACCGTAAACCTGGTCAAAGATTTCCTGAGTTAATTCCCCTTCTACGAAACGTGTAATTTCTTCAACCTGGAAGCTGAAATTACCTGTATAGTTAGCAACAGCCTCTTTTTCAATTTTCAGAAGAGAAGCAATTTCTGCTTCATGTCCGTCGAACGCTGTATTTGGATTGAACACCAATACATCATTCACTTTAGATGAGCTGAAAATGGCTTTCTGATCATCGTTCTTCATATATGCAGGCATCAATACTGCTCCTTCAACCTGAAGTCCACCTTCTTTAGTGTTTCCTTCAGCATCAAGTTCAGCGATCAACCCTTTCAGCATATCTTTATCCTGATATTCGTCAACCTTTTCATATTTGCCGGCACGTTGAGTATAAGCTTTTACCTGTTGATCAACCATTTCTTCAGTTACATCAATAGTATAGAAATCAACAGCATCTTTATCAGATACCTCTGCTTTGAATTCCGGAGCCAAAGCTATATCGAACAAGAAATCAAATTCATCCATTGTTTCGAAATCAATTTCCGTTTGTTTATCCTCATTTGGAAGTGGTTCACCCAGAATGTTTACATTATTCTCTTTAATATAACCGTATACAGTTTCAGAAAGAATTTTATTAATTTCTTCCGCCTTAACAGCCTTCCCATACATTTTCTTCACAAGTCCCATAGGAACCATACCCGGACGGAAACCCGGAACATTTGCCTTCTGACGGAAAGTCTTCAGTGATTTATCAACTTTTTCCTGGTAATCAGCCTTTTCAAGCTTTACAGTAAGCAATGCACTTACTTTGTCAATGTTTTGCAATGAAACGTTCATTCTGACAATTATTTATTTGATTTATACTTTATCTATAAAGAGGGTGCAAAATTAGTGTTAATCTTTCAATTATCAAATTTCTATCTGAAAATTATTCCAGCGTTATATTCTTTTAAGCCAAGGGCTTGCACATTTTAACGGTACAAATTTATTAATCCTGAGCCATCATTCATATTCATAAATTCTATTCTAATATGTTTATTACCTACATCTTATACAGCAAAAGATTCATAACCTGCAAAGATTGAACGGCTATTAAATAACAAAAACACAGATCGATCAAAAGACATTTAAACTATTCTGTCCGTAAATAAAAAATAATCAGATTTCTTTTCCCATTGAGATATATCAAAAAGACTTTTTATTTAAAAAAATTATAGAAAAAGATTGTCTATTCAAAATAATTGTTTTTCTTTGTCGGGTAAAGATGATGATTAGTTCTTGATTTCAATCACATAGTTTTTACTCTCGTTCCCATTAACGCTTCTGTAAACTCTCTGTTATTTAGAATCTTTGCATTATAAATCATCTTTCAGAGAGTTTTATTAATTTATTTATCCTTATTAGTCAAATTATGAATATTTACGTTGGAAACCTTAATTATCGTGTTAGGGAAGCAGATTTACAACAAATTATGGAAGACTATGGTACAGTAACATCTGTTAAAGTTATCATGGATCGTGAAACTGGAAAATCTAAAGGTTTTGGGTTTATTGAAATGCCAAATGATGAAGAAGCTTTAAAAGCAATTACAGAATTAAACGGAGCTGAATTTGAGGGACGAACATTAGTTCTGAAAGAGGCAAAGCCCAAAGTTTAATAAATAGAATTATAGAAAATTGAAAGCCTTCTGTCGCTCATCCGACGGGAGGTTTTTTTCTGCTACATAATGTTTTACTAAACTTACCTATGAATGAAAAAAGGTCTATTTGAGAAAATCGGAGGATTCGCACAACTTTCTCTATTAGCGCTATTATTTTTGTTTTGTGCCATTCTGTGCATAACAATACTTAAACTTCTACCACAGTTCTTCTCAGGGATGGCAGAAACAGATATCTTGCGCATTACATTACTGATTCAGGATCTGTTTCTGTTTATTCTCACACCTCTGATTGCACAGTTCCTACTTTGGGAAGAATCTACATCCATGACTCTTCAGCTTCGCATTCCCCATTTTTCCATACTATTATGGGGAGTTATTGCCATTATTTCTATTATCCCGCTCATTGATCAGCTTAACAGTTGGAATCAGAGCATTCATCTGCCTGAATTTATGAGCTCAATCGAAAAATGGATGATTGATTCTGAGAAAGCAGCAGAAGATACCACCAAACAGTTATTGAATGTAAACAATTGGAGTGATTTTTTGAAAAACATCCTTATTATTGCGGTTATGGCAGGTGTAGGAGAAGAATTATTATTCAGAGGAGTACTTCAAAAAATTTTTATTAACTGGACACAAAGTATCCATTGGGGGATACTACTTGCTGCGATAATTTTCAGTACCATTCACTTTCAGTTTTTCGGTTTCTTTCCCCGAGTGGTACTGGGCATGATACTAGGTTACTTATACATCTGGAGTAGAAGCATTTGGGTGCCAGTTATTTCACATGCAATGAACAATGCTCTGACCGTCATCTTTACTCCAAACACATTCAACAAAGGAAACCATCTAATTGAAACAATATCCAAAACCCAGAACAATATTTGGTATACATTAGGAGGATCTATTCTTTTTGCATTTAGCATGTGGAAGATCTGGACATATTATCGCAGAGAAACTGAATTAAGTATAGAAAGCTAAAGACTGACTGAATAAAAGTTAAATATTTAAAGAAACACCTCTTATGATATCTATAGTAAAAGAATAGCCGGTTCTTGCAAATTGAGAACCAGCTATTCTTTTTGTCATATAAAGAGTCAGTCTTTTGCTTCAAAGTCCTTACGCCGAAGAACAAAACTGTTACTAAGATATTTCTCTCTCACAATCTTATTTTCTGCCAGTTCCTCAGGAGTTCCCTGAAAGAGGATCTTTCCTTCAAACAAGAGATAAGCTCTATCTGTAATACTTAATGTTTCCTGTACATTATGATCTGTAATCAGGATACCAATATTTTTATCTTTCAGCTTCCATACAATGTGCTGAATATCTTCGACAGCAATCGGGTCTACTCCAGCAAACGGTTCATCAAGCATGATAAATTTTGGGTTGATAGCCAAACATCGTGCTATTTCGGTACGGCGACGTTCACCTCCGGACAGTTGGTCGCCAAGGTTTTTTCGCACTTTCTGCAAACGAAACTCTGCAATCAAGCTTTCAAGTTTCTCTTTTTTATATTCTTTGGAAGTATTAGTCATCTCTAATACAGCCATAATATTATCTTCAACCGTCATCTTTCTGAAAACGGACGCCTCCTGAGCCAGATAACCAATGCCGTTCTGAGCACGTTTATACACAGGATATTTAGTTATTTCGAGATCATCAAGAAAGATTTGTCCCTCGTTGGGTGTAATAAGCCCTACTGTCATATAGAACGAGGTTGTCTTTCCGGCTCCATTCGGTCCCAATAGTCCCACAATCTCTCCTTGCTTCACATCAATTGAAACATGACTTACCACCGTTCGCTTTCCGTATTTCTTTACCAGATTCTCTGTTCGAAGCACCATCTTGGTCTCTTCAATAGATTCAGCAGCAGGTTTTGCCGGTTGTTCAGTCAATTCATCGATAGTATTTTGCTCAACCGTTGTTTCAGTAACTCGTTCTTCAGTCATTGTTATACATTATTTTGCGGCAAATGTAGCAAAAATATGCATAAATTAGTGTACATTTGCCGACAAATTAAGATATTATGTTCAAAGCTTTAAAGACTTTTGGGAGATATCTCATGCTAATGGGCCGTACCTTCTCTCGCCCTGAAAGAATGAGAATGTACATGAAACAATTCGTTACTGAAATAGAGCAACTGGGAGCTGATTCTGTAGGCATCGTATTGCTGATTTCTTTCTTCATTGGTGCAGTAATCACCATACAAATCAAATTGAACATTGAAAGCCCCTGGATGCCCCGCTGGACAGTTGGTTATGTAACCCGCGAAATCATGCTGCTAGAATTCTCCTCTTCCATCATGTGTCTTATTCTGGCAGGGAAAGTAGGGTCAAACATTGCCTCGGAGTTGGGAACAATGCGTGTGACCCAGCAGATTGATGCATTGGAAATAATGGGAGTGAATTCTGCTAGCTACCTAATTCTTCCCAAGATATCAGCACTCGTTATATTTATTCCGATATTGGTAACCTTCAGCATTTTTGCAGGAATTATTGGTGCATATTCCACCTGTTGGTTTGCCGGGATAATGACAGCTACCAACCTTGAGTATGGTTTGCAATATTCATTCGTAGAATGGTACGTGTGGTGCGGCATCATCAAATCTCTATTTTTCGCATTCATTATCTCATCAGTCTCTGCATTCTTTGGATATACCGTTGAGGGCGGTTCCATTGAAGTAGGTAAGGCCAGTACAAACTCGGTGGTTACAAGTAGTGCTTTAATCTTATTTGCAGACATTATTCTCACTCAACTTTTAAAAAAATGATAGAAGTAAAATCATTATATAAGTCATTTGACGGCAGAGCAGTATTGAAAGATATAAATGCGACATTTGAAAACGGAAAAACTAACCTGATTATAGGACAAAGTGGTTCTGGAAAAACTGTGTTGATGAAATGCATTGTGGGATTACTTACCCCTGAAAAAGGCGAATTGCTTTACGACAACCGCAACTTCCTGTCGATGGGTAAGAAGGAAAAAAAGCTACTGAGAAGCGAGATGGGAATGATTTTTCAGAGTGCAGCGCTCTTTGACTCAATGTCGGTTCTTGACAATGTGATGTTTCCGCTAAATATGTTCTCCGAAAAATCACTTAAAGAAAGAACAAACCGTGCAATGTTCTGTCTAGAACGTGTGAATCTACTGGATGCAAAAGCAGCATTCCCGGGAGAGATCAGTGGAGGTATGCAGAAACGTGTTGCTATTGCTAGGGCTATTGCCCTTAATCCACAGTACTTATTCTGTGATGAACCAAATTCCGGACTGGACCCGAAAACTTCACTGCTGATTGATGAGCTGATTCAGGATATTACCAAGGAATACAACATGACCACTATTATCAACACTCACGATATGAACTCGGTGATGGGAATCGGGGAGAAGATTATCTTTATTTATCAAGGAGCTAAAGAGTGGGAAGGTACTAAAGATGATGTTTTCACTTCTACCAACAAGCGACTGAACGACTTTATCTTTGCATCCGATTTTTTCCGAAAGGTAAAAGAAGTAGAGGTTCAAAATATTATTGAAGGATAATATGCTTCAGTAAAATAAAAGTTTTATCTGATATAATCAAAAAACGTTCATATTAATATCCATAATTTAGAGAGCTTTTCTATAGTAGTTCACAACAAGACATACGTTGAGGTCAATTATATAATAAGGGCTGATTCAACTTTTGAATCAGCCCTCATTATATTCTATTTCTGTCTTATAAATATGTTAATAGGAGTTCCTTCCAGATTCCATTTTTCGCGTAATTTATTTTCCAGAAAACGCTTATACGGATCTTTTATATATTGCGGTAGATTTGCAAAGAATACAAAAGATGGCACTTGCGTATTAGGTAACTGAGTCACATATTTAATCTTGATATATTTTCCTTTGGTTGATGGAGGGGGATAGGCCTCGATCAGCGGAAGCATTTCTTCATTCAATCGAGCTGTTGAAATCTTTGTTGATCTATTCTCAAACACTTGCTTGGCAGCTTCCAGCACCTTAAATATACGCTGTTTAGTTAGTGCTGATGCAAAAATAATTGGGAAGTCAACAAAGGGAGCGAACCGACTACGAATAGCATTTTCAAATTCTTTCATTACCTTATCGGTCTTATTCTCTACCAAATCCCACTTATTAACAACCACAACCAGCCCCTTGGCATTTTTTTGAATCAAAGAGAATATATTCAAGTCTTGGCTCTCAACACCTCGGGTAGCATCCAGCATTAAAATACATATATCAGATCCTTCGATTGCCCGGATGGAACGAATCACCGAATAATATTCTAAATCTTCATTTACCTTGTTTTTCTTTCGGATGCCAGCAGTATCCACCAGATAGAAATCAAACCCGAATTTTTCATAACGAGTATAGATGGAGTCTCGTGTCGTACCAGCTATTTCGGTTACGATATTTCTTTCTTCACCAATAAATGCATTGATGATAGAAGATTTTCCTGCATTAGGACGCCCAACTACTGCAAAACGAGGAATATCTTCATCAAGAATTTCCGGAGTCTCTTTTTTGAATCTAGAGACTATCAAGTCCATCAAATCGCCAGTACCGCTTCCTGAGAGCGAGGAGATACATTGAGGGTCTCCCAGACCAAGGCTATAAAACTCAGGAGCATTATATTGAAGCTCATTGTTGTCCGTTTTGTTTGCCACGAGTATTACAGGAGACTTGGTACGACGTAAAATTGAAGCAACCTGCATATCAAGGTCAGTCACTCCATTCATAACATCAACCACAAAAAGAATAACATCTGCTTCGTCCACAGCCAGCAAAACCTGCTTACGTATTTCCTCTTCAAAAATATCATCTGAGTTAACAACCCATCCTCCTGTATCAACTACAGAGAATTCACGCCCCAGCCATTCTGATTTACCGTATTGACGGTCACGTGTCGTCCCGGCTTCGTCATTAACAATAGCCTGACGAGTTTTTGTCAAGCGATTAAAAAGCGTAGATTTTCCAACATTAGGACGACCTACTATTGCCACTAAATTTCCCATAGGTTACAACTTTAATTTACGACTATCACAGTCGGTGAATACTAATCTAAATGGTAGCCAAAGTTCTTAAGTTCTTTATCTGAACTTCTCCAATCCTTGTCTACTTTTACAAAGGTTTCCAAGAATACTGATTTCCCAAAAAACTTCTCTAATGAGCGACGAGCTTCTGTCGCCACTTTCTTCAAGGCCTTACCTTGTTTGCCGATAATGATGCCTTTTTGGGAATTACGTTCGACATAAATTACGGCGTTGATACGAATCAACTTTGGTTCTTCTTTAAACTGTTCAACCACAACTTCCACTGCATAAGGTATCTCTTTATCATAATAAAGCAATATCTTCTCACGAATAATTTCCGTAACAAAGAAGCGTGCAGGTTTATCAGTCCATTGATCTTTATCAAAATAGGGAGGAGAATCAGGCAACAATTCCTTAATTCTGCGCATAACATAATCAACATTAAATTTTGTAATTGCAGAAATAGGGATAATCTCAGCCTGAGGAATCTGTTCCTTCCATTCTTCAACCAATGCTTCCAGCTTTTGCTGGTCAATCAAATCTATTTTATTTATAAGTACTAAAACAGGGAATGTCTGTTGACGAACTTTTTCAATAAACTCATTATGTTTGTCCCGCGTTTCAATCACGTCTGTTACATAAAGCAATATATCTGCATCCGATAATGCTGATGTTGAGAAGTTCAGCATTGATTCCTGCAACTTATAGTTAGGTTTCAAAACTCCCGGCGTATCAGAAAATACAATCTGCATTTCATCAGTATTCAGAATACCCATAATACGATGACGAGTAGTCTGAGCTTTAAATGTCGCAATCGATATCCGTTCACCAACCAATACATTCATCAACGTAGACTTTCCTACATTAGGGTTACCTACAATATTTACAAATCCAGCTTTGTGCATACATTCAGTTATTCAACGAGACAAAAAAACGCATCGAAAATGGGATGCGTTCTTTTATATCAGGTTATTATTTACTTATTTATCTGCTCCATCATACCCCCATTTCACATATACTGCTCCCCATGTGAAACCTGCGCCAAAAGCAGTAAAGAGCATGTTGTCGCCTTTCTTCAGCTTTTTCTCAAAGTCCCAAAGACAGAGAGGCAATGTTCCAGCACTGGTATTCCCATAGCGCTGAATGTTAACCAACACTTTTTCTATTGGAACCTCCAGACGGTTAGCTACAGCATCAATGATACGCATGTTTGCCTGATGAGGTATAATCCAATCGATATTATCTTTATTCAGATTGTTTCTTTCAGCAACAGAAGCTGTTACCTCAGACATATTTGATACAGCATATTTAAACACAATCCTACCTTCTTGGTAAAGATAATGCATTTTATTATCTACTGTAAAATAGGATGTAGGACAAACAGATCCACCTGCCTTTAAGTGCAGGAAGGGAAGTCCCTTACCATCAGTACGTAAACAGGAATCCATAATACCATAGTCCTCTGTAGTAGGTTCAATCATACATGCAGCAGCACCATCACCAAAGATAGGACAAGTGGCTCTATCTGTATAATTAGTAATTGAGGACATCTTATCCGCTCCAACAATAATGATTTTCTTATATCTTCCTGATCGGATAAAAGATGCTGCAGTTTCCATTGCATAAAGAAACCCACTACATGCACCTTTTAAATCAAATGCAAACGCATTTTTCAGGCCAAGTTTATCGCAAAGAATAGCAGCGGTTGATGGAAATTGATAATCAGGAGTTGTAGTAGCAACAATAACTAAATCAATATCATCAGGATTTGAGCCAGTTTTCTGCATTAACTGCTTTGCTGCTTTTCGAGCCATGTAAGAAGTACCTAACCCTTCTTCATTCAGAATGCGACGTTCTTTGACCCCTATTCTTGTCATAATCCATTCGTCATTGGTATCTACCATTTTAGATATCTCATCATTAGTCAAGATATAATCGGGTACATATCCACCAACGCCTGTGATTACTGCATTAATTTTTTCCATTAATTTTGTTTTGATTGTAATATGCATACTACAAAACAGCCCGGGAGAATACTCCCTGGCTATATTTTATAAGTATACTGAAAATGCTATTAGATAGCTGCTTCTTTTTCAATTGCAAGCTTACCTCTGTAATAACCGCAAGCGCCACATACTGTGTGGTAAACATGCCATTCACCGCAATTTGGACAAATTGCCAATGTTGGAGCTACAGCCTTATCATGAGTTCTTCTTTTTGCTGTTCTTGTTTTTGATTGCTTTCTTTTAGGATGTGCCATTTTTCTAAACTTTAATTATTATCTAATATTTTCTTTAATTCATTCCATCTAGGATCTATAGATTCTTCTACGTCCTCAATTTCGGTATCAACCGAAGTATCAACCTCATCAACATTAAGTTCATCATCCGAGGTTGTTCGCAGATGCTTGCTAAGTTTACCTACCATACCTTTATTGCATTTTCCGGGAGCATGAACATGCTTCATAGGAATTGCCAAAGCAATAAACTCGTACATAAACCAAGCAACATTAATATATCCTTCATCTTCAGGAACAATAACAACATTGTTATTCTCTTCTGCATAATCACTACCAAAGCGCACAAATAGTTTATCAGTAGTGGCTATCGGGATCTCCATTTCGTCAAGACAACGATCGCATGGGACCAGTACCATTCCTTCAGTTTGGAACACAAGCTCAAAAACTCCAGTAGTTCTTTTAACAGCAAGATTTACGTTAACTTTACCTTTTTGAACTTCTGGACCGTCAATATTTGCAAAGAATATATTGTCAAGCAAAAACTCATAGGTACAAGAGTTTGCCTGCATTGCTTTCAAATCAACTTTATATTTATCGAACTTTCCCAAAGCTAATTATATATTTTCTTGCAAAGGTATAAAAAAAGCGGAAACATATATTAGATTATGCTTTAATTTTACCTTAGAAGCAAGTTGTTAAACACAATTCGGGCGACAAAGATACAAATAATAATCCTCATAAAGCATAAATGTGGGTTAAATATTTATTTTTTAAGTTCTATTCGAAAGGTTGTCCCTTTATTCAATTCTGAATAGCGAACAAAAATCTTTCCGTGATGGTATTCTTCTACAATTCTTTTTGCTAAAGAAAGTCCTAGCCCCCACCCTCTTTTCTTAGTAGTATATCCTGGCAAGAAAACGGTTCTGTATTTAGACTTAGGAATTCCTTTTCCTGTATCAGCTATATCTAAATAGACTTTCGTATCATTATCTTTTACAGATATTGTAATTTTCCCTCGACCACCCATTGAGTCAATAGCATTTTTACACAAATTCTCAACTACCCACTCAAATAGTGACGGATTTAATTTAGCAGTAGCAGGTGTAGTCAGATAATCTCTAACAAAGATAATCTTTCCCGAACATCTTTTTGAAAGATAATCAATAACGTTGTCTAGAACAGAGTTTAGTTCACATGCTTGGGGTTCAGGCATGGAGCCTATCTTTGAGAATCTTTCAGCTATCAGTTGTAATCTGTTGATGTCATTCCCCATTTCCGAAATAAGCTCATCCTGTGCATATCGTTCCTTCAGTATTTCAACCCAAGCCATCAAAGAGGAGATAGGCGTGCCTAACTGATGTGCTGTTTCTTTGGAAAGACCCACCCAGACTTTATTTTGTTCCGCTTTTTTTGAACTTAATATGGCAAAAATGGCAATTACAACAAAAACCATCACAACCCCTAACTGAACATAAGGATATGTAGCCAGCCGCTTAAGCATTAAAGAATCATCATAGTAAATTTCAATATAATCGCCCTTAGTAGCATTCGATTTATCAGATTGAGATCGAAGGTAGATCCTTATTTTATGATTACGATATCCAAAACGTTCTACAAGCGCCTTTAAATGCTTTTCTTTATCAGAAGGAGAGAAGGAAATATTCCGGTAACTTTGGACACGTCCTTCTTTATCTGTGACAATTACGGGGATTGTATTATTCCCATTCAAAACTTTAAGAACAAGTGTCAGGTCCGCATCTTCATTTGCATTATTAAATGTTCGCATAGCCTCAGACCAGACTTCCATTTTATGTCTTTCTTCTGCTGATAAATCTTTTACCAAGATATGAGAAACAACCAACGACAAAATAGCTATCGCTATTGCAACAATAACTAATACTATTTTTACCTGTTTTATTCGATCTACAAATTGCATTATTAATACATTTCTGATTAGTAAAACGCAATATTACAAATTATATTTCAATGTTTATTCAAATTATTCATTCTAGAGAAAAGTGAGACTGATTTTTCGTATTCAAAACAGATTATTTCAATAATCTTTAATCAGTGGCTAATTGAGCATACACTAAGACTTGACGATTCAGAAAGATTAAAAAGACATTTTCCTTACAAGTTAATTATACACGATCATCTTATCGTTTAGAATTAACAACTCCATCATTCTGTATTATTTCTGAGGATACTCAGAACATTCCGTGGTTTTGGCTCTTGTACAACAATTGTTCTGCCATCCGGCGCAAGCGGTTATGATATGCAGCAACAAAAAAAAGTCCCGACCATGTTTCCATGACCGGGACTCGGATAAAACGGCGGCTACCTACTCTCCCACTGTTACGCAGTACCATCGGCGTGATCAGGCTTAACTTCTCTGTTCGGAATGGGAAGAGGTGGAACCCTGATGCTATAGCCACCTTAATATTTTTTTGATCTTACTCTCTATTAAGATAACACAATGCAAAAGCAATAAAGAAGCCCTTTTATCAATAAAAGAGCAAAACATATAGCCAACCATACAAAGGCTCGAAGAAAGTGTACGGGCAATTAGTACTGCTCGGCTTTGACATTACTGTCTTTACACCTGCAGCCTATCAACGTTGTCGTCTTCAACGACCCTAAGAAATCTAATCTTGTGGCTGGCTTCGTACTTAGATGCTTTCAGCACTTATCCAATCCCGACTTAGATACCCGGCGATGCACCTGGCGGCACAACCGGTAAACCAGCGGTCAGTCCAACACGGTCCTCTCGTACTAGTGTCAGAGCCACGCAAATTTCATACGCCCACGATAGATAGAGACCGAACTGTCTCACGACGTTCTGAACCCAGCTCGCGTGCCACTTTAATGGGCGAACAGCCCAACCCTTGGGACCTTCTCCAGCCCCAGGATGTGACGAGCCGACATCGAGGTGCCAAACCGCTCCGTCGATATGAGCTCTTGGGAGCGATCAGCCTGTTATCCCCGGAGTACCTTTTATCCTTTGAGCGATGTCCCTTCCATACGGAAACACCGGATCACTATGCTCTAGTTTCCTACCTGATCGACTTGTCGGTCTCCCAGTCAAGCACCCTTATGCCATTACACTCTGCGGACGGTTACCAATCGTCCTGAGGGTACCTTTAGAAGCCTCCGTTACACTTTTGGAGGCGACCACCCCAGTCAAACTACCCACCAAACAGTGTCCTCGTAACCACGAGTTAGAACTCAAATAATCAAAGGGCCGTATTTCAACAGCGGCTCCACAAACACTGGCGTGCCTGCTTCAAAGCCTCCGGCCTATCCTACACATCAATTACCCAAATTCAATGTTAAGCTATAGTAAAGGTTCACGGGGTCTTTTCGTCCCATCGCGGGTAATCGGCATCTTCACCGATACTACAATTTCACTGAGCTCACGGTTGAGACAGTGTCCAGATCATTACACCATTCGTGCAGGTCGGAACTTACCCGACAAGGAATTTCGCTACCTTAGGACCGTTATAGTTACGGCCGCCGTTTACTGGGGCTTCAATTCAACGCTTCTCTTGCGATGACATCTCCTCTTAACCTTCCAGCACCGGGCAGGTGTCAGGCTATATACGTGATCTTTCAATTTTGCATAGCCCTGTGTTTTTGTTAAACAGTTGCCTGGACCTATTCTCTGCGCCCTCATTGCTGAGGGACCCTTTATCCCGAAGTTACAGGGTCAATTTGCCTAGTTCCTTAACCGTGATTCACTCAAGCGCCTTAGTATATTCAACCCGACTACGTGTGTCCGTTTACGGTACGGGTACCTTAAGGATTAAGTTTAGCGGATTTTCTCGGGAGTATGCTTACATGCACTATCCAATCACCACAAGGGCTCTCGGTACTATCAGGTTCGACTAGTCTTCCGGATTTGCCTGGAAATCTAATATCTACACCCTTCAACCAGCTATTCCGTCAGCTGGCGGCACTGTCACGCCTCCGTCTCCACGTCACTCCTTAAGGTAGTAAGGGAATATTAACCCTTTCTGCCATCGGCTTCGCCATTCGGCTACACCTTAGGACCCGACTAACCCTGATCCGATTAGCGTTGATCAGGAAACCTTAGTCTTTCGGCGAGGGGGTTTCTCACCCCCTTTATCGTTACTTATACCTACATTTGCTTTTCCACACGCTCCAGCAGAGCTCACGCTCCACATTCAACGCTGAGTGGAATGCTCCCCTACCAACCATTACTGGTTCCATAGCTTCGGTAAATTGCTTATGCCCGATTATTATCCACGCCAAACTCCTCGACTAGTGAGCTGTTACGCACTCTTTAAATGAATGGCTGCTTCCAAGCCAACATCCTAGCTGTCTTAGCAATCTGACTTCGTTAGTTCAACTGAGCAATTATTTCGGGACCTTAGCTGATGGTCTGGATTCTTCTCCTCTCGGGCACGGACCTTAGCACCCATGCCCTCACTCCTGATATTAAACTAATGCGCATTCGGAGTTTATCAAGACTTGATAGGCGGCGAAGCCCTCGCATCTTATCAGTCGCTCTACCTCACATTAGTAATTATCAAGGCTGCACCTAAATGCATTTCGGGGAGTACGAGCTATCTCCAAGTTTGATTAGCCTTTCACCCCCACCCACAGTTCATCCGGAAGCTTTTCAACGCTTATCGGTTCGGTCCTCCAGTTAGTGTTACCTAACCTTCAACCTGACCATGGGTAGATCACTTGGTTTCGCGTCTACTACCACTGACTAAAAACGCCCTATTAAGACTCGCTTTCGCTTCGGCTGCAAAACTTAGTTTCTTAACCTTGCCAGTGACAGTAACTCGTAGGTTCATTATGCAAAAGGCACGCCGTCACAGCTAAAAGCTGCTCCGACCGCTTGTAGGCGCATGGTTTCAGGGACTATTTCACTCTTCTATTCGAAGTGCTTTTCACCTTTCCTTCACAGTACTGGTTCACTATCGGTCTCTCGGGAGTATTTAGCCTTACCGGATGGTCCCGGCAGATTCACGCAGAATTCCTCGTGCTCCGCGCTACTCAGGATACCACTATGGTATACATTAGATTCATGTACGCAACTATCATGCTCTATGGTGACACTTTCCAGAGTCTTCCATTCTCTAATGTAAGTCCAACAACGTGGTCCTACAACCCCATAAATGCCGTAACATCTATGGTTTGGGCTAATCCGCGTTCGCTCGCCACTACTTACGGAATCATTCATTTATTTTCTTCTCCTACAGGTACTAAGATGTTTCAGTTCCCTGCGTTCGCCTCCATCTATGATGGATAATATCCCTTCAGGATATTGGGTTGTCCCATTCGGAAATCTTCGGATCAATGGTTATTTGCACCTACCCGAAGCTTATCGCAGCTTATCACGTCCTTCATCGCCTCCGAGAGCCAAGGCATCCGCCATGCGCCCTTGCTTACTTTCTTCAAACAAACCGGCATTCACATTGCTGATCATGCCGCGTATGGTTCGATATATACTTTCAGCTCTTTTTTTCTCAAAAAAGTTACTTCTTTATTTGCTTTTGTACATCATGTCAAAGATCTTGTCGAGAAATGAATCTCTTTTGTGGAGAATAACGGATTCGAACCGTTGACCCCCTGCGTGCAAGGCAGGTGCTCTAGCCAGCTGAGCTAATCCCCCGAAATCATTCAGAAGCTTTCCGCTGTGGTGCTTCCTCATTATTCGTAGTCCCAGGCAGAGTTGAACTGCCGACCTCTACATTATCAGTGTAGCGCTCTAACCAACTGAGCTATAGGACTGTCGTTCAAAACCGCCTGCCTTTCGGCCCGGCTTCTTTCTTTATCTCTTAAAATCTATATTTTAAATTAAACAATATACCGTAGTACAAGAAATCCAAACCAAGAACGGAATCGCTCCAGAAAGGAGGTGTTCCAGCCGCACCTTCCGGTACGGCTACCTTGTTACGACTTAGCCCCAGTCACCAGTTTTACCCTAGGACGCTCCTTGCGGTTACGTACTTCAGGTACCCCCGGCTCCCATGGCTTGACGGGCGGTGTGTACAAGGCCCGGGAACGTATTCACCGCGCCGTGGCTGATGCGCGATTACTAGCGAATCCAGCTTCATGGAGTCGGGTTGCAGACTCCAATCCGAACTGAGAAGGGTTTTGGAGATTAGCATCCTGTTGCCAGGTAGCGACCTTCTGTACCCTCCATTGTAACACGTGTGTAGCCCCGGACGTAAGGGCCGTGCTGATTTGACGTCATCCCCACCTTCCTCACATCTTACGACGGCAGTCTCAATAGAGTCCTCAGCATGACCTGTTAGTAACTATCGATAAGGGTTGCGCTCGTTATGGCACTTAAGCCGACACCTCACGGCACGAGCTGACGACAACCATGCAGCACCTTCACAGATGCCATTGCTGGCTATGATGTTTCCACCATATTCATCTGCAATTTAAGCCCGGGTAAGGTTCCTCGCGTATCATCGAATTAAACCACATGTTCCTCCGCTTGTGCGGGCCCCCGTCAATTCCTTTGAGTTTCACCGTTGCCGGCGTACTCCCCAGGTGGAATACTTAATGCTTTCGCTTGGCCGCTTACTGTATATCGCAAACAGCGAGTATTCATCGTTTACTGTGTGGACTACCAGGGTATCTAATCCTGTTTGATACCCACACTTTCGTGCATCAGCGTCAGTTGTACCCCGGTAAGCTGCCTTCGCAATCGGAGTTCTTCGTGATATCTAAGCATTTCACCGCTACACCACGAATTCCGCCTACCTTATGTACACTCAAGAAAAACAGTATCAACTGCAATTTTACGGTTGAGCCGCAAACTTTCACAGGCTGACTTATCTTTCCGCCTACGCACCCTTTAAACCCAATAAATCCGGATAACGCTCGGATCCTCCGTATTACCGCGGCTGCTGGCACGGAGTTAGCCGATCCTTATTCATAGCATACATACAAAAACCCACACGTGGGTCACTTTATTCTGCTATAAAAGAAGTTTACAATCCATAGGACCTTCATCCTTCACGCTACTTGGCTGGTTCAGGCTCGCGCCCATTGACCAATATTCCTCACTGCTGCCTCCCGTAGGAGTTTGGTCCGTGTCTCAGTACCAATGTGGGGGACCTTCCTCTCAGAACCCCTATCCATCGAAGACTTGGTGAGCCGTTACCTCACCAACTATCTAATGGAACGCATCCCCATCCATAACCGATAAATCTTTAACTTAATTAGGATGCCCTAATAAAGTACCATCAGGTATTAATCTTTCTTTCGAAAGGCTATCCCTGAGTTATGGGAAGGTTGGATACGTGTTACTCACCCGTGCGCCGGTCGTCAGCGGTATTGCTACCCTGCTACCCCTCGACTTGCATGTGTTAAGCCTGTAGCTAGCGTTCATCCTGAGCCAGGATCAAACTCTTCATTGTAAAAGTTTCTTTTTAATTCTGTTCAGGATTCCGATTCTTATTTTAATATCTCATCCTATAAGGAGGGATATTGACGGTTTGAATCTTTTTTACTAAAATATCTCGATTAACATCGAAACATTATAGCTCTTGTACTACTTGTATTGTTTATATCTAAATCTTTTCAAAGAACGATCAAAATTGTGCTTGATTGTTAAGCGGATGCAAAGGTAGAGGTTTTATTTCTTACCTCCAAATCTTTTCTGAATTATTTTTTTTAAATCCTTTCAGCCAAGCTTCGGAATAAAGCAACCGTTATCAGCATGTCATTTATCAAGGCTTTGTTTCTCTTGCAAAGCGGGTGCAAAAGTAGACCTTTTCAACTTACCAAACAAATTTAAAACACTCTTTTTCCTCAAAAAGTTTCAGGCAAAATGTTAATCAACTGGTTCTCAATTGTGTTATATAACATAATTTTTTCGGATTAGGAAAATAGGGAGAACAGGGCATTACCTTATTGTATTACGCGCGCGTGAAGGAAGAAGAGCCCTCCATTTAAAAAAACTGCATTAGAAATGCTAAAAGTTGATTAATGCAATAATTCAGCTAACAGAATCTCCACATTAACAGAATCTGATTATGAAAAGTATTTCAATATTTCAGAAAACTCTTATACCTTTGTAATACACCAACTAAGCAAAGGTACAACTATAGTACACTAGTGTGAGTGGGTATATCGACTAATCATAAAAAACATTCAATTGGAAATGAAGCAACAGTCAAAAAAGGTTTTCGGTTTTAGCAGAAACATCTTCTTTACGGGATTAACAAGTCTGTTTACCGACATGTCCACAAAAATGATATACTCTATCATGCCTATGTTTTTATTATCTATAGGAGCTTCAAAGACCACTCTATCTATTATTGAGGGTATCGCAGAAAGTACAACCACACTTCTAAAAGCTTTTTCAGGATATTGGAGCGATAAAATGGGGCGGAGCAAACCCTGGATGATATTAGGCTATAGCCTTTCTGCAATAGTAATGCCGCTTTATGCCTTTGTTGTCACTCCGCTGCAGGTTCTCTATATCCGCTTTATCGAACGGATTGGCAAAGGTATACGGACAGCACCCCGTGATAGTCTAATAGCTGGTTATGACCAAAATAAAGAATCAGGAAGGAACTTCGGTCTTCAAAAAGCGATGGACAACACAGGTGCGATAATAGGACCGCTGATAGCATTCGCTCTTTTGTCTACTTTCCCAAACAATTACCATCTTATATTCTTATTAGCAGGCATACCATCCATCTTGGGAGTATTTGTACTTATTTTTTATATTAAAGAAGGTAAAAAACCAAGAGAACTGTTGCTTGACAAATTTAGTTTTAGAGACTATCCTAAGCGTTATTATTTCCTCTTAGGAATAATCTTCCTCTTCACATTGGGAAATTCAACAGATGCTCTTTTGTTAGTCAAGGCAAACGAAGTGGGAATACAAGTTGCTTACATTCCACTTGTTTACCTGATTATGAACTCAGTTGCTGTTGCCTTATCCATCCCTTTAGGCACACTATCTGATAAGATAGGTAAAGAAAAAATTCTGATCATCGGATATCTTATATACTCTCTTGTATATTGGGGATTCGGAGCAACTCATAGCATCAAAGTGATCACTTGTTTATTTGCACTTTATGGTCTCTACTCAGCTTCAACCGACGGCATTCAAAAAGCATTGGTAAGCGATATACTTGATGCAAATAAGAAAGGAACCGGCTTGGGTATTTACAATGCACTTCTAGGGATTACCCTCCTTCCCGCGAGTATTATAGCAGGATTACTTTATGACAAAATAAACTCTTCTATTCCATTTTATTTTGGAGCTTCAATAGCAGCACTGTCATCCTTGTTAATGATGATCTTCTGCAAATACTCTTCAAAATAGAATTGAACTTTTATTTTAATAAAGCAATCCGTACATATAAACAGCTGTTTCGCATTGAGCAATGGTAAGTTGCAAATTATACCAACTGTGATAAAATAGCAGTGAACCTGAACAGTTTTATCAATTGCCATAACTCATTCTTTGTTTGACTCTGCGTCATAAATGTAAATAGATGGTTAGAACAAAAAATGCGTTATGGGATTAATATTTTATGCAGATGTATCAAAAAGGAACAGATTCCTTTAAACAATGTGCTATACCATATCCACTGCAGCTAATTGAAGTAAATCAAAATTAACCAAATGAGTACTTTTCTCTGTTTTTACTATAGTTTGATAATCAATCAGAGCACAGCTTAAATTGATCCAAGATCAACTATGATGCTAGTATAAAAATTATATTACAGAGACCTGAGTGGTAATTGTTAACTTTGAAATTCAAAAAATGTTTTA
Organism: Bacteroides sedimenti; assembly: GCF_040365225.1. Classification (NCBI taxonomy): domain Bacteria; kingdom Pseudomonadati; phylum Bacteroidota; class Bacteroidia; order Bacteroidales; family Bacteroidaceae; genus Bacteroides; species Bacteroides sedimenti. The sequence goes on from NZ_AP028055.1 coordinate 2,599,616, forward strand.
TTAAAGTGATTTTCGTAAAGATCTGATAAAATGAAAGACTCACCAGTTACATCAGAACATAGATTCTGTAACTGATGAATGTAGTGAATTTGTCTGTTTTCATACCATATTGTGTTGTCGTACTTATGCACTTTAAGTTCTAAGCTACCATTATAGTAATGATAGATATCTTCTTGACAATCTACTTTAATTAAATCGCCAGCCTCATTTCTTCGAATTGTGCTACTTATATAAAATTTAAGATCAAACAAACAATCAATGAACAAACTCACTGGTTTAATCTCTTTTTTAGAGATCCAAGTAGACCCGTTGATTTGCAGAGAAGTTATAACGTTATCTGTATATTCTATTTGAGTCACTTTTACAATTCTCGGATGATCTGAACTGTTTTCAAGCACAACAAAATTTCCAGGTCTATATGTATCAATGTCTTTCATCTCACTTATTTTTATATATCCCAAATATATTTATTCATTTCATGATAAACAAACTTTCTTATGAAAAAGAAAAATGCTAAATCATACAACAAATTATTCATTAACAAAGCAACGTTAATGAAGAAGGGCTTATGAAACAACCAGAAACAATATCTTAATCTATGTATTAGTCCTTACTCTCTCATTATTCAATTATCAAAACTGTTTAAAGCAGTTTCATTTTCAACTAATATCGCAACTAAAAGCTGAACTATTTGAATTAATGATTGTTATAATCAATAAATAACTATTGCAAATCCATTGTAGAATGAGGTTTTGAAAAAAGTTCTTAAAACATCAGTAAGAGTTTTCAAAATGATTTTCAATACAAAGTTCTCTCTCATTCTCACTATGACATTTTAAAATTATAATATTTTGATCATAAGCTGAATATTTGAAATACACTCTCATGGTTATCTTACAAATAGATAAAATTCACTTTTAGTTAAAAATCTACTAACCGATAAAATATTGAATTATGAAAGCAGTGAAATTCTTCTTTTATTTAATCGTGCTGTTCACTATCAGCAGTTGCACTCAACATAAAAAAATTCTTCCCATAGGTGCATGGAAATTAGTTTTTGCCCAACAAATGTCAGGCGATTCTGTGGTTAACAAATTTTCTGTTGATAAGAATGGGACTCAGCTCAAAATATGGTCAGAAAATAATTTTTTCTTTGTTGGTAGAAAAAAAATGGACCAGGATACCGCCTTTAGTGACACTTATGGTAGCGGCACTTACAAATTAACAGACAATCAATATCAGGAAGTGGTACTATATCATCACAACAAACTTGTTGTGAATACAGTCATAAATATGATATTGGAAATTAAGGGCGATACTCTAACCCAATCCTGGCCTGTAGATCAGTATGGAAAAGTGATCCCTGCCAATTACTATGTTGAAAAATACATCAGGCTAAAATGATTTTAAGTATCTAATTACCTCTAAAACATTTAAATTATGAAAGTGAAGTATATTTTCTATTTAATGATTATTCTAATCATGAGTAGCTGTGGTGCAAAAAACAAAGAGGTTAAGCACCCTGAAGTAGGAGCGTGGCAACTGTTTTATTCAAAATATGTTCGTGCGGATACAATTGTATTCGAGATTTTGGGAGATGTCACTGGTACAGATGTAAAAGTCTGGTCGGGAAAATACTTTATTTCTGTTGGACGGTTCAAAGAAGATACAACATATGTTGATAACTATGTGGGAGGTTCATACACACTGAATGGAAATAATTACGAAGAACATATCCAATATCATGTCAATAAGAAATATGTAGGTAAAACAGTAAAAATGATAATGGAATTCAAAGGAGACACTCTCATCCAGACATGGCCGGTTGATAAAAATGGTCAAATCGATTCTAAAAACTACGTACGCGAAAAATACGTAAAAATCAAGACCAAATTTCAACGGCCTCAAATATAGCTAACAGGTCATATCTTTCCAAAGAGGCATAAAAATAAAATTCTCATTTTACAATTTTGCTGTTCAGATATATGTTTTCAAACGATTTATGGACTATCCAGGGCTTTCATAAGGTTTTGGATAGTCCTTTTTTATGAGTTTCTATGTATGCAGCTTAAAGGCTTTTGACATCAAAAAAGAGTCCCGACCATGTTTCCATGACCGGGACTCGGATAAAACGGCGGCTACCTACTCTCCCACTGTTACGCAGTACCATCGGCGTGATCAGGCTTAACTTCTCTGTTCGGAATGGGAAGAGGTGGAACCCTGATGCTATAGCCACCTTAATATTTTTTTGATCTTACTCTCTATTAAGATAACACAATGCAAAAGCAATAAAGAAGCCCTTTTATCAATAAAAGAGCAAAACATATAGCCAACCATACAAAGGCTCGAAGAAAGTGTACGGGCAATTAGTACTGCTCGGCTTTGACATTACTGTCTTTACACCTGCAGCCTATCAACGTTGTCGTCTTCAACGACCCTAAGAAATCTAATCTTGTGGCTGGCTTCGTACTTAGATGCTTTCAGCACTTATCCAATCCCGACTTAGATACCCGGCGATGCACCTGGCGGCACAACCGGTAAACCAGCGGTCAGTCCAACACGGTCCTCTCGTACTAGTGTCAGAGCCACGCAAATTTCATACGCCCACGATAGATAGAGACCGAACTGTCTCACGACGTTCTGAACCCAGCTCGCGTGCCACTTTAATGGGCGAACAGCCCAACCCTTGGGACCTTCTCCAGCCCCAGGATGTGACGAGCCGACATCGAGGTGCCAAACCGCTCCGTCGATATGAGCTCTTGGGAGCGATCAGCCTGTTATCCCCGGAGTACCTTTTATCCTTTGAGCGATGTCCCTTCCATACGGAAACACCGGATCACTATGCTCTAGTTTCCTACCTGATCGACTTGTCGGTCTCCCAGTCAAGCACCCTTATGCCATTACACTCTGCGGACGGTTACCAATCGTCCTGAGGGTACCTTTAGAAGCCTCCGTTACACTTTTGGAGGCGACCACCCCAGTCAAACTACCCACCAAACAGTGTCCTCGTAACCACGAGTTAGAACTCAAATAATCAAAGGGCCGTATTTCAACAGCGGCTCCACAAACACTGGCGTGCCTGCTTCAAAGCCTCCGGCCTATCCTACACATCAATTACCCAAATTCAATGTTAAGCTATAGTAAAGGTTCACGGGGTCTTTTCGTCCCATCGCGGGTAATCGGCATCTTCACCGATACTACAATTTCACTGAGCTCACGGTTGAGACAGTGTCCAGATCATTACACCATTCGTGCAGGTCGGAACTTACCCGACAAGGAATTTCGCTACCTTAGGACCGTTATAGTTACGGCCGCCGTTTACTGGGGCTTCAATTCAACGCTTCTCTTGCGATGACATCTCCTCTTAACCTTCCAGCACCGGGCAGGTGTCAGGCTATATACGTGATCTTTCAATTTTGCATAGCCCTGTGTTTTTGTTAAACAGTTGCCTGGACCTATTCTCTGCGCCCTCATTGCTGAGGGACCCTTTATCCCGAAGTTACAGGGTCAATTTGCCTAGTTCCTTAACCGTGATTCACTCAAGCGCCTTAGTATATTCAACCCGACTACGTGTGTCCGTTTACGGTACGGGTACCTTAAGGATTAAGTTTAGCGGATTTTCTCGGGAGTATGCTTACATGCACTATCCAATCACCACAAGGGCTCTCGGTACTATCAGGTTCGACTAGTCTTCCGGATTTGCCTGGAAATCTAATATCTACACCCTTCAACCAGCTATTCCGTCAGCTGGCGGCACTGTCACGCCTCCGTCTCCACGTCACTCCTTAAGGTAGTAAGGGAATATTAACCCTTTCTGCCATCGGCTTCGCCATTCGGCTACACCTTAGGACCCGACTAACCCTGATCCGATTAGCGTTGATCAGGAAACCTTAGTCTTTCGGCGAGGGGGTTTCTCACCCCCTTTATCGTTACTTATACCTACATTTGCTTTTCCACACGCTCCAGCAGAGCTCACGCTCCACATTCAACGCTGAGTGGAATGCTCCCCTACCAACCATTACTGGTTCCATAGCTTCGGTAAATTGCTTATGCCCGATTATTATCCACGCCAAACTCCTCGACTAGTGAGCTGTTACGCACTCTTTAAATGAATGGCTGCTTCCAAGCCAACATCCTAGCTGTCTTAGCAATCTGACTTCGTTAGTTCAACTGAGCAATTATTTCGGGACCTTAGCTGATGGTCTGGATTCTTCTCCTCTCGGGCACGGACCTTAGCACCCATGCCCTCACTCCTGATATTAAACTAATGCGCATTCGGAGTTTATCAAGACTTGATAGGCGGCGAAGCCCTCGCATCTTATCAGTCGCTCTACCTCACATTAGTAATTATCAAGGCTGCACCTAAATGCATTTCGGGGAGTACGAGCTATCTCCAAGTTTGATTAGCCTTTCACCCCCACCCACAGTTCATCCGGAAGCTTTTCAACGCTTATCGGTTCGGTCCTCCAGTTAGTGTTACCTAACCTTCAACCTGACCATGGGTAGATCACTTGGTTTCGCGTCTACTACCACTGACTAAAAACGCCCTATTAAGACTCGCTTTCGCTTCGGCTGCAAAACTTAGTTTCTTAACCTTGCCAGTGACAGTAACTCGTAGGTTCATTATGCAAAAGGCACGCCGTCACAGCTAAAAGCTGCTCCGACCGCTTGTAGGCGCATGGTTTCAGGGACTATTTCACTCTTCTATTCGAAGTGCTTTTCACCTTTCCTTCACAGTACTGGTTCACTATCGGTCTCTCGGGAGTATTTAGCCTTACCGGATGGTCCCGGCAGATTCACGCAGAATTCCTCGTGCTCCGCGCTACTCAGGATACCACTATGGTATACATTAGATTCATGTACGCAACTATCATGCTCTATGGTGACACTTTCCAGAGTCTTCCATTCTCTAATGTAAGTCCAACAACGTGGTCCTACAACCCCATAAATGCCGTAACATCTATGGTTTGGGCTAATCCGCGTTCGCTCGCCACTACTTACGGAATCATTCATTTATTTTCTTCTCCTACAGGTACTAAGATGTTTCAGTTCCCTGCGTTCGCCTCCATCTATGATGGATAATATCCCTTCAGGATATTGGGTTGTCCCATTCGGAAATCTTCGGATCAATGGTTATTTGCACCTACCCGAAGCTTATCGCAGCTTATCACGTCCTTCATCGCCTCCGAGAGCCAAGGCATCCGCCATGCGCCCTTGCTTACTTTCTTCAAACAAACCGGCATTCACATTGCTGATCATGCCGCGTATGGTTCGATATATACTTTCAGCTCTTTTTTTCTCAAAAAAGTTACTTCTTTATTTGCTTTTGTACATCATGTCAAAGATCTTGTCGAGAAATGAATCTCTTTTGTGGAGAATAACGGATTCGAACCGTTGACCCCCTGCGTGCAAGGCAGGTGCTCTAGCCAGCTGAGCTAATCCCCCGAAATCATTCAGAAGCTTTCCGCTGTGGTGCTTCCTCATTATTCGTAGTCCCAGGCAGAGTTGAACTGCCGACCTCTACATTATCAGTGTAGCGCTCTAACCAACTGAGCTATAGGACTGTCGTTCAAAACCGCCTGCCTTTCGGCCCGGCTTCTTTCTTTATCTCTTAAAATCTATATTTTAAATTAAACAATATACCGTAGTACAAGAAATCCAAACCAAGAACGGAATCGCTCCAGAAAGGAGGTGTTCCAGCCGCACCTTCCGGTACGGCTACCTTGTTACGACTTAGCCCCAGTCACCAGTTTTACCCTAGGACGCTCCTTGCGGTTACGTACTTCAGGTACCCCCGGCTCCCATGGCTTGACGGGCGGTGTGTACAAGGCCCGGGAACGTATTCACCGCGCCGTGGCTGATGCGCGATTACTAGCGAATCCAGCTTCATGGAGTCGGGTTGCAGACTCCAATCCGAACTGAGAAGGGTTTTGGAGATTAGCATCCTGTTGCCAGGTAGCGACCTTCTGTACCCTCCATTGTAACACGTGTGTAGCCCCGGACGTAAGGGCCGTGCTGATTTGACGTCATCCCCACCTTCCTCACATCTTACGACGGCAGTCTCAATAGAGTCCTCAGCATGACCTGTTAGTAACTATCGATAAGGGTTGCGCTCGTTATGGCACTTAAGCCGACACCTCACGGCACGAGCTGACGACAACCATGCAGCACCTTCACAGATGCCATTGCTGGCTATGATGTTTCCACCATATTCATCTGCAATTTAAGCCCGGGTAAGGTTCCTCGCGTATCATCGAATTAAACCACATGTTCCTCCGCTTGTGCGGGCCCCCGTCAATTCCTTTGAGTTTCACCGTTGCCGGCGTACTCCCCAGGTGGAATACTTAATGCTTTCGCTTGGCCGCTTACTGTATATCGCAAACAGCGAGTATTCATCGTTTACTGTGTGGACTACCAGGGTATCTAATCCTGTTTGATACCCACACTTTCGTGCATCAGCGTCAGTTGTACCCCGGTAAGCTGCCTTCGCAATCGGAGTTCTTCGTGATATCTAAGCATTTCACCGCTACACCACGAATTCCGCCTACCTTATGTACACTCAAGAAAAACAGTATCAACTGCAATTTTACGGTTGAGCCGCAAACTTTCACAGGCTGACTTATCTTTCCGCCTACGCACCCTTTAAACCCAATAAATCCGGATAACGCTCGGATCCTCCGTATTACCGCGGCTGCTGGCACGGAGTTAGCCGATCCTTATTCATAGCATACATACAAAAACCCACACGTGGGTCACTTTATTCTGCTATAAAAGAAGTTTACAATCCATAGGACCTTCATCCTTCACGCTACTTGGCTGGTTCAGGCTCGCGCCCATTGACCAATATTCCTCACTGCTGCCTCCCGTAGGAGTTTGGTCCGTGTCTCAGTACCAATGTGGGGGACCTTCCTCTCAGAACCCCTATCCATCGAAGACTTGGTGAGCCGTTACCTCACCAACTATCTAATGGAACGCATCCCCATCCATAACCGATAAATCTTTAACTTAATTAGGATGCCCTAATTAAGTACCATCAGGTATTAATCTTTCTTTCGAAAGGCTATCCCTGAGTTATGGGAAGGTTGGATACGTGTTACTCACCCGTGCGCCGGTCGTCAGCGGTATTGCTACCCTGCTACCCCTCGACTTGCATGTGTTAAGCCTGTAGCTAGCGTTCATCCTGAGCCAGGATCAAACTCTTCATTGTAAAAGTTTCTTTTTAATTCTGTTCAGGATTCCGATTCTTATTTTAATATCTCATCCTATAAGGAGGGATATTGACGGTTTGAACCTTTTTTACCAAAATACCCCGATTAACATCGGAATATAATAGCTCTTGTACTACTTGTATTGTTTATATCTAAATCTTTTCAAAGAACGATCAAAATTGTGCTTGATTGTTAAGCGGATGCAAAGGTAGAGGTTTTATTTCTTACCTCCAAATCTTTTCTGAATTATTTTTTTTAAATCCTTTCAGCCAAGCTTCGGAATAAAGCAACCGTTATCAGCATGTCATTTATCAAGGCTTTGTTTCTCTTGCAAAGCGGGTGCAAAAGTAGACCTTTTCAACTTACCAAACAAATTTAAAACACTCTTTTTCCTCAAAAAGTTTCAGGCAAAATGTTAATCAACTGGTTCTCAATTGTGTTATATAACATAATTTTTTCGGATTAGGAAAATAGGGAGAACAGGGCATTACCTTATTGTATTACGCGCGCGTGAAGGGATGAGAACCGGGCGATAATATGAGAACAAGAACTAGTTTTTTATTGTGAGCGTGTGTGGGAGTTTTCGCTAAAGAACAATACAAATGGGGTTTATATTATGCGCAAATGTGGAAAGAAAGTTCAAAGTGATAGCCACCTTTACCTACGTCAAGCTTGTTATATTATGCGCACGTGTGGAAAGAAAGTTTGTCGATTATAGGCAGGAGGTAGTAATTATGGCTGTATTCTGTTCTATTCAGGAACTAAGTAAGTCTTGAGTTATCCGGTGGTATTAATAGAATAAAAGCAATGGCAAAGGATTGGGGTGGCACAATTGGCAGGGAGCAAAATGCAAAGCGGAGGTGAAATAGATGGGTTTACCAATGGTTGTCGAGGGGCGGTTATGCTTGTGTTATATTATCGGACATTGCGAATGATGGGTATAAGAATTGTATGCGGAGATAGTCACCAGGAATCTCCATAGCGTTGATTTAAAAAAGTAGCACAAGTCGCGCAAGTCACGCACTTTCGATATAAAACACTCATATCATGGCCATTACAGGTGCGTGACTTCTGCGTAAGCAGCGCGTAACTTCCTGGCAAAGGGCAAGGGATTGACATCAGGTTGGAGAGGATTAAGTACTGACTTGCAGCAGATTGTCATGCGGAACGCTGAAGGGAGTTGGATTGTAGCTATCTAGGAGGTTGATGGAAGAAGGATGTACAACCAGGGCAATTGATGGGAGAATAGAGAGGCTTAATCTACGATTAACGGGAGGCGGTGCAGTTAACTGCAGGGAAAAAATAGAAGCTCTAATATAAGGTGGGGGTTGGATTGCTACTGGAGTGAACCGGCAAAGGATTGATATACAATCAGAGAAGAATTATCGCGAGACTAAAGAGGCTTAACCTACGATTAACGGGAGGAGGTGCAGCTAACTGCAGGAAAAAAATAGACGTCCTTCTATCAGATGAGGGATTAGATTGCTGCTGGTGGGTAACCGGAGAAGGGTTGGTATGCAATCAGAGAAGAATTATCGCGAGACTAAAGAGGTCTGGTAAAATATTTGAAAAGAACCAGTCAGGATTGGTGAAGAATTAATAAACTACCGGCAGAAAAGTGTAGTTGGAGAAGTATAAATGAATGAGCTACAAGGATGGAACAAACATTGATATACAATTATATAAGAACGGACGGAAACTGGTGTATAACTATAAAGCACAGGTATATGGATGAAGCGAATCAAACAGCGTAACTTGGGTATTAATGCCGGCCAATTACCCGAAATTAGGATACTTCCAGCGAAGGATTGACGCGCGAAGGTTATAAGAAATACTACTATCCAAGAAATTAGAGAGTAATTATTATGAAACGATAGACGATCTGGAAAAATACTTAAATACAACTGATGAGGAGCCGGTTAAGGAAAACGATCACAAAAGAAAAGAAGTGCTGTTTGCGAAGAATTAACGCAAAAGCAACTAGAAACAGGTAGAAACCGATACCGCACTGACCAAAAACTGACGGAAATTGGCGCATAACCGTCAAGGGTTTATCATATTAAACGCTCTACCTGTTGATATCCGCATCCTACCGCCAAGGGATTGTCAAACAACAGGCTAAGATTCTAAAATTCAAGGTGAATAATTCCTCTGTCCACCCAGGTCTACCCGCCCCTCCCACCCGGGTGTACCAAGCCTTTACATCTGGGTGCACACCTCTTCTAGATCCGGGTGGAGCAACAAAGATATAATATCAAATGTCATAATCTGACAAAGTTTGAATTATTTTGTTTCTTTACCCTTTTGGAGTTGACTGATTATATTTTAACCGCTAACTTCGGTTGAATAAATTTTTTATAGTCTCTATTGTGGTTAATAGATCTTTTTCAATTTTAAATATTTAAAGAAGAAGAGAGGTTCGCAGCCTTCTTTCCCTATCTCGTTCTGGTTCTTGGCAGAATCTTTTTTACCATCAAGACAAAGATAGTTTTCTCTTTATTGTGGGCTAGATTCTCTATATTTATCTTTATAACTTGTCCATCGTTTCTTGATTATTCCAGTCTTTCCAAAAGCCTGTTGTGGGGTAAGCATATCTAAACTCCTATGGGGCCGTTTGGTATTCTAGAATGTGATAGCCGACTGTCTCACTTGTTCGATTATTTCAAAGGAGTATTGGTTAATAAATTCCTTTTTATAAATATTGCTATCGCCACCACAGCACCGCCATGATGAGTAGAAATCGGTTTTCATCTTTAAGGTGAAAATAAAAACTTTCGAACAAAAAATTTTTATTAAAACCAATATCGCCAATCAGAAGAACAGTTCCAACCTTTAATATACCGCATTATTATTTACATAATATCAAAATGACACTGCGCGACTTATCAGAAGTCACGCAGTAGTCACGCAGAGGTCTCGCGCCTATAAACAACTATCCTACTGCATATTAATCACTCGCTGCGTAACATGCGTGACTTGCGGGACTTTTTTGAATTCAGTTTATGGTAGAGGATGTAAAGAGGACGATTAAGCATCGTATACAAAACAGATGAATAGCAGGGAATACATCCATCTAAAGGTTAATTCCAGAAGCATCTGATAAATTTGATTTACTTACTTTTCCCCTAATATTTCTCAAATAGGTAATAAAAGTATTACTAATAAACAGTTAGATAATCAACCATAAAAAGAGCCAAAGACCATACATTTTGCTTCAGTTCAAATTATCGTAAGTCTGATAACTATGCAAATAAACAGACGACATTGTATTAAAAGCCAGGGAAAAGCCTTTCAATATTTACTAAAAAAAAATCAAATGGAGAATTTTGTTTGAATTCGGACAAAAAGAAAGATCAAAATAACAAAACGAGACCTACCTCCTTCTCTTAACCTATTCATTCGAACAAATTATAAGTCGATTGATGAACCAAAAAAAACGTCCCGGAATGCATATTATTGCTCCGGGACGTTATCCAAATATCACAATAGTGCGCTATATTGATTTTTCAATATTCCAGACAAAAGCCCGGAGCCCAAGCTGTTCGGTGGATTTATCTAGACGATGCAACATCTCCAGAAGGCGGTCTACCTTTTCATCTTCTACGACGGTTATTATTGCTGAGCACATAGAAGGCCATGCATGACTGCCATAATGAGGGTCACCCGTCTTACTTCCTCGTCCTTTTACCTCTTCAATGTAAGAAAAGCCACGACAACTATTCCTATCTAAAACAGCTATCACACTATCGTAGAAGGCCTGATCGAATGTTATTAAAACTGATTTCATATGTTTTCTTTTTTCCTAATTCATTAATCATTTTCTACTGATGCTACAATTGCTTCCAGTTCACGCATTTTTTTACGTTTACGTTTAACTCCCGTTCCCGCAAAAATGCAATAAAATACTGGAATAATAACCAGAGTCAACAGTGTAGATACAGTTAATCCACCAATAACGGTAATCCCCATCGGCTTCCACATTTCAGAACCCTGGCCTCCACCAACAGCCATTGGAATCATACCGAGAATCGCTGTAAGAGAAGTCATAAGTACAGGGCGCAAACGAGATTTTCCACCTTTAACTACCGAAATGATAATACCCAGACCGCGTTCACGGTTCAGATTAATATAATCGACCAATACAATACCGTTCTTCACCACAATACCAATCAACATAATCATACCAATACCCGACATCAGATTTATGGTGCTACCCGAGATCCACAGTGCAATCAACACTCCCGATAAAGCAAAGGGTAAGGCAAACATTATAATAAACGGATAAGTAAGCGATTCAAATTCTGCCGCCATCACAATAAACACCAAAATTATGATAAGAGCTCCCAAGGTGAGCAAATCGCCAAATGATTCTTGCTGCTCCTCATATGTTCCCGACAATTGCACAGTAACGCCTGCGGGAACTTCCATCTGAGATATCTGCTGACGTGCAGCAGCCACAACTTTATCCATGGAGGTACCCGAGATAACCGTCTGAACCGTGTTGACACGTTCACGGTCTTTTCGTTCGATGGTTGGAGGGACACTCGCTTCCACGACAATTCCCAAATCTTTTACACGGATGCCTTTCCCTTGATTATTGTAAACCAGGATATTTTCAATCGATTCAATAGACTGCCTGTATTCGGGAGCATACATTACCTTGATATCATACTCATCCCCTTCTTCACGATACTTTGATGCCGTGGCACCATTGATGCGGTTTCTTACAAATGTTGCGGCTGTTGAAAGCGTCAATCCATTTAAAGCCAGCTTTTCGCGGTCGAATTTAATCTGATATTCGGGTTGATAATCACCACGACTTATATTCACGTCGGCACACCCAGGCACCTTCATCATCCTTTCTTTCAGCTCTTTGGCCACCTTATCTGTTTCTGCAAAATCGTATCCATAAACTTCCAAATCCAACGTGGATTGTCCGCCACCCATTGAGCTCATTCTACTACCCCCCACATTAACCATGTACTTCTTTATCTCAGGGAAATCGGCCAGGTCCTTACGCATATCATCACAAATTTCCACAATTCCTCGCTTACGTTTTGCAGGATCAGACAAACGGATATTGAAAGACATGATATAGGTTCCATTATCGGTCATTGATGCCCAGGTATTATCTGAAGAAGCCTGCCCAACGGTAAAGTTTATCACCTCAATCTCGGGATATTTCTTTTTCCAGAGATTCTGCACCCTTAAGGCTACATCTCGGGAAACCTCTGTACGAGTTCCAATAGGCATTTCCAGCGTCACCCCTACACGGCCATTGTCCTGCGTAGGCATTAACTCCATTCCAATAAATTTGAATAAGAAGAGAGAAGCAACGAAAAACGCAACACCGCCTAAGATAACAACCGTTTTGTGACGAACCGCCCAGTTCAGAAGCTGAGCATACGAAGCATCGAGTTGGTCCAGCCCTCTTTTTACTGGTCCGTAAAACTTCTCGAACGTTTTATTGTGTGTCGGATTAAGTTTAAGAAGCTGTGAACTCATCATCGGAGTCAGCGTCAATGCACAAATAAGCGATATTGCCATAATGATACAAACCATCCATCCCAACTCGCGGAACAGTACACCGGTCATGCCCGATACCAAAGTAAGCGGGAAGAACACCGCAAAAAGAGTCAGAGTTGAAGCAACAACGGATAACGCCATCTCGTTTGTACCATGAACGGAAGCCTGTTTCGGGTGACTACCTCTTTCAATATGCGTGGTCACATTTTCGAGCACCACAATGGCATCATCCACCACCAATCCAATGGCAATTGACAAGGATGACAAAGAGATGATATTCAGCGAACTACCCGTGGCTGCCAGATAAATAAATGAAGCGACCAACGACAATGGGATTGTGATAAGAATAATAACACACGACCTCCATCTGCCCAGGAAGATAAATACAACCAAGCCTACAAAGATTAGCGCATCACGAATTACATCTCCTAAAGAAGCAATCGTATTTTTGATATTATCTGAGGTGTCCAGAATCACATCCAGTTTCACATCAGAAGGCAGCTTAGCCTGGAGTGCAGGCAGTGCCTCCTTTACCTTATCGGCAATTTGCACGGAGTTTGCTCCGGTTTGTTTCTGGATAACAATCATAGCTCCTTGCACTCCATCATTATATGTTTCCTGAACCCTTTCCTGTACAGAGTCATTTATCCGTGCAACATCTCTCAAATAAACATTCTTTCCATTATAACTTCCTACTACAATATTTTCCAGCTGAGAGGCATCTTTGAATTCACCCTCTACGCGTAAAGAGTATGTATTGCTTCCTATATCAAAGTTACCCCCCGGCACATTTTTATTTTCAGCTGCAATGATAGAAGAGATGCCTTCAACACTCAGATGGTAAGCGTCCAAACGGACAGGATCTATATATACCTGAATCTGGCGTTTAGGCGCACCGGTAACAGATACCGTTCCAACCCCATTAATTCTGGCCAACGGGTTTGCCACACCTTCGTCCAGAATCTTATAAAGTGCCGGCATGCTTTCTTTTGCCTTGGCCGAGAGCACAATGATTGGAATCATATCCGTGCTAAACTTAAAAATCACCGGATTCTCAGCATCATCGGGCAACATCGACTTTACCAAGTCTAATTTATCACGCACATCGTTTGTAAGCACATCGATATCTTTCCCATAATCAAACTCCAGCGTAATAATGGAGATATTCTCTCTTGACTTAGATGTAATATGCTTAAGGTTACTTACTGTATTCAATACATTTTCTAGAGGACGAGATATATTATTTTCAATATCCGGAGCACTTGCTCCCTGATATGAAGTCATTACCATAATGGTATTGGTCTCGATATTCGGATATAAATCAATCGGTAATTTCTGTAAAGAAAAAAGTCCCATTACCATCACTGCCACAAAACAGAGTGAGGTCATAATAGGACGTTTTACCGCTCCTGCGTATATACTCATATTATTTTATATTTTATCAGCTTCTGAATAGAAATGCTGTTTGTGTTATTTCTTTTCTACTTCGACGGCTATTCCGTTAATTAAATGAGTCTGTCCTGCTATCACAACCTGAGAATTGTTTGGAACTCCTGACACCAGTTCATATTCTGCTCCCATACGACGCCCAAGCACAACTTTATTATAAGAGACCTTTCCATTGTTGTATACATATACGTAACGATCTCCAGAACCAGTCTGTTTAACTACTGCAAGATCTGGAACCACTACGCGTTCAAGTGATCCAAAGCTCAGAGTAACCCGGGCAAACATTCCCGGACGCACCTTCTGACCTCCATTTGCAACAGTAATTTCAACCGGGAACGTACGGGTAGTTTGATCGACAGTAGGATAAATCAGGGTTACATTTCCTGTGAATTCTTCGTCACCATATACATCCAGTTTAATGCTTGCCTTCATTCCTCTTTTTACTTTTGTGAAATAATCTTCAGAAACATTGATCATCAATTTCACCGGAGTAATCTGTTCAACAGTCAGTACTGGCATTCCTCCGGAATACATATCACCGCTATCATAGTTACGAGCTGTAACTACACCACTAATAGGACTGGTCAGAGAAGTATTTCGTAAAAGATTTCTATAAGAGGTCTGCATCACATCCAGACTCATCTTTTTGGCATCCCACTCTGATTTTGAAACACCCCCCACTTTGTACAATTCATCAATTCTTGCAAACTCAATTTTAAGATTGTCCAATTGAGCTTTCACCTGGTTCAGGCTGGATGCATCCATTTGAACGAGTTTTTGACCTTTACGAACCTGATCGCCCACTTCGACAAAGATCTTTTCGATGCGAACAGGAGAAGAAGGTGCTATATTATTCTTTACATTTGATTCGACTGTTGCTGTAAACTCCTGAATTTGTTCTACATTTTCTGTTTTCACAAGTGCCAGCTTTACTTTAGGTTTTTCTTCCTTCACTTTTACTTCAGCACTTTTATCACTCTTACCACATGAGCATAACAACATTAATGCGCTCAGAGTGAGTAACTGAATTCTTCCATTACTTTTCATATCTTACTTTTTTAAATTATCAGTTAGTGTTTTATTTCTTTGTGTCATTATTATTAAATGAAGTTGTTGATTGAGTCTTTCCCAACACTTTTTCCAGATCAGCCTTTGCAGACAGGTAATCAAAAATAGATTGATTGTATGCCAGTTTAGACTGTGTCAATGCCAGCTCCGAATCATTTAATTCCAGAATAGTGCCTTTGCCTACTTCATACCTCTTTTGAGCAATGGAATATCCCTTCTCTGCCTGTTTTACTCCTTCTTTGTTTGAACCAACCTGTTCGATCGATTTTTGAATATTATTCATATAATTCTTCGCCATCACATCAAGATTTCTCCGCAAGTTCAATGCATTTAAATTTAACTGCTCAATCTGCAGTTGCGTCTGCTTTGTTCTGTATGAGCGAGCCCCACCCTGATAGATTGGAACAGAAACAGTGATTCCAACTGTACTGTAAGGATTCCATTTATACTCATTAAATTTAAAGTTCTCGTTCATTGAAACATAAGTAAACTGAGAAGATAAGTTTACAGTCGGAAGATAAGCACTCTTATTTATTTCCATTTGTTTATCAAGCATTTCACCTTGTAGCCTCAACTGTTTTAACTGAGAGTTATTATCAAGCATAGCGGTATCAAGGTTCAAGACATCGGAATACATTGATTTCTCATAATCAGCAAGATTTCCAACAACTTCAATGTTTTGATTTGCATCCATACCAATGAGTACTTTTAACTGGAGCTTGGTCAGATTTACTGCATTTTCGGCAGAAATCACACTTGGTTTCAGGTTCCTCACCTGAACTTCTGCACGGATTTTATCGTATTCCGACACAACTCCCTGCTTAAATTTGTTGTTGACCACTTCATAGTTCTCTTCGGCATGTGCATAACTTTTTCTAAGTACATCATACGAATCCTGAGTCAACAGCAATTGATAGTATGCTTTTGTAACCTGATTCACCAAATCCTGATTGGATGAACGGGCGCTTTCCAGAGCAAGTTCCACATCTTTTGCCTTTAAATCGATAGATTTATAGAGAGTTGGAGCAAAAATAGGCATAGCAAGTCCAACACCAGCATTCCAGTTGTTCGATTGACCGACTTTAATAGTCTGCCCCATCATTGCAAAGACCTGTTTTTTAATGGTATATGTATACCCACCGTTAGCTGAAATATTGGGGAATAATCCGGCAAGGGTCTCTTTCCTTGCATACTCTTTCTTTTGAATTTCTTTATTGGCGACTTTAATAGTCGGGCTCTCATTCTGTGCTATTTCCAATGCTTTTTCAAGGTTCAGCTTAAGTACTTCCTGAGCATTAAGTCCTCCTGATAAGAGCCACACGGTAATAACACACAACATTTTATTACCGATTGAAGATTTCATTTTTTTCATTTATAATTCGTGTATTATTTGTTTTTGTTTCTATAATTTTCAATAAACTCCTCCAATATTTTTTGACCCTTGGCAGTTGAGATACCACGTAAGAAAGTAAAAACTATAGATTCATAAATTTCAATAATCGGATAGTTGCAAACAATCTCCGCCCGATTCAGGAAATTCATTTGCTCTCTGACTAAAAGATTCAGAATCCCAAAATTTACATCCCCTCTGAAAATGCCCTGGTCAACTCCACCCTGAAAGAAAGCAATCGCATCCCTTTGATTTTTTTCACGACTTTGTTCAATCAGTTCATTTACCCTGGAATATTTCTTTATATCATCGAAAAATCTCTTATCTACATTATTATATATTTCAATACTAAGTTTGTAGATTTTCAGTATAACTTCCAGAGCATTTTCAGATTCTGCCAAAATCTTCTTATAAAAAGTCTCCTTTTCCCTTTCATGATTTTCCCAGCCTGCAACCAACAAACTTTCTTTATCCTTAAATATTTCGTATAAAGTGCGCTTTGAAATCCCCAGTTCAGAAGCAACATCATCCATTGTCACTCCTTTTATTCCTTTTGAAGTAAATGCTTTCATAGCAACAGAGACAATCCGCTCTTTGAGTTCAGACTTCATCTCATCGTGTTTTTTTCCACAATTATTCATCCAATTATTTATCTTTTTATTTGACTATTTCACTGAAATATTATCAGGACACAAAGATGAATAAAACTATTCATACGAAAGTAGTTTTCAATTACAATATGTAGGCATTTTGCAATTATTAAGTTTTATTGCTGAAACATTAAAAGAATTGTTAATATGCTTCCCCAATTATATTGTAATTTTGCGGCAGAGATTTTAAATCATTTAATATTGTAGATAAGATGACTAAGAAACCTAATCCGGAAACGATATGTGTACAGGCTGGATGGAATCCTAAAAAAGGAGAGCCTCGTGTACTCCCCATCTACCAAAGTACAACTTTCAGATACGAAACAAGTGACCAGATGGCCAAGCTATTCGATCTGGAAGAGAGCGGATATTTCTATACCCGTTTACAGAACCCAACAAATGAAGCTGTTGCAGAAAAAATTGCAGCACTAGAAGGAGGAGTAGCTGCCATGCTTACTTCGTCTGGCCAATCGGCTAATTTTTATGCTATTTTTAATATTTGCTCTGCAGGAGACCACATTGTAAGCGCTTCAACAATTTACGGTGGGACATTCAATCTCTTCGGTGTGACAATGAAGAAACTGGGCATTGAAGTTACTTTTGTAGACCCGGATGCAAGCGAGGAAGAAATATCTAAAGCCTTTCGCCCCAATACAAAAGCTCTATTCGGAGAAACAATCTCAAACCCAGGATTAAATATTCTGGATATTGAGAAATTTGCAAATATTGCGCATAGCCACGGTGTACCTTTATTGGTTGACAACACCTTTGCAACTCCAATAAACTGCCGCCCGTTTGAGTGGGGAGCTGACATTGTAATTCACTCTACTACCAAATACATGGATGGCCATGCCACATCAGTAGGGGGAGCCATTGTTGACAGTGGTAATTTTGATTGGGATGCATATGCCGACAAATTTCCAGGCTTAACCCAACCGGATGAATCTTACCATGGACTGACATACACAAAAAGTTTTGGTAAAAATGCATATATTACAAAAGCAACCGTGCAACTGATGCGTGACTTAGGCTCAGTTCAGTCACCGTTCAATGCTTTCTTGCTGAATCTAGGATTGGAAACTCTTCATTTGCGTGTTCCTCAGCATTGTAAGAATGCCCAGAGAATTGCTGAGTATCTTGAGCAAAACGACAAAGTGGCATGGGTAAATTATAGTGGACTTAAAAGTAGCCCATATTACGAACTGGCTCAGAAGTATTTGCCAAACGGTTCTTGCGGGGTAATTGCATTCGGGCTGAAAGGCGGACGCGAAGTTGCCATTAAGTTTATGGACAGTTTAAAAATGGTAGCTATTGTAACTCACGTGGCCGATGCACGTACCTGTGTACTTCACCCAGCGAGTCACACACACCGTCAGTTAAGCGATGAGCAGCTCATTGAAGCCGGAGTAGCCCCCGACCTGATTCGCTTTTCGGTTGGAATTGAGAATGTAGAAGATATTATTGCAGATATAGAGCAGGCACTGGCTCAATAGTTCAAAAAAATCCCCGGATTTCAGAAAAAGGAAAATACACTTAAAGGTTTTGTAAATAACCTTAGAAGAGTTTCAAAGAGTTCCGGGGATTTTTTTCATCCCAAACTAAAGAGAATTTAAAGAAAGTAGCCATTGCAACTCACATGGTCTATGAAAGTACTTACGTACTTCACATTGCAAGTTATACACACCGTCAGTTAAGCGATGAGCAGCTTATGATTTTTCCGCTATAAACGAAAGAGAAATTAAAAACAGCTCAATTAGAACTCTTAATCCAGTCAAGTAGCTCCCGTTCTTTTGTGACAGCTTGTTTTTCTATTTCGCTCGATTTAATCGTCAAATCCACTACTACGTTCTTACTTTTCAATGAAGGTAGATTCGTCCGGGTTGTCTGTAATCCACTCAATGCGGCACTACGTGCAAAAAACATTGCCGTACAAATGTCGCTTAATAAATTCTTGTCAGCCAATTTTGCAACTTCAGCAATATAATCCATCATCCTCATAGCCATTTCTGCTACATCGAAAGGTACCATTGCAACAATCAGGGTGTTTTTCTGAATCTGTTCATCGCGCAAAACCTTTTCCTCCTCTGTTTTGGAAGGCATTTTATGGGCAGCCATCAGCTCCTGATAAGCCTTTGCATCAGCGTCAATACAATGCGTAAACTCATCTGACAATGCCCCCATGTTATCAGCCAGGGATTCCATCTGTATTTTTTGTTCCCCGATGTCCATTCTGGAAGCAATCAGCTTTGCTATTTTTCGAGTTAGTGATGCAGCCAATGCAGCTCCCATCGCTGCGGCACAACCTCCGGCGGGAACAGCCTCATCTCCTGCTGTTTTTGCCAAGTATTCTTTGATAGTCAAGTCTGCCAACATTCTTATATATAAATATCTAGTTATTATTAATGAGACGAAGATATACTTTTTCGGTAAGAAAGAACAATAGATCAATGCAATTTTTGATTTCCTTCACCAATAAATCAGAATAAATATTCAGCTCATTCATAAAAAAAGACTTATTTTGCAATTTATTTCTAAGAAGCAGAACTTAAATTCAATATATGCATTCATCAAAATAGAATTGCATGTTTCAGAAAAGGTCAATTATATCTAAAAGCTTTTCTCAATAAATAAACAATTACTGGCATGAATAAAGTACTTATCATTGACGACGAGAACCAGATTCGGAAATTACTAGCAAGAATGATTGAGCTTGAAGGGTATGAAGTGTATCAGGCTGCCGATTGCCGTTCCGGTCTTAAGCTTCTAGATATCAGCATGCCCGAAGTGGTTTTGTGCGATGTCCGCTTGCCAGATGGTAATGGAGTAGACCTTGTCTTGAAAATTAAGAAACTGTTCCCACAAACAGAGGTTGTACTACTTACCGCTCACGGGAATATTCCTGATGGTGTTCAGGCAATCAAAAACGGAGCTTACGACTACATTACCAAAGGAGATGATAATAATAAGATTATTCCACTGATAAGCAGAGCCATGGAAAAGGCTTTGATAAACAAACGGTTAGAATCACTCGAAGCACAAATCGAAAAAAAATACTCATTCAGCAATATTCAAGGAAGTAGCAAGCTGATAAAAGAGGCTATTTTACTTGCACAAAAAGTTTCTGCTACAGACGTACCTGTATTGCTGACCGGTGAAACAGGGACTGGCAAGGAGGTTTTTGCACAGGCGATTCACGGGAATGGCCCTCGTCATAATAAAGCATTTGTGGCAATAAACTGTTCATCATTCAGCAAGGATTTACTAGAAAGTGAGATTTTCGGTTATAAAGCCGGAGCATTTACCGGCGCTAATAAAGACAAAAAAGGATTGTTTGAAGAGGCAAATAACGGAACCATTTTTCTTGATGAAATAGGAGAAATGGCATTTGACCTGCAAGCCAAACTTTTACGCATACTTGAAACTGGAGAATTCATAAAAATAGGTGAAACCAAACCAACCAAAGTAAACGTACGTATTATCGCAGCGACAAACCGCAATCTTGAAAAAGAAATAACAGAAAACCATTTCAGAGAAGATTTATTTTACCGTCTTTCAGTTTTTCAAATTCACTTACCAGCTTTGCGCGACCGAAAGGAAGATATAGAATCCATAGCCCTTACTCTTATTAGGGATTTCGGAGCCAGATTATCAAGAAAAGATATAAAAATAAATAGCGAGTTTATTGAGGCACTTAAAAATCATCAGTGGAAAGGGAATATCCGTGAATTGCGCAATGTAATTGAAAGAAGCCTCATCATTTGTAATGAAGAAGAGCTCACCCTTCAAGACCTGCCGATAGAAATCCAAAATAGCCATTTTGAAGAGAGTGCTGGCAGAAACTATTCAAACTTTGAATTAGCAGCAATGGAACGCAGACATATTTCGAGGGTCCTTCAATATACCAAAGGGAATAAGACCGAAGCTGCCCGACTTCTGAAAATAGGCTTAACCACACTTTACAGAAAAATAGAAGAATATAAATTATAAATATCCTTGCTTTTTCAGAGGACTCTTCCTTAATCATTTCCAAGACTACTCTCACAATTATATCTGAATTATAAAAGACAGATAAAATCAACTACATTTTCATTTGATAACAGATAACGTTATTACTCTTACTATACCAAAACAACATACACCCTTCCAAAATGAAAAGGTAGCAATCCCCCTTTTCAAAAGAACATTCCACCTTAATTAGTTGTTTTTGTGATATATAAATCTCTATTCTTAATTGTGGCATGCTATTAGTACACTATTCTGCGATAGAAAAATTAAATGATAAACAATTTTAAGAATAAAAATGATGAACGTACTATTTTTAATAGCAGATTGTCTTGCAGGCTCTATCTGCTTCTGGTTTTTCTTTAAATGCATTGATTGGTTCGAACAAATTTAAAAAAATGATATGTATACAATTTTATTCATATTAGGAGTGGCCATATTCATTTATATGGTATACGTACTTATCAAACCAGAAAAGTTTTAATCAAATGAACACAGAAATACTTGGAATCGGGATACAGATTATCCTGATGATCGCATTAAGTTACCCACTGGGTAAATACATAGCAAAAGTATATAAAGGAGAAAAAAACTGGTCGGATGTTATTTCTCCGGTAGAAAATTTCATATATCGGTTCTGCAAAATTGACCCGACAGAAGAGATGGACTGGAAAAAGTTCCTGAAAACATTACTTATTCTTAATCTATTCTGGTTTTTCTGGGGAATGGTACTGCTTATGTCTCAACATTGGTTGCCACTAAATCCGGATGGAAATGGAGCACAAAGTGCAGATCAGGCGTTTAATACTTGCATCAGTTTTCTGGTAAACTGCAATTTACAGCATTACAGTGGCGAAAGTGGGTTGACATACTTCACTCAATTGTTTGTGATTATGCTCTTCCAGTTCTTAACCGCAGCAACGGGAATGGCGGCTATGGCAGGAATTATGAGAGCCATGGCAACAAAAACCACTCAGACCATTGGTAATTTCTGGTTTTTCCTGGTGAGAAGTTGTACGAGAATACTTCTGCCCATCTCATTATTGATTGGTCTTATACTAATACTTCAGGGAGTGCCGATGGGATTTGAAGGAAAGGCAAAAGTTACAACTCTTGAAGGGTCAGTACAAACAATATCGCAAGGGCCAGCCGCAGCAATTGTTGCCATCAAGCAACTAGGTACGAACGGAGGTGGTTTTTTCGGAGCTAACTCCGCCCATCCTTTGGAAAACCCGTCATACCTGAGCAATATGGTCGAAAACATTTCAATTCTTCTCATCCCAATGGCTATGATTTTTGCACTTGGGTTCTACCTAAAGCGAAAGAAAATGGCTTACATCATTTTCGGTGTGATGCTGTTAGGTTATCTCATAGGTGTAACGATCAACACATGGCAGGAGACAAGCGGGAACCCTAAAATTTCGGGGATTGACCAAAGAGGTGGAGCCATGGAAGGTAAAGAAGTAAGAGTGGGTTCGGCAGCAACAGCATTATGGAGTGTGAGTACTACGGCTACTTCCAATGGGTCTGTAAATGGCATGCACGATAGCATGAAACCTCTTTCGGGAATGGTAGAGATGCTCAACATGCAGATTAACACCTGGTTTGGAGGCGTAGGTGTTGGTTTTATGAATTACTATATTTTCATCATCATAGCTGTATTTATCAGCGGATTAATGGTGGGTCGTACTCCCGAATTCCTTGGCAAGAAAGTTGAAGCCCGGGAAATGAAAATAGCAACAATCATTGCCTTATTCCACCCATTTTTAATTCTTACAAGTACTGCCATAGCAGCTTATTTGTACATACATCATACCGGTTTTGTCTCGTCCGAGGGAGGTTGGCTGGCTAATCCATCTTATCATGGATTAAGTGAAATATTTTATGAGTATACCTCTTGTTCGGCTAATAATGGTTCCGGATTTGAAGGTTTAAAAGATAACACTCCTTTCTGGAACTACTCTTGCGGCATGATTCTTATTCTGAGCAGGTACATACCTATTATAGGACAAGTAGCAATAGCCGGTTTATTAGCCAAAAAGAAATTTATTCCAGAAAGTTCGGGAACATTAAAAACGGATACGGTTACGTTTGGCATTATGACCTTGGCAGTTATATTAATTATTGCTGCCCTGGCATTCTTCCCTCCGTTGGCATTAAGCACAATTGCAGAACAGTTAAGTTTATAATTGAAAGAAGTATATGAAAAAAAATATGTCCACCTCTTTATTCCCTAAAGAGCAAGTAAAAGCAAGTTTAAAGCAATCATTCGTGAAATTGGATCCGCGGATGATGTTTAAAAATCCTATTATGTTTACTGTGGAAGTAGCTACAATAGTTATGTTTATTGTCTCTATCTACTCCATTACGAACAATTCACAGGGTTCATTCGGATATAACATTACGGTGTTCATCATTCTTTTTATTACCTTATTGTTTGCAAACTTTGCGGAAGCCATAGCCGAAGCGCGAGGAAAAGCACAGGCCGACAGCCTTAGAAAAACCCGTGAAGATACACCTGCCAAACTCATAATCAATGGAAAGATTAAGATAGTAAGCAGTTCGCAACTAAAAAAAGGAGATATTTTTGAATGCGAGGTTGGCGACATTATTCCTGCAGATGGTGAAATTATCGAAGGCTTGGCTTCTATTGACGAAAGTGCAATAACAGGCGAGAGTGCTCCTGTAATTCGTGAAGCGGGAGGTGATAAAAGTTCTGTTACAGGGGGAACAAAAGTTCTGTCGGATAGTATCAAGGTAATGGCAACCACACAACCTGGCGAAAGTTTCCTGGATAAGATGATTGCATTGGTTGAAGGAGCAACACGCCAGAAAACACCAAATGAAATTGCCTTGACTATTTTATTGGCAGGCTTTACACTGGTCTTTATAATTGTCTGCATGACTTTAAAGCCTTTGGCCGACTACAGCAAAGCAACGCTCACTATCGCATCATTAATATCACTCTTTGTCTGCCTCATCCCTACCACAATAGGAGGCTTACTATCTGCCATCGGCATTGCAGGAATGAACCGTGCCTTGCAGGCAAATGTAATTACCAAATCGGGAAAAGCGGTTGAAACTGCCGGAGATGTAGACACTCTTCTACTTGATAAAACAGGTACAATTACCATCGGCAACAGAAAAGCAACCCGTTTTTATCATGCAAATGGAATGGAAGAACGGGCATTTATTGAATTCTGCATGCTCTCTTCCATGTCGGATGAAACTCCTGAAGGTAAATCGATAGTAGACTTGGGACGTGAATCTGGACTTCGGATGAGAAACCTGAACACAACGGGAGCCAGAATGATTAAATTCACGGCAGAAACAAAATGTTCCGGTGTAGATCTTCAGGATGGAACACAGATTCGCAAAGGTGCTTTCGATTCTATTCGTCAAATTATTGAGTTGGCAGGTAATAAATTTCCTACGGAAACAGAAGAGATGACTTCGGCTATTGCCAATAACGGAGGAACTCCGCTTGTTGTATGTGTTAATAAGATAGTGGTTGGGGTTATTGAATTGCAAGACATTATTAAACCCGGCATCCAGGAGCGCTTCCAACGTTTAAGAAAAATGGGGGTTAAAACCGTGATGGTTACTGGAGATAACCCGTTAACTGCCCGATATATTGCAGAAAAAGCCGGTGTGGATGATTTCATTGCAGAAGCAAAACCGGAAGATAAGATGGAATACATAAGAAAAGAACAGGAGTCGGGCAAGTTGGTTGCCATGATGGGTGATGGCACCAATGATGCTCCGGCTCTTGCGCAGGCGAATGTAGGAGTGGCAATGAACAGCGGAACACAGGCTGCCAAAGAAGCCGGGAATATGGTGGACCTTGACAATGACCCTACCAAACTGATTGAAGTGGTGGAAATCGGGAAACAGCTACTGATGACGCGAGGCACTTTAACCACTTTCTCTATTGCTAACGATGTAGCCAAATATTTCGCCATTGTACCAGCTCTCTTTATGGCAACTATTCCTCAACTTTCATCACTGAACATAATGGGGTTGCATAGTCCGGAAAGCGCTATCTTGTCTGCCATCATATTCAATGCGCTTATTATTCCGGCTTTAATTCCTTTAGCTTTAAAAGGGGTAGAGTATAAACCTATCGGTGCATCGGCGCTTCTCCGCCGCAACTTGTTAATTTATGGTTTTGGAGGCATAGTCGCACCGTTCATCGGAATCAAGTTGATAGATCTTATTGTCGGTTTATTTATTTAAGGAAATATAAAATGAAAACAACTCTTATAAAATCGGTAAAAATAACCATTCTGTTTAGTTTACTGCTAGGAATCTCTTATGTACTAATTCTATGGATTTTCTCATTATTAACAACGTCTGATAAAGGGAATGCAGAACTGGTTTCCTGTAACGGTAAAGTAGTGGGAGCTGCCAATGTGGGTCAGAATTTCACAAAAGAGATTTACTTCTGGGGACGTCCTTCAGCGGTGAATTATACAGCTGATGCTTCTGGTGGAAGCAACATGAGTATTACAAATAAGAAATATTTGAATGAGGTGGAAACCAAAATCAAGGAATTTCTGGTTCATCACCCTTATCTTAAACGCAGTCAGGTTCCTATTGAAATGGTTACTGCCAGCGGATCCGGACTGGACCCGGACATTACTCCTCAGTGTGCTTATGTTCAGATTAAGCGCGTAGCTAATGCACGTGGAATGAATGAAGAGAACGTAAAAAAAATCGTTGAAAAACAAATACACAGACCATTTTTAGGTATATTTGGAACAACCAGAATAAATGTTCTGAAATTAAATATAGCACTAGAAGAGGCAGATAAGAGAGCTAAATAAATAGTCATGAACGACGAGAACAATGTACAACATTTCCTTGATTTGATTAAAAAATCGAGAAGAGGGAAATTTAAAATATACATCGGTATGATAGCCGGTGTAGGGAAATCTTATCGCATGTTGCTGGAAGCTCACGATCTTCTTAAAAGTGGTGTGGATGTGCAGATTGGATATATAGAATCTCATGGAAGAGCTGAAACCGAAGTGCTGATAAAAGGTTTGCCTGTTATTCCAAGAAAAAAGGTATTTTATAAAGGAAAAGAAATCGAAGAAATGGATTTGCAGAACATCTTGCTTATCCATCCGGAGATTGTGATTGTGGACGAATTGGCACACACAAATGTGGAAGGAAGTACAAACGAAAAGAGATGGCAGGATGTTATTACGCTTCTGGATGCAGGCATTAACGTAATTAGTGCGGTAAACATACAGCATATAGAAAGCCTGAACGAAGAAATAAAAGATATTTCGGGCATTGAGGTGAAAGAAAGAATACCTGACAGTCTATTGGAACAGGCCGACGAAGTTGTAAACATCGACCTAACGGCAGAAGAATTGGTAAATCGTCTGAAAGCAGGAAAAATATATCATCCTGATAAAATCCAGATTGCACTAAGCAACTTTTTTAAAACGGAAAATATACTTCAATTACGTGAGCTTGCTCTAAAAGAGGTGGCATTACGGGTAGAAAAGCAGGTGGAAAATGAGTTTATCCAAGAGACATCACGCATTCGTCACGAAAGATTCCTAGCATGCATCAGTGCAAATGAAAAAACCCCAAGAAAAATAATACGCAAAACAGCCCGTCTGGCTACACATTATAATACAAAGTTTATTGTACTGTATGTACAGACTCCACGAGAATCAAGCGACCGTATTCCTCTGGCCAACCAAAGACATCTGCTCAATCATTTCAAGCTTGCAACAGAACTGGGTGGTGAAATAATGCAAGAACAATCGGCAAATATTATCGATACCATTATCCGGGTATGCAAAGAACGGCAAATTACCACCGTCTGCATGGGAAGCCCTTCATTTAAAATTCCCAGGGTATTTTTTTCAGTAACTAAATATAAGAAATTCATCGATTCACTTTCAAGGGCTAACATCGACCTGATTATCTTAGCCTGATTAAAAAATCAATGTTATGAGGATAAAAACTAAACTCACCTACGGCATCGGAGTTCTTGTTGCCATAATCGTTCTCCTGGGGATGCTCTCGCTGAACTATATAAATAAACTGGATAATGAAACCCGTAAAATTTATACGAACAACAACTATTCACTGGATTATTGCAGAAACATGTTGTCTGTTCTTGATAATGTGGAGAGCAATAGGGAGGCGCAGAAAATATTTCTGCTGAACTTACATAAACAACAAAAGAATGTAACCGAGGTTAATGAAAAAGAATACACGGATAGGTTGACATTCAATTTCGAAAAGTATTTAAGTAAAAAAGATAAGAAAACACTGCCACAAATTAGAAGTGACATCTACTCTATTATGAGTCTGAATATGGCTTCTATCTATCATAAAAGTGAAGTTGCCAGGCAGACGGCAAATAACGCCTTATTGTGGATTTCGCTGACTTTTGCCGGATGCATTATTCTGGCATTAGCTATCTTATTCCGCTTTCCGTACACTATTTTGAAACCGATAAGGGAACTAATCAGCGGAATCACAGAAATTGCCAATCACAACTATGACAAACGGCTTAATTTTGAACCAACAAGCGAATTTGGCGAAGTATCTGCTTCTTTCAATAAAATGGCAGAGCGATTAAATGAATACAAAGAAAGTGCTCTTTCCGACATCATTGCCAACAAAAAATACATTGAGGCTATTGTAAATAGTATCACAGAACCGATTATCGGGTTAGACAATGAGAAAGAGATTCTTTTTATCAATGATGAAGCGCTGAATATACTAAATCTGAAAAGGGAGAATGTAATTCGAAAATCAGCTCCTGAAATAGCACTCAAAAACGATCTTCTCCGACGTTTAATAAGAGAGCTGGTAAATCCCGGAGAAAAATACGAGCCTCTGAAAATTTATGCAGATAATAAAGAGAGTTATTTTCAGGCCAATTACATCCCTATAAAGATTGTTGAAACCGGAGAAAAGGAACCACACAGCATTGGATACGTAATTCTTCTGAAGAATATCACCGAGTTTGAGGAACGGGATTCGGCAAAAACTACCTTCCTCTCTACCATTTCTCATGAACTAAAGACTCCGATTTCAGCCATCATGATGAGCTTACAGCTATTAGAAGACAAACGGATTGGAGCCCTGAATCATGAACAGGAGTCACTTTCGCAAAACATAAAAGAAAACAGTGAACGTTTATTGAATATAACGGGCGAATTGCTGAAACTGACACAGGTAGAAGCTGGTAAACTGCAACTGATTCCTAAGATTACTAAACCAATCGAATTAATAGAGTATGCAATAAAAGCAACCCGCATGTTGGCTGAGAGATTTGGATGCCAAATTGAGGTTGAATATCCTGAAAAGATATCGAAACTGTTTGTTGATAGTGAAAAGATAGCTTGGGTTCTTACCAACTTGTTAAGCAACGCAATTCATTATTCGAAAGAAAATTCAAGGATCATTATCGGTGCCCGTCAAGACGGAGATGTTGTAGAAATGTATGTGCAAGACTTTGGCAAAGGAATTGATCCGAGGTACCACCAAAGCATTTTCGACAGATATTTCCGCGTACCTGGAACTAAAGTACAAGGCAGCGGACTGGGACTTTCAATTTCAAAGGATTTTATTGAAGCTCAGAATGGTACAATTACTGTTGAAAGTGAAGTAGGAAAAGGAAGCAAATTTATAATTCGGTTTAATGTTAAATAGGTAGCTCTATATATTCTTATCTCCCTTCAGTCCTAATTGAGAACTCTTCCCTGGGTGTACCGAATCCATTTCGCTCATCCAGGTAGATTTCAAATACAGCCTCGCCACTTTTTAGACCACGTGTGGCGGATAGATTTACTTTGTAGAGCACCTTTTCACCAGGCTTTATTTTATCTATCACTGCCGGAGGCGAATAAATCAGATGCCGGGTACCTTTTCCTCCTTTAAGCATTGGAGTTACATCGTAGGCAGTATTTTCACCCTCGTTGTAAATCTCAAATATAAGCCGGCAATCCTCACCAGTCTCTACCACTCTGTTCCAGTTTTCGTCCTGAAGCCTAATATCACGAATTATCAGATAAGGAGATGGAACTGTTTTATCGATATTGGGATGCCTGCTGTGAGGTTGCTCTCTGTTCACAATGCTTGCACCTATCAAGGCTCCGGCTGCCGAACCGATAAAAGAGCCCATGTAAGAACCTCTGTACCCTCCAATGTTTTCTCCAATAATTGAGCCGGCTATACTACCAATTGCAGCTCCAGTTTGAGTAGCGATAATAGATTGAGAAAATCGGTCCATCGAACTGCATTCTGAAAGAAGAAGCACACATGCAGTATATATAAATGCTTTTTTCATACCTTCTGGATATTGATTATACAAAAAACAGAAAACGTAACGCAAGTTAATAAATTCCGTCCTTATAATTAAGGCAATAGTTGGTTATATGTTCAACAAAACAGGTAGATTTAATATTAATTAGGTCTACACCTTCAATAATTATACTCTACTACTTACTAATTTTAGCCCTAGGTCTTTTAGTAAATCATTAAGCAGTAAATTGCTTAATCGTGGTGTTAAAACTAGTAAATAAAAGGGTCTCGTGATAAATATATTCCATACATTTGCTCTGAATCAAAGTAAAACACAGGTAATGGAGCAAAATCTCATTGAAATCAGCAATCGATACAAGCAGATTATTGAGGAAACTCGTAAAAAACACGTTGAGGTAAAAAAGAGAACAAATCTTATCAGCATAATCCGCGTACTGCTTTTTATCGCGGGAGTGGCAGGAATTATCTATTTCTTCAACGCAGGAGGAGTTGTTGTGTGCAGCATAGCAGCCTTTACTTTCTTGCCTTTTCTGGCGCTAGTGAAGCACCATAATCGTCTGTTCTATAAGAAAGAATATCTAGAAAAGAAAATTGAGGTTAATGAACAGGAACTTTCTGCCTTTGACTATGACATCTCTTCTTTCGACGGTGGAAAAGAGTACATAAACCCAGCTCATCTATATTCCTACGATCTTGACGTATTTGGAGACAACTCCTTATTTCAGTACATTAACCGTACCTCTACTTTATTTGGCAAAGAACAACTGGCAGCCTGGTTCAATCATCACCTGGATAATAAGGAGACGATTGAGCAGAGACAGAAAGCTATTCGGGAACTTACACCTGAGCTATCCTTCCGTCAACGCTTCCGCATCCTAGGACTATTATATAAGGGTGAAGCTGCCGACCGTCAGGAAATTGAGGATTGGATAGCTGGTGAAAACTATTTTAAAGGCAAAAAGGGAGTTAAAATACTTACACTAGCTGTACCAGTAGTTAATTTGCTCGTTATATTCCTGGCATTAACAAATGTAGCATCGTTTAATTTGCTGGGATTTTCATTTGTTTTATTTCTGATTTTAAGTCTAAAATTCTCGAACAGGGTTACTAAATTCCAGATAGTATATGGAAAAAAGCTCGGCATTTTAGCTACTTATGCAGGATTAATGGAGATGGTTGAACAGAAGAATTTCAAAAGCATACTGTTACTAAAAATCCAAGATGGACTGGGGGTAAAAGAGGAACCGGCATCTATAGCCGTAAAAAGGCTTTCGACAATGATGAATGCACTTGATCAACGCAACAATATTTTGGTAACCATGTTATTGAATGGATTCCTCTTCTGGGAACTACGCCAGACCATCAAAATAGAATCGTGGAAAGAGAAGCATGCTACCCGATTAACCAGTTGGCTTAATGCCGTAGGAGAAATAGACGCGCTTTCTTCTTTGGCCACATTTGCCTACAATCATCCTGAATATACATTTCCAGCTATCAAAGAAAAGCCATTTATCTTAAAAGCGTCAGAAATGGGGCATCCCTTGATGGACCGTAACAAATGTGTAAAAAACAGCATCAACATTGAAGAACAACCATATTTCGTTGTAATTACAGGAGCAAATATGGCTGGTAAGAGTACATACCTACGCACAGTCGGAGTAAATTACCTGCTAGGCTGTATCGGAGCGTCTGTCTGCGGAAAAAAGATGGAAATCTACCCATCGAGGTTGATTACAAGTTTGCGGACTACCGACTCACTTACTGAGAATGAATCCTATTTCTTTGCAGAACTAAAAAGATTAAAAATAATTATTGAGAAGCTTGAAAAGGGTGAAGAGCTTTTCATTATACTGGATGAAATACTGAAAGGCACCAACTCATTGGATAAACAGAAAGGTTCTCTGGCTTTGATTAAACAATTTATGACGCTAAAGACAAACGGTATAATTGCAACCCACGATTTACTGCTGGGCACATTAGCCGAACAATACCCTGAGAATATCCAGAACCACTGCTTCGAAGCAGAGATAAATAACAATGAACTAAATTTCTCGTATCAGCTTAAAGAAGGAGTTGCACAGAATATGAACGCATGCTTTTTAATGAAAAAAATGGGGATAGCCGTAATAGACGCCTAACCCCCATTTCAAAACTACTTAATTATATTTATTAAAATAAGCGGCTACTTCAACGGCTTTATCACCACGGAAATAAGCAACTGGAATATCAGACGTAAATTTGTAAGTAGAGAACTGAAATAGCTGCATTGCTATGAATTGATTATCTTCAGAAACAAGGTAATCTAACCGAACAGAGCCTTTTTCGCCAGCAGCAACAATATCTTCGGAGAAAGTACCTGATTTCATCATCTTTTCGAGCTTGTATTTTGCATGAATATCAAAAAACAAGGAACGCTTCAGAATTTTACTCCCTGTTGGCTCATAGACCAGAGTCTTTGATTTCCAGGCCAACCAATAAATACCTAAAAGAAACAAAAAAGCAGCCAACACCATTGCTGTCAAAGTTACTGCACCTGAGAGTTTTTCTAACTGATTTGAAAAAACAAATGTCACAATACCAGCAACTATAAAAAGAAAAGATAATAACAGACTACCAATGTTAGTGCGCTTCACAACATCTTGATGGTTAGATTCAAACAGGTGTTTCTCAGCAGAAGTTTTGTTCATAGTAAATATAGGTTAAATAGATTCATAATAAATCATACATCATCTCTTTCACAAAGGCAACTATTGCAAAGATAAATAATAATATGAAACAAACAAGTTTAAAGACAGGAAAGTAAAGATTTAGCCGGGAATGAAAAGATAAGCCTGTTGCAACTTTTAAAAAATCTTGTAATACGGTATAAACAAAAAGAGGGAATATCCATTGGATATCCCCTCTATATGAAATATATTGGTGTATATTATTCAGCTTTTGCTTCTTCAGCAGCAGGAGCTTCAGCAACTGTAGCTTCAACAGCAGGAGCTGTTTCAGTCTTCTTGGAACGACGAGTACGAGTAGCTTTCTTAACAACCTTTTCTTTAGCCATATTTTCATTGTAGTCAACCAACTCGATGAAACACATTTCTGCGTTATCTCCTAAACGGTGACCAGTTTTGATAATACGAGTATAACCACCCGGACGATCAGCAATCTTCACAGAGATTTCTTTGAACAATTCTGTTACAGCGATCTTATCTTGCAAGTTGCTAAATACAACACGACGAGAGTTAGTTGTGTCGTCTTTAGACTTAGTAATCAAAGGCTCAACGAATTTCTTCAAAGCTTTTGCCTTTGCAACAGTCGTAGTGATTCTTTTGTGCTTAATCAAAGAACACGCCATGTTAGAGAGCATAGCACTTCTATGAGAAGCAGTACGACCTAAATGATTGAATTTTTTATTGTGTCTCATTTTTTAATCTTTATCTAATTTATATTTAGAAATATCGGTTCCAAACGACAGATTCAGACTTTCGAGCAAATCATCAAGCTCCGTAAGCGATTTCTTACCAAAATTTCTGAACTTAAGAAGATCGGTTTTGTTGAACTGAACAAGGTCTCCTAATGTTTCAACATCAGCAGCCTTCAAGCAGTTAAGTGCACGAACAGACAAGTCCATGTCAACAAGCTTGGTTTTCAACAATTGACGCATGTGCAATACTTCTTCATCAAACTCTTCGTTGCCATCAACATCTGAACTTTCAAGAGTAATCTTTTCGTCAGAGAACAGCATAAAGTGATAGATTAAGATTTTTGCAGCTTCTTTAAGTGCATCTTTTGGGTGTATAGAACCATCAGTTGTAATTTCAAGTATTAGTTTCTCGTAGTCAGTTTTCTGCTCTACGCGGAAATTCTCTACAAAATACTTAACATTACGGATAGGTGTATAAATTGAATCAATTGGAATTACATTCACATCAGTGCAGTATTCGCGATTTTCATCAGCAGGAATATATCCGCGACCTTTGTTGATTGTAATATCAATTTGCATTGTAGCTTTTGAATCTAAATGGCAAATAACTAATTCAGGATTTAACACTTCAAATCCAGTCAAATACTTACCAATATCACCTGCTTTAAATTCTGCTGAATTTTCTACAGAGATAGAGACCTTCTCACTTTCAAACTCTTCAACTACTTGCTTGAATCTTACTTGCTTCAGATTCAAAATAATGTTAGTTACGTCTTCCTTGACCCCTGGAACAGTTGAAAATTCATGCTCAACACCCTCAATTTTAATGGTGGTGATTGCATAACCTTCTAATGAAGAGAGAAGAATACGGCGCAAAGCATTACCCACAGTAATACCAAAACCAGGTTCCAGCGGACGGAACTCGAATTTACCGAATTTGGCGTCTGCCTCTAACATTAATACTTTATCAGGTTTTTGAAATGCTAATATAGCCATGAAATTAATTATTATTATTTAGAATACAACTCTACAATCAACTGCTCTTTAATGTTTTCTGGGATGTCAGCTCTTTCAGGTACATGTAACAATTTACCAACCTTAGAAGTATCTTCCCACTCTAACCAAGGATATTTGCTGTGATTGAAACCTGCCAGTGAATTTGCAATCACTTCCATAGATTTAGATCTTTCACGAACACCGATAACCTGACCTGGTTTAACAGAATAAGAAGGGATATTAACAACTTTCCCATCAACAGTGATGTGTCTGTGGCTTACCAACTGACGAGCTGCTGCACGAGTATTTCCGATACCTAAACGAAAAACGATATTATCAAGACGAAGTTCCAATTGTTGAACCAAGATCTCACCAGTAATACCTTTAGCACTTTCAGCTTTTTCAAATAAGTTACGGAATTGTTTTTCTAAAACTCCATAAGTATATTTCGCTTTTTGTTTTTCGCGAAGTTGAATACCATATTCTGAAGTTTTTCTTTTTCTAGAGTTTCCGTGTTGACCGGGAGGATAGTTCTTTTTAGATAATACTTTATCTGGACCAAAGATTCCTTCACCGAATTTACGGGCAATTCTTGATTTAGGACCAATATATCTAGCCATTTTTTTTAATATTTAATTGTTTGTTAATGAACTTAATCTGTTGCAGCCGCGATTACAGAAAGGAAAATGTAATCCAATAACAAAATCAAGTATCATATTTAAAAATAAAGAAATTTAGACTCTCCTTCTTTTTGGAGGACGACAACCATTGTGTGGAAGTGGGGTTACGTCTATAATTTCAGTAACTTCAATACCGGCACCATGAATAGTTCTGATTGCAGATTCACGACCGTTTCCTGGTCCTTTAACATACGCTTTAACTTTTCTCAAGCCAAGATCGTATGCAATTTTTGCACAATCCTGAGCAGCCATCTGTGCTGCATAAGGAGTGTTCTTTTTAGAACCTCTAAATCCCATCTTTCCTGCTGAAGACCATGAGATAATCTGACCTTCACTATTTGCTAAAGAAACAATAATGTTGTTGAATGAAGAATGAACATGTAATTGTCCATTAGCATCCACTTTTACATTTCTTTTCTTAGCTGCGACTGTTTTTTTTGCCATATCAACAATTATTATTTAGTAGCTTTTTTCTTATTTGCAACTGTTTTCTTTCTACCCTTACGTGTACGAGCATTGTTCTTAGTGCTTTGACCTCTAACCGGCAAACCAATACGGTGACGCACACCACGGTAACAACCAATATCCATTAATCGCTTAATGTTAAGCTGCACTTCTGAACGAAGATCACCTTCTACTTTAAATTCAGCACCAATGATTTCGCGAATTTTTGCAGCCTGATCATCATTCCAATCTTTAACTTTAAGATCTCTGTCAACACCTGCTTTATCTAAAATCTTTGCTGAACTACTACGACCTATACCATATACGTAGGTCAACGCAATCTCACCTCTCTTATTCTGAGGTAAATCTACACCAACTATTCTTATAGCCATATACTAAATTATTTTTTTTGCAAAAATAATAAATTATCCTTGACGTTGTTTATACTTAGGATTTTTCTTGTTAATAACATACAAACAGCCATTACGTCTAACGATTTTGCATTCCGGCGTACGTTTTTTTAATGATGCTCTTACTTTCATATTATTATTTATTATTTATATCTAAAAACGATTCTTCCTTTTGATAAATCATAAGGTGACATTTCAACTCTTACTTTATCGCCAGGTAAAATTTTAATGTAATGCATTCTCATCTTTCCTGAGATATGGGCTGTAATCTCATGTCCATTTTCTAATTCTACACGAAACATTGCATTTGACAATGCTTCGACGATTACTCCATCTTGTTCTATTGCAGATTGTTTTGCCATATTAAATCGCTTTATCTCCTAAAACTTGTTCAACAAATTCAAATGAAGAGAGTATATCTGCACCTTTAGGCCCGATTGCAATTGTGTGTTCAAAATGAGAGGCAGCCTTTCTGTCTCTTGTCCGGAC
Source organism: Bacteroides sedimenti (assembly GCF_040365225.1). Taxonomy (NCBI): domain Bacteria; kingdom Pseudomonadati; phylum Bacteroidota; class Bacteroidia; order Bacteroidales; family Bacteroidaceae; genus Bacteroides; species Bacteroides sedimenti. The sequence continues at coordinate 2,635,644 of NZ_AP028055.1, forward strand.
AGTCCAACCATCACGTTCCATCACAATTTCACGTCCTCCAAGAGTGATCATTGGTTCGATAGCAATACACATTCCTTTTTTAAGCATTGTGCCGTATCCTCTTTTGCCATAATTCGGGACTTGAGGATCTTCATGCATATCTTTACCAATTCCATGACCTACAAACTCCCTTACAACACCAAACGAATTAGATTCGCAATATTGCTGTATCGAATAACCAATATCCCCTAGCCGTTTTCCGGCTACAGCATTTTGAATACCGATATATAAAGACTCTTTTGTCACTTTCAATAACTTGCGCACTTCAGGATCAACCTCACCTACACAAAAAGTATAAGCAGAATCTCCACAAAAACCATTCATAAAAGTGCCACAGTCTATTGAGACAATATCACCTTCCATCAAAGGTTTATCATTTGGTATTCCATGTACAACCTGTTCATTTACAGAAGTACAAAGAGTTGCAGGAAACGGATCCCCATATTGATTTGGAAATCCTTTAAAAGTAGGAATTGCTCCATGATCTCTTATAAACTCTTCAGCCACTCTATCTAGTTCGAGAGTGGTTACACCGGGCTTGATTAATTTTGCAATCTCACCCAATGTTTTAGCTACGAGCAAGTTACTTGCTCGTAGTAATTCAATCTCCTCTTCAGTCTTAAGAAATATCATTATTAAATGAATTAATAAGCTGCAACGCTACCTGCACGCCCTTTAATTCTCCCGGATTTCAGTAATCCATCGTAGTGTCTCATTAAAAGATGACTCTCAACTTGTTGAAGAGTATCAAGAACAACTCCCACAAGAATTAATAATGAAGTACCACCAAAGAACTGAGCAAATTCAGCTTTAACACCAAAAACACCGGCAAAAGCAGGCATAATAGCAACAAGTGCGAGGAACAAAGAACCAGGTAATGTTATCCGAGACATGATCTCGTCAATATACTCTGCAGTTTTCTTACCTGGTTTAATTCCTGGTATGAAACCATTATTTCTTTTCATATCCTCAGCCATCTGGGTTGGATTAATTGTTATTGCTGTATAGAAATATGTGAAAAGAATAATCATCACAGCAAAAATAAAATTATACCAAAATCCAGTATGATCTGTTAACGCACGAGCGACACCGCTTGCGCCTTCTATTTTTGAATAACCGATAATTGCTACCGGGATAAACATAATAGCCTGAGCAAAAATGATAGGCATTACGTTTGCAGCATTAACTTTTAATGGAATATACTGTCTTGCGCCGCCATACTGTTTATTACCAACTATTCTCTTAGCATATTGCACAGGAACTTTTCTTGTCCCCTGCACCAAAAGGATGGCACCAGCTATGACAATTAGCAAGAATGCTATTTCAAATAAAAACATAATAAGACCACCTGCACCAGTGTCAGTTGTACGTGAAACTACTTCCTGAGACAAAGCTTTTGGAAGACGTGCGATGATACCAACCATGATTATTAATGAAACACCATTGCCAATCCCTTTATCAGTAATCCTTTCACCAAGCCATAATATGAACATACTTCCGGCAGCCAAAATGATTGTGGAAGTAGCCATGAATAAGGTCCAGTTTATTGCAGGATTCAAAGAAGGGCCAGCCTGAGCTTTCAAGTTCATTAAATAAGAAGGAGCCTGAAACAATAAAATCGCTATAGTCAGATAACGTGTATATTGGTTGATCTTTATTCTACCACTTTCTCCTTCACGTTGCAGTTTCTGAAAATAAGGAACTGCGATTGCTAAAAGTTGAATAACAATGGAAGCAGAAATATAAGGCATAATACCCAAAGCAAATATAGAAGCATTAGAAAATGCTCCTCCTGAGAACATATTCAACAAGGCTAAAAGACCTTCACTAGTTTGTTTATGCAATTGAGTTAACATCCCAGGATTAATGCCTGGTAAAACCACATAAGAACCAAATCGGTAAATCGCAACAAATAATATAGTGATGAGGATCCGTTGTCTCAGATCCTCAATCTTCCATATATTCTTTAATGTTTCAATAGCTTTTCTCATTGAATCAGAGTTTTACAGCATTTCCACCTAAAGACTCGATAGCTGCAACAGCAGATTTTGAGAAAGCATTTGCTTCAACATCAATCTTGTTGGTTAAACTACCGTTGCCCAAAATCTTCACTAACTGGTTAGAAGAAATAAAGCCAGCTTCAATAAAGTCATTGATTCCAATCTTTGTTAAATTCTTGGCTTCAGCCAACTTTTGCAAAGTATCAAGATTTATAGCTTTATATTCTACTCTGTTTATATTCTTAAAACCAAACTTCGGAACACGACGTTGGAGTGGCATCTGACCACCTTCAAATCCGATCTTTCTTGAGTATCCAGATCTAGATTTTGCTCCTTTGTGACCTCTAGTGGAAGTTCCACCTAAGCCTGATCCAGAGCCACGTCCGACTCTTTTTCTTGTTTTGGTAGCCCCTACTGCAGGTTTCAAATTACTTAAGTTCATATCGTAATTAATTTTATTATTCAACAATAATTTACTTAATAATGGTAACCAAGTGCTTAACTTTTTCTACCATACCAAGAATTGAAGGAGTCTCTTCGTGCTCAACCACACGATTCATTTTACGAAGTCCTAATGCATCCAGCGTTCTTTTCTGATCAGCAGGAGCACCAATTCTACTTTTAGTTTGTTTGATCTTTATAGTTGACATATAAATCCTCCTTATCCTCTAAATACTTTGTCCATACTAATACCTCTGTTTTGTGCAACCATTCTTGCATCTCTCAACTCACTTAAAGCTACAATTGTTGCTTTTACAAGGTTATGAGGATTTGAAGAACCCTTTGATTTTGCCAAAACATCAGTTATACCAACACTTTCAAGAACAGCACGCATTGCACCACCGGCAACAACACCTGTACCATGAGTAGCTGGTTTGATGAATACTTCGGCTCCACCAAATCTTGCAGTCTGTTCATGAGGAATGGTTCCTTTGAATACAGGCACTTTGATCAGGTTCTTCTTAGCAGACTCAACACCTTTAGCAATTGCCGCAGTTACTTCACCAGCTTTACCAAGTCCCCAACCAATAACACCATCTTCATTTCCAACAACTACTATAGCAGAAAAACTGAATGTTCTACCCCCCTTTGTTACCTTTGTAACACGGTTAATAGCAACCAATCTGTCTTTAAGCTCTATATCGCTAGATATTTTGAATCTATTACTTATTCCTGCCATAATAATTAAAATTTAAGTCCACCGTTACGAGCAGCATCAGCCACTTCTTTTACTCTCCCATGATACAAGTAACCATTACGGTCGAATACAACAGTCGTAATTCCTGCTTCTTGAGCTTTTTTAGCGATCAATTCACCTACTTTAGTAGCCTGTTCCTTCTTAGCAACTTTATCTTCCAAACCAAGTGAAGAGGCAGCAGCTAAAGTCTTACCACACAAATCATCAATTAATTGAACATAGATTTGTTTGTTACTTCTAAATACAGTCATACGTGGACGATCTGCTGTACCAGAGATCTTATTACGTACTCTGTATTTGATTTTAATTCGTCTTTCTATTTTTGTTGTCATGATTATACAAATTTATGTAAATTACTTAGCACCGGCTGATTTGCCCGATTTTCTGCGAATTTCTTCTCCAACAAATTTAATACCTTTACCTTTATATGGTTCTGGCTTACGGAAAGAACGTATTTTTGAACAAACTTGACCTAGTAACTGTTTGTCACAAGATTCTAAAATAACAAGAGGATTCTTATTTCTTTCAGATTTTGTCTCTACTTTAACTTCAGAAGGCAACTGCAAGAAAATACTGTGAGTATAACCTAATGAAAACTCAATAATATTTCCATTGTTAGAAGCACGGTATCCAACACCGACTAACTCAAGCTCTTTTTTATAACCTTCAGAAACACCAACAACCATATTGTTAATCAAAGAACGATAAAGACCATGAAATGCTCTTTCTTGCTTATCATCGCTATTACGAGTTAACACAATCTGGCCATCAGCAACTTCCACGCTGATTAGTGGATTTACATACTGACTTAACTCTCCCTTTGGTCCTTTTACGGTAACCACATCATCTTTCAGAGTAACAGTTACTCCTGCAGGGATACTAATGGGTAATTTTCCTATTCTAGACATTGCTTATTCCTCCTAAATTAATATACATAACACAAGACTTCACCGCCAATTTTTAATTCAGCAGCTTCTTTGTTTGTCATTACACCTTTGGAAGTAGATATTATAGCAATACCCAAACCATTAATAACACGTGGCATATCTTTGTATCCGGTATACTTACGTAAACCTGGAGAAGATATTCTTACCAGTTTCTTGATCGCGTTTACTTTGTTAACGGAATCATACTTCAAGGCTACCTTAATAGTGCCTTGAGGTCCATCTTCTACAAACTTATAGTTAAGAATGTAGCCTTTCTCAAAAAGGATTTTTGTAATTTCCTTTTTAAGGTTAGAGGCAGGAATTTCAACAACTCTGTGCTTTGCACTAATTGCATTTCTCAACCTCGTTAGATAATCTGCTATTGGATCAGTCATATAATAAAATTAAATTAATCAGGACTCCCTGACAATATTTAAAAAAAATAATTACCAGCTTGCTTTTTTAACTCCAGGAATAAGGCCATTAGAAGCCATTTCGCGGAATTGAATTCTTGAAATTCCAAACTGACGAATATACCCTTTTGGACGACCTGTTAATTTGCAGCGATTGTGCAAACGTACAGGTGACGCATTTTTAGGCAGAGCCTGCAATGCGTCGTAATCACCGTCTTTCTTCAACTGAGCTCTTTTTTCGGCATATTTGGCTACAAGTTTTGCTCGCTTAACTTCGCGAGCTTTCATTGATTCTTTTGCCATAATATATTAGTCTTTTTTAGCGTTTTTAAAAGGTAAACCAAATTCTTTTAATAAAGCATACCCTTCTTCATCTGATTGTGCAGATGTTACAAAGGTAATATTCATTCCGAGAATTTTAGTAATACTATCGATATTTATTTCAGGGAAAATGATTTGTTCCTGAATTCCTAACGTATAGTTACCTTTACCGTCAAACTTGCTTTCAATACCTTTAAAGTCACGAATACGAGGCAATGCAACGCGAACTAGTTTTTCAAGGAATTCATACATTCTTTCTCGACGTAAAGTTACCATCACACCGATAGGCATTTTTTTACGTAATTTAAAGTTTGCAATATCCTTCCGAGAAATAGTAGCAACGGCTTTTTGACCTGTAATCGTTGTCATCTCGTTAATAGCAACTTCAATAATCTTTTTATCAGCAACAGCAGATCCCAAACCTTGATTGATAACAATCTTCTTTAGGACCGGAACTTGCATAGATGAACTATATTGAAATTGTTCCTTCAATGCAGGCGCAATACGCTCTGCATATTCTTTCTTAAGGCTAGCAGTATTACTCATTACTTAATCTCCTCTCCTGATTTTTTAGAATAACGAACTAAAGTTCCATCAGAACTTAATTTTCTCCCAACGCGTGTTGCTTTACCCGATTTTGGATCAACAAGGTTTAAGTTAGAGATATGTACAGAAGCTTCCTGCTTTACAATACCACCTTGAGGGTTCTTAGCATTTGGTTTAGTACTTTTAGATACCAGATTGATGCCTTCAACGATTGCACGTCCTTTTTTAACGAGGACTTTCAACACACGGCCAGTTTTGCCTTTATCTTCACCAGCATTGACTAAAACTGTATCGCCTTTTTTAATATGTAATTTACTCATTACTCAAATCTTTTACAAAATTAAAGTACCTCTGGTGCTAATGAAACTACCTTCATGTTTGTAGCACGAAGTTCTCTCGCAACCGGACCAAAGATTCGACTTCCCCTAATTTCACCTGCATTATTTAATAAAACACAAGCATTATCATCAAAACGAATGTACGAACCATCAGCACGACGGATTTCCTTTTTCGTACGAACGATCAAAGCTTTGGGCACTGCACCTTTTTTAACATCACTTGCGGGGATAACGCTTTTTACTGAGACTACAATAACATCCCCAACAGAAGCATAACGACGTTTTGTACCACCCAACACACGGATGCACAAAACCTCTTTAGCTCCACTGTTGTCGCAAACTGTAAGTCTGGATTCTGATTGTATCATAATTACTTAGCTCTTTCGATTATTTCAACTAATCTCCATCTCTTCGTCTTGCTCAAAGGACGAGTTTCACTAATTCTAACAGTGTCACCAATGTTACAATCATTGTTCTCATCATGAGCATGGTATTTTTTCGTTTTACTAACGAACTTACCATAAATGGGGTGTTTTTCTTTAAACTTAGAAGCAACAGTAATAGTTTTATCCATTTTGTTGCTCAGAACGACCCCAGTTCTTTCTTTTCTTAAATTTCTAGCTTCCATCAAACCCATTATTTATTGTTAAGTTCTCTCTGGCGTAATTCTGATTTCATACGCGCAACCATCCTGCGTAATTGTTTTATCTGTGCAGGATTATCCAAAGGGGAGATAGAATGGTTCAGCACCAATTGATTATAGTTGACAACTTCTGCCTCAATTCTTTCTACCAATTCTTTGGTACTAATTTCTCTAATTTCTGCAATTTTCATAAACATTATGCATTTTGATTTTGAGTGTCATAATCACGTCTTACTATAAACTTAGTAGTAACCGGAAGCTTTTGAGCTGCTAAGCGCAAAGCTTCTTTTGCGATTTCATAAGACACACCTTCTACTTCAATCATAATTCTACCAGGAGTAACTGGAGCCACGAAACCTTCCGGACTACCTTTACCTTTACCCATACGCACTTCTGCTGGTTTCTTAGTAATTGGTTTGTCTGGGAAAATTCTAATCCAAATCTGGCCTTGACGTTGCATATATCTTGTAACAGCAATACGGGCAGCTTCAATTTGTCTACCAGTAATCCATTTGTTCTGCAAAGCTTTGATACCAAAAGAACCAAAGGCGAGCTGGTTGCCTCTTTGGGCATTACCCTTCATGCGACCTTTTTGTTGTCTTCTGAATTTTGTCTTTTTCGGTTGTAACATAATTTCCTAAAATTCAAATTCGTTTTAGCGATTATTTTTCTTTCTTTTGAAGTTTTTTCCGCCGGTATTACCAGGAGCATTACCACGGCCTCCTTCTTTGCTTTGAGTAAAATTAGGAGCAAGTTCTTTTTTGCCAAAAATTTCACCTCTGCAGATCCAAACCTTTATACCAAGCAAACCAACTTTTGTCAGTGCTTCTGCATGACAGTAGTCGATATCAGCTCTAAATGTATGTAACGGAGTTCTTCCTTCTTTATACATTTCAGAACGAGCCATTTCAGCTCCATTTAAACGCCCTGAAATTTGCACTTTGATACCTTCTGCTCCCATACGCATTGTATTTGCGATTGCCATTTTGATAGCACGGCGATAGGCGATCTTGCCTTCTACCTGGCGAGCGATGTTATTTGCAACGATCACTGCATCTAACTCCGGTCTTTTTACTTCAAAGATATTGATTTGAATATCTTTGTCGGTGATCTTCTTCAACTCTTCTTTCAGCTTATCAACTTCTTGACCACCTTTTCCGATAATAATACCTGGACGTGCCGTACAAACGGTTATTGTCACAAGTTTAAGTGTACGCTCTATAACAATTCTTGATACACTGGCTTTAGCTAGTCTTGCATTAAGATATTTACGAATTTTGCTATCTTCCAGCAAAGAATCACCATAATTATTTCCACCATACCAGTTGGAATCCCATCCTCTGATAATTCCTAAACGGTTGCTTATTGGATTAACTTTTTGTCCCATCTAGCTTAATTTTGAACATCATTAATACTCTTAGAATCAACGAACAAAGTCACATGATTTGAGCGTTTACGAATTCTGTATCCTCTTCCCTGAGGTGCTGGTCTCATTCTTTTCAATGTAGCACCACAATCAACAAAAATCTTTGTTACAAATAATTCGCCGCTTTCAGCTTTACGTTCGTTTTTCTGTTCCCAGTTAGCAATTGCAGAGCGCAATAATTTCTCCACTCTGGCAGAAGCTTCTTTAGAAGAAAACTTCAAAACACCAAGTGCTCTATTCACCTCCATACCGCGGATCATGTCAGCCACGAGACGCATCTTACGCGGTGAAGTAGGAACATTTTGCAATTTAGCAAAATACATGGTTTTAAGGGCTTCTTTTCTTTTATCAGCCGATATTTTTTTTCTTGCTCCCATTATTTTTTTACTTTATTATTCAGATTTAAAAATCCTGTTAACGTTTCTTGTTACCGGCATGACCTCTGAAAGTACGAGTTGGAGAAAATTCACCCAACTTATGTCCAACCATGTTTTCGGTAATGTAAACAGGAATAAATTTATTTCCGTTGTGAACTGCAATAGTATGCCCAACAAAATCGGGCGAAATCATTGAAGCTCTGGCCCAAGTCTTAACAACAACTTTCTTGCCTGACTCATTCATAGCAAGTACTTTTGTTTCAAGCTTCACATTAATGTATGGACCTTTTTTTAATGAACGACTCATAGTTTACTCAATTAATCAGATTACTTTTTTCTTCTCTCTATAATATACTTAGAAGATTGTTTCTTTGGTGCTCTTGTTTTCAAGCCCTTAGCGTACAATCCCTTGCGAGATCTTGGGTGACCTCCGGAAGCGCGTCCTTCACCACCACCCATTGGGTGATCAACCGGGTTCATAACAACACCACGGTTGCGTGGACGACGACCTAGCCATCTAGAACGACCAGCTTTACCAGAACGTTCCAATCCATGATCTGAATTACCAACGCTACCAATTGTAGCTTTGCAGGTACTGAGAATTTGTCTTACTTCTCCAGAAGGCAATTTAATAACACAATACTTCCCTTCTCTAGAAGTTAACTGAGCAAAATTACCTGCTGATCTAACTAAAGCAGCGCCTTGTCCCGGACGTAATTCAATGTTGTGAATTACAGTACCCACAGGAATATTCTGTAGAGGAAGTGCATTACCAATCTCTGGCGCTGCAGTTTCACCTGACATAAGAGTGTTACCTACTTGTAATCCGTTGGGAGCAATAATATATCTTTTTTCACCATCAGCGTAGAACAATAAAGCAATACGAGCCGAACGATTCGGATCATATTCAATTGTCTTAACTACTGCCGGAACACCGTCTTTATTTCTCTTGAAATCGATAACTCTGAATTTCTTTTTATGACCGCCACCAATATAGCGCATAGTCATCTTACCCTGGTTGTTACGACCACCAGAAGAAAACTTACCAAAAACAAGAGATTTTTCTGGTACTGATGCAGTTATCTCCTCATAAGTACCAATAATTTTATGTCTTTGCCCCGGTGTTGTGGGCTTAAATTTACGTACTGCCATTTTTATTAAATATTGCTATAAAAATCAATAGTATCTCCTTCTTTCAACGTTACAACTGCTTTTTTATATGCATTTGTTCTACCACTGATCAAGCCAGCCTTAGTGTAACGGCTTTTATTTTTACCGGAGTAACGAATTGTATTTACATCTACAACTGTAACATTATATAAAGCCTCGATTGCTTTCTTAATTTCCAGTTTATTAGCTTCAGGACGCACAATAAATCCGAAACGATTTAACTTTTCAGATACTGCAGTCATTTTTTCTGTAACCAACGGTTTAATAATAATTCCCATTATTTAAGCCTCCTTTTTCATTAAGATATCGTCGATAGCCGAAAGAGAACTTTCAGTAAGCACTAATGCACCCGAATTCAATACATTGTAAGTATTTAATCCAGATACAGTTAATACATTAGCTCTCTCAACATTACGAGCCGACAAATATACGTTTTTATTTGGTTCTGATAATACCAAAAGTAATTTTTTATCAGAAACTTTAAGATTATTTATCAATGCTACAAAATCCTTAGTCTTAGGTGCTTCAAAAGCGAAATCCTCAACAACGATAATAGCGTTATCTTGAGCCTTGTATGATAAAGCTGATTTTCTTGCTAATGACTTAACTTTTTTATTCAGTTTAAAATAGTAATCTCTTGGTTTAGGACCAAAAACTCTTGCACCTCCAACGAATACTGGAGAATTGATATCACCTGAACGAGCTCCACCAGTACCTTTTTGTTTTTTCAACTTTCTAGTACTTCCTGAAAGTTCACTTCTTTCTTTAGATTTGTGAGTTCCCTGACGCTGATTTGCCATAAATTGCTTTACATCCAAATAGATAGCGTGGTCGTTAGGCTCAATTCCGAAGATTGATTCATTTAACGTAACCTTTCTTCCAGTGTCTTCACCTTTAATGTTATATACGTTAACTTCCATTATTTCTCAATTATTACGATTGAACCTTTGCATCCCGGAATTGAACCCTTAATTAAAAGAAGGTTATGTTCTGGAATAACTTTTAAAACTCGCAAATTTTGAACGGTAACTCTGTCACCCCCCATTTGTCCACCCATTCGCATTCCTTTGAATACTTTAGCTGGATAAGAACAAGCACCGATAGAACCCGGTTTACGCAGACGGTTGTGCTGACCGTGAGTTGACTGTCCAACACCACCAAATCCGTGTCTTTTAACTACACCCTGGAAACCTTTTCCCTTAGAAGTTGCAATCACATCAACGAAAGTTGCGTCATTGAACAGTTCTACCGAGATTGTGTCTCCCAGATTAAGTTCATTTTCAAATTCTTTGAACTCGGCCAAGTGTCTCTTTGGTGTTACATTGGCTTTAGCGAAGTGACCTTTTAAAGGTTTTGTAGTATGTTTCTCTTTTTTGTCTTGGAAACCTACTTGAACTGCTTCGTAGCCATCTTTTTCAACTGTTTTCAGTTGAGTAACAACACAAGGACCTGCTTCGATAACAGTGCATGGTACATTTTTACCATCAGCACTGAAAACGGATGTCATTCCGATTTTCTTTCCTAATAATCCTGGCATTTCACTTTTTTTTAATTATCAAACTTTAATTTCTACTTCAACTCCACTTGGCAATTCCAATTTCATCAGAGCATCAACAGTCTTAGCAGTAGAGCTATAGATGTCGATTAATCTCTTGAATGATGAGAGCTGGAACTGTTCTCTGGACTTTTTGTTAACGAAAGTAGAGCGGTTCACTGTAAAGATACGCTTGTGCGTAGGAAGAGGTATAGGGCCACTTACAATGGCACCTGTAGTCTTCACAGTTCTTACAATCTTCTCAGCTGACTTGTCAACCAAGTTGTGATCGTAAGACTTCAATTTAATTCTAATTTTTTGGCTCATATTTATTTAAACTATAATTTTAAACTAAGTCAACACGTCCCTTTACTTCTTCAAGTACAGCCTTCGCAATAGAAGAAGATACTTTTTCGTAATGAGAGAATGTCATTGATGAAGTTGCACGACCTGAAGTGATAGTACGCAATGAAGTTACATACCCAAACATTTCAGACATTGGAACTTTAGCTTTAACGATTCTTGCACCAGTGCGGCTTGATTCCATTCCTTCAACCTGACCACGACGTTTGTTCAAGTCACCGATAACATCACCCATGTTTTCTTCCGGAGTTACAACTTCAAGACTCATGATTGGTTCAAGAAGAGCCGGACCTGCCTTAGCACAAGCATTTTTGTAAGCTTGGATAGCACAGATTTCGAAAGACAACTGGTCAGAGTCAACCGGGTGGAATGAACCATCAACCAATGTTACTTTCAATGTATCAAGCGGATATCCTGCAAGTACGCCATTCTTCATTGCAGAAGTGAAACCTTTTTGTACAGCTGGAATAAATTCCTTAGGAATGTTACCACCCTTCACTTCATCAATAAATTGTAGTGTTCCTTCGAAGTCTTCGTCAGCAGGACCGATATTAACAATGATATCAGCAAATTTACCACGACCACCAGACTGTTTCTTGTAAACTTCACGAAGATTAACAGTTTTAGTGATAGCTTCTTTGTATGATACCTGTGGGCGTCCTTGGTTACATTCTACTTTGAACTCACGTTTCAGACGGTCAACAATAATATCCAAGTGGAGCTCACCCATACCTGCAATAACTGTCTGGCCTGTTTGCTCGTCAGTTTTAACAGTGAATGTTGGATCCTCTTCAGCCAATTTCGCCAAACCGTTAGACAGCTTATCAAGGTCTTTTTGAGTTTTAGGTTCAATTGCGATTGCAATTACAGGATCCGGAAAGTCCATTGATTCAAGAACGATTGGTTTTGATTCGTCGCAAAGAGTATCCCCAGTACGGATATCTTTGAAACCAACTCCAGCACCAATATCACCAGCACCAATCACTTCAACAGGATTTTGCTTATTTGAGTGCATCTGGAACAAACGTGAAACACGTTCTTTCTTTCCAGAACGAGAGTTATAAATATAAGAACCCGCTTCAATCTTACCTGAGTAAACACGGAAGAAAGTCAAACGTCCAACATAAGGGTCGGTTGCAATCTTAAATGCTAACGCAGAAGTAACTTCATCTTCTGATGGTTTTCTGTCCTCTTCAAGACCTGTATCAGGATTTGTCCCGATAACAGCTTCTGTATCTAATGGAGAAGGCAAGAATGCACATACATAATCCAAAAGAGTCTGAACTCCTTTATTCTTGAATGATGAACCACAAAGCATTGGAACGATAGCCATCTGAACAGTTGCTTTACGAAGAGCGTTGATCACTTCTTCTTCAGTGATTGTAGACGGATCTTCGAAGAATTTCTCCATCAAAGATTCATCGTATTCAGCCACTGATTCCAGCATCTTTTCTCTCCATTCGTTGCATTCGTCAATCAAGTTTGCAGGAATTTCTTCAACATGATAATCCGCACCCATGCTTTCATCGTGCCATAGGATAGCTTTCATCTTAATCAGATCGACTAAGCCTTTGAAAGTTTCTTCGGCACCGATAGGAACAACGATAGGACAAGGATTGGCTCCTAGAATATCTTTCATCTGACGAACAACTTCGAAGAAGTCAGCACCAGAGCGGTCCATTTTGTTTACGTATCCGATACGAGGTACATTATATTTATCAGCTTGTCTCCACACTGTTTCAGACTGAGGTTCAACACCACCTACTGCACAGTAAGTAGCAACCGCACCGTCCAAAATACGAAGAGAACGTTCAACCTCAGCAGTGAAGTCAACGTGTCCCGGAGTGTCAATCAAGTTAATCTTATAAGTATTGTCATTCCATTTCCATCTGGTAGTTGTAGCAGCAGATGTAATAGTAATACCACGTTCTTGCTCCTGAGCCATCCAGTCCATTGTTGCAGCACCTTCGTGTACTTCACCAATCTTATGAGTAAGACCAGTATAGAAAAGGATACGTTCAGAAGTAGTTGTTTTACCAGCATCAATGTGAGCCATGATACCGATATTACGGGTCAAATGTAAATCTTGTTTTGCCATCTTGTTTACGAATTAGAATCTGAAATGAGCAAATGCACGGTTAGCTTCAGCCATTCTGTGCATATCTTCTTTACGTTTGTATGCACCACCTTGTTCGTTGAATGCATCAAGGATTTCAGCAGCAAGTTTATCTGCCATTGATTTTCCTCCTCTTTTACGAGCGTACAGGATCAGATTTTTCATTGAAACAGATTCTTTACGATCAGGACGAATTTCAGTAGGAACCTGGAATGTAGCTCCACCTACGCGGCGAGATTTAACCTCTACCTGAGGAGTGATATTATCTAATGCTTTTTTCCAGATTTCCAAAGAAGTCTTTTCTTCGTTTGGAAGTTTTGCCTTTACGATTTCCAAGGCAGCGTAGAAGATTTCGTATGAAGTATTTTTCTTACCATCATACATCAAGTGGTTCACAAATTTGGAAACCTTTTGATCATTAAATACAGGATCCGGAAGGATAACCCGTTTTTTTGGTTTTGCTTTTCTCATTTGTTTGAAAAATAATGTTTTGTTTTTGGTTGCACCATTGTCTTCAACATCCCCGCCGGGGTATTTACTCAACCTTTTATAGCTTATTCCAACAAATCAAAACGGAATTTAATAATTTTGTTTTTAATCAGTTCGGCAAACGATTGAAATTACTTTTTCTTTCCTTTTGCTGCTGCAGCTGGTTGTCCTGGTTTTGGACGCTTAGCTCCATACTTAGAACGTCTTTGAGTACGGCCTGCTACACCTGCGGTATCAAGTGTACCACGAACGATGTGATAACGCACACCCGGAAGGTCTTTCACACGACCACCACGCACCAATACGATTGAGTGTTCTTGCAAGTTGTGACCTTCTCCCGGAATATAAGAGTTTACTTCCTTTTGGTTTGTCAGGCGCACACGAGCCACTTTACGCATTGCAGAGTTAGGCTTTTTAGGGGTTGTAGTATAAACTCTCACACAAACACCACGTCTTTGAGGACATGAGTCTAGCGCAGGAGATTTACTTTTTTCAACCAAAACGGCCCTTCCTTTTCTTACTAATTGCTGAATTGTAGGCATTTTTAATTGTTTTTGAATTATTATATTATTGTTATATTAATTTCGTTTGAATACATTTTGGGGTGCAAAAATACGAATTATATTTGAATAACCAATTGATTATCCAAAGTTTTTTCTCATTATCAGGTAAAAATAGACTTTTAAACGTCCAAAACACAATCACCTGAAGCACAAAGTTTTTTTGTTATAGCTAGGCATCACCTGCAAGGCCGGATATAGGTTGTGCCGCACTATCTTCATTCAGACGAATCGGTCCAAATGAATTTTCATATTTACGTACGTTATCCTCCAAAGCACGCATCAACCTTTTTGCATGTTCCGGAGTCAGTATAACACGACTCTTTACACCAGCTTTTGGTAACCCTGGCATTACCCGAATAAAATCGACAATAAACTCAGAACTAGAGTGGGTAATCACAGCAAGATTTGCATAAATTCCTTGAGCCACATCGTCACTCAATTCTATTTGCAACTGATTTGTTGGGGTTTCATTATTCATTTTCTCGGTTATTTTATCTTTATTATTATGCGCAAAGATAGTAAATAGATATTAAATTAATGCGTATCAACATCTTATTTTCTTTACTTTTAAGCAATAAAGCATGATAAATAACATTCTAAAACAGATAAAAACAACAACCCGATATGGGCAAACATTAACCAACCCTTCTTCTCGTCAAGAACTTCGTCTCCCATTAATTGCAAAAATGATTTTAAACAAAAAAACTTTATATTGATTTGCACATCCAAGCATAATACATAATAGTACCAATACCTCTTTTTGTGTAATAAATTCCTATTAGCATGACAAACTCATAGGAAAAAGACTCTTTATATGCATAGGGGAATAATTTGTCACCCCCTTCCACAAATGGTTTCAGACAACATGCAGCTTTTACCCCCCTAAAAAACCCCGCCATCTTTTCTCTGTTTACAATATTATATATGCAAGAATGAAAAAAACCGGCAATCAACTATATATCTGCTACTTACAAACAATAAAAGTAAATAATAAAATATAGCAGACTTCTCTCCAGCGATATTTAATGTACGATTGTATTACCTTTTATAAAGAAAACAAACTTAGTTTAACACCAGTAAACAATTAAATATTCCGAAATTTTTATATAAATTTGCAGACATCCACAAAATTATTATCGAATTATGAAAAAAATTTCAAGCATTATTTTGATAGCTGTATGCATGCTAATGGCTATCCCAACACAAGCACAAATAAAATTAGGTGTAAAAGGCGGTGTAAACCTTTTAAATGCAGATTTTTCAGGGTTAAGCAGCAATTTCAAGACTGAAAATATGGGCGGTTTTTTTGTCGGACCAATGGTAGATATGACAATCCCTCTTTTAGGATTAGGGCTTGACGGGTCTTTACTTTATGCAGAAAAGGGCACAAAGTTCACAAACACGATCACGAATAAAGACTTGACCAACAAACAAAAAACCATTGAGGTTCCGGTTAATCTGAAGTATTCAATTGGATTAGGAAGTACAGCAGGCATATTTTTAGCAGCAGGTCCAAATTTCTCTTTTGATATAAACAGTGACAACCTAACAACAGACTTAACTGAGCTTGCATCTCAGACAATCTCAGGGAATTTACCTTCTATAGACAGAAAGAACTCCGAAGTTTCTGTAAATATCGGTGGCGGTTTAAAACTATTAAATCATCTACAGATTGGGTTAAATTACAATCTCCCTCTGACAGATTCTGCTAAACAAAATTTCTCAAACGGAGATTTAAGCGAACTTTCAGGGATTATCAGCGGTTCGTCATTCAAAACTAAAAATAAGATTTGGCAGGTTTCCGTAGCCTACATTTTCTAAATAATCTGCCTGATACAAAAAAGGGGGCTCTTCTTCTCGGAGAGCCTCCTTTTTTGTATCTTTGTCTTTTAAACTGAGAGATAGTGAAAAAATTTGCAGATGTTATATTACCTCTTCCTTTACGCCAGCTGTTTACTTATTCCTTGCACGAAGATATAGCAGAGAATGTACAGATTGGATGCCGGGTGATTGTTCCTTTCGGGCGCAAGAAGTTCTATACCGCAATTGTATACAACATACATTATTGTGCACCTGAAGCATACGAAACAAAAGAGATAACAACTGTTCTCGATGCAAATCCAATTCTATTTCCTGTTCAGTTCAAATTCTGGGAATGGATTTCCTCCTATTACCTATGTACGCAAGGTGACGTTTTTAAGGCGGCATTACCATCTGGGTTAAAGCTGGAAAGTGAAACAATCATAGAGTACAACCCCGATTTTGAAAGTACATCACCGCTATCAGATCGCGAACAACTTCTACTCTCTTTGCTCGAAAAAAAACCAGAACAGACTGTCAGCCTTCTGGAAAAGGAAAGCGGATTGAAGAATCTGTTGCCAGTTATTAAATCCTTGCTCGATAAGGAGGCTATTTTTGTAAAAGAAGAGCTGAAGCGGAATTACCAGCCTAAGATGGAACTTCGAACGCGTCTCAATAATAATGTTAAAGGGGAAGTCTATTTACAGAAACTCTTCGACGATCTGGCGCGCGCACCTAAACAATTGGCGCTTTTAATGAAGTATCTGGAGCTATCACAGTACCTAAAAGATGTGACGCAGCTAAAAGAAGTAAGCAAAAAAGAGCTTATTAGAAAGGCCGAAGCCTCACCTGCTGCTTTCAACGGGCTGGTCGAGAAAAAAATATTTGAAGTATACCGCCACGAAATCGGACGATTAGATTCTTCCTCACATACTACTATCGACCTGAATCCGCTGAATGAGAATCAACAACAGGCGTATCTGCAGATTTTGGATAGTTTTAAGGAAAAGAATGTCTGCCTGCTGCACGGAGTAACCTCGAGTGGAAAGACAGAAGTCTATATTCACCTGATTGAAAAGACAATAAAGGAAGGAAAACAGGTGCTATACCTGCTTCCGGAAATAGCATTGACCACCCAAATAACCGAACGACTGAAACGGGTTTTCGGAAACAGGTTGGGAATATACCATTCCAAATTCTCGGATGCCGAACGGGTAGAAATCTGGCAAAAGCAGCTGAGCAATGAAGGATACGATATTATACTGGGGGTGCGTTCGTCCATATTCTTGCCGTTCCAGAACCTAGGATTAGTAATCGTGGACGAAGAACATGAAAACACTTATAAGCAATACGACCCTGCTCCGCGCTACCATGCCCGCAACGCTGCCATCGTCCTTGCCTCTTTTTATGGAGCTAAGACTTTATTGGGCACAGCAACCCCGTCGGTCGAAAGCTACTTCAACGCTACAAACGGGAAATATGGGTTGGTAGAACTGAATGAACGATATAAGGATATTGAATTGCCCGAAATTCTGTCAGTAGACATCAAAGAACTCGCCCGAAAAAAAAGAATGAGCGGACAGTTCTCACCCGTACTGCTTGCCCACATCCGCGAAGCGCTGGAACGCAAGGAACAGGTAATCCTCTTTCAGAACCGCAGAGGGTTTGCCCCGATGATTGAATGCAAAACCTGCGGCTGGGTGCCCCGATGCAAGAACTGCGATGTGAGCCTCACCTACCATAAAGGAATGAACCAGCTCACCTGCCACTATTGCGGATACACCTATCAGCTGCCCCGTTCGTGTCCTGCCTGCGAGAGTGTGGAACTCATCAATCGCGGCTTTGGAACCGAGAAGGTGGAGGATGATATAAAAGCACTTTTCCCACAGGCAAAGATTGCCCGCATGGACATGGATACCACTCGCACCCGAACAGCTTACGAGAAGATTATTGCAGATTTTGAACAAGGGAAAACAGATATACTGGTCGGCACCCAGATGGTATCAAAAGGGCTCGACTTTGAACGTGTTAGTGCGGTTGGTATCTTGAATGCCGACACCATGCTCAATTATCCCGATTTCCGTTCGTACGAAAGGGCCTTCCAGTTAATGGCACAGGTATCGGGTAGAGCCGGAAGGAAGAACAAGAGGGGATTAGTTATCTTGCAGACAAAGTCGATCGACCACCCCATCATTAATCAGGTTATCCACAATGACTACCAGCAGATGTATACCGCTCAGCTGGCCGAACGCCAGATGTTTCGCTATCCGCCGTACCACCGATTGGTATATGTATACCTAAAAAACCGGAATGCCGATTTGCTGGATACCATGGCACGTACCATGGCCGATAAGCTTAGGGCCATTTTCGGAAGCCGCATCCTAGGACCCGACAATCCGCCTGTGGCACGCATCCAGTCGCTCTTTATCAAAAAAATAATTGTGAAGATCGAAAACAATGCCTCAATGGAAAAAGCCCGCACACTACTCTTGCAGGTACAGAAAGAGATGGTGGAGGATGAGCGTTTTAAATCGCTGATTGTATACTACGATGTAGATCCTTATTAATAATATATATATGAAGAAATATAGAATCCTGTTTGTTTGTCTTGGAAATATCTGCCGTTCTCCACTGGCAGAGGGTATAATGCAAAGTTACCTGGAAAGGGAAAGTATGGAAAGCCAGATTGAGGTCGACTCGGCCGGCATTCTGAGTATTCACCGCGGTGAACTGCCCGACCCCCGCATGCGTGCCCATGCAAGCAGACGCGGATATAATCTGGTAAGCCGCTCTAGACCGGTGGTGACTGACGACTTCGACAAATTCGACCTAATTCTGGGAATGGACGACCGCAATATTGATGACCTCAAAGATCTGGCTCCCTCTATTGAGGCACAGCAAAAAATTCGCAGGATGGCAGATTTCTGCAGAAATATCCCGGCAGACCATGTGCCCGACCCCTTTTTCGGCGGTGCATCCGGCTTTGAACGAGTGCTGGATATTTTGGAAGATGCCTGCGAAGGGTTATTGGAACATTTAAAAAAGAAGCTGAAGGATTAATTATCTCTTGTACAAAAGAATGCAATCTTCTGTACAAAAGAATAGATTCTTCTGTACAGAACAATTAATTGTTTTGTACAGAAGAGAATGAATCTGTCGACTCATCTGTATTTTTTAATTCCGGATAACTCACCCGCGTGTGGTAAATGGTACGTAGCTTCTCCTTAAACACCCATTTCACGGTGGCAATATCTTTAAAGGTAATAGGACAGTATTTAAAGCAACCTTCGGCCATCTGTCCGTCAATAATCTTATCAACAAGTTCGCTGATGGACTCTTCTGTGTATTCCGGCAGACTGCGCGAGGCGGCTTCCACCGAGTCCGCCATCATTAGGATGGCCGTTTCCTTGGAGAACGGATTAGGTCCGGGATAGGTAAACACAGATTCGTCAACCTCCTTGTCAGGAAAATCATTGAGGTACGAAACATAAAAATACTTCGTTTTCCCTGTGCCGTGATGTGTTCTGATAAAGTCCTTAATCACTTTGGGTAAATTATTTTTTTCAGCCAGTTTCAACCCATCCTGCACATGACTGATTACAATCTGGGCACTCTGTTCATAACTTAATGACTTATGCGGATTAACGCCCGACTGGTTTTCCGTAAAGAAAGCCGGATTCACCATTTTACCAATATCGTGATAAAGCGCTCCTGTTCTTACCAGCTGACTTTTTCCTCCTACCCTGATGGCTGCCTCTGCGGCAAGATTAGCCACTTGCATGGAGTGCTGGAAAGTACCTGGCGCCACTTCAGACAGTTTACGCAACAGTGGATTGTTTATATTTGAAAGCTCTACCAGCGTAACATTCGAAGTGAATCCGAATATCTTCTCGAAAAGGAAAAGCAACGGATAGGCAAACAGCAACAAGGCACCATTAATTGCAAAGCTTAGATACATGCTAAGATCCAGCTTTGAAAGGTCGTTCTCCTGAATTAATTCTAAAGAAAAATACAATACAGCATAGCTAAGTACAATCAGGAAAGCTGTTCTAAAAAGCTGAGAACGCTGCGACAGCTCCCTCAGGCTATATATGGCAACAATTCCGGCTGTGAGTTGCAGAAGAATAAATTCGTAAGGATAACGCAAGGTTATGGAACAAAGCAAAATAGTTACTGCATGAGTCATAAATGCCGTTCGCGAATCGAGGAACACCCTAATCACAATTGGCAATATGGCATAAGGTAGCATATAGACATTAAAGAATTTGAACTTTACCATCAAGGCCGTTAGTACAGTAAAGAGAATAGCCAGGGCAAAGAGCAGTGTCAGCCCTCCTTTGTGCTGATAATAATCTTTTCTGAAAAGATCCAGATAAAGCATGAAATAAAGCATTAATATACTGACAAAAAGCAACTGTCCTCCTAAAATAAGTCGTTGCTGTTCTATGGAAGCGCTTCTCTTTATCGATTCTTTCTTTAAAGAGTCCAGAATTCTAAAAGTGCGTTCATTTATTATCTCTCCTCTATCAATAATCTTTTGTCCCGATTGCACGATGCCGGTAGCCCATGCTACTGTACTCAGCAACTCTTTTTTCACTTCGTCCGACTTCTTCTTATCGTACCTCAGATTTGGTATGATATAGTTATCCAAATCACATTGCCTGAGTATCTCTTTATCAAAATGCACAGGGTCCAGGTTCAGCAAATATTCATAAGCCGATTTAATGGTATAAAGTTCTGAAACAGGTTTACCATTAGCCATTTTCTCTTCGGCTACCATTATAGACTTAATATTAGCTTGTTCAAGTCCGGTCATCTCGTTACTTGGTACAATACCTACATTGTAAACATGTTGCAGAGCTTCGATTATATGTTTATAGTAAACGGCAGAAAGTATGTTATTTTTCTGCTTATACTGATAGTCTGTTTTTACTTTTGCAAAGGCTTTTTGCGCTATAGCTTGATCATAAACAAAATAAGGTTTATAAAACCTCAGAACACTATCCTGCTCTTTCTTTACGAGGGCTTCATCTTTGTATACAGGAAAGTCAAAAGAAGCAGTCAGCAGTCCATACTTCCAGGGCTTATCAATGTCAAATTGATAGTTAAACTTCCCGCTACGAGGTAAAAAGTAGACAATAACAACTACAGTGGCTAAAAAAATCAGCGACTTATATAACAAATCTTTATATGAAGTACGGCTTCTATTCTTTAACTTTTTCATTTTACTCCTATTTTTGGCGAAATTTACAAAAAAAAATGATACGATTTCTTTTTTTTATCATAAAGACCAATACTAAGCAGGAAGTTATGCTGTTAGTTCAAAAAAAATAGATTAATTTTGCCTCCGTTTCACATTATTATAGCATTATGGCAGAAAGAAAAATAAGAGTTCGTTTTGCTCCAAGTCCAACCGGAGCATTGCATATTGGAGGAGTACGCACTGCGTTATATAATTATTTGTTTGCCCGTCAGCATGGCGGAGAGATGATTTTTCGTATTGAAGATACAGATTCTCAACGTTTTGTTCCCGGAGCGGAAGAATACATTATTGAATCTTTCAAATGGTTAGGCATTAAGTTCGACGAAGGTGTAAGTTTCGGTGGAAACTATGGCCCTTACCGACAGTCGGAACGCAAAGATATATACAAAAAATATGTAAACATTCTACTTGAAAACGGGAAGGCTTATATCGCATTTGATACTCCGGAAGAACTGGATGCCAAACGCGCGGAAATACAAAACTTTCAGTACGACGCGTCTACTCGCATGTCCATGCGCAATTCACTGACACTTTCTGCCGAGGAAGTTAAATCTCTGATTGACTCCGGCAAGCAATATGTGGTCAGAATGAAAATTGAGCCCAACGAGGATGTGGTTGTAAACGATATCATCCGCGGAAAAGTGGTTATTAACTCCACAATTCTGGACGATAAGGTATTATACAAATCGGCGGATGAACTGCCAACCTATCACTTAGCAAATATTGTGGACGACCATTTGATGGAGATTTCTCACGTCATTCGTGGCGAAGAGTGGCTCCCTTCGGCCCCATTGCATGTACTTCTGTACCGTGCATTCGGCTGGGAAGATACTATGCCTGAATTTGCTCATCTTCCACTCCTGCTGAAACCGGATGGAAACGGAAAATTAAGCAAACGTGATGGAGACCGTCTTGGCTTCCCGGTATTCCCATTGCAATGGAATGATCCAAAAACCGGTGAAATCTCATCCGGATACCGCGAATCAGGCTATTTGCCCGAAGCTGTTATCAACTTCCTGGCTCTTCTGGGCTGGAACCCAGGCAACGACGAGGAAATCATGAGCATAGACGAGCTTATAAAGATGTTCGATTTGCACAGATGCAGCAAAGCCGGTGCGAAATTCGATTACGAAAAAGGAAAATGGTTCAACCATCAGTATATACAACTGAAACCCAATGAAGAAATAGCATCTTTATTTCTGCCTTTCCTCAAGGAAGAAGGTGTAGACGCACCTTTTGAAAAGGTAGTTACCGTTGTGGGTCTTATGAAAAACCGGGTGAATTTCGTGAAAGAGCTTTGGGATCAATGCAAGTTCTTCTTTGTTGCACCGACAGAATACGACGAGAAAACTGTAAAGAAACGCTGGAAAGAAGATTCGCCTGCTCAAATGACCGAATTGATGCATGTATTAGAAGGAATTGATGATTTCTCTCTTGAAAATCAGGAACAGATTGTTATGGACTGGATTACAAGCAATAATTACCACATGGGAAATATCATGAATGCTTTCCGTTTGACACTGGTTGGAGAAGGAAAAGGACCTCACATGTTTGATATCTCGGCTCTGCTAGGCAAAGAAGAAACCATTGCCCGAATGAAAAGAGCAATCGATATGATAAAGAAATAAAAAACAGACATGCTTTATAATTTAGGAATTTATATATACTCAATGCTAATTCATCTGGTTGCGCCTTTCAGTAGAAAGCCCCGCAAAATGATGAAAGGACACTGGGTTGTATATGAACTGCTTCGTCAACAGAAAGAGAAAGACGCTAAGTACATCTGGTTTCATGCAGCCTCTTTAGGGGAATTTGAACAAGGTCGTCCTTTGATTGAAAGAATCAGAGAGAGGTATCCGGAATACAAAATATTGCTCACATTCTTTTCTCCGTCTGGTTACGAAGTACGAAAAAACTATCAGGGTGCAGACATCGTCTGTTATCTGCCAATGGATAAACCACGCAATGTTAATAAGTTCCTTGATATCATCCAACCATGCATGGCTTTTTTCATTAAATACGAATTCTGGAAAAACTACCTGGATGAGCTGCACAAGCGTCAGATTCCTGTATACAGTGTATCTTCCATTTTCCGTAAAGAACAGGTCTTTTTTAAGTGGTACGGCGGACTTTACCGCAAGGTCTTGTCGGACTTTGACCAGCTGTTTGTTCAGAACGAAACATCAAAACGCTTTCTGGCAAAGATTGGAATTAACAAGGTTTCTGTTGTAGGCGATACCAGATTTGACCGTGTACTTGAGATACGCAAGGAAGCAAAGGACCTCCCTTTGGTAGAAGCTTTTAAAGGAGACTCTTTAACTATTGTTGCCGGCAGCTCGTGGGCGCCCGACGAAGATCTTTTTATTGAATATTTCAACACTCATCCGGAAGTAAAGCTCATTATTGCGGCTCACGTGATAGACGAAAATCATCTGGTGGAGATTATCAGCAAACTGAAACGCCCATATGTGCGTTATTCTAAGGCTAACGAGAAGAATGTTGTGAACGCAGACTGCTTAATCATTGACGGATTCGGGCTGCTCTCTTCCATATACAGATATGGTGAAATAGCTTATATTGGTGGAGGTTTCGGTGTTGGGATCCACAATATTCTTGAGGCTGCTGTATATGGGATACCTGTAATATTCGGTCCGAAATATCAGAAATTCATGGAAGCCAGAGATTTAATTGAAGAGAAAGGGGCATTCTCAATCGAGAATTATGAAGAACTTAGCCAGCTGCTCGACAAAATGATTTCAGATAAGGAATTTCTAAAAGAAAGTGGTTCAAATGCAGGCAACTATGTAACTCGTAACTTAGGAGCAAGCGAGCGAATATTAAGTCAAATTAAACTTTAAAATTTACATATATAAAAAGCGTCCGGCTATTATGTCTCTGACATACTTTTAGCCGGACGCTTCTGTTTTTATCGCAAGTTTACTTATACCAATCAGAGTACATCAGATAGTTGTGCGCAATCTTCTCGTTAAGTTCTTTTGCTTGTTCTGGGTCCACCTTTTTAATAAACTTTGCAGGGACACCTCCCCAGATGCTTCCGGGTTCAATCACTGTGTTGCTTAGAACTAACGAACCAGCAGCCACAATAGCCCCTTCGCCTATCACCGCATGGTCCAGAATGGTGGAACCCATGCCTACCAACGCATAATCTTTGATTGTAGCACCATGAATCGTTACATTGTGCCCCACAGAAACATTATCGCCAATCTCAATGGTCGATTTTTCATATAAGGTGTGCAAAACGGTACCATCCTGAATGTTTACCCGATTTCCAATGCGGATGGAATTTACATCCCCTCGCAAGATAGTACCAAACCAGATGCTACATTCACTCCCCATCTTCACATCACCAATAATCGTAGCATTATCTGCCAGGAAACAATTCTCACCAAATTCGGGAGTAAAGCCTCTCACTGATTTTATCAATGCCATTTTATTCTATTGTATAATTAAACAATTAAGACATTAAATCGCCAATGTCTTTTCTCTTAACCAGGCAATTTCCTCTGCATTCAGCGTAGGGCTCAATCTTTCAAAAACAACCTGGTGATAATAGTTCAGCCAATTAATTTCAGTATCGGAGAGAAGGGATTTAATGATGCCTTTAGTACAAATAGGACAAAGAGTCAAAGTCTCGAAACGATAAAACTCTCCAAATTCTGTTTCCACATCCTTGCATACTAATGTCAGATTTTCAATCCGAATGCCATGACGTCCACCTTTATAAACTCCTGGCTCGTTAGAAGTAACCATACCTGGCACTAACAATACCGGCACCTCATTCAGACGAATGCTTTGCGGCCCTTCATGAACACTCAGAAAATGTCCAACCCCGTGACCTGTTCCATGCAGATAATTCATTCCCCTCTGCCATAAGGCATGACGCGCCAGAACATCAATCTGAGCCCCACGGGTACCATAAGGGAATTTACAGGTTGCAATAGCAATATGACCTTTCAACACCAAAGTATAGTCAATTTTTTCTTCTTCGGTCAATGAACCTAAAGCGATAGTGCGGGTAATATCTGTTGTTCCATCAAGGTACTGGGCACCCGAGTCGAGCAATAAAAAGCCTTCGGGCTTTAAAACGGAACATGATTCGGGAGTAGCAGAGTAATGTACAATAGCTCCGTGTTCCTTATAACCGGCGATAGTATCGAAGCTTTCTCCCATATATAAATCTTGTGCAGCCCGGAATTCGTGCAATTTCTCATCAATTGTCAGTTCTGTTTCATGCCCTGTCGGAACCGCCATTTCAAGCCAGCGAAGGAATTTCACCATGGCTACACCATCACGAATCATAGCTGCATGAATGCCTGCAATTTCAGCCTCGTTTCTTACCGCTTTTAATAAGGCGATTGGAGAGGAACCACGAACAATCTTACAAGATGGATTAACTGCAGAGAACACATCATAATTCGTTCTTGCAGGATTGATTAACAATGACGAAGCGGTCAGCTCATTCAATGCACTGTTTATCTCATCATAACCACGCACTTCAACCTGCTGAGTGGATAAATACTCACTTACATCAGCTGTCAGCTTTTCAGGTGCGATAAAGTATATTGTTTTCTTATCGGTAATAAGCAAATAGCTAACCACAAAAGGATTACACTTAACATCACGACCTCTCAGGTTCAATGCCCATGCTATTTCGTCAAGGTTTGAAATAAGCAGGCTTTCAACATCAACTTTTTCCATTTTCTGACGAATCTGCGCAATTTTATCAAGGCATGAAACACCGGAATATTGAGTTTCATAAATGAAAGCCGGGTCCTGGGGCATCAGAGGTCTGTCAATCCATATAGATTCAAAAGGATCTAAACTGGTCTCGACAGCAATATTCTTTTTCGATAAAACATTCTTCATTTCTTCAACATCTGAAACAGAGAACATTTTTCCATCAATTCCCAGAGTTGAACCAACGGCCATTTCACTTGTCAACCATTCAATTATAGAAGGGGTTTCAGGAAGTCCATCTTTAAAAAGTGTAATGCCCGAGCCCTCAAGTTGGTCAGCAGCTTGAAGGAAATAGCGGGAATCAGTCCAAAGACCAGCCTTTTCAAGAGTCACAACAACTGTTCCTGCTGATCCTGAAAAACCTGAAATCCATTCTCTCGATTTCCAATGAGAGGCAACATATTCACTGAGGTGAGGATCGGTACTTGGTATAATAAATGCCGAAAAATTATTCTCCGAAAGCAGTCCTCTTAATGAGGCAATACGCTCTTTTATGCTTTGTTCCATAATCACATTATAAAGATGTTTAACATTACTCGCAAAGATACACATCTTTTTTATATTTTTCTGGTTAAGAAAGAACTATGTTTCGCTTTACAATATCAACTTAACAACTAATTAATCAGTTAAAAGAACTTTCTTAAATAAACTTTGTTATTGAATTTTAGAATAATTATTAGCCGAAAGTTTTGTGAATAAAGAAACTATATGTAATTTTGCCGCGCAATTTAAGTGCAGAATTTATAAAAACAACATATTAATAAAAGTAAAATGATAGTAGTACCTGTAAAAGAAGGCGAAAACATCGAAAAAGCGCTGAAGAAATTCAAAAGAAAATTTGAAAAAACCGGAGTAGTTAAAGAATTAAGAAGCAGACAACAGTTTGACAAACCATCTGTAACTAAAAGGTTTAAGAAAGAACGCGCTGTATACGTTCAGAAACTTCAGCAAGTAGAAGAATAATAATTCATCACTTCTCTTGAATTATTAGATTATTTTTCATACATTCGTTGCAGGATTATTAACGCAACGATTCATATGTTAATTGACTCTTTTCTAAAGTATCTTGAATTTGAGAAAAATTACTCGCCTCAAACCATAAAAAGTTATAAGGCCGATTTAATTCAATTTGAAGAATATTTTAAAAACTTAAGTGAGGAGTTGTCACCTACAAACGTTGACACTGATATAATACGCCAATGGATAATCAATCTAATGGACGAAGGATATACAGCATCATCAGTAGGTAGAAAACTTAGTTCATTAAGATCGTTTTACCGATTTCTATTAATAAAGAAAGAAGTTACAATAGATCCAACCAGAAAAATTGTTGGGCCAAAAAAGAAA
Source organism: Bacteroides sedimenti (assembly GCF_040365225.1). Taxonomy (NCBI): domain Bacteria; kingdom Pseudomonadati; phylum Bacteroidota; class Bacteroidia; order Bacteroidales; family Bacteroidaceae; genus Bacteroides; species Bacteroides sedimenti. Next base: position 2,663,274 of record NZ_AP028055.1, read on the forward strand.
AAAGCACTTCCGTACTTCTTAAAAGAAAGCGAAATAAACAGAATTATTGATGAGAATGATTATAAAGAAGGTTTTATTGGTGCTAGAGACCGAATGATTATAGAAATGTTTTACGCCACAGGCATCAGACTTTCAGAATTAATCGGATTAAATGACACAGATATAGATTTCTCGCAATCACTCATAAAAGTAACAGGAAAAAGAAACAAACAAAGACTTATTCCTTTTGACAAGGAGCTAAAAGAGTCGATGATTGAATACATTAACATAAGGAATAACACCCTCACTGAACAGCCCGAAGCTTTTTTCGTTAGAGAAAGTGGGCAGAGGTTATACAGTGGAATAGTTGAAAAGTTAGTAAAACGACAATTATCAAAGGTTGTAACGCTAAAAAAAAGAAGCCCACACGTATTGAGACACACTTTTGCAACAGCAATGTTGAACAATAAAGCAAATCTCAATGCCATCAAGGAGATTCTTGGACACTCAAGCCTAGCAGCTACTGAAGTGTACACGCATACAACATTTGAGGAGTTAAAAAACAACTATAACCAGGCTCACCCAAGAGCCTAAAAAAAGGAGGTATGTATGGAAACTAGAATTCAATCAATTCACTTTGATGCGTCAGAGCAATTACAAACTTTCATCCAAAAGAAAGTTGCAAAGTTAGAGAGATTATACGATGATATAAAAGTTGTGGAGGTGTCACTAAAAGTTGTAAAACCTGAAACAGTAAAAAACAAAGAAGCAGGAATAAAAATCACAATTCCTAACTATGAATTTTACGCCGATAAGACTTACGATACATTCGAAGAGTCAATTGATGAAGCATTAGACGCTTTATCTAAACAATTGGTCAAATACAAGGAAAAACAACTGAATAAATAGAGAAAAAAAAGACAAATAACTTTGCAGTTATAAAATAAATACCTAAATTTGCAGCCGTTTCGCTTAGATTAACGTAACGGTTGCATTTTTAAGATAACGCCTCTTTAGCTCAGTTGGCCAGAGCACGTGATTTGTAATCTCGGGGTCGTTGGTTCGAATCCGACAAGAGGCTCAAAAATTGTTAAGGGCAAATACCAGAGTGGCCAAATGGGGCAGACTGTAAATCTGCTGTCTTTCGACTTCGGTGGTTCGAATCCATCTTTGCCCACAAAACACAAAGCGCCGCTTTGAAAGACTGCGGAAGTAGCTCAGTTGATAGAGCATTAGCCTTCCAAGCTGAGGGTCGCGGGTTTGAGCCCCGTCTTCCGCTCTTTTTCGCTGTTGTAGCTCAGTGGCAGAGCACTTCCTTGGTAAGGAAGAGGTCACGGGTTCAACTCCCGTCAACAGCTCACAAAAAATGTATGTGCTGATTATTAATCAAATAAATAAACAAGTAAAGCTATGGCTAAAGAGAAATTTGAACGTACCAAACCGCACGTTAACATTGGTACTATCGGTCACGTAGACCACGGTAAAACGACTTTGACTGCAGCTATCACTACAGTGTTAGCAAAGAAAGGTCTTTCTGAATTGCGTTCTTTCGATTCAATCGACAACGCTCCTGAAGAAAAAGAAAGAGGTATTACTATTAATACTTCACACGTTGAGTATCAAACAGCTAACCGTCACTACGCACACGTTGACTGTCCAGGACACGCCGACTACGTAAAGAACATGGTAACTGGTGCTGCTCAGATGGACGGTGCTATCATTGTAGTTGCTGCAACTGATGGTCCTATGCCTCAAACTCGTGAACACATCCTGTTAGCTCGTCAGGTAAACGTACCAAAATTGGTAGTTTTCATGAACAAATGTGACATGGTTGAAGACGAAGAAATGTTGGAACTTGTTGAAATGGAAATGAGAGAACTTCTTTCATTCTATGAATTTGATGGTGACAACACTCCTATCATCCGTGGTTCTGCTCTTGGTGCACTTAACGGTGTTGAAAAATGGGAAGACAAAGTTATGGAATTGATGGATGCTGTTGACACATGGATTCCACTTCCTCCACGTGATGTTGATAAACCATTCTTGATGCCGGTTGAAGACGTGTTCTCTATCACAGGTCGTGGTACTGTAGCAACAGGTCGTATCGAAGCAGGTATCATCAAAACTGGTGAAGAAGTTCAGATCATCGGTCTTGGTTCTGAAGGAAAGAAATCAGTTGTAACTGGTGTTGAGATGTTCCGTAAGATTCTTGATGAAGGTCAGGCTGGTGACAACGTAGGTTTGTTACTTCGTGGTATCGACAAAGAAGAAATCAAACGTGGTATGGTTATCTGCCACCCGGGAAAAATTACTCCTCACACTACATTCAAGGCTGAGGTTTATATCCTGAAGAAAGAAGAAGGTGGTCGTCACACACCATTCCACAACAAATACCGTCCTCAGTTCTACCTTCGTACATTAGACTGTACAGGTGAAATCACTCTTCCAGAAGGAACTGACATGGTTATGCCAGGTGATAATGTAACAATTTCAGTTGAACTTATCTACCCAGTAGCTCTTAACTTAGGTCTTCGTTTCGCTATCCGTGAAGGTGGACGTACAGTAGGTGCTGGTCAGATCACTGAAATCTGTGACTAAATAAAAAATATCAGTTCTTGGTTTCATATCAAGAACTGATTATTTACGGGAGTAGCTCAGTTGGTAGAGCACCGGTCTCCAAAACCGGGTGTCGGGAGTTCGAGCCTCTCCTCCCGTGCAAATATATTATATATATGAAAAAAATAGTAGATAAAGTAATATCTTACTTCAAAGAAACTTACAACGAACTTGTGCATAAAGTATCGTGGCCTACGTATTCAGAACTGACTAACAGTGCAGTGGTTGTTTTATATGCTTCCCTACTCATTGCAGTGGTAGTTTTCGTAATGGACTCATGCTTCCAGCATTTGATGGAAGGTTTCATTTATCCACATTAACATAGGAGAAAAATGTCTGAGATTGAAAAGAAATGGTATGTTTTGCGTGCCATTAGCGGAAAAGAAAGCAAGGTAAAAGAATATCTTGAAGCTGATATCAAAAACAGCAACCTTGGTGATTATGTATCTCAGGTATTGATTCCTACTGAAAAGGTATATCAGGTTCGCAACGGGAAAAAAGTTGTGAAAGAGAGAAATTATCTGCCTGGATACGTTTTAGTGGAGGCAGCTCTTGTTGGTGAGGTAGCTCATCATTTAAGAAATACTCCTAATGTAATCGGTTTCTTAGGTGGTTCGGATAACCCTACCCCTCTGAGACAGTCAGAAGTGAATCGTATACTTGGTACAGTGGATGAACTACAAGAATCGGGAGAAGAAATCAATATCCCGTATATAGTAGGAGAGACTGTAAAAGTAGCTTTTGGTCCATTCAGCGGATTCAGTGGTACCATTGAAGAAGTGAATAACGAAAAGAAGAAATTAAAGGTTATGGTAAAGATATTCGGGCGAAAAACTCCGCTTGAATTAGGCTTTATGCAAGTAGAAAAGGAATAACATGGGTTACGCCGTGTTGTGCCTTAATTAATGTTTATATAAATAAATTAAAAAAATGGCTAAAGAAGTTGCTGGACTAATCAAATTACAGATTAAAGGAGGCGCTGCAAATCCATCACCTCCCGTTGGACCTGCTTTAGGTTCTAAAGGGATCAATATTATGGAATTCTGCAAGCAATTCAATGCCAGAACCCAAGACAGAGCAGGTAAAATATTACCTGTCGTTATTACTTATTATGCAGACAAGTCTTTTGATTTTGTAATCAAGACTCCTCCTGTTGCTATCCAGTTATTGGAAGTAACTAAGCTTAAGAGTGGTTCTGCTGAGCCTAACCGTAAAAAGGTTGCTGAGATTACTTGGGACCAAGTACGCACAATTGCTCAGGACAAAATGACTGACTTGAACTGTTTCACTGTAGAAGCTGCTATGACTATGGTTGCTGGTACAGCTAGAAGTATGGGTATCACTGTAAAAGGGGAATTCCCAGGTAATAATTAATAATCTTCAATTATAATGGGAAAACTGACAAAAAATCAAAAGTTGGCTGCCGCTAAAGTTGAAGCAGGGAAAGCATACTCACTAAAAGAAGCTTCAGCGCTTGTAAAGGAAATCTCTTTTACAAAGTTTGATGCCTCATTAGATATTGATGTACGTTTAGGTGTAGATCCACGTAAAGCAAACCAGATGGTTAGAGGTGTAGTTTCACTTCCTCACGGAACTGGTAAAGAGATTAAGGTCTTGGTTCTATGTACACCTGATGCTGAAGCCGCTGCAAAAGAAGCAGGTGCTGATTATGTAGGTCTTGATGAATATATTGAAAAGATCAAAGGTGGATGGACTGATATTGATGTAATTATCACTATGCCATCTATCATGGGTAAAATAGGTGCTTTGGGTCGTGTACTTGGTCCTCGCGGATTAATGCCTAACCCAAAAAGTGGTACTGTGACTATGGATGTTGCCAAAGCAGTAAAAGAAGTAAAACAAGGTAAAATCGACTTTAAAGTAGACAAAACAGGTATTGTTCATACTTCTATTGGTAAAGTTTCATTCGATGCAGATAAAATTCGCGACAACGCAAAAGAATTTATTTCTACATTGCTTAAACTAAAACCAACTGCAGCAAAGGGCACATATATTAAGAGTATTTATCTTTCTAGTACAATGAGTTTAGGTGTTAAAGTAGACCCTAAATCAGTTGAGGAAATCTAATAAAAGGAGGAATAATGAGAAAGGAAGATAAACAAACAGCAATTGAACAAATTGCTGCAACTACAAAAGAATATTCCCACTTCTACTTGGTAGATACAACTGCAATGAATGCAGCTGCTACAAGCGCTCTTAGAAGAAAATGTTTCCAATCTGACATCAAATTGATGGTGGTTAAGAATACATTGCTTCTGAAAGCATTGGAAAGCCTGGAAGTAGATTATTCTCCTTTGTACGGATCAATGAAGGGCAACACAGCCGTGATGTTCACTAACACCGGTAATGCTCCTGCTAAATTGATCAAAGACGTAGCTAAAGACGGAATCCCTGGACTGAAAGCTGCATATGTAGAAGAAAGCTTCTATATTGGTGCTGATCAATTAGAAAATCTTATCAGTATTAAGAGTAAAAATGAAGTTATTGCTGATGTTATTGCCTTGCTGCAATCTCCAGCCAAGAATGTTATTTCTGCTCTTCAATCAGGTGGAAACACCCTTCACGGAGTACTCAAAACTCTTGGTGAAAGATAATATCAAAACAAATTATTTAGTAAATTAAACATTAAAATCATACAAAAATGGCAGATTTGAAAGCTTTTGCAGAACAATTAGTTAACTTGACAGTAAAAGAAGTTAATGAACTTGCTACTATCCTTAAAGAAGAATACGGTATTGAACCTGCTGCTGCAGCTGTTGCTGTTGCTGCTGGTCCTGCTGCTGGTGCAGCTGCTGAAGAAGAAAAAACTTCTTTCGATGTAGTATTGAAAAGTGCAGGTAGCGCAAAATTACAAGTAGTTAAAGCAGTTAAAGAAAATTGCGGTCTTGGTTTGAAAGAAGCTAAAGACTTAGTTGATGCTGCTCCTAGCGTAGTTAAAGAAGGTCTTGCTAAAGCAGACGCTGAAGGATTGAAAAAAGCATTAGAAGAAGCTGGAGCTGAAGTTGAACTTAAATAACATTAGCCTGTTTATCAGGTAATTCGGTTAAGAGCCCTCCGAAAGAGGGTTCTTAACCTTTTTGTGTATATATTTATAAATAAGTTCTACAAATCCATTAACAGATGTCTTCAAATACTGTAAATCAAAGAGTTAATTTTGCTTCTATCAAGAATCCATACGGATATCCAGATTTCTTAGAAGTACAATTGAAGTCATTCAAAGACTTTCTACAATTAGACACCCCGCCCGAAAAGCGCAAAAATGAGGGATTGTACAAGGTATTTGCTGAAAACTTTCCCATAGCCGATACAAGAAATAACTTTGTGCTTGAGTTTTTGGACTACTATGTTGATCCACCTAGATATACAATCGACGATTGTATCGAACGAGGCTTAACATACAGCGTTCCATTAAAAGCCAAACTCAAGCTATACTGTACAGATCCAGACCATGAAGACTTTGACACTGTTATTCAAGACGTGTTTCTTGGTCCGATTCCGTATATGACAGACAAAGCTACATTTGTCATAAACGGAGCAGAACGTGTAGTTGTTTCTCAGCTCCATCGTTCACCTGGTGTATTCTTCGGTCAAAGTGTTCATGCAAACGGTACAAAACTTTATTCAGCTCGTATCATCCCATTCAAAGGGTCATGGATTGAGTTCGCAACAGACATCAATAATGTCATGTATGCGTATATTGATCGCAAGAAAAAATTGCCAGTAACAACTCTACTAAGAGCGATCGGCTTTGAAAATGATAAAGATATTCTTGAGATCTTTAATCTGGCAGAAGATATAAAAGTAAGCAAGAGTAACCTCAAAAAAATTGTTGGTAGAAAACTTGCAGCAAGAGTACTCAAAACATGGGTGGAAGATTTTGTAGATGAAGACACCGGTGAGGTTGTGTCAATCGAACGTAATGAAGTTATTATCGATCGTGAGACTATACTTGAGACAGAACACATTGACGAAATAATCGAATCGGGCGTTCAAAATATCTTGGTTCATAAAGAAGAACCAAATCAGTCTGATTATTCTATTATCTATAATACTCTTCAGAAAGATCCAAGTAACTCTGAAAAAGAAGCTGTATTATATATTTACAGACAACTTCGTAACGCAGACCCTGCTGACGATGCAAGTGCACGCGAAGTTATTAATAACCTATTCTTCTCAGAAAAGAGATATGATTTAGGTGAAGTTGGTAGATACAGAATCAACAAAAAGTTGAATCTTAGCACCAACATGGATGTTAAAGTCCTGACAAAAGAAGACATTATTGAAATCATCAAGTATCTGATTGAGTTAATTAACTCAAAAGCAGACGTCGATGATATTGACCACTTAAGTAACAGACGTGTACGTACAGTGGGCGAACAGCTATCCAATCAATTTGCAGTTGGATTAGCTCGTATGTCGCGTACTATAAGAGAAAGAATGAATGTCAGAGATAATGAAGTGTTTACGCCAATTGATTTGATCAATGCAAAAACTATATCTTCAGTAATCAACACATTTTTCGGAACAAATGCATTATCTCAATTCATGGATCAAACCAATCCATTGGCTGAAATCACACACAAAAGACGTATGTCAGCCCTTGGTCCAGGTGGTTTGTCGCGTGAAAGAGCCGGATTTGAGGTTCGTGACGTTCATTACACACACTACGGTCGACTTTGTCCTATTGAAACTCCTGAAGGTCCAAACATTGGTTTGATTTCATCTTTGTGTGTATATGCAAAAATTAATGATCTCGGCTTTATTGAGACTCCTTACAGAAAAGTTGAAGAAGGTAAAGTTGACATTACTTCAAACGGAATTATTTACCTTTCAGCAGAAGAAGAGGAAGGTAAAATCATTGCCCAAGGAAATGCTCCATTGGATGACGATGGTAAATTTATTAATAACCGTATCAATAGCCGTCAGGATGCGGACTTCCCAGTTGCAGAGCCATCTGAAGTTGAATTGATGGACGTAGCGCCACAACAAATTGCTTCAATTGCAGCATCACTAATCCCATTCTTGGAACATGATGATGCTAACCGTGCATTGATGGGATCTAACATGATGCGTCAGGCTGTACCATTGTTGAAATGTGAATCTCCAATCGTTGGTACTGGTATTGAGAAACAATTAGTTCAGGATTCACGTACTCAGATTACTGCAGAAGGCGATGGTGTAATTGAATTTGTTGATGCAACAGTCATCCGAATTCGTTATGACAGAACAGAAGAAGAAGATTTTGTAAGCTTCGAAAGCGCAGTTAAAGAGTACAGAATTCCTAAATTCCGTAAGACGAATCAGAATATGACAATTGACCTTCGTCCAATTTGTACAAAAGGACAAAGAGTCAAAGAAGGAGATATACTTACAGAAGGTTACTCAACTCAAGGCGGAGAACTCGCACTTGGTAAAAACCTTCTTGTAGCATTCATGCCTTGGAAAGGATATAACTATGAGGATGCTATTGTACTTAATGAACGAGTTGTTCGGGATGACATTCTAACATCGGTTCACGTTGAAGAATACTCACTTGAGGTGCGTGAAACTAAACGTGGCATGGAAGAATTAACCTCTGACATACCGAATGTAAGCGAAGAAGCCACTAAAGACCTCGATGAAAACGGTATTGTGCGTATTGGCGCAAGAATTCAACCGGGGGATATCCTAATTGGTAAAATCACTCCAAAAGGTGAGTCAGACCCATCTCCAGAAGAAAAACTCCTAAGAGCAATCTTCGGTGATAAAGCTGGTGATGTTAAAGATGCTTCGCTTAAAGCTTCTCCTTCATTAAAGGGAGTTGTAATTGATAAAAAACTGTTCTCAAGAGTTATAAAGAACAGAAGTTCTAAGCTTGCAGATAAAGCATTGCTTCCAAAGATTGACGATGAGTTCGAAGCAAAAGTCGAAGAACTGAAGCAAATTCTGATTGAAAAGCTCTTGGTTCTGACTGAAGGCAAAACTTCCCAGGGAGTTAAGGATTACTTAGGAGCTGATGTAATTAGTAAAGGAGCACCTTTCACAGCATCTGATCTGAGAAACTTGGATTATACTTCTATTCAGATAAGCAAATGGACGGCAGATTCTCACAAGAATGATATGATTCGTGATCTGATTTTGAATTACTTGAAAAAGTACAAAGAATTAGATGCAGAGCTGAAACGCAAAAAATTCAGCATCACAATCGGAGATGAACTTCCTGCAGGTATTATCCAGATGGCCAAAGTATATATTGCTAAGAAACGCAAAATTAGCGTGGGTGATAAGATGGCCGGACGACACGGAAATAAAGGTATCGTTTCAAGAATCGTAAGACAGGAAGACATGCCGTTCCTTGCAGACGGAACTCCAGTAGACATCGTTCTGAACCCACTTGGTGTACCTTCTCGTATGAACCTTGGACAGATATTCGAAACTGTACTTGGTTGGGCTGGTAGAGAACTTGGTGTTAAGTTTGCAACGCCAATCTTCGACGGTGCAACACTCGAAAATATTACTGAATGGACAGATAAAGCAGGTGTTCCTCGCTTTGGAAAGAGTTATTTGTGTGATGGTGGTACAGGTGATCGCTTTGACCAACCTGCAACAGTTGGAGTAATCTACATGTTGAAACTAGGACACATGGTTGAAGATAAGATGCACGCACGTTCTATCGGACCATACTCATTAATCACTCAGCAACCTCTTGGTGGTAAGGCTCAGTTTGGTGGTCAGCGCTTCGGAGAAATGGAAGTTTGGGCACTGGAAGCATTCGGTGCATCACACATTCTTCAGGAAATCCTGACAATTAAATCTGACGACGTAGTTGGACGCTCAAAAGCTTATGAAGCTATTGTAAAAGGCGAACCAATGCCACAGCCAGGTATTCCAGAATCTCTCAATGTATTATTACATGAATTAAGAGGTCTTGGACTGAGCATCAACTTAGAATAATTAATAGATAACTCTTTACATAAATTAATCGTATGGCTTTTAGAAAAGAAAATAAGATAAAGAGTAATTTCTCGAAAATCTCAATCGGCTTAGCTTCACCAGAAGAAATCCTTGAGAATTCGAGTGGCGAAGTATTGAAGCCGGAAACTATCAATTACCGTACATATAAACCTGAACGTGATGGTCTTTTCTGCGAACGCATTTTTGGTCCAATCAAGGATTATGAATGTCATTGTGGAAAATATAAAAGAATCCGCTACAAAGGGATTGTTTGTGACCGTTGCGGTGTGGAAGTTACCGAAAAGAAAGTAAGACGGGAACGCATGGGGCACATTCAACTTGTGGTTCCTGTAGCGCACATTTGGTACTTCCGCTCATTACCCAACAAGATAGGTTACTTACTAGGATTGCCTACTAAGAAACTGGATTCAATTATTTATTACGAACGTTATGTCGTAATTCAGCCAGGTATTAAAGCTGCTGAAGGCATTAACGCTTACGATTTACTATCAGAAGAAGAGTATTTGGATATTCTGGATGCTCTTCCAAAAGATAATCAATATCTTGAAGATACTGATCCCAATAAGTTTATTGCTAAAATGGGAGCAGAAGCTATCTACGACTTATTGTCTCGTCTTGATTTGGACTCACTCTCATACGAGTTAAGACACAAAGCTGGTAGTGACTCTTCACAGCAACGTAAGAATGAAGCATTAAAACGTCTTCAAGTTGTTGAATCTTTCAGGGCTTCAAAAGGACGCAATAAACCCGAATGGATGATCGTTCGCATTGTACCGGTTATCCCGCCAGAACTAAGACCATTGGTTCCTCTGGATGGTGGGCGTTTTGCAACATCCGACCTGAATGACCTGTACCGTCGTGTAATAATTCGTAATAATCGTCTTAAAAGACTTATCGAAATCAAAGCTCCTGAAGTTATTCTGCGTAATGAAAAACGTATGCTTCAGGAATCTGTTGACTCTTTGTTCGATAATTCTCGCAAATCAAGCGCAGTTAAAACTGATGCCAACCGTCCGTTGAAATCATTGTCTGACAGCTTGAAAGGTAAACAAGGACGTTTCCGTCAAAACTTATTAGGTAAACGTGTAGACTACTCAGCACGTTCCGTAATTGTTGTCGGACCAGAGTTGAAGATGCACGAATGTGGTATTCCAAAACTGATGGCAGCAGAATTGTACAAACCGTTCATCATTCGTAAACTGATTGAGAGAGGTATTGTTAAAACAGTTAAGTCAGCAAAGAAAATTGTAGACCGCAAAGAACCTGTTATCTGGGATATCCTTGAATATGTAATGAAAGGTCATCCTGTTCTGCTGAACCGTGCGCCGACATTGCACCGTTTGGGTATTCAGGCATTCCAACCTAAAATGATTGAAGGTAAAGCTATCCAACTTCACCCATTAGCATGTACGGCGTTCAACGCCGACTTCGATGGTGACCAGATGGCTGTTCACTTACCACTTAGCAACGAGGCAGTTCTTGAAGCACAGATGTTGATGCTTGCATCACATAACATTCTGAACCCTGCCAATGGTGCCCCTATCACCGTGCCTTCACAGGATATGGTGCTTGGTTTGTATTACATTACTAAACTAAGAAAAGGAGCCAAGGGAGAAGGACTTACCTTCTACGGACCGGAAGAAGCTACTATTGCATACAATGAAGGAAAAGTTGACATTCACGCTATTATCAACGTTGTCGTAAAAGACCTCGATGAAAACGGCAACATTGTCGATGTTCTGATGAAAGAAACCTCTGTTGGACGTGTAATCGTAAATGAAATTGTTCCTGCTGAAGTTGGATATATAAATAGAATTATATCTAAGAAATCTCTTCGTGAGATTATCGGTGATGTAATCAAAGCATGCGGAGTTGCCAAAACTGCCGATTTCCTTGATGGTATCAAGAACTTAGGTTATAGAATGGCATTCCAGGGTGGACTTTCTTTCAACTTGGATGATATCATCATTCCAAAAGAGAAAGTGGCTCTTGTTCAGCGTGGTTACGATGAAGTAGAACAGGTTGTAAACAACTACAACATGGGATTCATCACCAACAACGAACGTTACAACCAGGTTATCGACATCTGGACACACGTAAACTCAGAGTTATCTAACATCCTGATGAAAACAATTTCAACAGATGATCAAGGATTCAACTCTGTATATATGATGCTCGACTCAGGAGCCCGTGGTTCTAAAGAACAGATCCGTCAGCTCTCTGGTATGCGTGGTTTGATGGCTAAGCCTCAGAAAGCCGGAGCAGAAGGTGGACAGATTATTGAAAACCCAATTCTTTCAAACTTTAAGGAAGGATTATCCGTACTTGAATACTTTATTTCAACCCACGGTGCTCGTAAAGGTTTGGCCGATACCGCGCTTAAGACTGCGGATGCAGGGTACTTAACTCGTCGTTTGGTAGACGTATCGCATGATGTTATCATCAACGAAGAAGACTGTGGTACACTTCGCGGACTGATTTGCACAGAATTGAAGAACAACGAAGATGTTATTGCAACTCTATCCGATCGAATTCTAGGTCGTGTTTCTGTACATGATATCATCCACCCAACAACAGGTGAATTACTTGTTTCCGGAGGAGAAGAAATTACAGAAGATATTGCTAAGAAGATCGAAGATTCACCGATTGAAAGCGTTGAAATTCGTTCAGTTCTTACATGTGAATCGAAGAAAGGTGTTTGTGTTAAATGCTATGGCCGTAACCTTGCAACCAACAGAATGGTTCAAAGAGGAGAAGCTGTTGGGGTTATCGCAGCTCAATCTATTGGTGAGCCAGGTACACAGCTTACACTTCGTACATTCCACGCCGGTGGTACTGCTGCTAATATTGCAGCAAACGCAGCTGTCAAAGCTAAATACAACGGACGTCTGGAATTTGAAGAATTACGTACTGTTGACACTGTCGATGAAACTGGTGCAAATGTTAAGATGGTAGTAGGCCGTCTTGCTGAACTAAGAATCGTTGACGTCAATACAAATATCGTTCTTTCAAATCACAGCATTCCATACGGTTCTACACTGTATGCATCAGAAGGCGAGATCGTGGAAAAAGGAACCTTAATTTGTAAATGGGATCCATTTAACGCGGTTATTATCACTGAAGCAACCGGTAAAATCGAATTTGAGAGCGTTATTGAAAACGTTACATATAAAGTTGAATCTGACGAAGCAACAGGTTTACGTGAATATATCATCATCGAATCAAGAGATAAAACGAAGGTTCCTTCGGCACACATCTTGGATGAAAGTGGCGAGTTAATCCGTACCTATAACTTCCCAGTAGGTGGACACGTTGTTATTGAAAATGGTCAGAAGGTTAAATCCGGAGATATTCTTGTTAAGATTCCTCGTGCAGTTGGTAAGGCTGGTGACATCACCGGTGGTCTTCCTCGTGTAACTGAGTTATTCGAAGCACGTAATCCTTCTAACCCAGCTGTTGTATCTGAAATCGACGGTGAAGTAACAATGGGTAAGATTAAACGTGGTAATCGTGAAATCATCGTAACTTCTAAAACAGGTGAAGTTAAGAAGTATCTGGTTTCTCTCTCTAAACAGATTCTTGTTCAGGAGAACGACTATGTACGTGCTGGTACTCCACTTTCAGACGGAGCTACCACGCCTGCAGACATTCTGGCAATTAAAGGTCCTACAGCAGTTCAGGAATATATCGTGAATGAGGTTCAGGACGTTTACCGCCTACAAGGTGTAAAAATCAACGATAAACACTTCGAGGTAATCGTTCGTCAGATGATGCGTAAAGTACAGATTGTAGAGCCGGGAGATACCCGATTCCTAGAACAACAGGTTGTTGATAAGCTGGAATTCATGGAAGAGAACGATCATATCTGGGGTAAAAAGGTTGTCGTTGACGCCGGTGATTCTCAGAATATGCAACCTGGTCAGATCGTTACTGCCCGTAAGCTTAGAGATGAAAACAGTATGCTGAAACGTCGTGACCTGAAACTGGTTGAAGTTCGTGATGCAGTAGCTGCAACTTCTACTCAGATTCTGCAAGGTATTACTCGTGCAGCACTTCAGACTAAGAGCTTCATGTCGGCTGCTTCCTTCCAGGAAACAACTAAGGTACTGAACGAAGCTGCTATCAACGGTAAGATCGACAAGCTGGAAGGTATGAAAGAAAATGTTATCTGCGGACATTTGATTCCTGCAGGTACCGGTCAGCGTGAATTTGACAAAGTCGTTGTTGGTTCTAAAGAAGAATACGATCGTATCCTTGCCAACCGTAAGACAGTTCTTGACTACAGTGAAGTTGAATAAACTGATATGTTATAATTTAAAAGAGAGTGTTCTGATGAACACTCTCTTTTTTTTATTCCTACACGAGTGAGAAATTCATTTCATGGATCAAAGGTCCCAAATTATTTTAGTAAAGAAAACAATCGTAAATCAAAGAAACGTTTCTATCTAAGAACGATTTTGATAACAAGCAGTCTCAATATATAGACATTGCCTGGATACATTTTCAATAATCAATAGTTTTAGTAACACCTTTTGGATAAATTATCCCCTGGAGATACTTATTAATATAAACATTAATTACAGCACATCCTGTTCCGATCACAGCTCCAGCAAATACGTCAGAAGGATAATGAACACCAATATTCATTCTTGAGAACCCAACAGAACAAGCCCAAAGATAGCTAGGAGCAATCACATACCACTTAGGATATCTGATACTCAATGAAGTGGCAAGGGAGAAAGCCGTTGCTGTATGCGCTGAAGGAAATGAAGAACTTGATTCTACGGACCGGTTTGTGATAAGATCGGGATACCTGCTATAAGGGCGCTCTCTATCAACAAGCTCTTTCATAGTTGTTGATATAATTACTGCTTCTGCCACACTTGAGCCTACATATATAGCATCCTCCAGGAGCTTCTTATCATCCGTTATCAATGAGTAACTCCCCATTAGCAGAGGAATACCGATAGCCAGATAAGGTTCTGTATTAGAAATCCCTTTGCTATATCCCTTAATAAAGGAATTATCAACATTATTAATTCTCTTCAGCGTATTTATATCCCAGTTTTGTGCACTGCATTCAAAAACAAGAATAGATATTATTGAAAATAAGAGTATTCGCTTCATCACACTAATTTATAAATAATTTCTACAAATATACGTATAAATCAGATCCAATAGAGATATACCAAAAATATTCTTAAGAAGGGTGCAGTCTTAAGTAAAAATTACACCATCAGTAAAACAAAGAACTAAATATCAAAAAGTTAAAATCAACAGAATTGTATTTGATTAAATCCTCTTTAAACTGAAATTTGTAAAATACAGAAGCTCTCAATTGCTGAATTATTTCTTTAATCCCTTGCTTAATAGGTGGATTTCATGTACTTTTGCCGGAGGAAAACTGACTAAACAAAGAAAATTATAGTTCTAACAATTAAATAATTTAAATTCAATCATTTATGTGGTTAACTAATTCATCTGTAGGAAGGAAAGTAGTCATGAGCGTATCAGGACTATTCCTTGTCCTGTTTCTAACATTTCACATGGCGATGAACCTTGTGGCGATTTTCTCTGAAGAAGGCTACAACATGGTTTGTGAGTTCTTAGGAGCAAATTGGTATGCTTTAGCTGGTACTCTTGTATTAGCTGCCGGTTTTGCTGTACACATCATTTATGCATTTTGGCTGACAATGCAAAACCGTAAAGCTCGTGGTAACGAGAGCTATGCAGTTGTTGAAAAGCCAAAGAGTGTTGAATGGGCTTCACAAAACATGCTTGTTTTAGGTATCATTGTTGCTCTTTTCTTTGTTCTTCACCTTGCTCAGTTCTGGTTCAAGATGCAATTCGTAGAAATAAGCGGTCTTCACAGCATTAATCCAACACCACAAGACGGTGCAGCATTAATCCGTGAAACTTTTGCAAATCCTTTATTTGCAGTTCTCTATCTTGTCTGGTTTGTTGCTATCTGGTTCCACTTAACTCACGGTTTCTGGAGTGCTCTTCAAACTCTGGGTTGGAGCAATAAGATCTGGTTCGAACGTTGGAGATGCATTTCAAACATCTTTGCAACTGTAATCTTCTTAGGCTTTGCTCTTGTAGTAGTTGTATTTTATGTAAAATACGGATTACTGGGTTAAGTAACCTGCGAATGTGAACTCTTATTAAATCAGAAAAAAGAAATAATATATTATGACTAAGATAGATTCAAAAATTCCTGAAGGCCAATTGGCTGAAAAATGGAGTAACTATAAAGCTCATCAAAAGCTCGTAAACCCTGCAAACAAACGCCGTCTGGATATCATCGTAGTTGGTACCGGTCTTGCCGGAGCATCAGCTGCAGCTTCTCTTGGTGAAATGGGTTTCAAAGTTTTCAACTTCTGCATCCAGGACTCTCCTCGTCGTGCTCACTCTATTGCTGCACAAGGAGGTATCAATGCTGCTAAGAATTACCAAAACGACGGTGACTCTGTATACCGTTTGTTCTATGATACAATCAAAGGTGGTGACTACCGCGCACGTGAAGCTAACGTTTACCGTCTTGCTGAAGTTTCCAACGCTATTATCGACCAATGTGTTGCACAGGGTGTTCCTTTTGCTCGCGAATATGGTGGTTTGCTTGACAACCGCTCTTTCGGTGGTGCTCAGGTTTCTCGTACCTTCTACGCAAAAGGTCAGACTGGCCAGCAATTATTGCTTGGTGCATACTCTGCATTGAGTCGTCAGGTACACAAAGGCACTGTTAAATTATTCACTCGCTACGAAATGCTTGACGTTGTTGTAATCAACGGTCGTGCACGTGGCATTATCGCTCGTAATCTGGTAACAGGAAAGCTTGAACGCTTTGCTGCACATGCAGTAGTTATCGGTACCGGTGGTTACGGTAATGCTTTCTTCCTTTCTACAAATGCTATGGGTTCTAACGGTTCTGCCGCAATTCAATGTTACAAGAAAGGTGCTTACTTTGCTAACCCATGCTACGCACAAATCCACCCAACTTGTATTCCTGTTCACGGAGATGTTCAGTCTAAACTAACATTGATGTCTGAATCACTTCGTAACGACGGTCGTATCTGGGTTCCAAAGAAACTGGAAGATGCAAAAGCACTTCAGGCTGGTACATTAAAACCGACTCAGATTCCTGAATCAGACCGCGATTACTATTTGGAACGTCGTTATCCTGCATTCGGTAACCTGGTTCCTCGTGACGTAGCTTCTCGTGCTGCTAAAGAACGTTGCGACCACGGTTTTGGTGTAAACAACACAGGTCTTGCTGTATTCCTTGATTTCTCTGAAGCTATCCAACGCTTAGGCGAAGATGTAGTAAGAGCTCGTTACGGTAACTTGTTCGACATGTACGAAGAGATCACTGATGAAAATCCGTACATGACTCCAATGATGATCTATCCTGCTATCCACTACACAATGGGTGGTATCTGGGTTGACTACGAACTAATGACTTCAATCCCCGGATTGTTTGCAATTGGTGAAGCTAACTTCTCTGATCACGGAGCTAACCGTTTAGGTGCTTCTGCATTGATGCAAGGTTTAGCCGACGGATATTTTGTATTACCTTATACAATTCAGAACTATTTGTCTGATCAGATTCAGGTTCCACGTTTCTCAACAGATCTTCCAGAATTCGTTGAAGCAGAAAAAGCTATCACGGATAAGATTAACAAGATCAAGAACATCAACGGTAAACACTCTGTAGACTCAATCCACAAGAAACTGGGTCACATCATGTGGGATTTCGTTGGTATGGGACGTACAAAAGAGTCATTGCAAACGGCCTTGGTTAAACTGAAAGAGGTGAAAAAAGACTTCTGGACCAATGTTCGTATTCCTGGCGATGTAAACGACCTGAATGTTGAATTGGAAAAAGCACTTCGTCTGTCAGACTTTATCGAAGTTGGTATGTTGATGGCATACGATGGCCTTAACCGTGAAGAGTCTTGCGGTGGACACTTCCGTGAAGAGTTCCAGACTCCAGAAGGTGAAGCTCTACGCGACGACGCAAACTTCTCTTATGTAGCTTGCTGGAAATATACTGGCGAAGATACAGCACCAGAACTGATTAAGGAAGATTTGAACTATCAATTCACTAAGGTTCAGACACGTAATTACAAAGCTTAATAATTAGTAGACAATGGAAAAAAATATAAATTTCACGCTAAAGGTTTGGCGTCAAAAAGGTCCAAAAGCTAAAGGTGCTTTTGAATCATATCAAATGGAAAACATTTCGGGCGACACTTCTTTCCTCGAAATGCTTGACATCCTGAATGAAAAACTTATCAATGAAGGTAAAGAACCGGTAGTTTTCGATCACGACTGTCGTGAAGGTATCTGCGGTATGTGTTCACTTTACATCAACGGACACCCACACGGACCTGCAACCGGAGCTACTACTTGCCAAATGTATATACGTCGTTTCGAAGATGGCGACACTATCACAGTTGAACCATGGCGTTCGGCAGGTTTCCCTGTTATCCGCGACTTGATGGTAGACCGTAACGCATTCGACAAGATTATGCAGGCTGGTGGTTACGTATCAATAAATACTGGTGGTATACCTGATGCAAATGCTATCGCTATTGCGAAACCAATCGCCGACGAAGCAATGGATGCAGCTTCTTGTATCGGTTGTGGCGCTTGTGTTGCTGCTTGTAAGAACGGTTCGGCTATGTTGTTCGTTTCTGCAAAAGTAAGCCAGCTGTCTCTTCTTCCTCAAGGAAAAGTAGAAGCCGGTCGTCGTGCTAAAGCAATGGTTTCTAAAATGGACGAACTTGGTTTCGGTAACTGTACCAACACCAGAGCTTGTGAGGCTGAATGTCCTAAGTCTATTTCAATCAGCAACATTGCAAGATTGAACCGCGACTTCATCGCAGCTAAACTGAAGGATTAATCTACAGATTAGATAGAACACAGAAAGAGGGTGTCTCATACTATTGAGACACCCTCTTCTTATTTTACGGGTACCAAATGGGGTAAAAACACCAAAATCTTCCTGGAATTAACAAGCATTCGACTCAGGATTCAACAATTTATTTCGGAACCAGAAAAGGATTATTCATATTCGCATTGAACTGTTATAAGGAATGCTTCTTAAACCGTATGTATCAATATGATAACAGCTTGAGCTATCTGATTTTTTTATCATTCAAATAAACCTGAAAGATATCAAAATGATAATTATATTTCTGTTTCAAAGAGCATTTTATTATAATAAACAGCTAAAATCGGTGAAAGAAAATTAAAAGAGGCAGATATATTTTGCCATCATACTTGAAAGCCCTACATTTGTAATGTGTTTTTCATAGTATTAGATTTAAGGTTAAAAAAGGTTGGAGTCAGGCGTGACTCCTTTTTTTTTGCTTTTTTCAAAGCAGCTGAAACATTCCTCCAGCCAAGGCCCGAACAACACCTTTCATCTCAAGCTCAAATAGAATTGCATTTATCTTATTGACCGGCATATCGGCCTCAACCACCAGAGAGTTAATTTGAGAATCTCCTTTTTCGCGCAGAATATCTACTATCAATTGTTCTTCTTCCGAAAGATCCACGAACAACTGTCGCTGAATGGCAACGGGAACAGCATCGGGATTTGCGTCCCAGCACATGGATTTAATGAAATCTTCGGCAGAAAGTATCAGTCCGGCTTTATTATCTTTGATAAGGTTGTTGCATCCAACAGAGAATTCGTCGTTTACTCTTCCCGGGAAAGCGAAACAATCGCGGTGATAGCTCTGGGCTATATCAGCTGTTATCAGGGCTCCCCCCTTCACGGCCGATTCTACCACAATAGTGGCATCGCTCATTCCCGCCACAATCCTGTTTCGTTTCACAAAATTCTGCCGGTCGGGATTTGTTTCCGACATAAATTCGGTCAGCAAACCTCCGTTTGCAAGCATATCAATGGCTGTTTTCCTGTGGGCGGCGGGATAGATTCTGTCCAGTCCATGCGCCAGGACGCCAACCGTTGTAAGACCATTGCTCACAGCTGCTCTGTGTGAATGAATATCAATTCCATAAGCAAGGCCACTAACCACGAGCACATCGGGACATAATGATTTAAGGTCGGTAATAAAATCACGGCAGATACGCTGTCCGTAATCGGTTGCATTGCGGGTTCCCACCATATTGATAACGCGTAAAGCGTTTAAATCGGCCTCCCCTTTAAAGAACAGTATCACCGGAGCATCGGGACACTCTCTTAATCTTGAAGGATAAGCCTCATCATTGTAGCAAATGCAGTTTATCCGGTTCTTTTGGGCGAAAGCGTATTCGGCCTCAGCCCTTGCAAAAGCCTGCGGACAATCCAGCAACTCTGCTATTTTGGGGGTAACTCCCGGAATTATCTCGGAAAGTTCCTTGCGACAGGCAAATACTTTCTCCGCACTTCCGGCACCATTTATCAACATCCGTGCGCTTATCAGTCCCACTCCCAGGACTTGTGTAAGCGCAATGCTCGCAATTACTTCCTTTTCATTCATTGTGTAAAATAGGGTTGAAATGCACGATCAAACAATTCACTAGGCCCCAACCGTCCGTTGGTGAGGCATACCACTTCCACCTTGGCCTTTACCGATACTTTATTATCGGATAATCGGTAGATATCTTGATAGAAGACATATTTCAGTCCTTCTTTCTCCATATAGAGCTTGGATACAAAATCGTCGCCGCTGCGAAGAGGGGTTTTATAAGCTATGGAAATTCGGGCTACCACGGGATCGATTCCCTGCACATGCAGCTCGCCGAAGTTAATGCCAAGCGTAGTGATAAATTCATGCCGCGTATGTTCCAGATAATGTTGGTAATTGGCATTGTTGACTATTCCCTGCATATCACATTCATAGTCGCGTACTTTCATATTCAGTTCAAAAATATATTTTCCCATATAACTTATTTAAAACATCACGTAAAATAAAAAATCTCTTGTACAAAAGAATGCATTCTTCTGTACAAAAGATCTAATTGTTTTGTACAGAAGAATCTATTCTTTTGTACGAGATTTCTTTAATTCATCGGGTGAAACCAATTTATATAGCTTATCGCTTGGGCGAATCTTCTCTGCAAACTTCATGGAGAAGTTTTCTCCTTTGTGCACCACCTCAACCGGTTTCAAATCTACCCTCGCCTCTTCCAGTGTAGAGAACAAGGCTCCGGTGGTTGGCCCGGTAACCAGTAGTTTATCTCCCACCTTCAGTTCGGCAGCTTCCACAAGGAATTCGGCCACATTGATGTTGCCGAAATATTTAACCGCCTTACCCACGTATACTTTCCGCTCGGTAGCTTCTGAACCGTAGTTCTTGCTCCACTCGCCCAGCCGTTGTCCCAAGTAATATCCGTTCCAGAATCCGCGGTTAAAGACCGTCTTCAGTCGAGAATCCCACGCATCGATCTTCTCCTGAGAGAACGTTCCATCCAAACAAGACTGAATAGCCTGCTTGTAACACTCCACAACTGTACGCACATACTCTGGTCCTCGGGCGCGTCCTTCAATCTTGAATACCCTTACTCCGGCTTCAATCATCTGGTCCATAAAATGGATAGTCTTTAAATCCTTTGGCGACATGATGTACTGGTTATCAATTTCCAGTTCAATATCGCTCTCCTTATCCTTCACGGTATAGGCACGTCGGCAAATCTGCATGCATGCACCCCGGTTTGCCGAGTTGTTCATTTCATGAAGCGAAAGGTAACATTTTCCCGAAACCGCCATACAGAGTGCACCGTGGCAGAACATCTCGATACGAAGCTCGTCACCCATCGGTCCGCAGATTTTATCTTCTTTGATACGGTCGTAGATGGCACGTACCTGTTCCAAGTTCAACTCACGGGCCAACACCACTACATCGGCAAACTGAGCATAGAATTTCAACGCTTCCGCATTCGAAATATTTAGCTGTGTAGAAAGATGTACTTCTTGTCCGATGGAACGCGCGTAAGACATCACCGCCACATCTGCAGCAATGATAGCCGAAATGCCAGCTTCCTTCGCGGCATCCACAATTGTGCGCATCAAAGGAATATCATTATCGTAAATAATTGTATTAATTGTAAGATAACTCTTCAGACCATGCTCATCACATATCTGAGCAATCTCTTTCAGATCATCTATTGTAAACGTGTTCGATGACCGAGCACGCATGTTCAGATTCTCAATACCAAAGTAAATTGAATCAGCTCCTGCCTGAATTGCGGCGGCCAAAGATTCGCGCGAACCCGCTGGCGCCATTATTTCAAAGTCTTTTAACTGATGGTTCATACCTATTTTATAATTAGTTGTGTACAAAGGTAGTGGTTTTTTGCGTATTTTTGCAGCAATAATAACTGATTATGAAAATAGGCTCTATAGACTTAGGGGAACGCCCCGTTTTATTGGCTCCCATGGAGGATGTAACCGATATTGCTTTCCGGTTGTTGTGCAAACAGTTTGGAGCAGACATGGTTTACACCGAATTTATTTCCAGCGATGCGCTGGTACGTTACGTAAACAAAACAACCCAAAAGCTCACTATTTGCGAAGAGGAGCGACCGGTTGCCATGCAGATTTACGGAAAGGAAGTGGAACCCATGGTAGAAGCGGCAAAAATTGTGGAGGCAGCTCACCCAGACATTCTCGATATTAATTTTGGTTGCCCCGTAAAAAAGGTAGCTGGCAAAGGCGCCGGAGCAGGTATGCTTCAGAATGTGCCTAAAATGCTAGAGATAACCAAGGCGGTGGTCGATGCCGTGAAGATTCCTGTTACCGTGAAAACCCGGTTGGGATGGGACAGCGACAGCAAAATCATCGTTGAACTTGCCGAACAACTGCAGGATTGCGGCATAGCCGCACTAACCATACACGGAAGAACCCGAAGCCAGATGTATACCGGCGAGGCAGACTGGACATTGATTGGCGAGGTAAAGAACAACCCGCGCATGAAGATACCCATCATTGGCAATGGAGATGTGACCACCCCTCAACAGGTAAAAGAATACTTTGATCGATACGGTGTAGATGCCATCATGATTGGACGTGCCAGCTTTGGCCGCCCATGGATATTCAAGGAGGTGAAGCATTACATGGAAACAGGCGAAGAGCTTTCTCTCTCGTTCGACTGGAAAATGGAGGTACTGCGCAAGCAGGTTGAACAGAGCATTGAGCGGCTAGACGAACGCCGGGGCATTATTCATGTCCGCCGACACTTAGCTGCGTCTCCATTATTCAAGGGAATCCCCAACTTCCGCGATACCCGCGTTGCCATGCTGCGGGCTGAACATAAAGAGGATTTGGATGCCATCTTCGACAGAATAATAGCCGAACACGGAGGTGCCGCCCATCAACAATGAACCAAAACAGAGAGTAAATAAAAAAATAGCGCATCGAACCTCCCGTTTTGATAGACTGAAGTTACCGAATCTGATTTAACCCACTTATTAAAGACTGAGAAGAGCCGTTTTCAACCTTTCTTGTAGATTGAAAACGGCTCTTTTATTTTAGAAAGTATGACCCTTATTAATTGAGGGTGATTTTTTATAATTACTTCCTGAAAAGAGTTATACAAACATCCTAAAGTATAGTACTTCAACAAGATGAATCAATAATCCTCTAAAGTCTAATAATTTGTAACTTTACTTGTTTCACGTTTCAACTGTTCAAACCTCATCATCATCTGTCTTAATAATCTAGGATTCTTACCTGCCAAATTTATATTCTCTCCCGGATCATCTTTCAAATTATATAGCTGATAGGTTTCTCCAACTCCTGGATAAGGCGGAATCATGACCCAATCACCTTGTCTAAAGGCATAATTAAACATTCCTTCAATTACTAATTCCTTACGGCCCTCTTTACTCATTCCTAAAAATACAGGTAATGTATTCTGGCTATCAGTTTTATCAGAATATGTTTGTCCAGTAAGTGCTGCCAGCGAAGCTAATAAATCCATTTGGCAAACGAAAGTTTCAGAAACTCCAGGCTTTACGATGGCAGGCCATCTTACGATGAAAGGAATGCAAGTTCCACCTGCATACATCGTAGTTTTCCACCCTCTATATGGCCCGGCTGGTTTATGCTTTCCTACCATCTCTTCGGCATTATCCTTATATCCATCATCTAAAACCGGACCATTGTCACTCGTCAGGATAACCAATGTATTTTCAGTCAGTCCCAACTTATCCATTTCTTTCAGAAACTCAGACACGCACCAGTCGGCTTCCAAAATCACGTCACCTCGTGGCCCCATTCCTGATTTTCCTGCAAAACGCTCATTTGGAACCCTGGGTACATGGGGTTGATGCAATCCATAATACAAGAAAAAGGGCTTATTCTGGTTTTCTTGCATGAATTGTTTTGCTTTGTTCAGGAAAAGCTCCGCCATATCTTCATCCCTCCATTGCGCTTTCTTCCCTCCGGTTTGAAATCCTATTCGAGGGATTCCATTTACTATTGAGCCATCGTGTCCCACACTTGGAAACATTCTAAGTAGCTCCGGGTTATTTTTTCCGGTTGGCTCTCCACCGAAATTTTCCTGATAGCTTACATAGAGCGGGTCTTGTGGTTCCAATCCTACTCCTTTTCCGTTTTCTATGAAAATACAAGGCACACGATCATTGGTGGCAGCTTGAATAAAAGAATAATCATATCCAACATCCTTCGCTCCAGGATAAACTTTTTTATTCCAGTCAACAGCTCCGTTTCCCAATCCTAAATGCCATTTCCCCACAGCACCTGTAGCATAACCCGCCTGTTTCATGATTTTAGGTAAGGTTACCCGCCTTGCATCAATAATTAAGGCAGCATTTCCAGGAAGGATTTTAGCCCCTTCGTTTGTCCATGGATACATGCCCGTAATCAAGGAATAACGACTTGGAGTGGATGTAGCAGCGGTACAATACCCGTCTGTAAAACGTACCCCCTCTTTTGCCAATCTATCCATCCCGGGAGTTTGAATTGTTTTCGATCCATAACAGCTTAAATCTCCATATCCTAAATCATCGGCTTCAATAATTACGATATTGGGGTGGGATTGCAATAAATTTTGTCCCAAGACAGGTGATCCAAAGACACCTGTTAAACCTAAAAAGGTACAAACTCTATTTTTTGTGAATTTCATGTTTAGATGCTTATATATCAATCATTTAAAATACAGATTTGGCAAGTATTATAATTAAAAATCTGTTATAAGAATATGATTTTGTCTCAATTAGTCTCATTTCTGTCTATGATTCCTCTTGCCCTGAAACCATACAATTCAAGTGGTACAGTTAATTTAATGCTGAACTATTTAAAAAGCGGGTCAGCAAACCATTTATTATACATTTTCTTGACAAGGAAATAGACAACGAAGGCAGAAAAGAATCCAACGATAGCATCAATCAGATAGTGCGCCTGAATATATACTGTTGCACAGCAAAGCAGCACATAAAAAGGTATAAGGAAACTACCCAGTTTTCTACTCACCTGAAAGGCCGAAAGCATCACTATGGTAGAGATAGCTACGTGCGAACTTGGGAATGCCGCCGTTGGCCTTTCACCAATCTGTTGTGAAGCGTCAACCAGACTATAGAAGAAACCATGTTGGTAATCGGGACCGGGCAACAGTTCATGATGAAAGTTGAAATAATGTCCGATAGAAGGGAATATTCCATTAGCTACATTCTCCGCACCGATAGCCGGAAAATAGAACTGAGGGCCTGCCACAGGAACAAATATAAAGATAAAGTAATAGACAAAGAAAGAGGCAACCACAATGAAAGACCATTTCTCGAACAGGTCGAACCTGCGAAAGAAGTAGTACAAAGCCACAACTACAATCATTGGGTAGTAAGAGAAATACCCTAGATTAAAAGGCTCGCTTATCCATTTGTATGGCAGATGCTTACTGAACTCAACCGCTGGCTGGCACCCGAAAATAAACTGCTCTGCAGAAGCAAAGAAGTGATCAAGATTAGGGAAGAAGCGGTTAAACTCAAACGTATCCGGATACCAGTACGAAAGCAAGCCCATCTGTACGGCAATACGGACAAAAGCAGAGAATTTGCAAGGGGCCAGTCTGTAAAGATAGATAAGGCAGAAAGTAACCAATGCAATCATAGCTCTGTCTCCCAGCATTTCGTATGGGTGACTCATGCGAGGAAGCATGAACAAAATCAAAATTGATGTCAAAAGGTTATATATCAAAGAAACCTTCTCAACGGCAAACAATCCCTTCTGGACCTCTACCTTTTTAAAAATGTCTAAAGCCATCCTTCTTTTTTATACCATTCAATAGCATGTTTCACCCCTTTGGCCAGATTATATTGGGGAGCATATCCCAAGTCGTTAATCAGTGGAGTAATGTCGCACTGCCAGTTTCGTTGTTTCATTATTTTATATTTGTCTCCATTCAGCGTACTACTCTTCCCTGAAGAGGAGGCAATGAATTCAGCGCACAAAGATATAATTTTTAATATAAATAATGGACATTTAATATGTATTACAAATGGATTTCCTAATTCTTTCTGTAACAAATCCGAAAAATCACGACTCGAATAAACATTTCCGTCACTTACGAAGTACGATTTCCTACAAATCTCTTTCTTTTCTATCCCTAAGAAGATAGCTTGAGCCAAATCGGCCACATAAACAAACGTAAGTATCTGTTTGCGCAGTCCGGCAGCAAAATCCAGATGCTTTTGAATTGATTTGGCCATCAGGAAATAATCTTTTTCGCGAGGCCCGTAAACTCCGGTAGGGCGATAAATCAGGTAAGGAAAATCAGGAAGCTCCTTTATGTATTGTTCTGCACGAAGTTTACTAATTCCATAGGCTGTATTGGGTTTAGGGGTATCATTTTCCGATATCGGTAACATCTTCTTTTCATGAATCGGTCCAAAAACACTTAATGAACTTAGATAAACAAACTTTTCGGGAGTCATATCTAGTCCACTGAGTGTTTCAATAAAGTTCTTGGTAGCCTTATAATTTCCTCTATCAAAGTCATTTTTATCCTGACATTTAGTAACACCGGCTGTATGAATAATGTAATCCCATTTACTATGAGTCTCTTTAAAATCCGTTAATTGCATCTTAAGTGTTGAAGGGTGTGCAAAATCCAACTCAATCAGATGAATATTTGTTGCCTGTAAACCTTCAAGGTTGCTGGTTGCACGCACTCCTGCCCACACTTCATATCCTTTCCGCAGAGCCTCCTTCACTAAATAATTTCCAATAAATCCACTCGCACCAGTCACTAAAACTCTTCCACCCATACAATTACTCTCCAATATCTTTTCCAGTCCTGAATCATTAAAACATATATCCTTTTTTACAAAAATGCAGCAAGGACCTGTTACATTTTTTACTATAAATTAAATAATATAATTGGCAAAGATACTATATTAATTCATTTCATGAATTTTATGATCTTTTTTTTAGTATTAGTACAGAACTTTATTGCATTAGTAGTCTGTCAAAAGCAATTAATTTGCTTACTTTGTAAATAGTAACTGTAAAAACAATCCATATTATGGCAAAAAAAGATAAAACGAAAGCAGGTAAGAGAATGAAGAAAGCGCAATTAGCGGAGTTACTAATGAGGTTGTTTGAGACAAAATCTACAGAAACACTTAGCCTGAAGTATATTTTTGCAGAACTAAAGCTTACTACACATCCGCTAAAAATGGTGTGTATGGACATTTTATATGAGATGGTGGCTGATGACTATATTTCGGAAATCGAAAAAGGCAGATACAAGCTTACCAGTCATGGAAAAGAAATGACAGGAATATTCCAACGGAAAAGCAATGGAAAAAACTCATTCTTGCCTGATGACGGAGGAGAACCAATATTCATAGCAGAACGTAACTCGGCTCATGCAATGAACAATGATAAAGTTCGTATCGTTTACTTAGCCAAAAGAAAAAACAGGGAAGCTGAAGGAGAAGTAGTTGAAATTGTGGAACGGGCAAATGAAAACTTTGTGGGGACACTTGAAGTATCTGATTCCTATGCATTCCTTATTACTGAAAACCGCACGCTGGCAAACGATATTTTTATTCCGAAAGAAAAGCTGAAAGGAGGAAAAACAGGAGACAAAGCTGTAGTTAGAATCATAGAATGGCCCGACAGAGCCAAAAACCCAATCGGACAGGTTATAGATATATTGGGAGTTGCAGGAGATAACACAACCGAGATGCACGCTATTCTAGCCGAATTTGGTCTTCCTTATGTTTATCCACAGGCTGTAGAAGAGGCGGCTGAAAGAATTCCGGCAGAAATCACTGAAGAAGAGATTGCTAAACGGGAAGATTTCCGGAACATCACTACATTCACTATCGACCCGAAAGATGCAAAAGACTTTGACGACGCACTCTCCATCCGTAAAATTGAAGATGGTCTCTGGGAAATAGGAGTACATATTGCCGATGTATCACACTATGTGAAGGAAGGCGATATTATTGATAAGGAAGCAGAAAAAAGAGCAACATCTGTATATCTGGTAGACAGAACAATTCCTATGCTGCCCGAACGTTTATGTAACTTTATCTGTTCTCTCCGTCCGGATGAAGAGAAACTAGCCTATTCGGTGATTTTTAATATCACTGATAAAGGAGAAGTAAAAAGCTCACGCATTGTTCATACAGTAATCAAATCCGACCGCAGGTTTACTTACGAGGAAGCTCAGGAAATTATTGAGACCAAAGAAGGAGACTACAAGAAAGAAATTCTTGCGATGAATCATATTGCCCAGATTCTCCGTCAGAAGAGATATAATTCCGGAGCTATTAACTTTGATCGATACGAAGTAAAATTTGAAATCGATGAGAAGGGAAAGCCTATCAGCGTTTACTTCAAATACTCTAAAGAGGCTCATAAATTGGTCGAGGAGTTTATGCTTCTGGCTAACAGAACAGTAGCTGAAAAAATTGGTAAAGTTCCGGAAGGCAAGAATCCTAAGGTTCTGCCATACCGTATTCATGATCTTCCAGATCCGGAGAAGTTGGATAATCTGTCACAGTTTATTGCCCGATTTGGCTATAAAATACGAACTACCGGTTCTAAAACAGATATTTCGAAGTCAATTAATCACATGCTCGACGACGTTCAGGGCAAGAATGAGGAGAACTTGATTGAGACTATATCAATTCGTGCAATGCAGAAAGCGAAGTATTCTGTGCACAACATTGGACATTATGGGTTGGCCTTTGAGTATTACACTCACTTCACCTCACCAATCCGTCGATTCCCCGACCTGATGGTTCACCGATTACTTACCCGTTATTTGGAAGAAGGAGGAAGAACAGTTTCAGAAACCAAATATGAGGACCTTTGCGTTCATAGCTCAGACATGGAGCAGATAGCTGCTAACGCTGAACGTGCATCAATCAAGTACAAACAGGTAGAGTTTATGAGTGAAAGGCTTGGACAGGTATACGACGGAGTTATCTCGGGAGTAACAGAATGGGGGCTCTATGTAGAACTGAATGAGAATAAATGCGAGGGAATGGTTCCTATTCGTGATTTGGACGATGATTATTACGAGTTCGACGAAAAGAATTTCTGCTTGAAAGGAAGAAGGACAAACCATATTTACAGGCTGGGAGATTCAATCACGATACGCGTTGCACGTGCAAACCTTGAGAAAAAACAACTTGACTTTGCACTGGCCGAGCAAAATAATTGATTAACAAATATTTATTTTCACATTTATTTATTTCTATGAAACCTTTTTATCAAAATTTTGTTTTTTAAGTATTAAGCTTAAAGAAAAAATGAAGAAACACAAAAACATAGACACAGTTCCCTATGTTGAGATAGAGCGTTATGCTGGTATCTGGTACGAGATTGGGCGTTACCCAAGCTGGTTCGAAAAAGACACCTGTAACGTCTCTGCAGAATTTATCCCTAAAGAAGGTTACATAGAAGTAATAAATCGGTGTGAGAAGTCAAAGAAAGAAAAAAAGACTCAAGGAAAAGCTTACATTGTTCCCGAATCAGGGAATGCAAAACTTAAAATGCAATTTCGCTGGCCGATTAAATGCGATTACTGGATTATTGATCTTGATGACAATTATCAATGGGCAGTCGTATCTGATTCATCACAAAGCAGTTTATGGATTTTGTATCGTCAACCTCTTATTGAGAATGACGAACTACGCCCCATTGTCTATAGACTAGTCAATCGCGGATTCGATCTGGCAAAAGTACATTGGACAAAACAAGAGATAAAATAACGACATGAAAACAGTAAAGATTGAAGAACAAGATTATATTGAAGAAATTATTTCCCGAAGCGACATTTGTTATGTAGGTATGGTTGACAACCAGAATAACCCTTATGTTATCCCTATGAATTTTGGATACAGAGAAGGAGTTATCTATTTACATTCAGGCCCAACGGGACATTCTATTGATATTCTGGAACAAAATAATAATGTTTGTATTACTTTCAGCATAGACCATGAACTGGTTTTTCAACACCCTAAGGTGGCATGCAGCTATCGTATGAAAGCCAAGAGTGTAATCTGCCATGGGAAAGTACAATTTATTGAAAACCTGGATGATAAACGCGAAGCTCTGAATATAATCATGAGCCACTATTCAGACAGTACTTTTGAATATTCCGAACCTGCAGTAAAGAACGTAAAAATATGGGAAATCCCTATAGATACAATTAGTGCAAAAGAATATGGTGTTCCCCACAAAAGATAATACATCCCGAATTCTTTTCGCATATAGTTATACTGAATATTGATAACTAAAACGATAACGGATTATAAAAAAGGGGTTGTCTCAAAATTAGACAACCCCTTTTTCTGACTAAATGCTAAAAAGAAATTTGTTTCGCGTTAAATAATTATCTTCTCTGACGCCGCACAGAAGCTTTAGGAGCTGTTGAAGTCGACTTCTCCTTTTTCACCTTGGGAGAAGAGACTGTTGTTGAGGAAGTCTTTCTTCTGGAAGTTCTCACTGAAGTCTTTTCTGTCGCTTCACTCTTCTTTTTCTTATCCGATTCTTTTGCTGATATAGTATCGGCAGGGCTCGTCCAAAGATGTTCTTCAAAAGCCTTTAATTGTCCTTCTATTCTTTTTTGTTCTTTCACCAACGCACTATCAGTCGGGCAATACTGTGCCAGTGTCTGATTAAGCATATTAGTGGTTTTATAAATATCTCCCTTATACTGTCTGGTAGTGAAATAATCATCCATTGTGATACTGGAGGTATTATTCAGGTTGCTGGTCATCACATTCATACGTGTCAAATATGGACTCAGATCATTATAATTCAACCAAAACATCGGATATTTGGTAATATCCATGGAAAAATCTCCAGAACGATGAAGCACCGGACATATTGCTGCAACCTTTGAGTTGTAAGTTGAAGAACGTTGGTCAAAATACCACACCTCTTTGATAAAGTAGCTGAGAACTTCGTTACTTGGTATATCACTGTTATCAACTATATATATGGTATCTTTCCCAGTACCTTTCTTAGCCTGGTTGTAAATATGAAAGCGGTCAAGTACATCTTTAAATTTGACTTTACTTTCAGTCGTGAGAACTTCCGTACCATCCAGATGATACTCATAAGCAGGAATCTTTCCTTCTGCAAGGAGTTTAAAAATCAGTGTAAAAAGATTCATTCGGTCGCCTATAGGTTCCACAGGATAATATAAGGCTGAATTCTTTTCTTGTTTCAGATCAAGAGTTCTATAAATCTCTCTTTTCCATAAAACCTCCTCAGGCATTGTCAATTGTCCGGTATATTGCGTCTGTGCTCGGACAGAAAGAGTCGTACCGGATTCTTTTGTTTCCTGCTTTGCTTTACGCGCTTTCGGTTGCGCTGGCAGTTGGCAGATACCAATTGTAGTGCAAAGAAGAGCCATAGTACATATAAAGCGTTTCATATCTTCGTATTTAATTAATTTACAATGACTTCAAGTGTTGTAGGAAGTAAACGTTCAATACCATCCGGTCCAACCGCCCTTACCCTTGATATATAGAATCTTTTTCCTCGTGATAACTTACGAAACACTTCCCTTTGTCTTGCAGAAAATTTACTTCCGGCAGAAATCTCAGGCACTGCATTACCCATGTTATCAAAGAAAATAGTTTCAAAATTGAGAACACGAAAGTTCACATTCAGCAATCCATCGTCTATGGCAGCACCAATGCCTTCGGTACTCATCAGCAAAGCTTTTGAGAAACCTGTTCCTCCACGATATCTTTTTGGATTACCTGGGGTTCCATCATATTCAATAAACGGCATCGGATCGGGCAGTTGGCGTACCCTGTAAACAAAGTTACCCATCAACTGATTCCGACCTCCCAGATTTGCGGTAACTGCAAAATCTGTTTGCCCGATCCTCGATGGGCGAACAATGTATCCTCCCGGCACGGATGTTATAGAACCATTTCCATTTGTAATTGTTAATTGTACATGTTGACTGGGCACTCCAGGAACTGAAACACTCATCGGGTTGTCATATCCGGCGTATAACACATTCATCATGGTAGCCGACAACGTTGCCGATGGATTAACCACCGTATATTTTTGAGAGAAATTGCGTCTCAGAATATCTCCACCACCCCTATTAAGTTCCAGATATCCGCTTAAATTGAACTCACCAGTATTATTACATATTGTTTCAAAGAGCCCATTACTGGAGGATGGCAATAAACGGTTTCCAATATATACAGAAGGCTTCTGAGTGGAATCAACAGCCGCCAGAATAATCTGAGCACTGAATTTTCCACCTTTTACAATCGTCTGCGCATTAGGAATCACATATGCATTCACCTGATTCACCCTAATATCTCTAACATCAATATTCTTCACCAAAGTATGCAGTACCTCTCCTTCTGCATAACGAATATCATTCTGCAACTTTGTGAGCAATGTTACAGCCGCAGCCACTGGTGTATTCTCAAACATATACTCCTGCCAGTTCTTTCCTACCGTTGTAGCTCTACGAGGAACTTTTGTACCCAGGTTACTACTGATAATTCTTCGCTGAGTGCTATCAGTTACAAGAGCAAGGATAGCATTCCGATAACGGTTAATGGAGTTATATAGTTTCTTCCCTTGTCCTGTTCCCGGAGCCAGCATCACAGAATTTGCAGCCTCTAGGTCTTCTTTATTCTGAATGTTCATAACATCGGCTTCTTCACCGTCAACAGTTCTGACAATCTTATATTTAAGTTCATCCACGAACTGATAAAGAGAATCAGACATCTTGCGTACAGACTGAGCTTTATTAAACCATTCCTGCACTTTTTCGGGATTTTTAGCCATAAAATCGGCCATATCATTATACAATGATTTGTTCTGTTTCGTGGAATTAGTAGTCGATCTGTTAAGACTCTCATCTACCAATGAAAAGCCATTGAGCACATCTGAAGAAACATTCAGAGCCAACATAGCCATAAGGACGATATACATAAGGTTTATCATCTTCTGACGTGGAGACTCCGGGCCGAGTGATGTAGACATATCAGTTATCTATAAATTATAATTGTTGTTGATTGTTCATGTTAACTGTCATTGCTTTCAGCATACGGGCATAAACATTGTTTAATTCTTCCATTTGCTGAGCCATTTTCTCAGCTTCTTTGTTGAATTTTTCGCTGTCGCCAGTCGAACCCTCATACATATCTTTGATTCGTTTCAGACCTTCATTAACCCTATCAATGGTATCAATCTGAGAACTGATGCTCTTCAACTGAATCTCATAAATTGTATTCAATCCCATCAGATTACGGTTCAACGACTGCATCTGTTCAACATATCCGGCAGAATTTGCAGTAATCGAATCAGAATTATCACTTATGCTCTTATACGATTTAAGCAAGGTGTCAGAAACCTCTGCCAATGCATTGGTTGCGTTATTAAAGCGCTCCAATGTATTTGCCATTGATTCCAGTTTTGTTAGGTAAACAGCTGTAGCATCAGATACCTCCGGAGAATTTGCAGCAACTTCTCCACTGATTCCTGCCGCCCAGTCTTCACCAATCAATACAGGAGCTTCACTTACAGCTGAAACCTCTCCGCCAGCAACAGAGACACCTTGTACACCAACTGAAACAGTCTGTCCGGCTCCAGCCGAAACTGCCGCACCCTTAATTGTTGCGGGTTTTGTTATTGTTCCTTCCGTTTTCTTAGGAACAGCAGGTTGGTTAAGAGCTTGTTTTACAGCATCCGGAAGAGCAGGTTCTTCTTTACCGTTCCCATTGTAATCGGGCCACTCATTCTTTTTAGTATGCGTATCTCCGGAAATTTTAATATGTGGAAACACACTCTCCCATTTATATGATTTATGCGGACGGTCGAATGCCGATATAAAGAACACGATTACCTCGGTCCCCATACCAACCCAAAGCATCAAATTTGCCCCAGGTAAATGGGTTAGCTTAAACAAGGCACCCAAGATTACGATGGATGCTCCCCAGCTATATGCATAGTTAAGCATTACTTTCCCATTATAGCTTACCAGAAAATCCTGGAACCTGCGGATTGGATTTTTCCTTCTAATATTATCATTCATAATTATCTTCCTTTTTTATTATAACCAACCTGAGTTCTGACACAACGGAACCCAATATAAGATCTGCTCTCATTCTGATATTCGTATGTACGTGCATCAGAACGCACATAAGATGCCACATCTTTCCATGAGCCTCCGCGAACTGTTTTTTTCTTCATCATGTAGGGATCTTCCTTTGCAGCATTATATCTGAGTTCAGGATTCATATCACTCATAGATGAGACACCTGCTTCAGTGTAAACTGTAGAGGTCCATTCAGCCACATTACCCGCCATATCATACAATCCGTTTGAGTTAGGCGAATAAGAACCGACCTTAGTTGTAATCAGATTTCCGTCTTTTGTATAATTTCCTCGGCCTGGTTTAAAGTTGGCATAGAAACAACCTTCATCAGACTTGGTTCCTGATGATTTCCAAGGATATGCATTTTTTTCTTGCCCTCTAGCTGCAAATTCCCATTCAATCTCTGTCGGTAACCGATAACGTTGTATCTGCCGAGCAGTACCACGCAATCCTGCCATTAAAAAATTAGTTCTCCATGCGCAGAATGCATTTGCCTGTTCCCAAGATACACCTACGACAGGATAATCGTTATAACTTGGATGACTGAAATACAATTTCATATAAGGTTCATTATATGCATTCTGAAAATCGTTTACCCAACAAGTTGTATCCGGATAGATATTTACGATATAACTATTTTGGAAGTCATACAATGAAGATAGTGGACGAGTAATTGTCTGGTTCACAATCTGTCCTTCATCATTGATATATGCAGTATCTTTCGATATCATCACTACTTCATCATAATTTACTGGGACATCAGTATTCCTGTTTCGATCAGCAGGATTGAGTCTGTTTTTTCTTAAAGCAGCCTGTAAATGATCATAAAACTCGAAGCGGTAATTCATCTGTTTAGCATCGAGCATAGTGGTTCTCTCAACAGGATGGGTAGTATAAACACTTTTAATGGCAGCTAACTCCTCCTCAGTAGCTCTTTTCCACGGTATCGGTTTTGCCCAGTTTAAAAATGGTTTTATAGGATTGCCCTCTCTATCCTCAGTAACCTTGTAAACTTCATTACCACCATAAGCTGGATCGGCCAGACGTTCACGAATAATCGAATCGCGCACCCAGTATACAAATTGTTTGTATTTAGAGTTTGTAACCTCAGTTTCATCCATCCAGAAAGCATCCACAGAGACTTCCTTTGACGGAGTTGATTTTCCCCAAAGACTATCTGTTTCTTCCGGTCCTGCCTTAAACGAGCCTCGCTTGACAAGCACCATACCGTAAGGTGCAGGTTCATCCCACGCCATTGCACTGACACCTGTCAGTTCTCCTCCGACAGCCGATTCGCCAACCGGTCCACCACATGAACTTAGAACGAAAGCTAAGGCTAAACTTGTTATAACTAAGAGTTTTTTCATATTTTTTATAAAATACGTATACTTTTATGTTTGTTTTTACTGTGTCCCGAAAAGTTGATATCTGTAGAATAATTAATAATCAGATCATGACTTCCGCTGCCTGCCCCGATTTGCGATGTAAACAAATCGTAAGCATAGCCAACAGTAATATTTTTTATTTTTGCACCAACAGAAAAGGTTACTGATGTCTTGGGACTATAGGAAATACCTCCATAAAAGATTTTATCATTATAATCGTAAAACACCTTACCTGTTACATCTACTTTTGTTGATATCATATCACTCTTCAACAAGAAAGATGGTTGTAACCGAATTAACGGATTTCTCGTTTTAATATTGTATCCTCCTGTCAAATAAATAGTAGGATCAACTTTAAACTCATTATTTTCACCCATTAGAACTGTCGCTCCGTTAAGATGTGTCACCGAAAGACCAGCATACCAGTCCGGATGAGTATAATAACTTCCTATACTTGCATCCATCGCCATTCCTGAAACATTCGCCGTAGGAAAAGCATCGTCCTTGGTTTCATCACCCAAATTTATTTTGGAAGGGTCGAACGCGATGTTTAGCGCACCTAATTGCACACCAATACTCAGTTGACCTTTTTCAAGCTGTTTCTTGTACGAATATTGCAGGCCAAATATCTGATTTTTGAAAAGACCTATCCCTTCGTTAAAGAGCATAACTCCCACTCCATGTTTTTTTCCTAGAAAACTAAACGGCATATCAGCGCCAAAAAACATCGATTTTGGAGCATTTGTAAATCCTGCCAACTGCTGGCTATAGGCTCCCGAGATAGTCAATTGATCGGTCTGCCCAGCATATGCCGGATTAAAATATCCCGTCACAGCCCAATATTGACTGAACTGTGAATCAAATTGCGCCCTTGCTACGTAACAACAAAGCACAAAAAAACAAAACAACAGAGATCTTTTAATTCTCATTCATGCATCTGAATCAAAGTATTCCAATACTTTATTAACTGCTAAAAAGTCAATAAATTGTGTTTTCCATCAATTTATGTAGTACAAAATGAGGAATCTGGCAAAATGGAAGGTTGAGAATAAAAAAGGAAGGTAGCTTGAATACCTTCCTTATAAGTTTGTTTTTAATACTCTTCCTCGTTAAAAAAGAAATCCTCCTTACTTGGATAGTCAGGCCAGATGTCTTCGATACTTTCGTATATCTCGCCTTCATCTTCCATTTCCTGAAGATTTTCAATAACTTCAAGAGGAGCACCGGAGCGCATAGCATAATCGATAAGCTCATCCTTGGAAGCAGGCCAAGGGGCATCTTCCAGTTTTGATGCCAATTCCAAAGTCCAATACATAGTTTTCGATATTAAAAATGATTACTAATTTCGTGTTTTAAATTTCCGCAAAAGTATAATAAATAATTTCATTTACAAGTTTTATCCCAAAATATTTCATTATGATTATTATTATGATTCAATTTTCGGGATAAAAGGAATAAATAATCGGACAAACGATTCATATAAGCAATTACGTTTTTATCTACCTCACAGTGGGTATCCAATGTCAAAATGCGCCTTTCGGCTCTGCGGCATATTGTGCGACATATATGGCAAACTGCAGCATCACGGCTTCCTCCAGGAATTACAAAATGATTAATTGGAGGTAACTGTTCGTCTATTTCATCAATTCTGTGTTCTATTGTTTCAATATCCGATAAAAAAATAATACTTGCCGCATTAAGGGCAATCTTATCCTGATCGGTTGCAAGATAAGACCCTATCGTAAAAAGTTTATTCTGAACTTTTAAAAGAAAACTGCTATCCGCTTCCTCAATCAGGAAAGTTTGCAGTAATCCCAAGTAAGAATTCAGTTCATCTATAGTACCATAAGATTCGAGCCTCACATCAGTTTTTGAGATTCTGGTTCCTCCTACCAGAGAAGTGGTACCTTGATCACCGGTCCTGGTATATACTTTACTCTTTTTCATTTCTCTACCGTATTTTTATCAGTATTTAGCAACTGGAGTATAAAGCTAATAATTAACAATATAATGCTGTTTAATTTTTCTCTTGTCGAAATAAACAATGCCCAAGTCATAAAGGTCGAAAGTGATTCCGACTTTCTCGTCAGCCACGATTTGATTCCACCATTTTCGTATAACCCGCGAAGAGTGAATGTCTCGTATTACAAAGACTGAGTTTTGATTACTTTTCTCACAACACAAATCAAACATTAACCGTATATCCTTAATTGGATATTCTTCCGGATTTAACAAAAGAAAGTCGAGAGTTCCCAGCTCTGATAGTAAGTCAGGAAGCAGTTTTTCAACATCCCCGATGCGATAGTCTACATTCGCATTGCAAAGATGAAAGATATTTCTTGCCAGTATATTCGCTGGCGATTCATGATCTATAGAGATACATCGTCCTTTTTTACGGGAAGCTGATAAATAAACCATTGCAGCGCCACCCATTGTTCCAACCTCTAATATAGTATTCGATCGGGAATCATCAACTAATTTAAAAAGCATCTCACAAATATTTCGGCTTTCCAGGTATCGTTTATTCGATACAACCGAACCAGTCTGTACTTTTTCGATCTGTTCTTTCAGAAAAGGGAAATCATAAAAGGGCATTTCTCCATAAAACACATTGGTAATCAAGTCAAATGCAAAAGGAGAATGTACACCATACCCTTTCCGATATCTGAATCTCAACAACCATATCCATATTCTATTTAAGAATCCCCGCTTCTTCATTTTACAACCTATCGTTATATTTGATTTTTACAACATTTCTGCATAATCAGCCATCGGCATTGAAACGTCGCAAAGATAGTGATATTTTATATGTTTTCCCTGAATACTTTTAGGAAAGCGACATACCCTTCATCCCATATATCTTTTTCGACAGGTTCAAAGACATTCACGTCTATCGAAGCACAAATCATTTCACGCATCTGCTGAATACTGGAAACAACTCCCGCAGCTTTTGCCTGCAGCATGATATTCCCGATTGCCGTCGCTTCCGAAGGACCTGCCACAACCTTTATTCCTAATGCATTTGCAGTAAAAGAGTTCAGTAGATTATTCTTAGACCCGCCTCCAATCACATGCAGACGTTCAATAGAGAAAGGAGCCACCCTTTTCAGGTTTTCAAGCGTATAACGATAAATCAGAGCCAGACTTTCAAAAATACATCGAGTAATTTCTCCATAGGTTTCGGGGACCGCTTGCTCTGTTGTTTTGCAATAATGTTTGATGGCTTCAATCATCGAAACCGGATTGGCAAAGCAAGAAGCATCCGGGTTAATCAGACTTCTGAAAGCAGGTGCCTTCATAGCTGCCTCAATTAAATCTGTATACGAGTAATCAGCCACCATTGCCCACTCTTTGCGGCAGCGTTCCAGCAGCCACATTCCGCAAATTGTTTTCATAAAACGGGTAGTTCCTTCCACACCACCTTCATTAGTGAAATTCATTTTAAAACTCTCCTCGTTGATAAACGGCTGTTCAAGTTCAATACCCATTAGTGACCAGGTACCCGAGCTTAAATAGGCAAAGTTCTTATCAGGTGCTGGCACCGCAGCAACAGCAGAGGCTGTATCATGTCCGGCAACAGCAATCACCGGAACAGAACTCAGTCCGGTCTGCATCTGCACCGATTTGGACAGGATACCTACTTTCGTTCCTGGATATACAAGCTTTCCAAAAGTCTTCCTGGGAAGTTCAAGCAACTCCAGCAAAACTGGTTCAAACTCCTTTTTTATTGGGTTTATTAACTGTGAAGTTGAAGCAATTGTATATTCCGTTACTATTTCACCGGTGAGCATATAAGACAGAGCGTCAGGAGTAAACAATATTTTATCGGTTACCGGCAATACGGAAGAACTATTCTTTTTCATGGCTGCCAGCTGATACAGAGAATTGAAGTTCATTATCTGAATGCCAGTCATTTGGTAAATATCTTCCCGAGGAATGCGCTTGAAGAGTTCTTCGGGCAAACCTATCGTATGAGGATCACGATAACTATAAGGGTTACGCAGAATTTCACCATCTTTACCTACACAAACAAAATCAACTCCCCAAGTATCAACCCCTATTGACGCGATAGGTATTTTTTCTTTCGAAACCTGATTCAGGCCGTTTATTATTTCATGGTAAAGAGCATATATATCCCAATAAAAATGCCCATTCACCTCAATGAGGTTATTTTGAAAACGAGTAAGTTCCCTTAACTCAATAGAGCCTTCTTTTACCATTCCCAGAATAGTACGACCACTGGTGGCTCCTAAATCGACTGCAAAAAAGCTTGTGTTCTTCATTCTAAAATTATCAGTTTAAAATCAATCAAAGGCAGGTAGTGCAAAAATATGCTATAAAATCGTGAATATTAATTTTAAGGCAAAAATTATTTAATTTTAAAGTCTATCGCCACAATTCTTCAAAACCGGCACATAGTACTATCGGTATATATATTCTTTTTCAACTATCCACCTTACAAAAGGGGTGAAATCTTATTATTACTATCAAAATTTCTTATAAACATTAATTTAATGCATGAATATCTGATGAATGAAAGATTCATTTATTACATGCAGATCGTGAGAATATGGATTTACTTTATTAGCTTTGAGATCTCTTCAGAAAACACCTGATAACCGTTAGTTGTCAGGTGTATATAATCCCCTCCATATAATCCTGATTTGATAGTCCCGTTTGCATCTACAAACCAGCTGGTAGGATTAATATACTTCACATCTTTAATAGGTTTTTTTGCCAAAATGGCATGTATTTGGTTGCACTTGATTCTGATATCACTTGAGACTTCCTTCCCTGCAGGCAAGAGCCCCAACAAAATTATTTGTGTCTGAGGCAGTTTTATCTTTGCTACATTGGCAACGGCAATGATACCTTCTGCTACTTGTTCAGGAGTGTCGGCTTCTCCAAAAAGATTATTAATTCCAATCGCAATTACTGCATATTTAGGATGACAAACATTATAGTTTACATATCTAATGCGCCACAACAGATTCTGAGTTCGGTCTCCTGCAATTCCAGCACTCTCCCATTGATTTTCCCCCACGGCTGCATCCATCGCTCTTTTCCCTGGCTTATAAGTCACTGCTTTTCGGTTACCTCCCCACCCTTGAGTAATTGAATTGCCTAACAATAACAGCTTCAAATTCTTTCCTTGAAGGGTAGCTGAAATATCCTCGGATATAGTGTGCCAGTCAGCGCCTTCTGTCCATCCAGCAGAAGCACGAAATTCATTTCCCGGAACGGGATGAATACATCTATTAACACTTCTACCAGTAGCCTTGAGTATAAAGCGAACAATCGTTGATGGGTTATTCAGCGAATGTGGATGGTGGTCCACTCCGGGTTTATGAACAACAGTGATCGGGTAGTTCAACTGTTTGAGTCGTTCTTCAAAGATTGCCGTATTTTCATCAACAGGCACCACTTTGTCTGCATCACCCACCACATGAATAACGGGGATTCTGTATTTAGCTATCACAGATACGCAATCAATAGGATTTCTCTTCCAGTTAAGCGCCTCTTGCTCATTACCGAAACCATATACTTGAAGCATTTTCCTGGTATCATCCGGCGAGCCTTCTGATTTGCCGGTTCCCATTGGCCAGCTTTTTATATCCATCACTGGGGCATCAGCGTAAATACAGGCTACTTTTTCCGGATTTTGAGTTGCCCAGTTATAAACAATTAAGCCTCCCCGACTCATACCTTCAAGTACAACTTTACTATTGAATCCAACTTTACGCAGCCTCCTGTATAAACTATTCCAGCGCTGCACTGCCTTATTCGATCCATACATATCGGCTACATCGCAATAAACTAAATGAAATCCATTCTCCAACAAGGCAATATCTGTTTGTGGTTCATGATCCCAAAAACGAGCTCGGATAATCCAGGGTCTCCCTACAGCCTCGACGTAAGGTTCAACTACCCGACATGTTGTTCCTTCATTAGTGAATTCGTACCCTTTATATCCATGGAAATTAAATCTTGCTTTACCTTGTATGTGAAGCGCTTTTGTAATATTAACCTTATTTCCTTGTTTTAGAGTGAGGCATTCAAATATTTTTTCAGCAATCATTCCAGCACCTATGGATGAGGGATGCAATTTATCAGGCATAAGGTGTTGTTCCCATTTATCACCAAAGAGGTTGTACAGATTGATAATTTCAAGTTGGTTTTCATAGGCCATTTTTTCAATGAACGTCCGGATCTCTCCTCCTATGAGCTGATCGCTGATTTCAGAGCCATCGGGTAAAAAGCATTTTACAGGAGTAAGCAGAATAATTCGAGGATGAGAGGATAAGTTCTTATAGCTATTAACCAGTGACATAAAATCGGCTTTCAGATCCTCTTTGTACTTCCAGTTCTGAGGTTTTGAATCATTTGTCCCCAGTTTAATAATCACAATATCTGGATTGAAAGACAACGATTCTTTATAAGCACTTGTCTTAATGTATGGGTAATCTCCTTTCGAGAGAAGTGTCCGACCGGATACTCCAAAATTCTGAACCAGATAGCCGCCTCCAAGATAAGCCTGTAGCTGGGCCGGATAACTGTTTTTATCACGATTAGGAATGCCTGCTCCATAGGTAATGCTATTTCCTATACAAGCGACTCTTATGACATTCCGGGCAAAGGTTTTATTGGCCAGAATCAACATAAAGCCTATGGCCAGTATAATTTTTAAGTTTTTCATCATCATTTATTTTTAAGGTAACTCAATCATTTATATTAAAATCGAACAGTCTGCTATCCTTGTTTTCGAATTGGTATCACCCTACCCTTGTTAGAAATAGAAAATACAGTCTTTTAATAAGCATATAACAAATAAAATGATAACCAGACAACTCAAAAGAAAGTACTATGTAGGCATCTTGCATCAATTTAAGGTTGTAATGATATATTCAATTTACATATAAACGCAACAAAAGTATATTATATCAATCAAGAAACTATCCATTTAACACTTAAAAAATTAAAAATACAACTATCCTATGCCCAAACAACATATAGATCTGCTCTTTTGTA
Source organism: Bacteroides sedimenti (assembly GCF_040365225.1). Taxonomy (NCBI): domain Bacteria; kingdom Pseudomonadati; phylum Bacteroidota; class Bacteroidia; order Bacteroidales; family Bacteroidaceae; genus Bacteroides; species Bacteroides sedimenti. The sequence goes on from NZ_AP028055.1 coordinate 2,705,833, forward strand.
AAAAGGTCTAAAAGATTTGGAAAATCATATTATTATCAAAAATAAGCAGCACAAACTTTCTACCCATCAAGTGTAATCGTCACGGATTAAAAATAATATTAGACAGACCGGTACTGCATTTCAATTATTGTTATATATTTGCCGACACATAATAGGGAATATTTTTAAACGAAATAAAACATATAATTCCTAGTATAAATCAATCACAAACACATTATTGAAACAAAAATCAGGAACAAAATAAGTTTCAAAACGATCAAATAAAATGAAAACATACATCGCAAAAGTAAAACACATCATACCAACTTACCTCATCATATCTCTTTCAACCATGGCCGGACTGCTCCTTTTCCGCTGGCTTTTTACAATTCAATTTGAAATCATTGACATCAAGGAAGATATCTGGAATTTTTGGATCCCAGCACTACTCCCATGGATTCCGATACTGATTTGGTTAGAACCTAGATTCAAAGACTTAACCTCCAAGGATGACACCGATAGATCAAGCACCATCTTCACCTTTGTTTCAGGAGTTACCCTGGCTGCATGCCTTATAATTTCACAAGAGTATCTAACAACAGCAACCGGAAAACTGGAACTATTACAATATCCTAGTGAAATAACCGTTAAGCCAAAAGCCCGTTTTTACAAGATAAATAGATATAAAATTGAAAAGGACTTTATAAGCTATTACACTGACATTCAATTAAGCGGGAAGTATAACAAGCATTTGGATATTTCGATTTACTTTGTTTTCCCCATTGATGCTGACAACGTAAAGAGCGATACGGTGGTATACTCAACCAATTGTCGGCTTTGGTATGGGACAATCTTCAAGAAACAGATCAGCAATCGAATCAGCAGTAAAAAGAAAGATTCATTATATTACGAATTTTTCAAAGAATGTTCAGAAACAGCCCAGAAATACAGACTAAACAACATCGATCACTTTGAAAGAATTCCATCATCTAAAAATAGAAGCTCTTTCTTAGAGGCAATTAATAAAGTTACTGTGAATCAAAAAGAAGATCAGATAATTGTCTTGAAAGGTATAAGTGAACCATACGATCAACGCAACGGGAATAAGTTTGCATGGATTTTTGGTTCATTTGGGATCGGCCTTTCAATTCTGCTTTTCTTACTTATTTTCACAGGATTCGACAACAAAGAGAAAGTGCGACTCCTATGCGGCAAAAAATCCAAGAATAGCGAATTGACCGAAATACTTAAATACCTGATTCCAAGAGATGAACATTTTATAACCTCCATAATTATCGACCTAAACCTTATAGTCTTCATTCTGATGGTTTTAGCAGGAGTTGACATTATGAGTCCAAATGGGAAAGAGCTTCTCCAGTGGGGAGCAAACCTCAGATCGGCAACAACAGACGGAGAATGGTGGAGACTCTTCACCAGCATGTTTGTGCATGGTGGATTAATACACCTTTCCTGCAATATTTATGGACTAGTGCTGGCAGGATTGTTCGTCGAACCGATATTCGGCAGAAAAAATTATCTCATAATTTACATCATATCCGGCCTTTTGGGAAGCATCGCTAGCATTTTATGGTACAATGCCACAATAAGCGTTGGCGCTTCAGGAGCCATATTCGGACTGTACGGAGCAATTCTCGGCCTTCTGTTAACCAACGCCATACCGAAAACAGGAAAGAAATTGATACTTTCATTGATTGGCTTTTTCGTTGTCATCAATTTATTAATGGGGCTAACAGGAGGTGTTGATAATGCCGCTCACATCGGGGGTCTGGTAAGTGGAACAATAATTGGACTAATATTATACAAGATCAAGAATGCGATAGAAGAGCTAATCTAAGCAAGGCATCTTGCCGTAGAAAGAGGTATTTAGAAACTATTCTTTTGAATCATTGTGGAAACCGGTCGTTTGTTTTATGAAATAAGTTGTTCTTGCACTCAATAATTCATTTAGGACTAACAGCAATCAGGATACCAGGCAAAAATACATTAACATAAATAAGTAACAATTAAGATTGTGATTGTTTTTTTAAATCTCTAGTCGGGGATTTATTTCTAATTTTGCAGCCCAATTTAATACACTTTATTTGAAGCTGAGAAGTGAGAGAAACGAAAGCAGATTTTAAAATAAGAATCTTTGCTTTTATTATCGGAAGTTCAACATCAACACCAGCTCTTATAAGGCAGACTCAACAAACGAATAAGCTACTAATTAAACTATTTAGGAATTATGGAGACGTTCTGGAACACAATTGCCCAATACAATGCTGCAACTTGGGGGTATCAGATATTACTAACAGTGATTGCAATAGCATTAACTATCTCATTATTCACAAACCCAACAAAAATCATACAACGAACTATGAAATTGTTTCTTGCATTGCTTAATGCATGGATTGCAATAGTTTATTATTACATATATTGTGAACCAAGAAGCTTAAACAATGTATTTACATTATTTTGGGGAGTAATGACACTATTTTGGTTATATGATTTTCTATTTGACCGTACCCCTTTTGAGAGAACATATAAATACGACAAGCTATCCATTCTACTTTGTTTGCTTCCACTAGTTTATCCACTCTTCTCACTAGCACGTGGTCTTCATTTCCCGATGATGACCTCACCGATTATGCCTTGCTCTGTTGCTGTATTTACAATTGGATTACTACTTGCATTTTCCAAGAGAAGGAATATTTTTCTGATTCTGTTTCTGTCTCATTGGGCTTTAATTGGTTTTACCAAAGTATACTTCTTCAAGATACCGGAAGATTTTCTTTTAGCAAGCTCTTCAGTTCCGGCACTCTATCTTTTCTTCAAAGAGTATATAAACTCAAATTTGCATAAATCCTCAAAGCCAAAAGCAAGACTTCTTAATCTTGCATTAATAACATTATGCGGCATCATCGGTTTCATATTTTCAATAACCATGATAAATGAGATTTGTCAAATGTAAACTTCAATATTTACGAAGTTTCTACAATGCGGGATAAATGCAAAGACAGCTTTATTCCCTTTTTTTGAGGCAATCTATTTATCAGGATAAAATATGATTTACACCACTCAAAAACAAAAAAGCTCCTCAATCAACTGATTGAGAAGCTTTCTTTGTACCCAGAGCCGGGATCGAACCGGCATGGAAGTGAATCCACTGGTGTTTGAGACCAGCGCGTCTACCAATTCCGCCATCTGGGCGAATTGCGAGTGCAAAGATACGGCTTTTTTTCATATTTGCAAGACTAGAGAAAGAAAAAGTTGAAAAAAATAGAATTCTATAGAGGAGGTTAGCCTTTTTATAAAATAAATGCTACCTTAGCAGAAACTTTAAAACAGGTATTATCATGACAAACAGCAATAATTATTGTGTAATCATGGGTGGAGGTATCGGAAGCCGTTTCTGGCCTTTTAGTCGTAAAAGCCTCCCAAAACAATTTCTTGATTTCTTCGGAACAGGTCGTTCACTCCTTCAACAAACATACGACAGATTCAGCAAAATAATTCCCTCTGAAAATATATTCATCGTAACTAATGACTTGTATGCTTCTCTAATTCAGGAGCAGCTTCCTGAACTCTCACCCAACCAGATCCTTCTAGAACCAACACGCAGAAATACAGCACCTTGCATTGCCTGGGCATCTTACCATATTCACTCATTAAATCCTAATGCCAATATCGTTGTAGCTCCTTCAGACCATTTGATATTAAAGGAGGATGAGTTTCTGGAAGCAATCGGAAAAGGATTAAAATTTGCAGAAAAAAAATGCAACCTACTTACTCTGGGCATCAAGCCCAATAGACCGGAAACAGGTTACGGATACATTCAAGTAGATGAACAAAAAGACGGTGAGTTTTACAAAGTAAAAACGTTTACAGAAAAACCAGAACTAGAATTAGCCAAAGTATTTATTGAAAGCGGAGAGTTTTATTGGAATTCCGGATTGTTCATCTGGAACGTAAATTGCATCTTGAAAGCATTCAATGAACTACTACCTGAACTGGTTGCTAAGTTGGCACCCGGGGTTGGGTTATATGGCACAGACAAAGAGAAAGCATTTATCAACGAATATTTCCCAGCCTGCCCTAATATCTCCATCGATTTCGGAATCATGGAAAAAGCGGACAATGTATATGTACTAATGGGAGATTTCGGATGGTCTGACCTAGGAACCTGGGGGTCACTATATGACCTATCGCCAAAAGACAACAATCAGAATGTGTGCTTAAAATGTGAATCTCTTACCTACAACAGTAAAAACAATATCGTAGTGTTACCCGAAGGTAAATTAGCCGTGCTCCAAGATATGGATGGATACTTAATTGCAGAATCGGATAACGTGTTGCTGATTTGTAAAAAGGAAGAAGAGCATGCAATAAGAAAGTTTGTGAATGATGCTCAGATTAAAATGGGAGAGGATTATATTTAATAAAATCGATTATAAAAAGAATGCGCATTGATATTATCTATCATGCGCATTCTTTTTATAAATCAGTTTTGTTATTTTCCCAAACACTCTTAATTGAATCTGCAATAGTTGCAAACTCTTCATTGGAAAGTGCCAGTTTAGGATTTGAAATTATCATATCAGATTCCTTGTTGATCGGTATAAGATGAATATGAGCGTGAGGAACTTCCAGACCCATCACCGCAACCCCAATTCTTTTACAAGGAATTACTTTCTCAATAGCAGAAGCTACGCTTTTTGCGAAAAGATGCAACCCAGCAAACTCTTCATCTTCTAAATCAAAAAGATAATCAACCTCATGTTTTGGAATAACAAGCGTATGTCCTTTAACCAAAGGGTTAATATCTAGGAATGCATAAAAACGGTCGTTCTCTGCTACCTTGTAACTGGGAATGTCTCCTGCTGCAATTTTACTGAATATTGTTGCCATTTGCGGTTAATTAAAGAGAGATATTAAGTACTTCCAATGAAATATTTCCTTGTGGAACTGCAATATGAGCCACATCACCCACTTTCTTACCCAAGAGTCCCTGAGCAATAGGTGTCTTAACTGACAATTTTCCTTCTTTCAGATTTGCTTCGCTTTCAGAAACAATAGTATATTTCATTTTCATTCCATTCTTCAGGTTTTTCAATTCAACCTTATTCAAAATCTGAACTGAATCCGTTTTTAATTTTGATTCATCGATAATTTTTGCGCTGGAGATAATTGTCTTCAACTGATTAATCTTCATCTCGAGCATGCCTTGCGCCTCTTTTGCTGCATCATATTCAGCATTCTCTGATAAGTCTCCCTTATCTCTCGCTTCAGCAATCTGCCTTGAGATTTCCGGACGGTTAACGGTTTCCAGAATTCTCAATTCCTCAACTAACTTTTTGTAACCCTCTTCAGACATATAAGCCATGATTCGATCCTCCTTTATTAATTAATAAAATGCTTTTAATTTTAAACAATTAAACCGTCATATAAACAAAAAAGAATTCCAACATTTACATGTCGGAACCCTCTTTCATTTAAATACTATGCAAAGATAGGCTTTTAAACAATACGTGTCAAGCAAAATTGTATGCTTTGTAACATGTTTAACAAAAAAGCCCTAAATATTAGCAATTTAAAGCAGTTTTTTCACTTCTTCCTCTAAATTCTTAATATTCTCATCACGCTTTTTAAGTTCGTTATTTCTATCAATTACGAAAAACGAAGGGACTTTCGATATATTATACACAGAAACATATCTTGACTGCAATCCATTGTCATCATGAACACAAACCCAAGGCAGATTATCAGCAGATGTTTTCCAGAAATGTTCATCAGTATCTAAAGACACTTGATAGATTTGCAATCCTTGAGATGCATATTTGTTATACAGATCACGTAATGCATAGTTATGTGCAACTCCTCCTTCTGCTTGATAAACAGTAAAGTCTAGAATCACCACTTTCCCTTTCAGGTCACTCAATTTACGAGACACGCCGTTAATATCCTTCAGATTGATATCAATCAAACCTGATTGCGATAGTTTTTCCTGAGGCAATTCGATTATTTTTTGTTTACCTGGACGGGTATTCTTCAGTCCTTTAATAACGATATTATATAGATTCTTCGACCGGTCAGCATCAGGATATGCATTATTCAAGCTGGTTGCAACTGCTTGGAAACATTTGATATCATCCTTGCTATACATCGGATCAAAAAGCATATAGCCATTTACTTTCTGAAACAAGGCAAAATAAGCGTAGGTCATATTGGGAGCAGCAAAGATATATTTCATTTTCACCTCATCTTTGTATTTCTTTACCATACCAGCCACACTATCTTCGAATACATCGGAGGAAATCTTGTTTTTCTGAGCCACCTTCACTAATGCATCGATTTTATTCTGCAATCCGATCTGTTTCAGGGTTAATTCTTTGATCTTATTACAATTTTCTGAACCTTCAACAGCATATCCGGTTGAAAAATCATTCAGTTTAGTCTTTATGGTAACCGTTTCTGTACTGTCAATAGAAACATTAATAACTTTATCATCCAGTCTCAACCTGTAAAATTCAGGAGATTCAGGGCGCAATTGCTTAAAGCTAAACTCTCCTTCTCCCTTCAGCTTAACAGAATCGAGCGGCTCAACGTCGTTAATACCAGAGGCTTCCAGATATAACATTTTCCCATCGGCTCCAGCAACGGTTCCTTCAATTTTAAATTTCGGATTATTATTACAGGAAGCTAATATCAGAGTTCCCAATATGAATAAACTACTCTTTTTCATGGTTTGTATTCTTATTTATTTGCAAGTTTTAGATGTTTTTACTTGTTGCAAATATAGTTCTTTTCACGTTTAAGCAAAGCATTTACATGGTATCTTCTCTTTAAAAAATGAAAAAAAATGGATCTGAAGTAACTTTTTCGCTCATTTCCACTGTCTTAGAATAAGAATTGTATATCTTTGCGGTAATTTTGAAAGAAAGAAATAGATAAAACAATTTTTATGATCAACCCAATTGTTAAAACAATCGAGTTAGGAGATGGAAGAACCATCACACTCGAGACGGGAAAATTGGCAAAACAGGCAGACGGTTCTGTTATGCTTCGCATGGGAAACACCATGTTGCTTGCTACTGTTTGTGCCGCTAAAGATGCAGTTCCCGGAACAGATTTCATGCCTTTACAGGTAGAGTATAAAGAAAAATATGCAGCCTTTGGTCGTTTTCCCGGAGGTTTTACAAAAAGAGAAGGAAGAGCGTCGGATAATGAAATCCTGACTTGTCGCTTAGTCGACCGTGCTCTCCGCCCATTATTTCCAGACAACTACCACGCCGAGGTATTTGTAAATATCATCCTTTTCTCTGCAGATGGCGTAGATATGCCCGACGCATTAGCTGGTCTTGCAGCTTCCGCAGCATTAGCTGTATCTGACATTCCTTTCAACGGCCCAATCTCTGAGGTACGTGTAGCACGCATCGATGGTCAATTTGTAATCAACCCAACATTCGAACAGCTTGCAAAAGCAGACATGGACATTATGGTGGCTGCAACTTACGACAACATCATGATGGTTGAAGGTGAAATGAAAGAGGTTTCTGAAGCCGAGCTTCTGGATGCTATGAAAGTAGCCCATGAAGCAATCAAGGTTCATTGTAAAGCTCAGATGGAATTGACTGAAGCCGTAGGCAAAACAGTAAAACGCGAATATTGTCACGAAGTGAATGATGAAGATCTTCGTAAAGCTGTTCATGATGCATGCTATGAAAAGTCTTATGCAATTGCTGCTTCTGGAAACAAGAACAAACATGAACGCGAAGATGCATTCAATGCAATCCGCGAAGAATTTAAAGCTCAGCTCAGCGAAGAAGAATTAGCTGAAAAGGGAGCATTGATTGACCGTTATTACCACGATGTAGAAAAAGAAGCAATGCGCCGTTGCATCCTGGATGAGGGCAAACGTCTTGACGGAAGAAAAACAACTGAAATTCGTCCTATTTGGAGCGAAATTGGATATCTTCCAGGCCCTCACGGATCTGCAATCTTTACTCGTGGCGAAACACAATCACTAACATCAGTTACCTTAGGTACCAAGCTTGATGAAAAGATCGTTGACGATGTACTGGCTCGTGGAAAAGAACGTTTCCTTTTACATTATAATTTCCCACCATTCTCTACCGGCGAAGCAAGACCACAACGTGGTGTAGGTCGTCGCGAAATTGGTCACGGAAACTTGGCTCACAGAGCCCTTAAAGGAATGATTCCTGAAAACTATCCTTATGTAGTCCGTATAGTATCTGAGATTCTTGAATCAAACGGTTCCTCTTCCATGGCAACCGTATGTGCCGGAACACTGGCATTAATGGATGCAGGTGTGAAGATTAAAAAACCGGTATCTGGAATCGCAATGGGATTAATTAAAAATGCAGGCGAAGAGAAATTTGCTGTATTGTCTGATATCTTAGGTGATGAAGACCACTTGGGAGATATGGACTTCAAGGTTACCGGAACTAAAGACGGTATCACTGCTACTCAAATGGACATCAAGGTAGATGGACTTTCATTCGAAATCCTTGAAAAAGCGCTGAATCAGGCAAGAGACGGACGCATGCACATTCTTGGCAAGATTGTTGAAACCATCCAAGAACCACGTGCCGACCTGAAAGATCATGCTCCACGTATTGAAACGCTTACTATTCCTAAAGAATTCATCGGTGCTGTAATAGGCCCGGGTGGAAAAATTATTCAGGGAATGCAGGAAGAGACTGGTGCAACCATCACAATTGAAGAAGTTGAAGGCGTTGGAAAGATTGAAGTTTCAGGCACAAATAAGGCTTCTATCGACAGCGCTATGCGTTTAATTAAAGGCATTGTGGCGGTACCAGAGATTGGAGAAGTGTACAAAGGTAAGGTTCGTTCTATCATGCCTTATGGTGCATTCGTTGAATTCCTTCCTGGAAAAGACGGATTGCTTCACATCTCTGAAATAGACTGGAAACGTCTTGAAACAGTAGAAGAAGCTGGTATTAAAGAAGGCGACGAAATCGACGTGAAGTTGATTGACATCGATGCTAAGACTGGTAAATTCAAACTTTCAAAGAAAGTTCTGACTCCACGTCCTCCTAAAAAAGAAGAGAAGTAATATCCCATCTATTTTAATATAGAGCAGCCTCAGTTAAATAAGGCAATCTATATTTTAATTGGATAAGCTCAAAATATAGATCCTCTTATTATAGCGCATTTCTTCAAAGAATGCAGCATAATAAGAGGATTTTTTGTCAACAGAAACGCTTTTCGTTGGATTCTGAGAAATATAAAAATTAGCGAGACAAACGCCTCGCTAAACCTTATTCAAGCTTTATGTGCATGCCGCCCTTTACAAGCCACCATATTTGTCTTACCTGGCTTAAACATGAGGTGCTTGATTCGGTCTCCAAACCGTTCGTGCATGCTTGATTTACCTAACTTGGGGACAACCGGATTATTTGTTTTTCCTGGCTCGGGAAGTACCGAATGCGGCAATTTTTCTCCCCCATAATTCGGCATTATTCTGGTAATGAATTTCCCGAGATTACTCATCTTCTTCTTCTCCATGATAATTGAGTTTTAAAGTAACACCTCTATATATGTAACATTAATGATCTGCATTTGTTCGTTTATTCACCGCCTAAATTAACAACCGCAATCACCTTTTAAAAACACCATAAATGAGATAGGAAGACGTTCGTTAACAAACGAAATGACTTACGGTAAGAAACAAGTTTCACTATCGAAAAAAGAATATTTAACCGTTTATATTTGTAAGAAACAGCAATAATACACTTTCTTTGCCCTATTATATATCTGCAAAAATAAGAAATTGATGATTTTCAAAGTAAGCAACCGCACATTGTTCTTTACTGCAGGAGCAGTATGGATCATTGCCGGAATAAATATTTTAAAGATTGGCATTTCCACTTGGCTACTTGATATTCAAAACTGGGCATTCAAGCTAGGGGAGGCAACAACTGTCTTTTTTCTGTTTTTTTATCTTGTATTTTTAAAACTATATAGGAAACATTCCCTAAGGATAAGTCAGAAGAATAACAACAACTGCCTCTTTTCATTCTTTGATATAAAAGGATGGATTATCATGACTTTTATGATTTCACTTGGAATATCAATCCGGAAATACCAGCTTTTACCTTCCTCTTTTATCTCAGTTTTTTATACAGGATTGTCTGTTGCCCTGATTATAACAGGAAGTCTTTTCCTAAGACAAGGATTGAGAAACTGATATTGTTCTTCTCAACATATAAAAACAAAGTACAAGTTGCTTATCAACTGAGAAACAACAGAATAGAGGAAATATTTTTATTTTCAGCAAATGGTATGTTAAATAATTCTGTTTATTTCCTAATTACATAAAAAACACTCATCTTTATACATCACATTTACTAAAAGTCGTTATTAGCTGTGCACCATGTTATTGCAAGTTTTATTTAGCTAAGTATATTTTATAAAATAATCAGATAAGCTGTACATTTTGAAGTTTTCGAACTTACATATATGTTTAATTTAAAACTAAATCGCATGAAAAAAATTACACTATCATTAGCCATGGTATGCATTGGAGTTGCAATGACAGCTCAAACAGTTACAACAAACTGGTCGATCAGTAACAGTAGCGGCAATCCTCCGACACTTCCAGACGGAGGAGCCACATTACTCGACAACACAACAAGAAACTTCGCAGTCGGAACAGTGAATGGTAACGACCGCGTTTTCATTGTGACAAGAGCTGGCGGCACACCGAAAGTCTTGGTTTATAATTCCTCCGACGGGAACTATGTAGGCTCATTACCAACTGGAGACGTCATCACTACTGATGCTACAGTTAAATTTGCTGTGAACGACGGTGAAGTGACCGAAGATGGAAAACTACTGGTTACCAACATGGTGATGCCCGGAAACTTCAAAGTATATAAATGGGATAATGAAACATCCACCCCTACCGTTGCACTATCTTACACCTTCACATCGGGCAGATACGGCGACAACATCACCATTTCAGGCAATTACACAACCGGCACAGCAAAAGTATATGCAGTAAACAGGGTTCTTGGAACCACAAAAGTATTATGCTGGTCAATGATGCCAGATACTAGCAATCCAGGCTCGTATATATTCAATAATACACCTACTGAATTATTTGACGTTAGTGCTAATAACTCGAACCCAACCGTAGGCTTAAGACCGGATGGAGGTCTATATTTTAAGGACGGCGGATTGCAGATAGTAAAGCATTCTGCAACAGGAGAAGTACTTAGCAGCTCGCTTGCAAGCGTTGTATCATTTCCGGGACACACAGTACGCTATATAGGAACAGAGGGAACAGATGAATATATCGCTTATTTTAAATATAGTTTAACTGCTACTACAGCCGAAACAGCGCTCGAAAGAGTTGATATTTTAAAAGTTCCCGACGGCGATTTAAGTAAAGCAGCAGTTATTGCTACAACTCCATCATTAGGTTTTTCTGCAAACCCTAACGGTTCGGGAGATATAGTTGTTAGAAGAGTCAACAAGGACGTTGAGATATTTGCAATTTCGGCCACAAACGGCTTTGGCAAATATACCGTTAAAGATGTCTTCACTCAAACTGGCATACAAAACACCGAAAACAACAAAATTAAGATTGTATTCAATTCAGGAATCCTATCTGTTGAAGGTATTAATGCTACCGAAATTGAACTTTACAACACATTAGGCCAGATTGTTAAATCACAATCCGACAGTAACAAGATGGAAACCGGCAACCTGAAAGGTTTGTTCATCGTTAAAGTAAAGGCTGATGGAAAGATTGTAAAAACCACTAAGGTAATCATTTAAACCATCACGTACACGCTGTGATAACTTGAGATATTACGCAAATACGGAATATTGAGTAGAAAGCCTTGATTGACAAGAGTCTGTCAGGGCTTTTTCCTTTCATATCAATGCCGGAACTAAATTAATACAAACCAATCTAGCATTTAACAAATTGAACATTGAGCTCTTACAAAACAAATTAATTAAACTCCTAGACAGACTAATCAAAACAACGATAAAAACTACCCCAATCTTGTACATGATTGGGGTAACTCTTCGTGTTGTTTGAATTAACTCATTACCTTGTTTCTCTAGTCGATGGTTTTGGGTTGACTAATACTGCTCTAAATTCTGTAATGGGTGGTTCTTCGTCACTTTAGTTGAAAGCTTTTATTTGTTAGGATCATTTTCCTTTTTAGCAGTTCTAATCCGGCTCTTCCATACATTATTCTTTTTATAGCTTTAAGCTTATTCACAAATCCTTCAACAATTCCATTTGATATTGGGTAAATGATAGTATTTCTTACAGCTTTAATATCTAATTTTATTCCTATGATAAATGTTCTTAACTTAGATAGAGTTGTATTTTTATGTTTTTCAATCCATTGATCCAACAATTCAGCTTTGTTACCCATGATTGTTTTATAGAATGATTCGGCTGCTCTATATAAAGATTCAAACCATTTCAGCCCCATCAATATGCTCATTAAATCTTTATCTTTTTCATTCAATTTGTATTCTCGTATGCTTTTGAAAACAACAGCGGATATAGTTTTTACAGGTATTAATGGTTCTCGCTTGTCAACCGGTTTATCCTTTCTGATACATCCTGTTTTCTTTTCTCTTTTTCAGCAAAGATGCCTGTAATGGTAATAAAACGGACTAAGGCCCCCTGTAAAACCTTTATTTACGACATCCTTATAAGTGCTTTTTAATGTTTTTCCTTTGGCGCATTCACTCTCTACATATTGATCAAACTTATAATATTCATTCCTTGGACTGCTTCTTCTTATAGGAAGTGTTTCATACTGCATGTATTTACGGGCCGTTTGTCTGGCGATGTGCAATCTTCTTGCTATTGCATTAATCTTAAAACCTTTAGACTGTAGTTCTTTCACTTCATTAAACATGTTTATTCTAGAATCGGTTTTTTGCTCTATTTCGGTGGCCATTTCTGTGATTCCCTCTAGTTTCTCTAATGGAGTTTTATTCATAGGTACTTCTTCCGGGCGAATTGCTTTTCTATAATCCGAATAATTATCGATTATTATTTTGGTAACACAATCAAGCATATTCTTTACTAAATGAAATCTGTCGGCAACTTCCGCTATATCTCTCCCTGTATTTGCTATAGCCGAAGAATAATTCGTGGACCGGTCACGGCTGACCAGATTTACATCGGAATGTTTTCTTATCCAACATTCAAAGCTCTCCGTTTCTCTGTCAGCAAGCAAATCAATTACGTCTCTCGTCTTTAAATCAACAAGAATACTCCCATAAGTTACTCCCTTGCGAAAAACCCAATCATCTACACCAAGAGTTGTTATGACTCCACAATCAGGTATATCCATCCGATAGATTGTTCTCAGAACCGTGCTGGGACTCACCGGGATTTGCATTGATTTCAATGATACCCCGGTATTTATGGCGGACATTCTTACTCCAAGATTACCAATAATAGTTTCACAACGTTTAGTGCGCCTTCTATATCTGCATATTTCATCTCCGGGTTGTTCCGCAAAAGTTTTCTTCGAACAAATTGTATTCTTGCAGAAAAACTTACGGGCTTGAAAAAATATACTGACTTTATGGTTTAGAACAGGCAAATCTCTCAGAGTACGGGCATAAACACTATGCACCTTATAACTTATCGCTCCACAATATGGGCAAACACCAAATGTTTTTGAGGATTTTAAATATAAAATAATTTCTGTGTCTATAACCCTTAATGATTCAACATGAAGCATTGAAGATTTGAAAATTTCGTTGAAGGGGTGTATTGTATCGGAAAAAGTTTCAGTTGTTCTAAAACTCGGTTTTAGGGTTTTATTGTTATATTTGTTCTTGTTAGGATATTTAGGCATTGCTTTGTTCTTTCTGTTTGGCGATATAAAAATGCAAAATATACGCCTAATATCCTAACTATTAAACATGTACGAAATGATAAATGCACACATTAAAAAGTGTTATGTGTGTATTTGGAATCAAAATAAGTACAAAGATATAACCTTCAACTAAAGTGACGAAGAACCTAATGGGTTGACTAATTTATCTATAAAACTGATTTGGGTTGTCTTTTATATTTATAGTGCAGATATACAGAAATATACTACTATAGTATTAGCCACCTGGGTGGTAGAGGTGGTAGCAAAAGAATGCTTTTTAGCTTTCTGAAAAATGTAAATTGAAAAATCTTCAAAAAGATTTTTTTGCAATTACGATTTACAGAACGATAAAAAGAATGTTTTCACTGCCACACTGCCACTAAAAATATTTACATAGCATTTCACCATAAGATTGTAACAGCGAATTGGGTTGATTTTGCTATGAGATTCTCAGAATTCGGTATAACCCTAAAAAGATTATTATTTCGAAGGAAATATAAAAGCAAAAGCTCCGTAAATCAATGATTTACAGAGCTTCCGACTTACTGTGTACCCGAAGTGGGACTTGAACCCACACAGCTGCAATAGCCAAAGGATTTTAAGTCCTTCGTGTCTACCATTCCACCATCCGGGCATCCTTGATAGAGCAATCCTCGTGTCAGCCTAGGCATCCTTATTCTTCGTAATAGACATTTTGCATGCCACTATTTCTCTGGTTTAACTCTCAGTTTAACTGAAGCTGTAAAATCAAGATTGATTAATAATTTAATTGTTTAATTCTAAATTCAATATTGGTACAGAATCCTTGAAGGCATATAAAACAGAGATCCCAAATTCCTTACCAATTCTGTAAAGGTAGCCATTTATTAGCATTATCATTCTTAGCTATAGTAAAAGTCACTATATAAATGAAGAAAGACAGCAAATGAATTGCTTCGCCTGCCGTCTCCTTATAAATGTAGAATGAATTTTTACTGTTTACTTTGCTTATATAGGACAAAAGTATCTGTCTGAGTTTTCCCGTTCTCTACGTAAGTAGAAGTTAAAGTTAATTTTGTCTCAGTGAGTTCCTTAATTGTCATTGCACTTGTTTCACCTCCACCTGTAATAGTTAATGCAGTTCCACTGACCTTATAAGTTAATGATGTGGATTTATCCAATGTTGTGCCATTGTAAACTTCCCATTTACCTGTGCCGTCTGAATTGAACGTGTAAACATACTGCTCTACTGATGAATCCTCTGCCCAAGTTCCTACGATTGCAGTATTATTGCTACTAGGTTCATCGTCACTTTTGCTACAAGATGTAAAACCAACACACAAAACAACCATTACTAGGGTTGTAAATAATCTAACTGTTTTCATTATAAATTTGATCTGTGCCTACCTGTTCCCTCAAGTTGGCGTTAAAGTAATTACAAAGCATGGGAACTAACAACAAGATTGTTGAATGCTTCTTATTTTCTATTTGCTATTAGAACAAGGTGAGTTAAGCTGTTTTGAATGAACTCTTAAAACACACATTATAAAGTATGTTCAACCTCACCATCTATAAATTCGTTGAGTTTATATGTAACAAAACTATCCATTGCTTGATTGCTGATGTAAAATGCCATTGAATTAATCACGTCTTTACAATATCTTTTTTGGCGTGAACTTGTCAAACACCACTTCAACTTATATAGAAGTTCTATATGGTCTAGATCGTTTTGAGATGCAACATCTTCAAATAAACGTTCACTAATATTAATCTCTTTCTTTACCCTTTGTATATGATTACGAGGTCCTGAATCTTCTGGACACCCATGAATTTGTAAGAAATGTCTAATCATTGCGGATATTTCCAGAATCAAATAGTATTTAGCTTTCTCTTCTAATGTAGGGATGAAAACCCATGGAACTGAGTACTGTTTTATTGGCATAGTATTTCTGTTTGTAATTGTTTTAAGTTTGTTAGAAGAATAGGCAGTAGGCAATAATTGCTCCTATTGAAATGCCTATAAGAACTATAGTTCCCATTGTAAAATCATCTTTTTGCATGTTGTTGTAATTATATAGCCTTCCTGTTCCCTCTGGTAGGCGTTAGTATTAATAAGCAGGGAACTTACAACTAGGTAGTTGTATGCCTTTTATTCGCGTGTGTAATAGGATGGTAATTGTATTTTTCTTATAAAGGATTTATTTGCTAACTGTTCCCTTGGTTAGCGATTAAACACAACGAAGGCGTGGGAACTGCCCTATCATCTGTCCAGAGGTATCGCCAAACACCCACAATCCAAACAATAGAAACAGCCCACGCCCATATTGTATATCCTTAAGAAAAGGGTATGCGCAATGAACGTGAACGTTTGTCCCTACTATCCTTGGATTGTTCTAAAATTTGGCGATTTTCTGAACAAGGATAATATGTTAAACGCTTCGTATTCTCTAAAAATGTACTTCCGCTTTCGGAATTGGTACAAATATAGAGAAAAGCGTTTGTTTAGAAAAGGAAAAGTGAAAATTTATCAAATCAGTCCTTCATCAGTAAAGCTGTAGTAAGCCTCATTGCTTATAATTAGATGATCTAGTAAGCTTATTTTCATAATATTGGCAGCTTCTTTAACCCTCTGGGTTAAACGGTTGTCATCTCCACTTGGTTGAATATTTCCTGATGGATGGTTATGAGAAAGAATAATTCCGGACGCATTAGATAGAATAGCGGCTTGTAATATAATTCGTATGTCTGTTGTTGTCTCAGATATTCCTCCTTCTGAAATGCTTGTCACTCCAAGAACCTTGTTGGCTTGATTTAGTAGTACGACTTTGAATGACTCCTTGTGTTCTATGGTGTCTTTGTCATAGAAGTTGTCAATTAGTAGCTTGTAAACGTCTGCGGAGCTGTAAACTCTTAAACGTTCTGATGCTTTCACTTTGGGATGGTAGATTATCTTAACCTCGCTGACCTTATAAATGTTACTCATAATTCTATGCTTTAAATGGTTTGTTCTAAAGCAAGTTTGCCGATGTAATGAGGACTAGTTTTTAGAAGAAAGCTGGGATAAATACCCTTGTGTGTAAAGGCAGTTGAAATGCAATATTGATAGACGTACTCTAAGAAGGTTAGTTAACAAATAAAAAGCCTCACATATTTTGATGTGAAGCTCTAATATTTTTCTCCCAAATTTACTTTAATAAGTTAGGAGAAGTCTGTCTGAAACATTCTCGTTTTGCAAAGTACTTCCTTCTATTTGAAACCTTTTTAGCATGGAACTCCCACAGTTGATGAATATTTCTTTTTCAAATAAATCTGGAGGAATTGGTAAATCGCATGTTTTAGCTCCTGATTTCTTCTTTCCATCAATGCTTAATGCAACTTTCACTCCTTTAGATTTTGCGTGTTCTATTTCTTCAAAGAGTTCTTCCAATTTAAATTCCTGTGCTCCATATAATATGCTTTGACTATGTGAATAAGGTGGATCACAGTAAATAAAGTCCCCTTTTTGGGCTAAAGAAAAAGCCTCTCTATAATCCATCGATTTGAATGAAACATTCTTTAACCTTTCACGCCATTCATTAACTCTTCTCTCGAAGTTTGCGACAGGAATTGGCTTGTGTGCTCCACAAGGGGTAGACATGTAACCATCTGATTTTCTAAATCTTATAATCCCTCCATAACAGGCTCTTGAAAGAAAAAGAAAATCTGCCCCATTAGGGTTCTTGTTATATGAGTCTCTTATTTGTGCATATATATCTACTTTGTTTTCTTCTGTGATTAAATCACGCCTCTCCTTGTACCAATTAATAAGTTCATTGGGAGCATATGATAGCTTTTCCCATATATCCATTAAAGGAGTAAAAACATCAGAACCAACTCCTTTTTTAGGCGCTACAGTTGCTATAATTGCCCCACTTCCTAGAAATGGTTCATAAAACGTATCAAAATTAGGAGGGAAATATTTTGTTATCTCAAGTGCAAATTTTTGCTTATTTCCTACCCACTTTAAAAGTTGATTTTTTGGAGGTATATATCTGGGAGTATCCATTTTTCTATTTTTAGTGCAAAGATAATGATTCTATTCAGATATCCCAAAATGGGATATTGTAATTTAGTAATTACATTTGAACAATGAATAAATCGACGCATACTAAGGAATATAATCTTTTGCTTCAACTTTTGTACAGTTTAAGATTAAATGCTGGCTTTACTCAACTAGAGCTTGCTAAGAGAATGAATGTACCTCAGTCATATATTAGCAAAATTGAAAATGGAGAAAGAAGAATAGACATAATCGAATTAAGAAGTATATGCCATGCTCTAAATTGTGATATGGTCGATTTTGTAAAGGAACTTCAAAATAGAATAAATGAGAGCAAATGAATCGTTTTTAGGTAAACCTTTAGATTTCTGGGCTAATATAAGATTACTGAATCAGAAATTAGGGTATGTTGAAACTAAAAGTAAAAAGAATCCTGATCCACAAGGAATAGTACCGACTATTGATGATGTTAAAAGAGTTTACGCTCAAGAAGGCTTAGACTGTTCAGGTCTGATTAATGATGATAAGTGGACTCAGTTGGGCAATGAGATTATTGCTTATTTGCAATATAGAAGTGGTGCTTTGCAATTTGTTAAATCAAAGTTAATGGAGAAAGAAGAAGCTAAAAGTCTTTTCGACGAATTAAAAAGGGAATTGAATCCTTCATGTCCTCTGCCAATGAATAAGCAAACTGGGGATAAGAACGATTTTGCATTTTTGACAGGAATAGTAAATATGCTAGTTGAGTCTTCTTTAAAATTAAAAAGTTCAGAAGAAAGAGTTTGTGATTATGACCCTCGTAGTCTTACTTCAATTCGAAATTGTAACGGTCCTATAAGGACTCTTTCTCGAAGGCTTGATGGGGCTTATCCTTCCATTATAAATCCTAAAGCTATTTGGGAAATTAAGGAGTATTATTACACGACTACATTTGGCAGTAGAGTCGCAGATGGAGTATATGAAACTCAACTTGATGGTTGGGAATTATGGGAAATCAGATCTTCCTTAGGCATTCATATAGATCATTATTTAATCATAGATGATTATTTTACATGGTGGGAAAAGGGCAAATCATATTTATGCCGCATTATTGACCTTTTACACATGGGCTTGTTAACTGAGGCTTTATTTGGTAAAGAAGTTATAACTCGAATTCCTGAACTTGTAAGTTCTTGGTAATAAACTGCTTTAATGCGTAAATTTATTAATTGAAGCGATTTACTATCATTTACGACCTGATTAAATAAGAAGGAGTCTCATTAGATATCCTTCTTATTATTCATTTATAAATGTGTTCAATGATTTAGCTCTAGAAGCTAAGACAATCGTATGTTTCCATAATTTCCTCTTGCCTTAATCCCAAGTATCTCTTTGTAATGGCAACAGAAGAATGATTGAATAGCTCCATCAGCTTTATAAGGGCTAATTCTCCATTCTCCGCATTCAAATTATAAACCTGTCTGCCAAATGTCTTTCTTAGGGAATGGCAAGAGAAATTCTTCACCTTTAACTTGTACTTCTTCTTCGTCTCTTTTAAAAGGATGTTGATTCTCTGTACGGAGTAAACTGTACCTTTCTGACTTACAAGGATTGGTGCATTAATTCCAATCGGATTGATATGCTCGTAGCAATCTGCAATATGTTTCTGTAATTGCTGATTAATCCTAATAGTTCTGGATTTACCTGTTTTCTTTTCCTGTATGGTAAATTCCTCTACATTAAGAATCTGATTCCACCTAAGGAGCAAAATATCTGAAATTCGTAATCCCCAGAAAGAGCCAATTGATATAAGAAGAGACATCTTGTACTCTCCATCTCTAGCCAATTTCCTGACTAAGTTTGTCATTTCATCCCATTCTATATAATCGGCTGTTGTGATTGAATATTTTAGTGACATAATGTTCTGTATTATAAGTTTATAAGTGAAAGTGAATGTGTTTATTAGGAGACGAAATATAATCTGCTAATAATCAGTGTAATATTCACTAGTAGTAGAAGTGAATATCCTTTTAAAAGAAGAAGGATGCCTAAACAGACACCCTTCTCCCAACCAATCAATCAATGAACCATTTAAACTGTTCATCTCCGTGCAGCGCGTTATTAATTCCTTGTGCAATTTCTGTAGCATTCAAAGAACGGTCTAAGAATGAATCTATATATGAACTCTTATTGCTTCCTGTTAAAAGATTGTAGAATTTCCACATATTCAGATCATTCCCTAATGAACCAAAGTTCTCATCACTGATATAAGACCTAGCTACATTGTTTATCTGTGAATCAGTAAGCAACATTCTAGGTAATCGTTTCTGGTAACCTTGTGGCAAGCACTGATATAATCTCATCTTTCCTAAAATCTGGCAGAATTGATGTTCTGATAAATGAGAATCTCCTAATGATTGCATTAAGTGGATATGTTTAGCAGGATTGTACTGATTAAACAGTTCCAAAATAGCTTGGTATAAATCTCTGCTGCTTGTAACTCTTATATCGTTCTTCAATCCGTCCGTACTGACACACATATTGCAACAAACCTGATTCTTGAAACCAATAGCAACAGAAAAACGTTCTGCTGACTTCTTACTAAAAAGAGACTCTCTATTGAAGGCTCGTACTCCCGTAACTGATAAGTTTAGCCTATTTCCTTCAACTGTCTCATAAACGGTTGGAATATCAATGCTAAAAGCTGCTCGTTCATAGTATATAGTCTTATCAGATTCTAATAATTGGTTAGCAGGTTTGTGAATTGCTTGTGGAATGCGACCTTTTACCACATGTGAAGTCCTGATCTCTGGTTGCTCAATTCTCTCCCTACTAAAGAAACTCTGTGCTGCGTCATAGACCGTTTCTATAAATTGTGGATGAGAGATTGTTAATTCGTTGTCCTTGCTAAACACAGGAATAATGCAGTCTTTTACAAGGTGCTGTAATGTTACTTCTTGTGTATTTGCCTCTATGAAATGATTAGCTTTCCTTATAATGGGTTCATCTGTGATAATCTGTGCATCTTCTGCGTACTCATTAAAACTACTTGCTCTCCTAACTGTGCCATTGTTGGCGATAATCTGTAATGCTTCCATGATGAATAATTTTAAATTGATTTACTGATTGAATTGGATTGACTAAAACCATTTTAGCAGTGAATAAATTGCTGCATTTATAAGGAAACTGCGAATAGTATTTAGCCTTACTAAAACCTTCAGGAAGTTTGGAGGATAGTTTTTTGTTCTGGAAATAATGTTCTTCTTGGGGGTGCGGTACTCCCTCACTCATATAATTGATTTTTCCTTTTAAACGTAGGAGGGGGCTTTATATGTACTATAGTGGCGTTTGAGGCATTCTAATGTAAACAAATAGTAGGATATCTTATTTGTAGAGTTCATTATCAGAATTTTCTTCTTAACTTGCAGCTAATATAAACTGATAGAATATGGAGAGTATAAAAACTGTGTCTGATGAAGGCTTTGAGTTAAAAGAGGAATATTATAAGTATGATTATCAAGTAAATTTAACCAAGCAGCTAGATGAGTATTCTGAGGACTTTGATGAATTTCAGATAAACAGAATTGCATTATGGAAGCTGAACAGATATTTCCACATTGACGAAGAAACTCTGGATAAAATTAACCAGGTCAAACCTACAGATTCAGAACTGAATGAGAATTTGACATTGGAGATTTTGGATGGGTTACTTAGAACGGACGGCATTCGGTTAGCTATGGCCTCTACAATTCTCCGTTTCAAGAATCCTAATATTTATCAGATCATTGACCAGAGGGTATGTAGAATTTTAGGAATTGATAGCTTTACAAAACTTACTAGCTCAAAGAAGATAGAGGAACAGAAGGAATTGTATCTAGCTTATTTAAAAGAACTACGTAAGATCTGTGTTGAAAGGAATGTTGAATTTATCAATGCTGATAGGGTATTCTACAATGCTGATAAAGATATCAATCGCAATGTAAAACTGACTGGCTACTAATGATAATGTCATTTATTAGAACTACTAAACAATCCTAATTCTTGTAATGTAGTAAACTTATATGAGTATAGAAAAAGCTCCAGACCTTTTTGCTGATCTGGAGTTTTGAATTATTACAGTATAATAGTAATAGGTTCTTTTTCCTTCTTTTTCTGCTTCTTCCCAACGAATCCTGATAGCAGTGATTTCATAAAGGCATGCATATTTCCAATTCCCTCAAAATTCTTCTTTTTGTACTTCTTATAAATCATGCATTCTCTGGAAATAGGCCCCCCCTTGCTTTCATTATTTGCTATCATATTATCGAAGCCAGCCATAGTTTCTTCTACAAACTTATCCTTTGGCAAGTCAATTATGAAGCTTTCCACTTTTAGTATCTTCCAATCGCCAAATTCATCGAGCAAATCTAATTCTTTTAGCTGTTTAATATAAGAGGATATAGTATTGTGATTCATGTGGATTAATTCTTCCAGTTTTCTCATTGACAGTTTAATGATGCAACTATGAGGCTCCGCTGCACTGAATAGTTTTAGCAAAAATCCCCTTAGCTTTAAATCTAAAGTGTTATATTCATCATAGAAGGCTCTATCAATTCGTCTGTAATGTTGTTCTTTTACAGGATTGAAGATGTATTCATTCCTGCTTCTGTCTTTACGACCACTGTCGATCTTATTGATCTTGACTTCTCCTGTCGCTTTCAATTTATCATTAAACGACTCCGAATTGCTACCTCCTTTATAGTTAGTAACTTTTTCTCCAACAAAATAAGCTAATTGATCTAAAGTGGTGTCTGTATTTAAGGCGGTTTTATCAGCAGTTAGTAGTAAAACGTATGTTCTGTAAACATCTGCACATCTTAATTCCTGAATCAAATTATTACTCATTACAGTGTAACTTTTAAATGGTAGTCTTTCGTAACTCATAAGGCAAACGCTCAGTATGTTTAATTAAGATAATTTTGTTGGTATTTAGTAAGAATCTCATTTTAGAAGAAGATAATCTGTTGATTTTCCTAAGCTCTCTGAGCTTGTTGTATAATTTCTCATTATATAGCCACATGTAGTTGTTTAATTGTATTGTTATTAATGGGTTACTTTTGAAAGTTCGCCAGAATCTTTCAATGGTCTTAATGGAATGTAGTATAAGGAATGTAGACAGGAGGTGAATAAACACGCACTCGAAAGGTGAATAAGCACACGTCCCAAGAGGTAAATAAGCACATCTGCAAAATCTAATCTTATTTGGTTCTAATTTCCATCTTTTGCTTGATTAATAAGCAAGGTCTTGTAATTTTAGGTAAATTGTCAAAACCTTGCCATTTATCTGTCTTCTTGTTTTCATATAATTGTTAAGACTTGCTCATAATCCAATATGAACTTTGTTATCTTTTGCTCCCTGTTTGAGGGCTTTTTCTCTGATTTGTTCGTAAGTGTATTCCTGCATCTTTAGTGGGATTAAGTAAGAAAAAAATAGAAGGGAAATTTTATGTACTTTGGGAATCTGTAAAGAAGTATCTTTGTAGGTTTTACCCAAAGGTACAAAGATTTAGGTAAGTGAACAAATGTTAAAACCTCATCCTTAAAAAATAAGGAAAAAGTTTTGTAATAGATGAATTGTAGGGTAGGACAAACTCTAATTTGGGTTTAAAACAGCTAACCATTATATAGATTTGTCCTACCGTATTTATAGTAATGGAGCATTCAGTAAATAACCACGTTCTCTCTTTTTTCCAATTTTGCAAGGGTCTGCATCAAAATAATCTCTTATAGTTTCACCACGGATAGGTTTATTAGGGTGAATTTTCAGTATTTCAAAGATTCTGTTGAATTCAAACACAATATCTGAACACTTGTATTTATATCCTGTTCTAAAACTGTTTTTGATTAATTGAACAGTAGAATTGCATTTCATTTGCTTAAGAATAAGAACCTCCTTCATTTGCTTCTCCGAATAATTCGCCTCCTCAATAGCTTTTTTTCCAAGTACCTCATAAGCTTCAACCAGTATAGGGTCAATTTTCCTTATTTCATTAAATTTGATCGTTTACAAGTACTACCAGTAGCTCAAGTTTTAGGACAAGCGGTTGAAGTCATAAAACTTAGGTTTTCTAGGTATTATATAAGGCTTAAATGGCAAACCCTAAAAATTTGAGTAGAAAAGCCAACCTGTCACATTGGCTTTCCCTTTGATTTAAAATCATTTTTTAGATGCTTCTTTAAGCATTTCTACAAAATCCAACTCATCTTTGATTGATTTCAACTTACTGTTATCAAGATTTAAACATTTTAATTTGTCTAATGCATTAAAAGCCCTCTTTTCTGTTGTTGAGCTAGCAAAGCTATTAAAACCTTTTATGAAGTAACGTTTAGTAATAAAGGAAACATCCATATTAGCAGCTTTACATAAATTTACAAACTTATCTCCTCTTTCAATATCTATTTTAGTACCTTTAGGAAAAGTTACTTCACTCCCCTTTAATGCATTATCAATCTGCTTCTGAGGTAGATTCTTACTTGTGTAAATCAATATTGTGGTAGACGGGTTAAAGCCCTCATTTAATAAATTTGCTACACTTTTGAATAGTTGTTCTTTTGCGGTTAAAGATGTTACAATCAATTTTTCTTTTTTATCCCAGCTGCTGCCAACATTATTTATATCTACCAGATATTCACCAACATTCTCAATATCTCTAACGTGAACATTAGGGATTACTCCATCATATTCCCCTGTTGCAAATAGTTTAGCAAATGCTACAGACCTGTGCTGCCCATCAAGGATTACAAAGTAGTTTTCAGCCTCTTCTTCTGTCAATATATTACCATTAATGCTTACAACTTCATAGCCAGCTTCAATAAGCTTCTTAGCATTAACGACTATGATAGGATATGCCTTTTCATATTTTCCACTGGCGATTATTGCAATGAAGCCATCTACTTTCTTAATATTAATTGGTCTATTGTTTTTCACAAAGGCAATCTTTTTCTTTTGTTCTGTCCTTTCGCCAGTTTCGTCATCTACTACATTAAATCTCAGAAACTCTTTGCCTATATTCTCATTAAATGTATCAGGCTTATCCAGTTCAACATTAGAGTTATCTGCTGTATTTTGTTGTTCATCAATTTCCTTTTCACTTACATTCTTCTCTTCAACATTATCCAACGTACTCTCTTCATTCTTTACTACTCTTTCCTGTTCTTTCACGATATTCATAGCTACACTTGCACTTTCTTGGTTCTTTCTTTTTTTCTTATTCTTTCCCATGATTTATAATTCTTTAATATTAAAAAATCGAATTGTACAATCATCAACTTGGCGCCTTATCGTTTCTGATTACGTTGCAAAGGTAGAATGAAAACAAGAAAATGGCTAGAGTAACTTTTGTTCTCTACTTTTTACTCTACTGTAAATCAAAACATTAAACCATCTTGAAATGTAATTTTAAAGTCCACGAAATCTCTCATTAGTTTATCGAATGTAACATTGTTATTGTTCGTACAAACAATTGTAGGGTCACCAAGGAGTAATTTGCAGAGGTATAATGTACATAAAGCAAAATCTCTTTCAGCTTGGATAAACTTTACTTCTGCTGGTTTATCTATCTTAGTAGGAAGATTATCTAGCAACGTTTTTACTAACAAATATTGGATAGTTCTTTCTCTAATCCTTTTGGGGTCCCGTTCAAGAAGGCCTTGGGATATTAAATTGTTGGACATATAGAACTCTAGCAAGGATTGAATAAAGGCAGAATTATTAAACTCAATATTCTTACTATTAACCTTTATATTCATTGATAATTTGACTTCAGGGTCTTCTTTGAGTAAAGATAGGATAGTATTTACCTTTGCACCACAAGTTGTAATCTGCTTCTCACTCCAAGACTTAATTATGCGAAATAAAAATGCTATAAATTCAAATGTTGGTTGAGGTTGTAAACCTAACTTGGATATGGCTTCCTGAATCAATGAGAAATTATTAAATTCATCTTCTGTAAAAGGCAATTCTTTTAATTGAGAATCTCTAGTGTAATAATATTTAAAGGGAGCTTGTAATGGCTGGTATTCTTCATCAAAGAATGGAAATTTTCTACAGTATATTCTTATGTACTCAATCTTATCTAAAATTGTTTTTCTGCTATCTTGTGGGTATTCATTTATGAAGTTAGCTTCAAAGTGCATCTCCATATCTGAAAGCATTTTCCAATCAATAGGAACTATGCCTTCTTGTTCTTTAATAGGGGTGTTAAAGTATTCCAGAAATAAATGATTTGTCATGGTTACAGTTTTTTGAAGTTTATCGCAAAAGTAAGAAATTAATCCCACTCCTTTATAAGGAGAAGGATTAATCAGCGCTTAAAGCAAATTTCTCATTGCATCTTTCATTTGTGAGTTGTCAAAGCTATCCAAGTAAATCTGCGTTACTTTCTCAGAACTATGCCCCAACGATTCACTAATGATTGAAGTTGAAACTCCAGATCGTTTAAGTACTGTGGCAAATGAATGTCTTGCAACATAGGTAGTAAGGTCAATGGGAATTCCTAATTCCTTTCCTATATCCTTTAAATGTCTATTTATATCTGCAATTACATCATGCACTCTATATCTTTTCTGCATGTCTGTTTTATGAGAATCAAACAGTATTGGAAACAAATATTTCCTATTTTCACTATGATAATTCTGAATTATATGAATTGCCTTTTCTTGCAAAGGAAGCTTAATCAACTTTTTGGTCTTTCTTCTCACATAAACCAGTCTACTATCATTAAGATTATCTTTAGTAAGGAAAGCTATATCAACAAAGTTAATCCCTCCCATCAGATATGAGAAGGTAAATAGATCTACTGCCATGCGTTTATAAAAACAGCATGAAGCTACATTATAATTGATAACTTTAAATATCTCATCTTTATTAATCGCTCTTTTTGCTGTAGCTTGGTGTAGTTTAGAAACTTTAAATGATTTAAAAGGATAGTATTCTGCCTTTACAATATTTACCTCAATTGCTAGATTGTAAATTGTCCTTAAGGTTCTAAACCTTATTCCAATCGTATTTTCTGCCAGCTGTTCACTCCTTAACCAAGTTTCATATCTTTTTAACCATATAACATCGATGTCTGAGAAATAGATGTTCAGGTGTTTATTAAACCTTATTAGAGAATTGTAAACCTGCTGGGTGGAAAGCATATATCCAAGTCTACCCTCCTCTCTAAGCCTCTGAATTTGCTCTAAAAATAAGCTATTCACTGTTCTAGATTTAACTTTTCCCTGAACATCTTCTACTAGTTTACTGGAAGTGAAGTCTTTATCTTCAGATTTTAGTTTAACAATTTGTTCTGAGAACTCCTTACTCTTATTTGCTATAATCTTGTTAATAAGCTCCTTGTTAGGACAATTGTTTTTAGGCTTACTCTTCTCAAAATCCCAATAGACAGGGTTTATAGAAATTCCCAAACTTTTGTACTTCTTAGTACCATCCTTACACACACGAATCATTAATGGATTTTCACCATTTGAAAGAGTTTTAGACTTGTAACATAGTACATTAACTGTAACACTCATGAGTCTTTTGGTTTAACTCTTGGTTTAACTCTCAGTTTAACTCAGACAGTATTTCCATTGAAAATATAAAAAAGAAGTAGTTAAGAAGAATTGGGGGATAAAATTAAAAAAGCTCCGTAAATTATTCATTTACGAAGCTTTTAAGGATGCACCTTTGTACCCGAAGCGGGACTTGAACCCGCACAGCTGCAATAGCCAAAGGATTTTAAGTCCTTCGTGTCTACCATTCCACCATCCGGGCATCTCGGTAGAGAGAGCGAAAGACGGGATTCGAACCCGCGACCCTAACCTTGGCAAGGTTATGCTCTACCAACTGAGCTACTTTCGCGTTTTTACGGGTGCAAAGATAAGTGGTTTTACTATTCCTGCCAAATAAATCATGTACTTTTTCAACATTTTCTTTAATTGGAGATATAAAGCTTATCCTGACCTGAAATATTTACGTAATATTTTTTCAGATATTCAGTCCCTACCCCATTAGGAGCCCCATTATTATTCAAGTCATATTCCGTTTTACACTTAGGGCAAACAGCCTTTCCTAACCCATCAGCAGATATTTTAACTACAATATCCCGACTTGCTTCTACCGGACATGCAGCATCAAAAGCACAATACCCATTAAAGTAGGAGTTCCCGATAATAATCCCCCCATATCCTAGCGGCAAGTTAAATTTGTTTTTCGTCTCCAAAACAAACTGCCCTGAAATTCTTAATGGTTGATACTTTGCCTGCAACATATCCACCTCAAAAACAAAATTCCCTACATTCGGAATACTGGAATGAAAAGAGTCGCCACATGAGATGGTAACAAACAACAATGTTAGCAAGACAAATGCTTTTCGCATAACAACTTAACAATTAAAATGGAGAAATTAAGGATTCAATCCGGATAATCTCTTCAGGTGTAAACGACAGATTCTCTACTGCTTGAAGGTTATCTGCCAATTGCTTTACAGAACTTGCACCTACAATAACCGAGGTAACTCTTTCATCTTTCAGTACCCATGCCAGAGCCATCTGAGCTAAAGTCTGCCCCCTGCTTTCTGCAATCTCATTCAACTGCAGAGCCACTGCTATTTTATCTTCCGTGACCTGATCTCTTTTCAGGAAACCGGTCACCTTTGCCGCACGGGAATCTTCTGGAATGCCATGCAGATATTTATTTGTCAGCAATCCCTGTGCCAGAGGCGAGAAAGCAATAAATCCAACTCCAAATTCGGCTGCTAAGGAGAGGGTACCATTCTCAATTTCGCGATCGAACATGCTATATCTGGATTGGTTAATCAGACATGGAACACCGTTTTCTTTTAGCATCTGATAAGCAATCCTGGCTTTTTCTGGAGGATACTTGGATATCCCCGCATAAAGAGCTTTCCCCTGCTTTACTATATCAATCAGAGCCTGAATGGTTTCCTCAACCGGAGTTATTCCGTCGTATCGATGAGAGTAAAATATATCAAAGTAATCAAGCCCAGTCCTGCGAAGGCTCTGGTCAATGCTTGCCATCAGATTTTTCCGAGAACTTCTGTCGCCATAGGGGCCTGGCCACATTTCATGACCCGCCTTGGAAGAAACAATGATTTCATCACGATACGCATCAAAATTATTCCGGAAGATCCTTCCGAAATTAATCTCGGCAGAACCGGGAGACGGTCCGTAATTATTTGCCAGATCAAAATGGGTTACCCCATGATCAAATGCATATCTAAGCATATCGGTAGCTACACCAAAATCGTCAACATCACCGAAATTATGCCACAACCCCAAAGAAATACGGGGAAGTAACAATCCGCTGTTTCCGCAATATTTGTATTGCATCTTGCCGGAATAGCGATCTGTTGCAGGTTCGTATCCCATAATATTATATTTTAAGATTTCAGAATTATCTTCCTAAAAGTGCGTTTTCCGCCTGAGTGATCTTGCAGAAATTAAATTCGTCAACCACTTTCTGCATTAACAAAGAAATTTCATCATTGCAAAGGTTGCCAATACTTCCTTCGTGAGTGTGATTCACTCTCTTTTCGTGAGTAAATTTACCCGCTTCAATATCGAAGCCCACCTTTTTATATGCATCCCGGAATGGAATTCCTTCAGCTGCAAGACGATTAACTTCTTCCACGCTAAAGATAAGCAAATATTTATCATCATCGAGTATATGCTCGTTGACTTTTATTTCATTCATAATGTATGTGGTCATCTGCAGACAATCTTTCAGTTCCTGAAAGGCAGGAATAAAGATTTCTTTTATAATCTGCAAATCTCTGAAATATCCTGAGGGCAGATTATTCGCAATCATCATAATTTGTTGCGGCAGTGACTGAATTTTATTGCATTTGGCCCGGGTAAGTTCAAATACGTCGGGATTCTTTTTGTGCGGCATGATACTGGAACCAGTAGTACATTCATCAGGCAGTTTCACAAAGTTAAAGTTCTGACTGTTGAACATACAGGCATCGAAGGCCAGTTTAGAGATTGTACCCGCAATGCTTGCCAGAGCAAAAGCCACATTTCTTTCCATCTTTCCACGCCCCATCTGTGCATAAACCACATTGTAATTCATGGATTCGAATCCCAGCAATTTGGTTGTCATGGTACGGTTTAACGGGAATGATGAGCCATAACCAGCAGCAGAACCTAACGGATTGCGGTTGCACATTCTAAATGCCGCTTGAAGAAACATCATATCATCCACCAGACTTTCTGCGTAAGCACCAAACCACAGTCCAAATGAGGAGGGCATAGCAATCTGAAGATGGGTATAACCAGGCATCAGCACCTCTTTGTATCGTTCGCTCTGGGAAATTAAAACCTGGAACAGCTGTTCCACCATTTCAGCAATCTCGTGTATCTGAGTTCGAGTGAAGAGTTTTAAATCCAATAACACCTGATCATTCCTTGAGCGACCACTATGTATCTTCTTTCCGACATCTCCCAATTTGCGAGTCAACATCAATTCAACTTGAGAATGAACATCCTCCACACCTTCTTCGATTACAAACGTACCGTTTTCGGCAGTGAAATAGATATTCTTCAGTTCCTCAAGAAGAAGATGAAGCTCGTCAGTAGTAAGCAGACCGATGGTTTGAAGCATAGTAATGTGTGCCATCGAGCCGATTACGTCATGTTTTGCAAGATATATATCCATCTCGCGATCACGACCAACTGTAAATTTCTCAATGTCCTTGTTTACTTGTACACTCTTCTCCCAAAGTTTCTGCGCCATAATTTTTGATTTTATTTTCTTATTAATAAGAAATTTGAGACAGCATTTCTACCATCTTTTCTAAACCGTCCTTCAGCGGTTTTTGTATCATCCCTTTAATAAATGGATTTACATCCGCTTTGATGGTTAGTCTTACTTTACACTCATCTGTTGCAGTAGGAACAATTTGTATCCATAAGTTAAACGGCAGAGGAGAGTTAGTTGTCTCAAACTTTATACATTTTTCAGGTTCACGTTCGCAAATACGAAGTGTTACCTGCCCTGCGGGTGCTACATTGAAACTTAAACTATCGGAATCAAAACTGATATCCTTGATTTTATCTGCCGGCAACCGATCTTTCACTCCTTCCAAATTCTTTAAATCGGAAAGTTTACTATATACACGTCCCTGAGCATAAGGAATAACCTTTATACTGCTTTCAAATTGAGTCATACTATTGTAAATTTGTTATTTTTCAGGGTTCCAGTGTGCCGGGTCTTTCCTCCAGTCCTGCAATGTAGAAATATCATCTTCTGCAATATAGCCGGTGCGAAGAGCAACGTCAAGCACAGCTTCATAATTGGTTAAAGTAACCAATTCCACTTTGGCTTCTTTGAATGCTTTCACTGCAACATCAAATCCGTAAGTAAATGCTGCCACCATACCAATCACTTCACATCCATCACGACGGATAGCTTCCACTGCTTTCAGGCTACTACCACCTGTTGAGATAAGGTCTTCAACCACTACCACTTTCATGCCCGGACGAAGTTCTCCTTCAATCAGGTTCTCTAAACCGTGATCTTTCGGTGTAGAACGAACATAAACGAATGGCAGATTCAATTCTTCTGCAACCAATGCTCCTTGAGGAATAGCTCCTGTTGCAACACCTGCTATAGCGTCTACCTGACCAAATCTTTCCAACACCAAACGACAAATCTCAATTTTAACAAAATTGCGAAGAGATGGATAAGAAAGAGTTTTGCGATTATCGCAATAAAAAGGAGATTTCCATCCTGAAGCCCAGGTAAAAGGATTTGCCGGCTGCAGCTTAATGGCCTTAATCTTTAGCAGTCTTTCTGCAAATAATTTCTCTAAAGTATTCATGACTTAATAAACTATAATTATTTTCGCAAAGGTACTGAAACTCGTTGAATGTGATATAAACAACGCGGATATTTTTTCATTTATTAATGTTCTTGAATCAATTCACTACCCAAAAAATAAAAAACGGAATATCAGCCTATCTATTTGTCTAATTCTGATATTCATTTAATGAATAACAACTGTACAAACCTGAACTGAACCAAACTGTATAGCGAGAATTGATCAAGCCACGGCAAGAGTGGCAACACTGACCTTTGCATCTGCCTGTTCGGTGAGGATCACTGCACATGAAACAAGAGTAGCTCCGGTAGTGAGTACATCATCTATTAAAAGCAAGTGCTTCCCTTTTATCTCGACATTCGGGTTTACATGAAAAGCATTGCGCACATTTTCCCAACGTTCGAACACACTCTTTCTTGTCTGCGAACTACCATCGTCAATCCTGGTCAGCAGATCGGATTTTACAGGAATGCCTGTAGCCCGTGAAAGCCCCTGAGCAATCCACTCACTTTGATTATAGCCCCGTTTCCTCTTTTTCTTTGGATGAAGAGGCACAGGAACAATCAAATCAATTCCCTGAAAGAAGCCTGAAGCAAGAAGCTCTTTCCCCATGCAACGCCCCATCACTTCACCCAATCCTTTATCCCCTAAATATTTCAGGTGATGAAGAATACGATTGTAATCACTTCCTTTGTTATAAAAGAAAAAAGAGGTAGCCCGTTCAACTTCAGCCTTTCCCCAAAAGCGTTGCTCAACTTCATTATCGGACTGAAGATGGTAATTCGTCCGAGGCATACGAGAGTTGCAAATAATGCAGACACCCTCCTCTCCTTTTGCCAAAGCCCCACTGCAAACAACACAGGATTTGGGAAACAAGAGATTAAAAAAAGAATCAATCAAGTAAATCATATTCATCTGACAACTGAAGACATTTTCTTATTATATTCATCTCAAAGCCGCGACTCAAAGCAAACCTGATAAGTTTCATGTTAAGCTGATAATCATCGTTATCACGAATGGATTTTCTTTTCGAGCTTAGCAAAGACCGAAGTACATTCATATAATCGCGTTCTTCAATCTCTTCCAGATATCTGGAGAAAACAGAAGAAGGAATCTTTTTCATGTAAAGTGCCTGGGAGATTTTCATGCGCCCCCATTTATTAAACCGGAATTTATCGTTTACAAAGAAACGACAATAACGCTCTTCATCTATAAACCTTTCATCCAATAAGCGTTTAAGGATTTTCTCTTGTGTTTTAACATCTACTCCCCACTGAACAAGCTTGGAGGTAACTTCAGAGCAGCAACGTTCTGATGCCGTACAATAAGCTGCAGCCTTATTCAGGGCTTCTTTTTCGGTCAATTCATTCATCGTATTGCTTTAACAATTCTATCCTTACCCGACAGATCTTTAATAATATTCACCTCCCTATATCCTATCGACTCTAATAAATGGGTCGTTTCCTTACCAAACGCCTGATTTATCTCAAAATAAAGTTTCCCATCATCTGTCAACATTTGCAATCCCTTTTCTGCAATCCTGCGATAAAAAAGAAGCGGATCTTCATCAGGTACAAAAAGAGCCAGATGAGGTTCCCACTCAAGAACATTTGCTTCCATTTCTTCTTTTTCAGAGACCGTAACATATGGAGGATTGCTTACAATCACATCAAATTTCTCATCTTTAGGCTGATATTCAAGCACATTTATTTGTTGAAAGAGTACCGAGGTTTCCAGCCTCGCATTATTTTTCATGGCTATTTGTAATGCTTCAGAAGAGACATCCCATGAATGAACCTCGGCCAAAGGAAGATAATGAGATAGCGAAATAGCAATGCATCCGCTCCCACTTCCTATATCGAGAATCCGGGAGGAACATCCTAAATTCTCCTGGATTATAAGAGACACCAACTCTTCCGTTTCCGGACGAGGGATTAGCACAGACGGAGTAACATGAAAGTGCAACCCGTAAAACTCAGTAAAACCTAAAACATACTGAATAGGTTCGTGTTTTTGAAGGCGAGCAAGAATCTCCTCAAGTTCTTTAAGTTGATTTGCAGATAATTTAATATCTTTGCCCATATAAATATCAAGCATTTTCAAATGAAAAACCTCTGTGAAAATTATTTTAGTGAAGCTCCGAATCTCTGCTAATGAGTAGATTCCAGCAAGAGATCTTTTGATATGTGATTCAACTGCATGCATAACTAATGGTTTACATGCAAAAGTATAGAAAATAAATGAATAAAAACAAAACGATAACAGAAGAAGAAAAATATATCTCCCGATGTATACAGCTTGCCAGACAAGGAATGACCGGAGCGCCTCCTAACCCAATGGTTGGAGCGGTAATTGTGTACAATGGAAAAATAATCGGAGAGGGCTTTCACCGAAAATGCGGAGAGGCCCACGCTGAGGTAAATGCAATTAATTCTGTCAGAAATCAATCCCAATTAAAGAAATCGACCATCTATGTAAGTTTAGAGCCCTGCTCCCACTATGGAAAAACACCACCATGCGCTGATTTAATCATTGAGAAAGGAATTCCCAATGTGGTAATAGGCTGCAAGGACCCTTTTGCCAAGGTGGCTGGGCGTGGAATAAAAAAGCTTAGGGATGCAGGGATCAATGTCACAGTGGGAATACTGGAACAGGAATGCTGCAAGCTAAATAAACGTTTCATTACTTTTCACTCCTGCAAGCGCCCATATATTGTCCTGAAATGGGCCGAGTCGGTAGATGGATTTATCGATGTGAAAAGAAGTGGCGGTAAACCAGCAATACTTTCAAGCCCGTTGACAAGCATGTTGGTGCATAAACGGAGGGCGGAAGCTGACGCAATTATTGTGGGTACCAAGACAGCTTTACTAGATAATCCGACCCTTAATGTAAGGCATTGGTATGGGAACAATCCACTCAGAGTGGTAATAGACAGAACTTTAAAAATACCAGACCATTTCCACCTCCTTCAAAATGACCTTCCTACCTGGGTAATAACAGAAAAAGAACATGCTGACAGTAGTATAACAACATACAAAAAAATCGATTTTACGGATGAGCTTTTACCCCAACTCCTTACTGAACTTCACAAAAACAACATCCAGTCGATTCTTGTTGAAGGAGGAGCCACTCTGTTACAATCTTTCATCAATAAGAAATTGTGGGACGAAGCATTTGTTGAGAAGACAACCATCAGTCTCAATGAAGGAGTTAAAGCACCTCACATCGATGCAATCGTTTATTCTGTTGATGAACATTTCAGCACTCCAATATGGCACTATTTTAACGAAAATGAGACTTCTGAAGGGATATAATACATTATTTATCGAAAAAACAACACATTATATCTATAAATATTTATAAAACTTATCCTGAAAGAAGAGCAGAGAGAAAAAATCTGTTATTTTTGCACCTTGTAAATAAACAAAGTAATTCCAAATGAAAATAAATATCTTATCAATATTAGTCAGCATATTTGTTGCATCACTAACATTCACATCTTGTTTAAAATCTGATGGCGTGAGCAGTTTTGAAACTGACCCTACAATTAAAAGTTTTTCATTTGATTCAATCCGAATCGATTCTATAAAAAGTGCAGTTGGAAAAGACTATCCATTTTCAATCGATCAGATTGGCACAGGTGACACTGCACTGATATATAACACGGACTCGTTACCAGTCAACTCAAAAATATCAAAAGTCAAAATCAACCTCACTACAGCAGGAGGAATTACATACCAGAAGAATGGGAAAGACACAATCTGGAACACAACCGACACACTTGATTTTACAAGACCTGTTTGCTTCACAATTCACGCTTATAATTCAAACGGAACAACTATAAAGAAAATTTATAAAATTTCTATCAATGTGCATAAACAAGACCCCGATTCACTTAACTGGGGTATTAATCCGTATTATACCGGCACAGGGATCATCGGAAAGCAGAAGAGTCTTATCCTGAATAACAAAATATATGTCTTCAATGATGACGGAAGTGCACAGATAAAAGTAACTTCATCTGCAATGAATGACGGAAAAAGCTGGAGCAACCTACAAGCGATCGCTGGAATTAACGGCAAAGCAGATTACTCATCAGTGACCTCTTTTAACAATAGTCTCTACCTTGTTTCTGAAGGAAATGTTTATTCATCAACAAACGGTATTAGCTGGTCATTGGTTAGCAGTCTGAGTGACAAAGTAAAAACATTGCTTGTATCCTTTGACGGACGCCTTACCGGAATTAAGGGAGTTGGTTCCGAAACCAGATTCTGCGTAACTACAAATGGTCAAACATGGGAAAACGGAGAAGTCGTTCCGGCTGAGTTCCCAAAATCTAATATCTCAGCAACTTCTTACCCGCTTAAAACCAATGCAAATATTCACAGAGCAATTCTGGTGGGAGACAATTCTGCATTAGGTTCCGCCGACACAATTGCTACTCCGTGGTCTTCATTTGACGGGAAAGATTGGGCTGCTCTGAAAACAGATGCCGGCTATTGCCCTAAAACAAATAACATTTCTATCATATACTATAATAATCAATTTTATACATTCGGAGGTTCTGGACAGAATGGTTTTAAAACATTCTACGAATCAAAAGATGCACGAGTTTGGACGAAAGTAAAAGAGAAAGTTTGCTTTCCTGTATCTTTTACTGGAAGAGGAGATTACTCGTATGTAGTAGACAACAACAATTTTATCTGGGTTATATGGAGTAAAACAGCTCAAACAAATGATGAAATATGGAAAGGAAGAATCAATTCATTGGGCTTCGTAACTCAATAATTATGATAAACAAATGTAATTTATAAACTAAATCAGCGTTTTGTTAATAGAATAATCAAACTTATAAAACATGTAGGTATGGCCTTTATTAATAAAACGCTCATTATATTTGCACTGTTAACCTTCACACTGCCCAACTTTATTCAGGCGCAAGAAGATGAATATAAGATGGAAGCAGGTGGAATGTTCGGAGGCAGTTTTTATATGGGAGATGCAAACACATCAACTCCTTTTAAAAACATGCAATTTGCTGCAGGAGCTATGGCAAGATTCATACTAAATCCGCACATGGCAATTAAGGCAAACTTAGTAATAGCAAAGATTGCTGGAAATACAGCCGATTTAAAAAATAAATTCCCAGGGAATAATCAGGTGAGCTTCAATCGAAACATTTTTGATTTAGGAGCTCAATACGAATACAATTTTCTGGGATACGGGATGGGGCAGGAATACAAAGCCATTAAAAGATTCACTCCTTATATATTAGGAGGAATGGGATTCACCTTTGCACCAGCACCAGCTAAAGGAGTTTTTACCGTTAACTTCCCTATAGGACTGGGTGTTAAATATAAAATTGGCAAAAGACTTAATATTGGATGTGAAACTACCATGCGATTAAGTCTCTCTGACAATCTGGATGTAACAAACAAAGAAGGATTGATTCTGAGTGATCCGTACGGAATAAAGAGTACAGGTATGAAAAACAAGGATAGTTACTCATTTACTACGTTATTTATCACTTATGATATATTCCCGAAATGTAAAAAATGTAACAATTAAGGTATTATGCCATATAACGAAGAATTAGACATTACCCGAATTCCCAAACATATTGCCATCATTATGGACGGTAATGGCAGATGGGCAAAGCAACGTGGACACGAACGAAGTTTCGGACACCAAGCTGGAGCTCAGACCGTACATATTATCGCAGAGGAAGCTGCAAAATTAGGAGTAAGATATCTTACTTTATATACCTTCTCTACAGAAAACTGGAACAGACCAGCTAATGAGGTAGCGGCTATCATGGCATTGCTATTTGATTCAATTGAGGAAGAGATATTTATGAAAAACAATATCAGCTTCAGAATTATTGGTGACATGGGTATGTTACCGGAAAATGTAAGACACAGCCTGCTTCAATGCATTGAAAGAACATCTGTCAATACCGGGATGTGTCTGGTGCTAGCATTAAGCTACTCTTCCAGATGGGAAATTACTGAAACGACTAAACAGATAGCCCGCGAGGTTC
This sequence comes from Bacteroides sedimenti, assembly GCF_040365225.1. Taxonomy (NCBI): domain Bacteria; kingdom Pseudomonadati; phylum Bacteroidota; class Bacteroidia; order Bacteroidales; family Bacteroidaceae; genus Bacteroides; species Bacteroides sedimenti. Next base: position 2,743,624 of record NZ_AP028055.1, read on the forward strand.
AGCAAGGGAAATTATCAATAGATCATATTACTGAAGATTATATTTCTTCCCGGCTGACCACAAACTTCATGCCCGATCCGGATCTTCTAATCCGCACAGGAGGTGAACTCCGCTTAAGCAACTATTTGCTATGGCAGGCTGCCTATTCTGAGTTATATTTCTGTGAAACCTTTTGGCCTGATTTCAGGGAGGAAGAGTTCCGGAAAGCAATCTATGAATTTCAAAAAAGAGAACGCCGTTTTGGCAAAACAAGTGAACAAATATAAAATAAATAAAATGCATTATCGTATTTCCCGAATACTACTATCAATTTGCCTGTGTTTATACGCATTCTCAGGCTACGCACAAGAAAAGAGCGATTCAGTTACTTCTGCAAAGCCAGTAATTGTGTATTCAGCTTCTCCCAAAAAATATGAAATCGGAGGAATTACCGTTTCCGGAGTTAAAGAACACGAGGATTACCTATTAATAGGCTTATCTGGATTGGCAGTGGGACAGGTTGTATCTGTTCCAGGTGACGAAATTACGCAAGCTATTAGAAGATACATGAAGCATGGTCTTTTTTCAGATGTGAGCATTACTGCCACTAAGATAGTAGATAATAGGGTTTACCTAAATATTGCCTTAAAGCAACGTCCTCGTATTTCTGAAATACATTATAACGGGATTAAAAAATCAGACAGAGAAGATTTGGAAGCCAAACTGGGGCTTGTAAAAGGGAGCCAGATTACTCCAAACCTGATTGACCGCGCTAAAATTTTAATCAAGAAGCACTTTGACGAAAAAGGGTTTAAGAATGCAGATATAGAAATCGTGCAAAGAGATGATGTCTCAGATGATAATAAAGTTATCGTAGATGTCAATATTGACAAGAAGGACAAGGTTAAAGTTCATAAAATTACAATAGAAGGAAACAGCGCTATTTCAGATAAAAAGTTGAAGCGCGTAATGAAGAAAACGAATGAAAAGGGGAAACTAGTCAATCTTTTCAGAACCAAAAAGTTCGTAAACGAAAAATTCGAGGAGGATAAACAGCTTATTATAGACAAATACAATGAACTGGGATATCGAGACGCACGCATTGTTACAGACAGCGTATCTCCATTCGATGATAAAACAGTTGATGTGTTTATCAAAGTTGAAGAAGGTGATAAATATTACCTCCGTAATATTAGCTGGGTAGGCAACAAATTATACCCTACAGAACAACTTAACTTTCTGTTAAGAATGAAGAAAGGGGATGTTTATAATCAAAAGTTATTGAATGAACGAATTAGTTCTGATCAAGACGCTATTGGTAATTTGTATTATAATAATGGATATCTTTTCTATCGCCTGGATCCCGTTGAAATAAATGTCGACAATGACTCTATCGACCTTGAAATGAGGATATATGAAGGCCGTCAGGCAACAATCAACAAAATAAAGATCAACGGAAACGATCGTTTGTATGAAAACGTTATACGTCGTGAACTTCGTACAAAACCTGGACAATTGTTCAGCAAAGACGACCTTGAAAGATCCATGCGTGAGATTGCTCAGATGGGCCACTTTAATCCTGAAAATATCAAACCAGACATCCAGCCTGATGAAATGAACGGGAGTGTAGACATCGCATATAATCTGGAATCTAAGGCAAACGACCAGGTAGAATTCTCTGCAGGTTGGGGACAAACCGGAGTTATAGGAAAGTTGAGTCTGAAATTTACCAACTTCTCACTAGCCAACTTACTGCATCCTGGAGAAAATTACAGAGGGATCCTTCCACAAGGAGACGGTCAGACTCTGACAATCAGTGGTCAAACCAATGGTTCTTACTATCAATCATACAGCGTCTCGTTCTTTGATCCATGGTTTGGAGGAAAACGTCCAAATTCATTCTCCGTCTCGGCTTTCTATTCAAAGCAGACCGACATTAGCAGCCGCTATTATAACTCAGCTTATATGAACAACTACTATAATAGCCTTTATGGTGGTTATGGTGGATATGGCAGTTATGGTGGATATGGCAATTATGGCAACATGTCTGATTACTATGATCCGAACAAATCAATTCAGATGTACGGACTTTCGGTTGGTTGGGGAAAACGTTTGAGATGGCCGGATGATTACTTCACCATTTCTGCAGAACTCTCATATCAGAAATACATTTTGAAAGACTGGAGATATTTTCCGGTAACAAACGGAAACTGCAACAACATAAGCATGAAGTTGGCATTGGCTAGAAGCTCTTCTGACAACCCTATCTATCCTCGCCGTGGATCTGACTTCTCGTTGTCAGTTCAGTTCACTCCTCCTTATTCTCTATTTGATGGTGTAAATTACAAATCATACAACACCAGCAATCAGGATGACATGAACAAAATGCACAAATGGATTGAATACCACAAGTGGAGTTTCAAATCAAAGACATATACCGCTCTTACAGATGGAGCAAAATGCCCGGTACTTATGACCAGAGCCGATTTTGGTTTCTTAGGACATTATGACAGATATAAAAAATCGCCTTTTGAGACATATGACATGGGAGGTGATGGTATGACAGGATATTCATCTTACGCTACTGAAAGTGTTGCATTACGTGGATATGAAAACAACTCACTTACTCCGACTGGATATGCAGGTTATGCTTACACTCGTTTAGGCATTGAGTTGAGATATCCGTTGATGCTTGAATCTTCAACCAGTATTTATGCGTTAGGGTTTGTAGAAGCAGGTAATGCTTGGCATGATTTGAAAAACTATAATCCGTTCGACCTGAAGCGTTCAGCTGGTGTCGGAGTACGTATCTTCCTGCCAATGATTGGTATGATGGGTATTGACTGGGGTTACGGTTTCGATAAGGTATTTGGTTCTAAACAATATGGCGGAAGTCAGTTCCACTTTATTTTAGGACAGGAATTCTAAATATAAACTTAATACGAAGAGTTATGAAAAAGTCTATTCTTTTATCAGTGTTGTTATTCGCCTTTTCATTGGCGGCAAGCGCACAAAGGTTTGCTTTGATTGACATGGAATATATCCTGAAAAATATCCCAGCTTATGAAAGAGCGAACGAACAATTGAACCAAATTTCAAAAAGATGGCAAAGTGAAGTCGAGACTTTATCTAAAGAGGCTGAAACACTATACAAAAACTATCAATCGGAAGCTGTTTTCCTTTCTGAAGAACAAAAGAAAAAGAAAGAAAGTGAGATTGTAGAAAAAGAAAAAACCGCTGGCGAGCTGAAGCGCAAATATTTTGGTCCGGAAGGAGAACTTTACAAGAAGCGCGAAAGCCTTATTAAACCTATTCAGGATGAAATCTATAATGCCGTAAAAAGTATAGCCGAAACAAAAGGATATGCAGCAATAATAGACAGAGCATCAGCAACAAGTATTATTTTTGCTTCGCCGCAAATAGACATAAGTAATGAAGTTCTGACAAAATTAGGATATTCAAATTAATTTCATACATTTGCATCCATTATATAAACTAAATTGTAATCATTAATAAAAAATAAAATTATGCTTAAAAAAATTGCTTTAGTACTATTGTTCGCACTCCCTGTGGGAGCATTCGCCCAGACATTTAAGTTCGGACATATGAAATTCTCTGAAATTGTAACTGTAATGCCGGAATATATCAAGGCACAGTCAGACTTACAAGCTCTACAGAAACAATACGCCAGTGAAATTAAAAGAACGCAAGATGAATTTAATAAGAAATATGCAGAATTTATAGCTGCAAAAGACACCCTTCCACAAAATATCTCTGAGAGAAGACAAAAGGAACTGCAGGATATGGCTCAAAGAGGACAGGAATATGAGCAGGAAGCTCAAGCACAGCTACAAAAAGCTCAGGAAGAAAAAACAGCTCCAATCTTTAAAAAACTGGAAGATGCTATTACTGCTGTAGGACAAGCTGAAGGATTTACTTACATTTTCGATGTAAGCAACAAAACAATTATTCCTTTTGTTAATGAAAAAACAAGTATTGATGCAACTCCAGCAATCAAAGCAAAATTGGGAATTAAGTAATTGTTCATTGATTAATTGATATCACATAAGAAAGGATGATAATGCTATCATCCTTTTCTATTATATATACCTCAGTTAAATGAAAAAAGAATTATCAAAAAAAGCAGGTGCAATAGGGATTTTCGATTCCGGATATGGCGGACTTACCATTTTGAATCAGATAAAAAACTCAATGCCAGAATACGATTATATCTATTTAGGTGATAATGCACGGACACCTTACGGCACACGTTCATTTGAAATTGTTTATGAATTTACTCTGCAAGCTGTCACCAAGCTTTTTGAAATGGGGTGCCATCTTGTAATTCTTGCCTGCAATACAGCCTCAGCGAAAGCATTGCGAAGCATTCAAATCAATGATTTACCAAGCATTGATCCAAACCGTAGGGTGTTGGGAGTAATTCGTCCAACCGTAGAGTGCATCGGAGATATCACCCACTCAAGGCATGTCGGCATCCTGGCGACTACCGGAACCATCAACTCCTGCTCTTATCCACTCGAAATCCACAAGCTTTATCCAGAGATTACCGTTAGTGGAGAAGCATGCCCTATGTGGGTCCCTTTGGTCGAAAACAATGAATACAACTCACCCGGAGCTGATTATTTTGTAAAAAAACACATTGATAGCCTGCTAAACAAAGACCCTGAGATAGATACGGTTATTCTGGGGTGCACTCACTATCCATTACTTTTATCTAAAATTAAGCAATATCTCCCCGAGGATATAACAATTGTTTCTCAGGGAGAATATGTGGCACAGAGTTTATGGAATTATCTGAAACGGCATCCAGAGATGGATAAGCTCTGCACCAAAAACAGTACATGTAAATTTTTAACCACAGAATCAGAAACTAAGTTTTCAGAATCTGCGTCAATATTTCTCAATCAGAAAATAGATGTTGAAAGAGTTATTATTGAATAATTTATATTTATAACTGATAAATATTTATTAAAAACAGATAAATGTCCGATAAAACTTAATTTGAAAATATTTTTTTGCTTTAATGATATATTAACCATATCTTTGATTTTTGTTAATCTTATAATTAAGAAGATATGGTACTTAGAAAAAAACAAAAGCCAAGCTTAGCCTTGACTGTAGCACTATTCTCCTTATTATTCATAAATAGCAACGTATGCTATAGTGATACAGTAGTCCCCAAATTAAGTAATGGTAACAGCAGTGGCTGGTCACTTAACAACATGACACAAGAATCGGACTGTTGGTCGATGAAAACCATTGAAGCCTCAGCAGAGACAGAGCAATATTACGATTTTGATGTTTTCAGCAGCATAAAAATCGAAGCGGTTACCAGAACCTATTTTTCATTTACCAATTGTACCACAAGGCTTGAAATCTCTACTGATGGAATAAACTGGAATCCAATTGCGACATTTGAACATAGCATAAAAAATAGTACTGGAAAGACCTTCACAATAACTACAACCTTGCCTTATAAACAAGCCAAACTAAGGTTAATTGCTACAAATGCAAATATCACATTAGGTTGGCCCAAGCTCGTTAGTCTTGAGATTACCGGAATTCCCAAATTCATCCCAACACCCACAGGAAAAGAAGGGGTTGATATTACAAACAATTCATTTACCTGTCAGTGGAATCATTGTAATAATGCAACTTACTATGAAGTCGATCTTTATCGAGTGTTTCCAGGAAAAAAGGAAAAAATGTTATTAGAAGAAGATTTCAGAAACCAAACTACCAGCTCAACTGGGACAATGGATAACGAACTTTCTACATATCTACCTAAATGGAATGGAAGTAATGTCTATTTTGTACATAAGAACATTGAGAACCTGAAATATCTGAAAATAGGTAGAAGCAATGCAACCGGTTTTATTGCAACCCCTCCTTTGAACCTTTCGGGGAATGGAGGAGAGTTTAAGCTGAGTTTTGATATTGGTTCTTCAAGCAAAATCGTCTCTTCAAAGATAAATCTCTATATCAATAACAGATTGACACAAATTGTCACAGCAGGAATAACAAACGAATTGCCGACACAACGGTTTACTCTTCCCTTCTTGGGAGGAACCGAGAAATGCATAATAAAGTTTGAAGGAGCTGTAAAGTCAGACCCAGGTTTTCTAATAGACAACATTACTATTACCCAACTTCTAGATGGGGTAGAAACATCTCTCCCAGGATATCCGATCATTGTAAAAGACACTATTTATTCAATTACAGATTTTGCACCAAATACAACCTATTATTATACTGTCAAAGCTTCAAATGGATATATAACAACCAACAAATCTGAACCAACAAGTATTAAAACTCTTTCCGGTGAACAAATCACAATTGATTCAGATACAGAAAAGACTTTCCAGGATGAAACCATTGAAGGGGATTTATGTATCAAAGAAGGAGCAATTGTCAGAGGAAAGGTAACAGTAAAAGGAGAAGTATCTTACTTATGTAGATTAACTACTGGAAAATGGCACAGTTTTTCTCTTCCGTTTATACCTCGAATTGTAGGCGGATATATTGAAGGAAAGAGGTATGCTCTGAGAACCAACTACGATTATCAGCTAAAAAGCTACCAAAACGGGGGTTTCACAAATACTGAATTGGGTGAAAGAGGGTATATCATTAAAGTCTCTCCTCATATAGACAATGGTGAACTATTCTTCTTTTCTAATAAAGGGATAACATTAAACGAAACAACATCAATCAATATGATTGAAGAGGGTTATTCACATTTGCCAAATCCGTATACATTTAGTATCAATCCCAGAGATTTAGCATTAGGAGACAAATTCTATTGTCTAAAAGATAATAAATACGTTGAAACAACTAATGAACTTCCTCCATTTCAATCTGTCATCGTATACAAAGAATCAAAAGTCACCCGGCCATTAAACGCAATCACAATTGAGTCAGGAATCACCGATTTACCCATCGATGAAAATACTATTCCAAAGATTTGGAAAGAAGGAAATTTTTTACGGATAAAAAGTTCTAAAGAATCCATCACTATCTATACAAGTAAGGGAGAAATAATCTACAATGGGATTGTTAATGAATCTGATCTGATTCCTCTCCCTAAGGGGCTTTATTTGGTTAAGATAAAAGATTTTACATCAAAAATAACCTTTTAACTTTTTAATTAAATTAATTATGAAAAAAACATTAATTAGCTTGATTACTTGCATACTTCTGTCTGCAGGTGGTAGTACTGCATCTGCAGCTTTCGAGTTCGGCGAATCATTTAGTCTTTACTCAAACAGTTCACCTATGGAAGATGATTCTGCAGATGATTTAGATCCGGTTCCTATTGGAGATGCAACAGGAGTTCTGATATTTTTAGCTGGTGTTTATGCTTACAGAATTTATTCCAGAAAGAAAAAAGCAACCTAAGATTCTTAACAGCAGGCGTATTTAGATAAGTTGAACACATTCAGATACGCCTGTTTATCTGAATTCTCGGTTCGCAAAAGAACCAAACAGGGAATTATTTCAGCAACAGTCGCTTACTCAGATAACGAACAGGATACCAGACAGATAAGAATCCCACTACAAGGACAGTAAAGAAGATTATCACAATATCTAATGGCCTGACACTTACCGGGTATGCATCGACAACAAATTCTCCTTGGGTTTGTCCTAAAGAGATCAATCCAAATTTTTGTTGCAGAAAACAAAGAATTAATCCGAGAATAATGCCAATAATAGCTCCAATCATGGAAATCATCCGCCCTTCGAAAAGGAAGATCCGTGCAATCAGCTTATCATCGGCTCCAAGATTACGCAATGTTGCCACATCTTTCTTCTTATCAATAATGAGCATGGAGAGTGAACCAATTACATTAAAACAGGCGATCATCAGAATGAATGTGAGAAAAATATAGGAGATGAGCTTCTCTATTTCCATAATTCGAAATACATCAGCCTGTTGTTCGTACCTGTCTTTCACCACAAAAGATTCTCCAAGAATCTCTTTAATCCTGGATTTTACTTTATCTACGTCGGCTCCTGGCGTTAATTTCAGCTCGACAGCAGATGCCTCAGTTGTATAATTAAAAAGTCTTCTGGCAAATTCAAGTGAAGCCAAGATATAAGAGCCATCATACTTTTGCTGCTTCACAATAAACACCACGCCAGGTGAATAAAGATACTGAACGTTGAATGCAGAAGCAGGGTTGGCAAGATTAAGCTTTGCATTACGCTTTGGAGCATAAACTTCCAGTGGGTCGACAAACTGCACTCCTGAACTAAGCTTAGAAACTAGTTCGGCTCCCATTACACAATAATCAACAATTGAATCGTGAAGTATAAACCGTCCGTTACCATATAGAATGCTATCAATCCGGGTCAGTTTTTCAAAGTTATCCTGCACCCCTTTAATAACAGCCATGGCTTGACGTCCTTTATACTGAACCATTGCATTCTCCTCAAGTGTTTCAGTGAACACTGCCACCTCTTTCAATGAGCGCACCTGTTGAATTCTGCTATCATTCGTATCAAAAACCTTTCCCTGTGCCACCGTAATCTTGATTTCCGGATCGAAAGCCGTAAAAAAGGTGGCCACCATATCCTGAAAACCGTTAAATACCGAAAGAGTACATACGAGTGCAAGTGTAGCAAGAGCAACCCCACAAACAGATATTGCAGAGATAATGTTGATTGCGTTATGAGACTTCTTTGAGAAGAGGTAACGTTTGGCTATGTAGACAGGGAAATTCACAATCTTATTTCAACAAAGAATCAATTCTTTCAATATAATCAAGTGAATCATCCACAAAAAACTTCAATTCAGGAATAATTCTGAGCTGATGACGAACACGATTGCCTAAATCAAAACGGATAGACTTCATGTTGTCATTAATATTTTTAATAAGCTCTGTTCCTTTCTCTGAAGGAAAGATGCTTAGATAAACCCTGGCAATACTCATATCAGGGCTAATTCTCACTGCACTAACTGAAACCAACACTCCCTTCATTGATTTTGTTTGCAGCAAGAAAATATCACTTAATTCCTTTTGAAGTAAACGCGAAATTTTATTTTGTCTGGTTGTTTCCATTCTTAATATTATTTTTTTCTGATAATCGTTAATCCGTCCCTCAAAGGAAGTATCACTTTTTCTACCCTTTGATCATGAGCTACATAATCATTGAAATTCTTAATTCCAATTGTCTGATAGTCATTACTTTTTGGTTCTTCAAGTACATGTCCGTCCCATAAGGTATTATCCGCAATTATGTAGCCACCTTCTGATAATTTTGAAAGCACCATTTCATAGTATTCTATGTACATTCGCTTATCGCCATCTACAAACGCCAGGTCGAAGGTGATATCCATTGTCGGCAGTAGCTCCAACGCATCCCCTATATAGAACCTGATTTTATTAGCTACGGGAGAGTTTTCCAGCCACGGGCGCGTAAAGTCCTCCTGCTCATCATTGATTTCAAAGGTATGAAGCATTCCTCCTTCTGAGAGGCCTTCTGCCAGACATATGGCAGAATAGCCACTGTAGGTGCCGATTTCCAGTATTTGCCGAGGACGAATCATTTCCACAAACATTTTCAGCATTCTGCCCTGCAAATGTCCCGAAGCCATCCTTGGCCGCAACAGTTTTACATGTGTATCCCTGTACAGGGCCCGAAGATAATCTCCTTCATCATCTATGTGGTCAAGAATATATTGTTCTAATGATTCGTCGTTGGCTTTCATTGTTACTCTATAAAACTTGGCAGCAGGTATTTGTCCGCATTCTTCAAGATATCACGAACCTTGTTGATTTCAAGGAAAGTGGTACCTCCCCCTTCACCAAAGCTTCCGCTTAAGTATGCAACCATATCATCTTCATTCACTCTTCCCTGACTCATCAGCAATTTTAATGCTGCAAAGAAATAAGCCTGTGCATTTGGTTTTTCTTCCTGATATATTGGTAATACCCCATAAGAAAGGGCCAGTTGTCTCATTGTCTTTTCATTATAGCAGATTGCCAGAACGGGATACTTGCCACGGAAAGCAGCTAGGTTTCTTGCGGTTCTTCCTGAGTAACTATCAGTAAAAATCGCACGGATTTTCAACTTTGCAGTTGCCTTAACCGCCTGCTTAGCAAGAAATGCAGTTACATCAAGGGTATCAGTTGGAAGAGGAATACGGATATCATTTTCTTCCAGTTTACCTTTTTCTGCCTCCTCAATAATTGCCGCCATTGTTTTAACCGCTTCAACCGGATATTTACCATAAGCCGTTTCGCCACTCAGCATCAAGGCATCGGTACGGTAATAGATGGCGTTGGCCACATCTGTTACCTCCGCACGTGTTGGGCGAGGATTGTTAATCATAGTATGAAGCATCTGAGTCGCCACAATAACCGGTTTCTTCGCCAGCACACATTTACGAATCAAAGAACGCTGAATTCCCGGAATCTTTTCCTGAGGCACTTCAATACCCAAGTCTCCACGTGCAATCATAACACCATAGGCAACTTCGAGAATTTCATCTATATTATCAACACCTTCCTGATTCTCAATTTTCGCAATAATCTTTATTTTGCTCTTATGTTCATCAAGAATTTTCTGAATATCTAGTACATCCTGTTTATTACGCACAAAAGAGTGAGCAATAAAGTCAATATCCTTTTCAATTGCATAAAGAATATTTTTACGATCTTTCTCTGTCAGTGAAGGAAGGTTGATACGAACACCAGGAACGTTAACACTCTTACGGCTGCCAAGTGTTGTCTCGTTCATCACCTCGGCTTCAAGGTAATCATCGTATTTTTTAACCACATGCAGGTCCAGGTCGCCATCATCAAGAAGCACTTCGCTTCCTTCAGAGATATCGTGTACAAAATTAGGATAAGAAACAGCAATACATTCATGAGTTGTTTCAGCATCTGGATTACCCACAATACGTACCCGTTCACCGACTTTAAAAGGGATTGGTTCTGCGCAAGCAGTCGTTCTCACCTCCGGTCCTTTAGTATCGATCAGTATGGCAATCTTATTGGATACTGTCCTTACATTATTTATTATCTGTTCAAGACCTTCTACTCCGGCATGAGCTGTATTCATACGAACTACATTCATACCTGCATCATACAATTTACTAAGAAAATCAACATCACAACGTCTGTCAGATATTGATGCTACAATCTTTGTATGTTTTTTCATAAAACCTTATACCTTTAATTATACCTTTATTTATCTTTTTCAACTAATGCTTCCATAGCCAACCGATAAGAATCGAGGCCAAAACCACAAATTACTCCTAAGCAAGCAGAAGATATCATTGAAACATGCCTAAAAGACTCGCGGGCATGTACATTAGAGATGTGGACTTCGATCACAGGAGTTGTAACTGCTCTGATAGCATCTTGTAGTGCAATTGAGGTGTGCGTATAAGCTCCTGCATTTAAAATGATGCCATCAAAATTAAAACCTACTTCATGAATTTTATTTATCATCCCCCCTTCTATATTTGACTGATAATAGAGTATTTCTATTTCGGGGTATCTCTTACGCAAAATCAAAAGATACTCTTCAAAAGAAACAGCTCCATAGATAGAAGGTTCACGCTTGCCTAATAAATTGATATTAGGACCATTAATAATTTGTATTCTCATAAAGTCAATTATTCTATTAAAAATTCAATATCTTTGTGAGGAGCATTTATTAAGTTGCAAAGGTAGAAAAAAGAAATGAAATTAAACGAAAAAAGGGACAATAAGGATAAAAACAAACTGTTAATCAAGAAATATAAACAATATTTACTTCTTGAAAAGTCGCTGACACCAAACACGTTGGATGCATACCTGACTGATCTTGACAAGCTTCTTAGTTACCTCTTACTGGAAAACATAGACTTGTTCGAAACCACGCTCGACGATCTTCAGAATTTTGTTGCCGGATTACATGACATCGGAATCCATCCACGATCTCAAGCCCGAATCATTTCGGGCATAAAGTCTTTCTACCGGTTCCTAATTATGGATGACTACATACAAATAGACCCTACAGAGCTTCTAGAAGCGCCTAAAATAGGATTTAAGCTACCCGATATACTGACAGTAGATGAAATTAATTCTCTGATTAACAATATTGATGTCAGCAAAAAGGAGGGACAGCGAAACAGGGCTATCCTTGAGACACTTTACAGTTGCGGACTTCGGGTTTCAGAACTCACCAATCTAAAGTTGTCAGAGCTCTATTTCGATGAAGGATTTATAAAAGTTGAAGGAAAAGGTCGAAAACAACGGCTTGTCCCCATCTCTCCCCATGCCATAAGTGAAATTAATGATTACCTACCCTACCGAAACCAGGTTGAAGCGAAAAAGAACTTTGAAGATTTTCTCTTCTTAAGTCGCAGAGGCACAAATCTCTCCCGCATCATGGTATTTCATATCATCAAAGAACAGACTGAGCTGGTTGGCATAAAGAAGAATGTGAGTCCGCACACCTTCCGTCATTCTTTTGCCACGCATCTGCTCGAAGGAGGAGCCAACCTCAGGGCCATACAATGTATGCTGGGACATGAATCAATCACAACCACCGAAATATATGCTCATATTGATCGCAATATGCTTAGAAGTGAGATCATTGACCATCATCCACGCAACATCAGATATCATAAAATCAAGGAAAAAGAAGCACAAGCATCGAACAACAAAGATTATTTACTAAAAAACGAACTAAAAAACACCATTAATTCTTAGAATACAGCAAGAAAATAAGAATAAGGCTTGGCAATATATTTTAGAATTAATATCTTTGTCCGAGATTCTGCAAAATTTTCAGTAAGCAGAGCTACTATGATTTCAATTACAAACATTAATTAATAAGAAAAACATGGTTAAGAAGTTGTATTTGCCATTACTTATGGCTTTAGTTGTCGCCCTTTCTTCTTGTGGAAAAATGGGTGAATTATCATCGGAATACTTCACGACTAACCCTCAGGTATTAGAGGCAGTCGGAGGTAAAGTCCCAGTTACAATTAACGGCAAGTTCCCTGAAAAGTACTTCAAAAAGAATGCTACAGTAGAGGTTACTCCAGTTTTGAAATGGAACGGTGGCGAAGCTAAAAGTCAGCCAGCTCAATTCCAGGGTGAAAAAGTTGAAGGTAACGATCAGACTATCTCCTACAAAATGGGCGGTACTTACACAATGAAAGCTAATTTTGATTATGTTCCAGAAATGGCTAAATCAGAATTATACTTAACTTTCAATGTTAAACAAGGAAAAAAGAGCATCAGTATTCCCGACGTAAAAGTCGCTGACGGTGTTATTTCAACTTCTGAACTGATCAATAACACATTGTCAAGTGCTAACACAGCTGGTTCTGATGATGCATTCCAACGTATTATCAAACAAGCACAGGAAGCTAAGATCATGTTCCTTATCCAACAAGCTAACCTTCGTGCAAGCGAATTGAAATCTGCAAGCGTTGTTGATTTCAACAAAGCTGTTGTTGATGCAAACGCTGACACAAAAGGAAAGAAAATCAACAATATCGAAATTTCTTCTTACGCATCTCCTGATGGCGGTCAGAAACTAAACACTAAACTTGCAGAACAACGTGAAGCTAACACTGTTAAGTACCTGAACAAGGAACTTAAGAAAGGTAAAATCGATGCTGCTTTAGATGCAAAATACACAGCTCAGGACTGGGAAGGATTCCAGGAATTGGTTTCTAAATCAAACATCCAGGATAAAGATCTTATCCTTCGCGTTCTTTCAATGTACCAAGATCCAGAACAAAGAGAATCTGAAATCAAGAATATTTCAGCTGTATTCAAAAGACTTGCTGACGAAATTCTTCCTCAGTTAAGACGTTCACGTCTGACTTTGAACTATGACCTTATTGGTAAATCAGACGACGAGATCACTACACTTGCTAATACAGACGCTAGCAAGCTGAACCTTGAAGAACTTCTTTATGCTGCTACTTTAACAAAAGACAATTCTAAAAAGGAAGCTATCTACAAGAAAACAGCAGAAATGTTCCCTAACGATTACCGTGCATACAACAACTTAGCAACTATCGCTTTCCAGAATGGCGATGCAGCGTCAGCTAAATCTTACCTGAGCAAAGCTGCTAACCTGAAAGCTGCTCCTGAAGTTAACATGAACTTAGGTCTTGTTGCTTTGAAGAATGGCGATAAATCAGCTGCAGAATCTTATTTCGGAAAAGCTGCTGGTGCTAAATCATTAAACGAATCTCTTGGTAACCTTTACGTTTCAAGAGGCGAATATGACAAAGCTGTAAGCGCATTCGGCGACGCTAAGACTAACAGTGCTGCTCTTGCTCAGATCCTTGCTAAGGATTACAACAAAGCAAAGAACACTCTTTCTAACATTGCAAATCCAGATGCTTACACAGACTACCTGATGGCTATCTTAGGTGCAAGAACGAACAATGCTTCTATGGTAACAAGCAGCTTGTCAAGCGCAGTTAAGAAAGACGCTTCTTTAGCTAAGAAAGCTGCAACAGACTTAGAATTTGCTAAATTTGCAACTAACTCTGACTTCCTTAATCTTATCAAGTAAGAAATAAGGTTTTCAACTAAATAATATATTAGCGGGCTTATCATTATGATAAGCCCGCTCTTTTTTTGTCCGTACAAAATAAAGCAGAGGCTATAAGGCTGAATGATAACAAATTTGCTACATTTGTAAAAAAAATGATTTTATATGAAAAAGATAACTTCTGCGGTATTAATGATTCTAGTTTTAATAAGCTGTTCCGGTAACAAGAAACGAATTGTGATCGAAGGTGAAATTGATGGAATGAAAAACGATACCATCCTAGCATTTGGAGCTGAAAACAAGGGAGACGCATTAGATACCATATATGCAAAAGACGGAAAATTCACCTACTCAGCACCGCTTGATACTTTTACCACTATCAGATTATTGTTTAAAAATATGCAAGAATGCGTGGTATTCGCAAATAAAGGAGAAAAGATTAAAATCAGTGGAGATATTTCTAACACAGATATCCTCCAAGTGAATGGAAACGACTTAAATGAAGAGATGAATAGCTTTAAGAAAAGCATTGCCGACATTTCCAAATCAACCAGTCAATTAAAGAAAGAGTTATATACGTCTTATATTTCAGGAAACCAAAACAAGTATAATGAGCTAACCGAATCGTCCGTTTTGATAAAAGCAAACAACGAAATCAAAGATAAAGCCGAAGCATTTATCCGCGAACACAACTCGTCACTGGTCAGCAGCTATCTTCTAGACAGATATTTTGTGCAACAACCAAATCCGGATACAAAAAAGATTAAAGAGCTGGTTGCAGTACTAAGCG
This sequence comes from Bacteroides sedimenti, assembly GCF_040365225.1. Lineage (NCBI taxonomy): Bacteria > Pseudomonadati > Bacteroidota > Bacteroidia > Bacteroidales > Bacteroidaceae > Bacteroides > Bacteroides sedimenti. The sequence continues at coordinate 2,758,928 of NZ_AP028055.1, forward strand.
GGAGTGCAAAAGAGACTCCCTTTATACAGCAGCTCATTAAAATGATGAATGCTGAAAAAATTGTCAACATTGGTAATCAGGCACCCTATTTTTATCTTCCCGGCAACAATAATAATTATGTAAACTTAGCCAATTACCGGAACAGATATTTGTTGATCAACTTCTGGGCATCATGGAGTAATCCTTCAAGAAAAGCAAATGCTACAATCAATTCAATTTATAAACGCTTTGGGAAAAACCATTTTTCAATTCTAAACATCTCTATTGATGCCGACAAAAAAAGCTGGACAGATGCTATTAAAAGAGATTCTCTAGCGGGTGAACATGCATCCGACCTTAATGGATGGAACTCTCCCGTAGTTCAGAATTACGGAGTGGAAGCTGTTCCATCAAACGTACTGATTGATCCTCAGGGACGTATCATGGCACGTAATCTGGAAGAAAAAGAGCTAATAACTAAATTACAGGAACTATTCATCGAAAATAAAACACCAAACTGATAGACTATGCTTGTAAAGGTATTCGGAGCAGCCGTTCAGGGGATTGATGCTACCCTGATTACTATCGAAGTGAACAGCACCAGAGGATGCATGTTTCATCTTGTCGGGCTACCCGACTCTGCCGTAAAAGAGAGTCACGAACGTATTTTATCTGCTTTGCAGGTAAATGGATACAAATTTCCTACTTCACAGATTGTGATTAATATGGCGCCAGCCGATATCCGGAAAGAAGGTTCGGCCTACGACCTGCCTCTTGCCATTGGAATGATGGCCGCCAAAGAGAATGTTTCTTCCGAAAAACTTGATAAATACATCATTATGGGCGAGCTGAGCCTGGATGGGAGTCTGCAAGCTATCAAAGGGGCATTGCCTATCGCCATCAAAGCTCGTGAAGAAGGTTACGAGGGACTGATTCTTCCCCGACAGAATGCCCGCGAAGCCGCGGTTGTGAACAACCTAAAGGTATACGGAGCAAATAATATAAAAGAAGTAATCGAGTTCTTCAACGGAGAAAAAGAACTGGAACAAACAACCGTCAACACCCGGGAGGAGTTTTACGCTCAGCAGGCCTCTTTTGAATTCGATTTTTCGGATGTCAAAGGACAGGAAAATGTGAAACGCGCGCTCGAAGTAGCTGCCGCAGGGGGGCATAATTTACTTATGATTGGTGCACCGGGGAGCGGAAAATCGATGATGGCCAAACGCCTTCCTTCCATCCTTCCGCCGCTCTCATTGGGCGAGAGCTTGGAGACAACAAAGATTCATTCAGTTGCAGGTAAATTAGGAAAAGATAGTTCATTGATAGCACGCCGTCCTTTTCGAAGCCCTCACCATACTATTTCGCAAGTGGCCATGGTTGGCGGCGGAACATACCCACAACCGGGCGAAATCAGCCTTGCGCACAACGGCTTGCTCTTCCTTGACGAGCTGCCTGAATTTAACCGAAGTGTACTAGAAGTGCTCAGACAACCATTGGAAGACCGAAGGATTTCGGTTTCTCGTGCCAAATACACCATCGACTATCCAGCCGGTTTCATGATGATAGCCTCTATGAATCCCTGTCCTTGCGGATACTATAACCACCCAACCAAAGCATGTGTATGCAATGCGGGGCAGGTACAGAAATATCTGAACCGAATCTCCGGGCCATTGCTGGATAGAATCGACATACAGATAGAGATAGTTCCTGTACCTTTTGAAAAGATGGCTGACAGAAGGCTATCAGAGTCGAGTACAGACATCCGCAACCGTGTTATCAAAGCACGGCAGGCACAGGAAGAGCGATATGCAAACCATCCGGGTATTTACTGCAATGCCCAGATGACCACCAGATTGCTGCATGCTTATGCCGAGCCAGACACAAGCGGACTGAATCTCTTGAGAAACGCCATGAGTAGGCTGAATCTTTCCGCCAGGGCATACGACCGTATCCTGAAAGTTTCCCGAACCATTGCCGATCTGGAAGGGAGTAAGCGGGTACAATCTGCTCATCTTGCGGAAGCCATCAGCTACCGCAACCTCGACCGGGAGAGCTGGGCAGGTTAAATAAAAAGACACTAAAAAGCAAGATTTCTTAGCTAACAATCCTTTTTAGAAAAAGAAAAAAATGAGAGGACCAAAAAGTATTTGGCACTCTCATTTTATTCGTGTTCCTATTCGAGGCTAAATTCAAAAATCCGATTTCACAAGGCAATGTTTGATTGCCTGTATAGCCTCATAAAAATAAGAAAAAGCGGCATATTATTCTGCTGGTGTTAATTTTATATTCGCTTCTTTCTCTGCAGAACCAAGGAAAGAACCATTACCATCTTTCAGTTCAGCTTTTGTAAAAGATACTTTTACCGAGTCGGTCTTATAAGATCCATTACTTTCCCCATCAATATCATTAAAGAAAATATTATAATCTACATCTGCATTCCCACTAATCTTATATTTCTTTGCAAATGCACCTTCACTGTTTGTTATTAACGTATCATTCTTCCAACCTGCCTGATTGGATTTTACAATTACCTGAACAGCGGGAATAGCAACACCGCTCTGGTCCTGTACAACCCCTTTAAGCGTATGCTCAGCATAATTTTCTACATCATCTTCATTATTACACGATGACAAACTCAAACCTGCGAAAACAAATAATCCTACGAAGAAAAAATTCATACTTTCTTTCCCTATATAATTTTTCATATTTCTTTTTTCGTTATATAAATTATTAATATAAAGGCTTGGCCAAGTCTTATTTGTACCCTAGATACGCAATAAAAATGCGCCAAAGCAAGATATACTGCTCTGGCGCATTTTTAATTACCATTCTTTAACAATCAAAAGAATCTGTCAATACGTATTAATAACGCGACTATTTCTCAATCCGAATACGGGCATCCACTGCAATGACATCCTTATCTGTGGCTAGTAATGGGTTAATATCCATTTCCTTTATCTCGGTGGCAAATCGAAGTAACGTAGATAAACGGACGATAATTTCGGCAAACTTGTCTTCATTGACTCCCTTCTGACCGCGAGTTCCTTGAATAATTTTATAGGCCTTCAATGAATGAATCATCGAATAAGCCTCTTCGTAGGAGAGCGGAGCCAGACCGGATGAGACATCTTTAAGTACTTCTACAAAAATGCCTCCTAATCCGCAAAGAACCACATGACCAAACTTCTCCTCGTATTTTGCTCCTATAAACAGCTCTGTACCTTTAAGCATGGGCTGTACCATTACGGCAGTCACATCCGGTAGCTTAATCATGCGATCGAACTCCAAAGCAAGGTGTTGTGCAGACTTCACATTCAATGCGACCCCACCTATATCCGACTTATGCACCGGTCCTACTACCTTGGCTACCACCGGGAAACCACATCTCTGTGTAAACGCAAGCAACTCTTCCTTATCGGCGGAAACAAACTCCTCTACCACAGGAATACCGGCAGAGCGTAACAGATCCTGCACATAACATGGTTTGATATATCCGTTGTCAGGGATAGAATCTATAATTCTTCGGATACGGGGGATGTCAACCCCAAAAAGTTCAATCTCTTTAACAGCAGGTTTGGGCACATTCATGATTCGTGTCAAGGCTGTTCCCAGTGTCACCTCGTCTGCAAAGTTTACATGCCCTTTTTTCAGGAAGGCATCAACCTCTTTTCCGGCGGTATGTAACGAAGGAAGAACAGGGAATACTGGTTTTTTACAGGTAAGCATCTTCTGGTGAAGCACTTCGTAAGCTTCAAACATGGTCACCAGTCCAGGTGTCCCGAAGATTGCCAGTATGGCATCAATCTCTTCAAACCGGTTTTCACAGTAATCAATGGCAATTCCCAGATGTTCGGGGGTACCAGTTGCAAGTATGTCAATTGGGTTTCCAACAGATGCTCCGGGAAACAGTTTACTTTTGAGCTCTTCAGCCACAGGTCCTTCCAGCCTGGGAACGCTTAATCCGCCCTTGGACAAGGCATCGGTAAGCATTACACCCGGTCCGCCGGCATGCGTCACAATAGCAAAATTCTTTCCTTTCAGAGCTGGAAGCGTAAAGATGCAACCTACCGTGGTCAACTCTTCACGGGAGTAGCAGCGCACAATTCCGGCTTTTCTGAACAGCGCCTCCACAGCCGAATCGGGACTGGCAATGGCTCCCGTATGTGAAGAGGCTGCACGGCTTCCGCTCTCCGAACTTCCCGATTTAATGGCGGCAATCCGGCATCCCTTGCTGATGAGCGAAGAGGCATGAAAGAGCAGCCGGTCGGGATCCTTGATACTTTCTATATAAATCAGTTTAATCTTCGAGTCGGTTTCCGGATAAAAGGTTTCGTCCATGTACTGAAGTACATCCTCCACCCCTATTTGTTTGGCGTTGCCCACCGACCACACTGAGTTGAACTGAAGTCCTTTGGCCACCGCACTCTCCAGAATGAAAACCGCCGTAGCACCGGAACTGGAAATCAAATCCACACCTTTTGGATTGAGCAAGGGGATTGGTTTGGTAAAGACACTGTGATGCCACATATTCAGGAGTCCAATGCAATTGGGCCCGATTAACGATGCCCCGTACTTGTTCACAGTCTCCAGAATCGCGTTCTCCAGTTCTCCCCCTTCGTGAGTCTCCTCCCCGAAGCCGGCAGACAGAATAATGAATGCTCTTACCTGTTTATCGCGTGCCAGAATCTCAACAGCCAACGGACACATACTTGCCGGAATAGCCAGAATAGCCAAATCAGTTTCCGGTATGCCCGAAACATCTTCGTAAGAGACAACTCCTTGAACCTCTTTCTCTTTTGGGTTTACTGCTCTGAGTTCTCCCTGATATCCACCGGAGATAAGGTTTTTCAGAATAGCCCCTCCCGGTTTATGCACATTATTTGATGCCCCCACTACCACGATGCTACGGGGGCGCAATAATTCCTGTGTTATCATAGGATGTATATTTTTCGTTTATTTATAAAACAAAGATACTAATTTTGAGAAATAATCAACCAGTACATAGTTCTTTTTCGCAATTGCTCAAATTTTATTCAACCTATCAGAAAAAAGTATCATTGGGATATAGACACACTAGGGCAAAGTTGCTGAATGATTAAATCTAAGGTCACGACTTCAATGCCTTAACCTTCTGAGGTCAAAACAATAGGGTCGTGAGGTTACTATTCAGGCCTTATAAGGGCAATTATAATCTATCGGCATAAAATAGTTAACATATCTGATTTTCCAGAGTAATATTCCGTTATTACCTTAAAAACCTTTATCTTTGCACGTTGCAATAAAAGAAAATAAAAATCATCATACATGGAAAAAAAATATAAAAGAACCACGGTGACCTCGGCGTTACCTTATGCAAACGGACCGGTTCACATCGGACACCTGGCAGGTGTATATGTTCCTGCCGACATATATGTACGTTACCTTCGCCTGAAAAAAGAGGATGTACTCTTTATCGGCGGTTCCGACGAACATGGTGTACCCATCACCATCCGCGCAAAGAAAGAGGGCGTTACGCCTCAGGACGTAGTAGACAAGTATCACGGAATCATTAAGAAATCGTTCGAGGATTTCGGCATTACTTTCGATGTTTACTCACGCACCTCCTCACCGACACACCACCAAGTGGCTGCCGATTTCTTTAAAAAGCTGTATGATAAAGGAGAGTTCATTGAGAAAACTTCCGAACAATATTACGACGAAGAAGCAAAGCAATTCCTGGCCGACCGTTACATCACCGGAACTTGCCCTCATTGCGGTAACGAAAATGCATACGGTGACCAATGTGAGGCATGCGGAACATCACTGAACCCTACCGACCTAATCAATCCGAAATCGGCCATCAGCGGAAGTCAGCCGGTAATGCGCGAAACAAAGCACTGGTACCTGCCACTAGACAAACACGAAGCATGGCTTCGCGAATGGATTCTCGAAGGACATAAAGAGTGGAAGCCGAATGTGTACGGACAATGCAAGTCTTGGTTGGACATGGGTCTTCAGCCTCGTGCGGTAAGCCGTGACTTAGACTGGGGTATTCCTGTTCCGGTGGAAGGCGCCGAAGGAAAAGTGCTCTACGTATGGTTTGACGCTCCCATCGGCTATATATCAAACACAAAAGAGTTGTTGCCCGATTCATGGGAAACCTGGTGGAAAGACTCCGAGACACGCCTGCTGCACTTTATCGGCAAGGACAACATCGTGTTCCACTGCATCGTGTTCCCGGCCATGCTGAAGGCAGACGGAAGCTATATCCTTCCTGAGAATGTTCCAGCCAATGAGTTTCTCAACCTGGAAGGAGACAAGATTTCAACTTCCCGTAACTGGGCGGTTTGGTTGCACGAATACTTGGTCGACTTCCCCGGCAAACAAGATGTGCTTCGCTATGTGCTGACAGCCAACGCTCCTGAGACTAAAGACAACGACTTTACCTGGAAGGATTTCCAGGCACGCAATAACAACGAGCTGGTAGCCGTATTTGGAAACTTCGTGAACCGCGCTCTGGTGCTGACCGAGAAATATTTCGGCGCTCAGGTTCCTGAAGCCGGCGAGCTGACCGAGTACGACAAGCAGACTCTGGCCGACTTCGAAAACGTGAAGAAAGATGTGGAACACTATCTGGACACATTCAAGTTCCGCGAAGCTCAGAAAGAGGCTATGAACCTGGCTCGTATCGGAAACAAGTACTTGGCCGATACAGAACCATGGAAGCTTGCCAAGACAGACCTTTCACGTGTGGCAACTATCCTGAACATCAGTCTGCAGTTGGCAGCCAACCTAGCTATTGCCTTCGAACCATTCCTGCCTTTCAGCTCTAAGAAACTGAGAGAGATGCTTAATATGACCAGCTTCGACTGGGCTAACCTGGGACGCACCGACCTGCTGGAAGCCGGTCATAAGCTGAACAAGGCCGAACTGCTCTTCGAAAAAATAGAAGACAACGTGATTGAAGCACAAGTACAAAAGCTTCTCGATACAAAGAAAGCCAACGAAGAGGCAAATTATAAGGCAAACCCAATCCGCGAGAACATTGAATTCGACGATTTCATGAAGCTGGATATCCGGGTGGGAACCGTTCTGGAATGCCAGAAGGTGCCCAAAGCCGACAAACTTCTACAATTCAAGATTGACGATGGTCTGGAATGCCGCACCATCGTATCGGGTATTGCAAAACACTACGCTCCCGAAGAGTTGATTGGCAAGCAGGTATGCTTCATCGCCAACCTGGCTCCTCGCAAACTCAAAGGCATTGTTTCGGAAGGTATGATTCTTTCCGCAGAAAACAATGACGGCAGTTTGGCTGTAATTATGCCGGGCAAGGAAGTAAAACCGGGTAGCGAAGTGAAATAAGCAAAGAGAAAAAAGCATGGCAAAAACACTAAAGGAGAAAACTGTCGGGGCACTATTCTGGAATGCGATTGATAGAGTTGGTCAGCAAGTCATTCTCTTTATTATCGGGATAAAGATAGCGCGAATTCTTAGCCCTGACGACTATGCCTTGGTGGGTATGCTTGCGATATTCATGGCTTTAGCAAACATTGTGATTGAGAGTGGCTTTTCGGCCGCTCTCATTCGTAAAAAAGATGCCACAGAGAAAGATTACAGCTCGGTTTTCTATTTTAATCTGGGAGCCAGCATTCTTGCTTATCTGGTCTTATTTGTTTGTGCGCCGTATATTGCAGAGTTCTATAACCAGCCGTCTCTCACGCTGATTGCCAGAATAGTGTTTCTTGCCCTTCCAATCAATTCGCTCAGCCTCATCCAAACCACTATATTAACGAAGCAAATCAATTTCAAGAAGCTCACCAAAGTAAACTTCATCTCTTTGATAGTTTCAAGTTTGCTTGCCCTGTATATGGCATACGCCGGATATGGTGTGTGGACATTGGTTATGCAACCCGTTTCTCTGGCAGTTGTCCGCACTATCCTCCTTTGGATTATGAGTAGCTGGCGTCCTGTAAGGGAGTTTAGCCTTCTCTCTATAAAAGATCTGTTTGCTTTTGCTTCCAACCTGATGTTGTCCAGCATTATCAACACAGGTTTCCAGAATGCCTATTCTGTTTTTATCGGGAAAATATATCCGCTTCAACAACTCGGTTACTATAGCCAGGCCAATAAAATGTGCGACATGGGGGTCAGCACCATTTATGGGAGTATTCAGAATGCCACTTTCCCCATCTTTTCGTCAATACAGGATGAGAAAGAACGTCTGTTGCGTGCTTATCGAAAAACCATCAGGCTCACCTCTTTCCTAACCTTTCCGGCAATGACAGGGCTGATATTAGTGAGTGAACCATTTATACGGGTTGCATTGACAGACAAATGGGCCTTTTCGGTTCCTTTTCTACAACTGCTATGTCTAGGCGGAATCTTTAATATCCTGGCCACAATCAACGGAAACTTTCTGAAGGTCAACGGCCGTTCGGACATAATCCTAAAGCTCGACATTTCGAAAATTGCAATAACCGCAATAGCCTTATTTTGCACACTTCATCAAAGTGTACTGGTTATGGTAGCAGGTCTTGTTGTGACACGAATCGTAGTTTACCTGGCAAACATCGTCATGGTACATAAATACTGTAATTACTCCATGCAATCACAGCTGAAAGATATTATGCCCTATCTGCTAATCTCTTCAGCGCTTTATGCATGTTTTTATCCTCTTGGTTTATTTATATCCGACCTCAAGTTGCTTTTGTTTGTACAGATTGCACTTTATGCCACGGCATATATCTTTATTAATAAATGGCTGGGGTCTAAAATATTTGATGAAATAATGTCTTTGTTCTTTAAGAAAGGAGCAAGAGACGGAAAATAAGTTGAAGAATGAATGAGAAGATTAAAGTCAGCGTAATAGTTCTTGCTTACAATCGCGAGAATTTCATTACCAATGCACTAGACAGCATAGTAAAGCAAAAGGTTGATTTCCCTTTTGAGGTGGTAGTCGGAGAAGATTGCAGCACAGACAATACAGCACGCATCTGCATGGAATATCAGGAGAAATATCCTGATATCGTCAAAGTAACCAGGAACAAGGAGAATCTTGGACTACTTGATAACTTTGTAAGCGCTTACAACCGGTGTAAGGGAGAGTACATAGCCATTTGTGATGCAGACGACTTTTGGATTAACAAGCATAAGCTGCAGATTCAAGCCGATTTTCTTGACCAGAATAAAGAATACTCAGCTTGTTTTCACCGAGCACTGAATTATTATCAGGACGATGGAAGCAAGAGCATCAGCAATGGTTTACACCAAAAGAAGAGGAACACAGTTCTTGATATCATCAACAGTAATCCTGTTACCTTTTCAACGTCAATGTTCCGTCGGGGACTTTTTGGAGAATTCCCATCCTGGTTCAATCAGGTAAAATCAAATGATTTCGCTGTTAATGTGCTCAATGCAGAGCATGGGGATTTCTATTTCATGAATAAGATAATGACCGTTTACCGCCGGCACAGAGAAAGTGTATGGGGCATGTCCACCTTTGAGAAACAGGCACTTATTTCTGTTCGCAGCAGACAAATACTCATTGAACATTACAGGGGTAGAAATAAGGACATCTACAATAAACTGGTTGCAACATACACAAACGGCTGCATCCGCCTAGCCCAGCACTATCAGTCGGTGGGCAACACAGAAAAGCTCCATGAAATGGAAGAGCTGGTCCTGAAAGCCAACCCTTCGTTTACTATAGAGCAGGTGAAGGAGATGGAAAAGGTCAGAAGAAAAACAGCAAAAGAAAGAATAACACAACAGATATTCCGTTTGGTTAAAGCAACCAGACGGGAAATTTCAAAACTAATTCCATTACCCAAAATCTAAGCAGATGAAACTATTCAGTTTCCTTCAGACTATTCAATATAAAGTAAATTGCGAACTTAAGAATAGTCAAAGAAAGAACGAACTCTCTAAAATGAGAACTCAGATTCTTTCTTACTACGAAAAACACACTCCTGAATACCAGGAGGCAGAAGAGTACATTAACCACCTGAAGCATTCTGCATTGAAAACGTTTTGTTCTTCCTTTACCGATGCGTATAAATGGGAAGATATAGAGGTTTTAATGGACTCTTCGAATGGGCTTCGTTATGTAATGCACCAAGGCAAGCGATTATACTTTATCCGTTCATTTAATGAAAGAACAGTGAAGTATTGCTATAATGGATTGCGAACCGAGCAAGACCCTGAGTCTCCGCATTGCTATCTAAGTGACAACTTCCAGATAATGGGGAATGAAGTACTGCTGGATGTAGGTAGTGCAGAAGGAATCTTTTCACTTACACATATAGAGAAACTGAAACAGGTAGTGCTGTTTGAAAGAGACCCGCAATGGGTAGAGGCATTGGAAGCCACTTTTGCTCCCTGGAAAGAGAAAGTGACTATTGTCCGGAAGTACGTATCAGATTGTGATGATGATGAAAATGTAACTATAGACTCTTTCCTCTCAGATAAGCCATACGACCCCTCTTTTATAAAAATCGATGTGGAAGGAGCTGAGCAAAGGGTGCTGAATGGAATGAAGCAGACTATTAAGCAGCCGGGATTAAAACTTGCATTGTGCACCTATCATCAGCAAGGAGATTTTAAGACCTTTACGAAATTACTTACGGATAAAGGATTTATGTGCAATCCCTCGAAAGGGGTAATGCTTTTCCTGAACGACCTGGAGAGCCTTAAAGCGCCCTATTTCAGAAAAGGATTAATCCGAGCTAACAATTAAACAGACAATTAGTATATAAGAAAATGATAACATTAGTACCAGTAGGAGGACTAGCCAACCGGATGAAGGCGATTGATTCCGCCATTGCACTTGCCCGTGAAACAGGCACAGATCTGCGGATAATCTGGTATAAAGACCAGGGACTAAATTGCCGTTTTGATGAACTATTCCAACAACTTTCTGTTGATAATAATATAAAACTGAAAGAGGCTTCATTCTTGGACCGGTGGATTTACGACCGTCCCAGAAAGAAGAATTTCTTTTTGCCGAAGCCTTTCCAACAGTTGCTTTTTAACGACTGCATTTACGAAGCAGATGCAACAGAACGGATGTACCGTGGGTTTGATTTCAAGGAGTGGGCACGGCAAAAACAAGTGTACCTGGCCAGCTGCGTCTATTTCTTCCGTTCGGATAATAAAAAGCTCTTTGACGTATTTGCCCCGATTGCCTCTTTACAGGAGGAGATCAACCGCCGTTCGGCACTGTTCAACGAACATACCATTGGGATTCATATCCGACGGACAGACAACATCGCATCGATCAATGAAAGCCCTACAGAACTATTCATCGAAGAGATTAACAAGGAGATTGACCGATGCAGCGATGCCAATTTCTATCTGGCAACGGATTCCGAGGAAGATAAAAAAATACTTATGACTACCTTTGGAAACCGAATCATGACTTCGGGCAAGCCGGCAGTCAGAAACAGCGTGAGCGGTATGCAGGAGGCGTTGATAGAGATGTACACTCTGGCAAATACAACAAAGATATTGGGTTCGGCCAAAAGTTCCTATTCGGAAACAGCTGCACAGCTAAGTGGCATTAAATGTGTTATTTTAAAGAGATAATATGAAAGTATCGGTAATCATCGTATCGTATAATTTTGAAAAGTGGATAGACCGCTGCCTGGGCAGCCTGCGCCGTTCCACCCATCCCGTTTCCGTAATCGTGGTGGATAACGGTTCAAAAGACCATACGGTTCAGATTATAGAAAAAAAATACCCCGAAGTCCATCTTATAAAGACCGGAAAGAACCTCGGCTTCGGGAAAGCCAACAACATTGGTATTCGTTGCGCCATGGAACAGGGCGCCGACTACCTCTTCCTGCTCAATCAAGATGCCTGGCTCAGCGAAAAAACTATCCAGACACTGCTCACGCTCTTTAAAGAGCATCCCGAGTACGGAATTCTCTCGCCTACCCATCTGAACGGGAAAGGAGACAAGCCCGATTTCGGTTTTTCCACCTATTCGGGCATGAAAGAGATGGAAGAGTTCGTGGCAATGCAACAGGAACGTGAGGTGATTACCCTGAAGTTTATCAATGCAGCATTCTGGATGATTCCTTCTCACGTTTTAAATAAAGTGGGTGGCTTCTCTCCTCTTTTCTATCATAACGGAGAAGATATTGATTATATCAACCGATTGCATTTTCATGGATTACTATTAGGCTACTCTCCCCATGTATTCGGTTATCACGACCGCGAAAACCGGGAAATGACACGTAAGAACTTTCTTCGTCTGGAAAAAGTCTACCATCTTTCCGAGTATGCCAACATCAATTATCCTTTTTCAAAAGCCTTCGCCTATGGTGTACTGGCCGGAATCAAGAAAGCATTGCAGGCACTCGGCAAAGGAAAGATGGCAAACTTCGGAGCCTACCTCAGCATCTGCTGCGGCCTGCTCTGCAAAACCAGAACAATCATTCGTATCCGAAATAAAAACAAAAAAGAAGCATTAAATTATATCCGACCATGAGTTACGCACCTATTCTTTTATTTGTTTATAACCGCCCCCTGCATACACGGAAGGTAATCAAGTCTCTGCAACAGAACTGTCTGGCAAAAGATAGCGAGCTCTTTATCTATTCTGATGCGGCCAAAACTGTGGAGGATGAACTGGCTGTGGAGGATGTGCGCAAAGAGATTCATTCCATCAGCGGATTTGCAGGAGTCACCATTATTGAGCGAGGAAATAATTGGGGACTGGCAAGAAACATCATCGACGGAGTAACTACACGGGTAAAGGAATACGGAAAAGTAATCGTCTTGGAAGACGACCTGGTGGTGGCACCGCACTTTCTACGCTTTATGAACGATGCGCTTGAAATGTATAAGGACGAACCAAAGGTAGGACACATACAGGCTTGCGAATTCTTTGAAGACCCCTCACTGCCGGATACTTTCCTGATTAAATGGACCGGAAGCTGGGGATGGGCCACCTGGGAAAGAGCCTGGGAACTCTTCAACCCCAACGGGGAAGCATTGCTCAAGGAGCTGGAAGAGCGCAAACTGACAAAGGCATTCGATTTCAACAATGCTTACCGCTTTACCCGCATGCTGCGCCGACAGATTGCCGGAAAAAACAACTCGTGGGCCATCCGCTGGAACGCCAGTCTGTTCCTGAAAGATGTCCTTTCGCTGAATGTAGGAAAGTCTTTGGTGCAGAACGTGGGATTCGACGGTACCGGAACCAACTGCGGCGGAGGCGGACTCTATTCATCCACACTCCACCAGGAAAAGCTGCCGGTGGTAAAGATTGAACCTATCGAGGAGAACAAGATGGCCCGAAAGGCTGTTGAGAACTATTACAGAAGAACAAACTCCTTCTATGCAAAAGCCATGAGAAGGATAAAAAGAACGTTGAGAGGCGACTTCGGGGCATAGGAATTTGTGTAAAAATCAACCTTCAAAGCTCTATTTTCGGCAGAAACAATTACTTTTGTTAAAACATTCAACAGGATGAGAGTACTTATAATCAATACATCAGAACGCATCGGCGGTGCAGCAATTGCAGCCGGTCGGTTAATGGAATCCCTGAACAACAACGGAGTTAAGGCAAAGATGCTGGTTCGTGACAAGCAGACAGACCAAATCAGCGTGGTACCGCTGGCCCGTTCCTGGATGAATTCTGTACGGTTTGTATGGGAACGCGTAATTATCTGGAAGGCAAACAGCTTCAGAAAGAACAACCTCTTCGCGGTATCGATTGCCAACACTGGAACCGATGTCACCGCTCTGCCGGAGTTTAAAGAGGCCGACATCATTCACCTGCATTGGATAAACCAGGGAATGCTCTCGCTGAACGACCTCAAGCGCATCATCGCATCTGGGAAGCCCATTGTTTGGACTATGCACGATATGTGGCCCTGCACCGGCATCTGCCATCATGCAAGGGAGTGCACCAACTATCAGGACGAGTGCCACAACTGTCCGTTCCTCTACAACGGAGGCGGGGCAAAGGACCTTTCTTACCGGATATTCCGGAAAAAGCTGGAGGTTTACAGAAATGCAAACATCACTTTCGTTGCTTGCAGCGGATGGCTTCGCTCCCTGGCCGAGAAAAGCCGACTGCTGACCGGACACCGTACAACAAACATCCCGAACCCAATCAATACCAGCCTGTTTAAACCGCGCAACAAGAAGGAGGCGCGTTACAAATACAACCTCCCGACGGATAAGAAACTGCTGCTGTTCGGGTCGGTAAAAATCACGGATAAACGCAAAGGAATTGACTATCTGGTGGAATCGTGTCACCTGCTGGCAGAGAAATACCCTGAATTAAAGGAGAAAATCGGAGTGGTGGTGTTTGGAAAGCAATCTTCACAGCTGAAAGAGTTGATTCCATTCCCGGTATATGCTCTTGATTTCGTCATCGAAGAAAAGGAACTGGTTGATATCTATAATTCGGTCGACCTGTTTGTCACCCCATCCCTGGAAGAGAATCTGCCCAACACCATCATGGAGGCCATGGCGTGCGGCGTTCCGTGCGTAGGCTTCAACATAGGAGGAATTCCTGAAATGATTGACCACCTCCACAACGGCTATGTGGCCGAATATAAATCGTCACAGGACTTTGCAAAAGGTATAAGTTGGGCATTGACTGAAACGGAATACCCCAAGCTATCCGAAGAGGCGGTCCGGAAGGTGGCATCCAATTACTCCGAAGGCAGTGTCGCCAAGAAATATATCGATATCTATAATAAAATAACCGGAAAAGATGCATAACTGTCCCAATCCACGTTTCTCAATTATAACAGTCACTTACAACGCGGAAAAGGTGATTGAGAAGACCATCCGATGCGTTCTGTCGCAAACGTACAATAATTACGAGTACATCATCGTAGATGGCGCTTCGAAAGACCAGACGCTCACCATCATCGGCCAATACAAGGAACAGATTACCCAGGTAATCAGTGAACCCGACAAGGGACTTTACGATGCAATGAACAAAGGAATCGCGGCTTCCACCGGCGATTACCTCTGCTTCCTGAATGCCGGCGATATATTCCATGCTCCTGATACATTACACCAGATGGTGCAAACCATCCAAAGTGAGGAACTGCCCGACATTCTCTACGGTGAAACGGCTATAGTTGATAAGGAGGGGAAATTCCTGCACATGCGTCGGTTGAAGACTCCGGAGAAGCTGACCTGGAGAAGCTTTAAACAGGGCATGTTGGTATGCCATCAGGCCTTCTTTGCCAAACGTTCATTGGCCGAACCGTTCGACCTGAACTACCGTTTCTCGGCAGATTTTGACTGGTGCATCCGGGTAATGAAAAAAGCAAAGCATTTGCACAACACCCACCTCACGGTAATCGACTATCTGGACGAGGGGTTGACCACACAAAACCACAAGGCATCGCTGAAAGAGCGCTTCCGCATCATGGCAAAGCATTACGGTTGGATAAGCACCATTGCCTATCATGCCTGGTTTGTTATTCGCCTGGTCCTGAAGCCGGAGAAGTAGACCACCATTTCTCCATAGAAATAATTTTTAGAAGTCACACAAGTCGCGCAAGTCACGCAGAAACGCTGCAAAAGACTGTGCCTCAACCGTTTGCAGGCGCGTGACTTCCTTCCAAAAAGCGCGTAACTTCTGAAAAGTCACGCGGCACCGTTCCGGCTTATTAAATCAGTTTTTTTACATTTTCAATTAGTCTTATTCTTATAGTTTTCGCCCAGTAATTTTACTTAACCAATTTATTTATGGATATACTTGGGGAGGCAAACTCCCATCGTTAAAAATCGGTATATCAATCTGTATATGTACTGACTAGTCACCTCTATAAAAATAATCTCGCCCGCTAGTGTCTGTTTGCAGGAGTTTGAAGTTTGATCCATAGGTTAATTTATTTTAACCAATCGACATCTATCTTGCTGTACACCTGGATGTACAGCTGTGGTACACCCGGGTGAAGAGCTTGGGTACACCCGGAAGGAGGATGCGTGTAGACCCGGGTGTACGGAGGAAAGAGAGGCGATAAATCATGTCAGATGCGATTGTGTAAATATTAATAAACTATCTTGATTTGCATGTGATTCCTGAGCAATCCGGAAAAGGGTGACTGCGTTTTTCAAAAGTCATAAAATTTATCGCCAGGCCTACTGATTTTCATATATTTTCCTTTTCGTCAAGAATAAGATTAATAAATATATATTTCTATTTGTTATTTATTTATAACGAACTATTTGTTTGATATTTTTTATCCATTTTTAAATTAATAACTTATATATTTAAACTATAATTATAACTCAGTTAAATACTGACAGTCTCTAATATAAACTATTTTATCATTCACATAATATCTTTTACTATATGAAATACAACAAAGCCATTTATGCAATTTTACTTATTACAACATTATTCTGTAATAAAACTAACGCGGCTCCATTTCAACTGAAAGGCAGAATAGCTAACGTTAAGGATTCAACAATCATCGAACTGTTTTATACTACCTTTAAAAATAATAAATGGATTAAAATTTCCAATTCTGCAATGATTCTAAATGGCGAATTTTTATTTAAAGGGGACATAGATGAAACGACTGCTGCCTGTTTGGATTACCCAAATAGAATTATCCCGATATACATTGAACCAGCGAAAATGCAACTGCACATTGATGGAAACAACCCCTATAGATATCAGCTGATCGGGACAACCGTTGAAAAAGAAAACACAGAATTAAGAAAGCAGCTGTTGCCTTATTGGGAGTTTTATTATGGATATATAGATAAGGCTATTGATTTATCTAAAAAAAAGACCTTGTTCAAAGATAATGCAACAATCAGTGATTCGCTTTTTTCTGAAATGCGCAACTTAACTAAAATGAAAGATAATAATCGCCGTAAGATGGATAGCGTCTGGTTTGATTTTGCGTCAAGGCATCTTTCCTTTCAAATAACTCCAGATTTGTTAAATTCAATATCAGAAGATGGGTTTGTGGGTATAGACTCCATACGTTCTGTATACGATAATTTGCCGGTGCAAAATAAGAACAGTTTGATGGGTAAACTTGCATTAAAACAAATAGAAGAACACGAATATAGAGATAAGGTTTTAAAAAACACGTTAGTAGGTGCATTCCCACCTGATTTTATCAGAAAAAGTATTTCTGGAAAAACAGTTAAGTTATCCGACTATAAAAACAAGACCTATGTATTATTGGATTTTTGGGCAAGCTGGTGTGTCCCCTGTTTGAAGGAGATGCCTAAAATGAAGGAAATTTATAAGAAATACAGGGATAAAGGATTAAATATAATTGGAGTCTCCTTAGATAGGGATAGAAATAGTTGGTCCAAAGCAGTGCAAAAGAATGGGCTGAATATTTGGCCACAAGTTTTGAGTTCTGTATCTACCGGAAAATCCACCAATTCAGATTTCTCTATAGATAACTTATCAGATCTGTATAATTGTGATGCAGTTCCATTTTTTGTTTTAATAGATAGAGATGGAAAGGTGGTTGCGAAGTGGCAATATATGGGGGATGCTCAATTACAAGAGCTAGATAAGTATCTTAATACAGAGAACAAAAAATAAATATCAAACTCGAGTCACGCAGAAGTCGCACCCCTACAACATATTGATGCCGAATCAATTGCAGGCAAAGTGCGAAACTAGCGTAATTCGTGGTACCTTTCATGTACGATTGTGAGGACTAATCCAACATTTCTTCCAATCCGATATGGCATTCCTAATTATACGGAACAGCTATATAGGAAAAATTTCAGTGCTATTATCTAAGAATGCACTGTGATAGTGCAATATTTATCATTTTTTGCACTCTCATAGTGCAATTATTCAAAACAAGGGAAAACTACGATGCTATAGAACTTCTTATCTGCGATTTCCTGATTAACAACATGACTTTTGAGATTGGGGGCAAGAACAAAGGGCAAAAACAAATTCAAGGGATTGAAAATAGCTTTATAGTAAAAGATGATATTGAGTTTGGCTATTGATATGGCGGAATATTGCTCACGCGCAAGTCACGCAGAAGTCACGCACTTGCAATACATTGACAACAAGCTAATTACAGCCAAGGTGCGTGACTTGCGCGACTTGTGCTACTTTTTTGAATTACAATCATGGGGAGAGAATAGAAAATGCCGTCGTTAAGGATAGATTTTACTAATTTAGAAAATTTAATGGCTATCCATCCCTTTGGGGCATGAGCAACAAACAGAACATCGAATTTATGGAGGACTCAATTTAGCTTTCTCAGAGAAGAGAAGAAGTATATCTCAGACAAACAAGAAAACTATCTGAGCAAATTCACTATATTCGATTTGCATTTAATATATTTGTAGGTAGTCAGTTTAAATAGTAAATATGTCAACAATCAAATAATGCTAACTGGAGAAAGTCATAACATAGAATACAAGCAAAACTGGAGAGACGAATACCTGAAATGGGTTTGTGGCTTTGCTAATGCCTCGGGTGGCAAAATATATATTGGCATAGATGACAATGGTTGTGTGGTAGGGTTATCTGAGGTTAAGAAACTGATGGAAGATATTCCCAATAAGATTGTAAACTTTCTGGGTATTGTGGCCGATGTTAACTTACTAAATGATAATGACCACGACTATATTGAGATAATTGTATATCCATCAAGTGTTCCTATTTCCTATCATGGGGTTTACCACTATCGTAGCGGAAGTACCAAACAAGAATTAAAAGGGGGTGCTCTTCATCGTTTTCTTTTAAAACGTCTAGGTCGCACTTGGGATGACTTGCCTTGTGAGTGGGCTACTTTTGATGACATAGATAAAGAGGCGGTGGCTTTTTTCTTCAAGAAAGCCGCTATAGCCAAACGGATGGCAGGCAATATAGTTGATGACGATATGCCTGTTGTGTTTCAGAACCTTGATTTGGTAACTGAAGATGGAAAGCTCAAGAATGCTGCTTTGCTGCTATTTGCCAAACGCCCCTCCCACTTCTTTCCACTTGTTCAATTTAAAATAGGACGCTTCGGAAGAGGTGACGATGATTTAATTTTTCAGGACGTTGTGGAGGGAAATATCATTCAGATGGGAGATAAGGTAATAGAGATTCTAAAATCAAAGTACCTGATTCTTCCTATTCATTATGAAGGACTTCAGCGTATCGAGCGTTTGGAAATGCCAGAGGATGCACTACGGGAAGCCATTTTCAATTCTATTATTCATAATGATTTCACAGGCGCACCTATCCAACTGAGTGTGTATGATGATAGACTGATATTGTGGAATGAGGGTCGTTTGCCGGAGGATTTTACTATTGAAACCCTGTTAGGCAAACATCCTTCGAAACCACACAATAAAAATATTGCTGATATTTTCTTCAAGGCTGGTTTTATAGAAGCATGGGGACGAGGCGTGTCTAAAATTATAACAGGATTTAAACAGGACGGATTGCAGGCTCCAAAATTTGAAGCAACAATGGGAGGTATTATGGTTACTTTTATAAGGAAAGTCACCCCACCAGTTACCCCACCAGTTACCCCACCAGTTACCCCACCAGCTCTTTTAGACATTTTAGGAACTAAAGAAAAAGTAGAAATACTATCAGATTTGTTTAGGACCCAACATGAATGTAGTTCTAAGGACATATTAAATGCTTTCAATTTAAAGGATATAAGATATGTACGTGAAACATATGTAAAGCCATTATTGGAGGCAGGAATCTTAGCATTGAAATACCCAAATGTACCTAATCATCCAAAACAGATGTACCGTTTAGTAATACCTATATAAACAAGAATCGCCGGTTAAACACTTATATCCATATGCTTAACCGGCGATTACCTTATAAATAAGAGTTCTTATTTCCTTCTCTTTCTTACTTCGATGACAATTACTCCGATTGCTCCCAGGAATAAGATTCCAAGTGCAACATAAGCAATGCCTTCGGTGGTATGAATGGATTTAGGGTCGAACTTAAATTCAATCTTATGATTACCTGCAGGTACAACCATTGCCCGGAGAATGTAGTCGGCACGACCATGTTCTACCTCTTTACCGTCGATATACGAATGCCATCCCGGATAGTAGATTTCAGAGAATACCACCACGCCGCCTTTTGCAGAAGATGTTTCGTAAGTGAGAGCATTGGGGGCATACGAGGTCAGTTTAACAGTTGACAAAGTATCTTTGCCAGCCGATTGTGCTCCACTGAAGACCGACTTGAATTGCTCGGCAACCACGGCTGTCTTTGACGGCAGCACCTTATTCAGGGCATCAATCTCCTGATTGACACTCTGTACATACTCTACATTCTCTACGAACCAGGCATTGCCGTAAGCATGCGGATTCGGGATTGGCGCGGTCTGTCCGCCTCCGGTAGGGAAGATAAAGTATTTCGTGTTCAGCATGTTAATAACGCTTATGGAGTCCGGATTGATTTTGGTCATATCTCCCTGAACGGCAGGTATCTGCTGCTGAAGATAGTTCATCTCTTTTGAGATGTGATTTTCAATCATCTCCTGGTAACGTCTCAGCTTGGCCGGATGATACCCTCCCACACTTTTATGCCAGTAAGAGGTATTGTTATCGTTGAACGTGCTCACTGCAAAGTTAAGCACCCTGTAATCAAGACTCTTGTCACGAAGGATAGCCTCATCCGTCGGAGTTTTCTGAACCACCGCCATGCGCTGTTCTGGTTCTACAAAATCAGCATCTTTCAGATAGCGTTTGTTCACGCCCCACATATCTCCCAAACAAAGAATTGTAAGCGCAAGCACCATCCATCGTGCTTTCAGTTTACCTGTGTTATACGCGAGAATCAATGCACCACCAATCAGGATTACTATCAGGCTTCTCCATGCATCCGAGGTGAATATACTCTGACGGATTTCAGTCAGGTTGGCAATAATCGGCGCTATGTGCTCGGCAGGAATTCCTCCTTTTAATGCCTGCATCTCACTGGTGGAGATATAGGATGAGAAGAAGAGTCCGGGAGCCACGGCAAACAGCAATGCAATACCACCGGTCAGCCCGATACTGATATAGAAAGCCTTCAAGTTCTCTTTCAGTACCTGCGGTTTCTCAATAATCTCTTTCAGAGCCATCAAGGCCAGTAGAGGAATGGTAAATTCCGCAACAACCAGAATGGAAGATACCGCCCGGAACTTGGAGTACATCGGTACATAATCGATGAAGAAATCGGTAAGCCCCATAAAATTCTTCCCCCAAGAAAGGAGGATGGACAGTACGGTTGCAGCAAGCAATGCCCACTTCACGGGAGATTTCACAACGAAGAGTCCCAAGATAAATAGCATTATAATGAATGCCCCTACATAAACCGGACCCGAAGTGCCCGGCTGCTCTCCCCAATATTGCCCTATTTGGCCATAAAGTTGTGCATAGTTTGGATTGGCTTTTTCCATTGCCTTTTCGTTGGCAGCCAAAGGAACAGAGGCTCCTCCCTTCACATTGGGTACCAACAGCGAAAAAGTTTCGCCAATTCCGTAACTCCACTGCACAATATAATCACGTTCCAGTCCGCTGCTTGTTTGGTTGGCCTGATTCTTTTTCACTAACTCGGATTTACCCCGCATGGTGTCTTTACTATACTGGTAAGTATGATAAAGGTTTGATATATTGACCGAAACACCAATCAACGCAGCAACAATCAGTATGCCACTTGCCTTGAAGAAATGAGGCAGTTCCTTGTTCTTATACGCCTCTGCAAAGTAAGCAATCACCATAAACAGTATGACAAACAGGAAATAGTAGGTCATCTGCACATGGTTCGACAAAATCTGCAGGGCCACAAAGAAGGCGGTAAGCACCCCACCTATCAGATACTTCTTACGGTAAGCCAGCACCATACCCGCTATTGTTGGCGGAATATAGGCCAGAGTGATGAATTTCCAGATATGGCCGGCACCGATTATGATAAAAAAGTAAGATGAGAAAGCCCAGGCTATAGCTCCCAAAGCTGAAAGGTAGACTGAGAAATTGAATGCTCTCATCATTATATAAAAACCGAGCAGCATAATAAATACCAGATATACATAATCAGGCAGGAAAAGGCTGTATGCCTTTTCTACTTCATGGATCGCATTTGTCGATTTATAACTGGGAGATATCTGATAAGTAGGCATTCCACCAAATACAGCATTAGTCCACCGGGTCTTTTCGCCTGTCTTTTCTGTAAACTCCTTCGATTCTTGACCCAGTCCGATACTTGCCACCGCGTCATGCTGGGCAAGAACTCTTCCTTCCGTAATTGCCGGAAAGAAGTAGGCCAGCGATATCACAACGAATGCTACTATCGCAACAATATCTGGCAATATTCTCTTCATCATATTCTAGTTGAACTTTCTAAGCTGAATTTACAATCGGATTAATATCTGTAATGTTCTGCTTTATACGGACCATCTACTGATACTCCAATGTAAGCAGCCTGCTCGGGAGTCAGTTTGGTGAGTTTCACACCAATCTTTTCCAGGTGCAGACGGGCAACCTCTTCATCCAGGTGTTTAGGCAGACGGTAAACGTCAATTTCGTATTTCTTCTGGAACAGTTCAATCTGAGCCAATGTTTGGTTTGTAAATGAGTTACTCATTACAAATGATGGGTGTCCTGTTGCACATCCCAGGTTAACGAGACGACCATCGGCCAACAAAAGAACTGAGTGTCCGTCAGGGAAGAAGTATTGGTCTACCTGTGGTTTGATGTTGCGACATTTGATTCCTGGATAGCTCTTCAGCTTTTCTACTTGGATTTCATTGTCGAAGTGACCAATGTTGCAAATGATAGCCTGGTCCTTCATCTTTTCGATGTGGTCGATACGGATGATGTCGATATTACCGGTTGTGGTAACAAAAATGTTTCCTTCGCTTGCTGCATCTTCCATGGTCATCACCTCGAATCCTTCCATTGCAGCCTGAAGCGCACAGATGGGGTCAATTTCAGTAACTATTACTCTTGCTCCGTAAGAACGCATAGAGTGAGAGCATCCTTTACCCACATCTCCGTAACCGCAAACAACCGCCACTTTTCCGGCAATCATCACATCGGTAGCACGTTTGATACCATCGGCAAGAGACTCACGGCAACCATACAGGTTATCGAATTTAGATTTTGTAACCGAGTCGTTAACATTGAAGGCTGGGAACAGAAGTTTTCCTTCTTCCATCATCTGATACAAACGGTGAACTCCGGTAGTGGTCTCTTCAGAGACACCACGAATTTCAGGAACCATACGTCCCCAGATGTTGTTATCTTCCTTCAGTACATTCTTCAGGATTGCATACAATTGCTTTTCATCTTCAGCCTGAACATCGTTATCCAGGAATGAAGCGTCTTTTTCAGCCTCATATCCAAAGTGAATCATCATGGTTGCATCACCACCATCGTCCACAATCACTGTAGGACCTTGATGTCCGGGGAATGTAAGCGCCTGAAGAGTACACCACCAGTAATCTTCCAGAGATTCACCCTTCCAGGCAAAAACCGGAACGCCTGCGGCAGCAATGGCAGCAGCTGCATGATCTTGAGTAGAATATATATTGCAGGAACACCAACGCACATCAGCACCCAGAGCCACCAGTGTCTCAATTAACACAGCAGTCTGAATGGTCATGTGAAGTGACCCCATGATACGAGCACCTTTCAGCGGTTTAGATTCTCCATATTTTTCGCGAAGAGCCATCAGGCCGGGCATTTCTTGTTCTGCCAAATCGATTTCCTTGCGACCAAAATCGGCAAGAGTTATGTCTGCCACTTTATAAGGCAGTTCAGAGAATAATTTTGTAGACATACTAAAATATAATTTGTTTATTAATTAATGGGGCAAAGATAAGATTTTCTGAATAGGGAGGCAAAGGTATTCCATTTTTTTAAGCATGATACTCACCTCTTTAAGCTTTTCAACAGCAACAGCTAATTGTTGGGTGAAGGCTTTTGAAGAAAAAATAAGTCCCGGTGCAGATTTTCAACCATCTGTCCGGGACCCATCCAACAATTTTCTAACATTTAAATAATTTCAATTCCCTGCTCCGCACAAAGCTTCACACTCAGCTCTTTCAATTTGAATTTCTGAATCTTACCGCTTCCCGTCATAGGGAACTCCTTTACAAAAAAGATATATTTTGGTATTTTGTAACGGGCAATTTTATCTTTGCAATATTCTCTTACATCCGAAGCTTCCATATCTACTCCTTCGTGAAGAATGATAAAGGCGCCTACCGCCTCACCGTATTTGGGAGAAGGCACTCCTGCTACCTGCACATCTTTTACACCTGGCAGTTTATAAAGAAACTCTTCAATCTCACGTGGATAAATATTTTCTCCACCACGGATAATCATATCCTTGATACGCCCCGTAATGCGATAATTACCATCTTCATCTTTCACACCAAGGTCGCCCGAATGTACGAATCCATCCTTATCAATCACCTCTTCCGTAGCCTGTGGATTCTTATAATAACCTTTCATGTTGTTATATCCACGGTTACATATTTCACCCTGGACGCCAACGGGACACTCCTCACCGGTTTCAGGATTTACCACCTTCACCTCGGTAAATTCAAATTCGTATCCCACAGTATTGCAACGTGCCTCGAACGAATCGTCAATACGCGTCTGAGTCATACCAGGAGAAGTTTCGGTTAATCCGTACACACTGGTTACCCTCATATGCATCTTTTCCTGCACACTCCGCATCAGTTCGACCGGGCAAAGTGAACCTGCCATGATTCCTGTGCGAAGGGATGAAACATCAAACATATCAAACATTGGGTGGTTCAGCTCTGCAATAAACATGGTAGGCACTCCATAAAGAGCCGTACATCGTTCTTTGTGAATAGATGCCAGTACTACCAGCGGGTCAAACCGCTCTACCATAACCTGAGTGCAACCGTGTGTAAGCACATTCATACTGGCCAATACCACTCCGAAACAGTGAAACAAAGGAACGCAGCAACAAAGCTTATCGTCGGCTGTAAAGTTCATATGTTCTCCGGTGAGGTATCCATTATTGGCTATATTATGATGTGATAGCATTACCCCTTTGGGGAATCCGGTTGTACCCGATGTATACTGCATATTTACCACATCGTGGCAGCTCACCTGTTTTTTTGTCTCGTTAAGAGATTCATCATCTACATTCTTTCCCATGAGAAGTATCTCCGGAGTATTATACATTCCTCGGATTTTCTCTTGACCAATGTATATCACATTCTTCATCTGCGGGAAGCGTTTGCTTTCCAAATGACCTCGCTGAGAGGTTTTCAGTTCAGGAAGCATTTTATAGACCATCTCCACGAAATCACTGTCGCGTTCACCATTGGTTATACACAATGTATGCATATCTGAGTTCTGGCAGAGATACTCCAGTTCCGACTGCTTGTAATTGGTATTCACCGTTACATAGATCGCACCAATTTTAGCACATGCATAAAGAAGCGTAAGCCAGTCGGGCACATTCGCAGCCCAGATTCCCACATGCGATCCTCTTTCCACTCCAATGGAAAGAAGACCTTTTGCCATATCGTCAACCCGTTCGTTAAACTGCTTCCATGTAAAACGTAAATTTCTATCGGAATACACAATATATTCCTTGTCTGGTGTCACCTCAGCCCAATGTTCAAGCCACTGACCCAAGGTCCTGTCAAATAACTGCATAATTCCGATAATTAAATAGGGGTATAGATTACAGCCAGGATTCTGGCAGCTTGTCCTTCAAAAGCATGCACATGATGAGGAACGATAGAATCATAATAGATACTGTCACCTTCTTCCAGTACATAGGTATTCTTCCCATAGTTAATTTCCATGGTTCCTTGCATAACCATGATAAACTCTTCTCCTTCGTGCGAAGAGAGAATAAACTCATGGTCCGTGCTTTCTGCCACATCAATCAGGAATGGCTCCATATGACGATCTGCTTTCGATTTAGATAATGAATGGTATTCCATGTGTCTGCGAGAAGGAATTGCATTATTTGAAAAGCTGATTGTATCGCTTGTCTCTTTTTTACGACAGAGTACAGGACCCTGATCATCCATATCATCAAGAAAAGTTCCCAAACGAACCCCCAGCACACGGGCAATCTTAATCAGCGGAGCCAGAGAAGGAAGATCAACATTATTCTCTATACGCTCAATCTGTTCTATGGCAAGACCTGAGCGTTCTGCCAGATCCTCAATGCTAATCCCTTTGGATTCGCGAAGTGACTTAATTTTTTCACCTACAATTTTAGTATTGTCCATATCCTCAAATATATTAATTCATTATTTAATTGCAGCAAATTTAATCAAATCTTCAGTTTTCTGAAAGTAAATACCATTAAATTATCACATAGAACACTATTTATTCTGTAAACATGCAAGACCAAATCTCTATTCGGCCGGTTTTAATTGAACAATAAGATTGTATATTTTATAGGAAATCACTCGTTTTAGAAAAAAAACAAGGCTGCTTCTCAGATGAGAAACAGCCTTGATAATACTTTCGTAAGAAAGATTACTTTCTAAGTCCGAGAGTCTTAATGATTGCACGATATCTTTCGATATCTCTTTCTTTCAGGTAGTTCAGCAGTCTACGACGTTTACCTACCAAAATTGTCAATGATCTCTCTGTGGTATAATCTTTTCTGTTGAGCTTAAGGTGCTCAGTCAGGTGAGAAATACGGTATGAAAACAATGCTATCTGAGCCTCAGGTGAGCCAGTATCAGTGTTAGACTTTCCGTACTTTTCAAAGATTTCTTTTTTCTTAGCTACATCTAAATACATAATTCTTAGCTTTTTTATAAATATATAATATCTCTTTGAGCGTGCAAAGATAGGTATTATCTTTTATCCCACAAAGATTTAGCTTAAATAATTAATTGTTTTTTCATTTTTATTCATCCGGCAGGCAACTGTTAAAAAGTTCTTCAAACAACTTTATTTCAAGCCCGATCAATGGGAAATTTCATATAACTCGCTTATTTTTCACATAATAACCATTCGCTTTTACATCAATTAATATACAGGTTCCGATATTTTGTCGTACCTTTGCGCCCAAATTACTTACCTATGCAAAATATCAGAAACATTGCAATTATTGCCCACGTAGACCATGGGAAAACAACTTTAGTCGATAAGATGCTTTTAGCCGGACACTTGTTCCGCGACAACCAGTCTAGTGGCGAATTAATCTTAGACAATAACGACCTCGAGCGCGAGCGAGGAATAACGATTCTTTCAAAGAACGTTTCCATTAATTATAAAGGAACAAAAATCAACATCATTGACACTCCGGGTCACTCCGATTTCGGTGGTGAAGTGGAACGTGTCCTGAACATGGCAGATGGATGCATTCTTTTAGTAGATGCTTTCGAAGGTCCGATGCCTCAAACCCGCTTTGTACTTCAGAAAGCACTTCAGATAGGCCTTAAGCCAATCGTCGTAATCAATAAGGTAGATAAACCCAACTGTAGGCCGGATGAAGTTCATGAAATGGTTTTCGATTTAATGTTCAGTCTCGATGCCACAGAAGACCAGCTCGACTTCCCTGCCATCTACGGTTCTGCAAAGAATGGATGGATGAGTACCGACTGGAAAAATCAGACTGAAGACATTACCGCTTTGCTTGATTGCATCGTAGAAAATATCCCTGCTCCGGAAATGCTGGAAGGAACTCCTCAGATGCTAATTACATCTTTAGATTACTCATCATATACAGGACGTATTGCTGTAGGCCGCGTTCACCGAGGTACACTAAAAGAGAACATGCAGGTTGCTCTGGCAAAAAGAGATGGCAGCATTGTGAAATCAAAGATCAAAGAAGTGCATGTATTCGAAGGATTGGGACGCGTTAAAACAAGCGAAGTCTCTTCGGGCGATATTTGTGCGTTGGTAGGTATCGAAGGTTTTGAGATTGGCGACTCCATTTGCGACATTGAGAATCCGGAACCATTGAAGCCGATTGCTATCGATGAGCCGACAATGAGTATGCTTTTCACCATCAACGACTCACCATTCTATGGTAAAGATGGTAAATATGTAACCTCACGCCACATCAACGACCGCTTGATAAAAGAGCTGGATAAGAACTTGGCCTTACGTGTGCATAAGAACGAAAACGCTGATAAATGGTTGGTTTTCGGTCGTGGCGTACTTCACCTCTCAGTACTTATCGAAACCATGCGCCGCGAAGGATACGAACTTCAGGTTGGCCAGCCGCAGGTTATCTATAAAGAGATTGACGGAAAGAAATGCGAACCAATCGAGGAACTCACCATCAACGTTCCTGAAGAATATTCAAGCAAAATAATTGATATGGTTACCCGCAGAAAAGGTGAAATGGTATCAATGGAGAATACAGGCGAACGCATCAACATGGAATTCAACATTCCATCCCGCGGTATTATCGGTTTACGTAACAACGTACTGACAGCCTCAGCCGGAGAAGCTATTATGGCCCACCGATTCAAGGAATATCAACCATTTAAGGGAGAAATTGAACGACGTACCAACGGTTCGATTATCGCTATGGAAGCCGGAACAGCATTTTCTTACGCTATTGACAAACTTCAGGATCGTGGTAAATTTTTTATTTTCCCACAGGAAGAGGTGTATGCCGGTCAGGTGGTAGGTGAACATTGTAAAGACAATGACTTGGTGGTAAATGTAACCAAATCGAAGAAGCTCACCAATATGCGTGCTTCCGGTTCCGACGACAAAGCCCGGATTATTCCTCCTATTGTATTCTCTCTGGAAGAAGCTCTGGAATACATCAAAGAAGATGAATATGTAGAAATAACTCCAAAGCACATGCGTATGCGCAAAATCTTCTTAGATGAAAACGAACGTAAGCGTAACGCTAAAATTTAAAAGCTGATCCTTGATCACTCCATAAAATCAACCCCCGGTAAGATGTTTGTCTTTCCGGGGGTTATTCTTTCGTATTTAAGTTAGAACGTAACAAACAATAAGAAAAATAGGTTGAAAGGTATTCGACTTATTCTTTTCTCATCAACAATAGATCACTTCATTTAATTGAGGTCTTACACCTTTAACAGTTGACCATTTCTCCTCTTCCGAAAAATCTCTTCTTCTTAACGCTTCAAAAAAACTATTCTGTTACATCTAACTAAAAGAAGAGTCTCTGCAAATACAACCGTAATAATTGAAGAAAGCGTTCTACTTGTACGAACAACAGGAAGAAGATTTTCGCTTTCAATACCCTGTATAAATCCTGATCTACCATTATTGGGAATTTCGAAGCATCTACAACCAGATTTCAGTCAGAAGATCAGACTAGAACACCTCAACAAAAAAGAGAGCGATTCCCAAAGGAACCGCCCTCTTTATATATATGTAATTAAGGGGGAACTTAATTAAAGCTGAGGACCAGCAGCAACTAATGCCTTACCAGCTTCGTTACCAGTGAACTTAGTGAAGTTCTTGATAAAGCGACCTGCAAGATCTTTTGCTTTTTCTTCCCACTGAGCAGCATCAGCATAAGTATCGCGAGGATCCAAGATTGCTGGGTCTACACCTGGAAGAGCTGTAGGTACTACGAATGAGAAGTAAGGAATAGTCTTAGTTTCAGCCTTGTCGATAGAACCATCAAGGATAGCATCGATAATACCTCTTGTATCTTTGATAGAGATTCTCTTACCAGTACCGTTCCAACCTGTGTTAACCAAGTATGCTTTAGCACCAGCTTTTTCCATCTTCTTAACCAATTCTTCACCGTATTTAGTTGGGTGCAATGAAAGGAATGCAGCACCGAAACAAGCAGAGAATGTTGGAGTTGGTTCAGTGATACCACGCTCTGTTCCAGCCAATTTAGCAGTGAAACCAGAAAGGAAGTAATACTGAGTTTGTTCTGGGTTCAGGATTGAAACCGGAGGAAGAACACCGAATGCGTCAGCTGACAAGAAGATTACCTTCTTAGCTGCAGGAGCCTTAGAAACTGGCTTAACGATGTTGTCAATGTGATAAATAGGATAAGAAACACGAGTGTTTTCTGTCTTAGAATTATCATCAAAGTCGATCTTACCGTTAGCATCAACAGTAACGTTTTCAAGAAGAGCGTCACGTTTGATAGCAGCGTAGATATCTGGTTCGTTTTCTTTGCTCAGGTTGATAACCTTAGCGTAGCAACCACCTTCGAAGTTGAATACACCTTCATCATCCCAACCGTGTTCGTCGTCACCAATCAGCTGACGTTTTGGGTCTGTAGAAAGAGTAGTTTTACCTGTTCCTGAAAGACCGAAGAAAATAGCTGTTTCACCTTTTTCGTTAGTGTTTGCAGAACAGTGCATAGAAGCCATTCCCTGCAAAGGAAGCAAGTAGTTCATGTATGAGAACATACCTTTCTTCATTTCACCACCGTACCAAGTACCACCGATCAACTGAATTTTTTCAGTTAGGTTGAATACAACGAAAGTTTTAGAGTTCAAGCCAAGTTCAGCGAAGTTTTCACCAGCGTCAGCCTTAGAACCGTTCATAACAACGAAATCTGGTTCACCATAGTTAGCCAATTCTTCCTCTGTTGGACGGATGAACATGTTCTTTACGAAATGAGCCTGCCATGCAACTTCCATGATGAAACGGATTTTCAGACGAGTGTTTTCGTTAGCACCGCAGAAAGTATCCACTACGAAAAGGCGTTTGTTAGAAAGTTCTTTAGTAACGATGCCTTTCAATACATTCCAGCTTTCAGTTGAAAGAGGTTTGTTGTCGTTCTTGTATTCGTCAGAAGTCCACCATACTGTATTTTCAGTAGTAGCGTCTTTTACGAAGAACTTATCTTTAGGAGAACGACCTGTATAAACGCCTGTCATTACGTTTACTGCGCCAAGTTCAGTTTCCTGACCTTTTTCAAAGCCTTCCAAACCTGCCTTTGTTTCTTCTGCGAACAACTGTTCGTAAGATGGATTGTGCACGATCTCAGTTGCACCTACAATGCCATACTTGCTTAAATCTAACTGTGCCATTTTCTTTTAAATTAATTAAAATTGGTATTACAATATTCTCTTTTTACTTTCTTAATTCCAAGCAATCCTTGTAATTCGGATACAAAAGTAATACTTTATTTGAAAACAAACACCATATTAAAGAAATTTTTCTTTAATTCATCACGTTTTATATTTATGTAACAAATTAACCCCTTTTTTCATATTCATAAGAAATAAATTCGTTATTTTGCAAGCCGTAAAGTGATTGGACCATGATTATAGTTTTTTCAGATAAAAAAAGCCCTCGGCTTAACTATATACTCTCCCGCATCTTCAATGATATTCTGGGAGTTGAAGTCTATTTTACTTTTGATGAAGAAGAATTCCTGGCCTCTACGCTCCCATCGATCAACTATTCTGCAAAAAACATGCAAAAGGGGGTTTGGATAGTACCTCATACCTTATTATATAGTAGTGGCATCAGCAGACAAAAGACGGAACCGATATCCAGCTGGAAGAATATGCCTGTATTTTTTTTGCAGGAACAAGGCGATATTCCATTCGATATGTTTGCAGCCTCATTCTATCTAATTACAAGATATGAAGAGTACCACTCAACAGCTCTCGACAATCATGGACGCTACGAGTATACCGACAGCATTATTTATAGAATGGGATGCATTCAGGAGCCAATTGTTGATCAATGGGCCTACGCACTGAAGGATGAACTTTTAAAACTTTATCCGGAATGCACGTTTACCCCCAGAAAATTCCGCTTCATACCAACCATAGATATTGACCATCCTTATCTTTACCGGAACAAAGGTTTTATTATGAACCTGCTGTGTTTAATGAAAGATTTGACAGGAAGAAAGTTCACCGTTTTCAGAGAACGACTACTGACGATTCTACATTTAAAAGAAGATATCTATTTTAATTTCGAGTCCCTTCTTCAGCTTTATCGCACTGAAGAAGTTAAAGGACTCTTTTTTGTGCACCGTGGCCCCTATGGAAAGTTTGATCGCAGATACTTATACCCCTCCCGTCGCTATAGGAAAATGCTCAGGCGCATCTCACAGGAACACGCAGTTTATATCCACCCATCTTACATAGCAGCATTCAATAATCTTCAATTCTGCAAAGAGAAAATGGAACTTGAACGGGTTTTAAACCATAAAGTTGAAGGAAGCAGACAGCATTACCTTCGTTTCCGCTTCCCTGAAACGTTTCGCCAACTACTGGCTGCTGATATCAAGGATGATTATTCCGTGCTTTATTCAAACCAATACGGCTTCCGCGCCGGAACAAGTATCCCATTCCCATTCTATGACATGGAAATTGATCAGGAAACCAAGCTGACCATCCACCCTTCTTCAATAATGGATGTCACTCTACTCCGCGATTTCAAGATGTCACCAAAAGAAGCTTTTAATAAAATAGTAGAGATAGCAGAAAAGGTAAAAGCGGTAAATGGAGATTTCATAACACTCTTTCATAACTCTTCTCTTGCTGATACAGCTGAATGGGAAGGATGGGAAAGAATGTATTCCGAGATGATACGAAAAATAAATATAACCAAATAAATAACAATGAGAATAATTAATTTTGGTGAGACAAACTCCATATTGAATCAGTATGTCTCCGAAATAAGAAATGTAAAAGTACAGAATGACCGCATGCGCTTTCGTCGCAACCTGGAACGAATCGGCGAAATCATGGCTTATGAAATGAGCAAGGAATTCACTTATTCCACAAAAAACATCCAGACCCCTCTGGGTATTTCACCTGTTAATACTCCTGATAATAAGATTGTAATCAGCACAATTCTACGTGCAGGACTTCCTTTCCACCAAGGATTCCTAAACTATTTTGACAGAGCTGAAAACGCTTTTGTTTCGGCTTATCGCAAATATAAGGATGCTTTAAAATTCGAAATCAACATTGAATACATTGCTTCTCCTCGCATTGCCGGCAAAACACTTATTATTACCGACCCAATGCTTGCCACTGGAAGCTCTTTGGAATTAAGTTATGGTGCGATGCTTACCAAAGGTAATCCGAAAGAGATACACGTTGCGGCTATTATTGCGAGCCAACAGGCACTTGACTACATCAAGCAGGTATTTCCTGAAGAGAAGACAACTATCTGGTGTGCAGCTGTCGATCCAGAAATCGATTCTCACTCTTATATCATCCCGGGATTAGGGGATGCTGGAGATTTGGCTTTCGGAGAAAAAGAATAGACTTAAGTTTATTAAGCAAATCTTTCGGAAGACATAATCAAGTTTCTGAGAATTGAAACCAAAATTAGTTTTCAGACAGAGATATACGAACAAAGAAGAGGGTGGAACCGTTTTAGCGATCCACCCTCTTCCTTATTTATATATATAGAGAGATTACTTAATCTCCCATTTATCTCCACTTAGCAAGAAATCTTCAAGAGTACGAGCCGGCTTCTTGGCACGAACCTCCTCAATCTGAGCATACACACACTCGTCGTAACTTGGACTTTCTACATCGCGAATCACACCCAAAGCAATCGGGAAATCAGGTCCTTCCATCAACGCAAGTTTCATGTGAAGCGTGTTATCTTCACAGTGTGCATTGTGCACCAGTATATCTTTTTCTGTGATGCCATTTTCACCCAGAGTAACAACTTTCAAACCGAAACCTTCCTGCATTAATCCTTTTTCATTATTTTCACCAAATAACATTGGTTCACCGTGTTTCAGATAAATAGCATTTTTAGCACGTCCTTCTTTAGTGGCAACAGCATTGTGGCAACCATCATTAAAAATAACACAGTTCTGCAACACTTCAACCACAGAAGCACCTTTATGTTTGGCAGAAGCTGTAAGTACCTCTATTGAACAGGCAGCATCAACATCCACACACCGTCCAAAGAACCTACCTCTAGCACCAAAAGCCAGCTCAGCAGGACGGAAAGGGTCTTCAACTGTTCCATAAGGAGATGACTTGGAAACAAATCCACGAGGCGATGTCGGCGAATATTGTCCTTTGGTTAACCCGTAAATCCGGTTGTTAAGAAGAACAATGTTGATATTCACATTTCGGCGAAGCGCATGAATAAAGTGGTTTCCTCCAATTGCCAGCCCATCACCATCACCCGAAATTTGCCAGACAGTAAGTTCCGGATTAGCCACTTTCACTCCTGTGGCAATTGCTGCGGCACGTCCATGAATAGTGTGGAATCCATAAGTATTCATATAGTATGGTAAGCGGGAAGAACATCCGATACCCGAAATAACGGCAGTCATATGCGGAGCAATACCCAGACCAGCCATTGCCTTGTGCAATGAATTTAGCAACGCATGGTCTCCACAACCCGGGCACCAACGTACATACTGATCACTTTTGAAATCTTTTGCTGTATATAATTGTTCGCTCATCTTACATCCCCTCCATCAATTTAGTAAATTCTTCTACAAGTCTGGTCACGTTAAAAGGTTGCCCTTTCACTCTGTTCAACTGACAAATATCCAATCCAGGAATTTTCATTCTCAAAAGGCCGGCAAACTGTCCCAGGTTCTGCTCAACAACCACGATCTTCTTAAATCCTTTGAGCACTTCTTCTGTATTCTTTGGTAGCGGATTGATATACTGGAAATGAGCCAGAGCCACCTTCTTTCCTTCTTCATGACATTTTTCCACAGCAGAATAAAGATGTCCGTAAGTTCCACCCCAGCCTACAACCAATAGGTCGGCATCTTTGTCGCCCTGAATTTCAATGTCCGGGATGCAGTTGGCAATATAATCAATTTTTGCCTGACGGGTTATTGTCATGCGCTGGTGATTATCAGGATCGGTAGAAATGGCACTGGTAACATAATCCTTTTCCAGACCACCCACTCTGTGCATAAATCCCTCCATTCCGGGAACAGCCCAGTAGCGAACCTGAGATATCGTATTACGTACGTAAGGTTTCCATCCTTCCTGCATCTCTTTAGTCACATAGTTCGGTTTGATTTCCGGATAGTCTTTCAGTGAAGGAATTTTCCAGGCTGCAGAACCATTAGCAATATATCCGTCAGTCAGAAGCATTACCGGAGTCATGTGCTCCAAGGCAATCTTAGCTGCCATATAGGCTGAATCAAAACAGTTAGTAGGAGATGTAGCAGCAATCACAACCAGTGGGCTTTCACCGTTTCTTCCGTAAACAGCTTGCAATAGGTCGGTTTGCTCACTCTTGGTTGGCATTCCGGTTGAAGGACCTCCACGTTGTACATTTACAATAACCAGAGGCAATTCAGCAATTACCGCCAGATTGATTGCTTCACTTTTTAGACAAACTCCCGGTCCGGAAGTGGTAGTTACTGCCAGATTTCCTGCAAAAGAAGCTCCAATAGCACTACATGCTCCTGAAATTTCATCCTCACACTGTACGGTAATCACACCTAGTTCCTTGAATTTGGCCAGGTTGTGGAGGATATCTGTTGCTGGAGTAATCGGATATGAACCCAGGAAGAGCTGGAGCCCTGCTTTTTCGGCTGCAGCAACAAGACCATAAGAGGTTGCAAGATTACCATTCACATCAGTATAGAATCCTTTTTCCTTTTCACCCTTCGATTCAACAATGTATGTTGAAACAGACGCGTGGGTATTATGACCGTAGTTGTATCCATCCGTCAGCACCTTGATATTTGCATCTGCAATGGTTGGTTTCTTTGCAAACTTCTCCTGAAGCATATGCATGGCATAATCTAAAGGTCGATTGAACAACCAGCATACCAATCCCAGCGCAAACATATTTTTGCAACGAATTGCCGCTTTATTGTCCAGACCGCTCTCTTTCAGGCTCTCTTTACACATGGATGTAATAGGAGCATCAATTACCTGCTGGGATAGCCCCAATTCTTTAAAGGGATCGTCAGTGACAAAGAGCGCTTTTTCCAAATCCTTTTTAGTGAAAGAATCAGCATCGATGATGATAATTGACTGTGGAGTGAGGTATTTCGCGTTTGTCTTTAAAGCAGCGGGGTTCATCGCGACCAGAACATCACATTTATCACCTGAGGTAAACACCTTTTTGGCTCCAATATGTACCTGGAAACCGGAAACGCCACTAATGGTGCCTTGCGGGGCACGGATCTCGGCCGGATAATCGGGGAATGTAGAAATATCATTTCCCAGCACCGCCGATAAATTAGAGAAAATGTTGCCGGCTAATTGCATTCCGTCTCCGGAATCACCAGAGAACCTAACAACCACCCTCTCTAATTCTTTAACTACCAATTCGTCTGCCATAACTTATTTTTTCTTTATAATTAGGTTTAATGTCACCAAAAAAGCATAAACAAAAGTAACTTTTTTCAATAAATCATTATTGAGTTACTTCTGTCTATGCATCCACAAAGTTCGGAAAGTTATGCGACTTGGCAAAATCTTTTCGTAACTATCTAAGTTTTAGTATTGAAACTATTTAATTATACTTCTTTTATACTATTATTGAGTTAGAATAATGTTACTCTTCTTCCATTGGAGACGACATATTGTCATCATTTCTTTTGTTTGGCTTGCTATATTTAGCCTTCATGTTCCCAAAATTGTACGTAAGTGTAAATCCGAATTGTCTACCCGAACGCCAGTTTTTTGAATCTTGAATGAAACCGGTTCCATAGCTAATAGTATGTTGAGAGCGTGAATTAAGAATATCGCGTGCGCTGATGCTCAGGCTTAGTTTTTTATTCATGAACGATTTACGCAAACCTGCATCCAAAACATAGTTTGACTTTTGTGTTCCCTGAGCCACCACCTGTCTGGCATTGTAGCTTCCGGTAGCCTGAAATGAAATAGAATAGGGAAGAATTACATTGGCAATCATCCTCGCATTCCAGGAAAAGTCCTCTTCCGGCTTCCCGACAACTGGCAGTAATCCATCTTGGGGCTGATAACTGAAACCATCAAGTTTATAATAGAAGAGATTAACGGTAGTGGTAAGATCTACTATTTTAAATAGTCTGTCTTTACCAACAAGCTCTACTCCTGCCGATTGTGTTTTAGCTATGTTATCATAAGTACTCTTCATCACGTTTCCATCCAGATATCTGATGCTTTGAATTACATCATCGGTGGTACGATAGTATCCGGAGAAAGAGAGTGTATGGGCATCCCAGTTTTTGATGTAATTCAGTTCGAATGCATTTGAGTATTCTGGTTTCAATTCCGGATTACCAAATGAAATATTAGCAGAGTCGGTGATATTCTTAAAAGAGTTGAGTATCATTCCTCGTGGACGAGAAATACGGCGTGTATAGTTCAGTTGCACTTCGTTATTTCCGGGTAGTACATATGAAATAAATGCACTAGGAAACAGGCTTAAATAATCTTTCTTGTAAGGAGTGCTATTTTGTGTGTAGTCCAAAGATTTAGTGTTTATCTTTGAATATTCTCCCCGGAGTCCTAACTGGTAACCCAGCTTCTTATCAACCTTGCCCGAATAAGTGGCATACAAAGCATGGATGTCTTGATTATAAATAAAACGGTTGTATAGAGCATTGTCAAAGTTGGCTGTCTCGGCAGTTAATCCGGAGTATGTCTCAACCGGGCTTTCAGATCTTCCGAGGGTTCCTTTGTAACCCGCCTCTATTTTAGCATTCTCATTGATCTTATTCATATAATCAAGCTGAAACTCCCAGTTATGACTATCTACATTGTTCAGCTGCTTTTGAAAAGAAGAAGCTTTCCGGTCGGAATAATAGGAAGTCTGATTATAGATGCCGGTATTGTCCATCTGCCATTTATTGTATGATGCCGTGAAGTCCAAATAGCTATTCTTGCTGAAATCGTGCTTGTACCCTAGCTCAAGATTGCCTCCGTTCATAGAGTTGTCGCTATCAGACCAGCGGAAACTTTTTGAGTATGAATTGGGAACATTGCTTAAATAATTGATTTCACTGCTATTCTTCATAGTTCCGAACATTCCGAATCCTCCCACAGTAAAGTGATTTGTCGGTGTAAGGTGATATGTTGCTCCACCTCTCAGGAACATACCAGAGTGTCCTCCATCCTGGCTGGAAGTCTGGTTCAGAAAAGTATCATCATTTGTTTCCAAGGTTCCTTGTGTGTTGGTTCTGTTGCTATAACCACCCCCTTTTCTTTGATGGTTGCGATAGCCAACACTGGCATAAGCATCCAATTTACTGCTGCTATAGTTGATGTTAAAGCTACCATTGTATCCTCCCTTGGTGTCAGCTCCAGCCTGAGCACTACCAAAATACCCCGCTTTACGATCTTGTTTCAATACAATATTAATAATACCAGCAGTTCCTTCAGGGCTATATTTTGCCGAAGGATTTGTAATTACCTCGATGCTCTGAATATTTTCTGCGGGCATTTGTTGTAGAATCTGAGCTCTATTGTCGGCTGTGATACCAGATGCTTTACCGTTAATCCATACTGTTACACTTGAATTTCCGCGTAAGGAGACATCTCCGTCAGTATTCACTTCAACAGAAGGAATGTTGCTCAGCACATCACTTGCAGATCCACCGGTTGAAGCTATATTCTGATCCACATTAAAGACCTTTTTGTCAATCTCAAATTTCATTTGCGCCTGTTGTCCTACAACTTCCACTCCTTTTAGCACATGACTATCTTCGTTCAAGACAATCACATTTAGATTTACTGTTTTTTTTGCTGAGGAAATGTTAATTTCCTTTTCAAAGACTTTATATCCGATATAAGACACACTCACCAGATATTTCCCATCTTTAAGACCTCCCAAGATAAAATCTCCGTTCTGGTCTGTCACTACACCCTTAATTAGTGAATTATTAGGTTTTGTTTTTACACTGACATTTACATACTGCAGGGCTTCTTTCGTTTTCGAATCAATTACCCTTCCTCTTACCCCTCCGATCTCATCGGAGGCTGCATTAGCTAATAAAGCAATCACTAGCATTAAAGTGCTCAATAACAATCTTTTCATCGTATAAATCCTTAAATTACTCGTCAAATAACTGCTTATTAGACTTGCGATTGAAAGGATGGTTTAATCAATCTGGCTTTTAAATGCTTAAAAAATCTTTTGTTAAGTCAACAAATTAATCTACCTTTGCGCATACTTTTCTGGCCCTGTAGTTCAATGGATAGAACAAAAGTTTCCTAAACTTTAGATCCGAGTTCGATTCTCGGCGGGGCTACTCTAAACTGCCCAATAGATTTCTATTTCATAAATCAAGGATCTCACAAAGGTTTAAAAATCACTCTTGACTCTGCCGCAAATTAAATGACGCCTACGAGCGGAACCAATTGAACCCGCCGAAAATCTTACGCCTTGTTTTTAAATTCTTTCGGCATGTTTTACCCAGTCTTAACTTATGTTTTATTTTTGCAAAGAATTAAATGCTGGCCTTTGCTGGAATCGACCTTTTTGTTCAGGGATATAAAGGTAGTTGATTGGTGTTATTCTTGACTATAGTTTAGACATTGCAATTACAAACGCCACATTATTTTCAGAATTGATTGGCAATATCCATCTCATCTCTAAGCCGACTTCATGTTTTATATGATTGCATTGACCGTCTTTGGTAAAATCATCTCTTATTCAACAACTCAGACCACTGTTAAATTTTCCAGGCATACAAGAGTAGAGAATCAATTTATTAATGAATTTGCCTCGAATTTCATGTTGTATTTATTCATTTGAATACATTATATTTTACAGTCAACAAATAAGTTTTTACTAGCTAATGATAAGGTTATTGGATTATTTGAGCACATATATAATTTATTCACTTTATTATTTCACTATAATCGGACTACATTCTGTATAATATATTTATTTCGAACAGAAATCAGGCTAAAATCCCCACAAGGTATAACCTTAGTACACAATCATATAACACTTTTTAACTATCTTCTTCGAACATCGAAAGAAAAACCTCACAACATCTTCTGTCTTACTATTTTATTTTTAGTGTTAGTTGGCTG
The DNA here is from genome assembly GCF_040365225.1 of Bacteroides sedimenti. Taxonomy (NCBI): domain Bacteria; kingdom Pseudomonadati; phylum Bacteroidota; class Bacteroidia; order Bacteroidales; family Bacteroidaceae; genus Bacteroides; species Bacteroides sedimenti. Next base: position 2,798,740 of record NZ_AP028055.1, read on the forward strand.
ATAATGAGCCGCGGGGAATTTAATCTCTCCCTCTATATATACAAAAATATGGCATAGTTGCCCGCACAATTATTCTCTCCAGAATATTCGTGTATTTACTTTCGTCCGCCAACAAAATTTTATAGGAAAGCTTGTTCCTAAAATTAACTAAATAATGATTAAATTTTTGTTTTAGTAATTCCCGGTAGCCTTTTTACAGAGTATATTATTTGGTTGAAAAGAGACTTTTAGCTATATTTGTGACTAAACCTTTGACCTTGTTGTTCAGCAACATAAATTCTGAAATGAGTGCCGGTCACTCCTTTGCTTTTGCATTAGTATATATTCAAAATAATAATATATAATCGAATAATAATGAGAAGTACTGCCTTTCACCCAATCAACCTGGGATTATCTAATTTTTGCACTTATCTGTTAAGTGCGTTGTTTATTGCCGGCAATCTAATTTTGCCACAATTATGTCATCTGATCCCTGATGGCGGGAGAATATTGCTCCCAATATATTTTTTTACACTAATTTCATCTTATAAATTCGGCATTCGCATCGGACTGCTCACAGCTCTGTTGTCTCCACTGTGCAACAGTTTACTGTTTGGTATGCCACCCCAAGCAGTTCTTCCGGTCATTATGATAAAATCAGTGTTACTTGCCATTTTTGCTGCCGGAATAGCCCACTATTCCAAAAAGGTATCTTTGTTTCATTTGGGATTAACGGTACTTGCCTATCAACTCACAGGCGGACTGGCTGAGTACATTCTTACAAATAGCTTACCTATGGCACTGCAGGATCTGAGAATTGGATTCCCAGGAATGATTATCCAAATTATTGGTGGTTGGTTCATTCTGAAAAAACTGGCAGAGTATGAATTCTAAGAGTTTTGAAGAGGTTACCGCTCGAATAAAACAAATAGAGTTTGATGAACCGTTTGATATGATTGTAGCTGTAGCCAATGGTGGTATTATTCCTGCGGCATTGCTAAACCAGAGACTTAATCTGGAAATCCATCTTTTAAAGCTTAACCTGAGAGATCAGACCCAAAAACAACTATATGACGAACCAAGGCTATTGGAACCTATTGGATTTGATTTTGAAGGAAAAAGGATTCTACTGGTGGAAGACCGGATAAAGACAGGAACCACAATTAACTATGCTCGTGAGTTACTTTCAAATGCAGCTGTTGTTAAAACATTCGCCGTGAACGGCAATGCTGATTATTCTCTCTATAATGAGAGTTGCTTTAGATTTCCCTGGATTTTATAAATAAATAAAATGAAAAGACGAGATTTCTTACGCGCACTTGCGCTAACCGGCCTGGCAACGACCGTTGAACCTGGAAAGGCCTTTGATATGCTGATACAAACCGGTGAGAACGCTGCCGGTAATGCCTATGACATGGTAGCCGTCATGGGCGGCGAGCCCGAAGTGATGTTTCGCAGCGCAATAAAAGCAATGGGAGGAATGAGTAAATTCGTAAAAAAGGGATATAAAGTGGCCATAAAACCCAACATCGGATGGGATAAAACACCCGAAATGGCAGGAAACACTAACCCTAAACTGGTAAAGGAGGTCATAAAACAATGCTTTGATGCAGGAGCAAAAGAAGTGGTTGTGTTTGATCACACCTGCGACGACTGGCGGAAATGTTACAAGAACAGTGGTATCGAAGAGGCGGCAAAAGAAGCAGGAGCAAAAGTATTGCCGGCTCACGAAGAATCTTACTACCGCACCATCTCCTTGCCCAATGCCCTAAATCTAAAAACAGCCAAGGTACATGAAGCCATACTGGATAGCGATGTATGGATTAATATTCCTATCTTGAAAAACCATGGTGGAGCCAAGATGACCATCTCTATGAAAAATCTGATGGGGATTGTATGGAACAGAGGGTACTTTCATGCCAATAACCTACAACAATGTATTGCCGACATCAGTACACTCTCCAAACGTCCTGTGTTGAATGTAGTTGATGCATACCGGGTGATGAAGAGTAACGGACCAAGAGGAAAGTCAGCATCCGATGTAGTGCTGGCAAAAGGTCTCTTTGTTTCACAGGATATGGTGGCTGTAGACACGGCAGCCGTGAAATTCTTTAGCCAGATTACCGACATGCGGCTGGAAGATGTTGCGCATATTGCAAATGCTTCCAAGCTAAAGGTAGGAAATATGAACCTGGACAAGATGAAAATTAAACGAATAAAACTATAATTAATAATGTTACGAAAAATCCGAATAGCGATTGCACTCATCATGCTATCGCTACTTTCATTTTATTTCATTGATTTTGCCGGAATCGCACCAGTCGAGACAAAACTACTTACGAAAATTCAGCTGGTTCCGGCCTTATTGGCTCTAAACATCGGGGCAATAATCATTCTGCTGCTTCTCACCTTCCTTTTTGGTCGTGTGTACTGCTCGGTAATCTGTCCGCTGGGTATTTGGCAGGATGTAGCAGAATTTATATCCGGATTATTTAAACGGAAAAGAAAATATAAATTTCTTCCAACCAGAAACTTGCTGAGATATGGTATCCTTGGAGCGGTAACCCTGGCTTTCTTCTTAGGATTTACTTTCTTGTTAAGCCTTCTGGAGCCATACAGCATTTTCGGACGCATCGCTTCGAACATTTTTCGTCCGCTTTATCAAGAGGGGAATAACCTGCTGACAACTATACTCGGTTGGTTCAATAACTACAAACTCTATATGGTGGAAATAACCATCCGAAGCATCTTTTCCTTTATCATTGCCGGGATAAGTCTGCTGATTATCTCTTTCATGGGATATAGGTACGGACGCCTCTACTGCAACACTATCTGTCCGGTGGGAAGCTTATTGGGGTTCCTTTCAAAATATTCTCTTTTTAAGGTACGTATCGACAAAAATAAATGTAACAGTTGCGGAGTATGTGCCACCAAATGCAAAGCATCATGCATAAACAGCAAAGACCATCAGGTTGACTATAGCCGTTGTGTCACTTGTTTCAACTGCCTTGAATCTTGTAAAAAGGATGCTATCAGCTACGACTGGTCATTAAAAACAGCAGCAAATGAAAAAGGACCAAACAGCGGCAGAAGATCGTTTATGGCTGTCACTGGTGCCGGATTAATCACTATTCCCTTAGCCAAAGCAAAAAACACAGCAGCTCTATTAAACGGAAAAAAGGCATTTAAAAGGAAACAGCCACTCTCTCCACCGGGATCGGTCAGCGCAGAGCATCTACTCAGCCATTGCACCGCTTGCCATCTATGCGTAAGCCGATGTCCATCTCATGTCTTAAAGCCGGCTTTCACAGAATATGGTCTTGGAGGAATAATGCAACCGATGATGAGCTTTGAAGAGGGATTCTGTAACTACGATTGCACTGTTTGCTCACAGACTTGTCCCAACGGAGCAATATTGCCTCTCACCAAGGAAGAGAAACATCTTACTCAAACGGGCCGTGTAGTATTTACACTTGAGAACTGCATTGTGTACAGCTATGATACCGACTGTGGTGCATGTTCCGAACATTGCCCTACACAGGCCGTAACCATGAAACCTTACAAAGACGGGCTCACTATTCCTACCGTTGATCCGGATATCTGCGTAGGATGTGGCGGATGCGAATATGTTTGTCCAGCCGAGCCATTCAAGGCAATCAATGTTGAAGGTAATGCAGTTCAGCTAGAAGCAAAACCCATCAAGGAAGAAAAGGAAAAAGATATTAAAGTTGAGGATTTCGGATTTTAAGAGTACAAAAAGAATCAACGCAAATTTGGCTTATGCACAAAGATAATGTTTACAGAATTTAGGGATAAACCGCAACCATTGATACATTTCATTGACGTCGATGGGCGGCATATCTCACTTCACAGAGAAAACAAATCGTTGCAATGTAAAAAACAACTCTTGCTTCTGAACAGGAAATATAAGATAATCAGTTAAAGCTTTCCTCAGTCCTGATTCCAACAGACTATTCCTGCATATAGAATACAACATAAGAATGAAATAAAAAAGGCTGCCCCATTATTACAGAGCAGCCTTTTATTATTGAAGTTGATTGAATATTAATTATTCAAAGCTTTTGCATGTCTTTTAGCTTCTTTTTGTTGCATCATATATGCAACCGGAGCAGAAACGAAAAGCGAAGTAAGAGTACCGATAATGACACCCAGAATCATTGCGAATGAGAAGCTACGGATAGATTCTGCACCCAGAATGAAGATACACAAGAGCACAAGCAATGTACACAAAGATGTGTTTACTGTACGTGCCAATGTAGTATTCAATGAGTCGTTAAACAGCTCTGTACGATCGTGTTTCGGATATAGATGGAAGAACTCACGAACACGGTCGAAGATTACTACCTTATCGTTGATTGAGTAACCAATCACGGTTAGGATCGCTGCAATAAAGGTCTGGTCTATTTCCATAGAGAATGGTAATATTCCCCACAAGAGCGAATAGATACCAGAGATGATAACCACATCGACAGTCAGACCAACAATAGATCCTACGGAGAATGAGATATCCCTGAATCGTACCAAAATATAGAGTCCGATAGCAATCAGTGAAAGAACAACGGCAAAGATTGCACCGATTGTAATGTCTTTAGCTACACTAGGACCAACCTTGGTAGAACTGATGATGCTACCTCCGGTACGGATATCGGGGTTCTTGAATGTTTCAAGAGTTGTACCAGGAGTCAACAGTTTATCTTTTGTTGCGTCATAAAGCATTGTTTCAATATCATTGTCAACATTGCTTCCGCTTTCATTAATACGGTAGTTGGTGCTCACACGAACTTTCTTTCCGTCAGTTCCAATTGCAATAACATTAAGTGAAGTTTCGCCGAATTTCTTAGCTAATAGTTCTCTTACCTGTTCAGGAGCAACCTGTTTTTCGAACTGAAGTACATAGTTACGTCCACCGGTGAACTCAATACTTGGACTTAATCCGCGAACTGCCAAAGAGCCGAAGCAGACAATCAGAATAGCTCCCAATACGATAGCCACTTTCTTGTTTGTACCCATAAAGTTAAAGTGAGTATGCAGGAAGATCTTCTTTGACAGATTGGATGAGAATGGCAGGTTCAACAGTTTATCCCTGCTCATGAAGTGTTCGTAAACCACACGTGTCATAAACACAGAAGTAAAGAACGATGCAACCAAACCGATAATCAAAGTGGTTGCGAAACCTTTGATAGGTCCGGTTCCGAAGTAGAACAGAATAACACCAGTGATGATAGAAGTCAAGTTGGAGTCGAAGATTGCAGAGAATGCATTCTTATAACCGTCAAACAGCGAGTTTCTAACGCTCTTACCAGCTCTGAGCTCTTCTTTAGTACGTTCGTAAATCAATACGTTAGCATCCACCGCGATACCAAGTGTCAACACCATACCGGCAATACCTGAAAGAGTCAGTGCCGCCTGGAAGGAGGCAAGGATACCCAGGATAAAGAACATGTTAAATACCAATGCGCCATTAGCAATCATACCCGGAATGAATCCGTACATGAAGCACATAAACGCCATCAGCAGCACGATAGCCACAACGAATGAGAAAATACCGGCGTTGATGGATTCTTGTCCCAATGAAGGACCGATGATATCTTCCTGAACAATGTGAGCCGGAGCAGGCATTTTACCTGACTTCAATACGTTTGCTAAGTCTTTTGCCTCTTCTGGAGTGAAGTGACCTGAGATTTCGGAATTACCGCCTGTGATTTCGCTATTAACGTTTGGTGCAGAATATACATAACCGTCAAGTACAATAGCAATAGCCTTGCCAATATTTTGTTTAGTCATCAAAGCCCATCTTCTGGCACCTTCCTGATTCATTGACATGCTTACAGCAGGTTTGCCATATTGGTCATAGCTATCTTTTGCATTGGTAACCACATCACCTTCAAGCGGAGCACGTCCATTGCGTTCAGTAGATTTGATTGCATAAAGTTCGAAAGTATGACCTTTCTTGTCTGCCTCAGCAGCCTTAACACCCCATTTAAGTCTCAGATCCTTTGGAAGTTCATCCTGAACCTGCTTCATGGCTAAGTAACGGTTGATAGTAGCAGTATCCTTATTATTTGCATAACCTACTATACATCCATAGCCGCTGGTATTTGGCTGGAAGATTGATAATAAAGGATGTTCACCTTTTGCTTGTGCAGTTGCTGCAGTTCCTTTTTCATCCTTCTTCGCAGTTTTGCCTTTCAGTGCTGCAAGTAAGCTATCTTTTGCATTCACATTAGAAGCAGCCATAACAGATGAATCTTTTGCAAGAGAATCGGTTTTTGCGGTATCAGTTACTGCAATTTCCTTACCTTCAGCCAGCATACGAAGTTTGCTGTCAATAGATGTGAAGTAAGGAACAATCTCTTTTGAATCGTAAGTTTCCCAGAATTCAAGGTTAGCAGAACCCTGAAGCAGTTTTCTTACACGCTCTGGTTCTTTTATACCCGGAAGCTCAACCATGATGCGGCCCATTTTATCCTGTAAGCTCTGGATATTTGGCTGAACAACACCGAAACGGTCGATACGTGTACGGAGAACATTATATGAGTTATCGATTGCAGCTTTCACTTCTTCTCTCAGCACCTTCTCAACTTCTCCATCGGAAGATCTTTGAGTAACTTTATCTTTAAGTTGCTGGGTTGCGAATAACTCTGATAATCTGGCACCTGGAGCCAGTTTTTTATACTCTTTAATGAAAAGGGTGATGTAGTCAGATTGACTTTTTTCAGAGAGTTTTTGAGCAGAAGCCAGCGCCTTGTTGAACGCTTCATCCGTTTTGTGATCGGCAAGCGCCTTGATTACATCACCAACAGATACTTCAAGAATAACATTCATACCTCCCTTTAGGTCAAGACCTAAACTAATCTCCATTTCACGACACTGTTTGAGCGTATAATTACCCAACCACACCTTTTCGCTTGACAATGAGTCAAGGTATGCCTCCTCTAACTTTGAGTTTCCTTTTGCATACTCTTCCGCTTGCTTAACGTAGTGGCGGGTAACAAAAGAAAAAGAAAGATAGAACACACATACGAGTGTGAGTAATACCGCAAAAACTTTTACAAGTCCTTTGTTTTGCATTTTACTTTTAGATTTATATTACTAACTTTTAATTAATTTATACCGTATATAAGGCGCAAATATAGCTTTTTTTTCACTTTAATATAAAAAGTATAGCAAATATTTGAGTTTGGTTCCAAATTTGCTCTGATAAATTATGCTCTATAACAGTTTTTCAATAATAAACAATACATTACATTTTGAATATTTTATTGAAGTCCTCTGTTCTTTAGCATTGGTTCAAGCTTAGGTTCTGCACCACGGAAGCGCTTGTAAAGCACCATTGGTTCTTCACTTGCACCTTTCTCCAGCACATTGGAACGGAAATCTTTTGCCGTTGCCTGATCAAAAATTCCATGCTCTTTAAATGCTTCGAAGGCATCGGCATCGAGTACATTAGCCCACAGATAGCTATAGTAGCCAGCTGCATATCCTCCGATAATGTGATTGAAATAGGTGCATCTGTATCGGGGAGCAATCTCTGGGATTAGACCTATCTTATCCATTGCCTTTTTCTCAAAAGCCAAAATATCAAAGTTGTTTGCATCTTTCAAATTATGAAGTTCCATATCAAGAATAGCTGCGGCAAGAAGTTCTGTGGTCATGAACCCTTGGTTAAAATGTTTCTGTTTTGTTATCTTCTCAATCAGAGAATCAGGAATAATCTCTCCCGTCTTGTAATTCTTAGCATACATTTTAAGTACCGTTGGTTCTGTTGCCCAATGCTCCATAATTTGTGAGGGCAGCTCAACAAAATCACGGGTTACGTTAGTACCGGAAACTCCTACATAATTACACTTTGTCAAAAGTCCATGAAGAGCATGTCCAAACTCATGGAAAAGAGTCTCCACCTCATCAAGAGTTAACAGGGAAGGTACATCTCCCGATGGCTTAGTAAAGCTGCCCACATTACAAATTACAGGACGAACATCTCCATGTTGATCCTTGTAATTATTCATCCAAGCTCCTCCTCTTTTACCTGCCCGTGGGAAATAATCCACATAAAAGAGCCCCAGATGCTTACCATCACTATCTTTCACATCAAAGGCTTTCACATCAGGATGATAAACCGATACATTTTTCAGTTCGGTCAATGTAATGCCATACAGTTTTTTAGCAACAGCAAATGCTCCATCGCGTACATCTTCCAATTTAAAATAAGGTTTCAATTCTTCTTCGTTCAAATTGTATTTTTCCTGGCGCAGCTTTTCGGAATAGTACCACCAATCCCAAGCAGCCAGTTTCTGACCTTTATTCTCACGACTCATGATTGCCTGTAATTCGGCCGCTTCTTTTTTGGCATTAGCAATGGAATAACCCCACAGTTTATTCAGGAAGTCCATTACTGTGGTGGAATTCTTAGCCATATTTTCGTCTAGAACAAAGTTTGCATAACAATCAAAACCCAGCAGATTGGCTTTTTCCAGACGGAGTTTTACCACCTTGGAGAGAATCTCTTTATTATCATTCTTGTCTCCTTTGTTCGCCCGGTTTATGTAAGCAGTGTAAATCTGTTCACGCAGCTCACGGTTGTCAGCATATTGAAGGAAAGGCAAACGACTGGAATTTTGAAGGCTGAACACCCATTTTCCTTCTTTCCCAGCAGCTTTTGCATCTTCCGCAGCGCTCTGAATCAACCATGCAGGAAGCCCGGAAAGATCTTTCTTATCAGAAATAACAAGTTTGTAGGCATTGGTTTCATTCAACACATGATTGCTGAAATCAATCTCCAATGTTGATAGTTCTTTGTTGATTTCACGCAAACGAGCCTGCTTCTGTTCATCAAGAGCAGCCCCGGAACGGATGAAACGTTTATAGATTAACTCGAGAAGGCGTTCTTGCTCGCGTGTGAGATTTAACGTTTTTCTCTGCGCATAAAGAGTATCAACTCTTTTAAAAAGAGCTTTATTCAGATAAATATTATCGTTATGTTCTGAGAGCATTGGCGCCATCTTTACAGAAAGGGCAGTCAGCGAATCGTTGGTTTCAGCCTCAGTCAAGTTGAAAAATACACCACCTACACGACGCAAAATCTCTCCACTGTTGTCGAGGGCAACAATGGTATTTTCAAATGTAGGCTTCTCTTTGCTTGAAGCGATTGCTTCAATTTCCGCTTTTTGCTGACGGATACCTTCAATAAAAGCCGGTTCATAATGCCCGATCTTGATCTGATCAAAAGGAGGAGCATTAAAAGATGTTTTAAACTCGGATAAAAACGGGTTTAGTTCGTTCTTGCTAGCACAGGAGTAAGTCATACCGCAAATGGATAAAATAAACACTATTCTCTTTAGGTCCATAACTAAAATGTATTTTAAGGGTAACAATATTACTTTTTAATGCCAACATAGCACCAGATAGGATAATGATCCGATTCCTTGATACTTCTGTCGACAGTGCAGTTATACGCTACCAGATTTTTGCTAATTAATATATTATCTATCCGAAAATAGAAACGATGCTGGTTATAAGAGGTACCTAATCCTCTTCCGGAAGTAGTAAAAGCATCATCCAGTCCTTTAGAAATAACCCGGTGAGCATATGATATGGGAGTGTCATTAAAATCGCCGCAAACAATAATTGAGGTATGCTTGGAAGCTGCAATCACTTTCCGGATGGTATCAGCCTGCACCGCTCTGATTGCCGAAGCCTCGGCAAGCTTCTTCACTAAATGTCTCACCCCGTTTTTAACCTTCTGAGTTTCGGGAGATTTGATCATATCCACATAGGCGTCTTTATCTTCCTTTGTCAGTTTATTAGATTCTAAATGGTTGTTTACAACCGAAACAGTATCACCATTCACCAGAATTTCGTAAACGGCAGATCCGTTATATGTGCTTTTATATTCAATAGGACGGGCCGACAGGATAGGGAATTTTGAATAGCAGGCTACCCAGTTTCCAGTTCCATAAGCACTTACGTTGTTTTTACAATGATATGGATACTTGCTTAAAGCCCTGTTTATGTTTTCCTCTGTAAGCAGATGTTTATCAGATGAAAACTGAAACTCCTGCATGCAGACAATATCTGGATCTTTCTGCAGGATATATTTGATAATCGGATTTGGACTATCCTTGGTATGCTTTTTTAGCTTATTGAATCCCATTACATTATAAGAAAGTACTTTTATTGCATTATCAGGGATTTTTTTTGAACGAGTATTAACAGGTATATAGGTAAGAATCTGTCCAATGCACAGTACAAAACCACAAATCGGCACCAAGGCCCATTTAGTAGAAGTAAACAGCCAGAAAAAAAGAAAACAGAGATTGATAAACAGAAAAACAGGAAACACCAGTCCAATACATGATAACACAGGATGTACTGTTGGATTAATAATCCAAGGACTATATGCGGAGAATAAAAGTAAACCTATAAAGAACAGATTTACTGCCAGTAGCACATAAACCAAAGCTTTTCTCAGGCGTTTCATATGCTATCTTTTACTTGCATCAAAGAGTCTTTTTTTCTCTTCATTGGTCAAACTATCGTATCCCGATTTTTTAAGTTTATCCAGTATACGATCCACCTCATCGCTCTGAGCCTTCTTCTGTGCATTATAATCATAATCCGCACTACGCTTGTTCTTATTGTAATGCACTGTCATCTTTGGCTTACGGGCAGACTTAAATACACTACCACTAAACAGGTTTACAAATAGGTCAAGGATTCTATTTATCCAAGCCGTTACATCATGTCCTTTTTTCAGGCTTGCAGCAAACCACAGTCCGGCAAGAGCTCCTCCCAAATGAGCAATATGCCCCCCGGCATTGTCGGATGTAATAAAAAGAAGATCAGAAAGAATCATAATCAAAGCGATGTACTTCAAACGAATGGCTCCGAAAAGAAGCAGACGAACCTGATATTCGGGCTGACGGTAGGCTGTGGCCACTACGATTGCCAATACAGAAGCAGATGCCCCCAACATGTAAGAACCTTCTACAACCTTGCTGAAATATGGGAACAGGTTGAATGAGAGCATATAAAGTGCAGCACCACAAATACCTCCTAACAAATAAAGACCTCGAAGATGCTTAGCAGAGAAAAAGGAGAGAAAGAGTTGACCAAACCAGAAGAGCCACAGCATATTAAAAAGAATATGCAAAATATCGGCATGCATAAACATGTAGGTAAAAAGGCTCCATGGCTGATGCAGAAAGTTTTCCAGTGAAGCTGGAAACTCTCCGTATAAAAGAATACTTCCCCCACTCCGGTTGAAGAGTGTGAGAAGAATCAAAAACAGAGAGGTGATAATATACACAGCCGCATTTATATAAATCAGCTGAATAGCTATATTTCCCCGTTTAAATGAGTTTCTTAAATCAGTAATAATATGTTCCATTGCTTCCTCTGTTTTTTTTCTTTCTCCAATATATTATCAATATAAAGCCAAATATCATTCCACCCAGGTGAGCAAAATGAGCTACATTGTCGGCTGGATTGTTTGCAATACCCTGCATTAATTCAACTATGGCATATCCAGCTACAAAAAATTTCGCTTTGATTGGGAATGGAAAAGGAATAATAAACATTCTTTCGTTGGGAAAGAGCATTCCAAATGCCAGCAAAATACCATAAACCGCACCTGATGCTCCAACAGTATTTAGCTGGTTCAGAAATTCTTGCATTGGGACAATGAATCCCTCAGGAGTTTTTACTGGAGATGTCGAGAAGTCAACAATGTACTGAATGTATTGTACCAACTCCTGCATCAGTCCGGCACCAATACCGCATACTATATAATAAAAAAGAAAACGTTTCGGTCCCCAAATCTGCTCCAGAATACGCCCAAACATCCATACGGCAAACATATTGAAGAAAAGATGAGTGAAGCCACCATGTAAAAACAAATATGTTATAAGCTGAGCCGGATTGAAATTGTCGCCCATAAAAAAATGTAAGCCGAGATAATCGGATATATCGAACCCATATTTAAGAGCAACAATTCCTCCAAAGAAGAACAAGACATTTATTATAATCAGGTTTTTGGTGACAGTAGGCATATGGTACAGATTAATATTTAAGTCTGAGACAGATACATTATTTACGCAAAAATAGTAAATATTTCTGTTTTAAAGCATAAAACGCCCATTCTATTAGATTTTTTTCGTTTTCCGTCGTATTTTTTTAAGCTTTAAATTTGATTATTTGTTTTGTTAGTCTATATTTGTGAGGATTTTCGATTTATCTTTTAAGTTACATATTAATTAATCATTTACGAATTATGAATAAGGCAGAACTTATTAATGCTATTGCAGCAGGATCAGGCTTGAGTAAGGCAGATTCAAAGAAAGCTCTTGACGCTTTCATCTCTAGTGTATCAGATACTCTTAAGTCAGGTGAAAAAGTTTCTTTAGTTGGTTTCGGAACATTCTCTGTTAGTGAAAGAGGTGAAAGAACAGGTATCAATCCTTCTACTAAATCGCCTATCACTATTCCAGCTAAGAAAGTTGCTAAATTTAAAGCAGGCGCTGAATTGGCTGACGCTATCAAATAAGCCAGTTTATTAGGAAATAAAAAAGGAGATGCAAGAGTTTGCATCTCCTTTTTTTTATATCTGATGCGAAAATATTATCTTTGCACCCTCATAATATCTCATTTAGAAACAAATACAGATATGAATATAGAAAACAAAATAGCAGCATCGGTTATCAATGGGCTAAAAGCTCTGTATGGACAAGATGTTCCTGCAGGACAGGTGCAACTGCAAAAAACAAAAAAAGAGTTTGAAGGACACCTTACTCTGGTGGTATTCCCATTCCTGAAATTATCAAGAAAGAAACCCGAAGAGACAGCTCAGGAGATTGGTGAATATCTGAAAGCTAACGACTCATCCATCGAGGCATTCAACGTTATCAAAGGTTTCTTGAACCTTACTATAGATTCTTCCTGCTGGATTGAGCTATTAAACTCTATTCAGGCCGACAAGCAGTATGGAATTACTCCCGCCAATGAAAATTCTCCATTGGTTATGATCGAATATTCATCCCCAAACACAAATAAACCACTTCACCTGGGCCATGTACGTAATAATCTGCTAGGACATTCACTTGCGTGCATTATGATGGCCAATGGGAACAAGGTGGTAAAGACCAATATTGTAAACGACCGTGGTATTCATATCTGTAAGTCGATGTTGGCATGGAAGAAATACGGAAATGGTGAAACACCAGAGACATCCGGCAAAAAAGGCGACCACCTGGTTGGAGATTATTATGTATCCTTTGACCAGCACTACAAAGCAGAACTTGCAGAGCTACAAGCACAAGGTCTTAGTAAAGAGGAAGCTGAAACTAAGTCTTCGCTTATGAACGAAGCCCGCGAAATGCTTATCAAGTGGGAAGCCGGCGATCCAGAAGTAAGAGCTCTCTGGGAAATGATGAACGAATGGGTATACGCTGGATTCAATGATACATACAAAAAAATGGGAGTCAGCTTTGATAAGATTTATTATGAATCTGCTACTTACCTGGAAGGGAAAGACAAGGTGCTGGAAGGCCTTGAAAAAGGATTCTTCTATCAGAAGGAGGATGGTTCTGTCTGGGCTGACCTTACAGGAGAAGGACTTGACCATAAGCTACTACTCCGTTCTGACGGTACATCAGTATATATGACCCAGGATATTGGTACAGCAAAACTCCGCTTTGCTGACTATCCAATCAACAAAATGATCTACGTAGTAGGTAACGAACAAAACTACCATTTCCAGGTTCTCTCCATCCTGCTCGACAAGCTTGGATTTGAATGGGGGAAAGACCTTGTACACTTCTCGTATGGAATGGTTGAACTACCAGAAGGTAAGATGAAATCACGCGAAGGTACTGTGGTAGATGCTGATGACCTGATTGAAGAAATGGTAAATACCGCTAAAGAAACATCCAATGAACTGGGTAAGCTGGACGGCTGCACAGAAGAAGAGGCAAACAACATTACCCGTATGGTAGGTCTGGGAGCTCTGAAATACTTCATTTTAAAGGTAGATGCTCGTAAAAATATGACTTTTAATCCGAAAGAGTCCATCGACTTCAATGGTAATACAGGTCCGTTTATTCAATATACTCACGCACGTATAAAATCTGTACTTCGTAAGGCTGAAGAGGCAGGCATCGTTCTCCCTGAAACATTGCCAACCAATGTAACGCTGAACGAAAAAGAAGAAGGATTGATCCAGATGCTTTCTGAATTTGCAGGAGTCGTAAAACAGGCAGGAACAGATTACAGCCCATCAATCATTGCAAACTACGTGTACGACTTGGTGAAAGAGTACAACCAATTCTATCACGACTTCAGCATTTTGCGTGAAGAAAATGAAGACCTGAAAATATTCCGTCTTGTGCTCTCTGCTAACATCAGCAAGGTTATTAAGCTGGGCATGGGGTTACTTGGAATTGAGGTTCCGGAAAGAATGTAAATTCAACCCGTTTTTTGAGGAATATCGCTTTTATTAAGCAAATGTATCAATTACATTGTTTTTAAAAGCTTTCTAAACAACCCATTTCAAAGCTGATATTTTTCACTTGAATCTGTCAAACTTTAAATATCCCCTTATTTAAACTGCTCTTTAAGAAGAACAGGCTTAAATAAGGGGTTTCTCATTCCTATTCCTTTATGCACATCAGAACGCCCTCTCTATTTACCCGAAAACATAAAACGAGAGGTCTGCCGGATAACCCGACAGACCTCTCACCATATTGTATATTTGAATAAATCTCTATCTTATTTCTTTTTTGATGCATATCGTCCGCGCTTCGCAGTAGCCGGCTTTTCATCCTGAATACGTACAATCTCGAGGCAGGTAGGCAAATTAAGATCCTGTGGAACTACATCTTTCGGGATTTTATAGTTTGTTCCCTTGAAGGCAATGTAAGGCCCATAACGTCCGTTCAGAATCTGCAATTCCGGTTCATCTTCAAAAGTCTTGATAATTTTCTGAGCTTCTGCCAATCTTTTCGCTTCAATCAACTCAATTGCCTCTTCCAAGGTAATTTCCATAGGATCAGCATCTTTTGGAAGAGAAATAAACTTAGCATTATGGCGAACGTAAGGGCCGAAACGTCCAGTCCCTATCACTACTGTTTTATCTTCAAAATCACCCAGTGTTCGAGGTAGTTTGAAAAGTTCCAACGCCTCTTCCAGAGTGATGGTCTCCAGTGACTGTCCCTTTTTCATCTGAGCAAAACGAGGTTTATCCTCATCATCAGCCGAACCTATCTGAACCACAGGTCCGAAACGGCCAATCTTTACAGAAACTGGCTTCCCGGTTGCTGGTTCTTCGCCAAGAATACGTTCACCCACCTTATGTTCAGTTTTTATAGCTAAAGTCTTTTCAACAGATGGATGGAACTTCTCATAGAATTCATGCATTATTTCTGTCCACTGCTTTTCTCCTTCAGCCACTTCATCAAACTCTTTTTCTACTGATGCAGTAAAGTTATAGTCTAGAATTTCGGGGAAATACTCTGTTAGGAAATCATTCACAACTGTTCCAGTATCTGTTGGGAAGAGTTTTGCCTTCTCTGCACCAACTGTTTCTGTTTTCGTAGTTTCAGTTAAAGAAGAGTTACTTAATACCAGTTGTTGGTAAGAACGTTCTTGACCTTCCCTGTCTTCCTTCACCACATATTCGCGTTGTTGAATGGTTGAAATAGTAGGAGCATAAGTAGACGGACGTCCGATACCCAACTCTTCGAGTTTACGAACCAAGCTTGCTTCCGTATACCGAGCCGGATGTTGGGTAAATCGTTCAGTGGCTACAACCTCTTTCCGTTCAAGTTGCTGCCCTTTCTTCATTGGAGGAAGTAAACGGCTTTCAGTCTCCTGTTCAGCGTCATCATCGTATGATTCTTTATAAACGCGAAGGAAACCGTCGAATTTCACCACTTCACCTACAGCGACAAACTTCTCTGCTGCATTGTCAAGTGCAATGGTAGCTGTTGTTTTTTCGAGTTCAGCATCAGCCATCTGCGAAGCAATGGTACGTTTCCAGATCAAGTCATAGAGTTTCTTCTCCTGAGAGGTTCCCTCCACACTCTGCTTTTCCATATAGGTAGGACGAATCGCTTCGTGAGCCTCCTGCGCCCCTTTGCTCTTGGTATTGAAATGACGAAGTTTTACGTACTCTTCGCCCATGATATTTGTGATTGCATCTTTGCTTCCCGCTACTGCCAAATCAGACAGATTCACAGAGTCGGTACGCATATAGGTAATTTTTCCAGCTTCGTAAAGTTTTTGTGCTACGGACATGGTTTGTGCCACAGTAAATCCTAGTTTACGAGCAGCTTCCTGTTGAAGGGTTGAAGTAGTAAATGGTGCAGCCGGACTCTTCTTCAGAGGTCGCATGCTAATATCTTCAATGGAGAATGCTGCATTTTTGCAGGTTTCCAGAAAAACTCTGGCCTCTTCAATAGTCTTCAGTCTACGTGAAAGTTCTGCTTTCATCTCTATCGGCTTACCATCCTGATCGGGAACAATAAAGATAGCCGTTATACGATAGGCCGCATCCACTTTAAATGCCTGGATTTCACGCTCACGTTCCACCACCAAGCGAACTGTCACCGATTGCACACGTCCGGCGGATAAGGCAGGTTTCACCTTCTTCCATAACACAGGAGATAATTCAAAACCTACAATTCGGTCGAGAATGCGTCTAGCCTGCTGTGCATTCACCAGATTAATATCTATGTCTCTTGGCTGTTCAATAGCCTTGAGAATTGCATTTTTTGTAATTTCATGAAAAACAATACGCTTTGTATTTTCTGGTTTAAGTCCGAGAACCTCATACAAGTGCCAGGAAATAGCCTCTCCTTCGCGGTCCTCATCGGATGCGAGCCATACTGTTTCTGCATCTTTCGCTTCCGCCTTGAGTTCAGTCACTAGTTTCTTCTTTTCAGTGGGGATTTCGTACTTAGGTTCGAAGTTGTTTTTTACATCGATACTAAATTCTTTTTTCTTCAGATCCCGGATATGACCATAGCTGGAAAGAACTTTAAAATCTTTCCCCAAAAATTTCTCAATGGTTTTAGCTTTGGCAGGAGACTCGACAATTACAAGGTTTTTCTGCATAATATTCTCGTTTGCGATTAAAGGAGCCAACCCTTTTTAACTTCTGAAAAACAGGTTGATTCCAATTCGATTTTGCCCGCAAAAGTAGGAAAAACTTATTTCCCCACCTTATAATATAGAAAGAATCTACATTTTTTTACGAAAAAAGACTCTTTTTATGTTATAGGATGGGGAAATAGTTAGAATCTGATACTAGCACCAGCCAGGAAGTTAATTCCCTGTACCGGGTAAGAGTAGTAATATTGGTAATCCTTATTCATGATATTACTGAAGCGTGCAAAGATGGATATATCATCAGAGAGGTTATAGGTTGCCCCTAAACTTAGGTCGCTAACAGGACTCAGCTTAACAGCAGAACCATGAACAACCGGACTTATGAAAGAATCGGATAGGCCAGAACCAGAAAGTGCTGGATTGATATAATCTGATGCAACAACATCAATATAGTTCAAATTTACTTCACTCCGTGCAATGTACCGATATCCGGCATTGATCGTCAGCTTAGGAAGCACCTTTACATCTGCATTAAACTGTAAATCGAACTTCGGTTTCATCAACATATAGTTCATATCGCTGTTTTTCCATGAATAATAGGTTCCTTTCAAGGAAAAGTCGGCCATACCTCGATAGGTATATTTCAGTTTGGAGCCGATATAGAAATGCTTTGTGTCTTCAGTCTCTGTATAAGGTTTAGCCAGATTTATCATATTTGAGAAGAGGTTACTAAAACAAAGATCGTCGTTAATGATATTATATCCGGCAAAGAGATCAAACCAGAATCCGCCTCCCACATTTGCCTTGAATCCCAACATTGCATCCAGCTGATTATAAGAATTATTTTGTTGATAGAAATTAGCATAAGGATTCAGAGATTCAAGACGGCGGAAATCATTCAATTCCTGTCCGCCAACCAGCTTCAGATAAGCCACATAGCTCTTTGCAAAAAGATATTGCGTCTCTATATCCGGTGAAACCTGAATTGCCGGGCTCGATTTACCACCATCCACATTATTATTCAATGATGAATAGTCTACATGCGCACCAAGTCTCACTTTCCAGGAATCATTCGAGAACACATAATAAGGATTCAGTTCCAGCGAGGTGTAACTGCGATATCCGGTCTTTGAATAAAAAAAATTATTCATCTCTGCCTTAATTCCCACTCGCTGCTGCTCACCTATCATTCCATAAACATCGCCTTTGGTGCGCCAAATCTTTTCCGTCACACTTTCAGGATAGGATTTTTTGAAAGAGAGGAAGTTGGTCTCTGCCTGAAACTGCAAAGGGAAATTCTTATCAAGAGATTTGATTCCTGCATGCAAACTCCATTTAGCATGGTGCTGCTTGTCGGTTAAACTAGGCATTAACGCATTCTCCGGCTCTAGGAATGCGTGATAATTAAAGTTATCCGTTCCGAAGTTTACCGCCGCATCCAGGAGTACCCTGTCAAACCGATGCTGATAATCCGCATTCAGTTTTGTACGGTAGTAACGCGATTTCCAGTTTCTGTTCTGATAAGCTGATTCAAAGATTTCAGGTAATTTCAGGGAAGCATTCATTCCTTCCAGACTGCCTGAAACATTAAGTTGATCCCTCGGTGACAAATCAAAAAGGTATGCCGCCCTGGCATCCAGATTTCCATAGTTACCATATCCCAGCTGGGCAAATCCCCACTTTGCTTTCGCCTGATCCAAATTGCGTGTTACAGGGTTCATCATCTCCTCCAAAGAAGAAATGGGAAGCAATGACATGTTGTACTCAATTGTTCTTTTGCCAACAAATGGTTCTTGAACCTTAGGCAGAACATTCACTTTCGAGGCATCCATTATATCCGGGTTGTACTCTTTTTCCACTACAACCACGCGGTTCAGTGTCGTGTCTTTCTTTGCCTTCTGACCAGCAGCATTCAATGATACGGATAGTAGGGCCGCGGCAAGAAGCATATTATTAAGTTGTTTCATGTTTGTTTCTTATTTAAGTTTTTCCAACCGGTTGTTTATCATCTCCTGAATATCATCCTTTTCGGTATAGTTCTCCTTGAGACTCAGCAGATATTGTTTAGCATCCAGCTTTTTGTTCATCGAAGCATAGATATCCGAAAGAAGCACAAATCCGCGAGCCAACCAGTATACATGTGGCGTGCTCTGGTCAATGTAGTTCAGCACCTCTTTTTCGGCCAATGCCTTATTCCCTGCATTGAAATATAGTTGAGCCACCAGGTATTTTGCTTCTGCTCCATATAGGGTACGTGTATCCTTGGCGAGAGTCTGCAAATCCTTAAGCGCATTCTTCTCGTCTTGCAGAGCGAGATAAGACTTTGCCCTATCATAAGTTGCTTCATTCACCAGCTCGGGCGAAAGTTTTTTATTAGCCAGCAGTTCCGTTGCAGCACCTATCGCTTCCTTGTATATTCCGGAGTTGAATGAACTTCGCAAAATTCCAACCTGCGCCATTGAACGATTCTCAGCCGAGGAGGTTTTCTCCTTCAAGCGTTTGTATACCTGCAATGCCTCCTGATATTTTTTCTCATCCATCAACAGCCCCGAATTAATAATCATGGCCTCTTCCGAGAACTCATTATCCGAGTACGAAAGCACCTTCCCAGAATGTTCCAATGCTGCAGCAACATCTTTTTTACCTGCATAAATCACAGAAAGATAGTAGTGTGCATTGACACTAAAAGCACCGGCAGGAAAATTCTGCAGGTAGGAAAGGAAACTTTTTCCGGCTGACTCATTGTCTCCCTTCATATAAACCTTCTCAGCCGCCTGATAGGTGATGGAATCCTGTTCAGACATATCAAAAGTTCCCGCCCCTGAGGTTGTCTGTGAGAAAGAGATAAACTCGTCCGTCTTATTCAGGTCAATGTAGATTGACTTTAGGTCGCGCATTGCCATACGCGCCTCTTCACTTCCCGGATAATCGGCAATCACTTTCTTGTAAGCCTTGATAGCTTTTCCATAATCATCCTGCTGATAATAGAGCAATCCAATCTCGCTTGCTCCGGTCCGGCTTATATCACTGGTTGGAAAGCGTTGAAGCAACTCCTCAAACGAAGCAATGGCCTGTTGATTATACCCTGCCATTACACAGGCACGTCCTCTTTCATAAAGAGCATGATCCATGTATTGCGAAGAAGGGTATTTCTGCATTAACTGATTCAACAGAGATATTTTCTCGGAATAATTCTTTTGTAATCCGGCCACGAATGCATCCTGATAAAGAGCGTAATCGCCTGCCGACGGGTCGGTCGCGACAGCTTTGGAATAATTTCTACGCGCTGTAGTAAACTCCCTATCATAAAAATAGCAGTCGCCCAAACGGTTGTATGCATCAGCAAGCACTGTTTTCCCACTTTCCCCGTTTACCAAAGAGGTATATTTCTGGAACCAGCTTAAAGCATTCCGGTAATTCTGCTGTTTGAAATTGACATACCCCATATTGTAATGTGCCAGCGCATACATCTCGGTAGCTTTCTGGGCTGTTAACTGCAGATAGCTCTGAAAGCCCTGTCCGGCTTGTGTATATTTCCCCTGTCGGTAATAAGCTTCCGCTCTCCAGTAGTAGGTATCTGCCTTGGTCTGTGCATTATACTGTCCAATTTCCAAAGCACGATCAAAATAGGATATCGCCTTTACAAAGTCTGCATTTGCAAAACTCTCCGTACCCAATTGGAAGAGCACATTCTGTTTAGCTTCCATAATACGGGCACCGGGACGAGAAATCTTTTCAATTGATTTTAAGGCGGCAGCATAGCTCTTGCTGTTCATATAAACCTCCACCAAGTAATCGCTTACCTTTTCGGCATAAACGGACGACGGAAACTCGTTCAGGAATCGTTCAAACACTTTCACAGATTCGCCAAAGGCAGAATAGGAGGTTTCGTGTATGCATAACGCATAGTTGTACATGGCCAGCTCTTTCACTTTCATGTTATAGTCAACAGATGATGCCTGCTCAAAAGCCATTCGCGCTTTATTCTTTTCAACCAGCTGCAGGTACGAAAGTCCCAGGTGAAGATATGCATTCTGGGTCAGCGCATCTTTTACAGTCACAACTCTCCCCAGAGTTTCGGCCGCCTGAGAATAGACGTTGGTTTCGTAATATGAAAGTCCCAACAGATAGAGTGCCTCTCTGGAAGGCTCTTCGGTTGCCCCTGCATATTGATTCAAGGCATCCACAGCCTTGGGGTATTGTGCGGAATAGAAGCAGGCTTCCCCCAGTATACGCTGCAACTGTGCATTCTGCTTCCCGTTCGGATAGCGTACAATGCAGTCGAGTGCTTCTTTTTCTGCTTCAGCATATTTTTTTTGCTTCAGGTACATCTCACCTATAAACACAGGCGCAAGCTCCCCATACACCGGATCAGCTTTCAGGGAAAGAAATCCTGTTAGTGCAGATTCATATCCTTTCTGGGTATAGTCTATGTAGGAAAGATAGTAAATACAGTCGGCGGAATAGTTGTTACCAAGATGCTGCAAGGTTCGGAACCAAGTGGCCGACTGCACCAGATTGCCTAACTGCAGATAAGACATCGCTTTTCTGAAAGTGACATCCTGACACTCTTCATTACTTAGCTGACTTGGATCACAGCCATCGAAAAGCGAAATTGCTTCTTTGTACTCCTTGTCAAAATAGTAAGCAGACGCAATCAGTGAGTTCACCCGGTTTGCATGACGCGATTCCGGATATTTCTCCAGATATCCCCTCAATACAGCGATACGGTTGCTCTCATTTAACTCATAGGAAGTGCAGGCAATCATGTACTCTGCTTCCTGGATTAAATCGGCATCCTCCTTTTGCTGAACAAATGTTTTCAACATCTGACGGGCCGATGAATAATTCTTTTGTTGAAAAAGTATTTTCCCATTTTCAAATGTACGTACATAAGAAGTTATCGTTGAAGACTGCTGAGCAGAAACAAATATTGGGAAACCACAAATTAATTGAAATACAAGCAGGGATCTTCTAAGTCTCATAATAATAGTTTTTACAAAAATACAACCTTATGTTTTAGGAAACAACACGAATGATCGTAAAAAAGCTAAAAAAGAGAGTGGTAAATCATTCTCAATAAGCCAAATTATAACAACCCTTTACGGTCGTTAACGTCAATTAGGGAGAAAGAGGATAAATCACATCAACTCTTTGTCAATTAAAATGTTATATAAGAATAGACAAAAAGTATCCGTATGAAAACAACAGACTTAGGCAAATGGCACAAACTCTCGGCTTATCAGGAGAAGCTGGAGGAAAACAACGTGCGATGTCATATTTGCCCCCACAACTGCCTGATTCATGAAGGAGGAACGGGCATATGCCGCGCCAGGGTAAACATGGAAGGCATTCTATATTCCATCGCCTATGGAAATCCTTGTTCCATGGGAATTGATCCGATTGAAAAGAAGCCGTTGTTTCACTTTCTACCCGGGGAAAGAATCTTCTCCCTGGCCACAGCCGGGTGCAATTTTCGTTGCCTGAACTGCCAGAACTGGGAAATTTCGCAAAGTTCACCCCAGAAACTGGAGCACTACGATCTGTCGCCTGAGGATCTGGTTAAAAACGCGATTGCCCACAACACACAGCTAATTGCATTCACTTATACCGAGCCGACCGTCTTTTACGAATATGTATATGATACTTCGCAGATAGCCCACGAAGAGGGGTTGAGAACGGTGTTCATCTCAAATGGATTTATCAACCAACAGCCATTACTCGATCTTTGCCCCTACCTGGATGCCGCCAATATTGATCTGAAATGTTTCGATGATAGCATATATCGAAAGCTGGACGGCGGACGTCTGCAACCTGTTCTCGATACGCTGAAGATACTCAAAGAGAAAGGGGTATGGCTTGAAATCACCAATCTGCTGGTTCCTACCTATACCGACAAACCAGAAATGATTGAAAAGATGTGCGCATGGCTAGTGGAAAACGGATTTGAAGATACTCCGCTACATTTCAGTCGGTTTTTCCCTGCTTACAAACTAATGGACCTACCGCCGACAGCAGAATCAATTTTGATTGAAGCCAAGAATATTGCAGAAAAAGCAGGAATTAAATATGTCTATATAGGTAACATCCCAAGCCTGGGAAATGAAAACACCATTTGTCCGCACTGCAAAAAAACGATTATAGAACGCAACTGTTACCTTATCGGTCAGGTTTCCATTGAAGACGGGAAATGTGGATTCTGTAAAGAACCCATTGCCGGAGTCTGGGAATAATAAAAAACGCGAAGTTGTACAAGCTTCGCGTTTTTTATTATCAGTTATCTGTAACAAGATTCACTGGATATTTGTAATACAACAATTGGGAATCGGTGTAAAATAGAGGCTATAGGCTTATTCGCTCTCTCCAAAAACGGTTGCGGTGAATATATAAATCTCAGCATCTTTCCATCCTTCCCATCCAATGCCGGCCTTATCGCGGGCACAATGCCCCAGGAAAGTCTCCTTATCCCATCCTGTTTCTGTAGCCACCTGAGGGAGGAAAACTCCACTGTAGAAACCTTTCACCAGGTAAATTCCATGCACTCCCAGCTCAATTTCAGAAATATCTGCAATCTGACGCAAAGGAGATAGCGCCGAAATCTCAATAACAATATCCTCTAACTCCTCTTCCTTTAACGGCGGAAAACGGGAATCGTAAATAGCAGCCCATACCGCCTTATCACGCACGGTCTGAATCAGGGGTCTGTCAGCCGTCAGCTGACCGATACATCCACGCAATGAACCGTCTTTCTTATGAAGAGATACAAAAGCTCCACAATGAGCCTTCAATCCGGAAGAACATTCTACAATATCCAGCGGTGGTCGATCCACTTTTCGGAACAACTTCTCGATTGCCCCTCTCGCCTCATGCAGCAATCGCTGCTTTTCTTCATCTGTCAATGAGAAGTCTTCCTTGCTTGCCTTGGTTTCGGTAACTGCAATTGCCCAATACCCCACCACCTGACTCCTATCGCCAAACATCGCGGCATCTCCGGAATTGTTGTATTTCACCCCTTGATACAATAAAGAACGATTATCCTCGGTCATATAAAGCAAAGTCAATACCGACGGCCATCCGCACAAACTGGTTGCCAGATGAGGAATGTGCTTATGTGCATTCTCAGCCAGTACCTCAAGCAAATGTTTCGGGTTATTGGAGATAATGGCCCGTTCAGTCAGCAAATCCACCGATCGAGCATTTTCATAACCCGGATAATGAGAGAAATCGGTGCTGATTACAAAGAGGTTTTCCCCATTCAGATAGGGTTTAAGCGCCAAAGCAATCCGCTGGCAGATTGCCGGTTCGGCGGTTCCCAAAAGAATTGGTACAATCTTGTAATTACCTTTCAGTACATGATGCAGGAAAGGGAGTTGCACCTCTATGCTATGTTCACTTAAATGAGGCTGTCGGTCGGCCGTAAAAATATCGGGATGAAGTTCAACCAGCTTTTTCCCAAGTTCGGTATCCACCACCTCTTTTCCGTAGGGCATCAGGAAATCTCCGTCGCAATAGATTGATGCTCCCTCAAAATAGGCTCGGTGAGATGAACCTATTATGAATACATGCTGATAATTGGCACTAGCATCAATCTGATTAAAAGCCGATGCGGCAACTATACCGGAAAACACATACCCTGCATGTGGAGTAATAATGGCCCGGACATTACGGTACTCTTTCGGAGCAGCTTCCGCAAAAAGTATATTCAGTTCATACTGTAATTTTTCGGCACTGCCAGGATAGAATTGTCCGGCCACCGCAGGCTGCCTGTCATAAGCGGAATGTTTGTCACTCATATTCAATAGAATTAAATGCTTGGAGAGAAAGCGACTTATCTATTTATAAACAAACAAGAGCTGCAGTAAGTTTAAATGTTTTCAATTACATTTGAGAGTATCAGGAGCCTAATCATACTAAAACTTAGTGAAGACAACATTAAATAAAGAAACAATTCAACATAAAAAAGGAGTGCTTTTTGTACTTTTGAGGAACTAAACTATAACCCGGCTTAATTAAAAAGATTATAATGAAGAGTGTTCTGAATCTTACGTCAATAACTGTTGTTGCACTTTTGCTCTCCTCCTGTAAAAGTGATGAGCTAGCACAGAATGACGACACGAAAGAGTTTATTGAAATTAAAGAGAATTTTGAGATTTACAATGGCTCCATTCCAAATGGATGGACAGGAGATATCATGGTTGCTATGGATGGCTCAGTATTGGCCGACCGTAGAAGTGTAGACGGTGGAAGGACCTGGGGACCACGAATTCCTTTATTGGGTGGAGCCGGAAGAGTTCTGGATGAAACCACCGGAGATATTCTGAAACTAGACCCGGGAGGCGCAGGCAAGAAGCCACAGAATTTTATGTACCGTAGCAAAGACAACGGACTGACCTGGGTTAAAGAAGATATTGTGCGATATCCGGACATCAACGGATGGGTACCTATCATATCAGGATGCGAGGAGGGCATCACACTTCGCCACGGGAAACACAAAGGAAGATTGTTGCTTCCTTCAAGAGTACTGATAAATTACGATGCAACCAACGATTCATTGCTTCCTTACCACTACAGCAGCGCCAACTATTCGGACGATGGAGGAAAAACATGGCATACAAGCGCACCCTATCCTGTTTCGGGAACCGGAGAGGCCGCATTGGTAGAACTCTCCGACGGAACCATCTACTACAATTCGCGCAATCATAACCGTGACGGAAATAGGGATATTGCCTGGAGCTATGACGGAGGAGAAACCTGGCAAGACCAATCCATTAGCAAAGAACTTCCCGACGGTCCTCCCAGAGTATATGGAAACAAAGCCGGATTGGTGCGTCTGGAAATTGAGGGGCAAGATATCCTGGTTTTCAGCATGACAGATAATCCTTTGGGGCCTGTAGCTATTCACAGCACGGTTGGGCGTATCAACATTACCGTATGGGCTAGCTTTGATGGCGGGAAAACATGGCCGGTAAAACGGTTGGTACATCAAAAAGGAGGATATTCCCATCTGGCAGCCGGGCGGCCCGGAACCCCCAGCGAAGGATTGATATACCTTACAACCGATGGCGTGTATGCCCGCTTCAACCTTGCGTGGATAACACACGGGAAGGACTGGCACGAGTTTCTGAAAAAATAACCATTTTGAGGATATCAAAGAGACTGCCTCAAAAAGTGAAATTAAGTCTTATAGACTTGAATATTTGGATATAGATCCAATTTGAGTCTTGAAGAAAAGAGAGATAAAGAGGGTTGTCTGGAAATTAAGGACAACCCTTTTTCAAATTATAAGCTTTGCATATTTACCGCAATGACTTAAACCGGATTACTCCTTCCCTGACCGAATCCAGCCCGAACTCCTCGGGGTTGACCTGTTCCAACGGCAGAAAAAAAGAGTCGGCCACATCATCCATAGCTTTAAAAGAGGAAGTATCCTTCACTTCACACAAAAAAAACATGTCGAGTGTATGTACCGGGAAACCGGAATAAACATATATGTTTGGCAAAGTAAAAAGGTAAGTTGCCTTATCTACCTTCAGATTCGTCTCCTCAAGCACCTCGCGGGCAACGCCCTCCTCGGCTGTTTCGTGCATATCGATGAAACCACCCGGCAAATCCAGCGTTCCTTTATGGGGTTCCTTTGCCCGGCGGCAAACCAGCAACTCATTCTTTTCATTCAGAATAACAGCAACTGTGGCCGATGAAGGATTGAAATAGTAAACAAACCCGCAGTCACGACATGCCTTCGACTTTTCATTGTGCTCTTCAAAATGGGAAGAACCGCATTTGGGACAGAAAGAAAACTGAGCTAATGGATGCATAGAAGAATAGATTAGATGGTAAAACAAAAAAGCCCACATTAAAAATGCAGGCTTTATGCTCTTCGAGTAGGACTTGAACCTACGACCCTCTGATTAACAGTCAGATGCTCTAACCGACTGAGCTATCGAAGAATTACATCAATTCAGGAAAGGAAAGCTCTTCGAGTAGGACTTGAACCTACGACCCTCTGATTAACAGTCAGATGCTCTAACCGACTGAGCTATCGAAGAATGCTTCTTTTTCTTAATTGCGATGCAAAAGTAATAGGATTTATTGAAATATGCAATATCTTTGCACAAAAAATTTTCAAATGGATAAAATAATAGGTTTAGGCAATGCCTTGGTTGATGTTCTTGCAACACTCAACAACGACGACATACTTCATGAGATGGGACTACCCAAAGGAAGTATGCAACTAATAGATGAGACTAAGCTTCAGCAGATTAACACCCGATTTTCTCAGATGAGCACCCATCTGGCCACAGGTGGTTCGGCCGGAAATGCCATTCTGGGACTGGCAAGCCTCGGTGCAGGCACCGGATTTATCGGAAAAGTGGGAAATGATGATTTAGGAAGATTTTACCGCGATAATCTGATTCAAAACAATATCGACGAGAAATTATTGGTTTGCGATTTGCCTTCGGGAATTGCCTCAACCTTTATTTCACCGGATGGCGAAAGAACCTTCGGAACTTTCTTGGGAGCAGCATCAACCCTGAAAGCGGACGACCTGACCATCGACATGTTCGTTGGATATACCTATCTCTTTATTGAAGGTTACCTGGTGCAGGACCATGAAATGATTCTTCATGCAATCAAATTGGCTAAAAAAGCGGGATTGCAAATTTGCCTGGACTTGGCAAGCTACAACGTGGTTGAGAGCGACCTGCAATTCATCACTTTATTGGTGGACCAATATGTAGACATCGTTTTTGCCAATGAAGAAGAGGCAAAATCGTTTACCGGCAAGGAGCCTAAAGAAGCCCTGAATGTAATAGCCAGCATGTGCAGCATCGCCATCGTTAAGATTGGCTCCAAAGGTTCTTATATTAAGAAAGGAACTGAAGAGGTTCATGCAAAAGCTATCTCGGTAAATAAGGTGGTTGACACAACCGGTGCGGGCGATTACTTTGCCGCCGGATTCCTTTATGGCTTAACCTGCGGATATAGCCTTGAGAAATGTGCAAATATAGGCTCCGTACTATCCGGAAATGTAATTCAGGTAATTGGAACCACTATGCCAAAACATCAATGGGATGAAATAAAGTTAAATATTAACAATATTATTTCTCAATAAGAAGTTAATAATCTACTTTTAGGTCTCAAACCAAAAACTGTAATATGAAAAAGTTCCTTGCTAAAAAAATGATGCTCCTGGTAGGACTGGTTCTGCTGGGACTCACCTTTTCCAGTTTCAAAGACGACGATAAGAACTTTAAGGTTGCCAAGAATCTGGATATATTCAACACTATTTTCAAGGAGTTGAACATCTACTACGTAGACACCATCAACCCCGACAAGAGTATAAAAGTGGGAATCGACGCCATGCTTGATGGGTTAGACCCCTACACGGAATACTATCCGGAAGAGGAAATGGGCGATTTGAACCTGATGCTGAAGGGAAGTTACGGTGGAATTGGTTCTATCATCACCTACTATAAAGGACGAGTAGCTATTGACGAACCTTATGAAGGGATGCCTGCTGCAAAGGTAGGATTAAAAGCGGGTGATGTGTTGCTCGAGATAGATGGGAAAGACCTCAAAGGGAAATCGGTAGCTCAGGTAAGCGAAATGCTGAAAGGACAAATAGGCACTAGCTTTATGCTGAAGGTGGAACGCCCCGGCGCCAAGAAACCTTTGGAATTTAAGCTTACCAGAGAATCAATTCAGATTCCGGCAGTACCATATTACAGCGTGGAAGCCAATAATACCGGATACATTCAGTTGAACTCTTTCACTGGAAAGCCATCCAAGGAATTCAAGGACGCTTTTCTGGCGCTTAAGAAAAAAGGAATCACCTCTTTAGTCATCGACTTGCGCAACAACGGAGGTGGATTACTGGATGAAGCGGTTGAGATTGCCAATATGTTTATTCCAAGAGGAAAAGAGATTGTTTCTACTAAAGGAAGAATAAAGCAAGGAGACAGAAGCTATAAAACAACCCGTGAGCCGATTGACCCCGAAATTCCTATCACTGTGCTGGTAAACAATTCATCAGCTTCAGCATCCGAGATTCTTGCCGGAGCCTTCCAGGACCTGGATCGTGCAGTAATTATCGGAACAAGAACATTTGGAAAAGGACTGGTTCAAACCACCCGTAATCTTCCTTATGGCGGCAACCTGAAACTGACAACTGCAAAGTACTACATACCCAGCGGACGATGCGTTCAGGCCATTGATTACAAACACCGCAACGAAGACGGAAGCGTGGGTCGTGTGCCCGATAGCCTGACAACAGTGTTCCATACTGCTGCCGGAAGAGAAGTCCGCGACGGTGGAGGAATTATGCCGGATGTGGAAATCAAGGTGGAAAAAGCACCCAACATCCTTTTTTATCTGGTAATGGACAAGCTGATCTTTGAATATGCAAACGACTATTGCGTGAAGCACCCTACAATTGCATCTGCAAAAGACTTTGTACTGACAGACGAAGATTACAACGAATTCAAGGCATTGGTAAACAAAGCAAACTTTAAATACGACCGCCAGAGCGACAAGGTTCTTAAGAATCTGAAAGAGGTGGCCGAATTCGAAGGCTATATGGACGAAGCTTCGGAAGAGTTTAAGGCATTGGAAAAGAAGCTAAGCCACAACTTAGACCGCGACCTGGACCATTTTGCCAAGGATATCAAATCGGTTATCTCAACGGAGATTGTAAAACGTTCACAATTCCAGAAGGGAGCCATCATTCAGCAGCTGAAAGGGGATGAAGAACTTGCAAAAGCCATTGAACTGCTCAAGGACCAGGATAAATACAAGAGTCTCCTGAAACCGGGCAAAACAAACGCAGAGCAGAAATCTGTCGCAACAGCAAAATAACAACTTTAGGTATTAAGCCAGAACCGGTTCGTTCATACTGACCTGGTTCTTTAAGATATGAGGGTGAACCGCTAAATATGGTCCACCCTCTTTTATTCTTGCCTTTTGGTTCTGCTGCTGATTTCAGATTATCGATAAAACACCCCTTCTTTCTCTTTTCTTCTTCCTTTCTTCACGACTTATGTATCCAAAAAAGCCTTGCTTTAAGAGATGTAAACATTTTTAGTGGCAGTGTGGCAGAAGAAACATTCTTTTTCTCGTTCCAGAAATCGTAATTCCAAAAAAATTCTTTTTGAAGAATTTTCAAATTTCATTTTCTGAAACCGAATAAGCCTTATTTTCACTGCCACTACTGCCACTAAAATTGTTTACAAAAGAAAGAACGACTCAGAATAAAGTCATTTTCAGAACTGCCGGGGTGTAGAGGGTGGAGTAAAATAGTCCCTTTTTCGGTTTTAGAATTTCATATTTGAAAAAAATCTTTTTGAGGATTTTTCAAATTTCATTTTTTGAAATCGAAAAACCTTTGTTTTCTCTCCACCCTCTGCACCCCAAAGAGTAAACGTGTAGTACTATATGGCTGGTTATCTGTGTTATATGTATTACAGACAACCCAAATCAGGGCTAATAGTTCATCAGTCAACCCATTACAGAATTAGGAACTACATTAGTCAACCAAAAACCAGCGATTAGGGAAATTTTCCCTAACAATTAACAGAAGTCGGAGTCAGTTTATTAAAAGCATCGGGACATATTACCCCAATCATGTACAAGATTAAGGGGTAATCATGTACAAGATTGAGCCCAAACATGTACAAGATTGAAGCGAAACATGTACATGATTGGGGTAATCATTGCTGTTATTTTGGTTAATTTTCCAAGTTGATTTGGCTAGTTCCTCTTGGACAATTGATTAGTATTTTGGAATACATCCTTTTGTTCTGCCATCTGTGCACCCATTTGTAGAATTAATGTTTGCATTCTACATTCGAAACCTTAATTACTTCTGAAAAGCAATAAATTAAATAATTACAGAATGTAATAGTTACAGAACAATGATATGGTAAAATTTATTATATTTGTCGGATACGATACCCCCGATAGTTAAGAAAGCTGGGCTAGAGCTGACTATTTTGTGTTGTGCCCGTTGGCATTACCAATTACAATGTAGCCCTAGCTAAAAAAGAGGATATGTAAGAGAGTTGCAAAGGGTTGATTTTACATACATGGAAAACAAATTTAAAACCTCATTTAATATGAGAACCACTAATATGAGAACCACAAAAACACTTTTAATTATTGCTTTTAGCATTTTGTTCTGCTCCATGTGTTGGGCGTCTAAAAGTCAGCAAACAAACAATAAACAATTGCTAGTGGCAGGGAAAGATGTTGTCAAACCGAAAGCGAGAATATCTAAAGGGGGATTAATTTTTAGAGAATGGAATATAAATAAAGACACATTAGAGCTAATCTCGGTAGACGATTTCTTAGCTTTTCCTTTTGGTAGCTATAAAAAAATAAATGATTTACAGGTAAGGTTCAAAGGTCTGAAGTATAAAGAGGTAGTTGATAGTCATGACCCGAAAGGTACTACAAAACTAAATAAGTTCTTTGTTGGAAATAACTATATTAAATTCATCTTTCTTAAAGATGTTTTTTCCGACATGAGAAGATCCAGATTGTTTCTGCAAACATTAATGACAAGGAAATTATCTTATCGAAAAAGATACAGGTAGGAATAACTAAAGACGAGTTTTTTTCAATTCTGATTGGCAATTCTATAAATTGCAACATATCAGAAATAAATGTAGTTAAATTAACCTGGGAAGCTCTTGGTGTTTGGCATTATTATCATTTTGACGGAAACACATTGAAATCTATAATTATTGATACAGATTATATTTTAGATAAGGATTAACTGCATTAATATTCCAAATTGGTTGTGCCTACTCATTTATGTACCCATAAAAAATCAAAACATGAAATCGTATAAATTTTGTTTTTATCATATACTACTCTTATTCGTTTTTCAACTAAATGTTTTCGCTCAAAAAAGCCAAACAAGCGGAACATATATTGGGGAAGAACAAGAGGCAATCATTATAGAAAACAATAGTTTTAGAATTTTTCCAGGTATTTTAATGGACAAGGACTATTCGAAAACCGCGTCTGGAAGCATCAAGTATTGCACTGACAACTTTTTAGAATTAAATTCTACTGATTATAGTAAAAAAGTAACTGAAAGTGTTGTTATTACAGAATCGAAAATCTCCAATATGAAGGATAGCATTTTGATAGTCTTTCATTTCCCTTTTTCTAAACAATATAAGATAGAAATGCACATAGAAGACTTAGGGAAATTTGAATCTATTAACAATAACAAAATAATAATAAAGGATAACACTAAAAAAATAAAATCAATAAACTTCAAAATATTTAATTTAGATATCATCCCTGAACAAACTGGCAACTGTTATAATATTATATCATATAATTACGATTCTAAATATTTAATTAAGAATAAAGAATCAAATTGTATTTCCATCTCTATCCCAGAATTAACGGATGCTTACTTTCTTAATATATTTATTAAAGGTGAATACGCCTTAATTAAAAACGGAGCTTTATGGTGGAGAGGGAAATGTTATGTAAAATGAAAACATTAGTCCCACTTTTAATAACATCTTGGATATTTATGATGCACATGTGCGTTCTTATATCTGGAACAATAAATATCCTGTGTCATACGATGAGTAGATTAGCTTTGAATATAAATCTTCATTTAAAAAATATATGATAAATTAGTAGCAAAATAGATCGGAAATAGAATAATAAAGTAGAATTATTGGCAGAAGAAAATAACATTATTTCATGTAATAAATATAAGGTATATCTCTTCGAAAACAATCAATTAAAAATGAAAAACTCAGAAATATCAAGCTTGTTGTACAAATTCGAAAATTTAGGAATAGGAAATTCAAGCGATGGAGCCACCATGATAGGCAAAGCGCCTCATGTTGGACCAAAAGCCTGGCTAAATATCTTATTCCCTACATTGAATAAAGAAGAATTATTTTATTTGAGTGAAGAATTAAAAACTGAAATACCAAAAGAATACGCTGATTTTTTGTTAAATTTTAGCAATGGGCTAAATGTATTATCGTCAACACTCAGCTTGTATGGTCTTAGAAAGCAAATAAACCGTGATATAGAAGCGAATGTAAGACAACCATATTCAATAATAACACCTAATCTCTATGAAAGACCACATAATGCAAAAGATAGTTACTTTTTTATCGGCGGTTATAACTGGGATGGTTCGCATCTTTATATAGACAAAGAAACAAATATTGTTCATTGCTGTGAAAGATGGGATGCTACATCAAGAAAACAATGGAACTCTTTAGAAGAAATGATATTATCTGAAATAAAAAGATTATATAAACTCTTCGATGATAATGGCGTAGAGCTTGATGAGGATAAAGAGACGATACCGTATTAAGAATATTAATAAGCACAATCTGGGCACTTATAAAATTTTAAATTAATATTGTTCACTGAAATCTCACACCATCGTATGCATGACTTAGCATATCGCGACATCTTATTTACGATACATTTATTATGGAAGAACTTGCATTTTGCAATTAAATTAGATCAATCACTCGACATTCAAACCCCATAATTACTTCTGAAAACAATAAATTAAATAATTACAGAATGTAATAGTAACAGAGCAATGATATGGTAAAAAAATTATTGTATTTGTCGGACACGATACAACAGTATGCGTTATGCGATAGTTAATGAAGGCAGGCTAGAGCTACTATTCGTTGAAAAACTTACAGAAGGAACTTTCTATATTGATAATTTATTAGTTTATAATGCAATAATTAGCATATTGTCTACATGATATACATTATATTTTTAAATGAACCTTTTCAATATATAATTTGTTAAATGATTAGAATAGAAGCGTTTTAAATATTATCCTGATTGAAATATCGACAAATTTACAGCATCGACAAACGATCCATGCCTTTTTGTGGCGTGTTATTTTCCATGTCATTTGGCGAACGATGTCGAGCCCCTCACGGCAGTGGTATGTTTAACAGTTCCCGCGCCTTCTTTTTATGTCAAACCCTGAACTAGAGAACTGGACAGGAAGAATGAAAGAATATTATGGAAAAGAAAAGTCATGTAAAAGCAATTGCATTGCTATTAATGTTCTTCTGTTTGAATGGGAATTTATTATCTAAAACTATTTATTATGTGAAAACACGTGGATTTGGCGATGGCTCTTCATGGGCTAGTGCTGCTGGAAACATTCAAACAATGATTGATAAAGCCGTAGCTGGAGATGAGGTTTGGGTAGCAAAAGGACTTTATTTCCCCACAACTGAAACTATTGCACGGGATGCTCGCTCGCGTACTTATGTATTAAAAGATGGCGTGAATGTTTTGGGTGGATTTGCAGGAACAGAATCAGCTATTCCACAGCGTGCTTTAGCAGACTTAGATAAAAACGGGAAAATTGACTCGTGGGAGTTTGTAAATGCAACACTATTAAGTGGTGATATTGACGGAGTGGAAGATGTCTGGACAAAAACCATAAATTCCGATGGAAAAACATGGGAATGGACTATCACCGGAAATACAGGAAATTGCTACCGAGTGGTTACTTGCCAAACTGATTTTACAAATAAAACTAATTTCGATGGGTTCTCAATTAAAGGAGCAAATGGCTATGAAACACAACTCGGGGGTGGAATATATGGAATGGCCAACTTGTCTATAGCGAATTGCACAGTAAACAACTGTTATGCATATGGTAGCGGAGGTGGAATATATGTCCTATCTTCTTCTGTTGCCAATTGCACAATTAGCAACTGTTCTACAGAATATAACGGTGGTGGAATATATTCCGAATCTTCTTCTGTTGCCAATTGTACGGTTAGCAACTGTTCTACAGATATGGGAGGAATATATGTCCTATCTTCTTCTGTTGCCAATTGTACGGTTAGCAACTGTTCTGCAGATTATTTCCAAGGTGGTGGAATATATGCCGTTACTGCTTATGTCGCCAATTGCACAGTTTGTAACTGTTCTGTTGTAGATAAAGGTGGTGGAATATACGCTATAGGTACTTCTACTGTAGCCAATTGCGCTGTCAACAACTGTTACGCAGCAGATAAAGGTGGTGGAATATTTGCTGATATTTATTCTACTGTAGCCTACTGTGCTGCAAGCAACAATAAGACAGGTTCTGGAGGACCAGATATTTCAGGCGGATTACAAATGAGTAATATTAGTCCGTTTGTGGAAACTGCATATATAAAACCGACAAGTTATATTGGCATAGCAACAACTGAAGCACAACAAGCAGAGCTGCTCAGCGCTAATTGGCGTTTGCGTGAGGCCTCACCCTGTATTAATGCGGGTATTCAAACTTCTGTTGTTACTAATAATGACATTGATGGTAATCCGAGAATACAATATGGCTTAATAGATATAGGCGCTTATGAATTTAGTGTGCCCACCATCCAATTACCTGCCGTTGAGAATTTCAATAATTGGACGAATTTTGATGGTAGTAATGTTTTATACAATTCTGCAACAATCAATGGTGGACCACTACAGATAAGTTGGGGAATAGAAAACCAAAAGGCTGTATTTAGTTGGAAGACTAATTTAACATCAGCATACAGTGAAGCGTTCTTCACTTACCAAATAGATGCAACCAAAGCAACAAACGTTTTTCTACGCTACGATATGTACTTTAAAGCTTATGCGGGAACAATAACCCCTTTAGGAACAGAGAAATTAGGCGTTGACTTTTCTACTGATTTGCAGGCTTGGACATCAATTACAAGCTATTCCAATCAAAACGGCACAATTGCTAATAAAAACTATTTGCATGACATTAGTGCATTAGCAGCGGGAAAAACCTTCTTTATCCGCTTTAACGCAAATGGAGCAAACAGCAATAGGATTGAAAAATGGGAAATTGACAATATAATAGTTGACACAGATGGTAAAACTGCAGTACAACCAACACAGGAGGATAAATACAAATATTCAATTAACAATGGAATGCTGATTATAAGCAATTTGGATAAAGGAGCATTCGTTCAGATATACGATGTAAGCGGGAAACTTCTGAATAATGAAAATGCCATGTCAAAAACAGACTATTACACTTTACCTTGTCATGGAGTCTATTTTATAACGATTTCTTCTGATTCGGGAGATGAGAAAAAGAAGGTAGTTTGGTAACAAACTACTAACGTCAGACAGTTATAAAAAAATTCACTCCAAAAGTTATGTATTGCTTTTTGGAATGAAGTTTTTTATTTTCTGTGAGCAACTAAAATAGGGCGCGAATTACGCTTTCTCGATATAATCTCCGTTAGCCTTGATCAGTTCAATCAGCTTCTCGACTGCCTGTTCTTCGGGAATATTCTTTTCAATGCATTCCTTCTTTTTGTAAAGGCTAATCTTGCCGCGACCGGCGCCAACATAGCCGTAATCGGCATCGGCCATTTCGCCGGGACCGTTGACAATACAGCCCATGATACCGATCTTGAGACCGGTAAGGTGACTGGTGGCCGCTTTGACACGGGCAATGGTAGATTGCAGATCGAAAAGGGTTCTTCCGCATCCGGGACAGGAGATGTATTCCGTTTTACTGGTGCGGATACGCCCCGCCTGCAGGATACCGAAGGCGGTTGCATCAATCACCGCGTGACTCAGGCTTCCCTGGTTAAAGAGAAAAATGCCGTCGCAGAAACCATCGAAGACTAGAGCACCCATGTCGGCAGCCGATTTTACCTGAAGGTTTTCGGCCTCATTCTCCATGTATTGCTGGAAGAAAACCACCGGATGCTCGCAGCCTGCCGAAATGAGCTGGTGAACCAACGCACGGTGCTCGCCTAACCGGTTCTGGTGATTGCTTTGGGAAATGATTACTACATTTTTGATTGCTTTCAGTTCCAAGGCCAGCTGGTCGGTCAGCGCCATATAGGGAAGGAACAGGAAGTTGAGTTCTGCCTTCGACGCCTTTAGTCCGTCAATGCTGTTGAAGTTGAATGCAGGATAAGTGTTCTCTTCTCCCGACCACACATCGCCATCCAAAATGTATCCCACTCCTTTGAGGCAGGTTTGCGGAAGTTCGCGGGCGGCATAGATGTAATCGGGGGTAAACTGCGGATTGTACTCCTGATTGCCATCCATCCGGTCGGCAATCACCACCGGAAGATTGTCTCCGCCAATGTTCCGCACGGCAAATGTCTTCCGTCGGGAAGGGGAAAGGTAGTCAAATTCATCAGCTGCCACGCCGGGAATGTATAAATGGTCGGCACGGCTGCCTACATAATCCACCAGTTTTCTGGCTACCGGAATCTCGAACTCGGGTTCTTCGCTGAGCGACACCCGAATGGTATCGCCAAGGCCATCCGACAAAAGAGCGCCGATACCCAGGGCCGATTTAATTCTTCCGTCTTCTGCATCGCCCGCTTCGGTAACCCCGAGGTGCAACGGAAACTCCATTCCCTCCTTCTCCATCGTTGCCACAAGAAGACGGACGGTTCTTACCATCACCACCGTATTGGATGCCTTGATGGAGATAACCACGGCATTGAAATTCTCTTCCACACAAATGCGAAGAAATTCCATGCACGACTCGACAATTCCTTCGGGCGTATCGCCATAACGGCTCATGATGCGGTCGGACAGTGAACCGTGATTCACCCCGATGCGGATAGCCGTATAGTTCTCCTTGCAGATGTTAAGGAAGGGCACAAAGCGCTCGCGGATTTTCTGCAGTTCGTGTGCATACTCTTCATCGGTATACTCTAGTTGTTTGAAGGTACGGGCCGAATCGACATAGTTTCCGGGGTTGATCCTTACTTTTTCGGCATAATGTGCCGCCACATCGGCCACTTTTGGATTGAAATGAACATCGGCCACCAACGGAACCATGCAACCGGTTTCCCGAAGAGCGATATTGATGTTCATCAGGTTCTCCGCTTCTTTGACTCCTTGGGTTGTAAGGCGCACATACTCGCCACCTGCAGCTACAATCCGTTTAATCTGAGCAACACATGCCTCCGTATCCTGGGTAGATGTGTTGGTCATTGATTGTACACGTATTGGATTATCTCCACCAAGTGGAGTGCCACCAATGTTTACTACGGATGATTTTCGACGGGAATAATTGAAATAGTCCATTTTGCTTGGTTGGGATTAAACAAGAGACAAGCCAGCAGAAACCCATTGAAAGGTTTCTGCCGGCTTGTGAAAAGTGCATTAATTTGTTTTAAACTGATACTTAACCTCTTTCAGCTCTTCGTTGGCTTTTACAATCTTCTTTTTCAAGCCATCTTTGTAGGCTGATAACTTCGTTTCAAGCTCTTTGTCCGACAGCGATAGAATCTGAACAGCCAGAATAGCGGCATTAAGGGAAGCATTGATTCCCACTGTAGCTACCGGAATTCCCGGAGGCATCTGAACAATGGCAAGAAGGGCATCCATCCCTTCCAGGGTTGACTTGATGGGAACGCCAATCACGGGCAATGTGGTAGACGCGGCAATAACGCCCGGAAGATGGGCAGCCATTCCTGCTGCGGCTATAATAATCTTAATACCACGTTCTTTGGCATTCTTTGAAAACTCTTCTACTGCTTCGGGGGTACGATGAGCGGATAATGCGTTGATTTCGAAAGGGACCTCCATGTCATTCAGGAAGGCTGCCGCTTTGTCCATAACCGGCAGATCCGATGTACTGCCCATAATAATACTTACTACTGGTGTCATAATTTATATTTATTCATTAATCAGTTCGCGATATGCGGTCGCGTCGAGCAAAGCATCGAACTCTGACAAGTCAGTCGGCTTTACCTTCACGAGCCATCCTTCGCCATACGGGTCGGAATTAACCAGTTCCGGATTCTCTTCCAAAGCGGCGTTTACTTCAATAATCTCGCCGGAAACAGGAAGAAACAAATCGGAAATAGTCTTCACAACCTCAATGGTTCCGAAAACTTCTCCTGCTGCAAGGGTTTCACCCTCACTTGGTACATCAACAAAAACAATATCACCCAGCTGATCCTGAGCATAATCAGTGATACCTACATAAGCAATTTCGCCATCTAAACGAATCCATTCGTGTTCGTTTGTGTACTTTAAATTTTCAGGAAAGTTCATAATAATCGGTTTTTAATAGTTTTATAATTAAAGATACAAAATTCCAAATATTGCACAGAGGAAGCCGATTAGAAAACCGGTGAGCACCTCAGGCAAGGTATGATGTTTCAGCACAATCCGGGCAGTACCCAGACAGCCGGAAGCCAGGATAAAAAATGAAAGCCAGAACAGGGGGTTATAATTAACCAAGAAGCTGAAAGCGATTAATCCGCCTACAACCCCTCCAATGGCGGTCATATGTTCACTGATCTTCCATTTCAGGTTCAGCAGAATGCAAACAATCATAGCTATGAGCGAGGCAACAATAATCCCTGTCATATAGCGAGGCAGATTCATCTTCACCATCATTACCAGACAGGCTATATAACTTAAAATAGTTAGTATGTAAGGCACAAATCGTTTTTTCCGATCGCGAAAAGCCCTCATGCCCCAGCCATTTATCTTCCGGAAGAAAAAAATGGTAAGAGTAGGCATCAGGATGGTAAATGCGTAAACAACTCCCAAAACTACCAACCGGTATGTAAGCGGAAGCATGCTAAGATAGGAGAAAAAGAATAAAGCCATAAAGGCAAGAAATGGCACTATAAAGGGGTTGAATATCCCGGAAATAATTCGTGCAATGGTATTTATATTCTTCTTATCCATATCCGTTTATTTGTTCATTGTCATTTTCTTAATCTTGCTACCGGAATATTGAGCTGCTGTCTGTATTTGGCCACGGTGCGGCGGGCAATGGGATATCCCTCTTTGTTCAGAATCTCTGTCAACTCATCATCCGTCAATGGCTTTTTCTTATCTTCTTTGTCAATATGCTCTTTCAGAATCCTCCGAATCTCTCTGGGCGACATCTCTTCTCCGCCTTCGGTGGTAAATCCTTCGCCAAAGAAATATTTCAATGAAAAGATTCCGTAATTGGTCTGCACATATTTACTGTTGCTCACCCGTGAGATGGTGGAGATATCCAGGCCAGTACAATCGGCAATATCTTTCAGAATCATGGGCTTTAGCAATGACTCGTCTCCTTCCAGAAAGAAAGGGCGTTGCACATCGATGATGGCCTGCATGGTGGTGAGCAGCGTATTCTGCCGCTGCTTAATGGCATCAATGAATCCTTGTGCCGCATCGATTTTCTGTTTCAGAAACAACATGGCATTCCGGGATTCCTTGGACTGATTGGCCTTATTGCGGGTATGCTCTTCCAGCATTTCGGTAAAGCTGCGGCTCATCCTTAGTTCAGGAACATTCCGGTTATTCAGGGCTAGCGTAATTGTTCCGTCATCATAGGTCTCAACAATAAAATCGGGTACAATCTGCTGAAGGTTCCGTCCGATGGCTTCGCCCAATGAACTTCCCGGACGTGGATTCAAGCGGGTGATCTCCGACAGAGCCTCGTTAAATTCTTCATCCGTCAGATTAAGCCGTTGCATAATCTTATCCCAGTGCTTGCGGGTAAATTCGTCATAGCACTTTTCAATAATCTGAATCTGTATTTGTTTAAGGGGGGTATCCTCCTTACGGTTAATCTGTATTAGCAAACACTCTTGCAGTGTTCGGGCGCCAATTCCGGGAGGGTCGAAGTCCTGAATCATCTTAAGAGTCTGTTCCAGCTCCGATTCATTCGT
The DNA here is from genome assembly GCF_040365225.1 of Bacteroides sedimenti. Classification (NCBI taxonomy): domain Bacteria; kingdom Pseudomonadati; phylum Bacteroidota; class Bacteroidia; order Bacteroidales; family Bacteroidaceae; genus Bacteroides; species Bacteroides sedimenti. Next base: position 2,839,524 of record NZ_AP028055.1, read on the forward strand.
TTCAATACCTGAGTAGATAGCCAAATCATCGACAATGCTTACAAGGCTTTTCCTCAACAGTCCGTCGTCGTCCAACGAACCTATCAGGTATTCGGCCAGTTCCTGCTGATGTTCATCAAGACTTCTTTCGCCAAGTTGTTCTTTAAGCATCTCATAAAATGAAATCGCCTCTGAAAAAGGGATATCTTCGGCTTTCTCCTCTCTGGATCGGTTATTCTCCTGAAGCTTATAATCGGGGATGTCGTCCTCGGTGAGGTAATCACCCATGGAAAAGTCCTCCATATCATTGGCAGATGAATCTTCATCCAGAGAGTTTCTTTCCAGGGTATCTTCAGTCGTTGTTTCTTCCGGTCCCTCTTCAAGCGCGGGATTCTCGAGAATTTCGGCACGAACACGATCCTCCAGCTCTATAGCCGGCAGTTCCAGTAACTTTACGACCAGTATCTGCTGCGGAGAAAGAGTCTGAACCTGTTGTTGTGTCTGTATCTGATGAGCTCCTTGAACCATTCTTGATTTTCTAAAAACGTAAACTCGCTACAAAATTAATGAATAGTTCGACATTGCGAACTATTCCATACTATTTGTTTCCTCAATGAAAGAGAAAAAAAGCGTTCTTTTGATATAAAGATTTAATACTTAAAACTGCTTCCTCCAAGAAACTCTCTCAGGAGAGATGTGGGCGGAATATCCTTATCTTGTATCGCCACAAAATACTTGATGAACTTGAGCAGACGATAAGCCTCTGCATATTCAGGACAATTACGGGGAACTCCGTTCAGGATAGGCTCCACGTGACTTCGAAGAACTGCCAGTTCAAACAAGAGTGCGGAGTTAAACATCACATCTGCATTCTCCTGATAAGGGAATATCCATTTATCTTCTCCGGCCCTTACACTAGGCCAGCGCGAAATGGTTTCCTGCGCAGAATATCCACGGTAGTTATAATCGCGGATGATGCGTCGCAACAACCGGTTATCCGTTGTGGGTATCCAATTGTGATCGTCCAGCGAAATGGTTGTCAATGCAGAGACGTATATCTTGAACTTCTTTTCGGGCGGAATCAGCGGTGTCAATTCAGGATTCAAGGCATGAATACCTTCCAGTATCAGAATTGTATTTTCACTGATGCGCAAACGATGACCGTTATACTCTTTCTTGCCCTGAGTAAAATTAAAGGTCGGGATCTCCACCTCTTCTCCCCGGAGCAGGGCTTGTAAATGCGAATTAAAAAGTTTCAAATCAAGTGCGTAAAGAGATTCATAATCATAATTCCCTTTCTCGTCAAGTGGAGTCTCTTCACGGTTCACAAAATAGTTATCCAATGAAATGGAATGTGGCTTAAGACCATTAGTCATGAGTTGCACCGAAAGACGCTTGCAGAAAGTAGTTTTACCGGAAGAAGAGGGGCCCGAAATAAGAACCAGTTTAACGCCACCTCCACTCTTGGACCGATGATATATTGAATCGGCAATCTGAGCAATCTTCTTCTCCTGAAGGGCTTCGGCTACATTGATAACGCTGGTAGTATGTCCTGCCAGGCAAACTTCATTGAAATCGCCCACATTATTCATGTCCATAATATCACTCCACCGAAGGTACTCTTTGAAGACATCAAGCATTTTTTCCTGCTTCACCACCTCTTCCAAGATATCGGGATTCTCCTTGTTGGGAATCCGAAGGAGCACACCTCCGTAATAGTTAACCAGATCAAACAGCTTGATATCGCCGGTACGAGGCAGCAAACTTCCATAGTAATAATCCACATGCTCGCCCAATGTATAATAGTAGGTATAAATTGCTCCGGAAGTTTCCAACAGCTTAACCTTATCCATCATATTGTGTTGGGTAAACAACTTAACAGCCTCTGAGATATAACACTCCACCCTATGAAAAGGTATATTCTCATCGATAATCTCCTGCATCCGCTGCTTAATGCGCACTACATCTTCATCGGTAACCGGACGTCCAATGCGTAAATTGCAAAAATATCCTTTTGAAACGGGATGTTCCAGCAATATGGTTCCATTTGGAAAAACTTCATCCACTGCCTTGCAAAGCACAAAACATAAAGACCGGACGTAGGTACGCATACCTGAGGGATCTCTTACATCCAGGAATTCAACATCTTTATTATTATAAACGCGGAAATTAAGACCTTCGGATCGGTTATTTACTTTTGCACTGACCACTTGATAAGGAAAATCAAGGTCGAATCCTTTAAAAATCTGCAGCAAGGAACTACCAATGGGGAACTCCTTACACATATGATTATTTCGACAATATATCTGAATTTTTTCTCTCATACAAATTTATTTTAATGCTGGCTAATGGCTAAATATAGTCTTTATTTAGATAGGAGTCAATAAAATGACAGAATAACTGAACACAAACCGCTTATTTTATATATTTTTAAAATTCATAAGCAACTCCCGTCGGAAAAGAGATGGAAGAGAATATAATAAAACATGCAGTAACTGACATAGATATCTTTTTGTAAAAAATACATTGGTAAGAAAGCTTGCTTCACAAAGATAATAGGGAAACAATAAGAGAGAAATGAAATTAATGATGAAATTGGGAAATTACCCTGCAATTAGCCACCTGAAAGTTACTGGGAGATAATTGCAGAGTAAAAGGTTACTTACCCACAGGTTCAAAATCTTCTTTACCCACACCACAAATGGGGCAAACCCAATCGTCGGGAACATCCTCAAACGGAGTACCGGGTTCTATTCCAGATTCCGGATCTCCTTTTTCAGGATCATAAACGTATTCACAAACAGTGCATCTGTATTTCTTCATAACTTAAACGGTTTAGTTACACATTGAAGAACAACAGATACAACAAAAAAGTTTAAAATCAAGACGATGCACTCTCTGAAAGAAGCTGAAGCAGCTCTCTCATCCCTTCGGATGCCACTTTACGGATAACATGAATCTGATGTCCGTTACTTCTGACATTGACCTCTTTGGGATCAATCAGAAACACTTTTGCACCGGGGCGAACATAATTTAGTAATCCGGCTGCCGGATAGACATTCATGGATGTGCCAATAATCAGAAATATATCTGCTTTCTCCACCTGGTCAATTGCATCTTCTATTTTAGGAACAGCCTCTCCAAACCATACGATATAGGGACGATACTGCGAGCCGTCAGGAGCCAAATCTCCAAGTTTCACTTCATATTCGTCAGGAGTTAGTTCTTTTATACATTGCGTATCATGGGGGTCGTACGAAGAACAGATCTTAGTCAACTCTCCATGAAGGTGAATTATATGCGAACTCCCTGCACGTTCGTGCAGATTATCGATATTTTGTGTCACAACAGTCACATCAAAATTTTTCTCCAGCTCAGCCACAAGATGATGCCCTTCATTCGGCTCAACAGTAAGTAGCTGTCGGCGGCGTTCGTTATAAAAGTTAATGACTAATCCGGGATTGGCCCTGTAGCCTTCAGGAGTTGCCACCTCCTCTACAGGATATCGATCCCATAAGCCCCCGGCATCGCGGAAAGTACTTACACCACTTTCTGCACTCATCCCGGCACCTGACAAAACAACCAATTTTTTCATAATAAATCCTCCCAGAAATAGATTGTTACAAAAATAATAAAATTTAAAGCATAAAAAGGGTTTCATTCAAATAAAACTCTTACTTTTGTGAGCTTTTTGTAAGCCACTGATTGTTAGTCTGCTTAAATAAAAAGCCAAATGATAACACTTATAAATCAAGAATGGATAAATTTAGTTATGCTATCGGCTTAGGTATAGGCCAAAACCTTTTGAGCATGGGAGCTCAGGGTATCAATGTAGAAGATTTTGCAAATGCAATCAAAGCTGTTCTGAATGGAGAGGAACCTGCTATGAGCCATACAGAAGCACGAGAAATTGTGAATAAGTATTTTGAAGAGCTGGAAACAAAAATGAACGCCGCCAATATTGAAAAAGGAGCTGCATTCCTTGAAGAAAATAAAAAGAAGGAAAATGTAATTACTTTATCCAGCGGATTGCAATACGAAGTTCTGGTAGAAGGAAACGGTAAGAAAGCAAAAGCTACCGACCAGGTGAAATGCCACTACGAAGGTACGCTGATTGACGGCACATTGTTCGACAGCTCCGTAAAAAGAGGCGAACCTGCAGTATTTGGTGTAAACCAGGTTATTCCGGGATGGGTGGAAGCACTTCAATTGATGCCAGAAGGCTCTAAATGGAGACTTTATATCCCTTCAAACCTGGGTTATGGTGCTCACGGTGCAGGAGAAATGATTCCTCCACACAGCACACTTATCTTTGATGTTGAATTAATTCAAGTATTATAATAAACACTTTAAAACAGATGAAAAAATTAAGCATTTTTATGGCTGTTGCTGCTGCAGCAACTCTTGCTTCATGTACAGGTAAAGCTCCAAAAGCTAATCTTAAGACAGACATCGACTCACTGTCTTACTCAATCGGTATGTCACAAACACAAGGCTTGAAAGATTATTTAGTTCAACAAGTTAAGATGGACACTACTAATATGGATGAGTTCATCAAAGGTTTGAAAGACGGAGTGAAAGAAACAAGCAAAAAGAAAGACGCTTACTATGCAGGTCTTCAAATCGGACAACAGATCAAAAACCAGATGATCAAGGGTGTAAACAGAGAGTTGTTCGGTGATGACTCTACAAAGACCATCAGTGTAGAAAACTTCATGTCAGGTTTCATTGCAGGAACATTGAACAAGGGTGGCAAGATGACCATGGAAGAAGCTCAGCAATATGCAAGAATGAATATGGAAAGAATCAAGTCTAAATCACTTGAAAAAACATATGCCGCAAACAAAAAAGCAGGCCAGGATTTCCTTGCTGCAAATAAAACAAAACCAGGTGTAGTAACTACTCCAAGCGGTCTTCAATACAAAATTGTAAAAGCAGGAACAGGAGCAATCCCTACAGATACTTCTAAAGTAAAAGTACACTATAAAGGAACTTTGATTGATGGTACAGAGTTCGACAGCTCTTACAAAAAAAACCAACCAGTAGAATTTGTAGCTAACCAGGTAATCAAGGGATGGACAGAAGCCTTGAAACTGATGCCTGTTGGTTCTAAGTGGATTCTATACATTCCTCAGGAATTGGCTTACGGTTCAAGAGATACAGGTACAATCAAACCTTTCTCAACTTTGATTTTTGAAGTTGAATTACTTGAAATCGCGAAGTAATATAAAGCATATATCTATATTTAAGGGGCACCTTGTCAGGGTGCCCTTTTTTTTATAACTGTCATCAATTTGTTTGTTGTAAATACAAAAATGAATAATTTGCAATAAATGATAGGAAAATTAAAATAATTCTCTATATTTGCTTACTTTTTGATACTAAATAAGAACTTATATTCATTTATATGGAAAAAATTGATAGTCTTGACAGGCAGATTCTGGAGATAATTTCACAGAACGCACGCATCCCGTTTAAAGATGTCGCTGCAGAATGTGGCGTATCGCGCGCAGCTATCCATCAACGTGTTCAACGATTGATAGACCTGGGTGTAATCGTTGGTTCCGGATATCACGTAAATCCTAAGAGTTTAGGATACAGAACCTGCACTTATGTAGGTATTAAACTGGAAAAAGGATCCATGTACAAAAATGTGGTGGCACAGCTTGAAAAAATTCCAGAGGTTGTGGAATGCCATTTCACAACAGGGCCATACACCATGCTTACAAAAGTATACGCTTGCGATAATGAGCACCTGATGGAGCTGCTCAATTCGAAAATGCAGGAAATCCCAGGAGTTACAGCTACTGAGACACTGATTTCTTTAGAACAGAGCATCAAGAAAGAAGTTCCAATTAAAGCAGATAAATAAAAACCAGATGACTGACTTGTTAAACTCTTATCATCTTACCGGACTTGTAATAGGAATCTGCACCTTCCTGATAATAGGGCTCTTTCATCCTATTGTGATTAAAGCGGAATATTATTGGAGTACAAAATGTTGGTGGATCTTTCTTATATTAGGGGTTGCTGGGGTTATTGCCTCTTTTGCAACTGAAGATGTATTTTTTTCTTCTTTGCTGGGAGTCTTTGCGTTTTCTTCATTCTGGACTATCAAGGAGATTTTTGACCAGGAAAAGCGTGTAAAGAAAGGATGGTTTCCTAAGAATCCTAAACGAACCTACAAATTTTAAAACCCGGGCTAATCTGAAAATAGATTTCATTTCTCAACTTTATATACAGAAAAAAGAGAACGCATATAGTAATGCGTTCTCTTTTTTTATTAGTTGTAGACCTTACATACAATGTTTCCCTGTAATGCTTCGAGCGCATTAAATGCCAAAGCCTCCATCTCATCCTCTCCTGGGAATATGTGGATAGGTGCCAAAAAATCTATCTGACCAATCAGCCTGTCTACACAATAACTGTTATAAGCTATTCCTCCTGTCAAGATGATAGCATCTACATTGCCTCGTAAAGAAACACACATGGATCCTATTTCTTTAGCTACAGTGTAAATCATAGCATCGACAATTAATTCGGCATTAGCATCTCCATCATTAATTTTTTTTATAACCGCAGGCATGTCGGTAGTTCCTAGATGAGCCATCACTCCTCCTTTTCCACAAATCATCTTATCAATTTCTTGGAGCGAATATTTCCCACTGAAGCAAAGTTCGGCTAATGCTCTGGCAGAAAGCGTTCCAGCTCTCTCAGGCGAAAAAGGGCCACTACCATTTAATGCATTATTAACATCAATTACCCGTCCGCAGCGATGGGCTGCAACTGATATCCCTCCTCCTAAATGAGCAATGACCAAATTCATCTTCTCATAGTTCTTATTAATGCTCCGAGCATATTTACGTCCTACAGCCTTGTGATTCAGTGCATGAAAAATAGAAACACGGGGGAGCATAGGCAATCCAGAAATACGGGCAACATCCTCCAGTTCATCAACAACAACCGGATCGGCAATGTAGGCCTTACACCCAGGGATAGATCGGGAAATATCTTCGGCCAGCAAGCCACCTAAGTTACTGGCATGCTGCATTGATGCATTCCGTAAATCTTTTAGCATTGTTTCGTTTACCTCATATACTCCGCTTGGAATAGGCTTAAGTAACCCGCCACGACCTACAACTGCATCAAAGAGAAATAAGACATCTTCCTTTTTCAGTTCTGCAAGTATTAACTCTTTACGAAATTCATACTGTGAATTTATTGTTGGAAAAGGAGAGAGAGTTTCAATCGAATGATAGAATGTTTTTACAAACAAACGCTTTTCATTTTCATAGACGGCAATCTTTGTAGATGTTGAGCCGGGGTTAATCGCCAGGATTTTCATAGAGTAATATTATGAGGTTAAACAAGCCATTGCTATACTGTAATATTTAGAAAGTCCGCTATCACTTCTGGAGGGTAATACCACAGGACAAATTGGCCCTTGCAACAGACCTGCCATTTGGGCATTACAGAAAAGTGAAACCCCTTTATAAAATGCATTTCCAGATTCAATATTTGGGAAGATAAGCACATCAGCCTTCCCGTCTATAGGAGAAACTATACCTTTGATATCACCGCTTGCCTGTTCGCAAGAGGTACGTACATCGAGCGGCCCGTCAATTATTACATTACCAAATTCACCAGCTTCCGCAAGCTCAACAATATTCACATAATCCAACGAATGAGGAAACTTGGAACTTACTTTCTCGGTGCAATGAATCAACGAAATGCGAGGCTGTTCAATGCCAAAACTACGGCATGTATGTATTGCATACCAAATCATTTCAATACGTTGCTGGAGTGAAGGACGGGGTATTACTGCTGCATCTGAGAAAAAAAGCAGTTTATGGTAACTAGGAATCTGCATGACCGACAAATGGGTCAGCACCTTTCCTGCAGGGAGCAATCCTTTTTCCTTATCAAGTATGGCACGTAGCAGGTTGTCCGTATTAATGATTCCTTTCATCAGGATATCTGCTCCGCCATCTCTTACAATACGAACAGCCTCAATTGCCGCCTCGTCGGGGTCTTCTATGTGAATGGTTCTAACAAACTCGGGGTATTTCTTTAAAGTCTGATATTTCTCCAGAATCGCTGAGTCACCTATCATCAGGAACTCGGCAATCCCCTCTTCAAGAGCACGTGCTATGGCATACTCAGTATTTGGATCATTGGCGCAAACCACAGCAATTCGTTTGCGTCTCTTTGATGTCATCAAATGAGCTGTTAACTGTTCAAAACTACATATTGGAACCATAAGGATTGTATTTTTAGCAAATATGCGAAAAAAGTTTGAAATCTATTCATCTGGCAAAAAAATAATCAAAAGGGAAGTATAAAATTAACAATACAGGTATAACTGCACTATCAACCTATCAAATTGATAGTTCAAAAAGGACTAAAGAACTAGTAAATCAGTGCTTCTTTATACCTTTTTCAGCAATTATCAACATATTGTTTACCTTATTCAGATTTTAATGTACATTTGCAAAAAATAGATATATATGAGTACGTTTCAATTTCCTCCCATTCTTAAATCGGGAGACAAGGTTACCATCATATCTCCTGCTGGAAAGATAGATAAAAATTTCCTGAATGGAGCAAAAAAAACAATCGAATCGTGGGGGTTAAAAGTTGCTTTTAGTAAACATGCCGCAGGAGAGAACGGACGATTTTCTGGATCAACAAAACAGCGAATAGCCGATCTTCAGTCTGCAATGGACGATGAAGAGACAAAAGCAATTCTTTGCAGTCGTGGAGGTTATGGCGCCATTCACCTCATTGACCAGATCAGTTTTACTAAATTCTTGGAACATCCTAAGTGGTTATTGGGATACAGTGATATTACTCTACTACATGGACTTTTTCAGCAAAAAGGCTTTGCATCAATCCACTCATTAATGGCAAGACATCTGACCGTTGAGCCGTCCGACGATCCATGTTCAATGCATCTTAAAAACATACTCTTTGGGGAATTGCCTGTTTATAAATCGCCCAAACACACACGTAACATCAAAGGAAAAGCAGAAGGAGTCCTTCGAGGAGGAAATCTATCTGTGCTTTACGGAATGAGAGGTACTCCATTTGACATCCCTGCAGAAGGAACGATTTTATTCCTTGAGGACATAGGAGAACGACCATATCATATTGACCGGATGATGCATAACCTGAAGCTTGGAGGGATTCTTGAGAAAATTTCAGGCTTGATAATAGGACAATTCACAGAATATGATGAGGATCCGTCAATGGGTAAAGAGGTATATGAGATGATTGCCGACCTGGTTAAACCTTATGGTTATCCGGTATGCTTTGATTTCCCGGTTGGACATATTGCCAACAACGTACCTTTGATTTGTGGTGGAGAAGTTGAACTGATTGTAGAAGACAACGGTGCAGAGTTGATATTCAAATAATCTGTACTTTCGTATAATTTTGTGAAAACAAGGGTACAAAAAAGAATTATCTACTTAAAGATTTGTACTTTTGAAACATAAACTCAAATAGTCAAAGAATGAAAAAGAACTATTTTCTGCTGATATTGGCAACGCTGCTTTTTGCATGCGCTTCCTGCGGAACTAACAACAAATCTTCCAACCAGAAAGAAGAGATAGTAAAAGCACCCGACTTTGATGCTGATAGTGCATACAATTATGTAAAGGCTCAGGTCGATTTTGGTCCGAGAGTTCCCAATACAAAAGAGCATAAAAACTGCGGAGAATATCTTGCCGGAAAACTGACTTCTTTCGGTGCTAAGGTCACCAATCAGTATGCAGATCTTATAGCTTACGACGGAACACTCCTAAAAGGACGCAATATTATAGGATCATATAATCCCGAAACAAAAAAAAGAGTACTGCTGTTTGCTCATTGGGACACTCGTCCGTGGGCTGACAATGATAAAGATGAATCAAAACATCACACTCCTATTTTAGGAGCCAATGACGCCGCCAGCGGTGTGGGAGTTCTTCTTGAAATTGCCCGTCAAATTAATAAAAAAGCTCCATCAATCGGAGTAGACATCATCTTCTTTGATGCGGAGGATTATGGCACACCGGAGTTCTATAATGGAGAACATAAAGAAGAGAGCTGGTGTCTGGGAACACAATATTGGGCAAACAACCCGCATGTTGAAGGATACAATGCCCGTTTCGGAATACTGCTTGACATGGTTGGTGGAAAAGGAGCCACTTTTTATAAAGAAGGATATTCAAAACAGTTTGCAGAACCAATAGTTAAGAAAGTTTGGAGCAAAGCTTCTTCATTGGGATATAACAGTTATTTTATAAATGAGGATGGAGGACTGGTTACAGACGATCACCTTTTTGTAAATCGTATTGCAAGGATCCCTTGCATTGACATCATTCCGACAGATATGAGCAGTCAGGAGGGCGGATTCGGTGCATTCTGGCATACAACGGATGATAATATGAATATCATAGACCGTTCAACGCTCAAAGCTGTAGGACAAACCGTTTTAGAGGTATTATATAACGAAAAATAATTTTGAAATAAAAATCATATGACCATTAATGAATTACAGGAAGAGGTAATTGAAGAATTCAGCAGTTTCGATGACTGGATGGATAGATATCAGTTACTTATTGATTTAGGAAACGAACAGGAACCTTTGGAAGAACAATATAAGACGGAACAAAACCTGATTCAAGGATGCCAAAGCCGGGTATGGCTTCAGGCAGATCAGATTGACGGGAAACTCATTTTCAAGGCAGAGAGTGATGCTCTTATTGTAAAAGGAATCATTGCTCTTCTAATAAAAGTAGTATCAGATCATACGCCTGATGAAATACTGGAAAGCGAACTTTATTTCATTGACAGAATCGGATTGAGAGAGCATCTTTCACCTACCCGTAGCAACGGCCTTCTGTCAATGGTCAAACAAATGAGAATGTACGCACTGGCATACAAAGCAAAAGGAGGAAATTAAGAAATCCTCCTTTGCTCTACTATAAGTACTATCAACGAAGTAAGGAATAGTATACCTGTCGAGGTAACGGCAATGTACCCCCACTCATATTTCCATGTAAAAAAGGAGACTCCAAAAAGTAGGGCAGTAAGAATAAAAGAGATCGTATCACGCTTTATCCTGCTTTTCTGTCTGAGCCGATCATGAATCTTTTTCTCATCAATCAGTAATCCGCATCCTACGGATCGAACAAGTATCTGCATGTTCCGAGGAGAGATCATAGCTGGATCATATTCTACTTTCATCAACATGTTTGAAGGATTTACTGAAACTTCTGTAACTCCCAACTGGGAATTAATGATCCGCTTAATCCATTGTATCTTTTCTTTATGCCTGATGTTAGTAATCAGAAACACTCCCTTTGTGATTGTATCCATATCTCTGCCATTAAATTAATATCGTTTTCGCAACACTGGCAATACAAACAACAAAGAAAGAGAGAATAAAGTTCATTTTAAGATTCCGCAAACATTGCTCTTTTCAAAGTAAATAAGAGATTAAAACGTGACAGTTTAAGAGACAAATGGCTTGTTTCTAAATATTTCCTCAACTTTACGCTGGTCATCCTGAATCTGAGCCTTCAATGCATCCAGACCATTAAATTTGACCTCCGGACGGATACGTTTTACAAAAGAGACCTTTATTTCTTTTCCATAAATATCCTCATTAAAGTCTAGAATATTTACCTCCAGTGTACGATTAAGTCCATCATCAATGGTCGGTCGATGCCCGATATTCATCATCCCGGCAAAATTCTTCTCTTCAACAGTGACTTGAACTGCATAAACACCGTCGGCTGGAATAATTTTATCCGGATCAGGGTTCAGATTAGCTGTCGGAAAGCCAATGGTTCGTCCTAACTGCTGTCCGGTAACAACCTCTCCTTCCAAATAATAGTTGTATCCCAAAAACTGATTCGCCAAATCCAAGTCTGCTCCCGAAAGAGCCTTACGGATAGCAGAAGAACTGATTTTCAATCCTTCTTGCATGAAAGGCTCTGCCTGAATCACTTCCATTCCTATCTCCTGTCCGCATAGGCAATAATCTTCAAATCCTTCACTTCGTTTATGGCCAAAACGATGATCGTATCCAATAACGAGTGAATCAACTTTGAACTGCTTTTTGAGAACACCGGTCATAAACTCACTTGCTGTAAGTGATGATATCTCGGCGTTAAAATTCAACAGAAAGCAGTAATCTACTCCTGTCTGACTTAATAGATGCACTTTCTCCTCAAAAGTTGAAAGGAGCTCAATACGGTGAGACGGATCAAGAACTTTGCGTGGATGCACAGGAAAAGTGATCAGAGCGGAAGGTAATCCCTTGCGTTTCGCCACTTCTTTTATTTGTTCTATGAGAAAACGGTGTCCTTGATGAACACCATCAAAAAAACCAATGGTAGCAACGCAGGGCTCTATGTTACAATCTTTTGGATCGGAAACAATTCTCATCTTCTCATTATTTAAAAATATGCCCCCAATCCTCGTGTGCTTTGGGGGTATATGTATGAATGCCAAGTGACTGAGCTGTTATGCAATTGGCCTCGGAATCATCAATAAAGAATGTATCTTCCGGTTGGATACCTGTTACTGCCATTACTGTTTCAAAAATCTCTTTCGAAGGTTTTAACTGATGCATTTGATAAGAGAGAAATATCTTCTCAAAGAAATCCTCAACCTGAAGGTTCTTGTATGAAAAAAATCGTTCACACGACATTTCCCAGTGAATAGCATTCGTATTACTTAGCAGGAAAACAGAGTAATGTTCACGAAGTTTCAGCAGCAAGTCAAGTTTATAAGTGGGTACGTTCACCAGAAAACTATTCCAGGCATCATCTATCTGTTTATCACTCATCTCTTTACCAACAGTCTGTCTTAATTCATCATGAAACTGGTCGGTTGTAATTTCGCCCTTTTCGAGTTTCATGAGTAATCCCTGCTGATAATAAGGATTCAGCATTTCTTCGATGCAGTCGGCTCCCATCGCCTTAAACGACTCGATGCAACGGGAGCGATCAAGATCAACCAGTACTCCTCCGAAATCCAGTATCAGGTTTTTAATTTTATGATTCATCTTTTATTGCTTTTCAAGCGTTTGAATAAGCGTAGCAACTCACCAACCCACAACACAACAGAGGTTAAACCGAAAATAGCTGCCCAGGTACTAAGACTAAGAGGCTCCGTACGGAATACCTTACCGCCAAACTGTACAATGAGGAACTGACCTGCAAGGATCAGCACCAATACAAGTTCTATTCCGTATGATTTTCTGATTCCTTTGAACGCAGAATCATTGGTGCCAAATACACGGGCGTTGAAGAGGTTCCAGAATTGCAGCATCACAAACGTAGTAAAGAATACCGTCAGGTTGTGCACACTCATATCACCGATATTTCCGGTATAGTGATAAATCATTCCTAAAAGAAGAACCAGAAAGGCGCCACCTACTCCAAGAATGTTATAACGCATCTGCTTTGAGATAATAAAGTCGGTACCCTTACGTGGCTTTTCTTTCATAACCTCGTCACTAGGCGGAATTGAGGCAAGTGCCAAGGCGGCAAAAGTATCCATAATCAGGTTCACCCAAAGCATCTGTGTAACCGTCAGCGGAAGTTCAGTCCCGATAAATGCACCAAGCAGTACAATAAGCAATGCCACAAAGTTAATGGTCAGCTGGAAAACTATAAAGCGCTGAATATTCTTGTACAGAGAACGCCCCCACATTACTGCGGTACTGATGCTGTTAAATGAATCGTCCATCAGTGTAATATCACTGGCTTCTTTAGCTACAGAGGTTCCTGTACCCATGGAAAGTCCCACCTGAGCGTGATTCAAGGCTGGAGCATCATTTGTTCCGTCACCGGTAACAGCTACCACTGCACCTTTTTGCTGCAGCAACTGAACAAGTCGTTGCTTATCTGTAGGACGAGCTCGCGACATAATCTTCAGGTCCAATACTCTATCCAGCAACTCCTCATCGCTGAGTTCGGCAAAACCGGCACCTGTTATATGGTTCCGTTCGGTATCTTTCTCTGTCCATAGACCAATCTGGCGGGCAATCTCCTTTGCTGTTCCCGGAGTATCACCTGTCACAATCTTCACATCGATTCCTGCCGACTGACATTTGCCTACTGCAGCAGGCACATCCAGACGGATCGGGTCGGATATGGCCACAACTCCCAGGAAGTTTAAGTCATTCCCGGCAGCCAGGTCCACACAATCATTCGGTGTACTTGCATCCACTATTTTATAAGCAAATCCCAGCGTACGCATGGCCATATTCTGATATGCCAGCAATTGCGCTTCAATGGTTGGGCGATATTCTGCCGCAGGCACCACTTTATCACCAAGGATTACCTGTTTACATTTTCCCAATACAATTTCGGGAGCCCCTTTCATGTAAAGTATCTTCTTTCCTTCCAGAAGTGAGGACTGTACCAACGTAGCCATGAACTTCCTTTCGGTAGAGAATGTGAGTTGATCGTACACTTTAGCATCTTCGCGAAGTTCAAGATAATTCACATTCTGAGAATTGAGCCATAAAAGCAATGCAACTTCAGTTGGGTTACCTACCCCTTTAGGTTTATCGTTCTCAGAGCTTTCTTCCAGAAATGCGGTTGAATTTGAACTGATGCCTTCTTTTATCAAGCTGCTGATTTTATCATTAGCTAGCACTCCACTTTCTTTAAGTCCAAAAAACTTGGTTTCGTGCACCTGCATCAGGTTTTGGGTCAGTGTACCTGTCTTATCGGTACAGATTACGGTAACCGCTCCCATCGTTTCGCATGCATGCATCTTGCGCACAAGGTTATTAGTAGAAAGCATACGACGCATATTCAGAGCCAGACTGAGCGTTACACTCATTGGCAATCCTTCCGGAACAGCAACTACAATCAAGGTAACCGCCATCATAAAGTATTTAAGTACTAACTGGAATACCGCCATATAAGATTGCCAGTTATCCAATTCGGTCTTATCAAGCCCGTATGCAAGGAAACCTGCTACAGCCGCAATCAGGAATGAGAAGATTGCTATCAGTGTCCAAAACCAAGATGAACGACGGTTAATTGCTTCAGAGAATTTATGAGGCATCCACATTTTAATGGAAGCAATCATCAATCCCAGGATTGCAGCAATCGAGATGATTTTAGGACCAATCAGTTTAACCTGAGCCGCCCCTTCATATTCCAGCGAACTGGCAAACAATACATCTTTGACAAAGAAAACAAGGAAGGTAGCCAGTGCAACTGAAAAACCGATGGTTCCAACAAACGTTGCCAGTTTGGTTAACTGGATGTTCAGTGGAGTAGGCTCCTCATTCTTTTCGGTGGACTGCTTGGCAACCTTACCAATCTCAGTTGCATCACCTACACGAAGCACCTCCATAATACCGTGCCCATCAACTACAGTTGTACCACGCATCACCATATTAGAAGCGTAAGTTGCCTCTTCATCAAATTGCGATTCATCAGTTGTTTTTTCCACAATAGGTTCTCCGGTCAGGTTAGATTCATTGATCTGCATGGAGATTGCTTCGATCAATTCTCCATCTGCAGGCACTTCCTCACCGGTTTCAAGAATCACAATATCACCCACTACTATATCTTTCCGTGGAATTTCCTGTATTTTCCCGTTTCTTAATACTTTAACGGCAATTTCTTCATTGACTGCATTCAGCAAATCAAACTTCTTGCCGGCATCATATTCAAAATAAAAGCCAATGCCTGTTGCCAGGAAGATTGCGAAAAAGATACCGATGGTTTCTGCATATTCATTTTCAATGATAGCAATCATCAATGAAAACATTGCAGCCACAAGCAGCACACGCACCACAGGGTCTTCAAACTTCTCCAGATAAAGCTTCCAAAGAGAAGTACGCTTGGGGGGCGTCAGTAAGTTTGTTCCATTTTTCTCACGACTTTCATTAACCTGTTGGTCATTGAGTCCAATGTGATAATAATCTTTCTTAGTAGCAGTCATATATATTTAGCTTATTTATTAAGTTTTCTTTCATAATCTCCCGACTGTAGTATCTCTACCGCCTTTTGGATCGTAGGATTTATGTCGTTCATTACTTTATAATATTCACTCATATCCCATAAGTCACGTGCAATCATCGCCTTCAATTGGGTCTTAATCAGCGGTTCAGAGATCTTGAATTGATCCTTCTTCATCTCAATTTTAGCAGCATCTCCGGCAGCAATGAGCTCGTTTATCAAAGCTTCATTCACTTCAAATTTATCTTTATAATCGCTGAATTTCTTGTATTTATTCAGAAGTTCCTTCCGGTGATTTTCCACATATTTAAGCGTTACATTAAGAATCACTCCTTTTGCTACGAGATTACGATGATAGTCTGTGTACAAAGTAGTGTCCACCGGCACAAAGTAGTCCGGCATTATTCCCCCGCCGCCATAAACAACTCGTTCCAGTTTCTTTGTTTTTGATTTTAGAGAATCGGGGAAATGAATACTGTCTGAGTTCATCATCTCACCTTTATTATAACGGTTAATCAAATCCATGTTATATTTCTCAATATTCTCATATGGTTTCTGGATACAGCGTCCGGCAGGAGTATAATAGCGGGCTACCGTCAATCGAATCATAGATCCGTCGGGCAAATCGATAGGCCGTTGTACCAATCCTTTTCCAAAAGAACGGCGTCCCACAATTAGTCCTCTGTCCCAATCCTGTATTGCTCCGGATAGAATTTCACTTGCCGATGCAGAGAACTCATTCACCAACACTACCAATCTTCCATTCTGGAACCGTCCTGTTCCTTTTGCAAAAAACTCACTTCGCGGCGCACGATGTCCTTCCGTATACACAATCAGTTCTTTTTTCCCGAGAAACTCGTTAGCCATATCAATTGCAGCATTCAGGTAACCTCCTCCGTTATCCTGCAGATCAAGAATTAAATCTTTCATTCCCTGGTCTTTCAGTGTTTTCAATGCCTTGATAAACTCATCGGCGGTTGTCGATGCAAAACGGCTGATGCGGATATAGCCTATTTTATTCTTGATGATGTAAGAAGCATCCAAGCTATAAAGGGGAATACGGTCGCGCTTTACAGTAAAGTTCAAAACATCACGCACCCCTCTTCTAAGCACTTTCAGTCTTACAGTTGTACCTTTAGGACCTTTCAATCTACTCATCACATCATCCGTGCTCATTTTTACGCCGGCAATAGCTGTATCATTGACTGCAATAATACGGTCGCCAGCCATAATTCCAACCTTTTCCGACGGACCTCCCGAAACCGGTTGGATAACCAGCAAGGTATCCTCAGCCATATTGAACTGAATCCCTATACCCTCGAAGTTACCCTGTAAAGGTTCATTCAGTTTTTTTACCTCTTCCGGATTGGCGTATGTAGAGTGAGGGTCAAGGGTTGACAGCATCTTGATGATTGCTTCCTCCACTAATTTATCTTCATTTACTTTATCTACGTAGAGGTTATTGATTGCAAACTCAGCCATATGTAATTTACGGGACGCAATGCTTCCGTTATTTTGAGCCTGCGCACCAACAGCCAGCAAGCATGCTAAAGAAACAACTATTTTCTTCATTTAATCTTTTTTTCGGTCAGATCTTCATTCCTTTAGGAATAAAGCAGCTGATATCTTTGTTATATTGTAAAAGTTCTCTAACAATTGTGGAGCTCACACTGGTCAGTTCCGGTTCTGTAAATAACAGAATTGTCTCAATCCCGGCCAACTGTCTGTTGATATCGGCAATCGTTTCTTCGTATTCAAAGTCCTTCACTGTGCGTATTCCACGTACAATAAATTTAGCATCAACAGATGTTGCAAAATCAATCGTCAGCGAACTGTAGGGTTTAATTATTACTCTAGGTTCATCTTTATAAAGATCCTGAATCATCTCCACCCGTTTTTCTATCGGGAAGTAAGTTCTTTTATTCTCATTAATACCAATACCAATCACAACCTCATCCATAAAGGTCAAAGCCCTTTTCACTACCGAGTAGTGACCTATTGTAAAAGGATCGAATGTACCGGGAAATATAGCTCTTCTCATAATTACGCAACGTCTTCTTCAATAACTAAATTATCGATAATAAAATTCTGACGTTCCATGGTATTCTTACCCATGTAAAACTCCAGCAAATCTTTCACCAGGTCGTGCCTTCTTAGCGTAACCTGTTCCAGCCTCATATCCTTTCCGATGAAATTTTTAAACTCATCCGGCGATATCTCACCAAGTCCTTTAAATCGGGTGATTTCCGGATTGGGTGAAAGCTTATTTATAGCGCTAACACGTTCCTCTTCCGAATAACAGTAGATGGTCTCTTTCTTGTTTCGTACACGGAAAAGTGGTGTCTGCAAAATGTAGACATGTCCTTTCTTAATCAGGTCCGGGAAGAACTGCAGGAAGAAAGTAATCATCAGCAAACGGATGTGCATTCCATCCACATCGGCATCGGTAGCCAGAATCACTTTATTGTAGCGCAATCCTTCAATGCCATCTTCTATGTTCAGAGCAGCCTGCAAAAGGTTGAATTCTTCATTTTCGTACACAACCTTTTTAGTTAGACCGAAAGAGTTGAGCGGTTTACCGCGGAGACTGAACACCGCCTGTGTATTCACATCCCTACTCTTGGTAATGGAGCCACTCGCTGAGTCACCCTCAGTAATGAAAATACTTGAATCTTCCTGATTCTTTCCTTTCATGTCATTTAGGTGAGTACGGCAATCGCGTAGTTTCCGGTTATGCAGATTTGCTTTCTTTGCTCTTTCGCGAGCCAGTTTAGTAACACCTGCAATCGCTTTCCGCTCTTTCTCAGAATCTTGAATCTTTTGAAGCAGGATTTCGGATGTTTCGTGATTAATATGCAGATAATTGTCCAGTTCCCGTTTCACAAAATCTCCGATGAACTTTCCTACTGATGGACCGTCGGGTCCTACATCCTTAGAACCCAATTTGGTTTTTGTCTGCGACTCAAACACAGGTTCTTCCACCTTGATGCTGATAGCTCCCACCATACCGGAACGAATATCGGCATAATCAAAGTTTTTGGGGTAATATTCCTTGATTGTTCTCGCCACCGCCTCACGGAAAGCCGCAAGGTGGGTACCTCCTTGAGTGGTATGCTGTCCGTTCACAAAAGAATAGTACTCTTCTCCATATTGGTCGGTATGGGTAAGTACCAGTTCTATATCTTCTCCCTTCAGGTGAATGATGGGATAGAGCGGATCGGTAGTCATGTACTCATTCAACAGGTCGACCAACCCGTTTTTAGAGTTGAATTTTTTTCCGTTGAATATAATAGAAAGGCCCGAATTAAGGAATACATAATTCTTAAGGAGCGGTTCGATGTGCTCATTCTGGTAACGATAATCTTTAAAAATGGTATTATCCGGAACAAATTCTGTCAACGTACCATTATCGTGTTCTGTTTCAGCAATCGGGAAATCCTTTATCAACGTTCCTCTTTCAAATTCCGCACTTTTCTCCTCTCCATCCCGGAAACTTGAAATACGGAAGTAGGAAGAAAGGGCATTGACAGCTTTGATACCAACTCCGTTCAAACCAACAGATTTCTTAAATGCTTTAGAATCGTATTTACCTCCGGTATTCATTTTTGATGAGACATCGATCACTTTCCCCAAAGGAATACCACGGCCGTGGTCACGCACCGTAACCTTGCCATCAATCACCGTCACTTCAATTGTTTTACCAAAACCCATCATGTACTCGTCAATTGAGTTATCCAGCGCCTCTTTCAGCAGCACATAGATACCATCATCCGAGTGTGAGCCATCGCCCAGCTTCCCGATATACATACCAGGGCGGCGACGAATGTGCTCTTTCCAGTCAAGGGTGCGAATATTTTCTTCGGTATATTCCGCGACCTGGAGTTTTTCTTCAAGCATTTCTTCCATAACTAAAAATCTACCAATAGATAATATATTATATTACAAACTAATTCTCTTTATGAACGCGCGACGACGTTTATGTTGTTCCGTTTTAAAATACTCCCACTGAGACTGAACTCTTCCGTTCATCTCCAGTTCCGGATTACTTTCGGCATATTCAAAACCCTCCTTTTGGTAAACAGGAATCAAATCAGAGAACAGCAATGCGTTCACACCTTTGTTCTGATATTCTGGTTTTACGGCAATCAGCAAGAGATCAACGATTTTTCTTTTTCCGAAGTAAAGAGCCTTTGCCAGGTGGTACCATCCAAAAGGCAACATCTTTCCTTTAGCTTTTTGCAGTGCTACAGACAAAGATGGCATTGATATACCCACACCTACCAGTTGTCCTTCCTGATCCACGATCAACGGAACCAGTTTCAGATCTACAATTGGAAGATATTGCTTTACGTACTGGTCAATCTGATGCTGCGATAGGGCTGAATAACCGAACAAAGGCTTGTAAGCCTCATTCATCAGTTCAAAGATTGCCTGTCCGTAATCTTTCGATAGTTTCTTTCCCGAAGTATATTTAATCACTTTCAGGTTGTATTTTCTTTGTATCAGGTCTGATATGCGCTGATGCTTTTCAGGAACCCCGTTTTCAGGAATGTAGATTTTAAACTCTACCCAGTCGGCTTCCTTCTCATATCCCAACTTTTCCATGTGCTCGGGGTAGTAAGGATAGTTATAGATGGTAGCCATTGTGCTTAACTGGTCGAATCCTTCAACGAGCATACCTTCCGCATCGAAGTCGGTAAATCCAAGTGGGCCCTGAATGCTCTCCATCCCATGTTCTTTACCATATTGTTCCACTGCTTTCAGTAATGCTTCCGAAACTTCCAGATCGTCAATAAAATCGATCCATCCGAATCGAACGTCCTTTTTATTCCAGGTAGCATTTGCTTTATGATTGATAATGGCTGCAACCCTTCCCACTAGTTTGTCATCCTTGTATGCCAGAAAATATTCAGCTTCGCAGAATTCGAATGCCGCGTTTTTCTTTTTGTCGAATGTACTAAGCATATCATCGTAGAGGTCGGGAACGGAATATGCATTGCCCTTATATAACTCGTAGTTAAATCGTATAAAATCTTTAAGTTCCTTTTTATTAGATACTTGCTTTATTTTTATTGCCATAGGGTGAATTAAGATATTAAGCTCACAAAGATACTCTTTTTCAAGAAAAAACATAATTATCGCCCGATTAATATCTCTTAAATAGCATCGTTTAGACTGATATTAACGAGGTATATGTTATATTTTATGACATTTAATCAGCACTTTCTGTTCGCTCTTTAATGTTGTTGCAAAAAGGTAAATATCTCCCCCGTCAGAAAGACGAAGCTTCTTTCTTAAGTCGGCCACCGTGGAAGGAAAGTTCCGGATTGTGATATTCGCCTGCTTCACATCTCCCAAATATGTCTTTAACTCCTTTTTATTCAGAGAGAAAACCGATTTACATTCAAAGCACCTGCCGGGGAAATCGGCCTGTTTAATATTGGACGTGTAAAGATGGCTGTTGGGATGAAGTTTCTTCAGATTAAACGAATTTGCAATGCTTTTATAGCCTCCCGCCTTTAGTATTGAAGCGCTCGACTCGTAAAGATATGTTCCTATTTCGTCTGTATAGTCGCACACCTCTGACTCTTGCTCTTTAGAAAAGGTATATCGTTGTACTTCACCATTTTTAAGAACATTGATACAGTGAATTGCCATCTCTTTGTCGGGCGCTCCTTTTTCAAGGATTATCAGTACCTCTTTACATTCGTTGGCAACCGATACCACATGCACCTCTTTGGCATAAGGCAAATCACGCAACGCCAGTGAGAGGTCGAGCATTGGTGAGAGCTTAATCATTACTTGCCTTGCTTTACTTATTAGCAATTCGGAAAGCCGGGCAACATCGGGCTCGCAATCGGCTATTGCTACGACCTTTCCGCCCTTTTCGTCCCTTCTGGCAGGATCGAGAAATATCAGGTCGGCAGGCTCCATCTGTGAAAGGTACCCCACTCCATCTTCGTTCACCACTTTGATATGCGAAAGTCCCATTAGAGGAAAATTGGAAGTGGCTATTTCGCATAGTTCTTGTTGACGTTCCACATAAACCGCCTGCCGGAAGTTTGCCGAAAGGAATGCACAGTCAATCCCGAACCCGCCGGTGAGGTCGACCATCGTATCCCCTTTCACCAAAGATGCCTTGTACTTTGCAGTTGCTTCGGATGAGCACTGCTCCAAAGAGAGATGCCTGGGATAAAGTAGTCCATCTTTGTTTCCCCACGACGGAATTTTCTCCATCGCCATCTTCCGGCCCACTATCTGATTGATAACAAAAGGCATATCCACATCAGGATATTTCTTTGCCTGAAGTGCCAGTTTTGAAGTATCGTCATCCAGATGCTCCCTTATAAATTGAATCGTTGCGTTGGTAACTTCCATCTGCAGGTTATTAAATTAAGAAGATTACAAAGGTATAACAACGTACTCAAATTGCGAATCTCTGGGGAAGATTAATTTCAGGGAGCCATTTTCATTGCTTCATTAAACCTACTGAATGAGACTATTTATTCTGCAACAACTGGAAAGTTGTTACAAAAGGAACTCCTTTTTTGAGATAATAAGAAATAACCGAATCTAGCCGTACAATTAAACAATCGCCCGAATTCTTTTGTATAAACCCTGGAACCCCCAATTTTTTATTATCCAGATGGTTGTAAAACTCCCATGGATGAAAATAAATATTCAAAAAGCCATCTTTCCTAAGCGCACTGTTACATAAGAATTTATAGAACGGTAATGGAAACTGATGGAGAGAAATCCAGAAAAGAGGAATTCGGAACGGATAAGAAACCGAAGCCGGTACCTGCCAAACGTTCTTTTCTTTAAAAATATTCCGTGGACGACGAAGATGATTATACCTACCGGGAATCCAGGTAGGATTCAGCGACGAATTATATGTATATCCGGCATAATACAGCTCACTTTCATCAACAGCCATCATCCGAGGCATCCGAAAGCCTCTTACTTGAGCATTACTTAGTTTCTCCAACGCATCTTTTGATGCTTTTAAGTCTTCTATATTAAAATTTGAATGATTGCAGCCATGTGAAGCAAGTTCGTGCCCTTCTTGTACTATTCGTTCAATAATTTCTAACGAAGATTTAGCAAATGTAACCGTGCTGAAGAACGTTGCTTTTATTCCGTACTTTTTTAGCAAGTCGAGCACCTTGACTAATCCATCCTTTGAGATGGCAATTTGTTCTGCCAACGAGATTTCTTTGTGATGCTCTATCGGTAAATCAAATTCTTCTATATCGAAACTTAATGCAATCATATTATCTGTAAGCTATTCGTACAAAATTAAATAATTCTTTTTTCAAAACTTTCATCCCCATGTGAGAAAGATGTACCCCTTCAC
This sequence comes from Bacteroides sedimenti, assembly GCF_040365225.1. NCBI lineage: Bacteria > Pseudomonadati > Bacteroidota > Bacteroidia > Bacteroidales > Bacteroidaceae > Bacteroides > Bacteroides sedimenti. Next base: position 2,862,843 of record NZ_AP028055.1, read on the forward strand.
GAATATCCGTTTTTACTTCACAAATATTAAGATCCCTTTCTCTGGACGCCAAATATACAAACTCAGTATCAAAAAGAAACTGATCAATCTTTGTTCTTAAGAAAATGTCTCTCCCCTTTCTGCTCATGCCTTTCAACCCACCTTGGGCATCGTTAAACTTCATACCTAGAATCACTCTATTCATAATCCGGGAACAAAAAGACATAAGACTACGGAAAAAGCCTAGTTCTGAATGATGAAAATAGGAGTTTGTCCGAGCTGCAACAACGACATCGTACCCTTTTTCCAACTGATGAATTACAGCAAGAATACTATTTAGGCAATAAGGGAAGTCCCAATCTGTATAAATAATCAAAGAAGAACGCGTGGTCTCTATACCTTTTCTAAGCGCATATCCTTTCCCTCTGTTTTCAGGATAACTTATAAATCGGGCTTCAGGAATCATTTTTCTGAACTTTACAATTTCCTCTTCATCCATCTGGGTTGTTGACCCATCGTTTACAACAATCAGGTTGAATGTTTTATCAGGTAAAAAAGATTTCAATTGATTCATCTTATCGGATATAATTTTCTGCCAGTTAGCCGGTGGATTATAACAAGGAAGAACAATATCAACCTCATTACTAGTGGTTGGCACAACAGCAACATGTTCTTTTTTATTATAACATCCTTCTCTCTTTAAAAAATTGAAGATGTATAGTTCATAGCAGACTTTCAGCCAAATAATGATGCATGGTACTGCCTTGATTGAATATGGAATTATAAAGTCATTTCTTATTCCTTTCGGAAACAGATCAGTACATGAAATTTCGGTTATTACAAAAGCAAAGATTAAAAGAGCCTGATTTAACTTTCTGTTTCCAGAAGGTGTATTTATATACCATAGTGTAACTCCTAAAATAGCTATTATATAGGAACTTGACTCGCTTCCTGTACTGAACAGTACCGTAAAAAGCAGTACAGAAGCCAACAGCATCATTCGGAAACTTTGGGAGCGATATTGCTTTATACGTAAATAGGGTAAACCAAATAGAATTATTCCAGGAATAAGCAGCCATAAATCAGAATAAGCACCGCAACTCACTTTCCTGACAAACCCAAGCAGGGAAATATTCTGATAATATGCAAATATATTTTGGCTGTTTTTACCTAAAAGATCTACTATCCACGAATGGTACTGTTCAAATATGTAGGATGGAGATGAGTAGATCATGGGAAAGAAAAACATAATTACACCCCAGAAAAGACAAGACAGCAGGAGTCTTTTTTTATCTCTGGAGAAAGGCAGGAAGGCAAGTCCTACTACTCCATATATTTTAGTGAATGTGCCCAACATGATAAAAAAAGCAGCCCAAAAATCTTTTTTCCGGTCAATATAATAATAGGATAAAATAATGATCGCAGTAATCCCGACGTTGAATTGTTGCGCAGTTACCGAAGTACACAGCTCAATTGCGCTAAATAAGAAAATAAACAAATGCTTATTGCGGCTCAGTGGTAGTTTTTTTATCGCAAAGAATAATAAACAGGAATTTGCCACCACCCATAATGTAAGCCCCAGAAAATCGGGAAGAATTGAAAATGGAAAAATCACAGCACTAAAGAATGCTCCATAATGAGCAATGTCATGGTATTCTTTAGGATAGGGAGCATATAAAGGCAACTGATTATATGCATGCCAAAAGATGTTTTTAAAAATTCGATAATTATTATATCTGTCTCTGATTAATCTCAATGAGCCACAAATTACCGTTGCTATCATCCAAACAGAAAAAATAATATGGTAATTTTTACATAGGTATTTGTACACTAAATTATCTTTCCGGCAATTCATTACAAATTAAATTTTTAAATTTTTCATTAAAAGAATCAGCATCTATTACAGAAATTAAAGTCTCTCTTTCAAGAATGTTCAAATTTGGGGATCAATTGTCACTACTTATCAAACAATTCGCTTTCATAGCATTTCCCCATAAAATCAATTTCAAAAAGTAGCACAAGTCACACAAGTCGCGCACATTGGCTGCAACACATTTATTATCAAACAAGTACAGGTGCGTGACTTCCTGCGTGACTTGCGCGTGACTTACACATCCGAACAAGCAATATTCTTACCAAATTACGACTTTATTCGTTTGAGATGCGTGTTCCTGCTTCAGTTGAATAAAATAAATTCCTTTTTTAAATGAAGCCAAATCAATCTTCTCTGTGGGTTTGCCTGACAAAGGTTGAGTTAATAACAATCGTCCGTTTGCGTCCGACACCATTATTTGCCCGGCTCCTTGTACTCCGTTCAAATAAACGATTCCGGTAGATGGATTCGGATATATTGTCAGGCGATTGCTCAGCTGATTGTTTATTCCGGTATTGATAAGGCTTCTTGCAATATTACTTATACGCACTTCGTCTATATAACCATCTAGGTTGGTGCCAATCTGAAGGTCGCGTGCATTTAGATAGGTTTCAGTGGAGGTATAATTCTGTTCTCCTGAGAAAATCTGATTCCGGTTTCTGTCGTGTACAATCAGCTTTATTTTCATACCCTTTGTATCCCGGATAAAAGTCACATGATACCATTCGTTCAGATTTATAGAAGATGAGGTTTGCCCGATACGGGAATTAAGCCCGGAAAAGTAGTATCCATGGAATACATTTCCCCACCAGGGACTTACTTCCAGCGAATAGTTGGACTGATACATATCTGAATCGCCCGGCTTCCATACTAGGTACATGTTATTATTGGCAGTAAATGAATTGAGCTTTATCCAGGCTTCAATGGTCCAGTCGCCTGTCAGATTCAATGCCGCACTGTTGGGCACGGTCAATGGTGTTACTGTTTTGTAGCTTCGTCCCAGCTGGTCCACTCCGGCAGCATCGGTTGCCAGACTGGTCGGATTTCCAATAGCATTGGGAGCCAAATTGCTTCGGTTGTTCAAATCATTGTCGAAATGCAGAAGCAGTACCGTGTTTTTGTCCATCAGGTAAGGACCTCCCACCGGATTGTTTTGCAAAACCGTGAATGTTTCGCCAACGGAAAGGTTACTGTTGTTGGATAAGTCGGTAATTTTCAACTGACAAGCACCCGAAATATTTGTTGGAACAATCCATTTATATTGTCCGGAAACAGTAGAAGTACCGGGCTCGATGCCAGTCCAATCTACGCCGTTATTGATTGAATAATCAATTTTAATATTCTGCACATTGGTGGTTCCCCATTTGATTATTGCCGTGTCGCCGGTTATCACATAACTGTTTATTGCAGGAGAAATCAAACTGAGTTTGGCCAAATTTACTTTTTGGAAAGGACCGAATGTGGTTGAGACATCCAAATTATCGGGAGCAGATATCTTGATAAAAAAACGACTTTGAATATCTGCGGCATTCCATGTGCAACTGGTATCTGTAGTGTGGTCGGCAATCTTTGTCCAGCTCTTAGCTTCATCGGTTGAGACATAAACATTCAGTTTGATTGTGTTTTTAAGCGGTACCCAATTGATAGCTACAGTCTGATTTGTTTCATTGGTGCTGGTTACCGGATTTAGCAACGTGGCAACAGGCATTTGCTGAACGCGGGTATCAAAATCGAATAAATAATCTTCGAAAAAAGCCTGGGCAGTAGCATATCCTAAGGTTTTATAACCTACAGTGTCGTTTATCTGTACATTTTTTACCGCATCATATCCTCCTTTTCTGTACATGAAATCAATCATGCTATATCCTAAGTATTTGTAACCATAATCAGTTTGAGGATAATCTTTGGTATCGGCATAAGTAGGACGATGCCCAAAATAACGGGTTGCAAAATCCATGGATGAAATAAGCAAAGGACGATATGAAAATCCGGACAGCCCTAAATATTCTCCAGCCAAAGGGCCTTCTGCATTAAAGAAAGCGAATCCCTCTCCTAGCCATGCTGTTCCTGATTCCTGTTTCCATAATCCTTGAAACAGATGAGCCAATTCGTGCCTCATGAGGTATTTTACCGAATTTAAATCTGCTGCGTTGGATGTGCAACCGGCATGTAATCCCGATGACCATGCCGTTCCTCCAATATTTGCAGTAGCCGGGTCGCAATTTAATCCTTCAATATCGGCATCTACACAATCTCCTAATGTAAATACAGACATCTTCTCTCCTGCTTTTACATTATAATGGGAAGTATATTCGGCATAAGCCTCCTCCATTGATTCTGTAAGCATTGGGAAGTTTATATTTCCAAAATATGGTGTAGTATAAAATTTGAAATTGTCACTTTCACGGTATAATTTAACACGAAAGTTATCATCTGAGAGCAAAAAACGGTGAGACAGATAACGATTAAAATCTCCCAGCAATCCGGGCAAGTTATCTACATTAAACCACCACGGAGCCACATCAAATCCATTTGCATTTATATTGGTAATCAGAGGATATCCCCAGTTTTTAAATACGTTCATAAATTCGGCAAAGACACCGGCAACAGCCATTCCGTTGTTCGCTATAAAGCCGGCACGGTTATTCAACACATCAAATGAAGGAAAAGCTCCTCCGTAAGCATTAACTGCTGCTTTTATTGTTGCATCCGAAGGGAGTAAGCCCGATTCAAACAAGGGAAATCCTACCTTGAAAATCAAAGGCATCTGATTCGTTTGATAATAATGGAAGATGTACGCCTGATTCAGGTAGTACAAAGCCACACTGGTTAAATCGGGGAAAACGGCTTTTTGCTCATTAGTAATAGGTTCACTAATGGTGATAGTCCCGTTTGCAGCAACGAATCCTGCTTCAAAAGGAAAAGCATCGGCGGGCTTCTGTGTCTGATAATCGCTTGCCGAGATAACGATAAAGGGATAGACAAAGGTGTTGAAAGGCGGATTAAACCATACGCGACCATGATATTTCAACACTTCCAGCCGGTTCTGAATTCTTTGCATATCTACTCCGGGAATTGGAATAACCTCTGTCTTTTTTGCTAATGGTTGAGACGATCCTGTTGGATTTAATATTGAATAGGCTGGTAACGTGATTGCACTAAAAATAAGTACAATGAAGATTTTTTGAAGGGAAGATGTGACTGATTTCATATCTGTCAAATTTAAGGTTCTTCAATTTTTTGCTAAATATATGTATATTAGACAACAAATGCAATAGTAAGTTATAAATTTAGATGCAATTAAGTTACATCTATAGCGTACGATAATAGCTTTTTTACTTTGCGATTATTATTGATAAGGCCGTTGTGCTAATAATTATTCGTATAATTGTCTCCTACATCCGGATGTACCGATAGCCTACACCCGGGTGTACCCTGCCTCTCCATCCGGGTGTACAGGTGCGGTACACCCGGGTGGACGGACAAAAACATAAAGGTAAAATCAAGCACTTTAAAGTAAATATATCGTAGGCATCCAAGTGATATCGCTTTGATGATTAAGCATCAAATCAATTGTTCACTGACATTTTCTAAATGATTTTCGATGCACGATGCATATTGTTTACACGTTATTGAAATGACGCTGCGTGACTTATTAGAAGTCACGCGCTTTTTTAGCGAAAGTCACGCACCTATATACACCTGACATACAGAATATTACAAGCCTTCTGCGTGACTTGCGCGACTTGCGTGACTTTAAAAAATAAATTATATGGGGAGAGGGGGATGCGATAAATGAGGCATTAAAAAAGCCGTCACGAAAACTATTCGTAACGGCTTGATTTTTAAGAGGTGGGCCATCTTGGGCTTGAACCAAGGACCTCCAGATTATGAGTCTGTTGCTCTAACCAACTGAGCTAAAAGCCCGTGCGTCCATATCTGGATGCGGGTACAAAAGTAGAAAGTTTTCGTGAATTATGCAAGGGTTTCTATTAAAAAGATAAGAAAAATATACCAGTAGGAACTTTGTGGAGCCATATTTAGGTTTTATACCCGGGAGCCAGGTTAAGGTAACCACTCCTTAACCTGGCCGCCTGAGTTAAATATCTATCCACCTTCAAGAGAAAAAACAAACATCATCATAACCAAATCTTGATTAGGTAGATACAAAGAATTTAAAAACTAATTTTGAAGAGTTACTCAGTTATGTCATATCTAAGTATACACAAGATTTATTTCTTCGATGCAAATTAAAGCAAAAAAAATAGTTTTAGAGCTAAAAAGCATTGGACTATTCTCTTCTCCAATATTCTTTTGATTTACAAATAAATAACTCTATTTTTAGCACGATTATATCTGTTTGATATTGGACAAATGCATTTTTTACTCCATCCAGAAAGGAAATTATGTACCTTTGCCGGACAAAATAAGATCATTTTATCTGCTGCATGAAAAAGGAGTATCAATACATATTATTCGATCTGGACGGAACTATTTCCGATCCAGCAACCGGCATCACCCGTTCTATACAATATGCTCTTTCATTCTTTGAAATTACCGTTCCTAACCCGGAAGAGCTTACCAAATTTATTGGGCCACCCCTGATTGAGTCTTTCAAGGAGTTCTATCACTTCAACGACGACCAAGCTTTACTTGCCCTGAAAAAATACCGGGAATATTTTGTCGCCAAAGGGATGTTCGAAAATTATCTGTACAAAGGAATAGAAGAACTACTACAGACACTGAAAGAAAAAGGGAAAACCATATTGCTGGCTACTTCTAAACCCGAACCTTTTGCGAAACAGATTCTGGAGCATTTTAATCTTACACATTATTTCTCTTTTATCGGAGGAGCCACACTGGACGGGAGTCGTTCAACAAAAACGGATGTTATAAGGTATGTATTAAAATCAAACCAGATTACAGAACCGGGAAAAACTGTCATGGTTGGCGACCGTGAACACGATATAGAAGGAGCAAAGAATAACGGCATCACCTCGATTGGCGTACTTTATGGTTACGGAAGCAAAACCGAACTGCAAAAGGCCGGAGCCGATTTTCTAGCTTCGGACATTAAGGAACTTATGATGCTTTTATAAATCAGGAAAACCAATCACCACAAAATGGTGAAATTGGGAAAAAAGTTTCAGATTTTATCTGGTTTAAGCCCAGATATACATTATTATATTAAATACGCAGAAAACAGTCATCCTCTTTCCCGAAAGAAAAGAAGGAGACGGTTTCCTGCGTAAACTTAAAAAATGAAGGGATAGGTTATTTTATAATTTCTTAAGTCCTTTCATTTCATCTGGAGTTTTTACCTCAATAATGCTAATAGCATAACCTCCACCCGGAGCAGCCTTGAGGGTAACCTTAGATTTATTTGTCACCACTTTTTTCTCTATTGTATAAGCCGAAGGATTCTTTTGATAATGAGCATCAGCAGCATCGCAATAGAAGGTTGCAATATACTTTTTTCCGGGTTCGAGGAAGTTAAACGACAATTTGGACTGGTGCCCATTCTCATCGCTGGTATTCCCCACAAACCAGTTGTTTGTTCCTTTTGCTTTGCGGGCTACTGTAATATAATCGCCCGGTTCTGCTTCCAAGTACTTGCTGTCATCCCAATCTACTGCCACATCTTTGATAAACTGGAATGCATCCAGGTGCTTATTATAGTTCTCAGGAAGGTCGGCAGCCATTTGTAATGGGCTATACATAGTTAAATAAAGTGCCAACTGGCGAACAAGCGTACTACGAACAAACGAGTGCTCTCCTTTGATGAAACTAATCTTGGTATCGAAAATTCCCGGAGTGTAGTCCATCGGGCCCCCCATTAGACGGGTGAAAGGAAGGATAGTGGTATGATCGGGATTGTTTCCTCCAAAAGATTCATATTCCGTACCACGGGCAGACTCATTCCCTATCAAGTTAGGATAAGTACGGCAAAGCCCAGTGGGACGCACAGCTTCGTGGGCATTAACCATAATTTTGTATTCGGCTGCCTTAGTAACTGCATAAAGATAATGATTCACCATCCACTGGCCATAATGGTATTCGCCACGTGGAATAATATTGCCTACATAACCACTCTTCACTGCATTATAGCCATTGTCTACCATGAACTGGTATGCTTTGTCCATGTGGCGTTCGTAATTACGAACCGATGAAGAGGTTTCGTGATGCATCATCATTTTCACCCCTTTGGAAGCTGCATATCGGTGCAGTTCCTGAACATCGAAATCGGGGTAAGGAGTAACAAAGTCGAATACATAATCTTTTGATTTGCCAAACCAGTCTTCCCAGCCAACGTTCCATCCTTCTACCAAAACAGCATCGAATCCGTGCTTGGCAGCAAAATCGATATATTCTTTTACGTGCGCTGTATTAGCAGCATGCTTTCCGTTTGGTGTTACTTTTGAATAATCGGTAACTCCTAGTTTAACAGCCGGCAGGTCGGTGTAGGACCAAGTACTTTTCCCCGTAATCATCTCCCACCATACACCTACATATTTAACAGGCTTAATCCAAGAGGTATCGTCGTATTTACAAGGGTCGTTCAGGTTCAGGATTGTTTTTGAGGCAAGAATATCACGTGCATCATCGCTCACGATAACCGTACGCCAGGGCGACTGGCAGGGAGTTTGCAGATACCCTTTATCGCCAATGGCATCAGGGGTGAGCCATGATTCGAAAATCATATTCTTATCGTCCAGGTTGAGGTGCATGCAGGAGTAGTCTACCAGTGCCGCCTCGTGAATATTGATGTAAAGTCCGTCTTTGCTCTTCATCATCAGCGGAGTTTGCACTCCGGTAGGAGAGAAAGAAGTCTGGGAGGCATTTGAAGTGATAGCCGCTTTCATTTTTCCCCTGATTTCGGAAAGGTCGGATGTTACGGTACTATACTCCTGAGTATCATAATCTCCTGGAAGCCAGAAAGCTTTATGGTCGCCTGCCATGGCAAACTGGGTACGTTCCTCTTTCACCACAAAATAATTGAGGTTTTTCTGTTGTGGGAACTCATAACGGAAACCTAAACCATCGTTGAACAACCGGAAACGGATTATGATATAACGGTCGGCCGATGGTTGGGTCAGGGTAGCAGCTAATTCATTATAGTTGTTACGGATGGTTTTAACCTCACCCCACACCGGATTCCAGTTTTGGTCGAAACTGCTTTTATCCACACTAGTTAGAACAAAATCTTTCAAAAGGCTAGGCCCTTCTTTCAGCTCCAACCCCAGCTTGCTCTCCTTGACAACGGGTTTGCCTTTAAAGGTAAGCTGATAAACAGGAACTCCTCCTGTTACTTCAAAAGTAAGTTCCAGGTTTCCGTTCGGGGACTTAATGGATTCTGCTTTTGCCACTATCACCGAACAGATTAAAAAAAGAAATAAGAATGCTTTTCTCATGGTAAAAAAATAATTATATTGAATTTGTTTAATTGATTCTGTATTTTGCAGAAAGCGAAACTGTTACGTTAGAGCCTCTAGTCCAACCGGATGCAAAGGTGCCTTTATCTGTAACAACAATAACCCGGTAGTTTCTCGCCACCGGATGTAGTTTCCCTGAAACAGGTTTTACAACAAGCGCGACAGATGCTCCTTTCTGTATTGCCGAAAAGGAGGAAAGAAGGTATTCTCCTTTCTGATATTGAAATCCGTCACCGGCATCTTCATACAGTGAGCCTTTTGCCATCCCGTGCTTATCAAGTGATACAACTAACGTTAGCGAATCAAGCTTATATTCAGTGGTATTCTGAATTACTTTTCCCATAGGAATGATGGCTCCTCCCCTTAACTTTACATCGGGCTGATACTTATCAGTCCGGCTATCTTCGCCTGTGAAGGAGATTGTTCGCCAGATTCCTTTTGGCAAAGCGGGTTTAACAGCCCATTTTGGTATTACCAACAAATCGCTTCCCAGAAGAAAAGCCTGATCTTCTTTGCGCAAAGTAGTATCCTTAACATCAGCAAAGAATACCGGACGCATAACCGGCATGCCGTTTTGAGATGCTTCATGGAAGAGTGTATAGAAATAGGGAAGTAAACGGTATCTTCTGTTAAGCGCCGTACGCGAAACCTGTTCTATTTCGGGACCGAAAGCCCAAGGTTCTTTATTGTTGGCATTATTACTAGCATGACCTCTCATAAAAGGATAAAACGCGCCAAAGGCAATCCATTGTCCAAAAAGTTCGGGAGTTACACTACGGGAAAATCCTCCTAAATCGGGTCCATTGAATGCCTGACCGGACAAGCCAAGGTTTAGCGACATTGGCACAGACATCTTCATATGATTTACAGTAGAAACATTATCGCCTGTCCAAGTGGCTCCGTAACGATGACTACCCAGAAAACCAGAACGGGATAAGATAAACGGACGCTTTTCAGGATTGGCTTTCAGGATTCCTTCTTTTGATGCTTTAACCATCAGCATACCGTACACATTATGGTAGCGCAGGTGAGAACCCGAAGGCACTCCTTCGCCTCCTCTGTGGAGATTGTCTTCAGGCATTGTTCCGTCGGGGCCGTCAAAGACAGAGGGTTCATTCATATCGTTCCACACCCCGTCGATACCTGTTGCCATGAAATCTTTATAGAGTCCGCCCCACCAGTTCCGTGTTTCGGGCCTGGTAAAATCAGGGAAAGCACATTTCCCGGGCCAAACACTGCCGTTGTACTCCTTTCCATCATTGTTTAGCACCCAGTGCTTGCCTACACTCCCGGAATCATAAACAAAATAGCCCTTTTCGGCTTTTACACCAGGATCAATCATCCAAACAGACTTGAAGCCTTTTTGATGCAGGTAAGTATTTACACCTTTAGGATCGGGAATCTTATTTTTATCGAAAGTAAAGATCTTGAAATGATCCATGTAATCAATATCCATCCAGATTACATCGCATGGGAGTTGTTTAATCCTGAAAGTATCTGCCACGCTCTTTATCCGGGTATCGGGAACATAAGAGAACCGGCATTGCTGATATCCCAGCGACCAGAGAGGGGGCATGGAGATTCTTCCAATCAGGTTCGTCAATGTCCGGAGCACTTCCTGCGGAGAATCTCTCTTAATGACAATAACGCGAAAAGCAGGACCATCAGAAATAAATCGGATGCTATCGGTCAGTTCAATTTGCTGCTTCCAGGTATTATCGGCTATGATACCAAAAGCTGTACCATCGGCATTTACTCCCAACACCCAAGGGTGAGAATGATAAAGGCGCTTACCTTCATCTTTCTCGTACTCGCAATTATCTGTATTCCAAAGCGTAACCACGGTACCATTTCTTAGTAAAGGCCCAGTATTCTCTCCGGTTCCATAAAGACTGGTTCCTTTCGCAATGGGTAGAGTGGCATACGACTTCCTTCCTTTCAGATAGAAGTTTGGCCTAAGTTCCCAACCTGAAGGGACCTCTCCTGTCACAGCCGGTTCTTTCAATAACGCAAATGAAGGCTGATGGGCAGAAGAATCATAGTTCCGGGGATAAAAGACCGACACATTTTTTCCAATGAGTTTGCATGATTGTGCTACACAATGTATGGTTGATATAGAACATGCTGTCAACAGACAAATAAATACGGATTTCTTGATCATTCTATCGCTGTTAATTATATATTTTTCAAAAATAAAATTAAACTCATTAATAGCTGTTGATTAACAGCAATTTTTTCCCGGATGCAAATCAAATAATTATTAATGATACATAACTAATAGATGTGGTAAAAGAGGGAAAAGAGCAAATGCAAACGTTTTCACTGAACAGAGGTTAAACACGTATCTTTCAGTAAAAAAGTTGTTATATAAAAATCCTTAAATTATGGCTTATACCTCACTTTTTATTTGTTTATTTGCACCAAATTCGGGTGATATGTGCCCATACATGAACACATTCACTCATGACGGATATAAACAGATGAATAAACTCACGATAAATGCATGTCCTCTTTGCGGCGGAACAAATCTTGATAAAAAGAAGACATGCACAGATTTTTATGCCTCAGGAGAGCAATTCGACCTTTATCAGTGCCGGGACTGCAGCTTCCTGTTTACGCAGGGAGTTCCTGTAGAAAAGGAGATTGGGAAATATTACGAGACACCCGATTATATTTCTCACAGTGATACAAAGAAAGGGCTGATGAACGGAATTTACCACAAGGTACGAACTTATATGCTCCAAAAAAAGGCACAGCTGGTAAGTCAGGCCTCAGGAAAAAGTACAGGGCGGATTCTGGACATCGGAACTGGAACGGGATATTTCTCACATACAATGCAGCAGAAAGGATGGAATGTAAGTGCGGTAGAAAAAAGCGCTCAGGCACGTACATTTGCTAAAAAGAACTTTAACCTGGATGTAAAAGATGAATCGGGGCTACAGGAGTTTACGCCTGCATCGTTCGATGTTATCACCCTATGGCACGTGATAGAGCATCTGGAAAATCTGAATGATACCTGGAAACGATTGCATGAACTGCTTTCCGAAAAGGGAACGCTCATTATTGCTGTTCCAAATTGTGGTTCTTACGATGCGCAAAAATACAAAGAATTCTGGGCTGCGTATGATGTTCCCCGCCATTTATGGCATTTCAATCCGGATACCATGAAGAGATTCTGTGAAAAACATAATTTTGAAATGGTGGATCATTTACCGATGCCGTTTGATGCATTTTATGTCTCAATTCTGAGTGAGAAATATAAAAAGAATCCATTCAGTTTTGTGAAAGGAATGTGTACTGGTGCCACTGCATGGATTCATTGCTTGAATAATAAGGATAAAAGCAGCTCGATTATTTATGTATTCAGAAAGAAATAAATATGAAAAGTAAACATAACAACACTGTTTCATACTTTGATATTCAAAGTGTAACCTCCAGTATCAGTACCATGTTGGTATTACTCCTGTTGGGACTGGTTGTTTTTTTTGTGTTATCGGCAAATAACCTTTCCGTATATGTACGCGAAAATATCAACTTTTCAATCCTGATCAGCGATGATATGGCTGAAGCCGACATACTGAAAATGCAAAAGGAACTGAACAAAGAACCTTTCGTTAAAGAGTCAAGCTATATTTCTAAAGCACAGGCGCTTCGTGAACAAAGCGCTGCAATGGGGACCAATCCGGAAGAATTTCTGGGGTACAACCCATTCACCGCCTCACTGGAGGTAAAGCTGAACTCGGCATATGCCAACTCGGACAGTATTGCAAAAATAGAGAAAAAGATAAAAAAGAATACAAATATCCAAGAGATACTATATCAAAAAGATCTGGTTGATTCGGTAAACAAGAATATTCGAAATATAAGCCTGGTATTGCTGGCACTTGCAGGACTTCTGACGTTGATCTCTTTTGCCCTTATCAATAATACCATTCGCTTGACGATACATTCAAAAAGGTTTCTGATTCATACCATGAAACTGGTGGGAGCCAGCTGGGGATTTATACGGAAACCTTTCCTGATAAGGAGTATCTGGGTAGGTTTAATTTCGGCAATAGCAGCAGATGCAATTCTTCTGGGGGGGGCTTATACACTGGTAAATTACGAACCGGAGCTAATCTCTATTGTCACAACCGATGTTCTGCTTATTGTTGCTTCCTCTGTACTGTTATTCGGAGTGATAATAACTTTTTTGTGCGCTTATCTGTCGATAAACAGATATTTAAGAATGAAAGCAAGTACACTTTATTATATTTAAAAACAGATAATTCAAAACAACAAGAATATGGACAAAAAGAAATTAGCTTTCGGTAAATCCAACTTTATCTTACTAGCAATAGGGATGGTTATTATTATTTTAGGCTTTATATTAATGACAGGTCCTTCAACCACGGAGACAACTTTTCAGCCTGACATCTTCAGTGTCCGCAGAATCAAAGTGGCGCCTATGGTATGTTTCCTGGGATTTATTTTCATGATTTACGGCGTTGTACATAAACCTAAATCCGACAAGTAGGAATGGGAGATTTGACATTATTACAAACCATACTTATTGCAATTGTCGAAGGGTTGACTGAATTCCTGCCTGTCTCCTCAACTGGTCATATGATTATTGTACAAAATATGCTGGGTGTTCAGAGCACTGAGTTTGTAAAGGCATTTACTGTAGTTATTCAGTTTGGGGCAATTCTATCCGTTGTAGTACTTTACTGGAAAAAGTTTTTCAAACTGAATAAGTGCAAAATTATTGATAAACAGGCGACTTACAACAAACCTTTTGGGGGAAGAGTTGTTGTTTATCTGAAAAGATTCCTCTATAAATTTGATTTTTACTGGAAGCTCTTGATTGCATTTATCCCGGCAGCTGTAATAGGCTTTATTTTTGGAGATAAGATTGATGAAATGCTGGAAAGTGTAACTGTAGTTGCTACAATGCTGGTAATAGGAGGAATATTTATGCTTTTTGTGGATAAAATTTTCACGGAGGTTGATGAAAGCAAAGGTGTGACTGAGAAAAAAGCCTTCAATATAGGGCTCTTTCAATGTATCGCCATGATACCGGGAGTTTCACGCTCTATGGCGACCATCGTTGGGGGAATGACACAAAAAATGTCACGTAAAACTGCTGCCGAATTCTCTTTTTTCCTGGCGGTTCCAACCATGTTTGCTGCTACGGCCTATAAGTTGTTAAAGCTTTTTCTGGAACCCAACGGAATAGAGATTCTGAGCCAGAATGTAATGGCATTGATAGTTGGTAATGTGGTAGCTTTTATTGTGGCATTGCTGGCTATTAAGTTTTTCATCAGCTTTGTAACCAAGTATGGCTTCAAGGCTTTTGGTTATTATCGCATCATTGTAGGAGGAATCATCTTGGTGATGATGTTTTTAGGACATAATTTAGAAATTGTTTAATGAATTTTATTGAAGGAGAAGTTTTATGCTTCAACAAGCCACTGAAGTGGACATCTTTTAATCTCGTGGCTAAAGTAAAATTTCCGCTACTGAGAAAACTGAGAATAAAAAAACTAAAGGTTGGCCATGCCGGAACGCTCGACCCCTTGGCAACAGGTGTAATGATTATCTGTACCGGGAAAGCCACAAAGCGAATTGAAGAGTTCCAGTACAAAACAAAAGAGTATATTGCCACAATCATGCTAGGGGCTACCACTCCCTCTTATGATTTGGAAAAAGAGATTGATACCACCTACCCTACGGAGCATATCACTCGTGAGTTGGTTGAGGAAACATTGAAAAAATTCATTGGAAGCATTGAACAGGTTCCACCAGCCTTCTCGGCCTGTAAAGTTGATGGCGAAAGAGCTTACGAATTGGCCAGAAAAGGGAAAGAGGTAGAACTAAAACCTAAGACTCTGGTGATTGACGAAATTGAGCTACTGGAATGTAACCTGCCCGAAATCAAAATACGGGTAGTATGCAGCAAAGGAACCTATATACGGGCATTGGCACGGGATATTGGCGAAGCACTTAACAGCGGTGCACATCTTACAGGACTAATCCGCACACGGATTGGTGATATAAGATTAGAGGATTGCATGGAAATAGACCATTTTGTGGAATGGCTAGACAAACAAGAAATTGAAGTAAACTAACGTAAAGAAAGAAAATATGAAACTGTCACAATTTAAATTTAAACTGCCCGAGGATAGAATTGCTTTGCACCCTGCAAAGTACAGAGACGAATCCCGTTTGATGGTTCTTCATAAGAAGACTGGTGAAATTGAACATAAAGTATTTAAGGATGTCCTGGATTATTTTGATGATAAAGATGTCTTTATATTCAATGACACAAAGGTGTTCCCAGCTCGTCTTTACGGAAACAAAGAAAAGACCGGTGCCCGTATCGAGGTATTCTTACTGCGAGAACTGAATCAGGAACTGCGCTTATGGGATGTACTGGTTGATCCGGCTCGAAAAATCAGAATCGGGAATAAGCTCTACTTCGGTGATGACGACTCAATGGTGGCCGAAGTAATTGATAATACAACTTCACGAGGACGTACATTGCGATTCCTTTATGACGGTCCTCACGAAGAGTTCAAAAAAGCACTCTATGCATTGGGAGAGACACCTCTTCCACATTCCATCGTGAATCGCCCGGTAGAACCCGAAGATGAAGATAGATTCCAATCGATCTTTGCAAAACATGAAGGCGCGGTAACTGCACCAACTGCAGGTCTTCACTTCAGCCGAGAACTAATGAAACGCATGGAAATCAAAGGTATAGACTTTGCATTTATAACTATGCATGCCGGATTGGGTAACTTCCGTGATATTGATGTGGAAGACCTTACCAAACATAAAATGGATTCGGAACAAATGACAGTTTCTGATGAAGCTGTCAGAATTGTCAACAAGGCAAAAGATGAGAACAGAAACATCTGCGCAGTAGGTACAACAGTAATGAGAGCCATTGAAAGCACTGTAAGCACTGACGGACACTTAAAAACATTCGAAGGATGGACAAATAAATTCATATTCCCTCCTTATGAATTTACTGTGGCCAACTCCATGATTTCTAATTTCCACATGCCCCTGTCTACTCTATTAATGATAGTAGCAGCATTTGGCGGTTATGATTTTGTAATGGATGCTTATCAGGTAGCATTAAAAGAAGAATACCGTTTTGGTACCTACGGTGATGCAATGCTGATTTTGGACAAATAATTGGGAATGACAAAAGTATATCTGGGCTTAGGTTCTAATCTGGGTAACAAGGAGAGCAATTTGCATCTTTCAATAGAAAAAATAAAAGAGCGGATAGGGAAAGTTATTTCCCTGTCTGCTTTTTATGCTTCAGAGCCCTGGGGGTTTGAATCAGACAATTCATTCCTAAATGCCGCTGTATGTGTAGAAACAGTCCTCTCCCCACTCGTGTTGCTAGAAGAGATCCAGAAAATAGAGAAAGAAATGGGGCGAACAAAGAAATCGTTAGGAGGGGTTTACAACGACCGCCTGATTGATATTGATATCCTTTTTTATGGCAATCTGATAATCCGGTCTGAAAAGCTATCTGTTCCCCACCCATTAATAAAAGAACGTTCATTTGTCATCATCCCGCTAAACGAAATAGCACCTGAACTGATTGAGCCGGAGACTGGCAAAACAATACGTACCCTTTGCAATGAAATATCTTTATGAGTATTAAATTCTTTTAAATTAAATCCTTTAAAAGAACCAAACTCAGGAAATTAGCTTTATATTTGTGCCATCTTAAAATGTGGAAAGATTTGGGCCGCTTGCAACCACAGTAAAAAATGCTAAAATTTAGCTATTTATCAAGTTACTACCTCTCCGAATCATCCCCTCATTTAAGGATTATATTTAGTATAAACCGACGGCTATTAAAAAAACCGTCAATCAAAAACTTTATTTATCCATGGGATATTTATTCACATCCGAATCGGTGTCTGAAGGACACCCCGACAAAGTAGCCGATCAAATATCGGATGCTGTACTTGACGAACTAATGGCTTATGATCCAAGTTCTAAAGTAGCTTGCGAAACTCTCGTTACTACCGGACAAGTAGTACTTGCGGGTGAAGTGAAATCTGAAGCATATGTGGACTTACAAGAAGTTGCTCGTAATGTAATCAATAAGATTGGTTATACTAAAGGCGAGTATATGTTCGAAGGAAACTCATGCGGTGTATTCTCTGCCATCCACGAACAATCTCCCGACATTAACCGTGGAGTTGAACGTACAGACCCGATGGAACAGGGTGCCGGCGACCAGGGAATGATGTTTGGTTATGCAACCAACGAAACAGAGAACTACATGCCATTGTCTTTGGATCTTGCGCATAAAATACTATACATTCTGGCAAAAATCAGAAGAGAAGGCAAAGTAATGACTTATCTCCGCCCGGATTCAAAAAGCCAGGTTACAATAGAATACGATGATAATGGAAAACCAGTGCGTATTGATACAATTGTTGTATCTACTCAACACGATGATTTCATTCAACCGGAAAATGATTCTCCAGAAGCTCAGTTAAAAGCTGACGAAGAGATGCTGGCTATTATTCGCGAGGACGTTATTAAAGTATTGATGCCAAGAGTATTTGCATCTATTCATAATAGAAAGATCTTAGACTTGTTCAACGGTGCCATCACTTACCACGTAAATCCTACAGGAAAATTCGTTATTGGAGGACCACACGGAGATACAGGACTAACAGGACGTAAGATTATTGTTGATACTTATGGTGGTAAAGGTGCTCATGGTGGTGGCGCTTTCTCCGGCAAAGACCCTAGTAAGGTAGACCGTAGTGCAGCATACGCAGCACGTCACATTGCAAAGAACCTGGTGGCTGCAGGTGTAGCCGACGAAATTCTGGTTCAGGTATCCTATGCTATTGGTGTGGCTCGCCCTATCAATATCTATGTAAATACTTACGGACGCAGCAATGTGAACATTACAGACGGTGAAATTGCCCAGAAGATTGATAAGATTTTCGATCTACGCCCGAAAGCAATCGAAGACCGCCTGAAACTACGTAACCCTATTTATTCAGAAACCGCCGCATACGGACACATGGGACGCACCCCGAAAACTGTAACAAAACACTTCCACTCACGTTATTTGGAAGATAAAACAATGGAAGTTGAATTGTTTACCTGGGAGAAACTTGACTACATCGACAAAGTAAAAGAAGAGTTCGGCTTATATTAATCAACCGGACAAAAAATAGAAAGACTATGCCGTTCCTTCAGCAGGAATTGCATAGTCTTTTTTTTGCCATATTTAACGTAAGATGATTTCAGATGCTAACTCTTCTTTAAGTATACTACAATTCCTCATTATAAAAGTCGTAAAACGAAAAGATTTGCTTAATTTTGCAGCTAAATGTAAAACAGACTTCCGGGATGAATAACATTACTTCTGTATGTGTATATAGTGCTTCAAGCACAAAAATAGACCAAACCTACTTTAATGCAGCTACTGCATTGGGTCGACTATTGGCCAAAAACAAGATTCGTCTGATAAATGGTGCTGGAAGTATTGGACTGATGAGAGCTATCGCCGATGCCTCTCTTCAAGCTGGAGGAGAAGTTACGGGTGTGATTCCCAGCTTTATGGTTGAACAAAACTGGCACCATCAAGGCCTCACAAAGCTTGTGGAAGTAACTACCATGCATGAAAGAAAACAACTGATGGCAGACCTGTCAGACGGTATTATCGCCTTACCAGGAGGATGCGGCACTCTGGAAGAGTTACTGGAAATTATCACTTGGAAGCAATTGGGGCTATATTTCAACCCAATCATAATACTTAATGTAAACAATTTCTTTAACCCTTTGCTGTCCCAGCTCAATGAAGCGGTGGAGCAGAACTTTATGCGTCCGCAACATGCCAACATATGGAGCGTAGCTCAAACACCTGAGGAGGCAATTGAGTTGCTTTATAATACCCCTAAATGGGACAAGAATATCCGTAAGTTTGCAGCGATATGATTGTTGTAGTAAAAGATAGTATCCAGAAACCTGTAGCCAACCCTCTGGTTGCAACTCCGGTAAAAGTTCAGCCTGCAACAACTGGTACCTCGGGTACAAGCAAAACACAGGCTTCAGGAAAGAATATAACTTCTGCAGGTGTACAATCCTTAAAAAAACAAATATCTGCGCAGGGACAGACTATAAACCAAGCGGATAACCAAGCAACACAACAAAGCAAAATAAAATCACAAAAAAAGGGGAGTGAGCCCCAGAACCAACAACCCGTCATTGCAAATACTGATATATTGTTGCAGCATTTGCAGGCTCAGAATGATTCAATCAAAGCACATGCAGAAGCGACCGATTCCATCAGGAAAGCCCAACAGGTTGCTCCTGATACCATACCGCTGTATTACAAGACACATTTTATACCCGGAGATTCTATCAAATGGACTTCAACAGGTCATCTTCCCTCAGGGATTGATGGTACCCCAATACCCTATAGATTAAGAGCAGATAACGCGATCACCGGATTGCTTTTATTTTGTTTTATCCTTACAGCTTATGTATTCACAAATGGCAAAAAAGGGCTTATAGAACAGACAAAAAATCTTTTCAGCAGAAAAGAACATTCTGATTTTCTTGGAAGAGCAACTGCATCTGATCTTCGTTACCGGGTAATGCTTCAATTTCAAACTTGCATTCTTTTGGGAGTTTTCTGCTTTGATTATTTTCATGATTACAACCCTTTGGAGTTGGACAATACTTCTATTTACTGTGTATTAGGAATATATATCGGAATTTTCGTAATATACTATGGTATAAAATGGATGATCTATAAATTTTTGGGATGGATATTCTTTGATAAATATATAACATCGGCCTGGATAGAAACCTATTCTGCGATAATTTACAACCTGGGTCTTTGTCTTTTTCCCTGTATATTATTGATGGTTTATTCGGACTTAGCAGTCTCAACAATCCTTATTATTGGGTTAATTCTGGTAATTTTTGCTAAAATACTGATGTTCCTCAAGTGGCTAACGCTTTTTTTCAAAAATATGTATGGTCTTTTGTTTTTAATTGTGTATTTTTGTGCGCTTGAAATTTTGCCTTGCTTCCTTTTGGTTCAAGGACTTTTACAAACAAATATCATATTGCAAATAAAACTTTAGGATTTTGAAAATAAAGAAAGTACTCGTATCGCAGCCCAAACCTACTTCTGAGAAGTCGCCCTACTATGACATCGCAGAAAAGTATGGCGTGAAGATTGATTTCCGCCCCTTCATTAAAGTGGAAAGCATATCTTCTAAAGAGTTTAGGCAACAAAAAGTGTCTATTTTGGATCATACTGCCGTGATTTTCACATCACGTCATGCCATAGACCACTTTTTCAACCTTTGTTCGGAGCTTCGTTTAGCAATTCCTGAAACGATGAAATACTTTTGCATCTCCGAAACTGTGGCTCTTTACATACAAAAATATGTACAGTACCGCAAGCGCAAAGTATTCTTTGGTGCAACAGGTAAAATTGCCGACCTGATTCCTACGATTGTGAAGCACAATTCCGAGAAGTTTTTTGTTCCGATGTCAGATGTTCATAACGACGAAATGAAAAATCTGCTCGACAAAAATAACATCGATCACACAGAAGCTGTTATGTACCGCACTGTTAGTAACGACTTCCAGGAAGGGGAAGAATTTGATTACGACATGCTGGTTTTCTTTAGTCCTTCAGGAATTTCCTCACTGATGAAGAACTTCCCTGATTTTGAGCAAAAAGATATTAAGATTGGATGCTTCGGACCTACAACCGCTAAGGCCGTTCGCGATGCCGGACTGCGTCTTGACTTAGAGGCTCCTAGCGTAAAAGCCCCTTCTATGACTGCAGCTCTTGATTTATTTATCAAAGAGACTAACAAAGAGGGAAAGAAGTAAATTCGATCATAAACTTATATTCAATTCCGAGAGTTTTGTATTTACAGAGTGATTACTCTGTAAATCGAGGCTCTCGGTTGTTTTTAATACAGTAACATGGATATACACAGCAACGGACTTTGCAAGGCTGAACGACTGAACAGCAAAAATGTTATAGATAAACTATTTGAAGGAAACTCCAAATCGTTTTCTGTCTATCCGTTGCGGGTAGTATATATGCCCGTCGAAATAAAAGGAAACATCTTTGCCAGCATTCTTATAAGTGTGCCTAAAAAACGATTCAAACGTGCTGTAAAGAGAAACAGAGTAAAACGGCAAATAAGAGAGGCATACCGGAAAAACAAATACGAACTACTGACTGTTCTGAATGAGAAAGGGTATGGACTGGCCATGGCTTTCATATACTTGAGTAATGAACTCTATCCTACGGAAAGAATAGAGGAATGCACCAAAAAGATTCTGGAAAAACTAATCGAAAAACAGCAATGAAAAAGATTCTTTCCTATATTTTTTTGCTCCCCATTTACTTTTATAGGGCATGCATCTCCCCAATGACTCCTGCTTCTTGCCGCTTTATGCCAACCTGTTCCGAGTATGCCCTGGAAGCAATTAAAAAACATGGCCCATTCAAGGGGACCTATCTTGCCATAAAACGAATTCTTAGATGCCACCCCTGGGGAGGCTCTGGATACGATCCCGTCCCTTAAAAAAGAAATGGAAATTCTGGATATACATACCCACCGAGTGAAAGAAAATTCTTCGCAATGCATCTACAGCTGCTTGCCCACTGCTTTCAATCCTCAGGAGGGAGGGTATTATTCTGTCGGGGTTCACCCCTGGTATATCAACGCTGATACCGGGAAAGAATTAGAATATCTAAAAAAGATTGCATCGAACCCACAAATACTTGCAATTGGAGAGGCAGGAATAGACAAATTAATAACTACTCCGCTCTCAATCCAGATGGATATATTCCGCCATCATATAGAATTGTCTGAAACACTTAATAAGCCTCTGATTATTCATTCGGTTAAAAGTGTAAACGAAATTGTAATGTTGAAGAAAGAGCTTTCACCTAAGGCAACGTGGATTATTCACGGATTCAGGGGAAAAAGAGAGCTGGCCCAACAACTGTTTGCACATGGCATCTATCTGTCATTCGGAGAGCAATTCCAGGAAAACGCACTGAAATGCATCCCGTTGGAACGTCTTCTACTGGAAACAGATGAGAGTGACAAGAATATTCTAGAAATATATCAAACTGTTGCCAAAATACTTAATCTATCTGTTGAAAAACTACAGGAACAAATACAACAAAATATCAAACAGCTCTTTTTTAACCGATAAGAGTTGGTCGTTAGAATAAAGAGTCGTACTTTTGTAAGCATAAACCTTTAATAATATAATCATTCGATGAATTTTGTAGAAGAATTAAGATGGCGTGGAATGGTGCATGATATGATGCCCGGAACAGAAGAATTACTGACAAAGGAACAGGTTACTGCATATTTAGGCATTGACCCGACAGCCGACTCATTGCACATTGGACACTTGTGTGGAATTATGATGCTGAGACATTTCCAGCGTTGCGGCCACAAACCATTGGCTCTGATTGGTGGTGCCACTGGTATGATCGGTGACCCTTCAGGCAAATCGGCCGAAAGAAATCTACTGAATGAAGAAACACTACGTCACAACCAGGCTTGCATCAAAAAACAATTGGCCAAATTCCTGGATTTTGACTCCAATGCATCCAATGCCGCTGAACTTGTTAACAACTACGACTGGATGAAGGATTTTACATTCCTTGATTTCGCAAGAGAAGTTGGTAAACACATCACAGTGAATTATATGATGTCTAAAGACTCTGTAAAGAGAAGACTTAGCAGTGAATCAACCGTTGGAATGTCGTTCACGGAATTTACTTATCAACTTTTGCAAGGATACGACTTTCTTCATTTATATGAAACTAAAGGTTGCCGACTTCAGATGGGCGGTTCCGATCAATGGGGAAATATTACTACGGGAACAGAATTGATTCGCCGTACAAACGGAGGCGAAGCGTTTGCTTTGACTTGCCCACTGATTACCAAAGCCGATGGTGGCAAATTTGGAAAGACAGAATCGGGCAACGTATGGCTTGATCCTAAATATACATCTCCTTATAAATTCTATCAGTTCTGGTTAAATGTAAGCGACGATGATGCTGCTAAGTATATCAAGATTTTCACTTCGCTAACTAAAGAAGAGATTGATGCATTGATAGCTGAACATTCTGCAGCACCTCACCTTCGCACTCTACAGAAACGACTGGCAAAAGAAGTTACCATAATGGTTCATTCGGAAGAAGATTACAATGCGGCAGTCGACGCATCGAATATCCTCTTTGGTAATGCAACATCTGATGCATTAAAGAAACTGGATGAAGATACTTTATTGGCAGTATTCGAAGGAGTTCCTCAATTCGAGGTTTCTAAAGAAGTTCTGACAGAAGGAGTAAAAGCAGTGGATCTGTTCACTGAGATTGCAGCAGTATTTCCTTCCAAAGGAGAAATGCGCAAACTGGTTCAAGGAGGTGGAGTTTCAATAAACAAAGAAAAGCTGGCAGCATTCGATCAGATAATCAATCTGGAGAATCTACTGAACAACAAATATTTATTGGTACAGAAAGGAAAGAAGAACTATTTCCTGATTATTGCAAAATAAAAAATATATTAAAAAGTTTGGATAGTATCACTGATTAGACTATCTTTGCATCGCTTTTGAAAGGAAGCATACAGTTTGTCTCATGGTGTAATGGTAGCACTACAGTTTTTGGTTCTGTCAGTCAAAGTTCGAATCTTTGTGAGACAACATAAAAAATCCCGATTATCAAATTTGATAACCGGGATTTTTTATTTGCACATCCACAGATGTGATAAAGTTTGCTTATAATTATATAGGTGCCTCCAAAAGGTAGCCGATTAATTAAAAAATATCTTATCCTTTCCTTTTCACCAACACAATATTATCATATTTTTGCATAGAAAACACACAAAACATATAAATGAATGAACTTGACGACATACTACTTTTTAAACTAATTAAAGCAGGAGACGAACAAGCATTTAAATATTTATTTGATACATATTTTGTTTCAACGTGTCGTTACATGCGTCTCTATTTGGGTAATCCACAAGAAGCCGAGGAATTAGCAGTAGATATATTTATGTATCTTTGGGAGAACAAGGAAAAAATAGAAATAAAATTATCGTTTAAAGCCTATTTATTCCAGGCAGCTCGTAATAGATGCTTAAACCATTTGCGTGATAGAAAACAGATTTGTTCTATTGATGACATTGCAGATAGTAAATTTTCTACCGATTTCCCATACATAGAGATCGATGAGCTAAACCATTTGATTGAAGAGGCCGTATCTGCTCTTCCTGAAAAATGCAAAGAGGTTTTTTGTAAAAGCAGAAATCTGAATCTGACAAATCAGGAAATTTCAGAAGATATGAAAATATCAATTAAGACAGTTGAAGCTCAAATCACTAAAGCTTTGAAATGCATTAAGAAATCTCTTGGAGAAGAGTATAGATATCTTTTTTAAAAAAAACTCCCCCCTTGCGTAAGGGTGGCAACGCCTATTTGTGTCATATATATAAATCACATTGACGCAGATACTATGAATAAGAAAGTACCTTGGGAATTAATAATTTTAAAGCTTAAAAACGAGATTACTGATGATCAGAATTTCAGGCTGGTTAAATGGCTTTCCGAAGACGAAAATAAAAAAGTTTTTGATGAACTTCATGAGGTATGGGAAAATGTGCAATCAAGCGTCTCAGGGTATGTGCCTGACAAGAACTACTATTGGGAAAAGCTATCTGCTCAGATGAATGCTACTAAAAAGAAGACCTCAAGAAAATTCATTCCAATTACTTCTATTTATCGGTATTCAGCGGTAGCATGTGTTATACTGGCTGTTTTCATTACTGCATCTTTCCTGATCACAAAATCTTTTCATGACTCCAGGATTACAACTCAAACATATTCTACATTAGGTGGTAAATCAAAAATAACACTCCCTGATGGAACAGTTGTGTGGCTTAATTCAAATACAACTCTTTCTTATGAAACAGATTTTAGAGAGACTGATAGGAGTGTAAAAATAACTGGTGAAGCTTATTTTGATGTAACAAAAGATAAGAAAAGACCATTTATAGTAAAAACTGATGGAGTCGAAATTATAGTACATGGTACTAAGTTCGATGTAGAAGCACTTCCAAATAATGAAAATATTTTTGTAAGTCTTGTAAATGGAGCCGTTTCTTTAAAAACAGCTACAGAAAACAGAGCACTTTATCCTGGCGAAATAGCTACATTTTCAAAAAAAAGAAATCAACTATCCATACGAAAAGGCAATGTTGAGTTTGTTAAATCATGGGCGAATGACAAAATTATATTCAAAAACAAATCACTTGAGGAAATTTGTCGTTTTCTATCAAGATGGTATGGCGTCAATATTAAAATCGATCCTGCTTTATCACAAAAACAATATTATACATTCACGTTACAGAATGAACCTTTAGAAGAAGTACTCAGGATTATGGCGCGTATTAATGCCATAGAATATCGATTTGATGAAAATAACAGTGTGAATATTTCTAGAAAAATAGATGTTAAACCTTAAAAATAAAATAATACTATGTAAAACACAACAAAACCACACACACTAAAAAAAGCACGGATTATAGAATAACCCGTGCCATGAGAATCAATTAACAAAGTAGTAAGCGATTGAATTTGACAGGTTCTTGCTCCTTACAACTTAATGTTAAATTTATAAACATACAAAAATATGAATTTAAAGAAATATATAGCAACCTTCTTGCTATTATTTTCTGTGCTGAGCTTGTCGGCTCAAGTTGCAGAAAAACGAATTAATTTATCTTTTTCTAATATTACTCTTGCAGAGGCAATGACACAGATTGAAAAAAGTAGTGGATATACTTTTTTTTATGATGTAAATAAGACAAACGTAAAACAAAGAGTTACTCTATCAGCCAAAAACACTTCATTAAAAAAAGCGATAGAATTGATGTTAAAATCAACCGATCTGGATTTTGAAGTTACAAATTCTCAGATAGCTTTGTTTCCAAAAAACAAAAAAATCACAGAAAACACTACAGACAAAGATGCCAATATTAAAGGTACCATTGTTGATGAAGCAGGTATGCCTATTATTGGAGCAAATATTTTGATTGAGGGAACAAAAAAAGGAACTATAACAGATATAGACGGAAATTTTTCTTTATTTGCTCAGCATGGTTCAAATCTGCGCATCTCTTATATTGGTTATCAAACAAAAACTGTTAAAGCAAGTGCTACCGCTATCATTAAATTAGTTGAGAATACTAAAACACTTGATGAGGTAGTAGTGGTGGGATATGGTACCATGAAGAAAAAAGACCTAACCGGAGCTGTCAACACTTTAAAAGTAGAACAACTTGAAAAGGATCAGCCAAAAACAATTCAAGATATGCTCAGAACCGGCGTTGCCGGACTGGCTGTAGGGATGGCTACCGATTCAAAGGGAAATACTAGTATGTTACTTCGCGGAAAAGGTTCTATGTCTGCCGGAACATCTCCTCTTATTGTTCTAGATGGAGTAATTTATCCTGGAGAAATAACAGATATTAATCCTAGTGATATTGAGCAAATAGATGTGCTCAAAGATGCCAGTTCTGCTGCTGTCTATGGAGCAAAAGCATCAAATGGTGTAGTCCTTATTACAACAAAAAAAGGGACAAGAGGAAAGAAACCTGTTATAAACTTTAGTGCTACGCTTGGAGTAGCTTTCAAAAACTCGCTTCCGGAAGTCTATAAAGGAAAAGAATATGTGAACTACCGCCAAGCTGTAGAAGAGAGTATGTATCCATCTAAACCTAAAGGATATTTCTCTGACCCGACAGCTTTATCGGGTAGCGAATTATCGACATGGATGGATGGTGCTTCGGGAGATCCCACTGCCATTTGGCTGTCTCGTTTAGAGATGTCAAACATCGAAATTGAGAATTATAAGGCTGGCAATGTAACCGATTGGGAAAAACTGACTTATAATAATGCAGCTCTTCGACAAGATTATACTGTAAGCGTGGCAGGAAACAAAGAAGAGATGTCGTATTATTCTTCTCTAAATTATATAAAAAATGAGAATAATTTAAAAGGCGGTGGATTTGATGCGGTGCGGGCTCGTTTTAACTTGGAAAGCAAAGCACAGAAGTATATTACATATGGCGTAAATGCTCAGTTCACTGCTCGTAACGAGGGATATATAAGCGTAGGGGGATATCAGAGTTGTTCTCCTTATGGAAATGTATATGATGAGAATGGAAAATATAAATTATATCCTAATGACAATTTAAATGGATACAATCCTTTAATAGATGCTGTTTATACAAAGAGAATCAATGATATAAATAATATCAATGCTTCAATGTATCTCAAAGTAAACCTGCCTTTTGGTTTATCCGTACAAACAACATATTCTCCTCGCTTTGAATGGACAAACTATCTGAATCATCAATCTTCAGAACATCCTGCATGGGCAAAGGACAAAGGTAATGTCACCCGCGAGCAGACAAAAGACTTTTTCTGGCAATCGGATAACATGCTGAAGTGGAACAAGGAGTTTGGAAAACATGCTTTTGATGTGACATTGCTTGCCAATTGTGAGAAGTTTCAACGCTGGAATAATGAAATGACCAACAAATTATTTGAGCCAAGTGATAATTTGGGATACGGCGGAATTGGATATGGAACTCAACCAACAGTGAATAGCAATGATAGTTATCGAACTGCTGATGCATATATGGGAAGGTTTCACTATGTATATGACAAAAGATATCTGATAACAGCAACAGTTAGGCGCGATGGTTATTCTGCTTTTGGGATGAATAATCCCAGAGCAACATTCCCGGCCCTTGCATTGGGATGGGTTTTTTCAGAAGAGAATTTTTTCCCTAAAAACACATTCGTTGAATATGGAAAACTAAGACTTTCTTGGGGAAAGAATGGTAACCGGGATATTGGGGCCTATGAAGCTTTAATGAGATTGGATCCTCGAAAATACTACTATTGTGATTATCTTACCGGAGATCTTATTAACGTAAATAGTTTCTATGCATCCAATATGGCTAATCCTAATTTAAAATGGGAATCGGTTACTGCATATAATGCAGGATTAGATTTTGCCCTGTTTAATGGTCGTTTATCAGGTAGCCTCGATGTATATATTAAAAGCACATCAGACTTGTTAAATGCCCGAATTTTACCAAGTATTACAGGTTATACAAATGTAATTAGCAATATTGGTGAAGTACAAAATAAAGGTTTCGAACTTTCATTAAATTCAAGAAATATAAAAGAAAATAACTTCAACTGGAATACAAGTTTCAATCTGGCTTATAACAAAAATACTATCAAGCACCTATATGGCCTAACAGAAGACATAAAAGATGAAGCGGGAAATGTGATTGGCCAGAAAGAAGCAGATGATATTTCAAAAGGGTACTTTATTGGCCGTTCATTAGATGAAATATGGGGTTATAAGCAGATTGGCGTATGGCAGATTGATGAAGCTGAAGAAGCAAAAAAATATGGCCAAATGCCAGGTGACATGAAAGTACTGGATGTGGATGGCAACTACAAATACGATAATAAAGATAAGGTCTTCCAGGGACATACCACTCCACAGGTTCGTTGGAACATGCGTAATGAGTTTATTATCTTTAAGAATATTTCCGCATCATTCAGTGTATATTCTTATATTGGTCATTATGCCTCTTTTAACAGAGCAAAAAACGACAATGCATTATTGAATGTGACTAATCAGATAAAAACTCCTTATTGGACTCCAGATAATCCAACAAATGAATATGCACGTTTAAAAGCTGCACGTCCGGCAGGAATCGATTTCAATGTTTATAGTAAAGCTTCCTTCCTCCGTTTTGATAATATATCAGTAGGATATATATTCCCAAAAGCGTGGTTGAAAAATGCTAAGATTGAGGGATTGAATGTAAACCTGACAATGAGAAATGTTGGATATATTGCACCAAGCTGGAAAGGAGAAGATCCTGAAAATAGTGGAAGCAATACACCAAGAATTGTTTATTTTGGAATTAACCTAACATTATAAAAAATTGAAAGTCATGAAATTTTTAGATAAAAAGGGGATATATGTTTGTGCCTTAGGTTTATTGACATTAACAACTGCCTGCACCGACTGGCTAGAGCCAAAGCCATTATCATTCTTTACGCCCGAAAACTCATTTAATTCTTATGGGGGATTAAAGACGGCAACAGATATGTTGAATAGAGATGTCCGTTATATAGATTATTATCCTACTGGATTTTCTGCACCTCCAGCATTTCTCACTGAACTTGTGTTTTCCGACGTGGCCGTTAACGGAATGACTGACACCAATAATCCTCCTCAGGATTTGAATCGCCAGATAACTCCCAGTGCCAATTTATCAACAGCTGCCAATGCAGGTAGAAGTGGTTTTTATTGGGACAGTATGTATAAAGGTATAAAAGATGCCAATACCATTATTTCTCGTTCCAAAACTGCAACTTTTGACTCTGAAGAACAAAGGAAAGAGGTAGAAGGACTAGCTTATTTTCATCGTGCATATCGCTATTATCGTTTGGTTCATCAGTTTGGCGATGTTCCTTTAATCACAGAGGAGATTACAGAGCCCCGGTATAATTTTTACACTACCAAACGAGAAGTCATTCTTCGGATGATGAAAGAGGACCTGGAAAGAACTGCTCCATATTTGAAGAAAGAAGTTAATAAAGGAATGGTTAGTCAAGCTGCAGCCTATCACCTATTGGCTAAGATAGATTTAGCCTTAGGCGAGTTTGATGCTGCCATCGATGCAACTTCTAAAGTGATTAATGATGGAGTACACTCTTTAATGACCGAACGGTTTGGCATTGACAAGAATGATGCAACAAAGAATGTTATCTGGGATTTGCACCGTTCAGAGAACAAAGCACTACCTGCCAATAAGGAGGTGCTTTATATGGTGCTCGATCGTTTTGGACCTGAAGGTGGTTCAGCAACCGGACTTGAAATAAAACGTCAGGTCTTGCCTATGTATTCAGCCACAAATAATCTTTTGACTCCGGATGGTTTTGCGGGTTTTGTAGATAACGATGAAGTGAAAAATCCATATTTAAAACAATATGGACGTGGAATCTGTACACTACGTTCAACATGGTATCATACACACATGATTTGGACTTTGGACAATACCGACCTTCGTCATGCAAAAGGAAA
This sequence comes from Bacteroides sedimenti, assembly GCF_040365225.1. NCBI lineage: Bacteria > Pseudomonadati > Bacteroidota > Bacteroidia > Bacteroidales > Bacteroidaceae > Bacteroides > Bacteroides sedimenti. The sequence continues at coordinate 2,893,357 of NZ_AP028055.1, forward strand.
TTGGATGGAAATGTCAGACTTGAATTATAATAATCCTTCTTTAAAAGGAAAGTCTCAGTGGTATGGCAAACCTGTTCAACTAACAGATGCAAAAGGGAAATATTTATGCAAAGATACGATACGAGCATGGGTAGGATGGCCGCATTATAAAGTCTATGTGCCGGATGATACAGAAGCTAACTGGAGAGGGGGACATGCCGATTGGTATATTTTCCGTCTGGCAGAAACTTATCTTTTAAGAGCAGAGGCCTATTACTGGAAAGGCATGAAAGAGGAAGCTGCAGCAGATCTAAATAAAATCCGTGCAAGGGCTCAAGCCAGGCCTTTGACCGCAAGTGAAGTGACAATGAAAACTATCCTGGACGAAAGAGCAAGAGAGCTATTTTATGAAGAACCTCGTAAAACAGAACTGACCCGTATTGCTTATATTTATGCACAAACGGGCAAGGTTGCTGACAATGGCAAGACTTATTCTTTGGACAAATTCTCTGAAAATAACTTTTTCTTTGATCAAATCTCCAAATACTCTGACTTCTATAATAAAGGGGTTAAAACAGCCAAAGGAAACGAATATACAATGAGTCCATATCATGTTCTGTGGCCTATTCCTATAGATGCCATCAAAGTAAATGTTCAGGGGCATATTAATCAAAACAAAGGCTATAGTGGTTCAGAAGACAACATAACACCGCTAGACCACTCTAATTAACTTGAAAATGAAATAAACAGATAAAGGTGGATACTTTGATTTTAAAGGGTGTCCACCTTTAATATAATAAATATAGAAATAATGAAAATAAATTATAGATTTATACTTTTAGGAATTATTTTTTCGTCATCTCTCCCCACGTTTTCACAAATCTCATTTAAAAAATCAGAGGTTAAAAACATAATAAAGAAAGTTGCAGACTGGCAGATTGCTCATCAAAAAGAGGTAAAGCACGGTGAAATCAATTGGACAAATGCAACATTATATCTGGGTATGCTAGAATGGGCAAAAATGGCAGAGGAAGAAGATCAGGACTCTTCTTACTATAAATGGTTGCTGCGCATTGGCTCTCGTAATTATTGGCAGGTAGACCAGCGGATGTACCATGCTGACGATATTGCAATTTCGCAAATATACATTGATTTATACCGGAAATATAAAAAGAATGCAATGATTGTTCCTACGATAGCCCGGGCAGAATGGGTAATGGAGCATCCATCTAAAGGATCTTTCGAATTAGATTATAGTAAACCTAAAACACTGGAACGTTGGACCTGGTGCGATGCATTATTTATGGCACCACCTGTATATGCAAAATTGTATAGACTTACAGGTGATAAGAAGTATATTAAGTTTTTAAACAAGGAATATAAGGCGACTTATGATTATTTGTTTGATAAGAAAGAGAATTTATTTTTCCGAGATTGGCATTATTTTACTCAAAAAGAGGAAAATGGCAAAAAAATATTTTGGGGACGCGGCAATGGCTGGGTACTGGGTGGATTAACGGAGATATTACAAGAATTACCTAAGAAGGATAAAAATCGCAAATTTTACGAAGAACTTTACATAAAATTGTGTACGCGAGTTGCCGAGCTGCAAAATAAAGATGGTTTTTGGCATGCAAGTTTGTTGGACCCCGATTCATATCCTTCACCTGAGACAAGCTGCACAACTTTTAATGTGTACGCAATGGCATATGGCGTTAATGAAGGAATACTGGACAAAAAAGTATTTCTCCCCATTGTAATAAAAGGATGGAAAGCGCTTGTGTCTTCCGTAGATGAAGATGGGAAACTTGGATATGTGCAGCCTGTAGGAGCAGATCCTAAGAAAGTAACCAGAGAGATGACAGAGGTTTTTGGAGTGGGGGCATTTCTGCTTGCCGGTAATCAGATTTACCGAATGGCTGAGTTATAAGAATGTTAACTAGATGATTTAGTTCTATGAAAAAATACATATTTTCAGCTATACTCATTTTTGAAGCATCCATTTTTAATTCATGTTCGGATGATATAACTTCAAATTCGGATAACCCGAAAATTACAGAAACAGAAGAATACTCTCCACAAGGAAATCCAGGTGTACAAGAAGATATAAAACTAATTGTATCAGGAGCAAAGGCATCTTCTTACCAACCAGGCAATGGAATAGAATTATCTTATGATGGTAAATATGACACATTTTATCATTCCAACTGGAGTAATCCTGTTGATTATCCTACAACTCTGGAGTATAATTTTGATAACACCCCGACAATTGATTATTTAGTTTACCATCCTCGAAAAAATGATGTAAGAGGAAACTTTAAAGAGTTCGAGGTGTGGATATCAACAGAAACTGAACCTCTTTTTAAAAAAGTAGGTGTCTATGATTTTAAAGGAGTTGTAACAGCTTCACGAATAAACTTCCCCGACGGATTAAGGAAAGTTAAAGCTGTTCGATTCGTGGTAAACTCTGCAATCAACGAGATTCCGGGATATAAAAAACCGGGGATTACCTCTTGTGGTGAAATGGAATTCTTTGTTAAAGGTCGTTCTTCATATAATCCTTTAAATATTTTTACCGATATGACTTGTTCTGAGCTAAAAACCGGATTCGAACAGAAGAATGTGGATAGCATATCAAATGCTTTTTATAAAAATATAGCTCAACACATGCTCAGAGGGAGCTATCCGCGGGAATACCGTATACAAGAATATAAACCTTATCCCGACCCTACGATTATGGCGGCTGAATGCAAAATATCGCCATATAGTTTACGTGATAACCCAACAGGTATTTCGGTGAGTGAAGGAGAAGAAATGACAGTTATGGTAGGTCCTACCGCACAAAATATCAGTTTACTTATTCAAGATTTGGACAATGGATACGGAGGTAGTGTTTTCCAGTTATCAGAAGGAGTAAATGTATTTAAGGCAGCCAATAAAGGGTTAGCGTATATAATGTATTATACTCCAACAGGAATAGAAAAGCCAGTTAAAATTCACATAGCAACGGGAAAGGTAAATGGCGTGTTTCGCTCCGATAAGCATACTGCTAAAGATTGGGTAAACATACTTAATAAAACAACTGATAAGTATTTGGATGTTGTGGGTGCATATGCACATCTGACTTTCCCTGTAGAGAGTTTTAAAAAATATACATCCGATGGCCTACGCCTGATTCAGGCATATGATTCCATAGTGAAATTTGAACAACGATTCCTGGGACTAGAAAAATATAAAAGAGTGATAAAGAATCATCTGTACTGCCACATTGTTTATACAGATAGTTATATGTATGCTACAGATTATCGCACAGCATACTCTGAACCAACAATGGCAAAGATTCTTGATCCCAATAAACTGACCGGAGGAGACATTTGGGGGCCAGCTCACGAAATGGGGCATATTCATCAAACACGTCCGGGATTTAAATGGGCGGGTATGACTGAAGTCTCTAATAATGTACTTTCTTTGTATGTTCAAAAGTGCTTTGGCAATAAAGCCCGCCTGGAAAATGCAGATGATAAAAGGTATAACAGTATATATGAACAGTCTCTTCACGAGATTGTGGTACCTCATATTGCTCATGGTGCAGCCGGTGACAATGCTTTCTTTCAGAAGCTTGTACCATTCTGGCAGTTACAGCTTTACTGTGCAGGCGTGAAAGGTAAAAATGATTTTTATAAAGATATATATGAAGCAATTAGAGTTAATGCCGATCCTTCAACAAGTGGAAAATGCCAATTGGCTTTCGTGAAGTTATGTTGTGAAATGGCTGGTGAAGATTTGACGGATTTTTTTCAGGCCTGGGGACTATTAAAACCAGTTCAGCTTACAATTAATGACTATGGCAATAAAGACATGACCATTACACAAGAAGAGGTAGAAACAACTTTAGCCGAAATTAAAGCATTAGGACTTACTAAACCTGTAGCTCCTTTTCAGTATATTTGTGAATCGAATTATGATTTGTTTAAGTTAAACAATGCTGTATCAAAAGGAACAGTAACTATTAATGGAACAAAAGTTACGATGAATGGTTGGAAAAATGCCGTAGCATTTGAGGTCTTTAGTAACAACAGCTTAGTGTTTGTTTCACCTTACTCAACATTTGATCTACAAAACAATTATTCAAATCTAAAAATATACGCTGTCTCAGCCAACGGAACACGTACAGAGGCAACTCTATAACATAAATCAATATTATAAACATATGAATAGATTTTTTTTATTATCGGCAATTCTTCTTTATATATTACTATTACCTCCCCCCTTGCAAGGTCGAGAGGTTCTTTCTTTCAACACTGATTGGCAGTTTAAGAAGGGGCCATTTTCGTCAGAGGCTATGCAAGCAGCTCAAAAATGGAATTCAGGATGGGAAAAAGTGGAAATACCTCATACCTGGAATGCAAAGGATATGCAGGTAAGAAGCAATGACTTTTATGAAGGAGTGGGCTATTACAGGAAAACATATTTCTTTCCCGAATCACTTCAAGGGAAACGTGTTTTTCTTCGCTTTGAAGGAGTAGGAGCTTGTTCCGAGGTGTATGTAAACGGAAATTTAGTGGGGACTCATAAGGGAGGATATTCGGCTTTTGCTTGTGAGATAGGAACTGCAATAAAGCCGGGGGCTAACAATGAGATCATTGTAAAGGCAGACAATACTGCACGTCCCGATGTGATTCCTGTGAATCATGGCCTGTTTGGCGTATATGGCGGAATCTATCGTCCGGTTTGGCTCATAATAACAGAAAAAAATAATATCACGGTAACCGACTGCGCCTCTTCGGGAGTATACATTACTCAGAAAAATGTATCAAAGCAACAGGCTGATATAACAGTGAAGGTAAAGCTTGACAATGCAACTCTACAGCCGGTCTCCTTAAAGCTGGAAAATACGATTTACAACCAAGCAGGAAAAAAGGTCTCCAGCGATACACAGTCGTTCGATCTTACACCGCAAGGATCACAGACTTATTTCTCTGCTTTTATCATGAAACAACCTCATTTGTGGCAGGGAAGAAAAGATCCCTATCTGTATAAGGTTGTTTCTCGTCTGATAAAAGACGGACAGGTTATTGACGAAGTGGCACAGCCTCTGGGGGTAAGGAAGTATGAGATTGTTGCCGGCAAAGGCTTCTATCTAAATGGTGAGAAATATCCAATGTACGGAGTTACCCGTCATCAGGACTGGTGGGGACTGGGTAGTGCCTTGAAGAACGAAAACCATGATTCTGACCTTGCCATGATCATGGATATTGGAGCCACAACTGTTCGATTTGCTCACTATCAACAGTCTGAGTACCTTTATTCTCGTTGCGATAGTCTGGGACTGATTATTTGGGCTGAGATTCCTTTTGTGAACAGGGTAACGGGAAAAGAAGCTGAGAATGCACAGACACAGCTTCGGGAAATGATTCGTCAGAGCTTTAACCATCCTTCCATTTATGTTTGGGGATTGCATAATGAGGTTTATCAACCTCACGAATACACAAGTTCTCTAACACAATCCTTGCACGATTTAGCCAAGACTGAAGACCCTGATCGTTTTACCGTTTCTGTGAATGGATATGGACATGCTGAACATCCCGTAAACATGAATGCTGATATACAAGGTATGAATCGTTATTTTGGTTGGTATGAGAAGAAAATAGGTGATATTAAACCTTGGGTGAAAGAAATGGAAAAGAAGTATCCCTACCAGAAACTGATGTTATCAGAATATGGAGCAGATGCTAATATTGCACATCAAACCGAATATTTAGATGAGTCTTTAAACTGGAGCGATCCATTTTATCCTGAAACTTTTCAAACAAAAACACACGAGTACCAATGGAGTGTGATTGCTAACCACCCCTATATTATCGCTTCGTACTTATGGAATATGTTCGACTTTGCTGTTCCAATGTGGACACGAGGAGGAGTTCCGGCAAGAAACCTGAAAGGGTTGGTCACTTTCGACCGAAAAATAAAAAAGGATTCTTATTTCTGGTATAAGGCCAACTGGAGCAAAGAGCCTGTTTTATATCTTACCCAAAGAAGAAACACCAATCGCGAGAAGCAAGTTACATTAGTTACAGTTTACTCAAATGTTGGTGCGCCTAAGGTATACTTAAACGGAAAGGAGCTGACAGGAATAAAGCAAGGATATACCCCTGTACATTATATATTCGATAAGGTAACGTTAGCCAATGGAAAGAATACACTTAAAGCTGTTTCGGTAAAAAATGGCAAGAGTTACGAAGATACGATTGAATGGAATTATACTGGTGAGAAAAAACGTGGAGATGATGCCACAGAAAATGTAGAAGAACATTCAGGCTTCTAAATGAAAAGGGAACAACGAAGGCTAGCCTATCAAAGTTATAAATGATAAAAGTTACTATTAATGTAATTTGGAACAATATTACCACCTAATAAGAACGATTTTGCCACCTGAAGAAATGATACTTTTCATAACTTTGTGGCGTAGTCAATTAACTAAACTGCTTAAAATCTATAAAGATGAAAACAAATTATGAAATTCGCTATGCAGCGCATCCTGAAGATGCGAAAAGCTACGATACAAAAAGAATTCGCAGAGATTTCTTAATCGAAAAAGTTTTTACTCCGAATGAAGTAAATATGGTATATTCCATGTACGACCGTATGGTTGTGGGTGGTGCGATGCCTTGCGGCGAAACCTTAAAACTGGAAGCTATCGATCCATTAAAACAACCTATATTTTTACGTAACCGTGAAATTGGTATGTATAATGTAGGAGGCCCGGGTATTGTAAAGGTAGGTGACACTCAGTTTGAGCTAAACTATAAAGAGGCGCTTTATCTGGGTTCTGGTGACCGCGAAGTCTATTTTGAAAGCAAAGATTCTAACAATCCTGCAAAATTCTATTTCAACTCACTGACCGCACACAGAAATTATCCTGATAAAAAGGTAACTAAACAAGATGCGGTTGTAGCCGAAATGGGCTCTCTAGAAGGATCAAACCACCGTAACATCAACAAGATGATTGTTAACCAGGTATTACCAACCTGCCAGATACAGATGGGTATGACCGAGTTAGCACCGGGAAGTGTATGGAACACCATGCCAGCTCATGTTCATTCACGTCGTATGGAAGCGTACTTCTACTTTGAAGTTCCTGAAGATCAGGCAGTATGCCATTTCATGGGCGAAGTAGACGAAACCCGTCACATCTGGATGAAAGGTGATCAGGCTGTACTCTCTCCCGAATGGTCAATCCACTCGGCAGCAGCTACGCACAACTATACATTTATCTGGGGAATGGGAGGTGAAAACCTCGATTATGGTGATCAGGACTTCTCTGCAATTACTGATCTTAAATAATAACTTAAAAACTATAAGACAATGGTTAATTTTTCATTAGAAGGTAAAATAGCACTTGTAACAGGTGCATCCTATGGAATTGGTTTTGCCTTGGCAAAAGGTTTCGCAGAAGCCGGTGCCACAATTGTTTTCAACGACATCAATCAGGAATTAGTAAATAAAGGTCTGGCTGCTTACGAAGCAGAAGGCATCAAAGCGCACGGATATATATGCGACGTGACTGACGAAGACGCAGTAAATGCTTTAGTAGCACAGATTGAAAAAGAAGTTGGCGTTATTGATATCTTGGTTAACAATGCAGGAATCATCAAACGTATTCCAATGATTGAGATGAGTGCTAAAGATTTCCGCCAGGTTATCGATATCGACTTGAATGGTCCATTCATTGTATCAAAAGCTGTTATCCCATCAATGATTAAGAAAGGTCATGGTAAGATTATCAACATCTGCTCTATGATGAGTGAACTTGGACGTGAAACAGTATCTGCCTATGCAGCTGCTAAGGGTGGTTTGAAGATGTTGACTCGCAACATTGCTTCTGAATATGGTGAATATAACATCCAATGTAATGGCCTTGGTCCAGGATATATTGAAACACCTCAGACTGCTCCGATTCGTACTCCGGGACATCCTTTCAACGAATTCATCATTTCCAAGACTCCGGCTGCTCGTTGGGGAACCCCTGAAGATTTAATGGGGCCAGCCGTATTCTTAGCTTCTGACGCATCCAATTTTGTTAATGGACACGTTCTGTATGTGGATGGTGGTATTCTGGCTTATATAGGCAAACAACCTAAATAAAATAAAAAACCAACCTATGTGCCGATGTAACACTTTAATAGTGCCTGCATCGGCACCCCCTTTTTTCACCTCAAATAATCAAGAATGAAAAAAATACTATTCCTGCTTTTTGCCTCATGCATGGCAATCTCATGCTCAGGCTCAAAAAGCATCAGTGTCAAGGTATCAAATACCTCTTCACTAGACCGCGCTAAAGAGATGGTGGAAGTTTCCATGAATGATATTAATGCAAAGCTTAGCCTTTCAAAAACAGATCAAGTTGTGGTTTTGGATAAATACAATCAGCAACTTCCCTATCAGGTTACTTATGATGGAAACCTAGTATTTCCTACTACGGTGAAAGCGAATTCATCAGAAGATTATACTATCAAAATAGGTTCTCCAAACACCTTCAACACAATTACATGCGGAAAACAATACCCCGAACGGTTGGATGATGTTGCTTGGGAAAATGACCGTATAGCTTTTCGTACCTATGGACCAGCACTTCAAGCAACAGGCGAAAAAGCTTTTGGCTTTGATATCTGGGTAAAACGATGTGAACAGCCTGTTGTGGAAGCAAGATATGCCAAAGAACTGGACAAAAACACCGTGGAAAAGATAAAAAGCCTTGAAAAAACAGATCCTGCTGCAGCAAAAGCGTTGAGGGAAGCCTCTACTTACCATGTGGACCACGGAAACGGACTCGACTTTTATAAAGTGGGACCAACTTTGGGAGCCGGAACATCTGCCTTTCTGATTGATAGCACATTGGTTTATCCATATTGTTATGCAAAACAAGAGGTACTTGATAATGGTCCATTAAGATTTACGGTGAAACTTACCTACAACCCTATAACCATCAAAGGAGATAGCTCCGTGGTTGAAACCCGCATCATTTCTCTGGATGCTGGTTCACAGATGAATAAAATTGCTGTTTCTTATAGTAAAATCAAAGAGATATTACCTCTAGCAACTGGAATTGTAATCCACAAAGGAAGCAACGATTACGCAATGTCGGCAAGTAAAGGATATATTGCCTATGCTGATCCGAAAGATCCAGTAAACGGGCAAATCTACGTAGGAGCTGTATTTCCCGCCAATGTAAAAGAGACCAAAGTACAACTGTTTAAAGGCGCTGAAGCCACAAAAATAAAAGATGGGGCAAACGGACACGTGATGGCTATCAGCGATTACGAAGCTGGTTCGGAATTTATTTATTACTTCGGTGCAGGTTGGAGCAAATGGGGATTCAAGAGCTCGGCCGACTGGTTTAAATATGTAGATGAATTTGCACAGAAAGCACGTTCACCTTTAAGCGTTACAATTAAATAAATTATTTCATCATACAACAAACGAGGGTGTTTCGCAAATGCGATTTCACCCTCGTTTGTTTTGCATCCTCTCTTAGTACAGCTCAAAAAGTCGGTTCTGAAAACACCGGCATCCTGTTGAAAATAAATCCACGGGAAACTATACCATATTTTTGTATATATAGGGGGCTAGTTTAAATCCCCCGTGGCTCATTATCAATCATCTAGTCATAAAAATAAAATAGTAGGACAGAAAACAAGGCGAAGTATTTCTTGTTCGCCCCCAAAATGAGAGTTAAAATATGTTTCATCCCTGATTTTCAACACATTATGACACATTGTTTTTTGACCATTTTTTATGCAAAATAATCCATATTTACATAAAATGGGCTATATATAGTGCAATAAACGGGTTAACTATTTAAATTCACACTTATGTATAACGTAATCATTTGATATAATGAGATTTAATCACACTGTAATTTGATGTAAAATATAATGTATTCAAATAAAGATATATAACATAAAATTCAGGTAAATTCATCGATATATTGACAGATTACTCCTTTAACCCTTGCATGCATGGAAAGAAAAACGGTGGCTTGACCTATCGAAGGGGGAATAATGCTGCTAAAAGCGGTCCGTATTGCAATATAATATCGGGTTAACCCAGAAACCGGTAGAATCTCGCCCATAGGTTCCGGCAATAACGATAATGAATCTATAATAGCTAAAACTTTATTTGATTGAATGCCGCGAATCAGTTTCAGCAAAACTTAAAAGCTAATTGGCTTTAGAGTGGAAGTCGCCGGAATATCACCCATCGGTTTTGGCAATAACCCAGGTAACTGCAAGTTCAATCTAGTCAAAGGTTGGAATTTTTATGCTTCATGAAAATAAAACATAAGGAAAGAACGGGAAATACATGCTTAAAGATTGAGTCAAACATGCCCAAAGATCGGTGAATATATACCTAAAGATCGTGATAATCATAGTGAAAGATCGGGTAAAACATGGTAGGAAGTAGGCAGGACATAAAGTAAGATTAAGCAATACATGCTAAAGGAACGAGCAAAACATGGCGATAGATTGGAAAAACATAACGAGAGTTTGAGCAAAACATGGCGGCAGATTTTAAATTCAAGGCGTAAGATTTTCGGGGAGTGCGTTTGGTTCCGCCAGCAGGCCTGTATATTAGATAGATACAGACCTATTTCAACGGAATGCTGCTTTCATTTGCCGCGCAATTTTACGGGACTTCTCATTATTCTGAAGTAGAGATAATGCGCCTGATAAATCCTGTTTTGCAGTTTCTATCACACATCCCATTATTCCGAAGTAGAAGATCACACCGATGCCACCCACTTCATCCATTTCTAAAGAGGAAGACCTATTGCTTCAGCTGTCTGACCTCCAGATTCTTCATCTCACCTTTGAATCCGGTCAATTTATCGACGATAAACTGAAGCGGGAAGAAGCTGGTGAAGTGATAATACATGGTACTTGAACCACCATTTAACTTCGAACACACTCTTTTCTGTGCAGTCAAATCCTCTACCTGCTTGCCGTTTATGTAAAGCGTCATGCCCTTTACATTGCCTGCGATGCCGATTTTCACCCACTCATTGGTTGGAATCGCACTCTCGAAGGTGAAGGTATACCCTTCGCGAGAAAAGGCAATCTTACCGGTGCTATTCCAGTTTGCATACACCTTTACGTAATCATTGGCAAAAAGGATTGCATCTTTCGGGCTGTCAGCCGACAGATTAAGATCAAATTCAACGGAATATGGATAACCTACCTCATAAATCGGTGTTTCAATAATCCCGTCTCTCCGTTTCTTAATATTAAACCCATTCTCAGAGAGGTCTTTGCTTTTTGGAGAAATAACATCGTACTTTAAGGCCACATCCGATTTGCTTTCAATCTTTCCAGCCAGATTAACCCCCGGTGCTTCAATCATTCTTTTACGTATCTGTTCAAAATCGGCAAATTCAGCCGGTTTGCCTCCATCGTTCCACATTTTCTGAGCAAGAGTCTGCAAAGCGGGCATTGTACGCAAATGGACATCCTTCTGAGAAATTCCATTGCCGCAGTGATCATTCCAAACAGCAAACATCGCACCCGTCAGTCCTGGTTGATCTTTCGGCAATGTCACCTCACGATTAATCTTGGCAACGCTCCAGTTTTTATATATCCATTCTGTATTAAGGAAATCCTGATAGTAACCTGCACCCGGAACAATATAGAGATAAGTGTCACAAGTATTTATTAATTCATATCCATCCTTCAATGAAACAATGGGGTCTACCCAGTCAATGGACCAGGCGTTGACAATAACCCCTTTCGACTTGACGGGAGTCTTGCCGGGAAGCCATTTCAAGCCTCCCCACATGCGTGGCTGCTTATGATAGGATTCTACCAGCTTAAGGTACCTATCAGTAAAATAGCGGTATTTCTCCGCCTCCTTTTTGTTGTATTCATCGGTGCCGATATGGAAGTCTTTCCCTATGAATACGGGATTATCTCCGCCGATGTACTCATCAATCAAGGCATCGCAGAATTTGTAGGTCTCAGGGTTATAAAGATCCAGGTGATCCATTCCATACTCTTTGCTCCCTATCCCCGGTTTATACTGAGTGAACGCCAGTGAATGGGCCGGAATGTCTATTTCGGGGATGATGTTCACTCCAAAATCCGCCGCTTCCTGCTGAAGCTCCGTAAACTCTTTCTTGGAATAGGAGCCATCCTTAGCTGTCAGCCCCGGAAACTTAGTGCTTTCAAGACGGAATGCCGAATAAGTTTTGTTCCAGTCGTTGTCGAAGAACTCAACGAAACCGTTGTCGTTCAAGTGAATCTGAAACTCGTTCATTTTATAGAAAGAGAGGATACGCACGTAGTCTTTCAGGTATTTCATGGGAAAAAACTTACGTCCGCAGTCAAGCATGAATCCCCTTCTGGGATAGTCTGGAAAATCCCTTATCTCCCCTTTCGGGAAATTCGTTCCACCGGTCAGAATCATCTGAAGCAGGGTTCTTGTCGCCCAGAACGCTCCTTTCTTGGTTGGTGCTTCCACTCGTACATAATCCTCTATGTTGATCTTATACCCCTCCTCTCCCAGTGACTTATCGGCTGTGTTCAGTGTGAAATAGATATCGCCCTTGGCAGGTTTGCCATATTTAACCTCATATTTCATTCCCGACATTTCGAGCAGATCGGTCTTGAATTGTTCCACACCGGAAGCAAGCTTTGTTCTGTATTCCGGCTGCACCACCAATCTTCCTTTTTTCTTCAGGAGGAGTTTTCCACTCCCCCCTTTCCACTCTTTCAAAGAAGGAATTACCTGCGGACACTGCTCCTGGGCTTTCAGTGCAGAAACAGCAATAAATAATGATGCAAAAACTAAAGCAATGTGTTTTTTCATGGTTTGTATATTAGCAATCTAAGCTATTTCCCTTTGACAATTTTCTTAATGTCGTTTAGTTTATTCAGTGCCTCAATAGGTGTTAGATTATTTACATCCAGATTTAAGATCTCATCCCTGATCTGACAAAGTACGGGGTCGTCCAGCTGGAAGAAACTAAGCTGCATCCCTTCCCTGTTCTCGCCAACCTCCGAGAGATGCTTGCCCGAAATCCCCTTCTTGCGGTTATCCGATTCCAGCTTATGAAGGATATCATTAGATCGCTTCACAATACTTTTGGGCATACCTGCCATTTTCGCCACATGAATACCAAAGGAGTGCTCGCTCCCACCCCGTTCAAGTTTACGTAGGAATATCACTTTATTATCAATTTCCTTCACTGAAACATTATAATTCTTTATCCGTTTAAAGGACTTCTCCATTTCATTGAGCTCATGGTAATGAGTAGCAAAGAGAGTACGAGCTCTTGCTTTAGGATGCTCGTGAATGTACTCAACAATTGCCCAGGCAATAGAGATACCGTCGTAGGTGGATGTTCCACGACCAAGTTCGTCAAACAGGACAAGGCTTCGTGGGGATATATTATTCAGAATATCGGATGCTTCATTCATCTCGACCATGAATGTAGATTCACCTACCGAAATATTATCACTTGCCCCAACTCGGGTGAATATTTTGTCTACCAACCCTACATGAGCACTTTCAGCTGGCACAAAACTACCTATCTGAGCCAATAGCGTAATAAGGGCAGTCTGCCGAAGCAAAGCTGATTTACCGGCCATATTCGGTCCTGTGATAATGATTATCTGCTGATGTTCCGTGTCAATCGTCACATTGTTGGCAATATATTTCTCGCCTACAGGAAGTTGCTTTTCAATCACAGGATGTCTTCCCTGTTTAATTTCAAGCACATCGTTATCTTCAATGACAGGTCGAATGTATTTGTTTTCAGCTGCAACATTAGCAAAGGACAAAAGACAATCTATCCGGGCAATTTGATTGGCGTTAATTTGGATTGCCGGAATATATTCATTCAAAGAAAGCACCAGATCGTTATAAATACGGGTTTCGAGAACCAGGATTTTATCTTCGGCTCCTAATATTTTCTCTTCATATTCTTTAAGTTCCTGAGTAATATAACGCTCCGCATTGACTAAGGTTTGTTTTCGGATCCATTCTTGCGGCACCTTATCTTTATGGGTATTTCTAACTTCAATAAAGTAACCGAAAACGTTGTTATAAGCAATTTTCAGACTGGGAATTCCTGTTAATTCACTCTCGCGTTGCTGAATCTGCAACAAGTAATCTTTTCCTGAAAAGGCAATTTTTCGCAACTCATCAAGCTCTGAATTCACACCGCTCTTAATTACTCCGCCTTTATTGATCAGTAGAGGCGGATCATTATTTATCTCCCCCTCAATCTTTTCTCGAATGGAAATACAGAGATTAAGCTGCTCCCCTATCCTACTCAGACTCTGATTATCGGCCGATAAACATGCCTCTTTTATGGGTTCTATTGCTCTTAATGCAACTTTCAACTGAACAACCTCTCTTGGAGATACCCTTCCGACAGCCACTTTCGAGATGATTCGTTCCAAATCGCCTATTAAATGTAATTGTTCTTCAATCAGTTCCTTGAACTCAGGATGACGGAAAAAATATTCCACAACATTCAGTCGGTCATTGATTGGCTTTTCATCTTTCAGGGGAAAGACTATCCAACGTTTTAACATTCGGGCACCCATCGGACTAATTGTTCTATCAATCACATTCAACAGGCTTTTCCCTCCGTCATTCATACTTGATATCAATTCAAGATTGCGAACGGTATATTTATCCAAACGCACATATCTGTCTTCTTCAATTCGCGAAAGTGATGTAATGTGGCCAATCTGAGTATGCTGGGTCATGTCCAGATATTGAAGAATTGCTCCAGACGCTACAATTCCGTACTTGAGATGTTCCACCCCAAATCCTTTAAGGCTACTTGTTTCAAAATGCTTGAGTAATCTTTCACGGGCACTTGTTTCGGTAAAGGCCCAGTCTTCTAATTCAAAAGTGAAGAATTTATTTCCAAAGTTACCTTCAAACATCCCCCTTTTGCTACGTTCGAAAAGAACTTCTTTCGGAGCAAAATTATTCAACAGTTTATCTACATAATCAAAAGGTCCTTCTGCTGTAAGAAACTCCCCCGTAGAAATATCCAAAAAAGCTATCCCACATTCATTCTTTCCAAAATGAACTGCAGCCAAAAAATTATTCTCGTTGTAATTTAGAATATTATCGTTAATAGAAACTCCAGGAGTCACCAATTCGGTAATTCCTCGTTTCACCAGTTTTTTTGTTGTTTTAGGATCCTCGAGCTGGTCACAAATTGCAACTCTCTTGCCAGCTCTAATCAGTTTAGGTAAGTATGTATCCAAAGCATGATGGGGGAATCCCGCCATCTCAATTGTTTTAGCTTGTCCGTTTGCTCTTTTGGTCAGTGTAATCCCCAATATTTCAGAAGCGATGATAGCATCTTCAGAATATGTTTCGTAAAAGTCTCCACAACGAAAAAGCATCACCGCATCCGGATGTTTGGCTTTTAGGTCCAGAAACTGTTTCATCATTGGGGTAAGAACTATATCATTTGCCACGGTAAATTCCTCTTATTTTAGTGAATAATAAACGCAAATATAGTTCTTTTAAGAAGAAATCTGGTCGCCAAAAACTTAAAAATTGAACAATTATTTAATCTTTAAAGTCCCTAATAACATTCAGCAGTTGCATCTACCCCTTTTTCTTTGAAAATATTAACAATTTCTTTTATATCCTTTTTGGGGAGCATATCAAGTGGAAATTGGTAGTATTTAAAATTTTTATCAAGTATTTCAAGGTAAAGAAAAGCCCCCTTCCCTAAACTCGAACCAAAAGATACCTTCATTGTATCATCGTATTTAAATCCCCAGCTCTTTCTTCCAAGCAGGTTTCGAATAGTAAACGATTCATCTTTCATTTTCAGGTAATACATACGTTCCCAGTAGGTATATATAAAATATAACAATAAAGGAAGAAAACATAACAGCAGATGAAAAGTTGTTTCATTATGATAAACAATAAAACTGTAAACCATAAAAATTATAATTGCACCCAGAATAATTAAAGGGGAAATAATTGTAAAAAATGCTTGCATACCCGATTTCTGGTAGATAGAAACCTTAACTTTCGTATCAATTGGAGTGATTGGTTTGTAATTAAGAAATTGGATATTATTATCATGTAAATAAGTCAGAATTATCTTTATATCATGAAAACCAAATAGGGAAAAAGCCTTACGTTTTCCATCTTTAAAATGAAATATCATCACAGTGGGTCCACTTATCCCAATATATTTTCCTCTACCTTTTGGAACAGAATAATAGTAGTCTCTCATAAATTCGAATCCTTTAAGGTCGTTCAGGCATATTTTTGACTTGGGCAGAGCAAATAGATTATAGATTTGGATCACATCTTCCAGCAATCTAATTTTTCCGATTCCCTTCGAAAATGCATAAAAAAGGAGTGGAAACAACAGAAACAGATAAAGATAAACCATTAAAATTAACTCCTTAATGATTGCAAAAAGAAGGATGCAAGAGAGGAAAAGTACGACTACCCAAAATAGCCGGTATTTCCTACCAAGATAAAGAGTTATTGCTTTCATAATATCAAGGCTTTTGGGTTGAATACAAAGATTAAAATTCAGCTTTCATTCATGATAGCTACCAGAAGTTATCATTAAGAATAGTATATATAGTTACCAATTCATCTTTAATATTAATAAGGGATTTATCTACTTGAACATAGATTGGTTACTTTCCTGTACAAGAGAATTAAAAACCCTATTTCATTATTCAGAAAATCAATAAGAATTTAAAAAAAGTAGAGCCAAATAAGCTTATCTTTCATTATCTTTGTCCACTAAATAACTTCATTACGTAATTAATTAACACATTAAGATAAAAAGAGTTCGCTATGGAATATAATTTCAGGGAGATTGAGAAGAAATGGCAAAAACGATGGGCTGACCAAAAAACCTATCAGGTAACTGAAGATGAATCAAAGAAAAAGTTTTATGTACTAAACATGTTTCCTTATCCTTCGGGAGCAGGATTACATGTTGGACATCCGCTAGGATACATCGCATCTGATATTTATGCCCGTTACAAGCGTCTACAGGGATTCAATGTACTGAATCCGATGGGATATGACGCTTATGGATTGCCGGCTGAGCAATACGCCATCCAAACCGGACAACACCCTGCAATAACAACTGTAAATAACATCAACCGTTATCGTGAGCAATTAGATAAAATTGGTTTTTCATTCGACTGGAGTAGAGAGATACGTACCTGTGAACCGGATTATTATAAATGGACACAGTGGGCTTTCCAGCAAATGTTTAAACACTATTACGATAACGATGCAAAAAAAGCAGCTCCAATAACCGAACTGATCAATAGATTTGAAACCCTCGGTACTGAAGGGTTGAATGCTGCCTGTGGCGAAGAACTTTCGTTTACAGCCGAAGAATGGAAGGCTAAAAGTGAGAAAGAACAACAAAGTATCCTGCTTAACTACCGCATTGCCTACCTTGGAGACACAATGGTAAACTGGTGTCCGGCACTTGGAACTGTACTTGCAAACGATGAAGTTGTTGATGGAGTATCTGAACGTGGTGGTCACCCGGTTATTCAAAAAGTAATGCGTCAATGGTGCTTGCGTGTTTCTGCTTATGCACAACGTCTTCTCGATGGACTGGAAACTGTAGACTGGACCGATTCGTTGAAAGAGACGCAGAAAAACTGGATTGGTAGGAGTGAAGGTGCCGAAATGCAATTTAAGGTTAAAGATTCCGATATGGAATTCACCATCTTTACTACCCGTGCCGATACAATTTTTGGTGTAACCTTCATGGTTCTTGCTCCTGAAAGCGAACTGGTGGGCAAACTAACCACAGTTAAGCAGAAAGCAGAAGTTCAGTCTTATCTGGACGCTACAAAGAAAAGAACCGAACGCGAACGTATTGCCGACCGTAGGGTAACCGGCGTGTTCTCCGGATCGTATGCAATTAATCCTTTGACCCAGGAAGCTATTCCGGTATGGATCAGCGATTATGTATTAGCTGGATATGGTACCGGAGCTATCATGGCAGTACCGGCACACGATAGTCGTGACTATGCATTTGCTAAACATTTCGGACTGGAAATCCGTCCGTTGATTGAAGGCTGCGATGTTTCTGAAGATAGCTTTGATGCCAAGGAAGGAATCATGATTAACTCTCCAAGTCCCGAAAATGCAATCGAAGGCGGATTGGTACTTAACGGACTGACTATCAAGGAAGCTATTGCCAAAACCAAAGAATACATAAAGGAAAATAACCTGGGTAAAGTGAAGGTCAACTACCGTCTTCGTGATGCAATCTTCTCACGTCAGCGTTACTGGGGTGAACCATTCCCGGTATACTACAAAGAAGGAATGCCTTATATGCTTGATGAAGACAAGCTTCCATTGGAACTTCCTGAGGTAGACAAATTCCTTCCAACAGAAACAGGAGAACCACCACTGGGTCGTGCAACAAACTGGAAAACTGAAGAAGGGTATCCTCTTGAACTGAATACAATGCCGGGATTTGCAGGATCAAGCGCCTACTATCTACGTTATATGGATCCGCACAATTGCGAAGCACTGGTATCATCTAAGGCAAATGCATACTGGCAAAATGTGGATCTTTATGTAGGAGGAACCGAGCATGCTACCGGTCACTTGATTTATTCTCGTTTCTGGAATAAATTTCTGCATGATATCGGCGTTTCTATTAAAGAAGAACCTTTCCAGAAGCTGATTAACCAGGGAATGATTCAGGGAAGAAGTAATTTTGTTTATCGAATTAAAGATACCAATACATTTGTATCGCTCAACTTAAAAGATCAGTACGATGTAACTCCGTTGCACGTAGATGTAAATATTGTAAGTAATGATATTCTTGACCTGGAAGCATTCAAAAATTGGAATCCGGAATACAAAACTGCGGAATTCATTCTTGAAGATGGCAAGTACATCTGTGGTTGGGCTGTTGAAAAGATGAGTAAATCGATGTTCAACGTGGTAAATCCAGATATGATTGTTGAAAAATATGGTGCAGATACACTCAGATTGTATGAGATGTTCTTAGGTCCTGTTGAACAATCCAAGCCATGGGACACTAACGGCATTGACGGTGTTTACCGTTTCATCCGCAAATTCTGGCATCTATTCTATAGCAAAACCGGAGAATTCCAAGTTAAAGATGAACCTGCAACCAAAGAAGAACTGAAAGCAATTCATAAACTGATTAAGAAAGTATCAGCTGATATTGAGATGTTCTCATACAACACTTCAGTCAGTGCATTTATGATTTGTGTAAACGAGCTCTCTTCCTTGAAATGCAGCAAAAAAGAGATTCTCAACAACCTGGTTATCTTGTTGGCACCATTTGCTCCTCACATCAGTGAAGAGTTGTGGGAGACATTGGGTAATACAACCTCTGTTTGTGATGCACAATGGCCAGAATTAAATGAAGAATATCTAAAAGAAGATGTTGTGAACTATACAATCTCTTTCAATGGTAAAGCGCGATTCAACATGGAATTTGCAGCAGATGCAGACAATAATACCATACAGGAAAAAGTCCTTGCATCCGAAAACGCAATTAAATGGATTGAAGGCAAACCCATCAAGAAAGTGATTATCGTTCCTAAAAAGATTGTGAACATTGTTGTCTAATATTAAGAGCCAATATGGTAAAATTTAATAAAACTGATTTTTTAAGAGAATTAAAAGATTATTTTTTCATCAACTTAGGCTTAATTAGTTATGCAGTAGGTTGGGCAGCATTTTTACTGCCCTACCAAATAACAACCGGTGGTGTAACAGGTATTTCAGCAATAATTTACTACGCCACAGGTGTGCAGATTGAAATCAGTTATTTTATTATTAATGCCATCTTAATGACATTTGCAATAAGAATACTGGGACCTAAATTCAGTATAAAAACAACCTATGCCATCTTTGCACTAACCTTTTTTCTCTGGTTATTCCAGTTGATGATTGGAAATAAGCTGCTATTGGGACCAGGTCAGGATTTTATGGCCTGCGTAATTGGAGCTACCATGTGCGGAATAGGATTGGGGATAGTGTTTGTAAACAACGGTAGTACAGGAGGTACAGATATAATTGCCGCCATTGTCAATAAATACAAGGATGTAACCTTTGGACGTATGATTTTATACTGCGATGTGGTAATTATATGTTCATGCTATTTTATCTTTGATGACTGGAGAAGAGTATTATTCGGACTATCCACACTGGTTGTAATCAGCTATGTGCTCGACTTGATTGTGAATAGCGCCCGACAGTCAGTTCAATTTTTTATTTTCTCCAAGCATTACGAAAAGATTGCCGAAAGAATAGTTCAGGATCAACATCGTGGAGTAACCATCTTAGACGGAACAGGATGGTACACCAAAGAACGGGTGAAAGTTCTCTTTGTGCTAGCCAAAAAGAGTCAATCTATTGAAATATTCCGTCTGGTGAAAGATATTGATCCCGATGCTTTCGTATCGCAGAGTTCAGTAATTGGTGTGTATGGAGAAGGGTTTGAAAAGATCAAAGTGAAATAACCAGAATCCATAATTAATGAAAATAAAGACAGATAGTAAATATAAATGGGCAGATTTATTACTGATCATCTCTTGTATCAGTTCTCTACTCCCATTATTTTTACTATCTGTTTATAATAATCCGGCCAATGATGATTATACGTACGCATTAAGAGATGTCAATAGAAACATTTTCGACGTTATATTTCACACTTATCAAACCTGGTCCGGAAGATATTTTGCCACAGCGATTGGTCAATTAAATCCACTTACTTTCCATTCTTTGACTGCCTACAAAGCCTACCCTGTGGTGTTGCTTCTTTTCTTTTCTTTCTCCTTTTTCTATCTCTTTCATTCGCTATTTAAAGGAACTCTCAGCCGCTTGAAAATATGTTCAATCAGCATGTTTTTCATTCTATTGTTTTTATTTCAGACACCCAGTTCTTCAGAAGCGTTTTATTGGTTTTCAGGTTATGCAGCCTACACTGTTCCTGCAATACTCACTCTAATTTTGGGAGCAATCCTGATAAAAAAAAGAAATTTACTGCAACAAATTACTGCAGTCGCATTAACCATACTTATTATTGGCGGAAATGAGGTTTCAGCCTGTATTCTGTTTTCAATTCTATTGTTTATTAACATTGTCCCATATATCCAAAAAAATCAGATAAATAAACAAAATGCACTCTTATTATTTGTATCGGCTATTTGTCTGGCAATTGTAGTTTTATCTCCGGGAAATTCCATCAGATCTGAAGGAGAAACCACCTCTTGCAATCTTATCTGGACAATAGGTGGCAGCCTTTTGCAAAGTTTCTCTTGGTTTGTTGTCTGGGGACAAACGTTATTACTTGCTTCCATCGTTTATATTACACTCTTCGGTATAAAAATAGCAAATTCAGAGAATGAAAAGCTGAATAAACTTTTTAGTATCAAGTGGAAATATTTCATACTTTTCTTTTTCCTAACGCTTTTCTTAGCTCATATCCCACCATTCTGGGGACTTGGAACAGTGGTAATTGGTCGCATTGCCAATGTGATATACCTTTTCTTCATTTTTTCCTGGTTTTTTGGCATCCAGCTAATAATCAATAAGTACAAAAAACAAATTCCTTCACATAATAATTCTTATCTAAAATATCTTTATGCCACTGTCTTAGTTGCCTTTTTACTAAATAATGTATTCAATATCAATAATAATGTGGCAACATCATACGTTGATTTAATAACAGGAAGAGCTAGCAACTACAATGAGGAGTTAGAAAAAAGAAGAGTATTGATTGAAAACAATAATAATACTTCACAGGTTATTATGATTCCTGTAATTGATAATCTGCCCAAAACAATCTATTTCAACGATATCAGCAACGATGAAAATTACTGGGCCAACAGAAGTTACAAGGAATATTGGAATTGTAAAGCAAAAATAAAAAAGGAAGATAGAAAAGAGTATAGCTATTCAAATTTTGAAGCATTGAAACTTTTCGGGAAAAATATCAGAAACAATAAATTCAGCAGACAATGAACATGAAAAATAAACTTGTTTTCGCAACAAATAATCGCCATAAACTAGAAGAAGTGTCGCACATTCTAAATGATAAAGTTGAGATACTTAGTTTAAAAGATATCAATTGCGATGTGGATATCCCGGAAACGGCAGATAATCTGGAAGGGAATGCATTTTTAAAAGCACAGTACGTGCATGAAAATTACGGATTCAACTGTTTCGCAGATGATACCGGTCTCGAAATTGAAGCTCTCAATAATGCACCAGGAGTCTACTCGGCCCGGTATGCCGGCACCGATAAAAGCTCCGAAGCAAACATGCTCAAAGTTTTAAAGGAACTGGAAGGAATCGAAAACAGAAAAGCGCAGTTCAGAACAGCCATTTCTCTGATTATAGGTGGTGAGTCTTATCTTTTTGAAGGAATAATCAAAGGAACTATCATCAAGGAAAAAAGAGGAAATGCAGGTTTTGGGTACGACCCGATTTTCATGCCGGAAGGTTATGATAAGACATTTGCTGAATTAGGGAACGAAATAAAAAATAAAATCAGCCACCGTGCTCTGGCAATCAATAAGCTATGTGATTTCTTAAAAGAGTTCGATTATGAAAAAACTGGTCTTTAGTCTTATCCTATGCTTAATCACCATCTCCTTATCGGCACAAATGGCGATAGGAGAGTGGGGTGTTCATCTGGCATATCACAATGTTACCCAAACTGCTCCTGCAGGTAATTTAATTTATGCAATAAGTGACGGATCTCTTTTTTCTTATGATAAAAAAGATCAAAGCATCAGCTTATATAACAAAGTAACTGTTTTAAGCGATAACAATATCAGCTACATTAAATACAGCAACATTCATAAAACGCTGATTATTGTATACAAGAACTATAACATCGATCTTTTTTCTAACGGAGAAGTGTACAATATCCCTGATTTAATGAATAAAACCATGAGTCAGGACAAAACTGTGAATAGTATCAATATAGTTGGCGATTATGCCTATTTTTCTACAAATTTCGGAATATTGATATTGAATCTAAAAAAGAAAGAGATAACCAATACATTCATTTTAAATAAAAAAGTATATTCTTCTTCAATTCAGAATAATACAATCTATGCTGCAACCGATAAAGGTTTATTCAAAGGTGATTTATCCAATAATCTGCTGGATAATAATAGCTGGATATTAGCAAATACAACAGTATTCTCCCAGTTTTTACTATTCGAGAATAAACTTATAGGTAACGTACCTTTTGATGGAATTTATGAATATAGCAATGATACAAACACTTTAACCAAAAAGGTAGGAGGGTATTATTCTTTTGGAGATGTATATGATGATAAAATGATCTTTGGAAATTATAATTCTATCATCATTTTTGATCATTTCAACTCCTTTAACTACATGAATTTATCCTATACATTCAGTAATTTGTCTTATACAAAGGATGATAATTCTTATTGGGGAAGTAATGGCAGTGATGGATTGAACGGATATAAACTCAATTCAGATTATAAACTTGAAAAAAGTATTAGTTCAATCGTACCCGACAGTCCTCAAAGAAATCTTCCTTACTACATGACATTTAGTAAAAACAGACTACTGATCTGTGGAGGAGGAATGACTTATGACAGACTGAATAATCCGGGAACAATCATGATGTATGAGGATAATAAATGGAATAGTTTTCAGGAGGATGGTATTAAAGAGGTTACCGGATTGGATTATAAAGATATAACCTCTGTAATTCAGGATCCTAATGACCCGGAACATCATTTCGCCACATCAGGGGGAGAAGGGGTGTACGAATTCAGAAATCTGAAATTCGTAAAACTATATGATTACACAAACAGTAGTCTGAAATCCATTTTTTCAAATAATCCCAATTACATAAGAACCAACGGGCTTCAATATGATAAAAATCATAATCTATGGATGGTTAACTCCAACGTAGACAATATAATCAATGTATTAAAAGACGACGGCAACTGGATTAGTTTCCATCATTCAGAGATCAGTGGAAAACCTACTTTTGAACGAATAATTTTCGATAAGAGAGGATGGGCTTGGGTTACTTCTATGCGATATTCACCCGGAGTATTTTGCTTCAATACAAACGGAACTCTCGAAGATACCAGCGATGATAAAACCCGGTTTATAGGATCATTTGTGAATCAAGATGGAACTAATCTTGGTGAGCTTAGAATACTTTCCATTGCCGAAGATAAAAACGGAGCAATATGGATTGGAACAGAAAAAGGACCTCTTGTAATCAACAATCCAACCAAGTTTTTTGATAACGACTTCTATTGTACTCAAGTAAAAGTTCCCCGCAATGACGGAACTAATTTAGCGGACTTCCTGTTGGCAAACGAAAAAATAACTGCTATTTGTATCGACGGAGCCAATCGCAAATGGATAGGAACCGAAACTAACGGTATATTCTTATTAAGTCAAGATGGATTGGAAACCATACACCACTTTAATACCATCAACAGTCCGCTATTATCTGATAAAATACAGTCATTGGCAATCAATCCAAATACAGGAGAAGTATTTATTGGTACCGACCAGGGGCTAATGTCGTATATGAGCGATGCAACCGAAGGAGGAGCAAGCTTCTCAGAAACCGCACACGCTTTTCCCAACCCGGTTCGCCCCGATTATACAGGTGTAATTACTGTAACCGGACTAATTCGTGACAGCGATGTGAAGATTACTGATATCAAAGGAAACCTTATCTGTACCGGAACATCGGTAGGTGGGCAATTTACCTGGGATGGTAGGAATTCCAAAGGTCAACGAGTTGCATCAGGTGTCTATCTGGTTCTGGCTGCTGATGCAGAAGGGAAAGAGGGTATTGCCACCAAAATATTGATAATCAAATAAGTTTATTATCAGCATACAAAAATTAGAAGTAAGCTTCATATCCATGTCCATTTTTACCATAAAAGATTAGCCATCTAGCTAACGAATAAACAATATGGAGCTTACTTTCAATACTATTTTCATCTGTTTCAGGCGGCATTCTTTGCTCTTTTAAGTATTGCAGTTTATTATCTTTTGCTATTTTATCAGCTGCAGACATTAATCTATTTCCATAATCTAGTGCATCTCCGGCCAATTTAGTGTACCAAGCCTCATTTACTAAATCTTCTCCTATCAAATCAATACAATCCTGCATAAATTCTCCTCTAAAAACATTTCTATCCTGTTCCATAGAAGCATATACAGGTATACCATCTAATTCTTTGGCTAATTCGATCACATAATATCCTTCGTAATCTTTAATAAAATTCTCCTCCGAAAGTTTATTATCACTCTCCCTATATTTTTGTTTTATCCAATCGTTAGCTTCTTTATCTCTCCCAACTCTTGGCGCTTTTATTGTATCATATGAAGCAATTTGAATATCAAACCATTCTTTCAGTAATTCATCTTCAGAAAGTAGTTTCTTACCTTTAAGTCGGTCTATAAAACTAATTTTCTGCTTTTCTTTTCCTTCAATAATTCTGTAAATTTGATGATATCTTTGTTCAAATCCCTGTTTGGGTTTCCCCATTGGTATCATGTCTAATCCCATATGTTTAAATGTTTTTTAGTATCAATGATTCGGTTTATACAAATATAATATTTTTATCATTATAAATATCCTATTTAGCAATATACTAAAGATATAAGATAAAGAATAAAAATTAAATTATGGAGAAAGACAAAACATATTATGAATAATATAGTTTTATTTTTTTTGTCAATATATGCATTTATTCAGGAGTAAATATAAGATAATTTAATTAGATATATATTAAATTATAAACCATATTATAAAAAAATACTAATCTTAGTTATAACATAAATGAACACCTCCCATGAAAGTCTAGAAATGGATTATTAAATAAATAACAATATTAAATCATCAGTATTATCTTTATAATACAATATATAAATGTAATAATAAATTATAAAATATAATTATAGATGAGAACAGAATAAATAAGGTGTTTTAAAAGGAATTTGATAGAAGTAAAAACTATTATTGTTTATTGAGGAAGAAATGAACACATATAAAAATAGGCTGTTGGTTTCATTTTATCAACAGCCTATTCATATATTATGATCGTAATTTATAAACCTAGTTTTTCAGAAATATTCAGCATTCGTTTGATCGGTTTAACCGCTTCTTTTGAAATTTCAGGATCCACCTCGATAGTTGGCCATTCATGTTTCAAGCAGTTATATAACTTTTGCATGGTATTCAACCGCATGAAATTACATTCATTGCATGCACAGGTACTATCGTTTGGAGGAGCAGGGATAAAGTTTTTATCAGGACACTCCTTGCGCATTTCGTGAATGATACCCGATTCTGTAGCCACGATAAAGTTCTTTTTATCCGATTTAACGGCGAATTTCAAGATTGCTGCAGTAGAACCCACAAAATCGGCCAGAGTCAATACTGCGCTCTTACATTCCGGATGTGCCAGAACAAGAGCATCGGGATATAGCTTCTTCAATTCAACAATCTTTTCAACAGAGAATTGTTCATGTACATGGCAAGCTCCATCCCACAATAACATATTTCTGTGGGTGACAGAATTGATATAATTCCCCAGGTTTCTATCGGGACCAAAGATTAATTTCTGTTCTTTCGGAAAACTTTCCACTATCTGCTTGGCATTTGTGGAAGTAACTACAATATCTGTCACCGCTTTAACTGCAGCTGTTGTATTTACATACGATATTACTGTATGGTCAGGGTGTTCTTTAACAAACTGTGCAAACTTATCAGCCGGACAGCTGTCGGCCAACGAACAGCCTGCATTCAAATCAGGAACCAGTACTTTCTTATCCGGACAAAGAATCTTAGCCGTTTCACCCATAAAGTGAACACCGCAAAGCACAATGATATCTGCCTTTGTCTTTGCAGCCCATTGTGCTAGAGCCAGACTGTCGCCTACATAATCGGCGATATCCTGAATTTCACCGGGCTGGTAGTAGTGAGCCAGAATCACAGCATTCTTTTCTTTCCTTAAAGAATCAATTGCAGCATTAAGATCCATTGAAGGATCGATCGCTTCATCTGCAAATCCCTTTTTCAACCATTCTTCTTTAACCATTATATTATATATTAATTCTCTATTTCTAATTTTAAAAATCTAATGATAGTAATAATAGGCTGTTAATAGTGTTGGTAAATAAATATGTTTTTACTTGCTTTTAAAGTTGTTAGTCTACGGCAGAAAGTTATCCAATGGTTTTAAACATGTATAATCTTTATATAACTATTGATTATAAGCCATATAATATCTATAATCAGAATTTCATTAACACCCTGTTAATACAATGCAAAGTTAAGAACTTTAGAAGAATTTGTTTCTTAATAAGGGGTAAAAAGATGTTTAAAATGGTATATAAACTTTTAGCTAACTTATTTGGAGAGTTTATTTTAATCGTTGCATAATTCTTTTTATGAAATATCCTAGAACTTTTTATAAAAATGTTTGCCCTTAGTTTGAATAGCTTTTAAACAGTTATAAACATGGTATTGTGAATTGTTACTATCTTTGTGCTGAAATAAACATTAACCGGTATGCGCAAACTAAAAATAACAGAATTAAACCGTATAAATGCTGAAGAGTTTAAAGAAGCCAGGAAGTTACCTCTCATAGTTGTATTAGATGAAATAAGGAGTTTACACAATATTGGTTCCGTATTTCGCACTTCAGATGCTTTCAGAATTGAATCCATCTATCTATGTGGAATTACTGCCACCCCTCCTCATCCCGAAATGCATAAAACAGCTCTTGGGGCCGAATATACTGTCGATTGGAAGTATTTCAAGAATACACTTGATGCTGTTGATAAGTTGAAAAATGATGGATATACTGTTTATTCCATAGAACAAGCCGAAGGAAGTACTATGTTGGATGAGCTCAAACTGGATCCTACAAAGAAATACGCCATTATCATGGGAAATGAAGTAAAAGGGGTAAAACAGGAAGTTATTAACAACAGTGATGGATGCATTGAGATTCCACAATATGGAACCAAGCACTCGTTGAATGTTTCGGTAACAACCGGAATCGTTATCTGGGACTTTTTTAACAAGCTTAAATCTGACCGTTTAGAGCTAGAGTAATAACTCGTTCGGTCAGACTATCGTCTTTAACAGCATTATATTCTTTTTTCAGACTTGCACCAAATATACTTGCAAATGTCTGATAGAATCCAGCTTTAAAGCTTCCCATAAAAGCTTTGATAATTTCATAGGAAGACTGGTTACACTCCCTGTCAACCAGTTTAATAAGTAGTTTCCCCTGACTGAAGGATAGTTTTTTGAATTGGGCTGTATATTGCTCTTTCAACCCTTTTTCCACTCTTTTAATATGGGCATCCTTTGCTTTTTGATTAGGTAGTGTTTCGAGGTATTCGTAAGTTTCGATGATGGTATTATGAATCATAATGGAGAGCGGAAGTACTTTCTTCACATTATAAACCAACCGATAGTATTCTTGCCACTCTTTTGTTGTCTTAAAATTGAGTGGAGGGTATATATAGATATTTCGTAATTGCACAAAAGGGATAGTATCACCCTGATACACGCAGGCTTCCACCCACTGTATCTCGGGTTTAGTCTGCAATTGTTGCGCTTTTGACATGGAAAAGCAAAACAGTGCGGCGCAGAACAACATCCCAGTTTTCAACACTCTTTTCACAGCTGCAAAATTAATTGAATAAATTAATAATAAATCATTTTATAGATAAATTAATCGGGTTCTACTTGATAAGGATTTATATTTAACTTATATTCGCACAATGTTGTACCTTTTTTATAAAGTATTTAAAAATTAATTTATGAAAAACTTACTGCTAGGTGTTTTTATCCTCCTATTGTTTCCCTTTACCTTTTGTTATGCCCTTGAAACCGATCGTTATATTAATGCTCGTGCTTATTCTATGGGAAAAACAGCGTCAGTTATATCCGGTTTTCTAAATCCTGCAACTTCCGGTTATTTTTCTTCCAGATATTTTTCAATGGAGTATCTGAATCGTTATGGAGTAAAAGAATTATCCTCATTTGCTGTTATGCTAAATTACCCAAATAACTACCTTAATAGTGGGGTCTATTTTTCAAGATACGGATTTGATGCATATAATGAACAGTTGGCAAGCATCAATTTTTATAAGAAACTCTCTCCGTTGATAAGTTTAGGAGGAAGAGTTAATTATTTGGGAGTTCATTATTCCGATCAGGAACAAGATGCGGTTGCTGTTACCGGTGACATGGGTATATTATTGCACCCGGTTGAAAATCTCCATTTTTCTTTGTTAGTAATGAATCCACTTCGTAGTGAGATAAAAATGGAGGATGAAACCCGCGAATTGGCGAATGTTTTTCTATTGGGATTAAGTTATCAACCGGAGAGCCGATTTTTGTTAACAACAGAGATTGAAAAGGATTTCAACCGCTCGGTCATTTATAAATTAGGTATGGAATATACACCTATCAAGCAGTTGTCCTTTCGCACTGGTATGTGGACCAAGCCATTTACCCCCAGTTTTGGTGTGGGAATCAAGTTGTCTCCTGTTAATATCGATTTGGCTTTCAGCAACCATCCGGTATTGGGTTTTAATTCCTGTTGTGCTTTACAATTTAATTTTTAGGAGATGGAGGTACGGCAAAGACTATTTCTTGTTGTTATAACTCTATTTTACTTTTATCTGCCGATATCTGCTCAGATAGATAATGTTACCGATTGGGAGGATTTGGCAGAGGAGATGGTTTCTGAGGATGAAGAAGAAGATAAAGGTTGGGTAAATTGGCAGGAGGATTTAAATTACCTGAAAGAAAACCCGCTCAATCTGAATCAGATAACCAAGGAACAGTTAGAACAGTTTCCTTTTCTTTCCGCCCTTCAAATCGAGTACCTGCTTTACTACCTTTATCTAAATGCTCCAATGAAAAGCATATATGAATTACAGTTGGTTGAAGAGTTGGACAGGCAGACCATTCAGTATCTGTTGCCCTATGTCTTTGTTGGAGAACCTGAAAAGAAAGAAAAGATTCCTTCCTGGAATGACCTGTTAAATTACGGGAAGCATGAGATATTAACAAGGTTCGATATACCCCTTTATATGAAAAAAGGGTTTACTAAAAATGAAGACAGCTTATCAACACCAGATGTGAATAAACGGTTCATAGGCAGTTCATACTATCATTCCCTGCGCTATTCATTTCAGTATAAAGACCTCTTAATTTGTGGATTAACTGCAGAAAAAGATTGTGGAGAACCTTTTCAACGGAGAGTTGATAACTTAGGATACGACTATTTATCGTTCTATTTATTAGTCCGAAATTTGGGAAAACTGAAAACTTTGGCATTGGGAAATTACAGATTAAGTTTCGGTCATGGCTTGGTTATTAACAGCAATTATTCACTGGGTAAAAGCTCCTCTATATCCACCATGGAATCCAAATCTACCGGTATCAAAAAACACTCTTCTACTGACGAGTATAACTACTTTCAAGGGATGGCGGCTACTTTTAAGCAGGACGATTTTTCATTTACGGGTTTTTATTCATACCGCAATCTGGATGGAATTGTAACCGATGGAGTTCTCTCTTCTATAAAAAAAGATGGCTTGCACCGCATCCCCAGGGATGTGGAAAGGAGGAATGCGGCAACTGTTCAACTGACGGGAGGTAACATCGGTTATTCTTTTCATAATCTCAAAGTTGGGATAACGGGAATCTATTATTTCTTTGATAAACGCTACGAACCGGAACTTCGACCCTATAATTACTATTACCTGCGTGGGAAAGAATTCTTTAATCTGGGAGTCGATTATAAGTATAGATGGAATAAAGTTCTTTTTTCAGGAGAAACAGCTGTTGGAAAGAGTGGAGGAATAGCCACACTCAATTCAGTGGCATTTTCCCCTGCAAAAGGATATCAGCTACTTTTGCTTCAGCGATTTTATGCCAAAGATTACAAGGCACTTTATGCCCGCTCTATCTCTGAAGGAAGTTCTGTTCAAAACGAAAATGGATTTTATCTGGGTGTGGAGTCGGCTCCTCGTAAATATTGGAAACTCTCTGCATATGTTGATTTCTTTCGTTTTCCATGGTTACGTTACGAAGCCGACAGGCCATCCTCCGGTTTCGATGGGTTATTGCAGTCCACTTATACACCTAAGACAAACCTAACAATGTTTTTGCGTTATCGTTATAAATCGAAAGATAAGAATTATACGCCTGAAAAATCAGGTCAGAAAGAGGTGTGCCCATTTATTCAGCAAAAGGTAAAATATCAGGTCGTATATACAATGTATAAATCACTTCTTTTTAAAACAACTGCCGATTGGGTTTGGACTAACCCGCAAGGGGTGAATGCCAAACATGGTTATCTGATTTTTCAAAATATTTCCTATCAACTTTCCAGTTTACCCATTCGGTTTGATCTTAGTTACGGCATGTTCGACACTGACGATTATTCCACCCGAATATCTGGCTACGAACGAAACTTGCTCTATGCCTATTCGCTAATGACTTTTTACGGTAAGGGTGTTCGCTTTGCCTTTAATACACGCTATGACTTCAATCGGAAACTGATGTTGATGGCAAAACTGGGACAAACAAGGTACACTGATCGCGATGAAATTGGTTCGGGACTGGATACCATATTCGACAATGCAAAGACAGACATTTATCTACAGCTTCGATGGAAATTTTAAAAGTAAATAGAACAATTTGCCATCTGTATCAATTATCTTTGCCTCAGAAAATTAAAATCGTATGTCAACAATTATATTTCCTTCACCAATTTTTGGTCCCGTTCATTCACGTCGTTTAGGTGTATCATTAGGAGTTAATCTTTTACCTGCAGATGGGAAAGTTTGTTCGTTTGATTGTATCTATTGCGAATGCGGATTAAATGCCGAGCGTAGACCCAAACAACCCTTGCCCACCCGTGAAGAGGTTCGTACAGCTCTCGAAGAAAAGCTGAAAGATATGCAGGTAAATGGTCCTTCACCCGACGTGCTTACCTTTGCCGGCAATGGAGAACCTACGGCACATCCTCAGTTTGCAGAGATTATAGATGATACCATTGAGCTTCGGAATCACTATTTTCCTAAAGCAAAAGTGAGTGTGCTCAGCAACTCCACCTTTATCAATCGACCGGGAGTATTCGAAGCGCTGATGAAGGTAGATAATAATATTCTGAAGCTTGATACAGTCAATGAAGATTATATCAGAATGGTCGATCGGCCCTCTGGAAGTTTTAATCTCCGTGAAATTATTGAGCGTATGAAGGATTTCAAAGGACATGTAATCATTCAGACCATGTTTATAAAAGGAACCTGTTGGGGTGAGAGTGTTGACAATACAGGAGATGATTTTGTGCTTCCCTGGCTTGAGGTAGTCGAAGCAATAGCTCCTTCGCAGGTGATGATTTATACAATTGATAGGGCAACTCCGGATAAACATCTAAAAAAAGCTACCCATATAGAGTTGGATCGTATTCTTGAAATGCTAAATAGTAAAGGGATTTCTGCCTCTGCTTCTTATTAATACAAAACAATCAACGGTAAGCTTCCCCAATAAAAGTCATAACATTCAATTTGGAAGAATAGTAAAAGATCCATTTTCAACCCACAAAAGAGGTTGAAAATGGATCTTTTTATTCTGAAGTTGTATACTGTAGTTTTTTCAGATTATGTAGGTTAGTTTAAATACCCTCTTAATTTTCTTTTATTTCTTGTCAATCAGTTCCTGAGCTCTTGCTAGTGCAAGAGTGATATGGCTGCAAATATTCTCTTTTCCCAGAAGATCATTAAATCCAGATTTTTCCAACACTTCGTGCACCCTGTCATTTACTCCGGAAAGAACAACCTCAATGTTTTCTTTCTTCGACATGCGACAAAGGTTTGTCAGGTTATGAACTCCGGTAGAGTCAATAAACGGAACCTTTCTCATCCGGATGATACGTACTTTTGGATGATCTTCCAGTTGTACCATCTGTTCCTCGAATTTATTTGCTATTCCAAAATAGAAAGGACCATTGATTTCATAAACTTCTACACCTTCAGGTATTTTAATCGGTTCCTCGGCAACTTCACCAACCTCACCTACAACGGCAGGTTCAATTTCTTCCGTGATAACCGATAGATTGGTAGTTTCTGCAACCCGTCTCATAAATAGCAGACAGGCTATTACAATACCTACTTCGATGGCTACTGTCAGGTCGATGATAATGGTCAGAAAGAAAGTGATTAGTAATACGGCAATATCCGATTTTGGATTTTTCAGCAAAGCCTTGAACGTTCTCCATTCACTCATATTGTAAGATACAATTACAAGTACACCAGCTAAACAGGCCATTGGTATGTGTTTTGTCAACGGGCCGAGGCATATCAAAATCAGCAGAAGCACTCCGGCATGAATCAATCCGGCAACCGGACTTTTACCTCCGTTGTTAATATTGGTCATGGTACGGGCAATAGCTCCTGTTGCAGGTATACCGCCAAATAAAGGTGTTATCAAATTGGCAGCACCTTGAGCTATAAGTTCCTGATTCGAATCATGTTTGTCTCCTGTTACACCATCGGCAACAGTTGCTGAAAGCAGTGATTCTATTGCACCCAAAATCGCAATAGTTATCGCTGCTGGGAAAAGCCCTTTAATTACTTCCCACGACATAGCAGGAACTTGAGCCTGGGGTAATGAGGCGTTGATGGTAAAACGGTCGCCAATTGTCTCGATTGAAGTGATACCTGCATAAGTTCTCATCAAGTATGCGAAAATAGTCATCACAATTATGGCAATCAGTGATCCCGGAATCTTTTTAGAGAACTTAGGTGTATAAGCAATGATCAGTATACTTAATAACCCCACTAATGTAGGCCATAGACTGATGGTTGAAAAATCCTGGAAATAGGCTCCCCATTTTGAAAGAAAATCGGCAGGCACAATGTGCATTTTCAATCCGAAAAGGTCTTTTATCTGAGTTGTGAAAATTGTTACCGCAATACCACTGGTAAATCCAACTACAATTGGGTAGGGGATATACTTAATGATAGTTCCCAGTTTAAAGACTCCCAGGATAATCAATAATAATCCGGCCATTATGGTTGCTACAATCAGCCCCTTTTCTCCGTATTGTTGGATGATTCCATAAACAATAACGATAAAGGCGCCAGTAGGTCCACCTATCTGGACTTTTGATCCCCCTAAGAATGAGATAATAAAACCAGCAATGATAGCTGTGATAATTCCTTTTTCAGGTGAAACACCCGATGCAATACCAAATGCAATTGCCAGAGGAAGCGCTACTATACCAACGATAATTCCAGCCATTAAATCGGAAAGGAATGTCTCTTTGGAGTAGTTTTTCAAAGCAGTGTATAGCTTTGGTTTGAATTCAAACGTTTTCATTTTATTTATTCGATATGTATAGTTAATTTCGCTAAATTCTTGACTATTAAAACGAGTAGACGCAAAAGTACATAAAAAATGTAAATGAATTATGTTTAACAACATATTTTTTCAACGAAACTATTTGAAAATCATTTTCTGAATGATTTTTCTAATTTAGAAAAAATTGATTTTCAAACTAAAAAAAGTATATTTGTGTTATAACAATATCGATGCTAAGATAGTTTACAACTTAAATAAGATGATTATGGCTAAAAGTATCAAAGGAACTCAAACGGAGAAGAATTTAATGCAATCTTTTGCAGGTGAATCGCAAGCAAGAATGCGTTATACCTATTTTGCAAGTGCGGCAAAGAAAGAGGGTTTTGAACAGATTGCTGCAATTTTCCAGGAAACTGCCGATCAGGAAAAAGAGCATGCTAAGCGTATGTTTAAGTTTCTGGAAGGTGGTATGGTAGAAATTACTGCCAGTTTCCCAGCGGGTGTCATAGGAAAAACAGTAGATAACTTACAGGCTGCAGCAGCAGGCGAGCACGAAGAGTGGTCTGAGCTTTATCCATCATTTGCCGATGTGGCCGAAAAAGAAGGATTCCCCCAAATCGCTGCCATGTATCGCAGCATATCCGTGGCTGAAAAAGGACACGAAGAGAGATACCGTGCTTTCGTAAAGAACATTGAAACAGCTTCTGTGTTTGCCAAAGAGGGTGAAGTTGTTTGGCAATGTCGCAATTGCGGTTACATACATGTAGGAAAAGAAGCACCGGAAGTTTGTCCGGCATGCATTCATCCTCAGGCTCATTTTGAAGTAATGAAAGAGAATTATTAATTTCTTCTGTTCAAAAAGGATAGAAAATTTGATAAAGTATTCATTTGGGAAACCTGTATTGATCTTGTGATACTGTCAACTAGTGAAATCAAGTAATTACAGAAAACGCTTTAAGTTAGAGCCCCCGTGGAAATATTTAAAAAGAGGGTTGTTCCGATTTATGGAACAACCCTTTTTCTTTCTTCATCCTTGCCCATTTTCCTCATAAAAATAATTTTTAGAAGTCACGCAAGTCGCGCAAGTCACTCAGGTTAGCTGTAATTTATTGTGCATCAATGGTGTATGGGTGCGTGACTTCCGTTGAAAAAGCGTGTGACTTTGCATAAGTCACGCAGCTTTGTTTATATTGTACAATTTGAATACCTTATATAAAAAATGTTTGCAAGTCCTTATTCCCATTGAGCATAAGTTTAATTACTTGTTAATTATACATTACAAATAAAAACACTTACTATTCAATGTGAAATTTATGAATAGGCTCATGTTGGAATATAAAATATTTCTTCTAATCATATTTCTACATTCATTTGCGTAAACCTTTAAAATTGAAATCGAAAATATAAACAAATATAGGATTGATATAATAAATTATATTGATACATTTGTACTCATTCAAAAAACAATGTTGTATTTATTGATATTCGATGGCAAAATAATACTTTATAATATTTATATCTTTTTATTTTTACTATAATAAATCAATTATTAATCAATAATATTTTATGAAAATAAAATTCTTACTTGTATTTGTTTTGATTCCTTTTATTACTTTCGCTCAAGAGATTCAGCCTGATTCGTTAAAATCGTCTGAAAAAAGTTGGAAATTTGCTGCAGGGGTAAGTTTATTAAGCAACATAAATCATACTAGGCAACAAGAAGCACAACCCATTGAATTAAATTTCAGATACAATATTAAAAACAAACATACACTGCGTTTAGGTATCCCTTTAACATTAAATCATAAGATATTTGGTGAACCGGAAGTTTCATCGGGGCATACAGTAGGTGAAATGCCTGCACTAGATTATATAAAGAATATGAAGGATGGAGATTTATATCCTTTTTACAATTCATTTTATAAAACATTAAAAAATGAATATAGTTTATATGGAATCTCTGTTGGATATGATTACAGTTATAAACTCATGGAAAATCTTTCTGCCTTTGCCGGAGCGGATTTAGAATTTTGTCATTTCTCGGCTAATGCAAAATATTATAATATACATTATATTAATATGAGCGATAATTACATGGCTTCTATGACGTCTGTTATTTTTATAAATAGAAACATTAATTCTAATGCGTATATGTGTAGACCGCTGCTAGGAGTTCGTTATCAATTTCAAAGATTATTAATTGAAGGGAATCTGGGATACAGCTTTAATAAAAGAAAGTTCTATGGTGACATGACATTAGATCTAGGCTATCAAGGTGGCAATAATGAAATCAGGAAACATAAATTCGGAGGATATGTATATAATGAGAAACAATTTAATTACAACATTAATATATCGTACATATTTAAATAATCATTTTTAGTTGTGTAAATAAAACTGCGTTGTGCTTTATTTACAGAATTTCATTGGTTTGTGATATGGAGGCATTTATAATCCTTATGATGCATCTGATTATAACGATAGACAGAATATAGAGATCTTAGCGCTATACAAATTAAATAAATGTTATGGAAGAGTTTAAAATAATGATTTGGAAGGAGGATAATATAAACATTAGATATCGGTCTTTAGATCAAGCAGAAATACAAAAATTACTTGATGATATTTCCGATAAACTAAATATAAAGATTTACTGTGACTCTTTTTTATTTACTAAACTTTCTGAAATATTGATGGATCAAGTGCTGTTATTGAACATTAATGAACCTGATGGTTTTGAATGTTTTATTTCGAAATTTAATTTACATATACCAGGAAATATTCCAGTTAATGTGATATGGAATTATGATAGTGTTGATTGTTTTGAAATTGATGAGCTGAAAAAGTTTTGGGAATATATTTGGTATGGGGCTTCAGATGAAATGTGTTTATTGTATTTTCAAGAAATCAATTTTATTATTATGTTAACGGATTACGGAACAATGTATTATAATCGGCTGTGCAAATTTTGAGAAACTTTTTTAGATTATGAAATAAACCAAATTCTAATATGACTAGTGGTGTTATCATAAAAATAAAATCAGGAATATAAAAGAACAAATCTGTGAGTGATAATGAAAAGTAAAATTAAGTATTTATTAATATTGTTGATGACTTCATTAGGAGCATTTGGACAAAAAATCAATTGCAATAAAATTAATGCGATTGTGATAAAACGTGTACCTTTTGAAATTATGACAGCTGTAGATGTTCCATGTGATGACTTTGAAAAAGCTTTTTCAGATAAATTGGAAATTATAATCCTGCGAGATTCTTTGGCGATAAACAAGTGTATATATTTATTGTCTAATTTGGAGTTAAGAGATTCTACTATATATCCTAATATTGATACTAGAGCTAAAATAGAGATTTATTCACCCAAAGACACTTTAACAATTTGTTTAAATCAATTTCTTACAATAAAAGAAGGCGTAAAATATAAAACATCAAAGGATTTAATAAATTTCGTCGTAAGTGTGAAGTAATAATTAAAATAAAAATAGTCGCTTCAATTTGAGTTATAAAAAAATAGCTAATGAGAAATAAAGTTAAGTATCTGATTATCTCTTTAATCATATCTATTCTTTCAGCTTTCTTTATTACGGGGTATCTGAAAGTTCGAAATTTTGCTGAAGCAATAGCTAATGAAGATGCTGCTAGAGGCCACGCTGTTGAAAAAAACTATAGTTGCGATACATTCTTAAGAAAAGCGAAAGAAAATTTGAATACTTTTTATGAGAAAAAAGATATAAATTATCTAAGAATTGCGAAGATATATCTTGATAGCATTGACTGCGATTCTTTCAGATATAAGATGTTAATACAAAAATATCTATTCTTTTATTATCAAAGGATTATAAAGAAGGGATTAAATATATTTCATCATTAGATTCTTGTTCTTTTAAAAGAAGCTATATGAAATCTATGTATTTGAATAGATTTAAAGGTTTAGAAAGCGAATGCAAATTGGATACAATTAAAAGGAATAAATTTTACAATAAGGGATTGTCTGCAATACATTTATATATGAAAGAACATCCTACTGATAAAGAATCATTATTTGATTATTATATTTTAAAAATGTTGTTTAATGATCATGCAGAAGTTATTAAGGAAGTTGAGTCATTGAAAAGTCTAAAAATATATGAAAACGACTTTTTAGATACCTTAATTGAAGCATTAAATAATTTTAATGAATAACTTTTGTTGTTTTATAAATATTTGGACAGTGTCGTTACTTTAACGATGATATTTACGCCATATAACCGGTTCTATTTCACCCCTCCAACAATCCCCAACATCACCTGCTCTTCATTCTCCCAGCAGAACTCTTTGGAGAGCTCATTCAGGCGTGATTGGTAAGCTGATTTGTCGTTCCACTCTTCCAGCATTTCAAGAATTACTTTTGCCAGATATTGGGGTTCATAGTGTGAGATAAGCTTTCCGGTGTGATGCGTATTTACGATACGTGCTATTTCGGGGAAATCGGAAGCAAGGACGGGAACTCCGTATTTCATATAATCGAAAATGCGGTTGGGGAGGGAGTAGTAATAACTTAATCCCATGTTTTCAAGCAATACAAAGCCCAAATCGGCCATGGCGGTGTATTGGTTCAGCTCTTCAAAAGGAAGTCTTCCGGTAAAAACAACCTGCTCTTCAAGCTGTTTTTCCCTGACTAATGCCTTCATTTCTTCGTAAAGATCGCCGTCGCCACAGATACAAAGCACGCAATTGTCCAGGTAAGGCATGGCATTGATTAACCAATCCACACCGCGCCCCACATTGACCGCTCCTTGGTATAACAGCAGTTTTCTCCCTTTCAGGGCAGGAAGCAGCGAATGGTTCTCTTTCTTGTCCGAGCTGCTCATAGTATATGTGGTGTCTCTGTTGGGGATATTCCGTACCACTCCCATGTTGATGCCATATCGTTGCTGGTAGTAATCGGCAATGGATTGGCATACGGTATACGAATGCTTCAGGTGCGGGAAAATGATGTCCTCAATTTTTTCCCATACTCGCTTTATCCGTGGACGGTTTACCAGTTCAGGGACTTCGGGAAACAGTTCGTGCGCATCGAAAACAAGTGGAACCCGGCATAGTTTGCTCACGATGTAGTTAGCCGGAAGGGCGTCGGTATCGTTGCACAACAGAATCTCTTTCTTCTTGAAAAGTAACACAAACATCAGGCGAAGATTGTACTCCAGATAGAATACGGCCTTCTTTTTGAAAAAGAGGTTGAACCGGAAGGTGGGGTAGGGCCTGGTTAATGGCTTGCGCTCCTTTTTGATGCAGCCAATCAGAAGGACATTGTACCCGTTTTGCTGCAGGGAAGCCGAAACCTTGCTCACCCTTTG
Organism: Bacteroides sedimenti; assembly: GCF_040365225.1. Taxonomy (NCBI): domain Bacteria; kingdom Pseudomonadati; phylum Bacteroidota; class Bacteroidia; order Bacteroidales; family Bacteroidaceae; genus Bacteroides; species Bacteroides sedimenti. The sequence goes on from NZ_AP028055.1 coordinate 2,933,140, forward strand.
GTCGGCAATCAGGTCGTTTGTTACGGATATAAGGATGCGTTTAGTGTTTCTACGGGACATATTATTAGATTCTTGTACAAAAGAAAACATTCTTTTGTACAGAACATTGCATTCTTCTGTACAAAAGAATGCAATGTTCTGTACAAGGATTTATCTGTTCATCGCCGTGTTTTTAAAAAACATCTATGCTCTTACACAAACAAGGCAATGGAGGGTGCATATCTATTCCTTTACGTGCGGATAGTCGATGGTGTAATGAAGGCCGCGGCTCTCTTTGCGCTCCATGGCCTGACGCATAATCAGGTAACCGGTGTTTACCATGTTTCTCAGCTCACAAATCTCTTTCGAAACCTTGGAGCGTTTAAACAGGCTTTCCGTCTCCTCGTAAATAATATCCAAGCGGTCCCAGGCGCGTTTCAGGCGCAGGTCCGAACGAACAATACCCACATAGGTACTCATAATCTGCCCCACCTCTTTCACACTTTGAGTAATCAAAACCATCTCTTCGGGAGAGCGGGTTCCTTCATCGTTCCATTCGGGGATTTTTCCGTTGTACTCATATTTATCTATAACGCTCAGGGAATGTCTGGCTGCGGCATCGGCATATACAACCGCTTCAATCAGTGAATTTGATGCCAGTCGGTTACCTCCGTGCAGACCAGTGCAAGAGCATTCGCCCACGGCATAAAGTCTGCTGATTGATGAACAGGCATTCAAATCTACCTTGATGCCTCCGCACAAGTAGTGCGCTGCCGGTGCAACCGGAATATAATCTTTGGTGATGTCAATGCCCAGACTGAGACATTTTTCGTAGATGTTGGGAAAGTGTTTCTTGGTCTCTTCCGCATTTTTATGGGTTACGTCCAGGTAAACATGTTCGTCTCCCCGGTTCTTCATCTCATTATCGATGGCTCTTGCAACGATGTCTCGCGGAGCCAGCGAAAGACGTGAGTCGTATTTCTGCATAAACTCTTTTCCGTCCATCGTGCGGAGCACTGCCCCGTAACCGCGCATCGCTTCCGTGATAAGGAAAGAGGGGCGGTCTCCCGGATGATAGAGGGCGGTTGGGTGGAACTGAATAAATTCCATGTCCTTTACTGTTCCCTTGGCTCTGTATACCATGGCAATTCCGTCTCCGGTTGCAACCAGCGGGTTAGTGGTAGTTTGATAAACGGCTCCCACGCCTCCGGTTGCCATCAAGGTTACTTTGGCAAGATAGGTATCCACCAGACCTGTCTTCTGGTCTAATATATAAGCACCATAGCATTCAATGTCCGGAGTCTGCCGGGTAACCGTCACTCCCAAATGATGCTGGGTAAGAATTTCAATGGCAAAATGGTTTTCCAGAACGGTGATGTTGGGATGTTGCTTTACCGCTCTGATCAGGCTGTCCTGAATCTCGGCACCGGTATTGTCTTTGTGATGCAGAATGCGGAATTCGGAGTGCCCTCCCTCTCGGTGCAGGTCGAAATCTCCTTTTTCGTTTTTATCGAATTCAACCCCCCAGTTAATCAGTTCCTGGATTTGTGCCGGAGCTTCACGAACCACTTTTTCAACGGCTCCTCGGTCACTGATCCAATCGCCGGCAATCATGGTGTCTTCAATATGTTTTTCGAAATTATCGACTAGTGTGTTGGTCACGGAGGCTACTCCTCCTTGTGCGAAATAGGTGTTAGCTTCTTCTAATTCGGTTTTACAAACAAGAGCTACTTTTCCTTTGTGTGCCACTTTCAGGGCAAAACTCATACCGGCAATACCCGAGCCGATTACTAAGAAATCGAACTTCTTAATCATAGTCTGCAATATTTTGAGGATACAAAGCTACAAAATTACTTTTTTAAATAACCTTTTCGCGCTTATTTTAATTATAAATTTAGTAAATTGCAGGCCTGTACAGATACAAAAATAATGCAATTTATGGCGCTTTGACTGTACTGTTGAACCAGAATAGGTTATGATTGAAAACAAATTGATAAATCCGGAATAAAACCAATAAACCACTACTATGAAATACAATTTAATTATTATCGGAGGAGGGCCTGCAGGATATACTGCTGCCGAAGCTGCCGGGAAAGCCGGACTGAGCGTGCTCCTGTTTGAAAAACAAAACCTGGGAGGCGTCTGCCTGAACGAAGGATGCATTCCTACCAAAACTCTTCTTTATTCTGCCAAAGTTTACGATTCTGCAAAGCATGCCTCCAAATATGGGGTAACTGTGCCCGAACCGTCTGTTGATTTATCAAAGATAGTTGCGAGAAAAACCAAAGTGGTACGGAAACTGGTATTGGGAGTCAAATCGAAACTGACAGCCAACAATGTTACCATTGTAAACGGTGAAGCAGTGATTGTTGGTAAGAACTCCGTGCAATGCAATGGTGAGACGTATGAATGCGAAAACATGATTCTCTGTACCGGCTCCGAAACGTTTGTTCCTCCTATTCCGGGGGTGGATAAAATTAGCTACTGGACACATCGGGATGCACTCGACAATAAGGAGCTTCCGGCTTCGCTGGTGATTGTGGGAGGTGGCGTAATTGGAATGGAATTTGCCTCTTTCTTTAATAGCTTGGGTGTGGAAGTGACTGTTGTGGAGATGCTGGATGAGATTCTGGGCGGCATGGACAAAGAACTTTCTGCCATGCTAAGAGCAGATTATGCCAAGAAGGGGATTAAGTTTTTGGTAAGTACCAAAGTGACGGCTTTTAATCAAACAGAACAGGGCACCGAAGTTTTATTCGAGAACCAGGAGGGGGAAGGAAAGATTGTTGCCGAAAAACTGCTGATGAGCGTGGGGCGCCGACCGGTGACCCAAGGATTCGGACTGGAAAACCTTTCGCTGGAGCTGACTGAACGCAGATGCATCAAGGTTAATGAATACATGCAGTCGTCCGTAGAAGGTGTTTATGTTTGCGGCGACCTGACCGGATATTCGTTGCTGGCACATACTGCTGTTCGCGAAGCGGAAGTTGCCGTGCACCACATCTTGGGAAAGAAAGATGAGATGAGCTACCGGGCCATTCCCGGGGTGGTTTATACCAATCCCGAAATTGCCGGTGTAGGACAAACGGAAGAGAGCCTGCAATCGGCAGGTTGTGCATATAAGTCGGTAAAACTTCCGATGGCTTTCTCCGGGCGGTTTGTAGCCGAAAACGAGGGAGTGAACGGAGTCTGCAAACTGCTTGTGGGCGAGGACGACAGCATTCTGGGTGTTCATGTGTACGGCAATCCGGCATCGGAGATTATTACAATCGCTGTAATGGCGGTTGAACTGGGATTAAAAACAGAGGAGTGGAAACGCATTGTTTTTCCGCATCCTACAGTAGGTGAAATATTCCGGGAGGCATTATAATGAAACGTACTCTTTCAATACTGTTTCTTTCGTTTTTAGCTTCTGTGGCTTTGCACGCTCAGCAAGGGCTTAGGGCAAAGCTGGATTCGTTATTGGAAGAGGATTTTTTAAAAACATCAGAGGTGGGAATTTCCGTGTACGACCTCACGGCCGATTCCCTCCTTTATGGCTATCAGAACAACAAGCTTTATCGCCCCGCTTCCGTTCAGAAGCTGATTACGGCCATCACAGGACTCTCGGTGCTGGGCCCCCGATATCATTTCTCTACCTCACTTTACTATTCCGGCGAACTAAGAGACAGTACGTTGTACGGAAATCTCTACGTGGTCGGCGGGCTTGATTCGGAGTTTGTCGATTCGAGCATGAATGTTCTGGTTAAGTTGCTCGGACGGTCGGGCATAAAAACAATTACCGGTAAGCTGATAGCCGATGTTTCGATGACCGATTCGCTCTACTGGGGCGCCGGTTGGTCGTGGGACGATGCTCCTTACTATTTTCAACCGAAAATTTCCCCGCTGATGTTCCAGAAAGGATATGTGGAGGTATATGCCAATCCCACGGAAAAGGATTCGCTTGTAAATTTGAATTGCATTCCCGCCTCCTCCTATTATTCAGTAAAAAATAACGCAGTAAGCAATTCAAACGGAATCCGTAAACTGGATGTTACCCGAAACTGGATGGAATATGGGAATGATATTTATATTTCGGGCACGGTAGATACGTTGTCAAGAGAAAGAATTACGATTGAGAATTCAGCCGACTTCTTTATGCATACCTTCCGGCAAAGAGCTTTGGAAAAAGGGATCAACCTTCCTGCATATACATACGGAGAATTACCCAAAGACTCATCCGCCATTTTCCTTGCCCGTTTGTCGCATCCGCTTCATCTGGTTTTGCAGCGGGCAATGAAAAACAGCGATAACCTTTCTGCCGAAGCTATTTTGTATAATCTGGCGGCAAAGGAAACTGGGAAAAATAAGTTGAGCAGGGAAGACGGTATAAAAGTGATTCAGCGAATAATTACCGAACTGGGCTATAATCCGGAAGAATATAACCTGGTAGACGGATGCGGAGTCTCTTTGTACAACTATCTCTCTCCGGAGCTGCTGACTGCTTTTCTAAAATATGCTTATTCCCGCAATAGGATTTTTAATGAACTCTATCCGGCTCTTCCTGTTGCCGGGATGGATGGCACGCTTAGCAACCGCATGAAGGAGGGGAAGGCTTTTAATAATGTGCACGCCAAAACCGGTTCGGTAACGGGGGTCAGCTCGCTGGCAGGTTATGCAACGGCATCAAACGGACATTTGTTAGCTTTTGCCATCATCAACCAGAATGTGATGAAGAGCTCAAAGGCAAGGGCTTTTCAGAATAAAGTATGTGAATTGCTTTGTGAATAGATTCACTGAAAATGAAAGAATGTTTTTTCTACCCCCGCCTGCAAAAATAATAGTGTGACGCAGATAATCAACAAATAGATATGTTTATTCTATTTGCAGGTGCGTGACTTCTGCGTGAGCAAAATGCGATTTTAGTAGAAGTCACGCATCCTACAATTGACTGATAATAAGCGTGTTGATGTTGCTACTGCGTGACTTGCGTGACTTGTGCTACTTTTCACGAAATAGTTATTGGGTATTGTGATGAAGGAGGCTGCTTTGATTGCAATGCATCACGGAAAAAACTCCCTTTGAAGCGCAAGTAATAGTATAATTCACTCTTTCGGACCTTTCTATAGAATAAAAAAAGGTGCCTCAAAAAGGCACCTTTATAATTATCTGAAATGATTTCCGCTTATCTTTGGTAATCAGCCCAGTTTACTGTTCTCATATCTCCCTTTTCATCTAAAGCAGCATGAAATGCAAGAGCTGCCTCAATACGGTGTGGAGTCTGTCCGCTTCCGGCTAGTTTGAGGTAATCCCAAAGCAGTTGTTGGTAATCAGGATGCACGCAATTTTCGATAATTGTCTGAGCTCTTTGGATGGGGCTCTTTCCTCTTAGGTCGGCAACACCTAATTCTGTAATGATAACATTAACAGAGTGTTCGCTGTGGTCGCAGTGCGAAACCATCGGAACAATGGCGCTAATCTTTCCACCCTTAGCAACAGAAGGACAAGTGAAGATAGACATGTATGCATTGCGGGTAAAGTCTCCCGAACCACCAATACCGTTCATCATCTTGGTTCCGCCAATATGAGTAGAGTTTACGTTACCATAAATATCCACCTCGATGGCTGTATTGATCGTAATCAGACCCAAACGGCGTACAACTTCGGGGTTGTTTGAAATTTCTGCCGGACGGATTACCATCTTATCTTTGAAGAAATCCATGTTGTTGTAAACCTTCTGAAGACTTTCGTCAGTTAAAGAGAGTGAGCAGCAGCTTCCGAACTTGATACGGCCGTTCAGCATCAGGTCGATTACAGAATCCTGAATCACTTCGGTGTACATTTCAAAAGCTGGAACATCCTGGTCTCTTCCAAGTGCTCCCAGTACCGCGTTGGCAATATTACCTACACCAGACTGTAGCGGTAGGAATGTTGAAGGAATGCGGCCTGCTTTTAATTCTTTCGACAGGAATGCGGCTACGTTGGCACCAATCTGAGTGGTAATTTCGTCAGCAGGATCGAATCCGCGGGCTTCGTCAGGTACATTGGTCTTAACGATTCCGACAATTTTTGATGGGTCTACCTGTACGTATGGCAGTCCGATGCGATCGGATGGTTTGTATACGCCTATTTCTCTTCTGTAAGGAGGGTCTGCCGGTTCGTACATGTCGTGCATACCCATCAATCCTTTGCTGTGATGGCTGTTCAGCTCAATAAATACTTTATCGGCAAGACGACAGAATGTAGGAACGTTTCCGCCGGCGGTAGTTGGATAGATTTTTCCGTCTTCTGTTACTTCGCACGCTTCAATTACAGCAACGTTTACTTTTCCCAGGAAACCATAGCGAACCTGTTGTGCCATTTCGGAAAGGTGAAGATCCTGATAATCAATCTCACCCAGGTTGATGGCAGCCCTCATTGATTTGTTTGTCTGGTAGGGAGCACGGAACTTGATGGCATTTGCACGGGTCAGTGTACCGTCAAGCGAATCTCCGGAAGAGGCTCCGGTAAGTACTCCAATCTTAAATGGATTACCTTTTTCATGCTCAGCTTTTGCTTTTTCTGCTATGGCAGCAGGAATAACCTTGGGCGAACCGGCCGGAGTAAATCCACTGAATCCAACGTTATCTCCATCTTTAACGTAACTTGCAGCTTCTTCTGCAGTGATAAACTTTAATGACATAATTTTCTAATAGTATATTTATTGTTTATTTCGAAACTGATATTTAATATTTTCTTTGGATAATCTCGGAATAGATAATGGCACGACGGACATCTTCAATGGATTGCAACTGAATTTCACTTTGATATTCAGAATTTTCTTCCTTGAATTGATTTATATTTTTACGAGATTCTTTTTTATTGGATGTAATTTTATTTTTAACGTTGGAATCTGTATGAATATTCTCTGAACGGGGAGCAATAACCACAGGTTCTTGTTTTAGGGGTGCTGCCTTAATTTCATCGGGTTCAAACCATTTTTCCCAATTATTAGGAATGGGAGTTGTGGCTTTTCTTTTATCCGGATTCAAAACAGGCTGATTGACGTCAGTCTTACTGTTTTCAATGTTTAATTTGCGGACTTTGCTTACTATAGCTACGATGACCGCAGCGACAACAATTATGTACTGAAAAACATCTTCCATATTCTTGCTAAATATTTGTCTGCCAAAGATATGAATTTAATTTGATAGTAAGTAGATATTGGTATGAAAAAAGGGCAGCTTCACAGCTCCCCTTTATTTTTTTTAACCTAAACCTTAACATGAAAAAACTTAAAGTCTTTTCACATCTGCAAATTTGTGAAATTTTTTAATAATGCAAAATATTTTGAATATAAAAATATTTGTGCTTAACAATAATTATATGTTTTTCTATTTAAATGTAAGTTTATACGTTTTTTTATCGATCGTTACCCACTTCCATTTGCCAAAGAACTTCTATCTTTGCAGTCGGATTTTAATACTAATAAATTATGAATGAATTAACAGGAGCAGACTTTAAATCTGCAACTGCTTTGGAAAACAAGAAATTGTTTATCGAAACGTATGGCTGCCAAATGAATGTGGCAGATAGTGAAGTAATTGCATCAGTAATGAAAATGGCAGGGTATTCTGCATGTGATACCCTTGAAGAGGCCGATGCTGTGTTTATGAATACCTGCTCTATTCGTGACAATGCCGAGCAGAAAATTCTCAACCGCCTGGAGTTTTTCCATTCTTTGAAGAAGAAAAAGAAGAATCTTATCGTGGGGGTATTGGGTTGTATGGCCGAAAGGGTAAAAAACGACCTGATTGAGAATCATCACGTGGACCTTGTTGTAGGCCCGGATGCTTATCTGACTTTGCCCGAGCTGATCGCGTCTGTAGAGGCGGGCGAGAAAGCCATAAATGTGGATTTGTCGACAACTGAAACTTATCGTGATGTGATTCCTTCGCGTATTTGCGGAAACCATATTTCGGGATTTGTCTCTATTATGCGTGGGTGCAACAACTTCTGCACCTATTGTATCGTACCCTATACTCGGGGACGCGAGCGCAGCAGAGATGTGGAGAGCATTCTTAATGAAGTGAAGGATTTGGAAGCAAAAGGATACAAAGAAGTAACACTTTTGGGGCAAAACGTAAACTCTTACTGTTTTGAAAAAGAGGGATCACAAATCACTTTCCCAATGTTGCTACGTAAGGTGGCTGAAACAGTTCCGGGAATGCGTGTTCGCTTCACAACATCTCATCCGAAGGATATGAGCGATGAAACACTGGAGGTTATTGCGCAGGTACCTAACGTGTGTAAGCACATCCATTTGCCTGTTCAAAGTGGAAGTTCTCGGATTTTAAAACTGATGAACCGTAAATATACACGCGAATGGTATCTGGAAAGAGTGAGTGCCATCAAACGGATTATTCCTGATTGCGGATTGTCGACCGATATATTCTCGGGGTTCCATTCCGAGACAGAAGAAGACCATCAGGAATCTCTTTCTCTAATGAGGGAGTGTGGATATGATTCTGCATTTATGTTTAAATACTCTGAAAGACCGGGTACTTATGCATCTAAAAATCTGGAAGATAATGTTCCCGAAGAGGTGAAAGTAGCTCGCCTGAATGAAATTATTGAACTACAAAATACACTTTCGGCAGAAAGCAACCAACGTTGCATAGGTAAAACTTATGAGGTTTTGGTGGAAGGCGTATCCAAACGTTCACGTGAACAGCTCTTTGGAAGAACTGAACAGAACAGAGTGGTGGTATTTGATCGCAAAAATTATAAGATTGGCGATTTTGTGAAAGTGACAATCACCGAAGCAAGTTCGGCTACGCTGAAAGGTATACTGGCTGAATAGTTAATTATTTACACAATATTTGCCGTTGTTCATAAACCTCTGTTGGTGAGTGAACAACGGTTTCTTTTTCCTTTTTCTTTTCAGGAAGTTACCTCTGATGCCTCGGAAGATTATCAGGTGTCTAATTCATGCCGGTTAACTCTCATTAATAGGAAGATTTTCAAGGCTATTTCATTGTAATCTTGGCAATAATTTCTACCTTTGCCCCAATTATATATACGGATTGACTTATGAGTCCAACGAATTTCACTCACATTCTGACACAAGCAGTTGATGAGCTATCAGAAAGCGAATCATATAAAGGGTTAATGCATCAGCATAAAGATGGAGAACCTCTACCTTCGGCAAAGATATTACAAGATATTATTGAACTTTCTCGTGCAATCCTTTTCCCAGGATACTTTGGTAATTCAACGGTAAACAGCCGTACTATCAGTTACCATATCGGAGTAAATATTGAGAAATTATATGGCCTGCTTACAAAGCAGATTATGGCCGGATTGTGTTTCAGCTCTGAAGAAGAATGCAATGAAGATACTGAAACCAAACAGGAACGTGCTTCAGTTCTTGCTGCAAAACTAATAGGTACTTTCCCTCAGTTGAGACGTACGTTAGCTACCGATGTGGAAGCGGCATACAATGGTGACCCTGCAGCACAGAGTTATGGAGAGGTGATTTGTTGTTATCCTGCTATCAGAGCGATAACCAACTACCGGATTGCACACGAACTGGTGAAACTGAATGTACCGCTCATTCCTCGTATTATAACTGAAATGGCTCACTCTGAAACCGGCATCGATATACATCCGGCCGCCCAGATTGGTTCCTATTTCACAATTGATCACGGCACAGGGGTGGTTATCGGAGCAACCAGCATAATAGGCAATAACGTGAAACTCTATCAGGGTGTTACCCTAGGCGCTAAAAGTTTTCCGCTTGATGAAGATGGAAAGCCAATTAAAGGAATTCCTCGTCATCCTATTCTGGAAGATGATGTGATTGTATACTCCAATGCCACAATTCTAGGACGTATTACCATTGGCAAAGGGGCAACAGTAGGAGGAAATATCTGGGTTACGGAAGATGTTCCTGCAGGTGCACGGATAGTACAAAGCAAAGCGAAAAAATAAATTTTAAAAGATATATATGCAATTTGAACTTATAGCAAAAACTTTTCAGGGGCTGGAAGAGGTCCTGGCTGAAGAGCTGACTAATCTTGGAGCGGACAATATACAAATAGGACGCAGAATGGTTTCCTTTACGGGAGATAATGAGATGATGTATCGTGCAAACTTCTGCTTACGAACTGCCATCCGCATTTTGAAACCAATCAAACATTTTACTGCTAAAGATGCTGATGAAGTATATGCTCAGATTAAAAAGATTCAATGGGAAGATTATCTGGGTGTAGATAATACATTTGCCGTTGATGCTGTTGTTTTCAGTGATGAATTCCGTCATTCAAAATTTGTAGCATACAAAGTAAAAGATGCTATTGTTGATTATTTTATGGAAGCAAGCGGAAAACGGCCGTCGGTTAGAATCAATAAACCGGATGTTCTTTTGAATATTCACATTGCACAAAATAGATGTACTTTGTCTCTTGACTCTTCGGGTGAATCTCTTCATCGTAGAGGATATAGACAGGAAGCTGTGGAAGCACCGCTGAACGAAGTTCTTGCTGCAGGTATGATTTTGATGACCGGATGGCATGGCCAATGTGATTTGATAGACCCGATGTGTGGTTCGGGAACTATACCTATCGAAGCTGCTTTGATTGCCCGTAATATTGCTCCGGGGGTTTTTAGAAAAGAATTTGCATTTGAAAAATGGAAAGATTTCGATCAGGAATTGTTCGACTCAATCTATAATGATGACTCACAAGAACGTGAGTTCAACCACAAGGTGTTTGGTTATGATAATAACCCTATTGCTCATGAGATTGCCATCCGTAATGTAAAAGCTGCAGGCCTATCCAAAGAAATTGTGTTGAAACTGCAGCCATTCCAGCAATTTGAAAAACCCAGAGAACAATCAATTATTGTGATGAATCCACCTTATGGTGAACGAATTTCAACCAGAGACATTCTGGGGTTATATCAGATGATTGGTGAGCGTTTGAAACATGCTTTCACTGATCAGGATGCATGGATATTAAGTTACCGGGAAGATTGCTTTGAACAGATTGGGCTGAAACCTTCAAGAAAAATACCTCTCTACAACGGTTCATTAGAATGTGAATTCAGAAAGTATCAGATTTTTGGAGGAAGGTATAAAGATTTCAAGAAAAACTTAACAGAAAAGTAATGAAAAAATTGATAATGTCATTGATCGCTACTTTTGTATTGACAGCAGGTTCACTAGCACAAAATCAGACATTTACCCTGGATGAGCTGATTCCGGGAGGGGCTCATTATGCATCATTTGTACCGGAAAATATTTATGGATTACAGTGGTGGGGCGATGTTTGCATGAAACCGGATATCGATAAACTGATTTCTGTAAATCCGGATAATAAGAAAGAGACAATAATCGCGACACTTGATCAGGTTAATAAGTCGTTAAAAGAGCAAAACCTGGGACAGATTCGTCATTTCTATTCTGTCTCCTTCCCATATGCAGATAAGAAAATCATGAAAATTGATATGCCTCAGAAGAGTATCTTTTATGATTTTGACAAGAATAATGTTGCCAGTGTTGTTACAACCAAGGAGAAAGCTGCCAACAATGATTTCTGTAAGGAGAATGGTGCCGTGGCATATACAATTGATAACAACCTTTATGTGACCAATTCCAAAGGTGAGAATATCAATGTGACAAACGAGCCGCAGGGAGTGGTTTGTGGACAGAGCGTGCACCGCAATGAATTTGGCATTAATAAAGGAACCTTCTGGTCTCCTAAAGGCAACTTCCTGGCTTTTTACAGAATGGATGAACGAATGGTGGCTGATTATCCTTTTGAAAATATAGACTCACGAATAGAAACTATCAATCCGGGTAAATATCCGATGGCGGGAATGACCAGTCATGAAGTGACAATTGGCATTTATAATATGGCTACCGGAAAGATAATCTATCTGAATGCCGGTAATCCCAAAGATCGTTATTTTACAAATATTGCATGGGCGCCGGATGAAAAGAGCATCTACTTTATTGAACTGAATCGTGACCAAAATCATTCTCAGCTGTTCAAATATAATGTTGCGACAGGTAAAAAGGAAAAGATGCTGATTGAGGAAACAAATCCCAAATATGTGGAACCTCAACACCCGATTGTATTTTTGAAAGGGGATGATAGTAAGTTTATATATCAAAGTCAGCGAGATGGATTCAACCATCTTTATCTGTATGATATTAATGGAAAGATGATTAAACAACTTACTAGCGGAAACTGGCTGGTGAAAGATATTCTTGGATTTGATGCTAAGGGAGATAATCTTTATATTTCTTCAACAGAAGGATCACCTTTAGAACAACATATCTACATGGTGAATGTTAAAAGCGGAAAACGCACTTGTCTGACAAAAGCAATAGGAACCCATAATTCATTGCTTTCGGCTTCTGGTAAATATCTGATAGACCGTTATACATCGACAGCAGTACCCCGCTGTATAGATATCATTGATGTAAATAAACTTAAAAGTACAAATCTGCTCACTGCAGCAAATCCTTACGATGGATATAAAACTCCGGAGATTGAAATGGGTAAAATAAAGGCTGATGATGGTATTACCGACCTTTATTACCGCTTAATTAAACCTGTAGATTTTGATCCTACAAAAAAATATCCTACTGTGATCTATGTCTATGGTGGTCCTCATGCTCAAGTAGTTAACAATACCTGGTTAGGTGGAGCTCGCGGATGGGAAATCTATATGGCCTCAAAAGGATATGTAATGTTTAGCATTGACAATCGTGGAAGTGAGAACCGAGGACTTGAATTTGAACAGGCAACTTTTCGTCAGTTGGGTGTAGTTGAATCAAAAGACCAGATGAAAGGGGTGGAATTCTTGAAATCTCTGCCATTTGTGGATGCCAACAGAATAGGAGTTCATGGATGGAGCTTCGGCGGATTCATGACAACCAACCTGATGCTTCGTTATCCAGACACTTTCAAAGTCGGTGTTGCGGGTGGCCCGGTAATTGACTGGAACTTATACGAAGTAATGTATGGTGAACGTTATATGGATTCACCTGAAAGTAATCCGGAGGGTTACAAGGAGTGTAACATGAAGCTGAAAGCTGGTAACCTGAAAGGACATCTGTTGATGATTCACGGAGGAATTGACCCAACATGTGTTCCTCAACACACATTCTCTTTTATCAAGGCTTGTGTTGATGCTGGTACTTATCCTGATTTATTTATTTATCCGGGTCATGAACATGGTGTTGTAGGTAAAGATCGTGTGCACCTGAATGTCAAAATGACTCAGTACTTTGATAATTTTCTAAAATAACTAATCGATTGAAATGATGAAACTCTTATTATTAGGTTCAGGAGGAAGAGAACATGCATTGGCATGGAAAATTGCACAAAGCCCAAAAGTAGAGAAATTATATATTGCTCCGGGAAACGCCGGAACAAGCAATGTGGGAGAAAACGTAGAAATGAGAGCTGATGATTTTTCAGCAATCAAGACTTTTGTTCTTAAGAACGAAATAGATATGGTCGTTGTTGGGCCTGAAGACCCTTTAGTTAAAGGCATATACGATTTCTTTAAAAATGATACAGAATTAAATAATATACCGGTAATTGGACCTTCGAAAAAAGGTGCAATGCTGGAAGGAAGCAAGGAATTTGCCAAAGCTTTTATGATGCGCCATGGCATCCCAACAGCGGGATATAAAAGTATTACGGCGGCAAATTTGCAGGAAGGGCTAGAATTCCTTGAAACACTACAGGCTCCTTATGTATTGAAAGCCGACGGCCTTTGCGCTGGTAAAGGAGTGTTGATTCTGAACACACTCGATGAAGCGAAAAAAGAGTTGCAAGAGATGCTTGGCGGAATGTTTGGTGATGCAAGTGCAACTGTGGTTATTGAAGAGTTCCTGAGCGGGATTGAGTGCTCTGTATTTGTACTGAGTGATGGTATAGGCTACAAGGTATTGCCGGTTGCAAAAGATTATAAACGCATAGGCGAAGGCGATAAAGGACTTAATACAGGAGGTATGGGTTCTGTCTCTCCGGTTCCGTTTGCTGACGAAGCATGGATGAAGAAAGTAGATGAACGAATCATTCGTCCTACAATCAACGGATTACTGCAGGAAGGTATCGATTATAAGGGATTCATCTTTTTAGGACTTATCAATGTAAAAGGTGAGCCTATGGTGATAGAATACAATGTGCGAATGGGGGATCCGGAAACTGAATCGGTAATGCTACGTGTAAAAAGTGATTTGGTAGAATTATTTGAGGGTGTTGCAGCCGGCAATCTAGATCAAAAAGTGCTGGAAGAAGACCCACGTGCAGCTGTTAGTGTAATGCTTGTTTCGGGAGGATATCCGGAGCATTACGATAAAGGATTCCCAATCAGCGGACTTGACCAGGTAAATGATAGTATCGTGTTTCATGCTGGAACAGCTCTGAAAGATGGACAGGTGGTGACCAATGGCGGTCGTGTGCTGGCAATCAGCTCATACGGAGTTAGCAAAGACGAAGCTTTAGCACAATCGTTCTCTGTTGCAAAACAGATTAATTTTGAAAAGAAGTATTTTCGTTCAGACATTGGCTTTGATTTATAACTGATGATAGCTAAGAAACGTATACAACAAAGAATAACGGCAGGTAGATTTGTTTTACCTGTTGTTATGATATTATCTCTTGCAATATGGATTGGAGTGTATATTATAAAACCTGTTGATGTATTTAAAGTATCATCCTCTCCTGTTTGGCAACTGATAGAACCTTTCTTTCTGGGTAAACCGTTGAGCCTTGTTATTAATTTTATTTTATATGCTTTTATTGCATATTTCTTGATTGAACTCAATAATGCTTTTGCAATAATACGCCTGAGAGCCTCTATTCAGACCTCTCTTTATCTAATATTAATAGCTGTTTGCCCTGAGTTGTATACATTGCATGTAGGAACAATTGTTACTTTGTGTGTTTCAGGCTCGCTTTTTTTCCTTTATCGCTCTTATCAACAATCAAGATCTTCTGCTGATATTTTTTATTCCTGGATGCTTCTGGGCTTGGGGAGCCTCATTTTTCCTCAGCTTTTATACCTGGTTCCGGTATATCTGATTGGTGCGTATAATTTTCAATCGCTTAATCCTAGAAGTTTTTTTGCCGGAATTATTGGCTTGAGTTTTCCATATTGGTTCCTTTTGGGGTATGCCTTGATTTTTAATCGGCTCGATATGTTTTATCATCCGTTTATGGAGTTGGTCAACTTTGCGCCGATTGATTTTCTAGTTTTGAAGAGTTGGCAGATAGCAACAATTTGTTATGTAATTCTTTTGTTTTTAGTTGCTGTGGCTCATAGCTTAATAAATGGGTGGCAAGATAAAATCCGTGCAAGAGCATATCTTAATTTCTTTTCTTTACTTGGAATTTCTTTGGCTGTAGGACTTATTTTACAACCTCAGCATTTTATTACTATTTTCCCATTGTTTTTGGTAAGTTTCAGTTTTTTGGTTGGCCACTTTTTTGTATTGACTCACAGTAAGGCTTCAAATCTATTTTTTCTTTTTTCATTAATCGGCTTAGGTGCCCTTCTTGGTTTTAATTTATGGACGCTATAGTTTCTGCTGTACAGCAGCTTTTTATTGATTGGGGGTATCCAGGTCTGTTTATCTCTGCTATGTTGGCTGGAAGCATTGTTCCTTTTAGTTCTGAGGTAGTGCTTGTTGTATTGATAAAAATGGGCCTCGATCCTTTCTATTCTGTTTTTTGGGCCACATTGGGAAATACTGTTGGAGGGATGAGTTGCTATTACATCGGCTATATGGGAAAGATAGAATGGGCGGAGAAATATTTCAAGGTGAAACATGCCAAGATTGAAAAGATGCAGAAATTTCTTCAGGGAAAAGGGGCATTGATGGCATTCTTTGCATTCTTGCCTGCTTTTGGTGAAGTTATTTCAATGGCACTCGGTTTTATGCGTAGCAACCAGCCCCTGACTGTTAGTTCTATGTTTCTAGGCAAACTTTTCCGGTATGCCATTATTGCCTATTGTTTTATTTTTGCGGTAGATGGTATAACATCTCTCTGGGCGCAGCTATTTGGCTAACACCTTATTTAGTAGCTCTTAATATTTCTCTTTTTCCGGGAGGGCCAGGTAATCTTTCCACGGTAAACCCTGAAGTTTGGAGCATTCTTCTAACCACTCCTTTGGCGCAATAGGTCATCAGGATTCCGCCGGTGTTCATATTAGCATAAAGTATATTGAACAGTTGCTGATTCCACATATCAGGTTGTTTTTCGGGTGCAAAAGCATCAAAGTAAACCACATCGTAACCGATTTTCTCATTATTGAAAATCCCTGGTTGCCATTGTTTTATCTCTTCAGAATTTGGAAGACGAGTAAAATCCACATTTAGTTTTAGTAAGGTAAAATTGGGTGTAATTTCACAAGGAATATTCCATGAAGCTTGATGCAGATTATAGTAAAGACTTTTATGTTCAGGACAAATGGTCTCTGGATAATTCAATTGCGAGATTGTTTCGATAGATAGTGGATAAAGTTCCAGGCTTGTATAAGTTACTTTTTTATTAATTCTTCCGGCTTCAATTAAAGTAAGAAATGCATTTAATCCAGTACCAAAACCAATCTCCAGAACATGAACGGGTGATGCTTTGCTCTTCTTCAATCCATAATTTATATAGATATGTTCAGCTTCTGTAAGTGCTCCGTTAACTGAGTGGTAATGCTCATCCATTGAGGGAACAAAAAGGGTGTGGCTTCCGTCGGCAGTAATCTCAATCCTGGATGAGAGCGATTGTTTCTTTGGTTCCATTAAACTATAACGATATGTATTAGTCAACAAAGGTAAGGATTTTCCTTCTACAATCAATAATTATAATTACTTTTGCATATAATGCAAAGTAACTGGATTATGAAAAAAGGATTCATTATACTCTCTTTATTGTTAGGTATATGCTTGATTGGTTGTACTAATAAAGCTAAACAGGATAAAATGATAATTACGGTGACAATAGAACCACATCGCTTCTTTGTTGAGCAGATTGCTGGCGATAAGTTTTCTGTAGTAAGCATGGTTCCTAAAGGAAGCAGCCCAGAAAGTTATGATCCTACACCAGCTCAATTAGTTTCTTTGGGAAATAGCAAAGCCTACTTCCGGATTGGTTATATTGGATTTGAGCAAACCTGGTTCGATCGCCTGAAAGAGAATGCTCCTAATATGATTGTTTTTGACTCATCAACTGGAGTTAAACTAATTTCTGATACACATCACCATAATCATGATGCCGGTCATCAGCATAACTCTAGTGGTATTGACCCTCATATCTGGAATTCAACCGTCAATGCACAGATAATTGTAGATAATACATGTAAGGCATTATGTTCTCTTGATAAAAATAATAAAGATTACTATCTAATGAGATGTGCTGATTTTAAACGTAAAATAAATACATTAGACGATACTCTCAAAATTATTCTGAAAGATGCGGATAAGGCTTTCATGATTTATCATCCTGCACTTGCCTATTTTGCACGTGACTATGGCCTGCATCAGATATGCATTGAAGAGGGAGGAAAGGAACCTTCTCCAGCTCATTTGAAGGAGCTGATCCAAACCTGTAAAAAGGAGGGGGTCAGAGTAATTTTTGTACAACAAGAGTTTGATATGAGTAATGCGGAACTTGTTGCAAAAGAAACCGGAAGTAGAATTGTACGCATCAATCCATTATCATATGATTGGGAAGGTGAAATGATTCGCATAGCTCAAGCCTTAAGAAAATGAATAAAGTTATTGAAATAGAAAACTTATCAGCAGGCTATGATCACAAAAAAGTACTGCGTGATGTCTGTCTAACCGTATATGAGAACGATTTTCTGGGTATTATTGGTCCAAACGGGGGTGGAAAGACCACACTGATTAAGGTGATTCTGGGTTTACTAAAGCCTCTTGAAGGCGAAATTCATTTTTTTCGGGAAGGTAAGCCTGTTGAAGAGATAATGATGGGATATCTTCCACAATATAATGCAATTGATAAGAAGTTTCCTATATCAGTCTACGATGTTATTCTTTCTGGTTTAAGCAGAAAGAAATCGATGTTCAAGCCCTTTTCTTCTGAACACCATGATCGGGTAGGAGAGATTATTAAAAGAATGGGTTTGCAGGGAAAAGAAAAGAAAGCCATCGGGCAGCTTTCTGGTGGACAGATTCAGCGTGCATTACTGGGACGTGCCATAGTTTCAAATCCTGAAGTAGTAATTCTTGATGAGCCCAATACCTATATTGATCAACGTTTTGAAAGCAGGCTTTATGAAATATTGTCTGAAATAAATAAAGAACGAGCTATCATTCTGGTTTCGCATGATATTGGTACTGTGGTAAGCAATGTAAAAACTATTGCATGTGTGAATGAAACACTTGATTATCATCCGGGAGCAGAAGTCACAGCTGAGTGGTTGGAAGAGAAATTTGAGTGTCCCATTGAATTGCTTGGGCATGGAGAACTTCCTCACCGTATTATTAAAAAACATCAGCACGTATAGGATAAGTAAATTTATCGATATTAACTATTTTATTAAAAACTATAAAAAAACTGTTTTCGCTTTCCTAATAGACTGAAAACAAGCGTTGGATGCATGGATTTCGTTAAAGTTTTCTATCTTTGCCGATCGTACATAACAATATAAACATATATTTAAATTAGATGAAACAGTACAAGTTAGTGAACAACCTGATGGGTTGGCTATCATTTGTTATTGCTGCCGTTGTCTATTGCCTGACAATAGAGCCCACTGCCAGTTTCTGGGATTGCGGCGAGTTTATTACATCGAGTTATAAGTTGGAAGTGGGACACCCTCCCGGTGCGCCTTTTTTCATGCTGACAGCTAACTTCTTTACTCAGTTTGTGAAAGATCCTGCGATGGTTGCTCGTATGGTTAATACGATGTCAGCTCTGATGAGTGCTGCTTGTATCATGTTTCTTTTCTGGACTATCACACATTTGACTAGAAAACTGATTTTAAAGGAAGATGAAAAGCCCAGACTTAGCCAGTTGATTACCATTATGGGTAGCGGACTTGTTGGGGCTTTGGTGTATACCTTCTCTGATACATTCTGGTTCAGCGCTGTAGAAGGTGAAGTATATGCTTATTCATCACTGTTTACAGCTGTTGTATTCTGGTTGATTCTTAAATGGGAAGAAGTCGCTGATGAACCTCATTCAGATCGTTGGTTGGTATTAATTGCCTATCTTACCGGTTTGTCAATTGGAGTGCATTTGTTAAACCTGTTATGTATTCCTGCTATTGTACTGGTTTACTATTACAAGAAAAATCCTAACGCTAATGCCAAAGGATCTTTGCTGGCCCTATTAGGCTCAATGGTACTAGTAGGTCTTGTTCTGTATGGTATCGTACCAGGTTTTGTCAAAGTGGGCGGATGGTTTGAGCTTTTATTCGTAAATAACTTTGGTTTACCATTTAACTCAGGAGTGATTTTTTATATCATAGTTCTTGCTTCAGCTATTTTCTGGGGAGTTTATGAATCGTATGTGGAAAAGAATCCGACAAGAATGAAACTCTCATTCCTGGCTACTGTAGCCCTACTGGGTATTCCTTTCTATGGATACGGCAGCTCTAGTATTCTGATTGGCGTTATTGTGCTTGGAGCTCTTTCCTTTTATCTATTTAGTAAAGCTATTAAACAGAAATATCAGATTAGTGCCCGTACATTGAATACTTCACTGCTCTGCATCATGATGATTATGGTGGGATACTCTTCTTATGCTCTGATTGTAATCCGTTCAACTGCCAATACTCCAATGGATCAGAATTCACCTGAGGATATTTTCACTTTGGGAAGTTATCTGGGTAGAGAGCAGTATGGAACCCGTCCCTTATTCTATGGACAGGCTTATTCATCTAAGGTGAAACTTGAAACGAAAGATGGTTACTGTTCTCCTGTTATTGAAGAGGGCGCACCTGTCTATTCGAGAAAAGATAAAAATTCTCCGAATGAAAAAGATCAATATATCATCACAGGCAGACAGCAGGACTATGTGTATGCTCAGAAAATGCTTTTCCCACGTATGTACAGTAGTGCACACGAGTCAATGTATAAGAACTGGGAAAAAATAGAAGGATATGACGTTCCTTATGACCAATGTGGTGAGATGGTTATGGTGAATATGCCCACACAATGGGAAAACATAAAGTTCTTCTTCTCATATCAAATGAACTTTATGTATTGGCGCTATTTTATGTGGAACTTTGCAGGAAGACAAAACGATATCCAAGGTTCGGGTGAAATTGAACACGGTAACTGGATTACCGGTATTAAATTTATAGATAATGCATTAGTTGGCGATCAGTCTAAGCTACCTGATGAACTGGCAAATAACAAAGGTCATAATATATATTACTGCCTGCCTTTACTGCTAGGAATCATTGGTATTTTGTTCCAGGCTTATCGCGGTCAAAAAGGCATTCAGGGATTCTGGGTAGTCTTCTTCCTTTTCTTTATGACTGGTATTGCCATTGTAATCTACCTGAACCAAACTCCGAGTCAGCCTCGTGAACGAGACTATGCATACGCAGGATCGTTCTATGCATTTGCAATCTGGATAGGTATGGGGGTTGCCGGCTTAATTAAAATGCTTAGCAAAAAACTTGGTGAGCTTCCTTCAGCTATCATTGCTTCAGTGGCTTGCTTACTGGTGCCTATTCAGATGGCTGGACAAACTTGGGACGATCACGATCGTTCAGGTCGTTATGCTTGTCGTGACATTGGCCAGAACTATCTGATGTCTTGTCAGGAAAAGAATAATCCGATTATTTTCACTAACGGAGACAACGATACTTTCCCATTGTGGTACAATCAGGAGACTGAAGGATTCAGGACCGATGTTCGTGTTTGTAATCTTAGCTATCTGCAAACAGATTGGTATATTGATCAAATGAAACGCCCGGCTTATAATTCGCCTTCTGTTCCCATTACTTGGACTCGTCCGGAGTATGTATCAGGTGCTAACGAATACATCCAGATTCGTCCGGAAGTAAAAGAAACCATTCTTTCTCTCTATAAGAGCAATCCTGTGGAAGCTAAAAAGAATTTCGGCGAAAATCCGTTCGAATTAAAAAATATTCTGAAGTATTGGGTGCGTTCTGATAAAGAAGATCTTAAGATTATTCCGACTGACAGTATTGTAATTAAACTGGATAAGGAAGCCATAAAACGGTCGGGCATGATGATTCCTGACTCTTTGAATGGAGAAATTCCCGATTATATGACACTTTCCTTAAAAGGTAAACGGGGGATAAGTAAATCTGAGCTGATGATGCTTGAGATGATTGATAAATGCAACTGGTCACGTCCTGTTTATATGGCTATCTCCGTCGGTTCTGAGAACCACCTTTGCTTTGCTAACAACTTCTGTCAGGAAGGGTTGGTTTATCGTATCACGCCATTTAACACAACTAAACTAGGGGCACGAATTGACAGTGAAAAGATGTACGATAATATAATGCATAAATTCAAATGGGGAGGAATGGATAATCCAAAGGTTTACCTTGATGAGAACCATATGAGAATGTGTTATTCACACCGTCGTCTTTTTGCTCAGACAGCTACACAATTGCTCAAAGAAGGTAAAAAAGATAAAGCATTAAAGATGCTCGATTATGCAGCCAAAGTGATTCCTACGAACTGCGTTCCTCATGATTACCAAAGCGGTTCGCTTGATATGGCTGAAGCCTACATAGATCTTGGTCAGAAAGATAAAGCTGAAAAAATTCTGAAAGATCTGGCCGCTAAATCTTATCAGTATGTGAACTGGTATCTCAGCTTCAACGACAGATTGCTGGCAACAAGCAACCAGGATTGCCTTTATCATTTATACATTCTGGATGAAATTAATAAAGCGCTTAAAGCCAAACAATCTCCTTTGCTTCAAGAGTATTCGAGAAGGTTTGAAACATTATATTCCGCTTATTCCATGAGAACAGGTGGTGCCCGATAAAAAGGAAATATAGAAGATGTTTATTGAACAACCTCCAAGGCTGGTAAGAACTCTCTATCCCGGGGCAATCTGGAGAATGGATCCGAAAGAGAAAGCAGTTTATCTGACTTTCGACGACGGACCCATTCCCGAGATTACTCCCTGGGTATTAGATTTGCTGGATAAATACGGTGTTAAAGCCACTTTTTTTCTGGTGGGTGATAATGTGAGAAAACACCCGGAAGAGTTTAAAATGATTCTAGATCGTGGACATCGGGTAGGGAATCATACTTTTAACCACATCAGAGGGTTTGAATACCTAACGAAGAATTATCTGGCAAATACAGAAAAGGCAAATGAACTGATTCATTCAAATCTGTTTCGTCCGCCTCATGGGCATATGAGAGCTCATCAGTATTATACGTTACGGAAAAGATATAAAATTGTAATGTGGGATCTTGTAACACGAGATTATAGTAATAAATTGAATGGGCGCCAGGTTTTAAACAAAGTTAAGCGGTATGTTCGCAATGGGTCCATCATTACATTTCATGATTCCCTGAAGTCCGAGCAAAACATGAAATATGCTTTGCCTCGTGCCATTGAATGGCTGCAGGAACAGGGGTATCAGTTTAAATTATTATAATGGATAGAATAGAACTTTCCAAAAAAATTAAAGCCGAAGCCTGCCGCCTCGGCTTTTTTGCTTGTGGTATAGCACGCGCTGGATTTGTTGGTGAGAATAAGAGACACCTTGAAGAGTGGCTGGCAAACGAGAATCATGCCGGGATGTCTTATATGACCAATCACTTGGATAAACGATGCGAACCTTGTTTATTGGTTGAAGGAACAAAAAGCATTATCTCGCTGGCACTTAATTACTATCCTTCTCAAAAATTGCGAGAAGATCAGCTCCAGTTTGCTTATTATGCCTATGGCCAGGATTATCATGAAGTGATGAAAGATCGCCTTAAAAAACTCTTCGATTTTATCAATGGGCAGTTGCCCGTATACGGAAGAGTTTTTTGTGATACTGCTCCGGTCCTAGAACGCTATTGGGCACAACAGGCCGGTTTGGGATGGATAGGTAAAAATACTCAGTTGATTATTCCTCATGCTGGTTCCTATTTCTTTTTAGGGGAGATTTTTCTGGATGTTGAACTGGAATATGACACTCCAATGGAAAATCGATGCGGAAACTGCCAACGTTGCCTTGATAGCTGCCCTATAAATGCATTAGAGACTCCATATGAACTAAATGCAAACCGATGCATTTCTTACCTTACCATTGAGAATAAAGGCGAAATTTCGGCTCAATTTGCTTCCAAGATAGGGGATCATCTTTATGGTTGTGACGACTGCCAGCGATGTTGTCCTTGGAACCGCTTTGCCACTCCCAATCTAATCCCTGATTTTCAGCCTTCAAAGGCATTTCTTTTAATGGAGAGATCAGATTGGGCAGGCTTAACAGTTGAGCAATATCGTACTCTATTCAAAGGCTCTGCGGTTAAGCGAGCGAAGTACGATGGTTTAATGCGAAATTTTAAAGCAATACAACCAGAATAGCTGATGGTAAAGTGCTATTACCTTAATCGGAAAGTATATCCTATTGATAGATTTATGTTGTCGTTTTGTGCACCAAAGACATACTTAGCAAAAGTCATCTTTATAGGAATTGCTCTATCATTTTTCAATGGAATTATGATACCTGAACTCAAGTAATATCCAAGACTATATGTGTCGAATGGTGTTTTTTTAAAATAGAAATCGTCATCTCCAGTAATAGGATTTTTCAGTACAGTATTGTTCTTGTTTTGTATGTCGAAAACTAGGAACTGTGCAAGTCCTATCTCGAAAAATGGGCGTATTTTGTGTCCCATTAACTGAAATTCTGCCCCAATATTGTTTGCAATTTGAATTGCTTTAAAATCTTCAATAAATACAGGTTCTTTATCATGCCCCATTTTTATTTGGCTAACATTTAACCCAAAATTTAATTTTTTACGGTCACTTTTTTTATTAAGGTTCATTTGAAAATTTACCCCTAATAATGGTGTGTAATTGTTTATCTTCGAACTTTCTTTTTCCACGCTGGCATTATAATGAGTCATATTTAATTGTGCTCCTATGTATGGTGTGATATAAAATTTGGACTTATATTTGGGCTCTTGATAGGTAATACATACAGATTCAGAACAAGTTAAATCATGATATTTCTTGAATAAATCTACAAATGAAGAGCGAGAATAATCCATCTTTTTTATATACTCTTCCATTTTAGGATTGAAATTGAAAATAGCCCAAAGTGTCCTTTTAATTTTTTCTCTATGTTTGTAAGACTTAGACTCTGCGGGAATAGGAGCTGATTTCCCATCTAATGCATTTAAGGAATAGTAAGATTCGAATTCTTCTCTTTCATTCTTTTCAAGATAATATAAACTGATGGTTCCTTTAACCAGACACTCAGCAAAACATTTGATTTCTAGTCCATTTATTTTTAGAATTATTGATTCATAGTATGCTCCCGAATCATATATATATCCTTTTATTTGATTGGGCATATAAGTACTGGCAGGGTCAGATGTGTTTTCTTTGAATATACATTTGCTCCAATCACCTACTCCATTGCGATAGCCAAGCGTTCCATGTATCGTGTCGCCTTGATTGGTAATGATTTTGCCTGATTTCCATTCTATGTTTGCACTCTTGGCTGTTATATTAATAAATAGTAAAAGTCCAATGAAAGTAAATATTGTTTTTTTCATAATAACTAAAAATTAGGAATGGGTTTTAATCTCAAATAATGTTTTTTGCTATAGCTAATTGTTTATTGTTGATTTACTCATTGATATATGTGGGGTGTTAAGTAAATTCTCTCAACTAACCATATTTAAAGTATAATTTTCAATAACTAAGAACCATTCCTTAGCTACAAAATAGTTTGGGAATGGTTCTCATATAGTTGTATTGTCTTGGTTAAATGATAAGTTATAATTTAACTTTTGACCATCTTTATTTTTTTACAGTGGCTTTAAACTCCTTTCCACTTGCCGGTGTATTTTGATCTGTACCGAAGGTGTTTCTATATTTGCCGTCAGGTAAATCAAAGAGTGAAAAAGTGTTGCATCTTCTTGCTGCAACCACTTTGTCGGTTGATGCCGTTGCTATAGCGGAAGCTGCCATGTCCACTAAAGCTCCTAAAAGACCTCCGCTTCCTGAGTTAATGCTTAGATCCACCGTCAGTGTTCCTTTCCTGTTGAAGAGGATTTCATTGTTAGTTGTTGATTTCAGGAAATATTCAATATCTACTGTAATGGTGTTTCCTAATGTGGATTTTTCCCATCGATTGATAATTGTGAAGAGGGCAGCATCAGCTCCGAATACCTCACGAAATTTGCTTAAACTTCCTTCAATGAACATTTCGGAATCGTAAGCACTTTCGCTTTTAAACATCTCCATCGCTAGGAAAGGAGAGATTGTGTAATATCCCTTTTCACATAGTGGCATTGCCAGCGAGGTGTAAAAGTATTCTTTGGCTTCCACATTGACAGTTTTATTTATTGGAGGCATTATGAGAATACACGTTGGTTTTTCTTCATACATTTTAGGATAATTCTCGCTGCGTGTAAATTTCTTCGTTTCTCCACATGAAGCAAGCAGGAGAAGGCATAAGGTGAAATATATTATTCTTTTCATTTTTCTACCATTTTAATGATTCTATCAATAAATACCTTCGATTCAGGGTATGTTTCTATCTCTTTTTTCAGCATAGCCAATCCCTCTTCATTTTTCCCGTTTTGAACCAGCAGGAACCCATATTCTGCATATGTGCCTGGAGGAACCACTTTACGAGTGCCTCTGTCTTGCTGTTCTATTATTTTAGCATATGTTTTTAATAAGGCCTGTGTACTTTCAGGAGTCTGTTTCTTAAAATAGTTATAAGAAGAGTTCTCATAGTTATTCCAGGAATAAAGTGAATTAGTTGCTGTGCAAGCACATAATAAAACGACACTGCAAGCTGCACAAATAAGTTTTATTTTCATGGTAATTGAATTTTTTTAGTTTCCTGTGCTGAAACAAATATCTCTCTCTCGTAAATAACTTTGCCATTGTATGATACCTTGATATATCTTTTCCCTTTGGCTATTGCATATAGATCTCTTTTTATAGTTCCTTTCTTTTCTTTGATTACTTTGGCATTAAATGTTGTCTCATTGTCAACGGTTACCTGAACCTCACCTTCATACGCTTCGTTCGCAACGAATAGCAGGTACGCCTGATCGGGTAATCCTCTCTCCTGGCTGTAATTTCCTACTTTACAGCTTGTTAATAGTGCGCAAATACACAATATGAATAATGCTATATGTTTTGTTTTCATTTTATTTCTCCTCAATATAATAGTTATTCAGATTCGTTTTATCTATACCTCCATCAGTGAATTTAACAACTGAGTATTCTGTTTCTGGTGTATCTCCCCCTGTCATAGTTATGGAAACTTCTCCCACTTTTTTCCCAGGTAGTTCAACACTCAATCCTGTTTGAGGATTCTTTACCGTTTTTCCTTTTTCCTTCACAATAAATATGTCTCCAACTTCTAAGCCTTGACTTTTTCCTCCGGAAATAAGAATAGCATCATTGTCATATGCCAGGAAATAGGATTTCCATGGTCTGTTTGTACAGTTATTGATAATATTTTCCACTAATTTGGAAATAGCCATTGAAATGGCCTTATCACTAAGAGTTGCATCATAATCGGCTCTTCCACCCACTCCAAGGGTTTGCTTAGTTTTTTGTTCAGCGGTTCCTTTAGCTTCTTCCGAATAAATAATTAATCCTGTTGAAACGTCCACTAAACGAACGCTGACAGCTGCTTCCACAATCTGTGTTTTACTTGTGGAGAAGACTTTTACATCTCCAATGTTTTTACGCCCAAATTCAGTGATGGAACCAATAATCAGATAATCCGCACCAATATTCTGATAAGAATTATTCGATTTAGCAGATTCATTTAGTAGTTGATTCAGGTCGCTCCGCTCCAATAAAATGAATTTGTTGGAGGCTGCTAATTTTGCAGACAAAATATCCAGAGCCTGTTTCCCCATTGGGTCATTCTCTTTGTCATAAAATAGGCCTTTTGCATACTGGGTTTCATTGGAGAACCGTGAAATAGCAACCTTTCTTTTCAGTGACTTTCCATGCTGTTTTACAGAGGACTCAGGTTCTACAACCGTAACCTTATTTTGCCCGTAAACAGTTAGTTGCGTACAAATAAAGATAAGTAGGAAATAGATTAATTTTTTCATAGTAATCTGAATTAAATAACATCTTATTTAAAAAATAATGAATAATATATTCCAAGCAAATATATAAATAAATTTATCTTTTAATAACACCTAAATGTTAAAATTATATTAGATGATTAATATTAATGCTGGTTATCTAAGAAACCGCTATCCTTCTCTGATAATTGTTTATTTATGATTATATTTACGTTTGAGTAAGCAGCTGTTTAATGGATGATTTTTTCTTTTTTCAATCATGTTACAGGAGAATATATTTTTAATAAAATACCCGGATAAGAAATCATTTTTTCTTATCCGGGTAACTATCGGAAATATAAACAAGTAATTATGTGCTCGTGGTATTATCTGAACTTTTCTGCAATTTTTCTATATGTCGGTGTCTCGATTCCAAGTTCTTCACCTCTTGTGATAAAATCAAAGAGTAACCCATCCACTTCCGATTCGTGCCCTTTGCTGATGTCTTTTTGCATCGAAGCCGTGCTGTGTGGGTCCAGCTTATCAAGTACTTTCAGGTTATAGGTTACAGTGTCTTCCTGGAATTTGATGCCCATAGCTTTACCAATTGCTCCACTTTCACGAGATAACCCGATGAATGTATCCCGTTCTTTGCCCTCCTGCTGCAATACACCCATCGGTACATCGTAATATGCCCCGGTGCAGGCCATAGCGGAGATGAATGACCACTTCACGAATGTGTCTCGATTGATATCATCCGAAATTGGGGCTTTGATGCCGCATTCCTGCAAGTCATTCTGCACTTTCAGCAACTTTTCATAAGGGACATTATCTTCTTTCCTTGCTCCAAACACCAATCGGAATATAGTTCCCATTTGAGTGATCTCACCTGGTGCTGAAACAAATCCTACAATGTAAATGCATCCATCTAGAACAGTCACATTTTTCACTTTGCGTTGAATCTTCGAACCGGTTCCGTAAACATTCAATATTGGGATAACTATAGTGCCTTCATGAGATGCGCGTTCAATCAGTTCGGTGATAGAATCAATTGAATAGCCCTTGACACAGACAAAGATTACATCGGCTTTGGCGTTATACTCCTCAGAAGTACAAGCTTTAACCCGTACTACATGTTCTCCTTTCAGGCCTGATTTCAGCTTCATCCCATTCTCTTGCATCGCTTTAAGGTGTACACCTCTAGCAATGCATGTCACATCATGTCCACCTAAGGCAAGAAAGCCGGCTATACTTCCGCCTACTCCTCCAGTCCCTATAATCAGATACTTTGTAACCATTCTGTTTTATTGATTAAAAAAGGGTTGAAAATTCAGTTTGTCTGTTTTCAACCCTTCAGGTTTTATACGTTAAATCGGAAGTGCATGATATCGCCGTCTTGCACCACATATTCTTTTCCTTCTACACCCAGTTTCCCAGCCTCTTTTACGGCTGCTTCTGAACCCAGTTCAATGAAATCGTGATATTTAATTACCTCTGCCCGGATAAATCCTTTTTCAAAGTCAGTATGAATTACTCCGGCACATTGTGGTGCTTTACTCCCTTTCAGGTAAGTCCATGCCCGAACCTCCTGAACTCCGACAGTGAAATAGGTCTCCAGATTCAGTAATTTATAGGCTGATTTAATCAATCTTGCTACACCCGATTCTGTCAAACCAATCTCGCCAAGGAACATTTCACGCTCTTCGTACGTTTCGAATTCTGCAATTTCAGATTCTATCTTGGCAGCAACAATTAGCAACTGAGCATTTTCATCTTTTGTAGCATCACGAACCATTTCTACGTATTTATTTCCATTTACAGCACTTTCTTCATCTACATTACATACGTAGAGAACCGGTTTGCTAGTAAGTAAGAACAGTTCTTTGGCAATCTTTTGTTCGTCTTTTGTCTCAAAAGTAACTGTGCGGGCCGATTTTCCTTGTTCAAGCGCCTCTTTGTACTTAATCAGCACTTCGTATGTCATCTTGGCTACCTTATCTCCGCCGGTCTGAGCCTGTTTTTGAACTTTCTGAATGCGGCTATCAATTGTATCCAGGTCCTTCAGCTGAAGTTCATAATCAATAATTTCCTTGTCACGAATTGGATTAACGTTTCCATCCACATGCACCACGTTGTCATCGTCAAAACAACGGAGAACGTGAATAATAGCATCTGTTTCACGAATGTTTGCAAGGAACTTGTTTCCCAGTCCTTCCCCTTTGCTTGCACCTTTTACTAAACCTGCGATATCTACAATTTCTACAGTAGTTGGGACAACTCTCTGGGGATGAACTAATTCGGCAAGTTTATTTAGACGTTCATCGGGGACAGTGATAACTCCCACGTTGGGCTCAATCGTACAAAAAGGAAAGTTTGCAGACTGTGCCTTTGCGTTAGACAAGCAATTGAAAAGAGTCGATTTTCCCACGTTGGGAAGTCCGACGATACCACATTGTAAAGCCATTCTTTATATCGTTATTTTGTTGTTATTCAAACTTTTTTCAGGGTGCAAAAGTACAAATTATTCGGGTGAATACAAAGGATTAACCATTTACCTTGAGTATTAATAATATCTATAAAGGAAGTTTTACCATTTATACACCTGATATTTTCCATTCTGCAATGATGGTTAGACATAGTTTGTCAGGTCAGAATCCTCATCGGATTTGGCATTACTTCTTTGAATCTGTCTATTGAAAATGGTCTGATGATGAATGATATGGATGTTCATAACGAAAGACATGCCGCCACCATTTTTCATCATGCGTTAGTTATGCAGAGTTCGGGAAAAAGAGAGTCAAAGCAAGAAATGTAACAATCACATCTGGTAATGCAACCGACGATTGTTTAACAGCAACTGCTGACGAAACTCCTTTGATCGATCCTGATAATCTTAAACAAGAATTTACCGGAAGAAGTCTTACTCAGAATGATATCCCGATTCACCACCTTGCCAAAGTAGCATCTGGTAAACTTTTTGAAGAAGGTCATTACGGCAGTGATTCGAATCGGGTAGGGAAGATACTTTGTTTTTGTAACGATTTCATTTCTTAGACATCAATAAAAAATATCTGTGATTATTCCTCGTTCAAAAATTGCTAGAGCGTTGATAATCACAGATATTTTTACGATTTATATAGATTTTCCAAACCTATTGTTTCACGTGAAATAATAGGTTTTATCAGCATCTTTTATAAAATTTCCCTTTTTAAACGGGGATAAAGCGCAGTAGGCAGTATTCATCTGATTCTACCCCTTTAGGAAAGAACTCTTTCCATTTATTGTTCCACGCTTTTCTCTTAAGTTCCTTGTCCTCTACTAACTCAAGTTTCCCTTGAAGCAGTAGTGCTTTGTAAGTATCATGATCATAAAAGTAAAGGGCAGATTTATTGTTGGCGATGATCTCCTGAATCTTTTTAGTAGAAAGATGAGTAGTAAGATAAATGGTCATCGGATTCTCTTCTTTCTCGTATAGCGGAGTAAGGTATGTATATTCCTTGTGCCTGAGATTCATCATGATACGTGTAGTAGGGTATCCCTCCTCATCTATTGTTGATAGAAATACCAGAGGTATTGATTCAATTATTTCAAGAGCTGCCTTTTTTTGTTCTTCTATCTGTTTCATATGCAATTATTCATTTAATCTATTAAACAAGCGTTTGAATCTCATTGTTTTATAATCCAGAAAATTAATGTGCTTCCAGCCAGTTATTCCCCCATCCGCAGTCGGCTTTTAACGGAACGTGCATGTGGTAGGCATTCTCCATTTCTTCCATCACAATTCGTTCCACCAACTCTTTCTCATCGGATGGAACGCTGAAGTTTAATTCGTCATGCACCTGAAGGATCATTTTGGCTTTTATATTCTCTCGTTTAAAACGGTTATAAATATTAACCATTGCAACCTTGATAATGTCGGCTGCACTTCCCTGAATCGGAGCATTAATAGCATTTCTTTCAGCATAACCTCTCACTACTGCATTGCGTGAATTGATATCGGGTAGGTATCGTTTCCTATGGAAAATAGTTTCAACATAACCGTTATTCCTGGCTACTTCAATGCTCTTATCCATGTACTCCTTTACCTTTGGATAGGTTTCAAAGTATCCGTCAATTAGCTCTTTTGCCTCTTTTCTTTCCACAGCCATTCGCTCAGCTAAACCGAATACTGAAATACCGTAGATTATTCCAAAGTTGGCTGTTTTCGCCTTCCGTCTCATATCTTTTGTTACCTCAGAAATATCTGTTTTATAGATCTTTGCAGCTGTTGCAGCATGAATGTCATGCCCTGAAGTAAAGGCTTCAACCATGTTAGGGTCTTCGCTTAGATGTGCCATAATTCTCAATTCAATCTGTGAATAGTCGGCAGAGAAAAAGCTGCATCCTTCATCCGGGATAAATGCTTTTCTGATCTCTTTTCCGTCTTCGTCACGGATTGGAATATTCTGCAGATTGGGGTTGCTGGAACTTAATCGTCCTGTTGCCGTCACAGTCTGATTGAATGAGGTATGAATCTTACCGGTTTTGGGATTGATTAGTTGTGGTAGTGCATCGACATAAGTGCTGACCAGTTTTTTTAGTCCGCGGTATTCCAGAATTTTTTCAACAACCGGGTGTTTACTCCGCAGGCTCTCCAGAACATCCTCCGATGTGGAGTACTGACCAGTTTTGGTCTTCTTGGCTTTTTCAACCACTTTCAGTTTTTCAAAAAGAACCTCACCCACCTGTTTGGGGGAACTGATGTTGAACTCCATTCCGGCAAGTGCGAAAATTTCTTTTTCTATTTCGTTCATTCTTGAGTTAAAATCCTCAGAAGTTTGACCGAGCGTGTCGGTATCCAGTTTCATCCCATTTCTTTCAATATTGGCAAGAACCGGAACAAGTGGCATCTCGATTTTGTAAAACAGATCTTCCACCCCGTTTTCCTTCAGCTCTTTTTCAAGAACATTTTTAAGTTTCAATGTTACATCGGCATCTTCGCAAGCGTACTTGTAAACCTGTTCGGGAGAAAGGTCGCGCATGTTTCCCTGGTTTTTCCCTTTTGCCCCGATCAGCTCCTCAATTTTGATTGTATTGTAGTTTAGATAAATTTCTGCAAGGTAATCCATGCCATGTCTGAGTTCCGGTTGAAGAACATAGTGAGCAATCATTGTATCGAAAATCTCACCCTTTATTTCTACTCCATAATTTTGGAGTACCAGCATGTCGTACTTAATGTTCTGTCCCACCTTGAGCGATTTTTCATTTTCGAAGATAGGGCGGAGCTCATTAACAATTTTTTGCGCTTCCTCTTGGTCGGCAGGTACCGGAATGTAGTAAGCCTGATTTTCGGCCACGCTAAAGCTCATTCCTACCAATTCTGCCGATATCGGATCGGTTCCGGTGGTTTCGGTGTCTAGGCTAATAATCTCAGATGTCAATATCCTTTGAATAAAATCAGTCCTCTTCGCTTCATTATCAATAAGTTGATAGTCGTAATCGATCGATTCTAACCCTGCTAGATTCGAGTATTTTTCTTCTTCCTGCCCTTCGGGCGTGAAAAATCCAAAGAGATCGCCTTGTTGTGGGGCTATGTTCACCTGTTTTTTCTCAATTTTGAAAATTCGCTCAATCAGGTTACGAAATTCCAGCTCCTCGAAAATTTTTCTCAGTTCTTCTTCGTTTGGTTCCTCCCGAACCAGTTCATCCATTTTTAGTTCTATGGGAACATCGATTTTTATGGTCGCCAAAAATTTAGAGAAGGTAATCATCTCCTTGTTGGTTTCCACTTTTGTTTTTAGTGCACCTTTAAGTTGGTCAGTATGCTCCAGCAGATTTTCGATGCTGCCAAATTCACCAATTAATTTTAGTGCCGTTTTTTCTCCAACGCCTGGACATCCCGGAATGTTGTCCGAGCTGTCACCCATCAACCCAAGCAAGTCGATTACCTGAGCAGGGGAGGAGATATCATATTTTGCTTTCACCTCTTCTACGCCAAGAACTTCAAATTCTTTGTCGCCGAATTTGGGACGGTACATAAAAACATGCTCACTTACCAGCTGGCCATAATCTTTATCGGGAGTCATCATGTAAGTAGTGATTCCCAGTTCGCCGGCTTTAGTCGCCAACGTACCAATTACATCATCTGCTTCATACCCCGGAATCTCCAGAATTGGAATACGATAAGCCCGGATAATGTCCTTAATTATTGGCACCGCAGTTCGGATTCCTTCCGGTGTTTCCTCTCTATGTGCCTTATATTGTTCAAAAGCTTCATGTCTGAAAGTGGGTCCCGAGGGGTCGAAAGCCACCCCGATATGTGTAGGATTTTCCTTTTTCAGCAGCTCCTCAAGGGTGTTAACAAAACCTAGAATAGCAGATGTGTTAAGGCCTTTGGAGTTAAATCTTGGGCTTTTAATAAATGCATAGTAGGCTCTGTATATGAGTGCGTAAGCGTCAAGAAGGAATAATTTATCAGTCTGATTCATAATCTTTCATATTTTTCTTTGGTAAAATTACAAAAAAATACCAGATTAATGGTTTTATTATTACTTTTGTGGTCAAATTCAATTTTCTATGGACAGATTATCTCAGATTAAGTCTCCTATAAACACAGATTTAGAGCAGTTCAAAGAGCTCTTTCATACTTCGTTGGATAATTCGAATCCCTTATTGAAAGAGGTGCTTTCGCATATCAAACAACGAAAAGGGAAGATGATGCGTCCAATTTTGGTTTTACTGATTGCTCGTTTGTTAGGAAAAGTAACCAGCTCGACACTGCATGCCGCAGTTTCTTTAGAGCTTCTTC
Source organism: Bacteroides sedimenti (assembly GCF_040365225.1). Classification (NCBI taxonomy): domain Bacteria; kingdom Pseudomonadati; phylum Bacteroidota; class Bacteroidia; order Bacteroidales; family Bacteroidaceae; genus Bacteroides; species Bacteroides sedimenti. Next base: position 2,967,123 of record NZ_AP028055.1, read on the forward strand.
ACACAGCCAGTCTGGTTCATGATGATGTGGTTGATGAGAGCTCCGAACGTCGAGGACAGGCATCTGTAAACGCAATCTATAACAATAAGGTATCTATTCTTGTAGGAGATTATCTGCTTGCCACCTGTCTTTATCAAGCTGCCTTCTCTAATAATAACGAGATAATTAAAGTGGTTTCGCAGCTGGGACAAGATTTATCAGAAGGGGAGTTGCTTCAACTTTCTAATGTAAGTAATACCGAAATATCAGAATCTGTCTATTTTGATGTAATCCGCAAAAAAACAGCAGCTCTATTCGCTGCATGTACACAAACTGCTGCCCTGTCGGCCGATGCTACTCCAGAGCAACTGGAAATGGCTCGTTTGTTTGGTGAATATACCGGAATTTGTTTCCAGATTAAAGACGATATCTTTGATTATTTCGATGATAGAGAGGTAGGGAAACCTACGGGAAATGATATGCGTGAAGGAAAACTTACATTGCCTGCTATTCATGCAATCAATCACTCTGACGATTTTTCAGTAAAGGAGATGGCTGTAAAGATTAAAGCCGGCACAGCTACGGTCGAAGAAATAACCGGAATGATCAATTATACGAAAAAGAACATGGGTATTGAATATGCAACGCAGGTAATGATGGATTACCATTCAAAAGCAATCAGCTTACTGGCTGATTTCCCAGATTCCGAAATAAAACGTTCTTTGGTCGATTATCTGGATTACGTGGTTGATCGAAAGAAATAACCCATTTATTGCAGTCTATTTAATTATTATTTCAGTTGTTTTCCCCGGTAAGGTGTAGGTGTAAACAGAATATACTCTAGGGCAAACCTAGTTTTAATCCGGACCATTTTATTATTTAGAGGCAAATAAACAGCTTAACTATCGGGATAAGTTCGATTAACGATATAGAACAATCCCCTGTATCTCTTCTCTAAAACGGAGGTGATACAGGGGATTACTTTTTTTATTGTTTCAAAATCCGGATAGGAGGGTTGTCTTAGAAGAATTTGACCTCTTCTCCCTTGATGTCTGAAAGCAGTAGGTTTGCCAGACGGCTGGTTCCAAGACGGAAGAGCTCATTGGTTAGCCATTCTTCGCCCAGGATCTCTTTTACGATTGAATAGTACACGAGTGCATCCTGTACACTGTTAATACCTCCAGCGGGCTTAAAACCGATTTTATTGCCGGTTAAATCATAATATTCCTTGATTGCCTCGCACATTACATAAGCAGCTTCGGGAGTTGCGGCAGGTTGCTGCTTTCCGGTCGAAGTCTTAATGAAATCGGCACCGGCATACATGGAGAGGATAGATGCTTTTTTAATGTTGGATGCGCTTTCCAAAGCACCAGTTTCAAGGATTACTTTCAGGGTATTTTCCTTGCAAGTGTCTTTCAGTTCCTGTATCTCGTCGCACATATCTTCGTAATCGCCACTCAAGAATTTGCCTACCGGAATTACGATATCAATTTCGTTGGCTCCTTCCATAATTGCCATTGCCGTCTCTGCAATTTTCACCTCAATGAAGGTCTGAGAGGAGGGGAATCCTCCGCTTACAGCAGCTATTTTTACGTCATCAGCTTCCAGTGAATCGTTAACTACTTGCGCCATATTTGGATAAACACAGATTGCAGCCACGTTCTCCATATCACCGAATTCATCTGCGAATCTATTAACCTTTTCAGTAAAGGAAAGAATGCTTTCTGTGCTGTCTGTAGTGTTCAATGAGGTGAGGTCTATGCAGTGAAAGAGAAATCTCTTCACCTCCTCTGTATTGTTTTTGGCCAGATTCTTCTCAATCAGTGCGGCCACTTTTGCTTTGATATCGTTGTCGCTAAGGTCAGTATTGTACTTTTCCAGAGCAATTTCATACTTGGTTTTTTCAGCTTCGTTATTTTCCATTACTTGTCAGTTTAGGATTGTTTATATGCCTTTCGTTATCTCTCTTTGTCTTTTTTTCGAGGTTCTTCCGGAAAGCCTCGGTCAGGTCGACGCCTGTCTGATTCGCCAGGCAGATCAGCACCCAGAGCACATCCGCCATTTCGTCGGCCAGATTGCACTCTTCGCCTTTCTTGAATGATTGATCCCCGTATTTACGTGCTATGACCCGTGCCAGTTCGCCCACCTCTTCGGTTAAAACCGCCATATTGGTTAGCTCGCTAAAGTAGCGGACTCCGTATGTTTTTATCCAGTTATCGACCTCTTTTTGCGCTTCATCCAGTCTCATTATTCCTTGTTTTTAGTGTCAAAACAGATGGTTACGGGTCCGTTATTCAATAGTTCCACTTTCATGTCGGCGCCGAATTCTCCGGTTCCCACCTCTTTTCCTAGGGCGAAACTCAGTTCCTCGCAGAACGTCTCGTATAGGGGGATGGATATTTCCGGTTTCGCTGCCTTGATGTATGATGGACGGTTCCCTTTCTTAGTTGATGCGTGGAGTGTAAACTGACTAATTACAAGAATCTCTCCGTCTATATCAACTATCGACTTGTTCATTACTCCGTTTTCGTCGTCAAAAATTCGCAGATTGACGATCTTTTTGCACAGCCATTCAATGTCCTCTTGTCCGTCGGCTTCCTCGAACCCTGCCAGCACAAGCAATCCTTCCTTAATTGCGGATTTACAAGTCCCGTTTATGGTCACAGAGGCATGGCTGACCCGTTGTATTACAGCTCTCATTTTATAGTTTTTATCATGTGTCGTGAAAGACAAAGTTAATTATTCTGCATTTATTTACGAAGATTCTCCTGAATAATTTTTGCTTTTGCGTCGCCCACAACGGTGGTAAGTTCTTCCAGTGAAGCTTCTCGGATGCGTTTCACGCTCTTGAACTCCTTCAATAATGCGGTTTTGCTCTTCTCTCCGATGCCCTTTATTTCATCCAAGGCCGATTTTGTCTGTCCCTTGCTTCGCTTGTTGCGATGGAATGTAATGCCGAAACGGTGAGCTTCATCACGTAGATGCTGGATTACCTTAAGGGTTTCCGAGTTCTTGTCCAGGTAAATGGGGTAGGGATCATCGGGGAAATAGATCTCTTCGAGTCTTTTGGCAATGCCAATCAGTGTTACACGACCGAACAGATTAAGCTCGTTGAATATCTTCTGAGCCGAGCTCAGCTGCCCTTTACCGCCGTCAACGATCACCAGCTGCGGCAATGGCTGTTCTTCGTCCAAAAGTCGCTTATATCGCCTGTAAACCACCTCTTCCATGGATGCAAAGTCGTTTGGTCCTTCTACCGTCTTTATATTAAAATGGCGATAGTCCTTTTTCGATGGTTTGGCCTTTTTAAATACTACGCACGAAGAGACCGGGTATGCCCCCTGAATGTTCGAGTTATCGAAACATTCGATGTGCATAGGGAGCTCTTTCAGGTGGAAATCGCTCTGCATTCGCTTCAGGATACGCATGCTTCGTTGCTCCGGATTCAGCTTTTCGGCCTGCTTCAGTCGGTCAACCTTATACTGTTTTACGTTCATCAGCGAAAGATCCAGCAGTTTTTTCTTGTCCCCTCGCTGTGGAACTGTGAATGTTACATCGTTCAGCTCCATTTCGAGCTCAAAAGGAACGATTATCTCTTTAGAATGGCTCTTGTAGCGTTCGCGCATCTCCACAATACCCAGAGAAAGCAATTCTTCCGGAGTTTCATCCAGCTTTTTCTTGTATTCAAAAGTGAATGCCTGATTGATGCTGCCATTGGTGATATGCAGGTAGTTGATAAAGGCCGATTTCTCATCGTCAGCAATCGAAAATACGTCGATATTGTGCAATACGTTGCTGACGACTTCTGATTTGGCCCGGAAATTCTCAATCAGTTCAAATTTCTCCTTCACAGCTTGCGCCTCTTCAAATCGGAGCTCCATTGCCAATTCCTGCATTTTCTGATACAGCGCCTTGCTTATTTCCTGGGTATTTCCTTTGAGGATTTCCTTTACTTCGGCAATGTTTTTAAGGTATTCCTCGTGTGTGAAGAGTCCCACGCAGGGACCTGCACAGTTTTTTATGTGGTATTCCAGGCAAACTTTGAATTTTCCGGCCCGTATATTTTCCGGAGTCAGGTTTAGATGGCAGCTCCGTATGGGGTATAGGTGTTTTATAAGATCCAGCAAAGCATTCATTGATGGCACATGGCTATATGGACCATAGTAAGTAGAGCCATCCCGGATAATTCTTCTGGTTTTAAATACTCGCGGAAAGTATTCATTGCTTACGCAAATGGAAGGGTAGGTTTTGTCGTCCTTTAATAATACGTTATATCGTGGTCGGTATTTCTTGATCAGATTGTTTTCCAGCAAGAGGGCATCCTCTTCTGTATTCACTACGATGTACCGTATATCGGCAATCTTGCTGACTAAAACCCTTGTTTTCCCGGGTTCATGTTCTTTACTGAAGTAGGAGTAAACCCTTCTTTTTAGGTTTTTGGCTTTTCCTACATAAATAATGGTGCCGTGAGAGTCTAAATACTGGTACACGCCCGGTCCTTCGGGTAGATTGAGTACAATCCCCTTTAAATATTCCGAAGTTTTCAGCTCCTGAGCATCCATTACTTTGCAGATTATTATTGATTATAATGCCAGAACAACCTCTACATTATCCTCTTCATCAAATATTGCTCTTCCTTTCAAGTCTAAAAGCTCAATGATGAAATTAACGTAGATTTCTTTCGGATTAAATCTTTTGGTTAATTTTATGGCGGCTTTCATGGTTCCACCGGTTGCCAACAGGTCGTCGTGCAGCAAAACCACATCGTCTTCAGTGATGGCATCCTTGTGCATTTGGATTGTGTCCGTACCGTACTCTTTATTATAGCTCTCTTCCAGAGTCGCAGCTGGTAGTTTTCCTGGTTTGCGGATTGGAATAAATCCTGCTCCTAATCTTGCTGCCAGAATCGGTCCCATAATGAATCCGCGTGATTCAATACCTGCCACCTTAGTAATCCCTTTATCTTTGTACATTTCGTAGAGCTCGTCTGAAAGTTCCTTCAAACAATCGGCATCTTTGAAGAGTGTTGTTTCATCTTTAAACTGAATTCCGGGTATCGGAAAGTCGGGTACATTTCTAATGCTTTTGATAAGCTTTTCTTTGTTCATAACCAGTATTTTAATTGCTTTATATTAATTTCTTTGTTTCACGTGAAACGTGGCTTGTTATTTCCTTAAAAGCACCAGCAATACGTTTATATCGCTTGGTGAGATGCCCGGAATCCGGCTCGCTTGCGCGATGGTTTCCGGATCAATCTTGATGAGCTTTTGTCTTGCTTCGGTTGAAATCGAATTGATTGAATTGTAGTCAAACTTGCCTTTGATTTTGATTGTTTCAAGACGCTCGATTTTATCGGCAATCATTCTTTCGCGATTGATGTATCCTTCGTACTTGATTAATATTTCAGCGGCTTCTTTGATCTCTTCCTTTCTTTCGACGATTTTATCGAGTTCTTCCTTGAAGGAGGGAACTGCTTCCGAAATGTTGTCCAGTGTGATTTGTGGCCTATTGATCAGATCTATCAGCTTGCACCCTTGCTTTAGCGGGGTAGTTCCAACTGCTTCCAACCAATCGTTGATTGGACCTACTTTAACAGAATGCTTGCGCGCGAAATCCACAACGCGATGAATCTCGTCTCTTTTCTCGATCAAAAGGTCGAAACGGTCTCTTTTAGCCAATCCTATCTGATACGATCTTTCGGTCAGGCGCATATCTGCATCGTCCTGACGCAGCAATATCCGGTATTCGGCGCGTGAGGTAAACATCCTGTAAGGCTCGTCAACACCTTTTGTTACCAAGTCATCGATTAAAACGCCGATATACCCTTCATCACGGCCCAACACGAAAGGCTCTCCACCGTGACAGTTTAAGTGCGCGTTGATTCCTGCGATGATGCCTTGTCCGCCCGCCTCTTCGTATCCGGTGGTTCCGTTTACCTGTCCTGCAAAGAATAGATTTTTAATTATCTTCGATTCCAACGTGTGTTTTAATTGTGTTGGGTCGAAAAAGTCATATTCAATAGCATATCCAGGACGGTAAATAACCAGATCCTTAAATGCCGGTATTTTCCTTAAAGCCCGGATTTGAATGTCGAGTGGGAGTGAAGAGGAGAATCCGTTGAGGTACATCTCCTGAGTTGTTTCTCCTTCCGGTTCTAGGAACAGCTGATGTTGGTCCTTATCCGGGAAAGTTACGATCTTGGTTTCAATACTGGGGCAATATCTTGGTCCTATGCTCTGGATTTGTCCGTTGTAAAGGGGAGAGTCCGCAAGTCCGTCGCGGAGTATCTGGTGCACCTCTTCATTGGTATAACAGGTCCAGCATTGCAACTGTTTCAGATGGCGGATACTTGTATCCATGTAGGAGAATTTATGGAAATCATTTTCTCCATCCTGTATTCCCATTAAATCGTAATTCACGCTACGCCCGTCAATGCGTACCGGTGTTCCGGTTTTCATTCGGTCGAACTTGATTCCGTGTTGAACGATGGATTCGGTTAAAAGGTAAGATGCCGGCTCAGCCATTCTTCCTCCCGGAAGTTGGGTTTTTCCGATATGCATCAGTCCGTTCAGGAATGTGCCGGCTGTCAGAATCACAGTCTTTGCCCGGAACTCCACATCCATAAGCGTTTTTAATCCTGTAATTTCTCCGTTTTCAACGATTATTTCCTTTACTGTGTCCTGCCAGATATGGAGATTTGGCAGATTTTCGAGTATTTCCCTCCAAGCCCAGATAAACTTGTTTCGGTCGCACTGAGCGCGGGGGCTCCACATCGCAGGTCCTTTCGAACGGTTAAGCATGCGGAACTGAATGGCAGTTTGGTCTGTCACCAATCCCATGTAACCACCCAAAGCATCAATTTCCCGAACTATCTGTCCTTTGGCAATACCACCGACTGCAGGATTGCAGCTCATCTGAGCAATTTTATTCATATCCATTGTAATGAGACAGGTCTTCGACCCCAGGTTGGCAGCAGCGGCAGCAGCTTCACAACCGGCGTGACCAGCTCCGATTACAATTACGTCGTACTTAAAATCCATTGATTCAATCTATTTTACGCCGCAAATTTAAGAAAAATACTCTGTATGTTTTCGGTTTGGAATCAAAAGAATTCATAACGCCCTTTTATGCGCCGGCACAAGAGGCGGGGAGTAGTCTCTTTTTCTTCGAAAAATTGAGTTTTCAGTCTGCCTCTTTTTCCTATTTTCAGTTTCAAACAGCTCCATTGTTAATAGGAATGTAGTCTTAATAATCCCGCAGGTACTAGGGGGTGGGCGATTTGGGATTGAGGGCTTAAGTACCAGAGGAAAATTACACTTCCCATTATGTTTCGAGTAAATAAACCAGCGTTTACGGCAAGCAGAGATAAAGACCTAAAACAAGGCTTTAGAGCAGGGGCAAACCATTGTTCTATGATATAACTGTATTATTAAAACCAGAACGGTGCAATTCCGAAGAAGTTTCATCCCCAACGCGAAGATGCAAAATAAGGACCAATATTGGACTAAAACGATGTGTTGAAGAGGAAATCTCCAGTTTACAGACTAAATCCCGTAGAATTGGCAAGAATATATTCTGTTAAACAAAAGACAACGCAACTATTCTCTCAGCTATTAAAGCCAGCTGGGCAAAAAAGTAAAATTACCTCTTTGAGAACAGAATATTTGAAAACGTTTTCAGTTAGAACCGGGAGTAGCAGGTATAAAATAGGGGTTGTCCCGACTTTAGGACAACCCCTTGAGTAATCTTTTCTACTGTGTAAAGGATCCGGATTTAGTTGCTTTTCAGCGCAAGCGCCTTGTTTTCCGCAGCCTCCATAATCTCCCGTTCCCCTTCTCCTTTGTCGTCAATGCCGCACAAGTGAAGAATTCCGTGGATAATGGTGCGGTGTAGTTCCTCGTCATATGCAGTGTTAAACTGTTCCGAGTTGCTTTTTACCGTATCCAGGCTGATGAATATGTCTCCCGAGATGATATTTCCTTCACAATAATCGAAGGTGATAATATCCGTGTAATAATCGTGCTGCAGGTATTCACGGTTTACCTCCAGAATCTTTTCGTCTGAACAGAAAATATAGGCTATCTCCCCAATTTTCTTTTCGTATGTTGCTGCCACTTGCTTAATCCATGCGGTGGTCTCTCTTTTTTTAATGGCGGGCATTTTTATCCCGTCGGTCTGATAACTTATAGCCATAGAATTTTTTTAATGAAAGAATAAATAACAAACAGAAATCGCTGTAATAACACCGGCAAGGTCGGCAATCAATCCACAAGTAACAGCATGGCGTGTTTTCCTGATTCCCACGCTTCCAAAGTATACAGCCAGTACATAGAAGGTTGTGTCAGTAGAACCCTGGAAGATACATGACAGGCGGCCTACAAACGAATCGGCGCCGTATGTGGTCATGGCATCTACCATCAGTCCTCGCGCGCCACTTCCGCTCAAAGGTTTCATCAGTGCAACGGGAAGTCCGCCAACAAAACTAGTGTCCATACCGCTTAGCTTAAATACATATTCTATACCCTGAATAATAAAGTCCATAGCTCCCGAAGCCCTGAATACGGCAACTCCTACCAGGATAGCCACCAAGTAGGGAATGATTCTCACAGCTGTCGAGAATCCCTCCTTAGCACCTTCCACAAAGGTTTCGTACACATTGATTTTCTTTCTGATTCCCGAATATAAGAAAATGAGAATTACCGAAAAGAGGAATATATTTGCAAAAACAGTAGAGTAGGTGCCCATCACTTCTTTAGGAAGTACGCTGAACAGAAAGATTACCCCACCGATAAAAGCACTAATTGCGCCAATGAAAGCCAGGATTGTTTTATTGAATAGATTAATTCCCTGAAAGAGGCTTGCGGCTATTACACCTACAATGGCAGCACTAAAAGTGGAAATCATAATCGGCACAAAAATATCGGTTGGCTGTGCGGCTCCCAATTGTGCCCTGTAAACCATAATGCTGACCGGAATCAAAGTAAGTCCGGCGGTATTTATCACCAGAAACATGATCATGGGGTTACTGGCTGTTTTCTTATCAGGATTCAGCTCTTGCAACTCTTTCATAGCTTTCAGGCCTAATGGAGTAGCAGCATTGTCGAGTCCAAGCATATTGGCAGAGATGTTCATGAACATGGCCCCCATTGCCGGGTGTCCTTTAGGTATTCCGGGGAATAGTTTGCAGAATAGCGGACTTAGCCATCTCGAAAGAACATTGATCAGCCCTCCTTGTTCTCCGATTTTCATAATTCCAAGCCAGAGAGAAAGAATACCTGTCAACCCCAGAGAAATATCGAAAGCTGTTTTTGACGAACTGAAGGTTGAATTCATGATGTCGGTAAAAACCTGTGTATCTCCAAAGAAGATTAATTTCACTAATGCTACAACAAAGGCAATGATAAAGAATGCGATCCAGATATAATTTAATACCATATGATTACAGATTTATAGATTTTTGCAAAATTAGGAATATGTTTTTAGTTATTGCTGTTTTTTTTGTTGTTTTTCAGCTTCAATTTATTTCATTTTTACAGGCTCAATAATATAATAGAGGGTATTCTATTTCTCTCTTATGTCGATGTTTAGTACTTATCTTTCAGATTAATATGATTAAAATGCAAAAAAAATTAATTTCACAAAAACATTATTGAATAAATGATTGTTGATAATATAAATTGACTGTGTATGAATAGAATTTAGTTTGTTTATATTTAAAACATTAATAATCAAGTGATTGATGATTTATGTGTAAAATTGGATTAATATTTTATAAGAAGAGTGCAAGTAATATTTTGAGTTTAGGTGCAGGATAATGAACCGTTAACATTATAAAAAAGAAACACATGTCTAATCTGTTTAAACTATTTGTATCACAACTAAATCTTCTAAAGGAGAAAGGGACTCTGCAATCGGTTGTGAATAAGGATGGCGATTCTTCAGAAATCGATCCTAATCATGAGATGAAAATTTATCAGGAGGTCCTTTATAACATGGATTCTAAAAAAATCTATCTGGACTCATCTCTGTCTCTTGTAAAGCTTAGTTCTATGGTTGGAACCAATACCACTTATTTGTCTAATTCAATCAACAAAAATTTTGGTTGCAATTTTAAAACCCTAATAAATCGTTACCGGGTTGAATATTGCAAAACAATGTTGGGATCTAACCCGCTATCGGTGCCGATCAAGGAGATTGCCAGAAATTGTGGTTTCTCTTCAGTCAGTGCTTTCTATGCTTCATTTAAGAAGCTAACAGGGATTTCGCCGGTGCAGTACAGAATGTTGATGATATACAGGAACGAATTGAATAAAGTAGATCCTGGATCAGATGCAGAATCTTATTGAGTTATGTTGATGGCATATTAAAATGATAACAAGACCTTTGTGTTTCAAAAAATATAGTTAGGCTAGGTCAGGCGTGATCTAGGGAAGTGAAGAAACTTGCGAAAGTAAGTTTCGGGAGAGGGTATTTGAATAAGCAACAGCTGTTCAAATACCCTCTCTTATTTTTTCTGTAAATATTATGATAAGAAACGGATACAATCCGGAACTTTACTATTTTTGTCTTTCAATATGAATGCAATCGAAGTAAAAATAGAGCTGGAAAAGCATGCAAACGAGCAGAAAAGGGATTTTCTGCCTGTTTTCTTCAAGACCGGAAAAGGACAATATGGCGAAGGAGACCGTTTTATGGGGGTCGTAGTGCCTGATATTCGTCTGGTGGCTAAAATATTCAAGACGTTGCCGTTCGATGAAATAGCCCTGTTGCTTAAATCCGAATACCATGAGTGCCGCATGTGCGCTCTCCTGATTTTGGTGGAAGGCTTCAAGAAAGGGAGCGAAGAGGAGAGAACAAGGATTTATCATTTTTACTTATCGAGCACCTCCAGGATAAACAACTGGGATTTGGTAGACCTTAGTGCCCCCCAAATAGTAGGCGGTTATCTCATAAACCGTTCGCGTGAGGAGTTGTATAGACTGGCTTCCAGCTCACTTTTATGGGATCAGCGCATTGCCATGCTGGCAACTCTGACATTTATCAGGAACAATGAATTTACCGATACCATCAGGCTTGCAGAGATGATGCTGCACCATCCTCACGATTTAATGCACAAGGCCGTCGGCTGGATGCTGCGCGAGGCTGGAAAACGTAAGAAAGAGGTATTGGTTGAGTTTCTGGAAAAGCATCACAAAGAGATGCCGCGTACCATGTTGCGCTATTCCATCGAGAAATTAAGCGAACAAGAGAGAAAGTATTATATGAAAAGGTAATAAATGTAAAATCAGAGGCCCCCTTTTGATGATATTTCATACCTTTGTTCTTTTATTAGTGTGAAGCATGGAAGAGAATTTTAATATACGTGAGCATCAGCTGACCAATAAAGAGAGGGATTACGAGAACGCGTTGCGGCCATTGAGCTTTGAAAGTTTCAGCGGTCAGGACAAGGTGGTGGAGAATCTCCGTATCTTTGTGAAAGCCGCCCGCTTGAGGGGGGAGGCGCTGGATCATGTTTTGCTTCACGGACCTCCGGGATTGGGAAAGACTACACTTTCCAACATCATTGCCAATGAACTGGGGGTTGGATTCAAGATTACTTCCGGTCCGGTGCTCGATAAACCGGGAGATTTGGCCGGGGTGCTGACCAGTCTTGAACCAAATGATGTCCTTTTCATCGATGAGATTCACCGTCTCTCGCCAGTAGTGGAAGAGTATCTATACTCCGCAATGGAGGATTACCGCATTGATATCATGATTGATAAAGGGCCTTCCGCACGAAGCATCCAGATTGATTTAAGCCCGTTTACGTTAGTTGGTGCAACCACTCGCAGTGGTTTGCTGACAGCCCCTTTGCGTGCCCGTTTTGGAATTAATCTGCATCTGGAATATTACGATAACGATGTGCTTAGCGGTATAATCAGCCGTTCGGCCGGTATTCTAGATGTTCCTTGTTCTTCTCATGCAGCCGGAGAGATTGCCTCGCGCAGCCGCGGAACCCCCCGTATTGCCAATGCTTTGTTGAGAAGAGTCCGTGATTTTGCCCAGGTGAAAGGCACAGGTTCTATCGATACCGAGATAGCCGATTATGCCTTAGAGGCTCTGAATATAGATAAATACGGCCTTGATGAAATTGACAACAAGATACTTTGCACCATTATCGATAAATTCAAAGGAGGTCCGGTGGGAATAACCACAATTGCCACAGCATTGGGCGAAGACCCGGGTACTATCGAAGAGGTTTATGAGCCGTTCCTAATTAAAGAAGGCTTTTTAAAACGCACTCCTCGTGGTCGCGAAGTCACCGAATTGGCTTATAAACATCTAGGCAGGAGCTTGTACAGCAGAGAACAGACACTCTTTTAGAGAAAAACAATCAGGTCTCTCCTGATGTGAATTCAGCGGTTTCCTGATTTTGAAATAGAAACAGATAACTAAACATCCTGATTAATTATGGCCGGATTAAAATCATTGGCAAAAGATACTGCAATCTACGGAGTGAGCAGTATCGTGGGTCGTTTTTTGAATTATTTATTAGTTCCGCTCTATACGGTAAAACTCTCTGCAGCCTCTGGTGGCTATGGGGTAATTACGAACATGTATTCCATCACGGCCCTTTTGCTTGTGGTGCTCACCTATGGCATGGAAACCGGTTTTTTCCGTTTTGTTAATAAGCAGGAAGAGAATCCTTCGGTGGTATATTCCACCACACTGATTTCGGTAGGAGGGAGCTCTTTGATTTTTACGCTGCTTAGTCTACTCTTCCTGGTGCCAATTTCCAATTTCCTGGGTTACGGACAGAATCCGGAGTTTGTCGCCATGATGGCTATTGTTGTAGCACTCGATTCCTTTCAGTGCGTTCCGTTTGCCTATCTGCGTTACAAAAAACGCCCTATCAAATTTGCCGCGATGAAGTTTCTCTTCATCATTCCCAATATCCTTCTCAATCTCTTTTTCTACGTATGCTGCCCATGGCTGTTGGTGCACTTCCCTGCCACCGTTTCTTGGTTCTATGACCCCAATTACGGTGTAGGTTATGCATTTGTTGCCAACCTGATTTGTACCGTGATTCAGCAGTTTGCTTTCGTTAAGGAGCTCACCGGCTTTAAATACGTATTCAATAAAGTGTTGTGGAAGAAGATGATGATTTACTGTTTCCCGATACTTATTCTTGGAATCGCCGGAATCCTGAATCAGGTGGTCGATAAAATCATTTTCCCTTTTCTTTTCGAAGACCAGACAAAAGCCAATGTACAGTTGGGTATCTACGGAGCTGCCAGTAAGGTGGCTATGGTGATGACGATGTTTACACAGGCCTTCCGCTATGCATACGAGCCCTTTGTTTTCGGTAAGAACAGGGAAGAGGGCAACAAGAAACTGTATGCCGATGCCATGAAATACTTCATCATCTTTTCGCTGATAGCTTTTCTGGGTGTGATGCTGTATCTGGATGTATTCCGGTATATTATTGCCCGTGGCTACTGGAGCGGACTGGATGTGGTATGGATTGTGATGGTGGCGGCTATTCTCAACGGCATCTATTTCAACCTCTCATTCTGGTATAAACTCATTGATAAGACCATCTGGGGAGCCTATTTCTCAGGGATAGGCTGTTTCATGATTATCCTTCTCAATGTAATCTGGGTGCCAAAATACGGCTACATAGCCTGTGCCTGGGCAAGTCTTATCGGCTATGCCATAGTAACAATCCTCTCGTACATTATCGGTCAGAAGAAATATCCAATTAAGTACGACCTGAAAGGCATTGGAAAATATGTTTTACTCACAGCGGTGCTTTACATTGCTTCTGAATACATAAAAATAGACAACATTTTATTACGTTTATTATTCAGAACTGTTTTATTTTCTATCTTTATGGCGTATACCGTTAAAAAAGATTTTCCATTGAAGAATATCCCCCTGGTGAATCGATTCGTTAAGAAATAAACTGATTCCTTAGGGAAAGTATATAGCCGGCGGTTTACAAGAGTGCTTACGAAGCTACTCTTATAATCCGCCGGCTTTTTTAATCTGTAATCTGATATCAGAAGCTGGTATTCAATGACATTTATTGTAAACCGGTCTTTTAAATGAATAACATACTTATGAAAAAGCATTTTTTAGCATTTGTTTTAATCCTGCTTTCCTGTACCTCTTATGCAGACGAAGGAATGTGGATGTTGAGTCGTCTGGACAAGAAAACAACCCAATTGATGCATCAGCTTGGATTGGAAATGCCCGTTAAACAGTTGTTCAGTGAAAATAACCCTTCGTTGAAGGATGCCATTGTAAGCTTTGGTGGATTTTGTTCGGGGGTAGTGGTTTCTGACGATGGATTGGTCTTTACCAACCATCATTGTGGTTTCGATGCCATCCAAAATCACAGTTCAGTGGCCAACGATTACTTGAAAGATGGGTTTGTAGCTGCCACTAAAGAGCAAGAGCTCCCCAATCCCGGCCTCTTTGTCAGTTTTCTCATTCGTCAGGAGAACGTTACCGCCCGGATAATGAAGGATATCACTCCCGGTATGGACGAGCTGAAACGCAGTTACATTATCGATTCCTTGTCCTATTATATCGGGGCAGAGGTGAGTGAGCGCGACCCCAGCCTTCGGGGAGTTGTCAACACCTATTACGGAGGCAACGAATTCTATCTATCCGTCTATAAAGATTACAAGGATGTACGCCTGGTATATGCGCCACCCTCGTCAATCGGCAAGTTCGGTGGAGATACCGACAATTGGGTGTGGCCCCGCCATACGGGCGATTTTTCCGTATTTCGCATCTATGCCGGTAAGGATAACAAACCGGCCGATTATTCTCCCGAGAATCGCCCCTATGTGCCAAGATATGCAGCTCCAATCTCCCTGAAAGGGTATCAGAAAGGAACCTACTGCATGACATTGGGATATCCAGGCACTACCGACCGTTACCTCTCATCTTTCGGTATTGAGGAGCAGATGAAGACCCAGAATCAGGCCATGATTGATGCGCGTGGAGTGAAGCAGGCCATCTGGAAAAAGGCGATGGATACGAACGATTCAATCCGGATTATGTATTCCTCCAAATATGCCGCCAGCTCAAATTACTGGAAGTATAGTATCGGTGTGAACCAGTCAATCATTGAACTGAAGGTGCTGGATAAGAAGAGGGCATTGGAAAATGAAATAGCTTCGTTTATATCCAAAAGTGAAAAGAGAGAAGCCAAATACGGCCATTTAATCGACTCGTTGCGGATAAATTACAATAAAAGAGAGGCGCTTATGCATGCGGCTTCGTATATGGGAGAGTGTTTCGGCAATGCTTCCGAGCTGCTGATTATTTCCACTCAGGCAATTACAACAGATTTCTCCGATGCTGATGCAAAGAAGAGCGCACAGGAGGAAATGACAAGCGAATATGCCAATATAAACCTTTCCATCGATAAGAAGGTGCTGGTGGATATGCTGAAGCTTTACCGTGAAAAAGTGGACACCACTTACCTTCCGGCAGCCTATAAAAGCATTGACAGCGATTTTAAGGGCGATTATCAGGCCTACGTGGACCATTTGTACTCCACGTCCGAAATGGTTGGCTTAAAGTGCTTAGATCGCATTTGCAGCCGCGACACCACGTTCCAGATGTTCGAAGACCCGATGATTTCTCTCGCGGCAGACGTTGTGGCGAAATTTGTCGACCTATACCAGGGAATGGCCGATCTGAACGTGAAGATATCCCGTGACGAGCGCTTTTATAACGAGGCACTGCAGGCAATGAACGAGGAGCGTAGCTTCTATCCCGACGCCAACTCCACCATGCGGCTCAGTTTCGGGATTGTTTCCCCTTATAAATCAAAGAATGCAGCAGTTTCCTCCTATTCAACAACGACGAAAGGCATTTTCGAGAAAGTGAGCAAATATAAGGGTGACAATGATTTCTGGGTACAGCCTGCCTTCCTGGACCTTCTTTCCAAGGATAATTTTGGAAGATATGCCGATAAAAAGGGCGAACTGAATGTCTGCTTCATCTCCAACAACGATATAACCGGCGGCAATTCCGGCAGTGCCATGTTCAACGGGAAAGGAGAACTGATAGGCCTTGCCTTTGACGGCAACTGGGAGGGCATGAGCAGCAACCTACTTTACGATGCTTCCCTGCAGCGTTGCATCGGTGTGGATATCCGCTATGTGCTCTTTGTGATGGAGAAATACGGAAAAGCCACGCATCTGATTAAAGAGCTGCAGCTTGTTGAATGATGGCTTTAAAACGGACTACTCCCCATAGAGTTGATTTCAAAAAGTAACACAAGTCGCGTAAGTCACGCACTTGAGGGCTTAATGTATTTATAATCAATTTGATACGGGTGCGTGACTTCCTGCGCGACATTGCGGAAGTCACGCACCCATTTTTTAGTGTCTTCCTTCTGGATGTAGTCTTGTGCGGCTCGAATGCATACTAAGGTTTTACTTTTTCAAAATGAAGATTAATAATCCCCTCTCCATCCGGGTCTACCCGGCTCGTACACCCGGGTGTACCGTGCCCTTCCATCCGGGTGTACGAGGGGTGTACACCCGGGTGTACAGCAGAAAAGATGGCGAAAGATTATAAAATATACTCCATAAATAACATGTTTAAGCGGCATATATACAGTTGGTTGCATCATTGTGTGTGCCGCTGTACAAAGACTCCATTCCCCTGTTATGCTAGTGCGTGACTTGTCCGAAGTCACGCAGAAAGTCACGCACCTATATGTCTTTGATATATAGCCATATGCACCCTTTCTGCGTGACATGCGCGACTTGCGTTACTTTTTGAATTTAATTATATAGAGAATTTAAGCGTTTCAAGGTCATAACCAATCGTGCATCTGATGTAATAGGAGTTTTCTTTTATCAATTTCGTACGGATGGTAAAATGTATTAACGAATAAGTTTATGGTAAAAATGGGTGTTTTACAATATATTTCTAGGAAAGTAGGTCTTATTTGTAAGTATAATGTCAACTTCACCAGGTTTCATCGATTTATCACCAAATAACTTAGTTTGAGTCCTTGTATCTTCTTTAAGAGGTTTTTTTTGTATTCTAACACTATGATTAGGGAAATGCTTTTTCAATATTTCTAAGGTTGTGTCAAAAGTAAATTGACGTGCGTCTGTTCTAACATATATTGTTGCATCATCTTTCATTATTTTAGCACATAATCCAAATACACTATTAAGCAAATTATAATAATCTTTTTTATTTACAAATCGACCTTTATGCTTATCTTTGAGATATTGTGGATTTTCGTTTCCTCCCAACATCCAAATTCTCAACCATTGATCTGCATGATAATCAGTAATAGAACAGTATGGTGGAGAGGTAAACAATAATGAGATTTTTTTATTGGATGCTTCTAATTTATTTGCGACATCAATCAATTTAATAGTGCTATCACCGAAAATTACTTGATTATTTGTAGATATATTAGGTAACCCTTTTTCAAAACGCCAATCTATTTTTTTTACTATAAATTCATATGGGTTAATTTGCGGGGGAATTTCTAATTTTTGTTTTTTCCACCATTTTACAGAATATGCCATCCCCATTGATTTTGTCATTCTCATTTGATTTGATAAACCTTCTCCGATCTTTCCATGAAGATAGACAAGAATGATTGACATCAATGTCGCATCAACATTATTTTCTTCCCAATCTAAATATTTACGTGCAGCTAATAAGAATTTTAAAACCTCATCACAAAAGCAAATACGATAAAATTCTGGCATTTTTTCAATGCTTCGGGAAAAATAATTCCGTTTTGAATAAACTTCATGTAGACGGGAAAGAACTTCATGTTTTGGAGCTGGTCTCAGTTTTACTTTTCCATATAACCATCCAACAGGATTTATTTCTATTCCTAAACTCACCCGTCCTAAAACTCCTCCTGCGAAAACACTTGAACATCTTCCCGCAAATGGGTCTATGATATAGTCTCCCTTCTTGGAGTACTTCCTTACAACATCAAAGGCAAAGTCTAATGGAAACATTGCATAATATGGTCCGAAACGGGCCCATCTAGCCTCTGCTGTTTGATGTCCATTCAATATCTTTACATTATTACTTTTCATTCTCCATTCTTTTCTCTAATTTCACGCGCAATATCTTCAAAAATACGTTTTCCTAAATTTAATGGTATGGAAGCTTCTGCATGAGCAGAAATGAGTGGAGATATTGAATTAGGATAACGGCTAGAGACAAGCTGATCAAGCAAATTCATAACATCTCCCAAACGAGAAAATTGATTTGGATTTGCTGTTGTTGTATCTTTTTGGTTTTCATTAAACCAGGCTACGACAGGGACCAATTTTTGTCCAGACTTTGTTTTGTAAAATAGTTTTCTACCAAAATAAGTATCCTGTCCATAAGGTTTACTACTTTCAGAAAAAATAATATTACGTTTTATATAATTGTCAGAAAGTAATAATGCAGACTGCTTAGGGAATTCATCTATTACTCCATTCTTACTTGTATCAATATCAATAAAATGATTGAAGAATGTTCCCGATTTTTCTAGTCCTATTATTAATAAATCATCCCCATTTATGCGCTTTTGAAGGTCATTAATCCTTTTCAATTCTACTTCAATAACCTTAGTAAGCCATGAAGATGTACTGAATACAGCGAGAGGACCATCCATAACAAATGCAACCCGACGAAGAGTTCCCAACCATCCCTTTTTCTCAAAAGAACGCAAAATATGAATTAACCATAGCTTTTCAAGAGTAGACATTATTTGTCCAAATAATTCTCCGTTACTACCTCCTGGATTCATTAACTCATGCAATCGAAGCGCATCTGTAGAATATAAAGATTCACCTGAATAAGGGCATTTATATTCTCCATACCCATAAGTCATATCTTCATCGATACCATCAATAGGGCTATGTGGTAAATTTCTTTCAGGAAACCGTTCTTGTTTTATATGAAAAAGATGTTCATAAGTGTCGAGTAGGCTTTCTCCTTCTGAAAATATAACATTGCTTTTCAATTCTTCAAATAAAGCTTTCCTTAAAGATGATTTTGCACATTTTTCAGAATCAAGGATTATGTTACATCCTGGAAAAACACTTTCAATTGTTGATGCTTTTTCTGTTTCTCTAAATTTCTTTGGATCAATAAAATCATCTTTTTGCAGATGCCTTACAAGTTTTAAGTCTATTAATACAGAAGCAATCGTTACATACCCAAATTCAGCTCCGGGAAATCCATTTACAGCCTTTGCTGTAAGATAACTTCCATCAAAAGCTAGAATAAGATCAGGCTGTACCGTACTTTGGGACAGATCTTTTTTATAGACTAATGAATCTTTGAAATTTCTCAAAACCTCTTCCGTGTTATAAATACGCATACGGTTTTGTAAAGCTTTGATTTTAGCACTATCAAGTACTCTTCTCAATGGCTCATAACTGGCAAATTCTCCCTCAAAACTCATTGCTTTTCAATTTGAAATTTATCAATCTGAGCTGGAATAACGAAGGGATTACTTAATGTTTTAACCCTTAGAAATCCTTTATCTTGTGCACGACGAATTGAAGGCTCAAAATCTGCAAAATCATAGTATTTACAGAGTTCTTTTGTTTCATCAGTATTATTTAAATGTGCAATGAACCAATTTGAGGTATTACGTAATATATTTTTCTGGATGCTACTAACTTCTTGTGTTGCATAAACCATTCCAATTCTATATTTTGCACCTTCCTTGGCTGTTCTCACCCATATATCTGATAAGTCCAAATTATTACCTGCTGGCAATATATTATGAGCTTCTTCAATGTAAACTAAAACTTCTGGAATATTAGTTGCTCCTTGTGTAAATAGTTTTTGGTTTTCAAAAAATATTCTAGACATAATTCGACCTGCAGAAGATTTATTTAATTCGGGATCCCCACTGGATTGGTCAACGATGACTAATTTTCCTTCTTTAAGGTGATTATATATATCTTGTGCATAGTCAATGACTGTATTAGCACTATGTTGTTCTTTAGCTTTCCCTATCTGTCTAGAACCATTTGCATAATTAAACATTGTTAATATCTTAGCTAAAGAATCGTCTGCCCAATTATCTCCAGTTGATGAATTTTTTATATATTCATCTTCAAATTGATTATAATTACTCTTAGAATCATTTATATAATCTGCTAATCCTTCAAATATTTGAACAACCTTTGCCCAAGTATTGTTGTTCGAATCTTCTAACTTTTCTGCTGTTGCTTTGTAAATTGTAGAATTCTTTGAAGTGTCTTTTTTTAGATACTCTATTAGTTTCTTAGTAAATAATTTATTTGTAATCGGCTTTATATTTTTCGGAACATCAAATCCAGCCTTATATAATAATGCCCTATATGCCAAAACTCGCCTTTCATATCTAGTCATAGCGCTTCTGTCGTTTTTATCTGGTTCTTCAAAACGAACTTGGACAAAATTTTTTATAAACTTTGCAGTATCTTCTGAGAGAATGGAATCTATAATATCTTTCCCTATTTGTAAATTCTCATCTAAATAAAAATTTAGTAGCATTAAAATTCTATCTGTATCATTGGGATGAGGAGTTATTCCATATGTTACAACTTCATTTTTCTTCTGAGTATTCGGGACTAATTTCCAAATATTTTTTAAGGCATTAGGATTTCCATTTCCATCTTTGTCTTGTGTGTTTTCATTTGCATACTCTCCATTTGGATCAAATATAATTTGACCTATTCTCAAAGCTGTATCTTCCATTCTTTTAGGAGAGCGTAATTCAAAAACCGATTTCGCTATAATTTTAGTCGTATTGGATTTGCCAGTCCTAGTCATACCAAATAATGCAGATTTTTGACTTAACAAATCTGCGGGATAAATATATACAGGAACATCATCTATTTGCTGATATTTTCTATTAGTAGATGCGTATCGAACAAAGCCTAATTTTACCTTTTCTGTATTATTATACTTATATCTCTGTTCTTGTTTATTTATTGGATCGCAATAATTTACTATTTCTTCTAAAGACCCTGCATTAGGTTTATAAATTTTAAGTCCTCTATTCGGGTAATAGTTTGAAATATCACTTCCAAATTTAAGAACCAATGGTGCCTCTGAATTTGCAGCATTATTCTCCAAGTAGAAAGTCCCTATTATCCTACATTGAACTCCAGCATAGCCTAAAAGGACACGTGTTTTAGTATCCATAGCCCCCTCACTATCCCAATGTCTTTCTATTTCTCCACTTACTCTTTGCGCTGTTTCAACTCTAATTCTTTCTGCTTCCTTATCCTGTGGAAGTGAAGCACTATCCATTACTCTCAACAAAATGAAAGATGCATCTTCTGACTTAAAGTCCAAATCTGAAGCATTAGATGGGTCAACTCTCGTTGCAATAAGGAAGCTTAGGCTTGGAATTCCTCCTACTTTTTTCCTTTCATTATCATGGATAATGATTCTAGCTGTTTCATAATTTATTGAAAAAAGCTCACCAACATACTCTTCTTGTTGAATTAACTTTTTAAACCATTGTTGTGTTTCCACTTTTCTTTCATTATCTATTCTTTTAGATATGTCTTGCTCTAATCCTGTCATAAGCTGTTTTTTTACTATAAGAATTTATAAGGTAACATTCTGGTTCTGCCTCACAAAGATATATTTATTTTGAATAATATCTATAATATCTCATTTTATTATACTATCTTGTAATATCTTTGCCTGTTGCAAATCAAAATATTACATTTTAGAAAATATAATATCTAAATTTATACATTGATAAAATATTTAGTAATGTCAACTCCCTCCCCTTTTTTAAAAGGACGGCGATTAAACTGCTGAGTTAATAATAATATTATTAGGTTCTTTTTATATGGACGAGCGATGTTTATTGAAACGACATGGGTAATAATGTATATAATAACTACAAGCTATCGCAATAGAGTAAAATAAAAAAATGCATTGCTAAGTACCGGAGTACTAACAATGCATTTTACCAATTTCAATTAAGACCGGTTAGACCGGCTGTATAGCTTTTTATTTTCTTCTTTTGCGTCGTGCCCATCCCTCTTCGCTGAAGTCTGGCTCCTCGTCTCTGAAAGTCTGTGGGTAAGCATCCTTCTTCTTTGGGCCTCTCTTGGAAGTGTATCCGCGGTCTTCACGGCTCTTTTTGGGTGCCGGTTTGTCTGAATGTCTTCTGCCGCTTCCGGAGCTGCTCTCTTCACCTGCAATTTCCACAGAAATAGGACGTCCGTTAAGAGTAGCTTTGTTTAGTGCACTCATAATCGGTTTTACCTGAGCATCTTCTATCTCAAAGAAAGAGAAGCTTTTCAGTAAGTCGATCTTACCGATTTGCACCCTTTTTCTCATGTTTTTGTTTATTAGTTCAATCAGCTGGTTAGGATAGAAGTTGTCAGCTTTACCGGCATTGATAAACATGCGGGTAAAGCCCGGTTCGCTTTTATGTGGTTCTCTTGATCTTCCTTCATCCATTCTGCGGCCTTTTAAGGCACGTTCTCCTCTTCCTTCGTTTACTGGTGCCTGCAGATCTTCTGCATCGCGATAATACTCAAGGAAACGGTTAAATTCGAGTGATACCATGCGCTTGATGATATCTTCCTTGTCCAGCCATTCCAGTTTACGGTAGATTTCGGGCATGAAATCGGCAATCTCTTCTTCGTTAACCTTTACCTTTTCAATTTCATCAATAACCTTAATCAGCTGCTTTTCACAGATCTGTTTTCCGGTAGGCATTTCTCCGACAACGAATTTTTTGCCAATCTTTCTTTCTATATCCCGCATCTTTCCTTTCTCACGCAAGTTAATGATCGAGATGGAAATACCTGTTTTTCCTGCACGACCGGTACGGCCGCTTCTGTGAGTATAAGATTCACTTTCGTCAGGCAAACCGTAATTGATAACGTGTGTCAAGTCGTCTACGTCAAGTCCACGTGCAGCAACATCGGTAGCTACAAGGATCTGAATGTTACGTACGCGGAATTTTTGCATTACGGCATCACGTTGTTGCTGAGAAAGCTCTCCGTGAAGAGAATCAGCACTGTATCCGTCCTGAATCAGCTTATCGGCAATTTCCTGTGTTTCCTTGCGTGTACGACAGAATACGATACCGTAAATCTGTGGATAGAAGTCGGCAATACGTTTCAGTGCCAGGTATTTATCCTTGGCATGTACCGTAAAGTAGATATGTTTTACGTTTTTAGAACCTTCGTTTTTGGTTCCGACTGTGATTTCTTTCGCGTTATTTAGGTAATTCTTGGAAATGCGTGCTATTTCGGGCGACATGGTTGCCGAAAAGAGCAACGTGTTGCGGTCCTTTGGTACTTCTGCCAGAATTGCGTTGATGCTATCTGTAAATCCCATGTTCAACATCTCATCCGCTTCGTCCATCACTACGTTTTTAACTGTTGCCAGTCTAACGGTTTTGCGCTCCATAAGGTCGAGCAACCGTCCGGGGGTAGCCACGATGATATGAACACCGTTCTTTAAACTTCTAATTTGACTTTCGATAGATGACCCTCCGTAAACCGGGAGGACTTTAAGTCCGTTCACGTATTTTGAGTAATCATTGAGATCTCCTGCTATTTGCAGGCAAAGTTCACGTGTGGGGCATAGGATAAGTGCTTGTGGCACTCTGTTGCTAATATCAATGCCTTGTATGATTGGCAGCCCGAATGCTGCTGTTTTTCCTGTTCCTGTCTGTGCAAGAGCTACTACATCATTGCCTTCTCCCAGTAAATACGGTATCACTTCTTCTTGTACCGGCATGGGACTCTCATATCCCATTTCTTCAATTGCTTTAAGTATCTCCGGGGAAACGCCTAACTCTTCAAATGTTTTCATTAATTCTTTTTCTCTATTTCTTTTGGGATGCAAAGATACGCATAAAGAATGGATAATTAGTTATATTGCTGTAAAAGAATGCTTTTCAGCTGCAAAATTCATTTAAACATCTTTAAAAATAATGCAATCCCAATTCCTATGTATCAGAACTTTATCCTTTTATGATAGATTTTGTCTTCAGAAAAACTATTTATTTATAGTTTTTCGCAAATTCGGGTGATACGGAGTTGCTGTAACTTTTGCAAACTTCGGCCGAAAAGTCTTTTCCACACTGCACAATCTTGTCCCACATCTCTTCGCTCAGGGTGTTAAGGTCATGATAGCTAATATTGTACTTTAGTAATCCGTAAATGATTCCTGCATTGAAATTGTCACCAGCACCAATTGTGCTCACCGCCTGTATTGAATCTACAGTATAATCCTTAGTTACCCCTTTGGTTCTCAAAGCGATGGAATTGTTTCCTGATGTGCAGATAAAATTTGGGCAATAAAACTGGATTTTGTTTTTATAGATTTTTTCCACATCATCCAGGTTATACATATTAACGAAGTCTTCGTCTGATCCTCTCACGATATCTGCATACTCCAGATTTTCAATGATTGCAGGAGTAAGTTTCATTGCCTCATATTTATGCGTGCTGCGGAAGTTGGGGTCGTAATAGACTATGGCTCTCCGTTCCTTGGCATAATCCAGCAGCTCAATCATCTTGTCGCGTAGAACCGGATTCAAGGCATAGAACGATCCGAAAATCAGGATGTCGTCCTCATTGATGGAGGGATAGGCTATATCAAGCCGTTGTTTGGGATAATCTTTGTAGAACAGATACTCGGCATCATTCTTATCGTTCAGAAATGCGAGTGAAACAGGCGATTTGCCATCTGGAAAGATATTGATATGCTTGGTGCTCACGTTGTTTTCTTCCATAAACCGCTTGATGATGTTGCCAACTCTATCGTTCCCGATTTCGCTGATGAAAGAGACATCAACGTTCATTCTACCGAGTGAAATAATGCCATTAAAAACAGAACCTCCCGGAACTGCAGCAGTAGGCTGCTCGTTCTGGAAGATTATATCGAGTATTGTCTCGCCGATTCCAATTACTTTTCGCATATTTTTCTTGATTTCTCACCCAGATAACCTCCGTGATGGCGTTTTGAGTATTCTTCGATTGTAAATCCTGTCTTTTTCATGGTCTCAACAACCAGGATATCACCTATAACTGTCATGACAGTAGTAGAAGTTGTAGGGGTCATTCCCAATGCACAAACTTCTTTGGGGTTTCCGGTGCATAGACAAACATCAGATTCTTGCGCCAGAGGACTTTCCGGGTTTCCGGTAATCACAATCAGTTTCAGATTCGGATTCAAGATTCTTGAAAGCTGAGTTAGCTCAACAATCTCTCTTGTTTTTCCAGAGTTGGAGATTAACAGTAGTAGGTCATTTTTCTGAAAAATACCTAAATCTCCGTGTTGAGCTTCACTAGGATGAAGGAAAACGGCTGGTATTCCGGTTGAACAGAAAGTGGTAGCGATGTTCATGGCGATTTGTCCCGCTTTCCCCATTCCGGTTGTGACTAATTTCCCCCCCCTTGTATGTATTTGTTCGACTATTAATTTTACAGCTTCCTCGTAAGCATTGGTTACCGGAATATTGTTCACAGCTTCTGCCTCTTTGGTCAATAGAGCTTTAATTGATTCAATCATGATTATATGCTTGCTTGTTTGTTTAAAAGGTTGGTTAATTCACTAAAAGTATTGGCCACATCGAAATAATGAGATAAGGGATGTCTGGTAAATTGTCTCTCTTCAAATCCGTTCAGGATTGACAGTAATTCATCGTAGAATCCATTGATATTATAAAAGATCACCTTTTTAGAATGATATCCGATTGAGGCAGATGCCATAACATGAAAAATTTCGTCCAAAGTTCCTATTCCTCCGGGAAGAGCGATCATTACATCTGATTCAGCCAGAATTACATCTTTACGGTCGCTCAGGTTTTTGGTGTGAAAGAACTTATTGGGAAGTGTACTGACTTTTTCATTTTCTTCCAGCTTTGAAGGTACAACACCGATGATGTTTCCGCCACCTTGTTTTACTGTTTGTGCCACACATTCCATCAATCCCATATTAGCTCCGCCATAAACCAGTGTTTTGCCTTGCTCACCCATCCATTTGCCCAATTCCATCGTTTTTTCGAAGTATATATTGTCGATGGTTTGCGAAGCAGAACAAAAGATCCCTATTTTATTCATATAAAAGTTTATCACGTTATAACCTGCAAATATCTGTATTTTTCGATAAACCACAATAAGTTTTATTGTATTTTTGCATAATTATTGGATTACAAAAAGAAAGAATGATGCACTATAATCAACATACTTTACCGAATGGATTACGGATTATTCATCTGCCGTCCTCGTCGAAAGTGGCATATTGCGGTTACGCGATAAATGCAGGTACCAGAGACGAAGCGGAGATTGAGCAAGGAATGGCCCATTTTGTAGAACATCTCAGTTTTAAAGGAACTGAAAAAAGAAAAGCCTGGCATATCCTGAACCGCATGGAGAATGTGGGGGGAGACCTGAATGCCTATACAAACAAGGAGGAGACTGTTCTATATTCAGCCTTTCTGAAAGAGCATTTCTCCAGAGCTGTTGAATTGCTTTCGGATATTGTATTTCACTCTACATTCCCGCAACGGGAGATAGATAAAGAAGTGGAAGTGATTATTGATGAAATTAAGCTGTATGATGATACTCCCTCTGAACTTATTTTTGATGATTTTGAAGACCTGCTTTTCAAAGGCCATCCGCTGGGACGTAACATATTGGGTAAACCGGAATTGCTGCGCAGCTTTACAACGGCCGATGTGTTGAATTTCACATCACGCTATTATCATCCGGCGAATATGGTCTTTTTTGTTCTGGGTGATCTGGATTTTAAGAAGGTTGTTCGTCTGGTGGAAAAAACCATGGATGGCGGTCCTGTTACTGAATATAGTAATATCCGGACTTCTCCACCGGTTTATGTTCCACAGAATCTGGTTGTTCCCAAAGATACCAATCAGGCGCATGTAATGATTGGCGGAAGGGGATACGATGCCTATAATGAGAAACGTACTGCCCTCTATTTCCTGAATAACATATTGGGTGGTCCGGGTATGAACAGCCGGCTTAATATTTCGCTGCGCGAGAAAAAAGCATTGGTGTATAGCGTAGAGTCTAACCTTACCTCATATACCGATACCGGGGTATTCTGCATCTATTTTGGTACCGACCCGGCAGATGTGGAGCGTTGCATTAATCTTACTCATAAGGAACTGAAACGTCTTTGTGATGTGAAGATGACTCCCACGCAGCTAAGCGCTGCAAAAAAACAACTGATTGGACAGATTGGGGTTGCTTCGGATAATTTTGAAAATAATGCCCTGGATATGGCCAAAACCTTCCTCCATTATAATAAATACGATACGGCGGAATCTCTGTTTAAGAGAATTGAAGCATTAACAGCTGAATTACTTCTGGAAGTTGCCAATGAGATGTTTGCAGAAGAACAACTCTCTACGCTGATTTACCGATAAGCCTGATGCAGCACCGATAAAGATTTCAGGTGATTAATCATTAAATAATTGCGATATATATTTTTTATGTTGATACTTTGGGAGCTGATGTTATCTTACAGCATCCCTTAGTACCAATAGACTTTCAGGTCCCATATTGAAAAGCAGATCGATAATGCTCAGGTTTGGCAGAAATCCGTGACGGGTCTCAAACACCTGGTAATAGGGGTGTGCTTCAAAACCTGCTTGAGAATCTTTCTTAGGGTGAATTGCTTCTCTGAAATCGCATTCGTTCTGGAGGAATGATTGCTTGTACTCTGAGGTACGTGATAGATTTGGATGCATGTCAATCAGTCCGCATACAAGATTGCACAAGGCTTCATTGTAATCGAATAAAAAAGGATATTTCTGTTCGTAAAACGGGGCAAAGTCGTCTTTATAATATTCAAAGAAAGGAGAACTGCTGTAAGCCGATTCAATGGCAGTCCAGTGCAGGTGACGCCAGTTTCCATGATCGGAGATCCGGATATCCTTCATTGGACACTTCGCGGTGTCAGGCTTTTCTGTGGGAATTGAGAGTGTAAGCGGACCATCGGCCGAGGCAATGGTACATCTGTTGCGATAAGTTTGTTTTACGTAGTTATCATGCTGCTCAATAAATGCTTTTTCACAGCTGTAAAGCCTTGCATAATACTCTACGGGTGCCAGATAGGCTGAGCTAAGATATATTGTTTGTTTCATTATTGTACTG
Organism: Bacteroides sedimenti; assembly: GCF_040365225.1. Lineage (NCBI taxonomy): Bacteria > Pseudomonadati > Bacteroidota > Bacteroidia > Bacteroidales > Bacteroidaceae > Bacteroides > Bacteroides sedimenti. The sequence continues at coordinate 2,995,253 of NZ_AP028055.1, forward strand.
ATTGAAAGAACCGATTCCAGCGAAAACCCCTAAAAAAGCCAGCTTCGCTGTCTTTAGAGAACCAGATAAGCGATGCTTTGCCTATTATAAACTCTTTCGGTACGAACCCGAAATGTCTTGAATCATTCACATTGATTGAATTGTTGGAAACCATCCAGTAATAATCCTTCGTAAAAGTATAGGAAGACACTTTCTGACTATTGACAAAAAGCAATGAATCGTTTATGATAAATGCTCTTTTTCCTTCGTGCTGGTTAATTGCATTTCTTAACAGAGAGATATTCCATTTGTTTACCTCTATTTTCAGCCCTTTCCCGGGGATTATAAGATGCCCGGTTTCTTTGCTTGTATCAGGCTGGATAGATTCTATCCGAAGATCCTGTGCTTCCTGTTTCAGCAGATATATTTCATAACGGCTGAAGCTGCGTACATATCCGCTTTTATTGTATCCAATCAGTTTGTTTCCCACAATACCCTGTTGCTTCATCAGCTCCTCAACAGTGCTCTCCTTCTCTTTGGGATAGATGTATAGTTGCTTATGGTCCGGATTGATTTCTGACTGGGGGCAAATTATGGAGAATTGCGGATTAATCATCAAAGTATCTCCTGGCATGCCCATGCAGCGGCTAATGAATGTTTCGCGCCTGTCGGCTGGTATTTGCGGTGACTTCGCTTGTGGATTGTTAAAAACAACAATGTCATTTTTGTGAACATCTTTTTCATTGAGCCTATGATAGCCGCAAAGAGACATAAAAGGCATGCGAAGCCCGTAAGCCCATCTATTGACGATGATATGTTCGCCGCGGAACAAAGAGTTCTCCATTCCCGATGAGGGGATGTAGCACGAGCTGAAGGCAAATAGCTGCAAAAGTACTACTGTCACAACTGTAATAGCAAAAGCCTTTAGCCAGAATAGAATATTCTTTGTTCTTGAATTCATACTTACATGTTCTTTACCAGTCTAAACAAGCGATTCCAGCGAATCTTTCCACTGAACCACCCTTTGTCTTGATCGAGGGACAACCATACAAGAAGCGGTTTTCCCACCACATGATCTTCCGGAACAAATCCCCAGTAACGTGAATCGGCCGAGTTATCCCTATTGTCTCCCATCATCCAGTAGTAATCCATCTTGAAGGTATAGCTGTCAGCCTGTTTGCCGTTAATGAATATTTTTCCGTTTCTTACCTCGAGCTTGTTGCCTTCATAAGCACGGATAGGGCGTTCGTAAAGGGCTAAATTATCCATAGTCAGACGGATGGTTGCACCTTTTTTGGGAATCCATAAAGGTCCGTAGTTATTTCGTGTCCACTTGGTATACATGTTCTGCGGATATAGGAACTCATTAGACCCTGCAGGACTTCTTTTTATTTTGGCTGTCAGTTTCTTATTGCCAGCAAGAGCATGATAAGCTGTCATGGTAAGGGGTATTTCATATACCGGATTCAATTTTCCCTGGGCATTTGCGGTGTTGAATCCCAATGCTTTTAGCTCTGGTTCACTTTTATCGGTTAGATTTCTATCGGCCACACTGACTCCAAGTTCCTCAAATATCTCATCTGTTATGTACGAGCCCGTTGTTTGAACCAAGTAATTAAACTGCATGTTCTGAGGGTTCTTCAAAGGTGTGTCATTTACATAAACTTGTCCGTTCACTATTTTAAGAGTATCTCCCGGAAGACCGATGCAGCGTTTTACATAATTTTCCCGACGGTCTACCGGACGAACTACAATTTTCCCGAATTCAGATTCATTTGCTAGTACAATTTTTCTTCCTTCGGCATAATATAAATTCAGAACAGCCTGTTGCTGTTCATGAGTCAGACTATCCATATTTACTCTCTGCATAGAGTTTTGAGCTACCATATAGCAAAGTGTGTAAAAGTCTGTTTTTTGCTGATAGTTAATTGCTACGGTGTCTCCTGCAGGGAAATTGAAGACTACGATGTCATTTCGCTTCACTTTTCCGAAACCGGCAGACCTTTTATACCCCCATTGTGGAAAATCGATATATGATTTGCAGTTGAGCACCGGCAGGGTGTGCTGTGCCAACGGCATGGAAAGGGGAGTGTTTGGAGTCCGTGGACCGTAACTCATCTTGCTCACAAAGAGATAATCTCCTATAAGCAATGATTTTTCCAGAGATGAGGTAGGAATCTGATAATTCTGGAAAAAGAAATTATTAACAAAATAAACAGCAATCAGCGCAAAAACAATGGCATCAATCCAACCCATCACTGTTCGGACGGTTTTGTTCTTGGAGTTTTTCCAGAAGTTCCAGGGAATCCGTTTGGTGATGTAGGCATCAAAGATAAAAGGAACAACAATGAGCCCCCACCAGCTGCTTACCCAGAACAAAAAAATAAGATATAGTACTGTAACGATGCTACAGTTAATCCATTGTTTGCGTGTTGCTTGTTTCATAGTTTCTCTTCTATTTAAGAAATTCAGTATTTTGTGTTTAATTTTTGCCGACTAACTTAAATAGACGGTTCCAACGTACTTTTCCACTAAACCAACCTTTGTCCTTATCCAATGAAAGCCATACAATGATGGGTTTACCTACGATATGATCTTCGGGAACAAAACCCCAATAACGCGAATCGGCTGAATTGTGACGATTGTCGCCCATCATCCAGTAGTAATCCATTTTGAATGTATAGCTGTTAGTCTGCTTGCCATTAATGAATATTTTCCCGTTTCTTACTTCGAGCTTATTGCCTTCATAGGCTTGGATAGGCCGTTCGTAAATAGGTAAGTTCTTCATAGTAAGTTGAACCGTGGCGCCCTTCTTTGGAATCCAGATTGGTCCATAGTTGTTTCTGTCCCATTTAGTGTAAAGATTCAACGGATAAAGTTGCCCTTCAACCTCTTCCGGTTCCATTATGATTTTTGAAATCAGTGCTTTGTTTGAATGAAGAGCCTGATAAGCCTTTTTAGTCAATGGCAGATGGTATGCCGGGTTTGGTTTGCCCTGGCTGTTAGTTCCGGTTAATCCCAGACTGACATATCCACCCCAGTCTTCTGTTAAAAGGATCTGATCGTCAAGACTGATACCCAGTTCATCGAACAATTCTGCCGGGATGTATGAGCCGGTAGTTTGTACATAGTAGTTGAATTGGAGATTTTCTGGATTTTCTGAAGGGACATTGTTTACATAAACCTGTCCGTTCACAATTTTCAAGGTGTCTCCGGGAAGCCCTACGCAACGTTTTACGTAATTTTCGCGTCGGTCAACGGGGCGAACTACAATATTCCCAAATTCTGCTGGATTGGATAATACTAGCTCTCTTCCTTTGGCATAGCGGGCATTATAAACCAACTGTTGATCACCGATAGATAGGCTGTCCATATTAATGCTTTGAAATGCTCTTTGAGATATCTGATATGAAAGAGTGTAGAAATCTGTCTGTTGATATTTCAATGCAACAGTATCTCCTGCAGGGAAATTGAACACAACTATGTCATTTCGTTCTACTTTTCCGAAACCGGGAGCACGTTTGTAACTCCATTGCGGGAATTCAATATAAGATTTACAATTGAATACAGGCAATGTATGCTGAGTAAGCGGCAAGGAGAGTGGGGTGTTGGGTATTCGTGGACCGTAACTCATTTTGCTGACAAAAAGATAGTCGCCAACCAACAGGGATTTTTCCAATGAGGAAGATGGGATCTGATAATTTTGGAAGAAAAAGGTGTTCACAAAATAAACAGCTACCAAGGCAAACACAATGGCATCAACCCAACTCATCACTGTGCGTACAGCACTATTTTTTGATTTTTTCCAAAATCCCCAAGGAATAAATTTCGTTATGTATACATCAAAGATAAATGGTACAACAAGTAGTCCCCACCAGCTGCTTACCCAAATCAGAAACAACAGATAGAGTACTGTAACAATCCCACAGTTTATCCATTGTTTGCGTGTAGCTTGTCTCATAATTCCTGCTTTAGAATTTAAATAAATCGTTCATACCAAGAAGCCCCTGTTTGTTACATGTAAATTCAGCTGCGAGTACTGCACCCAATGCAAATCCTTTCCGGTTTTTCGCATCGTGAGTAATAGAAATGCTGTCTGCTTCTGATTCGTATCGAATTGTATGAATTCCTGGAACTTCTCCTTCGCGGATTGAATGGATGGGTAGCTCGTTGGCGGCATTTGCCTCTTCTTTTACCCAACGTTCTTTGCGATCGAGATTTTCAAGTATCTCTTCGGCCAAAGTAATAGCTGTTCCGCTGGGAGCATCCAGCTTATGGATATGGTGAGTCTCACTCATCGTAACATCATAGGCCGGAAATTGATTCATGATTTTTGCAAGATATTTGTTTACCGCTGAGAATATGCCAACACCAAGACTGAAGTTGGATGCCCAGAAAAGAGTTTTTCCTCCTTTATCGCATAAATCCTTGATCTCATCTCCATGTTCGTCCATCCATCCGGTACTTCCAGAAACTACTTTCACTCCAGCTGCAAAAGCCTTCATGTAGTTACTGTAAGCCACAGTAGGAGCAGTGAACTCAATCGCTACGTCGGCAGACTTGAATGCTTCTGAATTAAAATCTTCCTGATTGTCCAAATCAATGATGCTGACAATTTCATGTCCGCGGCTAAGGGCTATCTTTTCAATTTCCTTGCCCATCTTTCCATATCCTATTAATGCGATTTTCATTTGAATCTATATAAATTTGTTTATATTTGTATGGTAATGATAATTATAATGTGCAAATATAATTAATTTAGAGGTAAGTTATTACATTTACTAGATATTTACAGCTCGTTAACAATGGAACAACTACTGCATTATATCTGGAAACACAGAATATTTCCCCTGAAGCAACTTGTGACCACTGCTGGCATAAGTGTGGAGGTGATTGATCCTGGCCTAAACAATTCGAATGCCGGTCCGGACTTTTTCAATGCTAAAATCAGAATTAATGGTACTTTGTGGGTAGGAAATGTGGAAATTCATTCCAAAGCATCTGATTGGTATCGTCATGGGCATGATCAGAATAAAGTATATGATTCCGTGATTCTGCATGTGGCAAGAGAGGTTGATTGTGAAGTGAAGCGCACTAGTGGTGAGCTCATACCTCAAATGCAGCTTAGCTGTCCTGAGCATATAAAAATGAATTATCAGGAACTTCACAAAGCCGATATGCTGCCTCCCTGCTATAAGATAATTCCGGATCTCTCTTCCTTTACTATTCATTCCTGGCTTTCGGTTTTGCAGAGCGAACGCTTTGAGCATAAGTCCGAAGCTATTCATGCACGTCTGAAACATTGCAATGGGAGCTGGGAAGATGCTTTTTTTATCACCCTGGCTAGGAATTTTGGCTTTGGACTTAATGGCGATGCTTTTGAGAAATGGGCAGGACTAATTCCTTTGCGCTCGGTAGATAAGCACCGTGACAGCTTGTTCAAAGTGGAAGCTATCTTTTTCGGACAAGCAGGATTACTGGAAGAGCCTCTTGACGATCCTTACTATAAGATGCTTAAGAAGGAGTTTGCATACCTGAAGCATTTGTTCCAACTTCCGGTAATGGATCCTTCACTCTGGCATTTCCTACGTTTGCGGCCGGGTAATTTTCCGCACGTCCGGATTGCTCAGTTGGCATATCTCTATTCAACGAAATGGGGACTCTTTTCAAGAGTTATGGGGGCTTCGTCCATAAAACAGATAAAAGAGGTTCTGAGTACTTCTGTTTCCGACTATTGGGAAGAACATTATCAGTTTTATTCTCCGTCTCCGCGCAGGTCCAAGCATTTGAGCGAATCTACTTATAACCTTTTGATTATAAATACTGTGGTGCCTTTTTTGTACGCTTATGGAAGGCATAAAATAGATGATGACCTTTGTCAAAGAGCAGGCAATTTGCTTGAAGAAATCAAAGCTGAAGATAATTATGTAACCAGAATGTGGAATGGGGTAGGACTTAATGTAAATAATGCTGCTGATTCACAGGCATTACTGGAACTTAAAAAAGAGTACTGTGATAAGAAGAAATGCCTCTATTGCCGCATTGGATTTGAATATTTAAAGCAACAGAAATAATTATCTGATTTCTCGCTTGTCATTTCAATTCTTCCTATATCTTTGCAACGGACTTTACATTTTATTGTACTAATACATATCACAATGAAGAAGAACAACCTGATTGCTTGTCTTTTATTTCTTTCCCTATTTGCAATATTGCCTTCGAATGCGGCATCAAATGGTGAAGACTTCAAGGCTTTTCTGAAGAGGTTTACTTCCAGTGCTGCATTTCAATATTCCCGGATAAAGTTTCCGTTGAAAACAGATATTATTCTTTCGACCGGCGACGGTGAAAATGAGAAGCATTTTCCCTTTACCAAGAAAGAGTGGCCCTTGCTGGACGATGAGACATTTGTGGAAGAACGAAATGAGGTGGAAGGAGAAGGTGTGTATGTTTCAAAATTTACAGTAAACGAAACTAATCATGTTGAGTTTGAGGCCGGATATGAAGAATCTGAGCTAGACCTTCGTGTTACCTTTGATTTAATTGATGGCAAATGGTTTCTCACTGATTGTTATACTGGCTGGTTTAATTTCAACGTCTTAGCCAGTGAATTTAATCAAACCGTACGTGAAATACAGGCTGAGAACAAAGAATTTATTAAATTGCATCCATAAAAAATACCTTACTAATGTTTACGGGAGAACTATTATTGATCTCCCTATTATTATATTTTCATAAATTAAATATTTATTATAATGGGTAAGCTTAATATAAAGAAATTAGCTTTGACGGGAACTTCAGTTGCCGAACTTTCAGTCTTAATGGACAAAGAAAATATTGAATTTAATGCGGTTGAATGTGTAAATTGGGATAGTTACCCATATAAGCCAAAAATGAAATTCCGCATTGCTCATACTGATGATGCAATTCTGCTTAACTATCAGGTGGAGGAAGCTACTGTTCGTGCCGTTTACGGAGAAGATAACGATCAGGTATGGACAGATTCGTGTGTGGAGTTTTTTGTTATTCCGGCAAACGACGGGTATTACTATAATATTGAGGCAACATGCATCGGGACCGTGCTTCTGGCTGTTGGAAAAGATCGTCATGAACGTGAACGCGCCTCTTTAGATGTAATGTCTGGCATTCAGCGTTGGGCAAGCCTGGGAAGAGAACCATTTGCAGAACGTGAAGGCTGTGCGTGGGAATTATCATTGATCATTCCTTATTCTGCCTTCTTTAAACATGATATTAAATCTCTTGACGGAGTATCCGCAAAAGGGAACTTCTACAAGTGTGGTGATGAACTGAAAACCCCGCATTTCGTTTCCTGGAATCCAATTAAGACAGAGAACCCCGATTTTCATCGTCCTGAGTTCTTTGGTGATTTGCTATTTGAATAGAGATTTTAGTGAAAGCACACGGACAAGTCCCTCTATTTTTTATTTTTAAGTCAAAGTATGCTGTTAAGTTGTAGATATCGTTTATTTTTGCAGCATGTTAAGTTTGAAAAATATTAGAGTAAAGCATACTTTTCGGAGTGTGATAGGGACCGGTGTTTTAACGCTGGCAGTCTGTTCTTGTGCCAATATGGGAAATCCTACCGGTGGTCCTATTGACGTAACTCCTCCTAAATTTGTGGGGAGTATACCGTCGATAGGAACACTGAATAATACCAAGAAGAAAATAGTTCTTGAATTTGATGAGTTTATCAAGATAGAAAATGCATCAGAGAAAGTTATTGTCTCTCCTCCTCAGGCGCTGAGCCCGGAAATTAAGCAAAACGGGAAAAAGATTTCAGTTAATCTTCTGGACTCACTCAAGCCCAATTCAACTTACACAATTGATTTTTCGGATGCCATTGTTGATAATAACGAAGGAAATCCGTTAGGTAGCTTTGCCTTTACCTTTTCAACCGGAACAAAGATTGATACCTTGGAGGTTTCAGGGTATTTGCTTGATGCATCCAATCTTGAGCCCGTAAAAGGAATGCTGGTTGGTCTTCATTCCAATCTGACCGACTCTGCTTTTATAAAATTGCCGTTTGATCGTGTTTCACGTACTGACAGTCGTGGACATTTTACTATTAAAGGTGTGGCTCCTGGTACCTATAGAGTGTTTGGTTTGCAGGATGCCAACCAGAACTTTGCTTTCGATCAGAAAAGTGAAGCGATAGCTGTTTATGGATCGCCAGTCACACCCAGATTTGAGGTCCGTAGCAAACAAGATACTATTTGGAGAGATACCATTACTGTGGATACTATACTGACAAAAAGGTATACGCATTATTTGCCTGATGATCTCATTCTCCGAACGTTCAAGGAAGAAGTAAAGTCTCAATATCTAATCAAAAGCGAGCGGTTGAATCCTAATAAATTCTCTTTATACTTTGCTGCAGCTTCAACGACTCTGCCCTCAATAAAAGGAATCAATTTTAATGAAAAAGATGCTTTCTTTGTTGAGAAAGCCCTTAAAAATGATACAATTCACTATTGGGTGAAGGATTCTGTACTGATTAAGAAAGATACACTTGAAATGTCATTGAACTATCTTTATACGGATACTCTAGGACATTTAGTGCCTAAAACAGATACACTATATCTGGCAGTGAAAAAGCTAAAGGGGAGTACAGTTCCTAAAAGGAAGAAAGGAGAACCCGAACCAATAAAATTACTTCAGGTTAAGAATGATGTACCTCAGTCTATGGATGTGTATAGAAATATAAGACTTGAGTTCGAGGAACCGGTGGCCGATTACGATAAGAATGCCATTCATCTGCAACAAAAGGTAGACTCATTGTGGAAAGAAGCCCCATTTATATTCAGGCAGGATACACTGCATCCAAGAGAATATGAATTGGTAACTGAGTGGGAGCCGGAGAAAGAATATCGTTTTGCGGTTGATTCTGCTGCTTTTAGAAGTATTTACGGATTACACTCGGGCAAAATAGAATCCAAATTCAAGGTTCGTTCACTTGATGAATATGCTACTCTCTATTTTAATATCACAGGTGCTGATTCAACTGCTTATGTAGAGCTGCTTGATGCACAGGATAAACCTGTCAGAAAAGTGAAAGCGGTTAATGGCAAAGCCGATTTCTATTTTCTAAATCCCGGTAAATACTATGTACGGCTCATTAATGATTCAAATGGAAATGGAGTATGGGATACAGGTAACTTTGAAAAAGGGATTCAGCCTGAAGAAGTTTTCTATTATAACCAAGTACTCGAGCTAAAAGCTCTTTGGGAAATTGAGCAGGATTGGAATGTCAGAGGTGTTTCTTTAGAGAAGCAAAAACCGGACATACTTAAAAAACAAAAACCAGATGAGAAGAAGAAAAAAAAGACTCAAAATAGCAGAACAAATTCAAACAGTAGGAGAGGTTTTTAAATATCGTACAGCTCTGTTACTGTTGTTATTGCTACTCAATGGCTCTTTCGTCTTTGCACAATGTGAAACAAAGAACGATGCGTTTAAGTCGGGAGAACATGTTATGTATGAACTCTATTTCAACTGGAAATTTATCTGGACTAAAGCCGGAACAGCTAGCTTGACAACTAATGCCATGAACTACGGTACAAAACCTGCTTACCGAATCAATTTGATGGCTTTTGGCAGTAAGACAGCAGATGTGTTTTTTAAGATGAGAGATACGTTGACTTGTATTATTAGCGATAAATTGCAGCCTTACTATTTTCGAAAAGGTTCCGAAGAGGGGAAAAGGTACACTGTAGACGAGGTTTCATTCTCCTACAAGGATGGGGTAAGCAATGCGAAGCTGAAACAGGTGAAGAATTTTGGTACTCCTAAATACGCTTCAGTTCAGGACAGCCGCTGTATATACGACATGTTAAGCATATTGGCTCAGGCCCGCTCCTTTAATCCGAATGACTATAAAGTGGGAGAGCGAATTAAGTTCCAAATGGCTACTGGCGCTAAGGTGGAAGAACAGACACTTATCTACAGAGGAAAAGAAGTTGTTAAAACCAATGATGGGGTTAAGTACCGATCTTTGGTTTTTTCTCTGGTAGAGTACAAAAAGAAAAAGGAGAAAGAGATAATAACATTCTTTGTAACTGACGATAATAATCATTTGCCAGTACGTCTCGATCTATTTCTCAATTTTGGATCAGCTAAAGCTTTTCTTAAGAGCGTGAAGAACAATAAGCACCCACTTACCTCAATTGTTACAGATTAAAAGGCAGTTTGCTATCCTTACGGTACATAGTGGCTTCCAGATCGGCAATCAGTTCACCATTCTGATTGGTTATGTCTACATGGTAATGAGCCGTCCTCTTATGAATAAATCGTTCTCTAGCTTCTGCATAGAGTAGATCTCCGGGCTTACTGGTTCTGAAGAAGTGAATATTCGATGTAAGCGATAAGGCAAGGTTGCCGTGTGAATTTGCGGCGGCTGCAAGTGCCAGATCTGCCAATGTGAAGATTGCACCTCCTTGGGTAGTGTGGCCTGCATTCAGATGATGTTCTGTAATCTTCATCATAGCCTTTCCATATCCCGGTTTGATTTCTACTAATTTTACCCCGGTTTGTTCAGCAAAACGGTCATCTTTAAAGAATTCAATTGCATTCATCTCTGTACTATAAATATAAAAAAGAGTGAAGAATGCATTCACATCCTTCACTCTTCAGATTTATCTTTTACTTACTTATTAAGCTTCCATTCAAATCCTTCTTTAGTATCTTTAATTTCAAACCCTAAAGCAGTAAGCTCGTTTCTGATTTTATCAGCAGTAGCCCAATCCTTGTTAGCTTTTGCCTGAACGCGAAGCTCCAGAAGCATATCTACCACCTTATTATACACTTCGACGTTGTCTTGTACGTTTTCTGTTTCTTCTTTCATTCCAAGAATATCAAACATGAAGAGGTGGAATACACTCTTCAATTCTTCCAAGTCCTCAGCTGTGATTGTATTGTTGCCGGCCAGGATATTGTTGATCATCTTCGTTGCATCAAACAGATATGAAATTACGATTGGCGAGTTTAGATCGTCATTCATGGCTTCATAGCACTTATTGCGGAGAGATTTGATTTCAACGCTAGAAGTAGCTTGTGGAATAATTTTTTCCAGGTTGGCCACCGCTTCCATCAACCGTTGCAATCCTTTCTCAGAAGCCTGAAGAGCCTCATTGCTAAAGTCGACAGTGCTGCGATAATGAGCCTGAAGGATAAAGAAGCGGATAGTCATGGCACTGTATGCTTGTGTCAACATCGGATGCGATCCATTAAAGAATTCTTCCAATGTGATAAAATTACCCAGAGATTTACCCATTTTAGTACCATTAATGGTAATCATATTGTTGTGCATCCAGTAGTGAACCGTTTCCTTGCCCAACGCAGCAACAGATTGTGCGATTTCGCATTCGTGGTGAGGGAATAACAGGTCCATGCCTCCGCCATGAATGTCGAACTCTTCACCCAGATATTTGGTCCCCATTGCAGAGCATTCCAAATGCCATCCAGGGAATCCCTCACTCCATTCAGAAGACCAGTGCATGATATGCTCAGGAGATGCTTTTTTCCATAGAGCAAAATCGGCAGAATTACGTTTCTCGCTCTGTCCGTCTAGCTCGCGGGTTGTGCTTAACAACTCTTCCACGTTTCTGCCGGAGAGCTTTCCGTAACGGTGATCTTTGCTATACTTTTCAATGTCAAAATAAACGGACCCTTCGCTTTCATATGCATATCCTGCATTTAGGATCTTACGCACGAATTCCATCTGTTCGATGATATGGCCCGAAGCCTGTGGCTCTATGCTTGGGGGAAGAACATTAAGTGAATCCATTGCATGATGATAGCGAGTAAGATAATACTGAACTACCTCCATTGGTTCCAACTGTTCCAGTCTTGCTTTTTTTGCAATTTTATCTTCTCCTTCATCGGCATCATGTTCCAAATGGCCTACATCAGTAATATTACGTACATAACGAACTTTATATCCTAAATGTCTGAGATAGCGGAAGAGTAAGTCGAAGGTGATTGCAGGGCGGGCATGTCCTAAGTGTGCATCTCCATATACAGTAGGGCCGCATACATACATTCCAACATGCGGCTCGTTCAGTGGAACGAACAGCTCTTTCTTCCTATTTAATGTGTTGTAAATCGTCAGTTTATGTTCCATAACTCAATTATTTTGAAAGCACAAATGTACAATAAATTATTTAGTGCTCATTCTATTTAGTTTAGTAATTTTCTTGTTCTGTTATCACTTTGTTCCTAAAAAGTAGATTTTGGAAAGAATTTGAGCCCTTTAGAACTTTTTTTTTATTAATCTTTATGCAGAATTCAAAAGATGGGTTAATTTTGCGACTTGATATATTAATAACGAATGGCTGACGACTCAATATTTCTAATTGACATTGACAAAGTACTCTGAACAAAAGCTCCGGGTAAATCTAAATATATCCCCAAATTTGTAGCTTCTTATCTGAAAAAAATTGTTCATCAGGAAGAGCTTAACGAGTTTCTGTTGAGGGTGAGAGACAGAGTCGGTGTAGATTTTCTTGAAGCTTCCATGGATTTTCTTGATGCAAAAGTTGACGTAAAAGGTGCAGAGAATTTTCCTAAGGACGGACTCTGTACGTTTGTATCAAATCATCCGTTGGGTGGATTGGATGGCGTTGCTGTAGGGTATGTGCTGGGTAAACATTATAACGGTAAAATCAAGTATTTGGTAAACGATTTGCTGATGAATCTTCATAATCTGGCGCCATTGTGTATTCCAGTAAACAAAACAGGTTCGCAGGCCAGAAATTTCCCAGCTATGGTTGAAGCCGGCTTTAGATCAGATAACCATCTTATTATGTTTCCAGCCGGAATCTGTTCGCGGAGGCAAAATGGTGTAATCAAGGATCTTGAATGGAAAAAAGCCTTTATTGTAAAAAGCGTACAAACGCAGCGTGATGTAGTACCAATGTACTTTGAAGGACAGAATTCAGATTTCTTCTATAATCTCGCTAATATTAGAAAAAAGCTTGGCATCAAGGCTAACATCGAAATGCTATATCTGGCAAATGAGATGTTTAAAAACAGACATAAAACATTTACACTGACAATTGGAAAACCAATTTCCTGGCAAACATTCGATGATTCGAAGTCACCTGCTGAATGGGCTGATTTTGTGAGGGAAATGGTATATAAGCTAAAAATACAAAAGGATAAATAAAACAATGGATGATATAATAAAACCGGTCAGTAAAGAAATTCTGAAAGCTGAACTTACAGACGATAAACGCTTGCGAATGACCAATAAGAGCAATAATTTTATCTATATTATTACTCATCAAGATTCACCTAATGTGATGCGTGAAATAGGTCGTTTACGAGAAGTTGCTTTTCGTGCTGCTGGAGGAGGTACGGGACTTTCATTAGATATTGATGAATACGATACGATGGAGAACCCTTATAAGCAACTCATTGTATGGAATCCGGATGCTGAAGAAATACTTGGAGGTTACAGGTATATCCTTGGAACAGATGTTCGTTTTGATGAAAAAGGACATCCTATTCTGGCCACATCTCACATGTTCGATTTCTCAGAGAAATTCATCAAAGAATATCTGCCTACAACCATTGAATTGGGTCGTTCATTTGTTACGCTCGAATACCAGTCAACCAGGGCTGGTTCAAAAGGTCTTTTTGCTCTGGATAATCTATGGGATGGATTAGGAGCGTTAACTGTCATTATGCCATCGGTAAAATACTTCTTTGGGAAAGTGACTATGTATCCTAGTTTTCATCGTCAAGGACGTGATATGATTCTTTATTTTCTTAAAAAGCATTTTGGCGATAAGGAGAATCTGATAACTCCTACCAGACCTTTAGAAATGGAATCTGATGAGCAAGATCTTGCAAGGATATTCAACAAAAAGTCATTCAAGGAAGATTATAAGATTCTAAATACTGAAGTTCGCAAGTTGGGATACAATATACCTCCACTGGTTAACGCATATATGGGACTTTCTCCAACTATGAAGATGTTTGGTACAGCTATTAATTATGGCTTTGGTGACGTTGAAGAAACAGGAATCCTGATTGCTGTTGACGAAATTCTCGAAGAAAAGCGCATTCGTCACATTGAATCTTTCGCTAAGAACCATCCACAAGATTGTGTTATCACTTCTGGAGCCAACAAGATTATTTATTAAACGATTAATATTAGTGCTGATATCAGAAAGGAGAGGAAAACCTCTCTTTTTTTTATAGATATATGAAGCCGGGCAACTCAATTGTCAGGTACAATTATTCCAAAAATAAAAGCCGAAAATAAACATAAATAGCACAATTCTTGTTTGATAAATTGATTTCTACCTTTGTGAATTTCCTTCGAATAATTTGTGCACATCTTTTTTGTCTCTTGATTTTATCTGTTTTTGCCTTTTATTCGGTTTAAATAAACTGTATTACTAGTCAAGCAAAAAGCTTAAAAACAAGACAAAATCAAGTAATGAACAAAATTTGAGCGGCTCATAACGAAGAAATAACGGATCGTTTCATCATGCTACAGAAGTTCTTTGATATAACTTTTTTGCTTCTTTATCTGAAGAATCTTCATAAAAAAGGCAGATAAAGCTAAAATTAGTGTTTATCAGTCATTTCGCAGATTAATATTCTATAAGTTTGTATAAATACTTACTATTTTTACTTATTTTTGCGGAGTTTTTTAAGAGTATAAAAAAATGAAACACCAGCACAAAGTGCCCTTTGGAATTATGGGCATATTCCTGGCAATCGGGATTGTTTATGGAGATATCGGAACTTCTCCGTTGTACGTAATGAAAGCCATTGTAAATGGATTTCCCGAAGCCCTTCGTTCTAACCCTGATTATATTATCGGAGCTATCTCATGTATTATCTGGACTCTGACACTGCAAACAACTGTCAAGTATGTAATTGTCACTCTAAGGGCCGATAATAATGGTGAAGGTGGAATTCTCTCTCTCTTTGCATTGATCCGGAAAAAGTATCGCTGGACCTATGTTATTGCTATGATTGGAGCTTCCACGTTGCTTGCCGATGGCATTATTACACCCGCCATTACAGTTATTTCGGCGGTCGAAGGATTGAATGTCCTGGTTCCTTCTATTCCTATTATTCCTGTTACGGTGGCTATTATTGTGGCACTTTTTCTGCTTCAACCACTTGGTACAGCACGTCTAGGTAAACCTTTCGGCAGAATTATGTTCTTATGGTTTACAATGCTTGGCATTCTCGGATTTTTCGCTTTTCTGCAGTATCCCATCATTGTTAAAGCATTCAATCCCTATTATGCCATAAAGGTACTAATCAACGCTCCCGATGCATTAATCATTTTAGGTGCAGTATTCCTCTGTACTACAGGAGCCGAAGCCCTCTATTCTGACCTTGGACACTGTGGCTTGCATAATATTCGAGTGTCATGGGTATATGTAAAAGCTACCTTGATAATGAATTATCTAGGGCAAGGAGCATGGATTATTACCCATCCAAGCGAAATTGTAACAGATATCAATCCATTTTTCTGCATTATGCCGAGCTGGTTCTCTTTTATAGGAGTCGCTATGGCGACAATGGCTGCCATCATTGCCAGTCAAGCGTTAATCAGCGGTTCTTTCACCATTATAAGTGAAGCTATTTCATTGGATATATGGCCTAATATTCGCATTAAATACCCAACTGAAATAAAAGGACAGATGTATATCCCTCAAGTGAACTATGCATTGATGGCATTGTGTACACTCATTGTGATTGCGTTCGGTTCTTCTTCTCACATGGAGGCGGCTTACGGTCTTTCAATTACAATTACGATGCTGATGACTACTCTGTTGCTCTTTATGTATTTTCAGTTTAAGAAAGTTCCATATGCATTGAGTATTCCGTTAACCCTTTTCTTTATTACCGTTGAAACCAGCTTCTTTATTGGTAATGTGTTTAAATTTGCCCATGGTGGTTGGGCTACCATATTGATTGCCGGATTGATTTTCTTTGTGATGTATATCTGGTATAACGGTCGACGTATCAAGAACCATGCATCAGCTTACGAACCAATTAATCCGACAATAGAGTGTTTGAAGAAAATTAGTGAAGATGAAACTATACCCAAATTTGCAACACATCTTGTATATGTTACTCGTGCCAAATATCCCGATGAAATGGAGAGTAAAATATCATATTCACTTATCAACAAACAACCTAAACGAGCAGATACATACTGGTTTGTATATCTCCACCGTAGTGATGAGCCCTATCACTTTAAATATACCGTGAAGACATTTGTTCCACAAAAGATGTTCCGTTTAGATGTCTATGCCGGATTCAAACAAGGGGTGCATATGGATAAATTCGTCCATCTGATATGTAAAGAGATGGAAGAGAATGGAGATGTAGATCTGTTAAGCCGCTATCCGTCGCTACGAGATAATAAGGTTGAGGGAGACTTCCGGTTCGTTGTAGTGGAACGAATTGCCCGTAATGTGCAGCTGCCTGCAATAAAGAAATCAATTCTGTTGCTTTATTATCTCATCAAGAAGTATTCTACATCGGATACCCAGATTCTGGATTTGGACCCGTCACTAGTTACTATGGAATATGTACCGATGAAATCGGAACAGCAACTATAAACAGGAAATTTTTTAGATATATGATAAGGAGGGTGATCTTTGCGATTCATCCTCTTTCTTTTTGATGGAGGTTCAGATGTCTTATTCTGTTTTACCAACAACAATTACTTGAGCAAATAATCTTGCTCTGGATATATTATTTTGATAACAGATGTAAGTGAATCTTCTATTTTATTTAAATCCAGATATTTTATACTGCTTTTGAATAAAAATAGAAAAAGATATAATTATATTTGGCCACAATTAGCAGTTGATGAAAGCTGAGTAATTAGTTATCCATCAGATTCCGTTAACGCTAACGGAGAGTAAAACTCCTATTTGGTCATCCTTAATCATCCTTTACCGAAATTTCCTTTGATCAGCCGAAGAATAAGATTTTTTTGTGAAGGCAGAGATGCTATGATTAACACATTTGTGATCAGGTATATAATTGCTCATAAAAGATGGGACATAAAGAATTCCTCATTATGAAATATAAATTAAATTCATTTTGGTATGAGATGTAGATTTTTCCTGTTTTGCTTCTGTCTCTTTTCCCAAATAACTTTTGGGAAACCTATCATTAACAATCCCGTCGACTCTGTTCGTCAATATTTTAATATTCAATTAAGTCTATTCCCTCAGGAGAAGATCTATACCCAGACAGACAGATCAGCATATATGGCAGGAGATACTATTTGGTTTCGCCCATATTTGGTCGATGCCCAAACGCATCTAACTGAGACACGTAGCAATTATGTCTATGCAGAACTGATCAATCCTCTTAATGAGATCACCTCTAGAGTGAAAATTTGGAAAGATAGCATCGCCTTTTCAGGATATATTCCACTTGCCTCAGATTTACCTGTCGGTAACTACCAATTACGCTTTTATACTCAATACATGATGGGTATGGACGAATCTTATTTTTTCAAAAGATCTATCCGGATTGGCAATTATCTTACAGATAGATATCATTGTGATGCTAGTTTTAAGATTGGCAGCAGCCCGAAAGATGTCAGTGCGGAATTTCGGTTTCGGGACAAAAACGTTTCTACCCCGGTAAAACCGGATAAAGTATCTCTTTATAATGCCCAGGGTAAAAGCAATGATCTTTTGATAGGCAGGGACAACATTATACAGACAAAACTAAAGCCAGACCAAATCAGGAACGATGGGATATTGCTGGAGTATAATTTGAATGGAGCTGTGCAGAAAGAATTTATCAACATACCAAAGCAGAAGGTTGATTTTGATGTTTCATTTTTTCCCGAAGGTGGAAATTTATTGGCTGGTGCAGTGAATAGGGTTGCTTTTAAAGCTATAAATTCTTCTGGCTTGAGTGAGGATATAAGTGGGTATGTTATTACTTCTGTTGGTGATACCCTAGCTGATTTCAGTTCGCAACATTTAGGTATGGGTTCATTCGCAATTCTTCCTGAAATCAATAAAACTATCTTTGTGGTATGTAAGAATGCATTAAATCAGCAAAAACGTTTCTACTTACCTGCAGTAACTGTGGATAATAAGATGTCGTTGCGGACTGATTGGTGGAAAGACAAACTGTATGTGTCAGTAAATAAATCATCAGGAACAGATTTGCCGGATAATCTGTCTCTGATTGTTCACTGTCGGGGAATGTTGATTTACACTGAAAAGTGGGATAAACGTAAAGAGATGGTACTGTTTGACCGGAAAATCTTCCCTGCTGGTGTGATACAGCTTTTGCTAGTTGACGAAAACAATCATCCCATTAGTGAAAGGCTGGTGTTCAATACTAATATGAATGATTTGGCAAAGGTGGCTTTTTCTACGAATAAACCGTCCTATACGAAGAGGGAAAATGTTCGGGTGGAGATTCTGGTTACCGACAATAATAATAAACCGCTTGAAGGTCGAGTCTCAGTTTCCGTCACTGATGATGGCGATATTAAGCCAGACAACTGTATGAATATTTTCTCCTCTTTATTGCTGACTTCTGAGCTAAAAGGCTACATTGAGTCTCCTGCTTATTATTTTACTGACAAAGATCCGAATGCTTTGAAGAACCTTGACTTGCTGATGATGACTCAGGGATGGCGTAGATACAATGTGGAGAAAATACTGAAAAAGGATTTCGAGTCCCCTAAATGCCCCGTAGAATTGGGACAACAGATTTCAGGTTCAGTGAAAAGTGGCTTTAGCCTCAATAAACCTGCTGATAATTATCCTGTAACACTTCTGGCAATTGATTATGGAAAGATGATGGAGATGCAAACTGACCACAATGGCCGATTTGTTTTTTCCAATCTGATTTTCCCCGAAAACACGAGGTTATTGGTTCAAAGTAAGAGCCCAAAGGGAAGTAGTCATGTGAAAGTTTCTGTAGATTCAACCTATTGTTCTCCTTCTGGGGATTTGTTACCTATATTGTCGAAAAGAAATCCGAATGCATCTAACACAGCAAATAATTCTGATGATGAGTATTTTGCAATGATGAGTAAAAAGGGTAATATGAGACAGAAGATTCATTTGCTCGAACAGGTTGTTGTTACAGCTTCAGCACAGGCGGATGATAATGATACAAAGCACTGGGCATCCTCCGGTTTTAACCAAACGGTTACAAGTGAGCAGATAGAAAAGATGCATCCTACAAGTATGCTCAATCTGCTAATGATGACTCCGGGATTGACTGTGTCTGGCGAGAATGTATATATCACAAGGTATCAATCCGGGAAAATTCATTCGGAAGAATCTTCGGCACCTCTTATTCTGGTTGATGGATTTGAAATCACATCAGACATGTTAGATACATATATGCCCGAGGATGTTGAAGAAATTGAAATTGTCAAGGGTGCACAAACTACAATTTTAGGACCTTCCGCCATCAGTGGTGCTATTCTAATCACAATGAAAAAAGGTGCAAAACATTCAAGACCTCTGGATATTGATAATGTGAAGTTTATTACCCCTCTTGGCTACCAGGTTACCAAGGAGTTCTATTCCCCATGTTATGAAACAGAAGAGCAGCAGAAGCAACGAACAATAGACACTAGAACTACCGTTTACTGGAACCCGGATGTCTCAATCTCAAGCGATGGAAAGGGCCTTCTGAATTTTTATTCCTCGGATTCCTCTTCCGACTATTCTGTGGTTATCGAAGGAATAACCTCCGATGGGAAATTAGTTTACGGGAAATTCAAAATCAGGAGATAAACGCCTTATCTCCTGAAGTGTAAACTGTTATCGTAAGAGGGGTCTAATTATACCGCTGGCAGGCTGTTTCCTTTTATTTTGCGATATAAATCAAGGGCGTAAATATCGGTCATGCCCGAGATGTAATCCAGTACCGCCTGTATTTTCCCGTATAAAGTGGGGGCATTGACGTTGTACTGTTTCGAAATGCGATTGATGAGCAGTTGCGAGTAAGCCTTTTCGGGCGAACTCACCGCATCAATCAGCAAATCAATCAAGGTACTGATTACCCGAAATCCAGCCAGTTCAATGTCAAGCACATCACTCGAACGATATATTTTGGCCAGAGATACCGATTCACAATGCTGGTAGGCTGCTTTTGGCTTATCGGCAATGTGTTTAATGAGGCTTCCCTCGAATTTGCCAGCCAGAATAGCTTCTTCGTTTTCCAGGAACACCTTTGTGCACTCCTTGATTAGCAGACCAATCACGGACGAACGCAGATAAGCTATCTGTTCGTTTGTATCGCTTACAATCTTCATTGTTTCATGAATATGGCTCAATCGTTGCTCACTAAAATATCCCATCAACAGTTCTTTAGTTTCTTCTGTTGTCAAAATTTTCAGCTTATGGGCATCTTCAATATCCATCATCTGATAGCAAATATCATCGGCGGCTTCAACCAGATATACCAATGGATGGCGGGCAAATTTGAGTGGATCCTCGTTTAGGCAGGTCATTCCCAGTTCTGTAGCGATTCGTTTGAAATCGTCCTCTTCCGAAACGAAAAAGCCGAATTTAGATTTCTTTCCGGCTAGTCTCGATGAATAGGGGTATTTCACAATAGAAGCGAGAGTAGAGTAAGTCATGGCAAATCCCCCTTTCCGTCTTCCCTCAAATTGATGAGTCAGCAATCGGAATGCATTTGCATTTCCCTCAAAGTGAATGATATCTTCCCATTCTTCCGGCTTTACTTTATCTTTCAGCGCCACTCCTTTTCCTTCCGAGAAATAGGTGGAGATGGCTTTTTCTCCCGAATGGCCAAACGGTGGGTTTCCCAGGTCGTGAGCCATGCAGGCAGCCGAAACGATTGAACCAATCTCAGAAATAAAAGAGTCGTGCAACTCCGGATGTTTCAGAAGAAGTCCTTTGGCAACATCATTTCCCAAAGAGCGTCCCACACACGAAACCTCAAGGCTGTGCGTCAGCCTGTTGTGGACAAAGACACTTCCTGGCAGCGGGAAAACCTGAGTCTTATTCTGCAACCGACGAAAAGGTGCCGAAAATACCAGACGATCGTAATCACGCTGAAATTCAGAACGGTTCTCCTCCCGGTGATGGTGAAGCACCTCCATGCCAAAGCGTTTCGCTGAAATCAAATCTCTCCAATTCATTTCTTTATACTGTTTATTTACCTGCAAAAATATAAAAAAGGCTTTAATAAAGCCGTTAATTGCTATGAAATACGTATTTTCGCAAATTAGTTATGTAATAGCGTGATTTTTACGTAACTTTCCGTTTCATAGTAACGACAAACTATTTACTGTAGAATTTAAGAAGTAAGAATGATTATGAAAATTCAGATTATTAATAAGTCGAAACATGCGCTTCCTGCTTACGAAACCAGCTTATCTGCCGGAATGGATATTCGTGCCAACATTTCGGAACCAATTGTTCTGAAACCATTAGCAAGATGTCTTGTCCCAACCGGACTTTATATCTCTTTACCCGAAGGATACGAAGCTCAGATTCGTCCCCGTAGCGGACTTGCTATCAAGAAAGGAATTACAGTCCTGAATTCCCCTGGTACCATTGATGCCGATTACAGAGGTGAGATATGTATTATCCTAGTAAACCTGTCTGCCGAGGAGTTTATCATACAGGATGGCGAGCGTGTGGCTCAGATGATTATTGCCCGTCACGAACAAGCTCAATGGGAGCAGGTGGATGTGCTCGATGAAACCGAACGTGGTGAAGGCGGATTTGGTCATACCGGAAAAAAATAAAAATAAAGCACTCTATACCAGAGTTGCTTGAACAGAAAGTAAAATAGGTTAATTCTTAAAGCATAAATATGGTTGCATTATTGAGTTTATCTCAAACAGACAGATTGAAGCCGGTAAAGGCTGGTTTTGCTACCTGGCACATTGGTGCATTGTCGGCATTACTCTTATTATCCTCCTGTGGGTCATCATCACAGAAAACTACCCAACGGGTTCCCGAACCGTCTGTAGCAGCCGTTGTAAACAGGTTGTCTCCTGATCAGCAGCAAAAATACGACTACTTTTTTCTGGAGGCTACACGTCAAAAGTCTAAAGGTTCCTTCGATGTGGCATTTGAACTGTACCAACACTGCCTGGACATTGATCCCAATGCGGCTTCTTCCTTGTCCGAAATATCTCAATACTATTTCTACCTGAAGCAGCCCGAAAAAGGACTTGCCTGTATGGAGAAAGCAGTTCAGAATGCCCCCGATAATTACTGGTATCACCAGACTTTGGCATCCCTATATCAGCAACAAGGGAATACCCAAAAAGCAATTGAGGCGTTCGAACGGATGTCGAACCAGTTCCCGGAAAGGCAAGACCCGCTGATGGCATTGATCGATCTGTATAATCAGACAAAAGATTATCCCAAAGTGATTCAGACTCTCGATCGATTTGAGAAGATAAACGGGAAGAACGAGCAGATAAGCATGGAAAAATTCCGCATCTATTTGTTGATGGATGACCACAAGAAAGCGTTCAACGAAATAGAAAGCCTCGCAAATGAGTATCCAAATGATATGCGCTATCTCTGCGTATTGGGAGATGTTTATCTAAATAACGGTAAACCTAAGGAGGCATATGCCACTTATCAGAAAGTTCTCTCCATAGAACCGGGGAATCCACAGGTACAGGTTTCACTAGCAGGCTATTATGAACAAACGGGACAGACCAAACTCTATGAACAGCAAATTGATTCCGTTTTACTGAATAAAAAGGTAGATAACGAAATCAAGGTTGATATCATGCGTCAGATGATTGTCAATTCCCAGCAGGGTGGGAAAGACAGCACACGTATCATTCCTCTTTTTCAGAGAATGATGGAAGGCGAGCAGGAGGATACACAGATACCGATGTTATATGTGCAGTATCTTTTGGCAAAAGGGATGGAAAAAGAATCGGTTCCTGTATTAAAACAGATTATTGAGTTGACACCCGAAAATGTTCCGGCACGACTTCAGCTGCTTAGCTATTCCATCAAGAAGAATGATTATGAAGAGGCAATCAAAATATGCGAACCGGCTCTTGAAGTGACTCCGGAGGCTATTGAGTTCTATTTTTATCTGGGACTTTCATACTATCAGGCCGAACGTGTGGATGATGCGCTTGCGGTTTTTAAAAAGGGACTTACTCACGTAACATCTACCAGCGATAAAAAAATGGTATCCGACTTTTACAGCATGATGGGAGATATCTATCATACTAAAGAACAGAACAATATGGCCTTTGCAGCTTATGACTCGGCATTGGTTTACAATCCCGAAAATAATGGTGCACTGAACAATTATGCATACTTCCTCTCCGTTGAGAAGACAAACCTTGATAAAGCAGAAGAGATGAGCTACAGAACCATTAAGGCCGAACCGAATAATGACACATTTCTGGACACCTATGCTTGGATTCTCTTTATCAAAGGGAAATATTCAGAAGCGAAGATTTATATCGAAGATGCCATGAAAAAAGGTGGCGATAAGAGTGATGTGGTGACAGAGCATTGCGGAGATATTTTATATATGGCGGGTTCAAAGGATGAGGCGCTGAAATACTGGATCAAGGCCAGTGAAATGGGCAGTAAATCCAAGACCTTGAAAAAGAAGATTGAACAAAAGAAATATATTGCAGAATGAGAAAAAGTGTATTGATGTGTGGAGGAAAAGGTCGGATGATGCTTGGCATCGCTCTTGTTTTTCCGATATTGTTTCTCTCTTCCTGTAAATCGGGTAAGATGATAAGCAAACCAGCCGAGACTGCAATGGTTGAAGAGTTAAATTACCTGGGGAACGTTGCAAAAAACTCTCCTGAAATAACCAGCTTCTCTTCCAAAATGAAGCTTACTCTCTCCTCAAACGGAAAAGACATCTCTGTCAATGGTACACTCCGCATCAAGAAGAATGAGGTTATTCAGTTATCGATTGTCCCTTTCCTTGGTATTGAGGCCGGAAGAGTGGAATTTACCCCGACCAAAGTGCTGATTATTGATCGGATTAACAAGCAATATGTAGAAGAATCTATTCCTGAGCTCATTGCCATGGCTAAAACCGATATGGACTTTTACACGCTTCAGGCGCTGTTTACCAATGCGCTTTTTCTGCCAGGGAACAAAGAACTCGACACGAAATTACTTTCGGAATTTACGGTTCGTTCCAGTGCTGACAATAAAACGATGGAGATAAAGAAACAATCAAAGGATTTCCTTTACAGTTTCTCGGCTACCCCCAATACCGGTCAATTGGTCGAAAGCAACATCTCCACTGTCTCGGCGCCTTACCAGTTAAACTGGAAATATAACGATTTTCAGCCTTTCGGTACGAAAAGTTTTCCCGCCCGGATGGATATCTCTTTCGAAGGTGGAAAGAAACCTTTCGCGGCTTCTATAGACTTATCTAAATTAAGCGATAATGGCGAATGGGATTACCCCACCACCGTTTCGTCTAAGTATAAAAAAATGGACTTTAATGAACTTGTAAAAGTGTTATTAGGATTATGAAGCAGTTTTTATTCTTGTTGGCAACTATTCTGATAGCATCGAATCTTTCTGCGCAGTCAAACAGGAAGATTAAAGAACTGGAAAACAAACGCATGGCCATTCAGAAAGAAATCTCCATAAAGGAAGGGCTTCTGAAGAGCACCAAAAAAGATGTGGGAAGCCAGCTCCGGGGACTGAACACCCTGATGGGACAGATCGAAGAAAGAAAAAGATATATTGAGGTAATCGGAAAAGATGTTCAGTCGATAGACTGTGAAGTTACCAGCTTATCGCAGCAGTTGCGTGCATTGGAACGCGATTTACTGGATAAAAAGAAAAAATATGAATCGTCTGTTAAGTACCTCTACAAAAATAAATCCATTCAAGAAAGGTTGATGTTCATCTTTTCGGCAAATAATCTGAGCCAGACTTACCGTCGTCTTCGTTACATGAACGAGTATGCCACCTACCAACGCATACAAGGTGAAGAGATTCTGAAAAGACAGGCACAGATAGGGCGTAAGAAGAATGAAATGGAGGAGGTGAAAACCGCCAAGGAGAATCTGCTTACAGAACGCGAAAGGGAAAAGCAAAAGCTTGAAGAACAGGAAAAGCAGAAACGGACGGTAGTTGCCGGACTGCAGAAGAAACAGAAAGGATTACAGGGCGAAATCTCAAAGCATCGCAAGGAGGCCAGCAAACTGAATGCACAGATAGACCGTTTGATTGCCATTGAGGTGGAAAAAGCACGTAAACGTGCCGAAGAAGAGGCTCGCAAAAAAGCTGCTGCCGAAGAAGCGGCTCGTAGGAAAGCGGCAGAGCGGGAGTCAGAGAAAGAGGTGGCCGAGAAAGGCTCCAAATCGTCAGGAAAATCTTCCTCTAAATCTTCGAAAAAGGCTGCTACTCCGGCACCGGTTTACTCAATGGATAGTGCCGATCGTATTATTTCCGGAAGCTTTGAACGGAATAAAGGTCGCCTGCCAATGCCTATTACCGGTTCTTATCTGGTTGTAAGCCACTACGGAGAATATGCGGTAGATGGATTGAAGAATGTAAAACTCGACAATAAAGGAATCGATATACAAGGACAACCAGGCGCACAGGCACGTGCCATTTTCGATGGAGAGGTATCGGCTGTATTCCAGGTTGGCGGATTGGCGAATATCATCATTCGTCACGGAAACTACATCTCGGTATATTGCAATCTTTCATCGGCTTCCGTAAGCAAGGGGCAGAAGGTAAGCACGCGTCAGTCCATTGGTCGGGTATATTCCGACCCATCTGACGGAAACCGTACCGTATTGCATTTCCAGTTGCGCAAGGAGACCTCCAAACTGAATCCGGAATCTTGGGTTAGCCGGTAAGAGGGGATGATAAGTTATAGTTTAATAATTTAAATGGGTGTGACAAATCAGGTAAATAAAAACTTTGTATCCAACATAATCAATTTGTTGGTCGGTGTTTTTGTTGGCCTCTTTTACACCCCTTACCTGATCCGGTGCTTAGGCGTTGCTGCCTACGGAGTTGTACCGTTAGCTTTTATTGTGAATCAGTATATCAGCGTAGTCACAACTTCGCTGACAGGTTCTCTTACCCGGTTCTATTCTGTTAGTCTTCAACAGGGAAAGTACAAAGAAGCTTCCAGGTATCTGAGCAGTAGCTTTCTTATCATTACTTTGATAGGGTGTTGTCTGCTCCCTTTCTTTATATGGTTTGTATCTAATCTGGACAGGGTATTTAATATACCGGCCAATTTGCTCTCTTCAGCTAAATGGCTTTTCTCATTTACGCTGATAAGCTTTTTAATGTCACTCTATTCAAGTTTGCTTAATATCACATTGTATGCGTTGAATAGGATTGATTTGATGAATGTGGTCAAGATACTCCGTTCGGCTCTGAAGGTTGTATTCACCATCTGTTTTTTTCTTTTTTTTAGCAAAGACGTTGGATTTATAGGCTTCGTTCTTTTTCTTACAGAATTCATAATCCTCTGTTTCAGCTATGTCGTATATCGTCGCACGGTGAATAACAAGATCGAGATTTCTGCAGGACATCTTAATAAGAAAGCTCTTTTGGCAGTTCTTTCCATGACAGTCTTTGTTATCATTCAACAAGTAGGTGATACCGGTCTTTACCGGATTGACAATTTTATCGTCAATAAATACTGGTCTGTTCGCGAATCTGGAATTTTGGGTGCAGTATCCGATTTTGGCAATTATATAATGACTTCAATAGGTGTTATCTCCTCACTTTTCGGGCCTCTTATATTAATTGCCTATTCAAAAGAGGAACATGATAAGGTGAAATCGTTGGCTGTAGAGAACTCGTTGTATGTCGGATTAATGGCTGCGCTTCTGGCAGGGGTGATTATTGGTTTCTGCAAGCCGATTATTACTCTTTGGATTGGACCTAATTATACGTCATACTTTCCATGGATGATTCTAAAACTCTATGTTATTCCATTTTATGCTGCTGCAGGAGTTTTTGCCTTTGTGTACCGCGCCTGGAACTATTTAAAGGTTCCTGCATTGTGGACTGTTATAATCGGGGCAATCAATCTGCTTGTTTCAATATTGTTATGTGAGTTCTCCGGAGGAGACGAAACCTATATTTTCTATATGCTGGTAATCTCTTCTATTTTTGTTATTTTGCAGAGCTACATTCTTTGTTCATACTGTTTTTCAAGATTGTATAACTTTTCTGAAAAACGTGCTTTGTTTATCAATTTTCTAAAGATATTATTCGTGCTGCTTCTTTCCGCTCTACTGGCTTATGTCTACGGATTATTTATTTCGGTAGGTCAGCTATTTCAGCTTTGCATTGCTATTATAGTTGTTGGATGCGTGGCACTGATTCTCTCTTTTATGCTGGTTCTCAGAAAAGAACAAAAGCAAAGGTTGTTGAGCTATCTGAAATCTTTCATCTAATCTAATGAAATTGCTATGGATATATCGATTTGCATACCGGTTTATAATGTCGCGCCTTACCTGAAAAGATGTCTCGACTCACTATTTACCCAGGATTTTGAAGGAACTTTCGAGGTGATATGTGTCGACGATGCATCGACGGATGATAGCTTTTCCATTCTGACCGACTATCAACGGGATGAACCCCGGCTGAAAGTGATGCAGCTGCCCGAAAGAAAGAAAATCTCAGTTGTACGTACTACTGCACTTCAGGCTGCTAGTGGCAATTATATTATGCAGGTTGATTCGGATGACTGGCTGCAACAGGGTGCCCTTGCTGCTCTCCACCGGAAATGCATGGAAACAGGAGCGGATATCGTTGTGTACGATTATCTGGTGGATGATTCGGGAGAGTGGATTCAGGATAGACATTTTAAAGAGGATGGGCTTTTCAGGGAAAATAAAAGTAAAATTCAGCCGATATTTAATGGAGCAGCATGCTGTAAGGTGGTAAAACGTGCGCTTATTGCCGATTTGTTGTTTTACAAACTTAATGTCAGTTGGGGAGATGATTTCCTGTTTAATACTGAAATTCTGCTAAAGGCAGAATCAATATGTCTTCTTCCTGCCGCTTATTATGTTTATTGCATAAATCAGCAATCCATTACCTACAGCATCAGGAAGAGTGAATATGAGATGCTGGAAGACAGGATTGCATCGGTAGATGCTACCAGCGAAATGCTTCACAGGTTTTCTGCATCATACCAGCATAAGCTCTCTTTATTGAACTATCATAAATATAAACTGCTTATCTTGTTGTTGCGGGTGAGCAATAGAGATGCGGTTAGGGAAAAGCAGCTGATAAGGCTTGCGGATAGTATGCGACGGCTTCCTGAGATGACAAAAAGGGGACGCCTGAATGTTTCTCTGACAATAAAGTATCCTTTGTATGCGTTGATTTATATGGCATTTAGGATTGACTTTAAACAAGCATTGGGTGTTTTTTACAATAAGTACATAAAGAGATGAATGATATTTCCGGAAACATAAGAATATTACAATTACCTTCTTGGTACCTTCCCGAAGGGGGACAGTTTTGCAAGGATCAGGCCATTTTCCTGAAGCAGAAAGGAATAGAAGTGCACATCCTTGCCAATGTGGTGCTGCCCTGGAAAAAGTACCGACTGAAAGCTGTGACTGCACCCTGGAAATCCTTTGAAGCGATAGAGGACGGAGTGCTGACCTATCGCTATTACTACCGCAGATTACCTAAACAAAACATCGGTAACATAAAGGCGTGGTGCAACCGGACTGTGAAACTATTCGATGAATACGTTGAAAAATACGGTAAACCTCATCTGATTCATGTGCATAGTTGTACGTGGGGTGGTTATGCGGCTTTCCTGATAAAAGAGAAATATGGCATCCCCTATGTTATTACCGAGCACAGGGGCATTTTCGGCATGCGTTCGTCTCTTGCCCAGAAATCCTTTTTACCACATTATACCCCTTTTTTGGAGAAAGGATTCTCCAATTCATCGTATATTATTCCTGTATCAGACCAGCAGATTCCCAAAATAAAGGAGTTTCTTCAGAAGGATATTCCAATTAAAACGATATCGAATATTCTTGATACCTCTTTTTTTCATTATATGCCAAGGGAACCTAAAGAAACTTTCACGTTTGTTTCGGTTAATGGGTTCTATGATGTGAAAGGATACGATATCCTTCTGCCCGCATTCGATTTGGTTTGTGCAAAAATGAAGAATGTCCGCTTGCGGATGGTGGGAGAGAACTTTGAGCAAAAGGCATTTCAGGATATATTGTCCAATTGCAGGAATAAAGAACTGATTGCTTTTACCGGATGGCTGGAGCCTGATGGTGTGCTTGAGGAACTTCGTGGAGCCGATGCTTTTGTGATGTCAAGCCGGGTGGAAGCGCAGCCCATTGCTATACTCGAAGCCATAAGTACAGGCTTGCCGGTAGTATGTACGGAAGTTGTGCCCGAAGCCGTTGTTTCACATAACGAAGGTTATCGCGTGCCGGTAGAGGATGTCGCTGCATTGGCAAATGCCATGCTGGAAATGGTAACCAACCGTAATAGGTTCGATGGAAAGGCCATTTCTGTTCATGCCGCCTCTGTTGCCGGACCTGATGTGGTGACAGAAAACCTGATATCCATTTACAGACAGATACTTCAATCTCGCTTATAGAGCGAAAACAGCAGCTTAAATACGCGCGAATAGTTCTTCTCAATCAGGAAATAGGGCTTTTGTATTGTCCCGAATTGGCGGTACGAGTTCTCTATACCTTCCACCATGCTCCCTTCGAAGTCGAAGTTGCGGGTTTTGTTTGTCAGAAACTTGATTGCTTCCCTGATAACGAGAGTCGATGCGCCGGAAGAAGCGTATTGGGGTGAAATAGAGTATACCAGTGTATAAGCGGAGTTCTGATCCCACACCGTGAAAAGCGCAGTATGGACATTTCCCGCATCATCCTTAATAGAGAAAAGCTGTCCGGCATTATGCGTTTGTGTAGCCTTGTAGATTCGCAGAAACAGTTCGTAGGAGTAGCTTATCTCTTCTCCACGTTCTTTCAGAGATTGCTTATGATGGCTGTAAAACTCGTTGGGTTTCATATCCAAACTGAGGTGTAGTCTCTTCTCGCTCTTCCTGATTTGTCTCTGCTTGGCAGGGCTGAACCGTGCAAACACCTTTTCGGGATTGCCGATGCCGCTGATTAGGTAAGTATAGCGGGTGGTCTGCCTGAAGCCTTTCCAGTAGAACGGGAGCCAGTTGGTTATACTCATGTGGAAGCATTGCTGGTAAAAGGAGAGGTTCAGCTTTTCTAGCTGTTCAATTAACCTGCCGAATATCTTCTTTTCGTATGATAAACGCTCGTAGTCGCTTTCGGTCTGCTTCTTTCTCAGCCAGATACCGTTGTACTGGGTCAGTTGTGGTTGCAGCACACAGCTGAATCCCAGCTTTTTTCTCAGGTGATAGGGCAGGGCTGCCATAATCTCTCCCTTCTCTTCCGCCAGAAGAACATCCCAGGCATCAAAGCATACGGCATCCATCCACCAGTCGCGGCAGAACAGAGGAATACTTTTCTCCTCCAGACATAGCTCTCTGTATCGTTCTTTGGCAGTCATAGGCTAAATGGTTAGTCCGTCCAGCAGTTGCAGGTAAAGGTTAATAGCTTCTTCTATTTCACTGATTAATATGTATTCATCGGCCGTATGCGAACGCGACGATTTTCCCGGACCGATCTTCACGCTGGGGAAGGGCATCAACGCCTGGTCCGACAGGGTGGGCGACCCGAATGGCGCTCTTCCCATCTTGATTGCGCGTTTTATAAACGGATGATTCTCTTCAATCCGCGACGAATTGAGTCGGAATGAGCGGGCTTTCACTTCGCTTTTTACATGCTTCTTTATATCGGCAAACAGCTCTTCGTTAGAGTAAAGCTCATTGCTCCGGATATCCACCACAAAGGTGCACCTGTCGGGGATTACATTGTGCTGTGTCCCGGCATTTATCTGGGTAACGCTCATCTTTACAGGCCCCAGCAAAGGTGACTCTTTTTTGAAGCGATGCTCCTTGAACCACTGGATATCTTCCAATGCCTTGTAGATTGCATTCTCTCCTTCGTTACGTGCCGCATGACCTGCCTTGCCGAAGCTGGTTACATCCAGCACCATCAACCCTTTTTCCGCAATGGCAGGATGCATTTCCGTGGGTTCACCCACAATGCCCAGCGCTATGGGTGGAAGTTCGGAGAGTACACTCTCGATGCCCTCTTTTCCTGAAACCTCCTCTTCGCACGAAGCCACGAAAATAAGGTTGTACTCCTGCCTTGTTTTCGACAGTTCCTGGTACACCTGAAATAGCGATACCAGGCTTGCACCGGCATCATTGCTGCCCAAACCGAACAGCTTTCCATTCTCTTCAACGGGGTTGAATGGATCTTTTCGCCATCCGTTTACCGGCTTCACCGTGTCGATGTGCGAATTGAGCAGGATGGTTGGTTTTTTCAGATCGAACATCGGAGCCACACAGATAATGTTGTTCCCTTTTCTTCGTGTCTCGATGCCGATGGATTCGATATAATTCTGCAGATAGTCGGCGGCTGCCTCTTCATCCCTGCTGAAAGAGGGGATGGAAATCAGAGATTTAAGCATGCCTACCGCTTCTGATAGTAGATATTCTGTATTCATTAATTTTTGCATTTTAAACACAAATATAATCATAAATAAATAATTATAAGAAATACTTCCCGGTTTTTGACTGAAGGGATGGATCATTGGCAATCTGCATGATTAATGCAGTTGTTCAATGCATTGCCTTTATATTTTTATCTGCCTTCAACTCCGGTTACTTCTGATTGTCATTCTACATTTCTCCATAAAATTGTTTTCAAGAAGTCACGCAAGTCGCGCAAGTCACACACTTGGCTTGTAATGTATTTATAATCAGAGCGATATAGGTGCGTGACTTCCTGCGTGACTAGCGCGTGACTTCTCATGTATCACTCATTTTGTGTGCATAGACCATCAATAAATGGTGTTTTCCGGAGGTGGAGAAGGTAACACCAAGTTCAATATCGGTAAATATACACCTTTTTGACTTTGAACTTAATGTAATTCGTGCATCAGAGTTAATCGATTGTCCGTCAGTCATTAAAATAGATAAAGATGGAAGTAGCTGGGGCTAAACCGGAGATTACAAAAACTA
The DNA here is from genome assembly GCF_040365225.1 of Bacteroides sedimenti. NCBI lineage: Bacteria > Pseudomonadati > Bacteroidota > Bacteroidia > Bacteroidales > Bacteroidaceae > Bacteroides > Bacteroides sedimenti. The sequence continues at coordinate 3,027,371 of NZ_AP028055.1, forward strand.
TTCTATCAATTAGCTAAAACGTCGAGACGCATTAGCCCAATCATGTACAAGATTAAGGGGTAATCATGTACAAGATTGAATCCAATCATGTACAAGATTGGGGTGAAACATGTACATGATTGGACTAATCATTGGCGTTGTTTTGGTTAGTTTTTCCCGATGTTTTGTTTAGTTGCTCACATTGAATGGGTTAGTACTGGTTGGCTCTTTTGTCTTTTCCCATATAAAATGCAGTTGGCTTATTGGTGGGTCAGGATTGGCAACATGATATATTATGTTGTTCATTATGAAGGAAATAGCAAATGTTATGACAAACTTAGAAAGAGTTTCCCTGAAAAAATATTTTGATAATAATTAATATTTAATCAATCGAATAGTATATATTTGTTATCAAACTTTTGGTTCTTTATGATACTAAAATGTGCTGTCTGACTTTTGTGAATGACAAGTTGATTAAAAGAGATTGAGGATAGGTATACCATGGTGGTAGAAAACATAAATAAGACATAATAGAATAATATGAAATATTTAAATTTAAAGTGGTTTGATTACATATATTATAGAATATATTTGGCATATAGTAAGACTAAAGATCCTGACCCTTGGCTCTATGCAATAAATATTGTTACTGTGGTACAAGTTTTTAACTTTTTGTTGCCTCCACTATGTGTTATACGTATTTCTTATTCTAACTATTTTAATCCCAATTATGATAAATTGGTTAAGCTATGTCTGGTTTTATTGTCGGGGGTTTTATGGATTCATAATTATTATAGATATAAGAAAAAAACATATGAATATTTATTTAAAATCTGGGTAAACGAAAATAAAATAACTAAAAGGAGAAACGGCTATTTTGTTTTACTATATATTTTGATAAGCTTTTTTGCGCCAATAATATACATTTTCATTAAAAAAAACTTGGGGATGTGATTGGAGATACTTGCGTCGTATTATCTTTATAAAATGAATATAATTGGATTTGAATCAATATTCCCTGATATTGTTAATACATTAGGTTTCTTTTACTGTATACTCTAAAAAGTACTGCGATATAAATACTCAAGCGTATTTAATATTAAGTTGATTAAAAGAGATTGAGGATAGGTATACCATGGTGATAAAAAACAAAAATAAGACATAATAGAAAAATATGAAATATTTAAATTTAAGATGGTTTGATTACATGTATTATAGAATATATTTTGCATATAGTAAGACTAAAGATCCTGACCCTTGGCTCTATGCAACAAGTATTGTTACTTTAGTACAAGTTTTAAACTTCTTGTTGGTTCCAGATGTTATTATAAGCATTTTTAATCCTAACCTTGAAGGCGTAGTAACTAAGCCTTGTGTAATAATTTCGTTTTTTATTTTTTGGGTTCATAATTATTATAGATACAAGAAAAAAACATATAAACATTTATGTGAAATCTGGGTGAATGAAAGTAAAAAGACTAAAAGGAGAAACGGATTTTTTGTTATGCTTTATGTTTTTGTAATGATTTTTACGCCAATAGCTTATGGTTTTGTTACTCACAACTTGGCTAAGTAATAGTAAATACTTGCGTCGTATTATTTTTATAAAATGAATATAATTGGATTTGAATCAATATTCCCTGTTTTTTATTGATACTACATTGTCAATCCCTAATTATATCTTTTCTTAATGAAACATTTTGGGTAAGTTATGTGTTTTTTGCATTGCATTAGCTTGTTATATACAGCATAATGCAATGCAATTTCTTTAATCATTTTGTAAATTGTTGCAAATTAAACGATACCTTTGCACCGAAATATTAAAAAAACATAATATGACTTATCATCATTTATCTGTTTTGGTTCATCGCCAGGCCGAAAAATATGGCGACCGGGTGGCCTTGAAATATCGGGATTACGATAAGGCTCAGTGGATGCCGGTTACATGGAACCAGTTCTCTGAAACGGTTCACATTGCGGCCAATGCTCTGGTGGAGATGGGCGTATCCGAACAGGAAAACATCGGGGTGTTCTCTCAAAATAAACCCGAATGCCTCTATGCAGATCTTGCTGCTTTTGCCAATCGGGTTGTTACCGTACCATTATATGCTACAAGCTCTCCCTCTCAGGTTCAATATATTGTGAACGATGCGGAAATCCGCTTTCTATTTGTGGGCGAACAATTCCAATATGATGCAGCAATAAGTGTGCTTCCTTTATGTAAATCGCTTGAACGACTGATTATATTCGACCGGGCTGTGGTGAAAGAGGAACGTGATACCACTTCCATCTACTTTGACGAATTCCTGAAAATGGGAGAGGCCCGTCAGCATCAAGCCATTGTTGAGGAACGTTCCAACCAGGCGAACAGTGAAGATTTGGCCAATATTCTTTATACATCGGGGACCACGGGCGAACCGAAAGGGGTAATGATTCATCACTCCTGCTATCTGGAGCAGTTCAGAACTCATGATTTGCGCCTGTTGACCATGACCGACAAGGATGTTTCCATGAACTTCCTGCCTATGACGCATATCTTCGAAAAAGCCTGGTGTTATCTATGTATTAATAAAGGGGTGCAGATATGCATAAACCTTCGTCCAACGGATATTCAGATGACTATCAAGGAGATTCGTCCTACGCTGATGTGCAGCGTGCCTCGTTTCTGGGAAAAGGTATATGATGGTGTGCAGGAGGTTATCAATAAATCGACCGGAATAAAGAAATCATTGATGATGGATGCTATCAAGATTGGTAAAATCTATAATCTTGATTATTTAAGGATGGAGAAAACTCCACCGTTAACGCTTCGATTGAAATATAAATTTTACGAGAAGACAATCTTCTCCCTTCTGAAGAAAACGATTGGAATCGAAAACGGAAATTTCTTCCCAACAGCCGGAGCGGCCATCTCTGATGAAATCAATGAATTTATCCACTCTGTAGGCATCAATCTGGTAGTGGGATACGGACTTACCGAATCCACAGCAACAGTTTCCTGCATAACCTTGACCGATTATACCATTGGCTCTGTGGGGAAACTAATTGATGGCCTAGAGGTGAAGATTGGAAAGGATAATGAAATCCTTCTTCGTGGTAAGACCATTACAAAGGGCTATTATGAAAAGGCGGAAGTTACAGCTACTGCATTTACCGAAGACGGGTGGTTCCGTACCGGAGATGCCGGATACATGAAGGATGGCGAGCTTTACCTGACAGAGCGTATTAAAGACCTCTTCAAGACCTCTAACGGGAAATATATCGCCCCGCAAGCACTTGAAACGAAGCTGGTTGTTGATAGGTATATTGACCAGGTGGCAATTATCGCTAATCAGCGTAAGTTTGTTTCGGCTCTGATTGTGCCTGATTATGGGCATGTGAAGGAGTATGCAAAGGAAAAAGGCATTGAGTTTGCTTCGATGGAGGAACTTTTGCAGAATTCTGCCATTATTTCACTCTTTAAATCTCGAATTGATACTTTGCAGCAACAGTTTGCCAATTATGAACAGGTGAAAAAGTTTGTTCTGCTGCCGGAACCTTTCAGCATGGAAAAAGGAGAACTGACCAATACCTTGAAAGTAAAGCGGAATGTACTCGAAGGCAACTACAAGGAAGCAATTGATAAACTATACGAAGAGTAATTGCAAAATTGTAATATAGTATAAAACAGAGGGATATCTTACGAGATATCCCTTTTTGTGTTATGAAACATATTTAGAATACTTGTTTATCTTGTATAATATATCTTCCTTTGCACCGCAGCATAGTTCAGCATGGTTTAGTAATAGTAACTGGATGAAAAAAGAGTTTGGACAGCAGACAACAAAGGTTAAGCAACTGGCAGATGCAATCAGTCAGGAGATATCTATGGGTGCCTATAAAATAGGCGACCTGCTTCCTTCTATCAACCAGCTGAGTGCAGATTATAAAGTCTCCAGAGATACTGTTTTTAAGGCTTTTCTTGATTTACGCGAACGTGGGGCCATTGATTCCACTCCCGGGAAAGGATATTATGTGAAGAACAAGCTCAACAACGTGCTCTTGTTGCTCGACCAGTATTCTCCTTTCAAGGATGTACTTTACAACAGTTTCATAAAAAAACTTCCTGCAGGATATAAGGTAGACCTGCTTTTCCATCAATACAATGAGCGGTTGTTCAAAACATTGATTCGTGAATCGGCAGGACGATATAATAAATACATTGTGATGAATTTCAGCAACGAGAAGTTCTCGAATGTACTTAGTAAGATTGACCCGAACAAGCTCTTACTGCTCGACTTTGGAAAGTTTGACAAGTCTTCATACTCATATATCTGTCAGGATTTTGATGAGGGATTATACAAAAGCCTTGAATCCGTACTCACTAACCTGAAGAGATATAAAAAACTTGTACTGGTTTTCCCGAAAGATTTAATGCATCCTCAAAGCAGTAAGGAATATTTTGAGAAGTTCTGTACTGATTACGGCTTTCTTTGTGAAATTGCCGATTCATTGGATGAATGTAAGCTGCAATCAGGTGTGGCATATTTGGTAATTAAGCTGCAAGATGTGGTTGATATTATTAAGCAAAGCAGAATATTGGGACTTAAATGTGGAAAAGATATAGGTGTGCTGGCCTATAATGATATTCCTTCATACGAAGTAATTGATAATGGCATTACGGCACTGACAATAGACTGGCAAAGTATGGGAGCGAAAGCGGCCGACTTTGTTATTAAGAACAAACAAATAACAGAATATCTGCCGACTGAGGTGATAATGAGAAGCTCTTTATAGCTTTTTTTTATCCATATAAATCAGCACAGTTCGGTATGGATTTATGAGTTTAACAAACAATACAACAACACCTTATTACTTGAAAGAATTATGAAAAACTATCCTAAAATCGGGATTCGTCCTACAATTGACGGCCGTCAGGGCGGAGTCAGGGAAAGTCTGGAAGAAAAGACTATGAACCTGGCTAAAGCTGTTGCAGATTTAATCTCCTCGAACCTGAAAAATGGCGATGGGTCACCAGTGGAGTGTGTAATTGCCGACGGAACCATCGGTCGGGTGGCTGAATCTGCTGCCTGTGCTGAGAAATTTGAATGCGAAGGGGTAGGAGCCACCATTACAGTAACATCATGTTGGTGCTATGGTGCTGAAACAATGGATATGAATCCTTACTACCCGAAAGCGGTATGGGGATTTAACGGAACAGAACGTCCGGGAGCGGTTTATCTGGCGGCAGTGCTGGCGGGTCATGCCCAGAAAGGACTTCCTGCTTTCGGAATTTACGGACGCGATGTACAAGATATAGAAGACAATACGATTCCTGCAGATGTGGCAGAAAAGATCCTTCGGTTTGCCCGTGCGGCACAAGCTGTGGCTACCATGAGAGGAAAATCTTATCTTTCAATCGGAAGTGTATCAATGGGTATAGCCGGTTCTATTGTTAGCCCCGAATTCTTCCAGGAATACCTGGGCATGCGCAATGAATCGGTTGATATGAGTGAAATTATCCGTCGTGTAAACGAAGGAATTTATGATAAAGAGGAATTTGCCAAAGCAATGGCATGGACCGAGAAATATTGTAAGTGCAATGAGGGAGCTGATTTTAACACTCCCGAAAAGATTAAAACACGCAAGGAAAAGGATGCCGACTGGGAATTTGTGGTTAGGATGACCATAATCATACGTGACCTGATGCAAGGCAACCCCAGATTGAAAGAACTGGGATTCAAGGAAGAGGCACTGGGGCATAATGCCATAGCTGCCGGTTTTCAGGGACAACGTCAATGGACCGACTTTATGCCGAATGGCGATTTTTCTGAAGCAATGCTGAATACCTCTTTCGATTGGAACGGAATTCGTGAGGCATTTGTATTGGCTACTGAAAACGATGCATGCAATGGTGTAGCTATGCTTTTCGGTCATTTGCTAACAAATACAGCCCAGATATTCTCTGACGTGCGTACCTTCTGGAGCCCTGAAGCTGTGGAAAGGGTAACCGGAAAGAAACTGACAGGGAAAGCCGCCAACGGGATTATTCACCTGATTAATTCGGGTGCTACAACTCTTGATGGAACTGGACAACAAACAAAAGATGGCAAACCTGCGATGAAACCATCTTGGGAAATTACCGAAAGCGAGGTTGAAGAGTGCCTAGCTGCAACAACCTGGTATCCGGCAAGTCGTGATTACTTCCGCGGAGGTGGCTATTCTTCCAACTTCTTCACCAAAGGAGAGATGCCGGTTACAATGTCGCGACTGAACCTGGTGAAAGGTCTTGGACCTGTGCTTCAAATAGCCGAAGGATGGACCGTTGAACTTGATCCGGAAGTGAATCTTACATTAACACTTCGCACCGACAAAACATGGCCAACGACATGGTTCGTTCCTCGTTTGTGCGACAGAAACGGCTTTAAAGATGTTTATTCAGTGATGAACAACTGGGGAGCCAACCATGGGGCGATCAGTTACGGCCATATTGGCAAAGATCTGATTACTCTGGCTTCGATGCTCCGAATTCCGGTGTGCATGCACAATGTGGAAGATGATGAAATCTTCCGTCCTGCTGCATGGAATGCTTTTGGCATGGATAAAGAAGGAGCCGATTACCGTGCATGTGATAATTATGGACCAATATATAAGTAACAGCAATTACTAAATCCTAACTTTCAAACTTTCATTATCACCTGACAGGCAGCAGCAAATCTTTGCTGCTGTCTTTTTTTTGTGCTCGGGGTAATTATAATTTGTGCTATTTTAAAGCTATCTCTTTTACTGCTAATAAAATAATATCTATCTTTGCACCCTCAAATTTAACTAAAATCAGAGATGATAACAATCGAACAACTTAAAGACGTGAAAGAGCGCACCGATGCGCTGAGGAGGTATCTTTGACATCGACAGTAAATTAATTCAAGTCGAAGAGGAACAATTAAGAACACAGGCACCAGGATTCTGGGACGACGCAAAAGCGGCAGAAGCTCAGATGAAAAAGGTAAAAGGAATCCAGGGATGGATTGACGGCTACAATGAAATGAAGACACTGGCCGATGAGCTGGAACTGGCTTTTGATTTCTATAAGGATGAGCTGGTTACAGAAAAAGAAGTAGACGACAACTATGCCAAGGCCATTGAAACGCTTGAAAACCTGGAGCTTAAAAATATGCTTCGTCAGGAAGCGGACCAGTTAGGCTGTGTGCTGAAGATTAATTCAGGCGCGGGTGGTACAGAAAGTCAGGATTGGGCTTCAATGTTGATGCGTATGTATATGCGCTGGGTTGAAGCCAATAACTACAAACTTACAGTAGTTAACCTGTTGGAAGGAGACGAAGCCGGAATCAAATCGGTAACACTGCAAATAGAAGGCGATTATGCCTATGGCTATCTGAAAGGAGAGAACGGAGTACACCGATTGGTACGTGTTTCACCTTATAATGCGCAGGGAAAACGAATGACCTCTTTTGCCTCTGTATTCGTAACGCCACTGGTTGATGACACCATAGAAATAGAAATTAATCCGGCCGATTACACTTGGGACACCTTCCGCTCGGGAGGTGCTGGTGGACAGAACGTAAATAAGGTTGAAACGGGAGTTCGTATTCGATATAACTATAAAGACCCGGATACCGGTGAAACCCGCGAAATTCTTATTGAAAACACGGAAAGCCGTTCGCAGTTGGATAACCGTGAAAACGCCATGCGATTACTTCGTTCACAATTGTATGACATTGCCCTTCAGAAAAAGATGGCTTTGCAGGCAAAAGTGGAAGCAGGAAAGAAGAAAATTGAATGGGGTTCACAAATTCGCAGTTACGTGTTTGATGACCGTCGCGTGAAAGACCACCGTACAAATTTCCAAACCTCTGATGTAGGTGGGGTGATGGATGGTAAGATTGATGGATTCATCAAGGCTTATCTGATGGAATTTGCCGGGGAATCGGAAGAATAAAATGACTTTTAAATGGCAATGATCACTTGTAGGATTCTGTTTTCTGAATTAGGAAAAGTTTTAATAATATTGTTTGCAATATATTTTTTTAATTTCTAATTTTGGAAAAACGCAAGGATCATGTTAAACTTAATAATTTAATGCCATGGGAAAGAATAAAAAAGCACTGAATGCTAAAAAAGAGGAACAGCAGGCCAAAAGGGTTTTCGAGATTGTAATCATTGTATTGATTATTCTCTGTCTGATTATTTTGCTCAGCTCTTCTTTCTTTTCATAATAATCTGGCGGAAAAAGGAATTTCTCCCTTTTCCGCTTCTTTATTTTTTCCTGAGGCAGCATAAATCACAGTTTTCAATATGAATAAATTTTCTTTGCTACCTTTAGCATGTCTGTTTACAGCATCAACTTTGGCTTTTGCAGGCGAACCAGGATCAGTTTCTGAAAGTAAAAAGAATGAGTCCTCAGTTTTTAACTTATCTCAGAGTGATCTGAAAATTTCGTTTGGCGGACGTATCCAGATGGATGCTGCTTCTTATTACGGAAGTGATTTTCAACACATGGCAAATGGCGTAGGTTTTCGCCGCGTTCGTCTCAATACCAATGCTTCTTTCGGGAAAAATCTTTCAGGAAAAGTAGAAATAGAAGCTGCCGGTGGCGCTTTTGCACTGAAAGATTGTTTTATCAAGTATGATTTTCTTAATGGATTGAACTTCCGTCTGGGTAATTTTCAGGAAGGTTTTTCGATGTTGACCATGACCTCTTCGGGCGATTTCCTCTTCATTGAACACCCGAATGTAGTTTCTGCCTTTTCACCGGAATATCATATCGGCCTTCAGGGAGCTTATCAGAAAGGACAATTCTTGGGACAGGCTGGTGTTCATTTCCAGAAAATAAACGGTAGTACAGAGAAGGATTATGTGGATGCAAGTTTGAAGAATGGACAGGATGAAGGTGTTTCGTACACATTCCGAACAATATGGATGCCATTATCAAAGTCAAAAACAAGTGGATTCCATTTAGGGGCAGCCGCTTCTTACCGTACTCCTAAAACAGATGGAGGTAACTTTATCCCCAATACGGTGAGATACAGCACGGCTTCACTGACCGGAATTGATAAAGTTAAATACATGGATACAAAAGCAATCAATAAAGTGGATCACGATTGGCTTTTAGGCGGCGAACTGGCTGCATACAGTCACGGGCTCCGTTTCCAAAGTGAATATATCCTGAACCAGACTCACCGTATGGAGGGTTTGCCAACTGAAAAGTTTAACGGATATTATGCTGAAGCTGCCTGCATGCTGTTTGGCGGTCAACAAAAGTATGTTGCCGGCAAAGGTGCTTTTACCCAGCCAACCTGTGGAAAAGAGTGGGGAGATATTGAAGTGGCAGCACGTTATGACCGTCTTGATATGAATTCCATCAATGTCAAAGGGGGACAATCGGATGCATTAACCTTGGGCGTAAACTATTATGCCAGTAAATATCTTAAATTTCAATTAAATTACTCTTATGTGAACCACGATATATATGCCAATGGCGGTGGAACCATCGGAGTAGGATATACGAGCAACGGAGAGGTCACTAAAGAACCTGCAAAGGTTGATGAAAGTCGTGGCAAGTCGGGCAATAATTACAGTATTGTCACTCTTCGTGCTCAACTAAACTTCTAAAATGGCACAGGAGATTGAGCGGAAGTTCTTAGTGAAAGGGGAGTTCAAGCCAGAGGCTTATTCCTCCAGTCACATCGTACAAGGATACATAAGCAGTGTGCGTGGGCGCACTGTCCGTGTACGGATTCGCGATGAAAAGGGATATCTCACCATTAAAGGTGCGGCCAATGCTTCGGGCACAAGCCGCTACGAATGGGAAAAAGAGATTCCGCTTGGAGAGGCGCAAGAACTGATGAAGCTTTGTGAGCCCGGCATTATCGATAAAACCAGGTATCTGGTGAGAAGCGGACGCCATATCTTTGAAATAGACGAGTTTTGCGGGGAAAATGAGGGGCTTGTAATAGCCGAAGTGGAACTGGGCTCGGAAGATGAATCTTTTGAGAAGCCTCCTTTTGTAGGCGAAGAGGTAACCGGAGATATCCGTTATTACAATTCGCAACTGATGAAGAATCCTTATTCCAACTGGAAATAGTACCATATAACTTAAAATAAATGATTATGGAGAAGTTCTATCAATTGTTCCCTCAGGAACTGGTTACATTTGTACTGGTAACGTTGTTTTCACTCCTCATAGGTCTTTCACAGCGTAAGTTGAGCCTGAAGAAGGAGGGAGAAGGGGTTGAGAAAACCTTTTTTGGAACCGACCGCACCTTTACTTTCATTGGGATACTAGGCTACCTTCTCTATATTCTTGATCCGGCCAATCTTATACCTTTTATGGGAGGTGGATTTGCACTGGTCATTCTTTTCGGGCTGAACTATTATGTAAAAATGTCTCAGCACAATATCTTTGGAATTACCAGCATTGTTACCGGACTGATAACCTATTGTCTGGCGCCCATTGTGGTTACGCAGCCCTCCTGGTTTTATGTCATGGTGGTGGTCACCGTACTTCTGTTTTCGGAAATGAAACACACCTTTGTTGAGATTGCCCAACATATGCAGAACGACGAGATGATTACCCTTGCCAAGTTCCTGGCAATTAGTGGTATTATCCTTCCGATGCTTCCAAATGAGAACTTGATTCCCGGTATTAATCTTACTCCTTATACCATTTGGTTGGCTACAGTCGTGGTTTCTGGTATATCCTACCTCTCTTACCTGCTGAAAAGATATGTTTTCAAGGAGTCGGGGACACTGCTCTCGGGCATTATTGGCGGACTTTACAGCAGCACTGCCACTATTTCGGTGCTGGCACGCCGATGCAAGCATGCAAAAGAGAGGGAAATTCCAGATTATGTAGCTTCAATGCTTATGGCAGTGAGCATGATGTATCTGCGGTTACTGATTCTGATACCTATCTTCAGTCTCAAGATTTTCGTGTCAGCCTATCCCTATCTGCTTATAATGGCTGTTGTTTCGGCGGCTGTGGCATGGTATATTCATAAAAAAGGTGATTCTACGGAGGCTATGGAAAAGACAGAGGACGACGACGATGATAGCAGTAACCCGCTAGAGTTTAAGGTTGCCCTGATTTTTGCTTTCTTATTTGTATTGTTCACGGTGGTTACTCATTACACCCTGATCTATACCGGAACCGGAGGACTCAATGTTCTTTCCTTCTTATCAGGTTTGAGCGATATTACCCCGTTTATCTTAACGCTGCTTCAAGATACCGGAAGCGTGGCGATAGGTGTGGCAGTAGCATGTATAATGCAGGCTATTATCAGCAACAACCTGATGAAGATGTGCTATGCACTCTTCTTCTCGGGCAGAAGGAAAGAGATGCTCCCTTTCCTGACTACCGGTTTTTCTGTTGTTATAGCCGTTAATGTAGCTCTACTTATCTTCTTTTATCTCTAGTTTCTCCGGAAATAAACAAATAGTAAGCAGCCCTCTTATTTTTCTCAGGATTCTGAAGAAATTGATAAGGGGGCTGCTTTGTTCTCTTTTACCAGGCTTTGAATTAAGTGTGATCAAGAGAACTTTCGTTTATGTATTACAGTTTAATAAACTCAACTCTACGGTTCTTAGCCTTGTTCTCAACGCTGTTATTGGTTGCAATGGGTTCTGTCTTGCCTTTGCCGTCTGTTTCAATTCTGGAGCCATCAATCTTGAATTCATCAATTAGGCATTGCTTCACGTTTGCAGCTCTTCTTTTCGAAAGGTCCAGATTCATGGCGTCATCGCCATCGCTGTCGGTATGACCAACAATCTTTATCCTTACCGCTGGGTTCTCATTCAGAACATTAGCAATATCCCGGATTGAACCATAAGATTCAGGCTTTACCACATCTTTTCCCGTATCGAAATAAATGCCATACGAAATAACCTTTCCTTCGGTAAGCAATTTGCTTCGTGTATCTGGTGAAGCGGTGGTTATTTTCAGGTTGGTGATGTAGGGCAGACTGTTGCGGTCCCACCCGTTGAATACAATTTTGTTGAACTTGGTCGTGCTATGAATATTGGTCGGAATATCCAGCACTTTTGCTCCCTGGTGGTATATCCGTACTCTTCTTTTCTGCACCCAGATAATTACGTGGTTCACCTTTTCCTTTACCACCGGATTTATTTCCGATGAACCGCTCAATGATTCACCGCCCGATTTGTTTTCATATCCTGTGGTTTCCCAACGGTCGTCCACGATAATGAGTTTCAAACCATGCAAGCCCGGCCATGCATCATCATTTATCTCTTGTGGCCTCTGAGGGTCTTCTTCATACATATTCAATATTATTCCCCGGGAATAGTTCTTGTCCGGAATAAAGTCGAACTCAAAAATAAAGTTTTCGGGGAATGCAATCTTTTTAGTATAGCAATATACCCCATCTTTGCCGTTAAGATGGAACCAGTTTCCCGGTGCAATATTTACCTTTTTAACTTCACCGGTACTGTTTCCTGTCCAGTTTGTAGGAAAGTCCCCAATAGCATCCTGCGAGAAATCTTCGAAATAGATAATCTTATCACCCGGCACAAAATCGTATTTTGAATAGCTTTCCAAACCACCTTTTTCTTCATCTCCCTGAGGATTTACCTTGCCTTGGTCATCTTTATTCTTATTTTCGGTCTTTTTATCCTTTTTATTCAGCTCCTTGTCGATTGTTTGGTCAGTCTTCTTTTCTAACTTCTTTTCGACCTTGTCTGTTACCTTATCACCCAATTTCTTAAGCCATCCCTGTGCATTGGAATTGGTGCAGAGAAACAGGAACATAACTAAATAGAAAATGCTGCTTTTTTTCATGGCACTAATTGTTTGAAATGCAGTCTACTGCTTTAAAAAAGAATGAATAAAGCTCCAAGCAGTAGTGAAATTAATATAGATACGATTATGACAAAGACTATGGATGTGAGGAAATAGGAAGTAACTTTGTCTTCCGGTGTTTTCATCATAGGTGCGATGCCCAGATAGAGTATGTAGAGTCCGTACAATCCGAAGATTACTGCAATGCCCGACAGGCTTGGTATAATATAGAGAATGCCTGCCACGCACATTGGTGTATAAGAATATGCAACCAACTGGAATGCTTTATCAAAACTTTCTGTGGAAGCAAACTTAGGGGCCAACCAGGTTAAGATAAAAGCTGATAGATAAGCTCCTAAAATAATACCTACAAACGAGGTTACTGCCTGACGGACGGCCATATCCATTAAGCCTATATGAATGTCAATTACCCTATATCCAACTAATCCATAGCCTATCAGGTTTCCAACTGCGGGAATTATTGCCAGCAGAATCAGGTATGTTGTTAATACCTGGGTTGAATTCTTTTGTTCAGAGTCAATAACCAGCCATTCGGTTTTGGGAGAAAGGATGATTCTTTTTGCTCGCTCGATAATATTCATAGTGTTTTGATCTTTAATTTGTTATTTGACAATCATGATTCTATTTCTTTTGTTTGTGTAATTCATATTGAAAATTACCGTGATAGGAAATTCCTTGCCTGTTGATCGGAGTAACATAAATGTCAGCTTTACCAGATGTATAAATGGAAATAGAATAAGTGATATTATCATCTGGCGAACTTGTTTTGAATTGTATGTTAGCAGTACCGTCTTTCTTATATTTCAGTTCATAGTTGGTTATTGGAGCATTAAAGATCAGCCCGCTACCGCCACCATAAGGAATATTATATGCTACACCATAGTATGGAAGATATGAATAAACGGAGTCATTCCTTACTGTTAAGCTGTACATGGAAGTCAGGTTGATGCTTGCCCCTGTCATGGGATAGGCTATATCTACATCGATCTTAATCTTTTGAGCATTTACCAACTCCTTGATGGCATTGATCCTTGCTTCTTTTTTCTCCTTTTTACTCTGAGCGTTTACCGGCAAAGAGAGCCCTAACACGAGGACAAGCAGATAAATAAGTTTATTTGTACTTTTCATATCTGTAGATTTTTATATTTCAGATATAAAACGTTTTAAATACTTGAAATGTTCCCTCGATAATGAACTGATATTGTATTATTTCTATAAAAAAAGTGAATGAAAAAAGATAATTGTCAGTTGCTGTTGTTTGCACATTTATCTATGTAAATCAGTCTAGATTATAAGAAAGAAGTTTATAGGTCAAAATATAGTTATACAGACTTAAAGATGAGAAAAATTCTTGTGTAACCTGGCTGTGGTTGGTCTGAAAAGCTGTATTAAGCTATTCTTTATAATTGAAAGTTCTGAGTCCGGATGAAATATCAGGTAAACGTAATGGCCTTTATTTATTTGAATGCCTCTAAAATTATCTTTGACCCGGGTGGAGAAGCTGGGTACATCCGGGTGTAAGGGGGCTGTACATCCGGATTTAGAGATATCGTACACCCGGGTGTACAGAGGAACTTATCACCTTCTTTTTTATAAAGGTTATTACCGATAATTGAACATGTGTCTTCAGTAATAAACTTTCTGGGAAAGTTGTTTAGCTATTGCCTGGTTCGCTAATAGATTCTGAAGCACAATTTTATTGCTCGGATTCTGGTTTTTTATTCAAGTCAATTACTGTTCTGGGAATAAAGCTTTCTGGAACCGGCATATCATAGACAGATTTCCGTAAGAATGTGCGCAGCGATTGCCAGTCCTTGAATTGTTGCTGCTCTTCGACTGAGATTAGCTTTCCTATTCCGATGCGAGGATTTTGCTTACTTTTATTGAATACCTCATAAGGCATCCTTACAAGCCTTACCTTCCAGTCTATCAGCCCCAGTGAAAAGAAGAAGGGAGAATTCTGATCAAAGAATCGGATGGGTACAATAGGAACCTCCGCCTTCTGAATAAGCCGTATTATGCTTTCCTGCCATTCACGATCTCTGACGCACCTGTCGCGCAAACTGAGATCAGATACGGCACCTGAAGGAAAGAAACCGACAGGATGTCCCTCCTTTAATCGATTTAGTGTTTCGCGGATGCCGTTAACGCTTGCAGTAGAGATGCCATTGTCTTTTTTACCTTTTGGTCTGACAGGAATAAAATTTTCTTCCATTGCCTTAATCTGGCAAAGGAACTGGTTGACCATTACCTTGTAATCCGGACGTATGCCAGCCATTAAATCAATTAGCATAATTCCGTCGAGTCCGCCATAAGGATGGTTCGAAATGGTAATGAATGCTCCCTCGGGAAGGTGTTTTAGCCGTTCTATATTCCCTATGCGGTAATTTACTCCGAGGTCATTCAACAAACTTGCTGCAAAACTGGAGCCGGAATGTTCGCACGAATTTGCGTACAATCTGTTAACCTTATCCATTGCAAATAAACGTATTGCAAATTTTGCCAAGTGGTTTCCTACTTTCCCTTTGAATATGGGTGAGATGTTTTCCAGATCTGTTATGTCAATTAATTCTTTTTCCAAACCGATATAATAGATTTATTAATACTAGACTCCTGTTAAAGTTTGCTTTTGATAGAGTTGGGAGCGCTTTTCTTAAATACCCAGTAATGCTGAAGGGTATAGTTTATTCCTAGAGAGACAATCAGATCGGTTATTATGCGGCTAAACTCATAACTTATATGATGAAATGTTGTAATATAATAGGTTCCGCCCGCCTTTAGCAGGATGCTGTTAATAACAACAAATGCAAACCGGGTTAGTTGTTTCCAGTAAGAATATTTATAATTGCAACTCTTTGATTGAAAAGTCCAGGACTTGTTTAAGGAAAAATTGATGAATGCGCCCACTATTCCGCCAATGGCGATTGAGACTGTATAATGTACACCTAGAAGTTCGGTGCATAAAATCATGATTATATAGTCAACTATTCCGCCTATTCCAGATGATATCTGGGCTTTAGTGAACACAAATAGTTTTTCAATCATCTCCTTTATTCAGTTTGTTTTCTCTATCAGTAATGTCGCGTGAATCTGCCATATTCAGTAGCTTGTTGGTATCAGTCAGATTGGCAATGAAAAGCATGATACAGATAATGACTCCCGAATAAATAATAGAATCTTCAATAAGCACTTCGAGTATTAAAATCATCGAAATAAGGATTCTTACTTCCGTTGGGCCGAATAAGCCGCTGTCTATGCTGTATTTATCTGTAATTTTATATCTTAGTAAAGTTGTAATCATTTCCCAGCCGTACATAACTACGAAACCGAATCCCAGGAATTTCCATGGGCCATCAACGTATATCACGTATCCCAAACCTATCAGTATTGTTGTAATCCAGTCGACAGTGATATCCAGCGAGAAACCGTACCATTTACGAGGAGTTTTACGGTAATAGGCAATTCTTCCATCGAGCGAATCGCCCAGCCAGTTGATAGCAAATCCCAGAATACCCAATAAGAGGTAGTTGATGTGGATATAGGCTGCAAGTACGAAACTACCTGCGGTAATTATGCTTCCAACCATCCCGATCGAGGTTAGCATGTTCGGGGTGATGCAGGATGGAGTATGCTCCACAAGAAAAGCAAGTGCTTTCTGTTCCTGAACCTTAAGTAGGTTAGTTCGATGGCGTCCTTTTGAAATGGTATTTAATGTTTCTATTTTGTCACGTGATAGCTTATTTCTCATTATGCTGTTTTAAAATTAATAAAATCATTAACAAGCTGTTAATTTTGTGTTGTAGCGATGTGTATTTGGGCAAAGGTAAAGAAAAGATTTAATTTATGTGAATTTCTTTTCGTGAAACATTATTAATAACTGTTGTAAAGAACTGTTTTTGGAATGTTTTATAAAGAATTTGAGGGAAGAAGGAGGAATAAAAAAGACCCGCAAGTATCTTGCAGGTCTTTTAAGTGCGGCTGAAGGGACTCGAACCCCCACGACTCTCGTCACCAGATCCTAAGTCTGGCGCGGCTACCAATTACGCCACAGCCGCTTTTGCGGTTGATATCGCACTTTTTTGTTTAGCGATGCAAAGGTAGGAATAATTTTCTATTCTCCAAACAAAATGCCTATTTATTTCCTATTGTTTTAAAAATGCACGTGCTCGTTCAATGATGGTATCTATCCCTCTGTTATAGTCTGCAGAAGTAATATCTACTTTAATATCAGGATCTATACCCCATTCTATCTGGCTCATATCGGAAGCATAATGGGGGCTGGAAGAAAACCGTACACTCCATCCGTTAGGCAGTTCAGAAGAGGTGGGAAGACCCGATCCACCACCGGTTTTATCGCCGATGATTGTAACCAGAGGCAAAATTCGCATACTGTTTACAAAGTCGTTTGTAGCACTATAACTGCGACGATTGGTCAGTACCGCTACTTTCTTTTGCCATCGGATACTGTTTGATGGTTCCAGGTATATTGGGTAAGGATCAGAAAAATCGTTATGGCCGGTTCCCAGTTTGTGTCTTATATATCCAGTCAATACTTTTTTATTGGTAAACCGTTCAGCAAATTTGGTTGCGTTGGTTATAGTTCCGCCTCCGTTACTCCGTACATCAATAATAAGTCCGTCACAAATGGCCATATAATTTAGTACTTCATCCAGATTTCCACTTCCAATGCCATTAGAAAAGCTGCTATAGTAGATGTATCCGATATTATCTTCCAGAATTTTGTATTTAATTCCAGAGGCAATTCGGTAATTATTACCCAGATATTTTTTCTGGATTGTATCATTGAAGTTCATGGGGTAATCTTCATACCATTTCCAGTAACGCGAAACATCGTGTGCCGAGAAGAGGTTGACGTGTCCGTCCTTTAACTCTGCAAGCATATCTCCCAAAACTTCGAAAAGTCCTTCGTTAGTCATATCCGGAGTTATCCGTTTCTTGTACTTGGTATGAATAGCGTTCCAGTCAATTTTCTTATAATCTAAAAAGCAGTATTGTTCATCAATAATCTTCCAGAGTGCTTCAAAGTTTCCCTCGGGAGTGTTGCTATTGGTGTCTTCCTCCACACATGAAGATAAAGGGAGCAATAACAGGCATAATACAATACTCTGCAAGATATGATAGTTTATATTTTTTGGTAATTTCATTTCAATAAATAGCTCGGTTCATTCTAATACGCTTTCATCCGGGAAGGGAGTAAATCTCCATCCTTGTGTTTAACACGGTAGAGCTCTTTTACAAACCCTGCCATAAAAATATGCGAATAAGTATGTGTTTTTAGCTGGTTGACGTTAGACTGCTGAATATCCCAGAGATAACTTAACCTGAGTTTGGCGCTTAAGACCGGAAAATCGAGCGATAAAAGCTGTCGGATAGCAGGTTGTGTTTTAGGAGTGGTGAATTTTATCACACCATCGCTGTTGCCCAATGTGAATATCTCGTAGTAAGACTGCCCATAGTTGGGAGAGAAAAGCACTCCGGCCACAGGCACATTGGCCTGATACCTGGCTACAAAAGGAATGTTTTTAATATGAAATCTATAAATAGCCATTCCCGAAGCTGCCAGATTTATATATGCTTTAGCTGACGCAGGGTTGTTTGTGTTTTGCAGGTTGTAAACAAAACCACAGTTGAAATCGCCCAGAGCGCCGGCAAGCAGCTTCAGGTTATTGCCCAGGCGAAATTGATAGTGCAGCCCATAGTCCCAGTTCACCAATCCGGCGAAGGTATTATTATTGTCTACCTTGTTGTGGGTATAGGATAGATTTGCCTGAAAAATATTCTGCAGCGAAATATTTCCATCGAAAAGGCGGGTAAGCCTCATTGACTCACGATATATCCGTCCTTCAACACCCATGTACTCCTGTGGGGAGAGATAGGTATCCAGAATCTTTGTATATCCCACACCATAAGATGTGGCACGGGTAATGTAGCGGTTGGCCTCGGGAAAATCTTTCTGAGCGGATAGTTTTCCGCTCAGTCCAATCAGAATTGCAATTAACGCAGCGCTTTTTCTCATCAATCTATTCTGTTTAGGGAGATCGTTAGGAGCCATCAGGCACCTTTATCAGAACAATTTCATCTGTCCTGTGATCTCGTCAATAATGTCGTTCTCACTCTTCTCACTGTCCGGATCCATATTTTCTACTTCCGTCTGTTCTTCTTCTATTTCTTCGCTTTCGCGTTCAGGGAATCGGGTTGGCTCCAGCTCATTAATAGCCTCAATAGTAAATGTACTTATTCGCTTACCTTTTGCCTTGAACCCTTTAACACTGATAAATTCATCCGCATCAATGATCAGAGTTTCACGGAAATTGTCATTCCCTCCGAAAATAACCTCCAGTCGTGGATAGTATTCGTCAGTAAGTAGTATCAGTTTATTATCCTTGTTTTCGCCCAAGTAATTCTGTTTACGGTTAGATGCCTCAAAACAGAAGCGTTTCAGGTATGGATAATTTTGCTGATCGGCATCATAAAGTGCTGCCGACCATACTTTGTTGGGATCGTACTTTTCAACGATGCTCACATTGTCTTCGTAATGGTTGCTCAGGTCAAAGTTTGTTGTATAGAACTCTCCGTTATTCAGTACCACCAGTATACTGTCTTCACTTTGAAACTCTCCCAGAAATTCACCACGTCCGTCATAATTAAGTCGCAATACATCACGGTCAAACCATACTTTGCGCCCCCCAAGCGTAGATCCTCCTTTTTGTTTCAAACTAATTTTGTGAACATCATTTTTGGTCAGAATGTTCCCCATAGACTGACGTCCTTTGATTGCAATTTCACTAAAATCTTTTTCAAAGATAATCTTGCGAATTCGTGGGTTGGGTTTCAGTGTAACCTTGATTACTTCGGCTTCACCGTTAGGATTTGCTGTAAAGTAAACAATGCGCGATCCCGGAGTACCTTGTGTTACATCGTATTCTTTATCGCGGGTCATGGCGGTTACGTTAAATCGCTTGATGTAATGGAATCCATCTTTCCCATCACGATATATAACGTTATAGATAGTTCGCTTATCATTCTTTTTAAAGATGTTCACATACAGTATGTTTTTGCCCACAAACATCTTATCGGCCACGCGTACTATCTTGTATTTTCCGTCACGATAGAATATTATCACATCATCAATATCCGAACAGTTGGCTATATATTCGTCTTTTTTCAGTGATGTTCCAATAAATCCTTCCTCACGGTTTATATATAGTTTTTCGTTAGCTTCCACCACTTTTGCCGCCACGATAGTGTCAAAATTGCGGATTTCGGTAAGACGAGGAAATTTTTTACCATATTTATTCTTTAACATGGTGAACCAATCTACTGTGAATTCCACAATATTAGCCAGATGGCGGTCTATCTCCTCTATTTCACTCTTCATGCGTGCAATCTGTTCCTCCGCTTTGTCAGAGTTGAATTTCAGGATCCTACCCATTTTTATTTCCATCAGCTTGAGGATATCTTCTTTGGTTACTTCACGTACAAAAAGAGGGTAGTAAGGTGTTAGCCGGGTATCAATATGTTCGCAAGCTTCATCCATAGACTTTGCTTGTTCAAACTCTTTGTCTTTATAGATTCGTTCTTCAATAAAAATCTTCTCCAAAGAAGAAAAGTGGAGGCTTTCCAGCAACTCTCCTTTTTGGATAAGCAACTCTTGCCGTAAAAGGCTCAATGTATTATCTACCGATTTTTTCAACACATCACTAACCTTAAGGAAGTGTGGTTTATGCTCGTCTATAACACAGCAGTTTGGTGAAATGCTGATTTCACAATCGGTAAAGGCATAAAGAGCGTCGATAGTTTTGTCTGAAGAGACTCCAGGTGCCAGGTGAACAAGAATTTCCACCTCAGCAGCCGTGTTGTCATCTACTTTCCGTATTTTGATTTTCCCTTTTTCAACTGCCTTCAGAATTGATTCGATTACAGATGTAGTGTTTTTACCATATGGTATTTCTGTAATTACCAGTGTCTTGTTATCTAACTTGGTAATTTTGGAACGTACTTTTACTGAACCTCCGCGTTCTCCGTCGTTATACCGGGATACGTCTATTGATCCACCGGTCTGGAAGTCAGGATAGAGCTGAAATTCTTCTCCGTGTAGGTAAGAGATAGAGGCATCGCATAGCTCATTAAAATTATGCGGTAATATTTTAGAAGAGAGTCCCACGGCAATACCTTCCACGCCCTGTGCCAACAGCAGCGGAAATTTTACCGGAAGAGTGATAGGCTCCTTATTACGACCGTCGTATGAGAGTTTCCAGTCTGTAGTTTTTGGATTGAAAACCACATCGAGGGCAAACTTAGAAAGACGTGCTTCAATGTAACGAGGAGCTGCTGCACCATCACCGGTAAGTATATTACCCCAGTTTCCCTGGCAGTCAACAAGCAGATCCTTCTGTCCCAGTTGTACCAATGCATCTCCGATAGAAGCATCCCCATGAGGGTGAAACTGCATAGTGTGACCTACAATATTTGCCACTTTGTTATAACGTCCGTCGTCCAACCGCTTCATTGAATGAAGGATGCGTCGTTGAACCGGTTTAAATCCATCGTTAATGTGAGGTACGGCACGTTCCAGAATTACATAGGATGCGTAATCCAGAAACCAATTCTGATACATGCCCGATAGTTGGTGCTTGATGCTTTCATCGGAATTTCCGGCCGGTTTATAATCAGAGTGGTCGTTGCTTTCTGCCAATTCATCTTCAGTGGTTTGTCCTTCTGCGATTTGATCTTCAGAAGAAAAAAACTCATCATCATTCAATTCGTTTTGGTCGATTGTGTCGTTGCTCATAAATATTCTTTTCCCCTTTTTCTATCTTGTTTTAACAACAAATTAAGTTTTTTACACCTATATAGGATGATGTCAAGGCAAAAATACGAATTAAATTGAAAAAAATCATTTACTTTGCACTTTATTTCTAATGAACTAGCTTACAAGTAAAATAAGAAGTATATGGCACAAGAAGATGTTTTTAAGAAAATAGTATCGCACTGTAAAGAGTATGGGTATGTATTTCCTTCCAGCGATATTTATGATGGGTTAGGGGCTGTGTATGATTACGGCCAAATGGGAGTTGAGTTAAAGAATAATATCAAAAAATACTGGTGGGACAGCATGGTGTTGCTGCACGAAAATATCGTGGGTATTGACTCGGCTATCTTTATGCACCCCACTATTTGGAAGGCTTCCGGTCATGTGGATGCTTTTAATGATCCGTTGATTGACAACAAGGATTCTAAAAAACGTTATCGTGCCGATGTGCTGATTGAAGACCAATTGGCTAAGTATGATGAGAAAATTAACAAAGAAGTCGAAAAAGCGCGGAAAAGATTCGGAGAATCGTTTGATGAAGCGCAGTTCCGTGCTACCAATGGCCGTGTTCTTGAAAATCAGAACAAGCGTGATGCTTTGCACGAAAGATTTGCTAAAGCATTGAATGATGGAAATCTTGAAGAGCTACGTCAGATTATTCTTGATGAAGAGATTGTTTGCCCTATTTCAGGAACAAGAAATTGGACAGAAGTGCGTCAGTTCAACCTAATGTTCTCAACAGAAATGGGTTCAACCAGCGATGGTGCTATGAAAGTATACCTTCGTCCGGAAACGGCTCAGGGTATTTTTGTGAATTACCTTAATGTGCAGAAAACCGGCCGCATGAAGATTCCTTTCGGTATTGCTCAGATTGGTAAGGCATTCCGTAATGAGATTGTGGCTCGTCAGTTCA
Source organism: Bacteroides sedimenti (assembly GCF_040365225.1). NCBI lineage: Bacteria > Pseudomonadati > Bacteroidota > Bacteroidia > Bacteroidales > Bacteroidaceae > Bacteroides > Bacteroides sedimenti. Next base: position 3,049,910 of record NZ_AP028055.1, read on the forward strand.
TTTTCCGTATGCGTGAGTTCGAACAGATGGAAATGCAGTTCTTTGTTCGTCCGGGCGAGGAGTTGACTTGGTTCCAAAGCTGGAAAGAACAACGTTTGAAATGGCACAAAGCTCTTGGTCTAGGTGATACAAAATATCGTTATCACGATCATGATAAGTTGGCACACTATGCAAATGCGGCAACTGATATTGAATTTGAAATGCCATTCGGCTTTAAGGAGGTTGAGGGTATTCACTCTCGTACCGACTTTGACCTTAGCCAACATGAAAAATATTGTGGAAAGAACATCAAGTATTTCGATCCGGAACTGAACGAATCATATACTCCGTATGTTGTTGAAACTTCAATCGGTGTTGACCGTATGTTCCTTAGCATAGTATGCTCTTCTTATTGCGAAGAGAAACTTGAAAATGGCGAAACACGAGTAGTCTTGAGACTGCCTGCTGCTCTTGCTCCGGTGAAACTGGCCGTAATGCCGTTGGTTAAGAAAGATGGCCTTCCTGAAAAGGCACGTGAAATTATCAATCAACTGAAGTTCCAGTTTAACTGTCAGTACGATGAAAAAGACTCTATTGGTAAACGCTATCGTCGTCAGGATGCTATTGGTACTCCTTACTGTGTGACCGTGGACCATCAAACGCTGGAAGACAACTGTGTAACCATTCGTCACCGTGACAGCATGGAACAGGAACGCGTCTCTATATCTGAATTAAGCAATATCATTGCAGATAAAGTTAGCATTACTAGTCTGCTCAAGAAGCTGATTTAAACTCATAAATAGTATGAATAAAAAGATATTTCTATTGCCGGCATTACTACTGATGCTTTTTGCTTTTTTCTCATGTAATGAGACCAACGGAGTTGATGAGTATGCTAACTGGCAAAACCGTAATCAAACCTTTATTGATTCGCTGCAAAATGTGATTGACACCAAATCGAACCCTAATCTTTTTGTGGTACCTTTGATGAGTACTACAAAATACAAAATCTACGCTGAGAAGGTTGCGGGGTACAATGAAATTGGCAGTCGTCCTTTGGATACGGATACTGTGCAGGTTTATTATAGAGGTAAGCTGATTAACGGTGAGGTTTTTGATCAGTGTTTTACGGGTGTGAATCCCAGTCCGGAATTCGATGTACCGTTTAAAACGGTTGTTGGATCTGGTGTGATTACCGGCTGGACTGAAGTGCTTCGCCAGATGAAGAAAGGAGAACGTTGGATTGTTTATATTCCTCATCAGCTGGCTTATGGTACTGCTGGAAGCGGAAAAATCCTTGGGTATTCGACACTTATTTTTGATATGAACCTAGTTAATATCTGGAGCCCGAAAGGGAAGTAAAATCAGCTTTGATAAGATAAAAGAAAAAGGGGTTGTCCAAGATACTGGATCAACCCCCTTTTTTATCTTTTTTTTCGGGTTTATCGAAGGTCATTTTCAAATGTTCAACTTTCAGAGACTCAATTTTACTTTTTGAAAAGTGTCGATTTTATTTAATCTAACCTAATCTGAACACAAGACAAAGTAAGCACTCAGCTTAACTTTTGTTCTTAAATGGATTAAATATACTGATTGTTACTGAGAGACTGAGTTATTTAAAAGAAGCATCTCCTCAATATGTTCTCTTGTATTGCACAAACGAGGTACTTTATGTTGGCCTCCCAGCTTTCCCTTCTCCTTGAGCCAGTCGTGAAACAGGTTTTTTCGGGCAATAATTACTTCCAACGGTTGTAATGCAATCTCTTTATACCGCTTGGCTTCGTAATCGGAATTTAGCTCTTTGAGAGAAGTATCCAATATTGTTGCAAAGTGTTCTACTGAATCGGGCATCCGGGCAAATTCAATCAACCATTGGTGTCTGCATTTGGCATTCTTATCCATAAAAACAGGAGCAGCTGAATATTCACTGACCTGTGCGCCGGTAGCTGCACATGCTTTTGCCAGCCCTTTTTCAGCATTATCAACGATTAGTTCCTCACCGAATGCGTTTATAAAGTGCTTTGTTCTTCCGGTAATGACAAATTTATAAGGATTCCTAGATGTGAATTTGATGGTATCTCCAATTAGATATCGCCATAAACCGCAGGAAGTGCTTATAACCATTGCATAATTCTTCTGCAACTCCACGTCGGCCAGACAAACAGTTTCCGGCTTTTCTTTTCCTAGTTCGTCCATACTGATGAACTCATAAAAGATTCCATAGTCTATCATCAGCATCATCGAAGGATCTGAAAGGTCGTTCTGAATCCCGAAGAACCCTTCCGAAGCGTTGTAGGTCTCAACATAGTGCATCTTATCCGAAGTGATGAGCTGGTTGTATTGTTCGCGGTAGGGGGTAAAGCTTACACCTCCATGGAAAAACACTTCCAGATTTGGCCATACCTCCTCCAGTTTCTGCTTACCAGTAATTTCAAGCACCCTTTTTATAAGTACCAGGAACCAGGAGGGAACCCCGGACAAGCTGGTAACATTTTGATGTATTGTATCTTGTGCTATTCGTTCAATCTTGCTTTCCCATTCGCTCATCAATGCAACTTCTTTGTTGGGGACGCGTATTAGATTAACCAGAGGGTTGATGTTCTGTATTAATATGGCAGATAAATCTCCTACCAGACTATGTTTTGAATTCAGGCCAGGGCTATGGCTTCCTCCCAGAATTAATCCTTTTCCTGAGAAAAAACGGCTTTCCGGATTAATTCGTGAATAAAGAGCAACACAATCTTGTCCGCCTCTGTAATGTATATTCTTCAGAGCTTCTTTGCTGACAGGCAGGAACTTGCTCTTGTCATTTGTGGTTCCTGACGACTTTGCAAACCAAAGGATTTTTGAAGGCCAAAGCAGATTTTGTTCTCCCTCGCGCAATCTCTTAACATATGGCTTTATTTCTTCGTAGGTTTGTAATGGAACACGATTTTTAAAATCTTCATAGTTCCTGATGTTATTATAGTCAAATTTATTTCCCCACTCAGTATGACGAGCCTGATGTATTAATTCTTCAAGAACCTTACCTTGAATTGATGCGGCTTTAGTATTGTATAAATCGAGCTCTTTAAGACGAGGTATGAATAATTTGTTTATCAGCTTTGTAGTGTTCATTATAAATTTGATCAAATTCTAGTAATCTAATGCAAAAATAACCTTATTTATTAATAAAAAATATTCATCTCTTTATTTTTTTTGTTGTTTTATAAAATGCATCTATTTTTTTCTACCTTTACACACAGATCAATATTAAATTAATTAAGGTATGAGAATCGGGATACTGACTTCAGGTGGCGATTGCCCGGGGATCAATGCAACCATCAGAGGGGTTTGCAAAACAGCAATGAATTATTATGGAATGGAAGTAGTTGGTATTCACAGCGGTTTTCAAGGCTTGCTGACCAATGATGTGGAGTTCTTTACAGAAAAGACGATATCTGGGTTACTCAACCAAGGAGGAACAATTCTGGGAACCTCTCGTGAGAAACCATTTAAAAAGAAAGGAGTCCCTCCCGGTGTTAATAAACCTGCCATCATGGAGGAGAATATTCACAAACTGGGACTTGACTGTGTGGTATGCATAGGCGGCAACGGTACCCAGAAAACTGCTTTGAAGATGGCTGCAATGGGACTTAATGTGGTTTCTGTTCCTAAAACTATAGACAACGATATTTGGGGGACCGACTTTTCGTTTGGATTTGACACGGCAGTTTCAATCGCTACTGATGCCATTGATCGGCTTCATTCCACCGCAAGTTCTCATAAACGAGTAATGGTGATTGAAGTAATGGGACATAAAGCAGGATGGATTGCTCTTTATTCAGGTATGGCTGGAGGAGGAGATGTAATATTGATTCCGGAAATAAAATATGATATCAGGAATGTTGGAGAGACAATTATGACGCGCCTCAAAAAGGGGAAACCTTATTCCATTGTGGTAGTGGCAGAAGGAATTGAAACCGATGGAAATAAAAGAGCTGCGGAGTATATTGCTCATGAAATTGAACGTGAAACCGGGATTGAATCACGCCAGACGGTTTTGGGATACATTCAGAGAGGAGGATCGCCTACACCTTTTGACAGGAACCTTTCTACCCGTATGGGAGGGCATGCCACAGAACTCATTGCAAATGGGCAGTTTGGACGAATGATTACATTGCAGGGTAATGAAATTTCTTCGTTGCCACTGAGTGAAGTTGCTGGAAAGCTCAAGATGGTAACTGAAGATCACGATTTAGTTGTTCAGGGAAGACACATGGGTGTTTGTTTTGGATGATGTATCAGCTCCATTTTCGGTTGAAAGAAAGAAGTCGAACTCTTCACGATCATTAAGAATCGTATTCATATATCAAATTCTGGTTACGAGTCTTCTTTCAGCCGGAATTTTTAATTGCTACAAGAGCCTTTGTAATGTTGCTCACTGCTTAAATAATACCGCGATGGAGCCTATACTGACGTTTGATAGGTAGCTATTTCCTTATCTGTGCATTCGGTTGTGTCTTCGTTTCCGTCAATGTATTCCGTAGTTTCGGAGCTGTTAGAATTCTCACCTATGGGATTGATGCTGGTTGTTTCCTCCGGAGCAGATGCAATCACAGCAGCTTCAACTCTTTTTTTAGCAGCATCAAAAACTTCATCCAGAAAGTTTGGAGTGGTTTGTACCTTTTTCATTGCCATCTTAGCTGCATTTTGTTGCGATTCTTTTTTAGAATAACCAATTCCAGTTCCTGCCGAAAGTCCTTCAATCAGAACTTCGGACTGAAAGATAGGATTAGATTCTTTATCCAGAAATTGCTCAATCAGCTCGAAAGAGACTATTACCTTGTTTTTTTGTGTCCATTCAATCAGTTTGGACTTGAAATTCACCTCCTTGCGCGCTACTTTTTCCAGGTCAATAAATCGTTTGATGATCTTCTCTTCCATGAAATATTTGCAGGCTGCATATCCCCGGTCAATATATATTGCACCGATCAATGCTTCGAAGGCATTTCCGCACATATAACTGTTATGAGAGGAGGTGCGGGTGGAATATTTAATCAGTTTGTCGAGACCTATTTCGACAGCCAGTTTGTTTAGCGTTTCCCTCTGAACTATTTTTGAACGGGTATTGGTTAGGAATCCTTCTCTTTTACCTTCAAATTGTTTAAAAACAATATCTGCCACGATGGCATCGAGGATTGCATCGCCAAGGAATTCTAGTCGTTCGTTGTTAAGCGGACGTCCTTTTTCAGACTTTACAGCAGTTGATTTATGCAACAAGGCCTGTTCGTAAAGGCTGATATTGTGGGGGTAGAAACCCAAAATAGAATAAAAACGAGAATAAGACTCTTTGTCCTTGCGGAACAAGAGCCTTATTCTATCTATTTTGTTATTTAGCACGATTTTATTCGCTGTACTTTTTAAAGATAACGCATGCATTGTGGCCACCAAAACCAAAGGTATTAGAGAGTGCTACATTAACTTCACGCTTTTGCGCCTTGTTGAAGGTTAAATTCAGGTTATAATCAATGTTTTCGTCATTATCTCCTTCTTCATGGTTGATAGTAGGAGGTACGATACCATTTTTTATAGCAAGAATACTTGCAATCGCTTCTACAGCTCCGGCCGCACCTAGTAGGTGACCGGTCATCGATTTAGTTGAACTGATGTTCAGCTTGAAAGCATGTTCGCCAAATACATTTTTGATTGCTTTAGATTCAGAAATGTCACCAACTGGAGTTGATGTTCCGTGAACGTTGATGTAATCAACCTCTTCCGGTTTCATTTCTGCGTCTTCCAATGCATTTTGCATCACTAATCTAGCTCCAAGTCCTTCCGGGTGTGAAGCTGTCAGGTGATAAGCATCGGCTGACATACCTGATCCAACAATCTCAGCATAAATTTTGGCACCACGTGCTTTAGCGTGTTCCAGTTCTTCCAGAACGAGGCATCCGCCACCTTCTCCCATTACGAATCCATCACGGCTTGCGCTAAATGGGCGGGACGCCTTTGCTGCTTCATCATTTCTGGTAGATAAAGCGTGCATTGCGTTAAATCCACCAACTCCGGCTGCAGTGATTGCTGCTTCGGAACCTCCGGTAACAATAACATTCGCTTTATTCAATCGGATATAGTTGAATGCATCGGCAATGGCATTCGAAGATGTTGCACATGCAGATGTTGTTGCAAAGTTCGGGCCATGGAAACCATACATGATAGAAATTTGGCCAGCTGCAATATCCGAAATCATTTTGGGGATAAAGAAGGGGTTAAACTTCGGACCGTTTTCCTTGTTCAAGGTGTAGTTCCCAACTTCTTCTTCAAAAGTCTGGATACCACCAATACCGGCTCCAAAGATTACACCAATTCTGTTTAAGTCCTCTTTTTCAAGGTCAAGTTCAGAGTCTGTTACGGCTTGTTTAGCTACAGCAACTGCATACTGTGTGTAACGGTCCATCTTTCTTGCCTCTTTGCGGTCGATGTATTGATTCGCATCGAATCCTTTTACTTCGCACGCAAATTGAGTCTTAAACAGTGACGCATCAAAATGAGTAATAGGTCCTGCTCCGCTCACACCGTTGATCAGGTTTTCCCAGAACTCGGGAACAGTGTTTCCTAATGGAGTAATGGCGCCAAGACCTGTTACTACTACTCTTTTTAATTCCATATGATGAAATCAGAAATTAAGCTTTAGCAGCTTCAATGTATGTTACAGCGTCACCTACAGTAGCGATTTTTTCAGCTTGATCATCAGGAATGGAAATACCGAATTCTTTTTCGAATTCCATGATAAGTTCTACAGTGTCAAGTGAATCTGCACCTAAATCGTTTGTGAAGCTTGCTTCCAAAGTAACTTCAGATTCTTCAACGCCTAATTTATCAACGATAATCGCCTTTACTCTTGATTCAATTTCAGACATAACTTTAAGTTTTTAATTAATAAATTGAATTATTTTTTTAATTTTGCAGCTGCAAAGGAATGAATATTTATTGTTTCGAGCAAATATTTGACTAATAAAATTCGTTTCATTGCACATTTTTCACGAATTTGTGCACAGATTAATCCTTTTATGAAGATACGGATTGCAATTTTAGGTTCCGGTTCAGGTACAAATGCTGAAAATATCATCCGTTATTTTCAGGGTCATTCCACTATGGAAGTAGCATTGGTCTTGTCTAACAGGGCAGATGCCTATATATTGGAACGGGCCAGGATGTATGGAATTCCTTATATTGCCTTCACTAAAACAGATTTTCTTTCAGAAGAGAGTATCTTGCCTTTATTAGATGAAAACAGGATTGATTTTCTGGTTTTGGCGGGTTTTCTGCTTCAAATTCCTGAGGCGCTTATACAGTTATATCCGAATAAAATTATAAATATTCACCCGGCTTTGTTGCCCAAATACGGTGGAAAAGGAATGTATGGCAACCGGGTTCATGAAGCAGTGGTGGCTGCGGGCGAGAAATTCTCGGGAATTACCATCCATTATATAGATGAGCACTACGATTCGGGCAGCATTATCTTCCAAACAACATGTGAAGTTCTTCCCACTGATACACCTCACGATGTGGCTGTAAAGGTTCATGCGCTCGAATATCAATTTTACCCTCAAGTGATTCAAGAGACAATCAATAAAGAGTTTGGCCTGACTCCCGACATTAAGTAAAAATAGTTACACTGTATTGAAGGTGTGACAAACTCTTGTAAAAAACATCTTTTATATGTTTCGGTGTAAAGTTTGTCACCCCCATTGCCAAAGCGTTTCAGAATAACTAGCCTTTATACCCCCTCAAAAACACCGTGTAGTTTCATGCTTCCCGTTTAATCTTTCTGCAACTTTTGTATATTGTTTGTTTTCTGTTGACAATGAGGATGCTACGCTCTTTTCTATTCCTCTTGCTGCTGGTTTCAAAGTAGTTGTCTATCTCTGTTGCGGATACTCTTTTATTTACAGGAATTCCGTTTTTCTTGTAGACGTTAGTCAGCACCGTGCTCACCTCTGTCACAGTATATTCTTTCCCTGTTTCGAGCAGTTTGTGTATCCCGTGGGTAACGGCAGGACACTTTTTAAGTTGTTGAACACTCTTTCTTTTTAAAGAGCGAAGCATCTCCGATTCCCGGAAATTGATGCTGCGAAGATAATCGGCCCCTTTCAGGCGATAACAGTCAAACAAAGTATTGTCGAACGGAGTGTGTAGCAACCGGCTGGTTTGTCGTTCATAGAATTCTTTTTTTCGAGGGTCGTCCGTAAACCGGAGATGGCTGATTTTTTCCAATTGCCGTAATAGCAATTCTGCTCTCCACTTACGGGTTTTTGCCCGCTGACGTGCCAGCCGGTCGTTGTCGCTGAACAAATAATTCCGCGGCTGGAAATCCACCTTGAAGCTGGGCACTGCCTGGTAGGCGGCCAGCAGCTTGTTGGCATCGGTATAGAGCCCTTTCACCCGCTGGTCGTTGTAGAAATTGGCAATCTTGTATTCATTCCGGGTTCCGTCCTCGTTAAGATATTGGTTTTCGCTGATTCCCAGTAGTGCCTGCAGGTAAGTCCCTTTTTCACCCTCGCTCATTGCCCGATTATAAAGATTACGGATAGTTTCAATGGCCCGTAAGGAACCCTCCAGGTAAAGCTGTGAAGCTCCCTCTGTATAGTATTCAAGATCTTCCTTGATGCTGCTTATGTGTGTGATGCTTTTAACTCCGTTGCGGAAGCGTCCAACAATCTGGATAGCTTCCGTCGCGGGATCGATAGCAGACTGTGGGGCTCCTTGCATGTCTGATAAGATGATGACATGAGGTGGACGGGATGGTTCGATATCGACTGCGGAATAGAAGCGGCTTGTAAAGAAGTTGATCCTTGAAAGCTTTCCAATAAAGCTACTTGCTTTCCGTTTGAAGTTCTTGGAATGAATGTAGGTGAGCTTATCCATGGAGTTTTCGCTGCAAAAGGTGGTGACCTGTTTCTGCATTTCGAAAGGTAGTTCACAGAAGATTGATTCGAATGTGTCTATGGAGTTGCAGAATACACAGATGTTTGCCGGACTCTTTTCGGCCTCTTCCAGGAACGACTCGAGAATATTGTTGGTCACAATCAGCTTTATCTTTTTATGATAAATAAAGTTGGGCACAATCCGGAGCATGGTAAACCCCTGTTCCTCAAATCGCGGATCGGAGGCAATAAGAGGAGTGGCCGAAACCATTGCCTTGTTTCTAAATAGGAAGAAATCCTTCATCGGCAGTTCTATGGTTTCCCGGTAGTCGATATCCTGCACCAGTTTCTCACACTCGTCGAATAAAAGAAAGAACTCATTGTAGATATCAATTCCCAGCTCTTGTAATGTCTCCTTCATTCGCTGAAAACTTTCGGGAGTTACTATGATTTTTCTTCTGGTTTTATGCTTTTGCAAGTATCTCTCTATATCTTGGCCGGTAATGCCGGCATAAACCCCCAGTACCTGATTTTTGTGTTTCTTCACTTTACCCTCAATCACCGGCACGTTAGGTTCTACTATTATTGAGTCTCGGTTGCTTGTCAGTTCGCAATAAGTGGCTCCGATTCCGGTCAGGGTTTTGTTTATTATGCAACGGGTGGGCAACATCTCCTTTCCATCACGCTTCAGCGCATCCAGCAACCTCTCGTTCTTTTCAATCTTCAGAATCGTTTCTCTCATATACATTACTAAATTTAGGTTAATATAAAAATTCCGAAGATACAACTAATATATTACTTTATAAAAAAAAGTTTTCTTGTACAAAAGATATAATTGTTTTGTACAAAAGAAATAAATGTTCTGTACAGAAGAATGCAATCTTTTGTACAGCGCACAAAAAACTCATGCTTATGAATATTTCTTTTATAGATGAACTTTTTTTATATGTCGTTTGAGACTTATTATATTACTGATTGTATGGGGTGTTTAGCCCGGTTGAATTACAATATTTGGTTACATCTGAGCACTAAATTTAAATAAATTAATGTTTGAGAACAATAATTTAGCTATAAAAGGTATAACTTTTGAATTATATTAATTATGTTTGCAATTATTAAACGTTAACTAACTTCGTATTATTATAATATGAAAATAATAGGACTAATACTGTTTCAGTCTTTTCTGTCCCTCGGTTCGGTATCTCAGGAGAGTTGCTTTAACCAGGGAAGCAGTCTGTCTGATGACGATATGTTTCTCGTTTCTGGGAATCATTCTGAATCGGTATCCGGTTCTGCCTTTACACAACTACATTCTTATTCTATAATAGATAGTGAAAGGGAATCCATTCCCGCCTTTTCTTGTATTGATAATAATAACCTGACCGAAGAATTTCTCCTACAGGGCCCGTTTAGACGGGTCCTTGGAGGAATTATCCAGGGAGACTCTTCTCAAAAAAAGATTGCATTGGTTTTTACCGGCCATGAATTTGCGGATGGGGGTGAAACAATTAGTCGAACTTTAAAGAAGGAGAAAGTGAAAGGTTCTTTCTTTCTGACGGGTGATTTTTACCGTTTATTTCCTGCATTGGTAAATCAGTTACAGAAGGAAGGACACTATCTGGGAGCACATTCGGATAAACACCTGCTTTATGCAGATTGGGGGAAAAGAGATTCCACCCTTGTTACACGCGAGGCATTCCGGAAAGATCTGCAAGATAACTACCAAACAATGACTAAAGCAGGAATAAATCCACCTGTTAAAAAATTCTTTCTTCCGGCTTATGAATGGTACAATCAGGATGTATCCAACTGGTGTACTGAGCTTGGAGTGCAACTAATTAATTTTACTCCGGGAACCACATCGAATGCCGATTATACCGTACCTCAAATGAAGAATTATCGTTCTTCGGAAGAGATATATCGAAACATTATGAATTATGAACTTAAACACACTTTGAATGGATTTATGTTGTTAATTCATATTGGTACTGATAGCAAACGGACAGACAAATTGTATGACATACTTGATGAACTGATTGACGCATTGAAATCAAAAGGTTACGAGTTTGTGAGGGTGGATGAATTACTGAAGTAAATAAACCTTGGACCGATTACTGAGGTTAGATATTATGCAATTTCTTATTCAAGTAAGAATTATATATTTTGTTAAACTTAATGATCTATTATGAACACAATTAAACAATCTCGGGGAGTTTTTTCGAAGAAGCTCCTTACTGCGCTGGCAATTGTTTTCTTCTTCTCTAACACAGGAAGTATGAATGCAACCGCGAGTGGCTGGACTGCCAATGCTTCTCTTGGAGTGAGTGAACAGCAGCAACAGACAAATACTGTGAGAGGTACCGTGACCGACCAGAACGGCGAACCGATTATAGGTGCAAGTGTCACAGAAAAGGGGGCACCCAAAAATGGTACTGTGACAGATCTAGACGGACGTTTTACCCTGAAAGTAAAACCAAATGCTACTTTAATAGTAACTTACATCGGATTTAAAAAAGAAGAAGTTGCAGTAGGCGGTAAGACCTCTGTTAACATCTCTCTGAAAGAAAATGCCGAGCTACTGGAAGAGGTTGTTGTGGTAGGATATGGAACACAGAAGAAAGAGAACCTGACAGGTGCTGTAGCTTCTGTTGACGTAGACAAATCATTAAAAAACCGCCCGATAGCAGATGTAGGACGTGGTTTGCAAGGGTCTGTTCCAGGTCTTTCAATTATGATAGGAAACGGTGAAGTGGGATCTGATCCGGTTATGAAGATCCGTGGTCAGCTGGCCTCTATCAATGGCGGGTCTGCTCCATTGATCTTGTTGGATAACGTTGAAATTCCAAGTATTCAAATGGTGAACCCCGATGATATTGAATCAATTTCTGTTTTAAAGGATGCGGCTTCTTCATCTATCTATGGTGCAAAGGCAGCGTTCGGTGTTGTGCTGATTACAACAAAGAAAGGGGCAAAACAAGAAAGTATAAACGTTCAGTATTCAAATAACTTTTCCTGGCAAAATGTAGCCAAAGATATTCAAATGGGACAAATAGATGCATTGGAATATACGGTAGAAGCCATGGAGAGATCAAGTAAAACCATTGCTGGTGCATTTTGGTATGTTACCCGCGAAAGCTACAACAAATCCCTGGAGTGGCAGAAAAAATATGGTGGCACAGTAAAATCAGGAGATCCTATTGTATTTGGACGCGACTGGTATGTTGATTCTAGTAATCGTAAAATTGGTGTTAGAACTTATAACCCATATGACTATATGGTAAAAGAATGGGCTCCATCGATGACGCAGAACCTGTCAATTGCCGGAAGATCTAAAAATACTTCCTACAACATAGGACTAGGTTATCTGAGTGAAAGTGGTATGATGAAGCCAGCTAAAAAAGATAATTTTACTCGTTATAATGCTTCTTTAAGATTAAGTTCTGACTTGAATAAATACATTACAGTGAGAGCAGGAATGATTTATTCAAAACGTGATAAGAGATATGCATATGTAACTAACTCTACAACTGCTGACCCATGGTTGTATCTGTATCGTTGGGGACCATTGCAGCCATTTGGAACTGAAGATGGTGATTTGGTTAGAAGTCCGGCCTCTGAATCAGCCCAAGCAAACACAGCAAATCAAACATTTAATTACAATAATGTAAACTTGGGTGCTACAATCAATATTACAAAGAATTGGACAGTAGATGCTGACTTTACACATGCTAACCAGGAATTTATCTGGAACAGACCTGGTACACGTTACACAGCGCGAGACTCTTGGTCAAGCCCTGTAGCTAAAAATGATGCTAACGGTAATAGACTTTATGTTAACGATGCAGGAGAACTTGTTGATGCTACAGCTACAGGAGCAATGCCTGCTTTCCAGCTGAATAATTGGACCTATACTTCTGCAGGATCTAATCCGGACCATATTTATCGTAATTCGGAGAACTATTCCCAAGAAACTGCCAATATTTATACAACTTACAACTTTAAGCTGGCTGAAATCCACGCATTTAAAGCAATGGCGGGTATTAACCGGGTTGAATCAAAAACTGCAAACAACTGGTCGCAAATTACACAGTTGATTGATATTACCAATCCTCAGTTTAATTTAGCAACCGGAACACAAACTGCCGGAGGTGAAACTTACTGGGAGTCTCAGTTGGGTTATTATGGAAGATTGAACTACGCATTGATGGATAAGTATCTTTTTGAAGCGAATATTCGCTATGATGGTTCATCTAAATTCCCAACAGACCTAAAATGGCGTTGGTTCCCTTCTTTCTCTGCAGGATGGAGAGCTAGTGAAGAAAAATTCCTGGAATGGATGAAGCCGACTATTAGTTCGTTGAAATTCAGAGGATCATGGGGTACTATTGGCGATCAGACTGTAAGTAATGAATTGTATGTGCCAACTATGTCAAGTACAATTTCTTCTTGGTTGAATAATGGAACAAAACTAATCTATTATGGAACTCCTGCTGCTGTCTCTGCAAATATTACATGGCAAGATATCACTACATTGGATTTAGGATTTGATGTTCGTATGTTTGATAACAAGCTAGGGATATCATTTGATTGGTTCCAACGTACAACAAAAAATATGATTGTTCCGGGCGCCCCTGTAGCAAATACATTTGGATCTGGCGCTCCTAGTGGAAATTACGGAGAACTGAGAACAAGGGGTTGGGAAATTGCCCTTGATTTTAATCATCGATTTGAAAATGGAATCGGCATTAATGCAACAGCAACTCTTTCTGATGCAACAACCGTTATTACTAAATATGCTCCAGGAGCAACCAAAACTGTTACTAACAGCTATTATGAAGGTAAAACCTACGGTGATATCTGGGGATATAAAACTGACAGACTGTATCAGTACAGTGATTTTGAACTTGATGCCGACGGTAAACCACAGCTAATTACTTTAACTGCGGCTGAAAGTCAAAAATATGCTGGAAAGAAAGCTTATAAACTAAAGACAATAGACGGTAAGAAACCAGTGTACCAGGCTTATCTTCAGAACTCATCAGACTTCTATTTTGGCCCGGGTGACGTTAAGTTTGTTGACTTGAATGGAGATGGAGAAATCAATAATGGAAGTAATACAGAAGATGATCATGGTGACCTTTCAGTGATTGGTAACTCAACTCCTCGTTATGAATATGGAATTCGTTTGGGTGGTGATTATAAAGGTTTTGATTGTTCTGTATTCTTCCAGGGTGTAGGTAAACGGGATATCTGGGGAGCAGGTTTCCTTACTACTCCAGGATTTAACTCTTCAGATGGTGCAATGCCTCAGGCTATAGCAGGAGATTTCTGGAAAGATACTCGTACTGATGCTTTCTATCCACGTCCTTATAATCAGGCAGGAAGTGATAATTCGAACAATATGCAAGTACAATCTCGCTATTTGTTGGATATGTCATATTTGAGAATTAAGAATATCACTTTTGGTTATACACTTCCACAAAGTCTATTGAGTAAGGCATATTTGTCAAAGGCACGTATCTATGTTGCTCTTGAGAACTTCTTTACATTTGATCATTTACGTGATCTTCCTATTGATCCTGAAGTTATTTCTGGTTATTCAATGTTTAATTCCTCAAACTATAACTCAGGTCGTACAGGTGTTGGTACTCCGATGTTCAAGAGTTTGTCGTTTGGTATGCAAATTAACTTCTAAAATAATAATACAATGAAAAAGAATATATTAACATTGCTGTCTGCAGTAATCCTGATTATTACCGGATGCAACGATAACGTGCTGGATCGTCCACAGCTGAATAAGCTGGATGATGCCAACTATTGGGTTAATGAAAATAATTTGCGGTTGTTTGCGAATGGATACTATACAAATTTCCTGGTAGGATATAATTCAGGTTGGGGAACCGATTACGCGCCCTTACGTGGTTATAACTTCAGTGACGACTTTGTGACCTCTAACGTACAGCCCAACTTTGAATCGAGCATTCCTGATTCAAGAAGTAGCAGTACCTGGATGTCCGAATATAACGGACCTTCTTGGTATTTTGGTTGGGTACGTAAATCCAATCTATTCATAAACCGTATTGAAAATGTGGCAAAACCCAATTTAACCAAAGAAGCTTTTTCTCATTGGTTGGGTATTGCCAAATTCTTTAAGGCATTAGACTACAGTATGTTGGTTGCCTCATTCGGGGATGTGCCATATTACCCAAAGTCTTTTAATGAGACAGATTATGCAGAAATGTATAAGGAAAGAACTCCTCGTGGTGAAGTAATGGACTCTGTTTATGCTAATTTTAAATATGCGTTGGATAATGTACGTGCAAACGATGGATCACAATATGTAAATAAATATGTGGTTGCAGGATTTATTGCTCGCTGGATGCTATTTGAAGGAACATGGCAGAAATACCATAAAAATGACCAGGCAAGGGCGAAAAAGTACCTTGAATTTGCAAGAGATGCAGCCGAAATCGTAATTAATAGTAATAAGTATGCTATTGCAAGTGATTTCCGTTCTCTTTTCGGTTCGGAAGATCTTAGTGCTAACAAAGAGTGTCTGATTTACAGACAATATGATGCTTCTCAAAGCGTTACTCACCATGTGGCCTCATACTCCAATGGTAATGAAGCGCAGTCACCTGCACCCAACCTGTCACTTGTAAAAGCATTTATTTGTAATGATGGTAAGGTTTGGCAGAATTCAAGTGTTGCGAATGCAGACTCGTTTAATCTTGCTAACCTGATTAAGACACGCGACCCTCGTTTTGAAGCAACATTCTGGAATATACCGAAAGTTGAATCAGTTTCTCTACTTTATGCATGTAAATTCATCGACAGAGAGGGAACTAACTATGTAGGTAAAACAGTACCCGCTAAGTACGGAAGCAACACAAATACCAATGATTATCCAATTTTAAGATACTCTGAAGTTTTGTTAAATTGGATAGAAGCAAAGGCTGAACTTGCTACATTAGGTGGTTCGGCAGTTACTCAGGCGGATATTGATAAGTCAATTAACCAAATCCGTAACAGGCCGTTGGATGCAGTTGCTATATCAAGAGGTGTAACCAAAACGGCTCCAATGCAACTTGCTTCCCTTCCGAATGATCCTGACCGCGATAGCGATGTTCCGGCTTTGATCTGGGAAATTCGTCGCGAACGCAGAATGGAATTTGTTTTCGAGCATTCACGTCTGTTGGATATTAAGCGCTGGAAAAAGATTAATTATATGAACTGCACTACTCACCCTGATAATCTTGCCGGAGTCTGGGTTAACTTCCCGAAAGAAGTTCCAGCATATCTCGAAAAGGCAAAAATTGGAATCCTGAAAGTGAAAAATGCTGCAGGCAATATTATTACTTATGATGGGACCAATGCCAGTCAGATGGTTGGATTCTATATCCCGGAAGGAGCTAAAGATAGAAATGCATTCGATGACCGTGTTTATTTATCACCAATCGGAAAAACACAGATTGATTTATATAGTGCGAAAGGATACACTATATCTCAAACCCCTCTGTGGCAATAATCTTTTAAATCCATGAACTAAAAGAAAGAGGATAGGCTCTTTAAGACTATCCTCTTTCTAATTATTGTCTGATTAATTCCTTCGGTATGATTTAAGTAAATTAAGGATACCTAATATAAGAGAGTTTTTTGGATTTGATTCTTATAATAAAAAATATATATGAGCCCAATTCTTGTACTATCAACCATCATTTGTTATTTTATTCTTTTATATGTAATTTCTTATATTGCCGGTAGAAAAGCCGATAACGAAGGTTTTTTTGTAGGAAACAGAAAATCTCACTGGTATGTAGTGGCTTTTGCCATGATTGGTTCCAGTATCTCAGGGGTAACCTTCGTATCTGTCCCGGGAATGGTGGCAGTGAATAATTTTGCTTATCTTCAGATGGTCTTTGGGTTTCTGGCAGGGCAGGTGATTATAGCTTTCTTGCTTATTCCACTTTTCTATAAGATGAATCTGGTTTCAATCTACGAATATCTCGAAAATCGATTCGGGGTTTCAACCTATAAAACCGGAGCCTGGTTCTTTTTTATCTCTAAAATGCTTGGCGCAGCAGTCCGTCTGTTCTTGGTTTGCGTGGTTCTTCAGTTATTGGTGTTCGAACCATTGCATCTTCCTTTCTTCCTGAATGTAATTTTCACCGTATCACTGGTTTGGTTCTATACATTCCGCGGTGGTGTAAAAGCGCTTATCTGGACCGACTCGCTTAAAACGATCTGCTTGGTTGGCTCAGTTCTTTTCTGTATCTACTATATTGCATCCGACCTGCACCTCTCTTTTGGAGGAATGATGCAGGCAATTGCTGAACATGACTATTCAAAGACATTCTTCTTTGATGATGTTAATGATAAAAGATATTTTTTCAAGCAGTTTCTTGCCGGAGTCTTCACAATGATTGCCATGACAGGTCTTGATCAGGACATGATGCAGCGCAATTTGAGTTGTAAAAACTTCCGTGATTCACAAAAAAATATGATTACCAGCGGTATTTGTCAGGTTTTAATTATCCTGCTTTTCCTCATGCTGGGAGTTCTTCTTTATATATTTGCTACAAAATCGGGTATTGAGATTCCTAAAAAAAGCGATGAACTTTTCCCGTTAATTGCAACTCACGGTTATTTCCCCAAGGCAGTTGGTGTGCTGTTTATTGTGGGGCTTATCTCTGCAGCTTATTCGGCCGCAGGTTCTGCACTTACAGCTTTGACTACTTCATTTACTGTTGACATTCTTGGAAGTACAAGAAAAAAGACGGAGGAAGAAACCACTAAAGTGCGTAAAAAGGTGCATGTGGCTATGTCTGTGGTTATGGGACTTGTCATTATTGTAATCAATCTGCTTAATAATACCAGTGTGATTGATGCTGTTTATATTCTGGCTAGTTATACATATGGCCCAATTCTGGGAATGTTTGCTTTTGGGATGTTCGTGAAGAAGCAAGTTCGTGATAAATATGTTCCTTTGGTAGCAGTCTTGTCGCCAGTGCTTTGCTTTATTCTTCAGAAAAACTCACAGGCTTGGTTTAATGGATACTCTTTCAGTTATGAACTATTGATTTTTAATGCGTTATTTACCTTTATCGGTCTTGTTTTGCTTATTAAAAAACAAAAATAAATATATATGAAATCCATTCTTAAATCTTCTCTTAGTTTGATGGTTGCCGGATTATTTTTCCAGACAGCTAGTGCTCAGGGAATTTCAAAAGAAGTTCTTGCTTCAATAGGAGAATTCCTTACTGAGACATCTCGCAAGGAGATCTCTGTAGGAAAAATATCTGTTGATTCTGTCGCTGTGAATAAGAATACAATAGAGCTATATGCCAATATGAATTGTTCGTATATTTCATTTCGGGAAAATAATGTAACAGAAATATATGGCAGAATTAAACAGTTGCTTCCAGCAGAATATGCGAAATATGAGGTGAAGCTGATTACGGATAAACATGCTATTGAAGAACTTATCCCACTGGCTTTACGGACTAAAAAACCTAAGAAAGCTTTGACTTTCACAAATAAAATTGAAAAACCACTTATTTCGCGCATATCTGTTCCGTTTCGTCCAGAGTGTGGATTGTTGAACCGTCATATTGCCATGTGGCAAAGCCATGGTTACTACTATGAACCCAAGCTGACTCGCTGGGAATGGCAACGTGCACGTATTTTCCAAACAGTGGAGGATCTTTATACCCAAAGTTATGTACTCCCGTTTTTAGTACCAATGCTCGAGAATGCCGGAGCTAATGTGTTATTGCCCCGTGAACGAGATAACAATACAACCGAAGTGATTGTGGACAATGACGGTTCTCTTAGTGCAGGGTCGAAATATGCCGAAAAGCTTGGAGTAAAACAATGGTCGGAAGGAGCCGGATCTGGCTTTGCGCAGAAAAAGGAGTTTTATATTAATACAGAAAATCCTTTCCGTGATGGAACCTTCCGCCAGGTTGAGACCATAAAGAAAGGAGAGGAGAGTACTGCTGAATGGACTCCCGATTTGCCGAAGGCGGGTAGTTATGCTGTTTATGTATCTTATAAAACGGTTGAGAACAGTGCAGATGATGCCTTATATACGGTTTATCACAAAGGTGGAGTTTCTCAGTTTAAAGTGAACCAGACCATGGGAAGCGGAACCTGGATTTATCTGGGGCATTTTAGTTTTGATGCAGGGAAAAATAGCGATGCAAGAATCGTTTTGAGCAACCGTTCTTCAAAGTCTGGGAAAGTAATTACTGCGGATGCAGTGAAGATTGGTGGTGGTTACGGAAACATTGCTCGTAGGATTGCTGACAGTGGTGCAACGGAAAATGTGAAAAGTTCGGATGCCGGAGCACAGGGAGAGGTGAAAGTACTTCCAAAAGTGGACTATCCGTATGAGACAAGTGGGTATCCCCGTTACACAGAGGCCGCACGCTACTGGTTGCAGTGGGCTGGATTCCCGGAAACTGTATTCTCTCCAAGTAAAGGGGTAAATGATTATACCGATGATTATAAATCAAGAGGTCTTTGGGTGAACTATCTGGCTGGTGGTTCACAGGTTGATCCCCAGGCAGAAGGGTTAAAGGTTCCGGTTGATCTTTCTTTTGCATTCCATACCGATGCCGGTACTACCATGAACGATTCTATAATAGGCACATTGGGTATCTTCTGCACTAATACTGATGAAGGTAAATTTGCGAATGGTGCATCACGGTATGCCGCCAGAGACCTGACTGACCTGATACAGTCGCAGATTGTAAATGATATCCGGAATTTGTACGAACCTAACTGGAGCCGTCGGGGAATGTGGAACCAATCTTATTTTGAAGCTCGTGTACCAAAGGTTCCGACTATGTTGTTGGAGCTTCTTTCACATCAGAACTTTGCCGATATGCGTTATGGCCTTGATCCACGTTTCCGTTTCACAGTAAGCCGGGCTATATATAAAGGTATGTTGCAGTTCCTGGCTTCTCAATATAAACAAAAATATGTGGTTCAGCCATTGCCGGTGGATCATTTTTCACTCAGCTTTATAGGCGAAAATGAAGTGGAACTCAGTTGGGAACCAGTGAACGACCCGTTAGAACCTACTGCGGTAGCCGAACAGTATGTAGTATATACCCGAATTGGAGATGGGGATTTCGATAACGGTGTTGTGGTGAAAAAGAATAGTTATAATGTAAAACAAGTAGCTGGCCAAATATATAGTTATAAGGTGGCAGCACTAAATAAAGGAGGGCAGAGTTTCCCTTCGGAAATTCTCTCTGCCTGTCGGTCGGTTGATGAAAAGGGTGTTGTGCTGGTTGTGAATGGATTCGACAGAATTAGTGCTCCGGCCGATTTTGTTGCTGATGGCATTGCCGGTTTCTACGATGAACTCGATCATGGAGTTCCTTATAAAACCGATTATAAATATATAGGAAACCAGACGGAGTTCCGACGCAAAATTCCTTGGATGGATGATGATGCAGCCGGATTTGGTGCAAGTCGCGCAAATTATGAAACGCAGGTTCTAGCCGGAAACAGTTTCGATTATCCGGCCGTTCATGGTCAGGCTATTGCTCAATCAGGTTACTCATTTGTTTCCTGCAGCAGTAAGGCGGTTATGGATGGTCAGGTGAAACTGACCGATTACAAATATGTTGATTTGATTTTGGGGAAACAGCGTCTTACAAAATGCGGTCGTGGTGGTGTTCATCCACTTGAATTCAAGACTTTTCCAGCTATGCTACAGAGTGTCATCCGCGATTTTTGCTCGAATAAAGGCAATCTGTTTGTTTCCGGGGCCTTTGTAGCTTCCGACTTGTGGGATAATGATGCCCCCGATCAGGCAGATAAAGATTTTGCAACGAATGTACTAAAGTATAAATGGAGAACCGGACAGGCTGCAATTACGGGCAAAGTGAAGAGCGTGGCTTCTCCCTATTCTGAGCTGAAAGGTAAATATGAATTCTATAGCGAACTCAACCCCGAATGCTATGTGGTAGAATCTCCTGATGCACTTGAACCTGCCGGCAACGATTCGTATACTGTTTTCAGATATTCTGAGAATAATCTGAGTGCAGGTGTTGCCTATGCCGGAGATTACAAAACCTGTGTTCTCGGCTTTCCATTTGAATCTTTAAAGACAGCTTCACAGCGTGTACAGTTGATGAGCACCATTCTGAACTTCTTTGGAAAATAAATTTTAACCTTAATGTCTATATCTTAATAGAGGCCGCTTCAGAACAATACGTTGAAGCGGCCTTTTTGTTTGTTATGAGATAATAATTAAACCTCTATTCTTTTATATGACTAAATTTGTTGTGATGCTTTCTTAATATTTATAAGCTTTATATCTATAAGCTCTGCTAATGATTGGTTCAATTATTTTTTTTGAAATTAAAATCCTATTTCAATTAATTAATTATTGCAAATTTAAGATGGTTTATTTATCTTTGTTTTATCCACGTGGAAAGTTAATAGGATTGGCATATTCTATTTGTCTTTTCTATTAATTGAAACACTATATACTTGTCTTTAATCTTCAATTTTATTGCTCTAAAACATATAATTAATATATGAAAACATCTATTTACATTGTTTAAATATTAAATACAATATTTTGCAGTAAAACGTTGCAGCTTTTAAAAATACTTTGCTTATGTTTGCATATAATAATCAATATAAAAATGTCAACTGAAAGAGATTGTGCTTTTCAATCTTGTAAATAATGATTTTACTACTTTGCTTTTGAAAAGAATATAGGGAAATTATTATTTTATTAATGGTTTGATTAATTGCGAGTTAGAGATGGTGGCTTTTTTATATTCTAAAATACTTGTTGAATCAATATTAAGGTAAAAACTATAATTATAATTAAAACTATTACTAGAATCTATTACTTATAAAATGATTGAAAATTAATGAGCATAAACATTCTTTTTATAGAATTATTTATCTGAGCCTTCTCGCGTAATGGTGGGGAGCTGTTTTGATATAATGGGATTGTATAATAAGAGCATTTGTTATTTTATAGCTTACATTATCTGAAAATAAATAGATTAAAGTAAAGTTGGAGAACATGTAGAATACATAATATAAATCTAATATTAACAAATAAATATGATTATGAAAAAACAGCTATTTCTTCTGTTGTTTTTCCTTTCAGCTGTAGTAGGATTTGCTCAGCGAACAGTGACCGGTGTGGTGACTTCTGCTGAGGATAAGATGCCTGTAATTGGTGCCTCTGTTATGGTAAAAGGAACTACACAGGGAGCAATGACCGATTTAGATGGTAAATATTCAATCAAGGTCTCCGATAATTCAACGTTGGTTTTCAGATACGTAGGACTAAAAGAGACAGAAGTAAAGGTTGGAAAACAGTCTGTAATCAACGTCGAATTGCAGTCTTCTTCAATTCAGCTTGAAGAGATTGTAGTTACTGCAATGGGAGTTAAATCGGAGAAGAAAAAACTAAATTTCGCAGTTCAGAGTTTAAGTTCTGATGAAATTATTGCCGGACAGTCGGCTAACTTTGTCAGCTCGCTGCAAGGTAAGATTGCAGGTTTGCAGACCACTAGCACAGGTGGATCTCCAAATGCATCTACTCAGATTGTTATTCGTGCAATTTCTTCCATCAACCCATCTCAGAGCAATGAACCATTATTCATTATTGATGGTATGCCAATGCGGGGTGGAGGAACTTCAGCTGGCGACATTAACCCGAATGACATTGAAAGCATGAACGTACTTAAAGGAGCTGCTGCTTCTGCGTTGTATGGTCAGGAAGCTGCCAATGGGGTGATTTTGATTACAACCAAAAGCGGAAAAGCCGGCAAAGTGGTAGTAAATGCAAACGCGAGTGTGCAAATTGACAATGCTGTAAGAGTACCTAAAATTCAGCAAATTTATACTCCAGGGTCTCAGGGATTCTATAAGGAACTAACAACTGGTGGATGGGGACCTTTAGTGTCTCCTGATCAGGCCATTTATGATAATGTTGGTAACTTCCTAGGCACTGGTTTTTATGATAAATATGACGTAAGCGCGTCTGGTGGTACAGATAAGTTTACTGCGTATGCCTCTGCGAATTACTCAAGAAGTAATGGTGTAGTTCATAATGATTACAAGAACAGATTTGGTTACCTGCTGAAAGCCAGTTACAATGTATCAAAGTATTTGAGTTTTTCAATGCAGGCTAATTATAATGAGTCTGAATCTCGTGGCTTTGGAAATAGTATGGGGTCGGTTTATTCATGGCCTATTACAGATGACATGAGGAACTATAAGACAGATGCGGGTGCAATCCGCTGGCTATTTAATATGAACGGACTAACAGATGACGAGAAACTTGGAGTTCCGATGAATCCTAATTGGTCAAGATATGAAGATTCAAGTAAAACTACATCAACTCGTAACATTTTGCAGGGAAGCATAGATTGGAAACCGATTAAGAATATGGTGTTGTCTGGAAAAGTAAGCTATGATAATTCGTACTCTACTTACGATGCCTATACTACTCCCAGATTTTCACGTAACGATTTTAATAACCCATCAGCATTAGATACTAAACAATATCTGTTTGGTCAATATGTTTATTCTCCTAGCAACGGATCGATGATGACCTTGCAGGGTGTAGGTACTTATAAGTTTAATTTGAATAAGGACCTCGAAGTGAATCTATTGGCTGGAGCTGAAATGAAGAATGTAAAAAGTGAGAGTGCAAATCTTGGTGGAGCTGAATTCCTTTTGCCAGGCGATTTTTACAGCATGCAAAATATATCTGATAGTAGTTTAACTACTGATGGATCAAGTGATTATGGAATAAGCCTTTATCATACAAAACAAAATAAGTTCGGCTATTTTGGAGAAGTTCGTTTAGACTATAAAGGGATTGCCCATATTAGTGGAACAGCCAGACAAGATATGTCATCTACATTAACTCAAAAGAGTTATTTTTATCCCTCAGTAACTGCCGGGGTTATTTTCTCTGAATTGTTCCATTTATCAAATGGCACTTTCTCATATGGGAAGATTCGCGGAAACTGGGCTGAAGTAGGAAAAGAAGGTCCTCTTTACCGCTTTGATAGGAGCTTTAAGCAATGGAGCAGCTTCCCTGATGGAGGCTTTGGAGTAGATCCTGCAGTTGGTTCTTCCAATGAACTGTTTCCAGAGATGACAAAATCGTGGGAAATCGGTACTGACCTGAGATTCTTTAACGATCATACCCGATTGGATCTTGCTTATTATTCAACAACCGTTTCAAATCAGATTGTGACTGTTCGCGTATCACCTGCCTCTGGTATGATTTTACAGACCCGTAATGAAGGAGCACTTGAAAACTATGGTATTGAAGCTCAGCTTTCACAGGATATTATCATGAATAAAGATCTTAAATGGACAGCTGGTGCAAACTTCTCTTTAAATAGAGGAAGGGTTGTAAGCTTGCCGGATGGAATCACTGAAATTCAAGGTGGTCAGTATGGTGATATTTTCCCAACTGCTTTCTTACATGGATCGTCTACTGCGATTTCAGGTAAAGATTATAAGAGAAGTCCTGATGGAAAGATTATATGTAATGAAGATGGATATCCAATTATTGACCCTGCAAAAGGTATTTTGATCGGTGACCGTTCACCAGACTTCTTGTTAGGTTTAACAAGTACTTTCCAATGGAAAGACTTATCGGTATCATTCCTGTTGGATACAAGATCGGGTGGTGATGTGGTTAATGTAACCGGACGTTCACTATTCTCAAGTGGTCAACATAAATCATTAGAAAAATACAGAAACCGTGAAATCATTGTTGATGGGGTTGTTCAACAAGCAGACGGTACTTATGTTCCAAATACAAAACCAATCATCTTTAATCAAACAAACATGAATAATTACTATTATGCAGTAAGTTCAAACTTTATTGAAGATGGATCATATATACGTCTGAGCTATGTAACAGTGGGTTATGACTTCTCTCGGTTCTTAAAGAAGACAGCCATTAAAGGATTGAAAGCAACACTCACAGGACGTAATCTGTTCTTGTTAACCAAGTATTCTGGTTCAGATCCACAGATTAGTACAGGTTCTGCAAGTGGTACCGGAAGTGCTGGTATTGATAACTTCCAGGTACCGAATACCCGTAGCTTTAACTTTACACTAAACGCAACTTTCTAAATTTATGATTATGAGAAAATTAAAATATTTTGCACTGGCATTGTTGCTTGGAATGGGTTTCTCGAGCTGTGAAAACATGCTTGATGATAATAAGAATCCAGATAAAGCATCATCAGTAACAGCTGAACAATTGTTACCTGTCGTAGTCTTTTATTCATCTCAGATAAATTACGACCATGCTGAGTATGGTGCTTACCTTTCTCAGGCATTGACAACTGGTGGTAAGAGTCAAACCGGATCTTATGCTTATAAGAGCGGATGGGAATTCCTGACAATGAATAGACATCCCCAATGGAGAAGACATTTCTTTGATATAGGGACAAACGTTAATGAGCTGATTAAAGCAGCAGAAAAGATCAACTCTAAAAACTTTATATTAATTGCCCGTACAATCCGTTTGATGTCTACTCAGCTAACAACTGATATGTTTGGTGATATGCCTCGTTCTGAAGCTTATAAATCAAACTCCCCTAAATATGACACCCAGGAAAGTATTTACGAATGGATGATTAAGGAATCTGATGAATTGATTGCTTTGTACAATGATCCTGCTTGGACAGATGCACCTACAAATGTTAAGATCACGAAACAAATGGACCGTATTTTCTCAGGTGATTTAAAGAAGTGGAAGCAATTTACCTATGCTTTAAAAGCACGTATTCTGTTGCGTAAACTTCCAAATTGGGACAATACTCCGGCTACCTGCCAGCAGATTATCGATGCTGTGGACGCTGCTAATACTGCTGAATGGGAAGAACCAAGATATAATTATGATAGCGGAACAGGTGTGAAGAGCTCTCCTTGGGGATTATCCAAACCTATCATTAATGGTTGGGAAAGTCGTGATAATCAATTGGATAAGGCAATAGCTTCAAAGTACTTTTGTGTAAATATTTTAGGCGTTTTTGATAAGCCAAGCCCATCAATCGGACAAGCAGAAGACCCTCGTCTCGAGAAAATGATGACTAAAAGAGCGGGCCCTGAAGGAGATGCTGCAATCAAATACCGCTATTTGGAAAATAATATTGGAATGGGAGTTTCTTACAAAGAATCGAACTATCCTGATTTATATGCTGGTGTGTATACAAAGGATAATGGATATATTCCATTGATAACAACCGAAGAACTGTTGTTAATAAAAGCAGAGGCAGAATACTGGAAAGGAGATAAAGTTGCTGCCAGAACATTAGCTATTGAAGCTGCTAATATGAATATGGACCGTTATGGTGTTATAAACGCTAAATACAAAAGCAACTATTTTGATCTGAAATATAAAGACAAATATTTCCCAGAAGGTGATGCGTTTACCATTAAGCATCTAATGCTTCAGAAATACGTTTGTATGTATTTGCAGCCAGAACAATGGACAGATTTAAGAAGATACAATTACAGCAATGATGTAAACAAGAAAACCTATGATGGAGTCATTGTTTATCCGGGATTGAAACGTCCTTATAACTTGTACGAACCTTATTGGTGCACTGAAAAGAATCCTGATGGAACTGTTAAGGAGGTTTGGATACAGCGGATTAACTATGACCCTGAAACTGAGGAAAAATACAATAAAGCTGAATTGGAAAGGCTTGGTGCTTATAAAAGTAGCGATTGGCTAAAGAAACCTATGATTTGGGCTATTTATTCTGATGCACATAAATAACTAATTTAATTGTATAATAACATGAAAAATATAATAAAGATCGCCTTATTATTGCTGTGCTCATCAGGCTTTACTGCCTGCGAAATTAATGACCCTGTCGATGGCTGGGCCCGAATTGGCCAGCAAGTACCTCAGACAATTTGGGAGTTGTCTAGTACAAAAGTGAAAGCCGGGGATAGTCTCCAATTTAAAGCCCAGTATTATACAAATGGCGAGGAAGTGGAAGACATGGCTGTGTGGTATGACCTGACCGAGAAAACAACTATGAGTGCAACATGCCCTATTGTAAGCTTTAACTATTCTCTCTCCATTGATAAATCGGTTCTATCAAGAGAAAATCAGGAAATTATTTCATATGTTCATTCCGAGAATTACTGGGATAGCAATAAAAAAGCATATATATTTAATGGCAAATTCCCTGTCAGCAATACTTTGCGCCCGATAGAATGGAAAGAGGTTGGAGACTTTGATAATGCGAAATTTCAAACACTGTTCCCTGATACATTTGCGACTGCATTTAAAAGTGGACTCTACCAGAAACTTGCTCAAGCAACATACTTGTCTGATTATCGCGCGGTTCTGGTAACAGCTGGAAATGTTACAGTAGAGGAATTTAACGCTTGCGTGGATTCCGTTTACAATAATAATAGTGCAAGCTGGGATAAGTTTATTAAAAACGATAAAGTTGCGACTTTGAAAAGTAAATTTGATGTTATCCCATTTGAAAACCTGATTTATAAATCCTCTGAATCGAAGTATATGATTAATTATTTAAAGTCATATTTTGCAGGGGCTACTTTCAGAGTCTTCGATAAAAAGAAGAATCAAGGTATTACAGAAAAGTTCACTATTGAAATTATATAAATCATAGAGCTATGAAATTTACTAAATATTTATTTGCAGTTCTACTGCTTACCTTATCACTGACGGGATGTGTAGAGAACAACCCGTTCTATGAAAACTTTCCTGGTGATAAGGTTGCATTCACTTACAATGTGGATGGCAATTATAAGATTGATTATCTGGTTGGTTCAACCATCCAGTTTACAAATATCTCAGAGGCAAAAGGCGCTTGTACTTGGGATTTCGGTGATGGATCCGGAGTGTCAACAGAAAATGATCCAAAGCATATCTTTGAGGTTGCAGGAACTTATGAAGTGAAACTGACAGTTGAAGGTGAAGGTACTGTTACTAAGAAGATTCTGATTAGTGACATTTTCCCAACGATTACGATTGATCCTATAGAAGGTGGACTCTGTGAGGTAAATTCTGTACCAGTTCATTTCTCCGTTTATTTACCCAACCCGCAGAATTTACCTGTTGACTTTACCTGGGTTTTACCGGAAGGTACTATTGATGCTACTGGCAAAGAAATTACTCAATTTGAGGGATCAGATCCTGGTCAATTGAGATTTAAGAATGTTGGTTCACAAAAAATTGTTTTAAAGACTAAATTAGGAGGTCGTTCTCTCGAAGAAGGGGTCGTTAATGTTCAGGTTGGTTACAATCAGCCGGCTAAAACTATCTATTACGCAGTGAAAGGTGGAAATCTGATGGCTATGAAACTGATCCCTAATTTACCTCAAGGAATGAAAAACAAACCATTCAATTTAGGAATTAAATCAGGACAACACCCGATGAATCTATTATTCAGTGATTCATGTCTGTATGTCCTTGATGCAGGTAAACAGTTTACTTATATCAATGACGCTGATGGTGTATTAGGCGATGGTGCAATATCTGTTGTGGCATACAATGGAAGTAAGATTGAAACCCTGCTTACAAATACTAAACAAGCTTTCAACGACCCATTCTATGGATACATTGATGGAAATGACCTTTATTTCTCCGATCGTAATACTGGTATAACTAGGGTTCCAAAAACATCAAGAAATATGTCATTGGATCGTAATGATTCACGTTTCTCATATTATGTTCAGAACGATCGATTGAAATATTATAATGTTGGATACCAATACGGTGCGATGAATGCTTGTATGACTAAATTGAAAGATGGAACATGGTGGTGGTCTAAAACTTATAACGGGGTAGGTATATACCGTTTCAAGGAAAGTGATATCTCTGCTAGTGCAATCTCTACCGGTGAAGCGAACAAACCTTATCCTGTATTAGCTTCCGGGCTTTACATAAAATCATTTGTAGTTGACGAAACTAGAGGAATGGTGTATTATGCTATTCGTGAAAAAGGTATCTATAAAGCATCAATTGCTGATTTCCAAGATCCATTTAAAATTACTCCTGCTAATCCCGGAACTCTAATTCAGGCCTTGATTTCTGATAGCGAAGGTTCAACCGGTGAGTATGTGGATGTATGTCAGATGGTTCTTGACCCAGAGGATGGTTCTGTTTATTTCGGTTATCGTAAAGATCCTACTTCAACTGTGGCTTCAGGTTTGAAACGATATAATCCGGCAGCGAATAAAATTGAATCTATTATCGACAATGTTGAAATATACGGTGTTGCAATCAATCACACCAAAGCAAAATTATTCTAAAACAAATAAAGCTGATAGCTGCTGTTCTTAGTAGCTATCAGCTAATATAACCACAATAATTTACCTTCTATGACTGACCATAGCATAAAAAGAATAATTCTTTCGCTATTATTATTGCATATAGGCATAATAGCTTTTTCGCAATCCCCTAAAAGAGAGATGCGCTCAGCCTGGCTTGCAACTGTATGGCAATTGGATTGGCCAAAATCGAAGATTACTTCTACAGGAAATGAACAGGAAATAAATGTTCAAAAGAAATTGATGACAAGAATCCTGGATTCGTTGGTTTCAGCTAATATGAATGCAGTTTGTTTTCAGATACGGAGCAGATGTGATGCTATGTATAAGTCTAGTTATGAACCTTGGTCTTCTGATTTAGTTGCGACTCGTGGAATGGATCCTGGATATGATCCTCTTGCTTTTGTTATTCAGGAAGGTCACAAAAGAGGTATTGAAGTTCATGCCTGGATAAATCCATATCGTTTTGAGTCTCAAGTTGGCCAATGGAGTGGTCAACCGGGTGATTATAATGTTGATCATCCAGACTGGGTACTTGCTCACAATGGAGCTTCAATCTTAAACCCCGGATTGCCGGAAGTAAGAAATCGCATCTCTGATATTATCCGGGAAATTGTTACCAATTATGATGTTGATGGTATCCTCTTTGATGATTATTTCTATCTATCGGGTACTACTGCTGCTGAAGATGCGGATGCATTCTCTAAATACAATCCCGAAGGACTAAAATTGGCTGACTGGAGACGATCTAATGTCAACAAGATGATTGCTCAGGTTTACAATACAATCCAAGAGGTGAAGCCTTATGTTACTTTCGGAGTTTCTCCCGCAGGTATTTGGGATGTAACTCCCGAAATCGCGGCTTCATACGGGCTGACGCTACCTCAGGGTATCTCAGGTGGTTATGCTTATAACAGCATCTATTGTGACCCTGTAGCATGGCTGAAGGAAGGAACAGTAGATTATATTTCTCCTCAGATTTATTGGACAACTGGATCGGGTACGACTGATTATAACAAGTTAGCACCTTGGTGGTCTGATGTGGCGCTTCATTTTGGGAAACATTTCTATTCAAGTCATTCAATAAGTGCGTTAACAGCCTCTTCATCTACCCAACCTGTACAGATTGATGGCGTTACTTTGCCTGCTGCAGCTTTATCAAACACAGAAAAAGCGATTCTGTTTGAGAACACTGCTCCTCAAACCCGCTTCGTTTCGACTGAAGTCGGTTTACAGATTGATGCAAATAGAAATGGTGATAAGAATGATGCACCGGGAAGTATTTTTTATCCGGTTACTAAAGTTTATGCAACTGCAGGTTTTGTGGACTATCTGAAGCGCTATAAATTTACAAATAAGGCATTGGCTCCTGCTATCCACTGGAAAAATACAACAAATCCTGGGACTGTCAGTAATATATCCCTCAATGGGTCCTTATTAAGCTGGACACCGGTGACTGGAAATGCTCAATACTCTGTTTATGCAATTCCTGCTAATCAGGTTGAGAGTCCGGAGGTGTTCAATTCTTCTCAATATCTATTAGGTGTATCATATGAACCGTCCTTTACAATAAACGGAGCCCTTAATTTGACCGACAAAGTCCTTGCTGTAGCAGTAATGGATCGTTATGGAAATGAATTTGCACCCGTGATTATGGGACATTCTTGTGTTGCAGCTTCTACTCCTGTTCAGGACTACCCTGCAGACCAGAGTAATTCATTGTATCCTTTCGTATTTACAT
Source organism: Bacteroides sedimenti (assembly GCF_040365225.1). Taxonomy (NCBI): domain Bacteria; kingdom Pseudomonadati; phylum Bacteroidota; class Bacteroidia; order Bacteroidales; family Bacteroidaceae; genus Bacteroides; species Bacteroides sedimenti. The sequence continues at coordinate 3,080,879 of NZ_AP028055.1, forward strand.
GGGAGCCTGTGTCAGGTGCTATTTCATATATTATTGAGATATCAGAAAAAGAAGATTTTTCCAATTTGATTTGTGCTCGTGAAGTATATACGAACAGTTTTTCAACGACTAATCTGAAGCCTTTGTTGAATGGACAAAAATATTATTGGAGAGTAAAAACAAAAACTGCCGGAGAAATTAGTCTTGCCTCCGCAGCACGTTCTTTTGTTCCCAATACCTTCTGCATTGCTCAGCCTATAAATGCAGCTGAAAATGTTGCATTGACTCCACAGATTTCCTGGACAGATGCTGGCGCAGATGCAACATATCAGCTAGAGATTGCTTCAGCTGTCAATTTCTCGGATGGATTGATTTTATATAGTGCAAAATATAACACAAATAGTTGCCAACTTCCATCAGGTGTTTTGGTGGGACTAAAAACATATTACCTCCGAGTGAAGACTATGATTAATGGTGTTGAGACATATACTCCTATCGTAAACTTTACTACAGAAGCCCGTGTTCCTGATGTACCTCAGATTGCTTCTCCATTAAACGGAAGTACTATTGAGAGTAGTACGTTGAAAGTTAATTGGAATGAAGAACCACGAGCAAAGAACTTCAGAATTGAATTATGTTCTTCAAATAGTTTTTCTCCTCGACAAACTAAGATCAAATTGGTTGATCCATTTGTTTATGAAACGATATACGATGGTCTTACTTCCGGAACTTATTACGTGAGAGCAAGAGCTGAATACAATGATAAAGATGCTAATGGGAATATTATTACGGCTGTTACAAACTGGTCTGATACCATTCAAGTAACTTATAAGTTACCTACAGGAATTGAAGATATACAAAAAGAGGCAAACCGTTATTATATAATCAATTCAGGTGCAGGCGATAAAAAGTTAGTTGTTGAGTTGTGCGAATCTTCTAAAATTTCTGTTAGTCTGAATTCAGTATCCGGAGTTCAGTTAATGTCTCTGAATCAGCTTATGCCTGCAGGTCAGCATGTTATAGATCTTTCTATTCAGAATGTGCCAGCCGGAATTTATCTGATATTTATTGAGGCGGACGGTAAACGTGAAACCCTTAAACTAATTAAATAGAATATATTGTTTTTCAATATAAATTGTGATTATTGTTTAACTAAATTTTAAGATTATGAAAAAAGTATTACTTGGAGTTGCTGCTCTGTTTATTGGCGCAGCATCAATGAACGCACAAACAGGCGTTAAAGATACAGCAGTTTACAATCCTACAAATGGATATGAACTGAGGAATCTTTGGATTCAGTCTGAATTGTCTAATAATAAACAAATTATTACTGACATAGGTGAGGCCAGAGGTATGGCTGTTCGTAACGGTGAACTTTTGTTCTGTCAACGCGGTGGTACATCTACAAGTGGAAACATTTTGATTTATGATGGAGCAACCGGTGCATTCAAACGTAATGTTGCTCTAGCTAGCAATGTATTTGCATTGAATGATACAGCAAAGGTAACCAAGGTTTTTGGTGTTTGTAATGATATTCAGGTTGATGATGCAGGACATGTACTTGTTGCAAACTTACAAACAAATGCTGCAAAAGAAAGTTTCCAGGTTTGGAATATTAATCTTGCAGACGGAACAGGTACAAAAGTTCTGGATTGTTTGCTAACAGGTCTTACTGATGTATTCCGTATTGATGCATTTGGTGTTTATGGAGACGTAACAGGTGATGGATATCTGATGGCTGCTATTGCTGGTGATATCGCTGGTGCAGGTGACCAGGTACTTCGCTGGGATATTAAAGGTGGTGTCCTTGACGGGAACAATCCTGAATTTATAACTATACAAAGTTATTATCCAGTTGCTGCAAAGACTAATGGTACTGGACCACGTGTATGTCCGGTAGATAATGACCTTTTCTATCTGGATGGATTTAACTCTGCTGCAACTCTGTATGACATGAATGGTGTAATTGTAGATGGTTTTGCTAATGCTACTGATTGTGCTCCATTAAATATTGGAAATAACGGTGTAGATGAATTCTCTATCAATGGTAAAGACTTCGTAACATATATTTACTCTAATAACACTGTTTCTCCATACCAGGCATGGAACTTGTGTGAACTTGGTGCAGGTATGCAATTTACCGGTATGCAGAAATATTTCCAATTCCCTAAAGCTGGTTTAGGAAAAGCGTCTAATGCTGTTCGTACAGCATTGCCTCGCATCGAAGTAAATCCTGCTAAAACTGTTGCTACACTTTATGTATATGCATATAAGAGTGGAGTTGCAGCTTACCAGTTTGGTTTGACAAAAGATCTTCCTACTCAATCAGGAATCAGTAAGAATCATGCAGATGCTGCATTGAACGTTGTTGCTACTGCTAATGGCATCGAATTGTCTGAAGCTGCTAACGTTGAAGTATTTAACTTCGCTGGTCAGAAAGTAGCTGCTTTGAATAGCGCAAGTAAAGTTGTTTTGGCTCCTGGAATGTACATTGTAAAAGCAATTACTGCCAACGGAGAAGTTGTAACAGCAAAAGTTAATGTGAAATAATTAATTTGCTCTTTTTTAAACTTAAATAAAAGGGTGATCTATGTAGTCACCCTTTTACTTTATCACTCTTCCACTCTTCTTTCTCGCATTAAATACATATACTTATGAAAAAACTGTATACTACTCTATCTCTTATTTTTTGTTTTTGTCTATTTACCTTTGCAGGTAAAGGAAATGATATCACCATAGGTGGTGTCGTTTATCAGACAGATACCTTGTCTCACATGAAAGTAGGGCCAGGTTCATATTATACGGCTCTTAAATATTATACATCAACTAAGGTACTTCGTGTCTTTATGCTTGAGGTAGACGCTAAGAATCCTTATATACGCTTTGAATCTGTATTAGGTAAAGATTCTACAATTACAACTGAAAGGACTTCATCAATGGCTATCCGCAAAAGCAAAGAGGGAGCCGTTTATTTTGCCGGAACAAATGCAGACTTTTTTGATACCTCAGCAGCTAATCTTGGATATCCTATTCACGGATGTATTGTTGAAGGTCAGATAGCACGTACTCCAACAAACTCTACTCATATGGCATTTGCAGGTTCTGTGCCAATGTTGGATGTTGCAGCATTTACCAGCAGTAAATGTACTTTCGGGACTCAAACGTTAGCAATTAATAATGTTAATACAACCAGAGGTACAAATCAACTTATTCTTTATAATACACTAAACGGTAATTATACTCACACTAACTCTTACGGAACGGAAGTTTTAGTTGAGCTTCCTGCCGATACAAAATGGAATGTTAATACAACCATAAAAGCTAAAGTGGTAAAAAAAGAGTTAGCTAAAGGAAATATGCTTATTTTACCTAATCATGCTGTATTATCTAGCCATGGAACAGCTGATGCTTTTTTAACTCAGTTGAATGTAAATGATGAAGTGGAAATCTATCTGGGAGTAAATATGACAACCTTAGGAAGTTCTCCACAGATCAATGCAATGGTTGGTGGTGACCGTATGATTCTTCAATCAGGTGTTGTAACTGACAATGACTGGGCAGAACTTCATCCAAGAACATCAATTGGTTATTCTCAGGATCAAGGTAAGGTTTATTTCTGTGTTGTTGATGGTCGTTCCGGTTTATCCAATGGAACAACAACTAAGCAATTAGCTGATATTATGAAGAGTGCAGGTGCATATAACGCGCTGAATCTTGATGGTGGAGGCTCTAGCGCTATGTATATAAAAGAGTTCGGGGTAATGAACAATCCTAGTGATGGTTCTGAACGAGCTGTTTGTAATGGAATTTATGCAGTTAATACTTCTCCGGCAGATAATACTATTTCTGAAATCAAATGCTCTGTAAGCTCTATTTCATTGCCACGTTATGGTGTCTTTTCACCAAAATTCTATGGATATAATCAATATGGAACTCTAATCAATACAGATGTTAAAGGTGTCCAACTTTCTTGTTCAGCTGCATTAGGTGAGATTAATACTTCTGGCGCTTTTGTTGCTTCAGGTACCCAAAGCGGAACTTTACAAGCGGATTATAATGGAGTAAAAACCTCTGTTATGATTGATTTAAATGGTGAGGCAATCCCTTCCTTGCGACTTGATTCCGTGTTGGTAGATCAGAAACACGAATACGCAATTGAGGTGGAAGCTTTAGTAGGTGAGACAATGATGCCACTTCTTCCTCAGGCATTAACATGGACAACTGACAATTCTGCAATTTGTTCTGTGGACAATGGCATTTTGAAAGGAGTTTCTAATGGAACAACTTACATTCATGGAAAACTTGGCAGCGTAGAACTTACTCAGAAAGTAATTGTGGAAATTCCTTCATCAGATGTTTTATCTGTTGACAAGATTACCGATCTTTCTACCTGGACAGTGAAGGGATCATCGAATATATCGAATACGTCTATTACTTCGACAAGTTTCCCAACTACAATGAAGTATACTTACTCTTCTGGACGTTCTCCATATATCCAATTATATAAAGAATTTCCCTTATACAGCATTCCTGATTCCATGAAAGTTGTTTTAAATACCGGTAGAACAGGTGTGCTTAAAGCTCTTGTAACTGTAAGAGCTAACAATCAGACATCGTATTCACCCCTCGAATTTACTGGTTTTGAATTGGGAAAGGAATATGTTTTAAGCATGCCGATGAGTAAATTACTTACTGACATAAATGACCGTGCCTGTTATCCGGTTCGTTTTGAAGGCTTAAAACTGATGATAAATCCTACGACTCAGATAGCTGGGGAAGTGTATGATATTGAAGTAAAGGAATTCTCTTTAATATATGGAAACACAACAGTTGGCATCCTCAATCCGGAATTGATTTCCAGACTAAGAGTTTATCCTAATCCGGTAACGGAAGGAGTGGCTTATGTAGCTTTTGCCGTTGATCAACTTAAACCGGTTCGGATGGAATTGTACGCACTTACCGGTAAACTGCTCCGTTCAGAAAGACTGGAAAGTGGACAATCTGGTGAGATCAGACTACCGCTCCAGGGAATTGCATCGGGTACTTATTTGTTGAATTTGCATAGTGGAAATAAATCAGAGGCTGTGAAAATAATAATTAAGTAGTTGTTTTATTGTATTCTTGTACAAAAGAATGTATTCTTCTGTACAGAACAAATCAATCTTCTGTACAAAAGAATTAATTCTTTTGTACAGAAGAAATATAGTTTATAGGGATGTTTATGAAAATATAAGCAAGCTATTCTCTCTTAATCTACTTGTGTATCTCGGTCCATTCAATATGAACCTGTTTGCTGATGTTTCATTCGGTGGATATATGTAAAGTAGTGAAATAATTGATTGCAAAATCATGAAAATATAAGATACAATCCTTAAATATAAGACGATCATGAAAAAAACACTTTCAGCCTTTTTAGCTTTCATCTTTTCCTTATCTGTAAATGCACAAGCTCCCAACTGGGGAATTGCAGATACTCTGGAACATCATTCTTTAGGCCCTGGAATTCAATTCACAAAGATACGCTATAAAGATAAACCATTATTGATTTGGGTTACAACAATAGATTTGACTAACCCCAATAACAAAATCGAGCAGGTTCAGTCTCATAATAAGGTGCCCGATGTGGCTAGAGAGACAGTAATGGATATGTCGAAGAATAATACATATCAGAATCATAAGGTCTGCGCAGCGTTTAATCATGATTTCTTCTCTTATGAACAAGGTATATGCATCGGAGTTAATGTAAATAACGGAGAAATCCCCTATTCAAGTGGATGGGGACGTTCTCTTTTTGCTATTTCTGAAGGTAAAACAGCTTCTGTTTTCGCTCCTAATTTAGATGCGAAAGTCAATCTTACGGATGGCAGTTCGGTCAAGATCGATTTTTTTAATTCACAAGCTTTAGGCCTCACAGGTGATTGTATTTTATTCAATCGATTGAATGCACTAACGCTTACAGAATCTGGAAAGTATATAAAAATTAAGCCATTGTCAAAATGGACATTAAACGGTCCTGATATTGATTGTGAAGTATTGGAAGTGTCTGACTCACCATTGCAAACCAGTCAGACTGAGTATGTAATATATGCCCGCGGAAGTAAATTGACTGCTTTCGATGGAAAAATTAAAGCAGGAGATAAGATTTCAATTTCACAAAAACTTGCTAATGGTAAATTTGGAACACCTGCACAAAATATAGTAAACGCTTTTCATGGCTATCCCAGTATTGCTTATGAAGGAAAATTGCATGACGGGGAATACAATGATTTTGAAAACGGACGCGAGTATGAGGTTTCTGCCAGAGTGATGGCCGGAATGTCTCAAGATGGAAAAACAGTCTATATTGTAACCGTGGAATCTGGTTCAAGAAACAGTGTAGGAGTCAATTGCATTGATATTGCCAACTGGATGTTGGCTCATGGTTCCTGGAATGTGGTTAATTTTGATAGCGGTGGTTCTGTTGCCATTGTTGTGGATCATGAAATGCTTAACTATCCCGAACGAGGATCGGTGCGCCCGGTAGAAGATGGCCTGCTTGTTGTCTCTACAGCCGAAGAATCCAGCGAAGTGGCTTCTTATGCTTTTATCACTCCGACCCTCACTGCATCCGAAATATCATTATCTCCATTGACATTGTACTCTTTTAATAAGAACGGCGAGGTTCTTGAGAAAAATATACAAGGGTTCACCTTTTCCTGTATTCCTGAAGATTTAGGTATTGTTGATGAGAATGGTGTTTTTCATGCCGGAAATAAAATCCAGCAAGGTAAAATTTTGGCAACTAAAGACGGATTAACGGCAGAACTGGCTGTAAACGTTCGTTCTTTATCTGATATAAAGGTTTCTCCAACAAACATCTTATTGGATGGAGTTCGTAGGTTCCCTGTGCGATTGGAGGGAACCGTCGATAATAAGCAGTATTTATTAGACCCTAGTGCTTTTGTATGGAGTTCATCCAATCCAGCTTGTTGTGTTGTTGAGAATGGTATATTGCGAGGGATAGCTACCGGGAAAACGACATTGCAAGGAACTTACGGAGGTAAGGAGGTGGTTGTTGAGGTCTCAGTTGAGATTGCAGCAAAAGAGAGAGTTCACGAAAACTTCTCGGACATGTCCCTTTTTGTGGTCAACAAGAACTCACCGGTTTTAAATCTGAGATTTGAAAACAGTAATTTACCTTTGGGATGGACTGACGGAACTAATATGGCTTTTGATATTACCAGCGGCCGTCTGCCATATATTGAACTAGTGAAACCGGTTGTTTTCTACAGTTTGCCAGACTCTATGTCCATACAGTTGAAGGCGTCTGCAAATGCAGTCAAAAATATTCAGTTCTTCTTATCTTCAGCAACCAAAGCTGATTATAAACTAGTTGAAATGACGCTTCCTTCGCAAAAGGATTCGGTATTTGTCATTCCATTCAGTGAGGGCGGACCGTTGGAAACCACAGAATACCCAATTACATTGAATAAAATGAAGATAAATCTGGTTTCATCGGCAATGACCGGGATTACCTTGTCAATGCGTGATTTAAAAGCATATTATCCGGTCTTGACGGGAGTAGGTATTCCTGAAATTTCGCTAATAAAAAAAGGTGCATATATAACAACTATAAACGGCGAGGCTGTATTGCATTACAATATGCCTGAACCAGGAAAGGCCAGTGCCTCACTTTGGACAATGGATGGGCGTAAACTGGGTACTTTGTTCTCAACAACTCAACCGGCTGGTGAGCATACATGTTCTGTACCTTTTAACGGGGTGAATCCGGGCATCTATATGCTGCAGATGATTCTTAACGGTAAAATGGAAATCTTGAAATTTGTTGTTTCAAAATAATCTGAAAGAAAGAGTGAATTGAATAGCAGATATTATTTTCTTACGTACAAATAGATACAATAAATACTGACATTTATGAAAAAACAAGCAGGATATCTAATCTTATTCTTTATAAGTTTCGGATTACAGATTTTGGCAAGAGGTCCAATTAATATTCAGGGGATTTCAAAGGCTGTTGATACGTTGGCTTACAGACAAGTAGGCCCGGGGACGTTCTATACATATATGCGTCTTCCCGAACTTCCTATTAATGTTCATATGATGACTATTGATCTAAATAATCAGTATAATACAGTTGAGACATTTCAGGCAAATAACCGTGTTGGGAGTACTGAAAATATGACTAATGCTTATACAAGAATGTCATCGGCAAGACATGTGTCAATTGGTAGCATTAACGGTAATTTTTGGGTTGTTGCAGGTCAAGGACAACCCGATGTGCTATTGGGAGTACCTTACAGTGGTAGTGCCCGCAATGGTGAGATGATTACTGAGCCAAGTAACTGGAATCGTGGTCGTGGAACAACTCAAGAAGAGCTCCTGAATGAAATAGGTTTTGCCGCAATTGATGAAGATCGTAAGATGTGGATCTGTGATATGGGTTTTGACGGGAAAGTATCAATTGAAGGAGTAGGAGAGTATCCTATTTCTGAAATAAACAGAATCAGAAAAACGGATGAACTGGTTTTCTTCAATAGTTATGTGGGGCAGACTACCCGAACAGACGACACAGGAACCGAAGTCTTTATCAAACCGGTTGAAGGGCAATCGTGGGGGGTAAATAAAGAAACTTTATGCGAGGTTGTTCGCATTGTGAAAGATAAAGGTGCTAATGCCCTTGAAGCGGGCGAATCGGTTCTTTCTGGAAATGGTAAAGCAAAGACATTTCTTGAGAACCTGACTATAGGAGCCAAGATTAAAGTAAACATGGGCGTCTATACTCTTGTTGATAAATTAAGACCAGTTGTAAAAGAGATGGTTACAGGTAATGCGTTGGTAATGAAAGATGGTAACTTAACATATAGAAATACCAATGAAGCATACAATTCTCAGCTATATCCAAGAACCGGTATTGGCATGTCGGCCGATAAAAAAACAGTGTATCTGATAGTTATTGACGGAAAGTCTTCTGTCTCAGTGGGTGCAAGTACAGCGACAATGTGTGAGATATTAAAAGCAGCTGGCGCAGTTAATGCCACAAGTATGGACGGTGGTGGATCTGCACAAATGATGCTTAGGGGAAAAATCGTGAATGCGGCTGCTGATGGTAAAGAAAGAGCTGTTGCTAATGGCTGGATGCTTTTTTCTACAGCCCCTGCTGATCCCGAAATATCGAAAATTGAATTCTCTGATTATAAGTTGACAATCCCGGCAAATTCTAGCTACCGCCCCTCTTTTCTGGGATATAATCAATATGGAGAATTAATAAATGAAAATTTAGAAGGAGTGACCTTGAGTTGTGAACCTACTTTGGGGAAAGTTGTTGATGGACAATTTCAAGCATCGGGTGCTCCCCAGAAGGGAAAACTGATTGCTCGTTATAACGGGATTGAGAGTCAAAAAGAGATTACAATTCAAACTTCAGAGATGTCTATTCGCCTTGACTCGGTTCTGTTGGACAACAGAAAAGGTTATCCAATAGAAGTTCTTGCAAAGTCGGGTGATCTGTTGTTTAATGTCGACCCTGCGTCTTTGGAATGGGAAGTGAAGAATCCAGAAATATGTAAAATAGACAATGGTGTTTTAACAGGTTTATCAAATGGAACAACCCTTGTTCGTGGACAATTTGGCAACTTTAACGACAGCATTAAAATTATTACAGAGATTCCTCCTGCAGACAAACTTTCGATGGATGTGATTAACGATTTGTCTGTATGGACGGTGAAAGGCTCATCAAATATTTTAAATGGAATGCTCACATCATCAACATTCCCAACCACAATTAGATATACCTATACAGCCGGACGCTCTCCCTATGTTCAGCTTTATAAGGAAACAAAGTTGTACAGTATTCCCGATTCTATTAGAGTTGTTTTGAACACGGGTACAAGCGGAGTTTTGAAAGCAATTGTTACAGTAAGGGCAAATAATCAAATTAGTTATTCTCCGATTGAGTATACCGGAATTGAAGCAGGAAAAGATTATGTTTTAAGCTTGCCAATGGGGAAGCTAATGAGTGATGTAAATGATCGAGCTTGTTATCCTGTTTATTTTGAAGGATTAAAGCTTATGTTGAATACAGCGACTCAAGTTGCAAATCAAGTTTATGAAATTGCAATAAAAGAGTTCTCTCTTGTATATGGTAATATCAATGTTGGCTTTACTAATCCGGAACTTATTTCGAAGTTCAGAATATATCCGAATCCTGCAACAGAGGGAGTTGTTTATGCATTAGTTTCTGATGACAACTCTCAGCCAACTCGAATAGAATTATATGATCTTTCTGGAAAACTGATGCGTTCAGTGAACATTAAAAAAGTTGGAAGCGATGAGATAAGATTCTCTCTTCAGGGTATATCATCAGGAACATATCTAATTAAATTATGTAACGGGAATAAAAGCGAAGTTGTAAAACTGGTTGTGAGGTAATAGAAATAATTATAATCCTAAGATCTAAAAGAATGATGAAAAAAACGTTTTTAGCTTTCATTGCTTATATTATTGCTATTTCTGTAAATGCTCAAGCGCCGAATTGGGGAGTTGCAGATACTTAGTTCTCAACCACTCAACCGGCTGGTGAGTATACATGTTCTGTTCCTTTTAACGGTATTAATCCGGGCATCTATATGCTGCAGATGATTCTTAACGGTAAAATGGAAGTCTTGAAATTTGTTGTTTCAAAATAATCTCATGAGATCGGATTTTCTTATTTAAGGCATATTAGGCTGAACCGATCACATGATTTTCTTATAAAGTAAATTAGAGAGTTAAATTTATAATCCGTTAAAAACAGATTTTTTTTATTATGAAAACAAAACTAGTAATGTTTTTTCTCTTATGCACCTGTACACTATATGGACAGAGCATTAAAGTAAAGAAGCACTATTCGGCTGCTTCTGAGTATAAAGGGAAAGCTTTCTATCCAGTATTCAATCCGGATGGTACAAAGCTGCTTTTTACTTCAGGGAATTATCGTGGACTGAACCTTTGTGATTTACAGACAAATGAGGTTAAAATGATTGCTGATAATGAAGGTGCTGGATTTTCTCCTTCCTTTAGTAAGGATGGCAAGAAGATATATTATAGACAGGTAAGTAGAAAAGAAGGGCGCCAGTACAAAACACTAATGAGCTTTGATGCAGTAAGTAAGAAAAATGAAGCACTGAGCGAGCCTGTTCGTACTACAAAAGAGCTGACCGTTATTCAGAAGAGAGCGATGAAAAGAGGAAGCACTCCAACAATCTCAGTAAGTACAGAAAATCTTAAAATAGTCCTTTATCGTGATGGGAAAAGAACAGAAATGGAGCCGGTTGGAAAGGTTGCGGGCTATATCTGGACATCTCTCTCACCTAATGGTAAGATGATCCTTTTTACCGCAGCATCAAAAGGGACTTTTGTATGTGATCTGTCTGGAAAGATTATAGCTTCACTTGGAAAGATGAATGCCCCTGTTTGGTATGATAACAATTATGTAGTTGGAATGGAAGATAAGGATAATGGCGATTTTGTTGTTTCCTCCAAGATAATTATGGCATCAATTGATGGTAAAGTGAAACAGACATTAACCTCTGACGACAAAATAGCTATGTATCCAGCTGCTTCTTCTACAGCTAAACGCATTGCTTATTGTACTTTGAATGGAGACCTTTATGTAATGGAAATTGAAATTAACCAATGATTTTGAATATTATGAAAAGATTATATAGTGTTATTATTTTCTTTCTTTTTTCTATAGCCACTATAATGGCTCAGAATTTACAAGGAACGATAATATATGTAAATCCAGGGCATGGAGGGTATGACAGTGATGACAGAAATATGGTAATTGCACCATTTACATCTGGTGATCCAAAAGGTTTCTGGGAGTCTCAGAGTAATTTGGATAAAGGGATGCAGTTGGCTGATATGCTACGAAATGCAGGAGCCACAGTTTATACTAGCCGCGTGACGAATACAACGGCGGATGATTTGTCTTTGAGCTTAATTGTTCAGATGGCAAATGAAGCTGATGCCGATTATATGCTTTCTATTCACAGTAATGCCGGTGTTACAAATTATATACTTCAACTTTATGCCGGAGTTGATGCAGGCGATACATATACTTACCCAACTCCAACTCCATATTCTAATGAGAGCAAGGCTATAAGTACTATTATTGCCAATAACCTGTATACTAATAAGGTTAATACATGGGCTTCGGCTCCAACTATCAGAGGCGATAAAACATTTGCTCGAACCGCTATGAGTTGGAGTGACGGATATGGGGTTTTGCGTGGTCTAACCGTCCCTGGTTGTATTTCCGAGGGTTCTATGCATGATTATATTCCAGAGACTTATCGATTAATGAATATGGAATATAAGTGGTTGGAAGCATGGCATTTCTTTAAGTCATTCTGCGATTATTTCAAAGGGGGAGAAATCCCAACAGGGAATATTGCCGGGTCTGTACACGATAGCCGTAATAAAAATCTGGCCAATTATTATAAAATGAGTGGAAGTAAGGACGAATTGCTTCCTTTATGCAAAGCGAAGGTTACATTGTCTCCTGGTGGCTCTGTTTATACAACCGATGATTTATATAATGGCGTTTTTGTATTTAAAAACCTGACTCCAGGCACTTATGAAGTGAAAGTCGAGATGGATGGTTATTATTCTAAAACTGATACTTTGGAAGTAAAGGCTAATGAGACTATCTATCTGAACTCTATGCTCAATATGATTAGAAGTACACCTCCTGAGGTTACAAATTATTCTCCTAAGGTTGCATTAACCGATTCCGTTGTTTGTAGTACCCCGGTAGTCTTTGAATTTAACTGGGATGTGGATGTTGAATCGGCTATTAAAGCATTTTCTATCACTCCTTATGTGGAAGGAACAATCTCTTTTGAAGATAGCCAGCATCGAATGATTTTTAAACCTAATAAACCGTTTGATAAATCAACACTTTATACAGTTAAACTGGATAAAAGTCTAAAGCATCCTGGAGATATCACTATGGTTCAAGATTTTTCTTTCCAGTTTATGACTAAAAATAGAAATAGACTTGAGATGTTTGCAAATTATCCGAAAGCCAACGATAATGTTTATTATGTCAAACCAAATTTTGAATTCCGTTTTGACCGGGAGCTTGATCCGTTAACTATACGTGATGCAATTAAAGTATATGATTCAAAAGGGGTTGAGCTTGCAAAAAACAGCAGATCAATAAAGACAAATAAGCTGGCAGCTCCATATGGATCAAATTCTTTTATGCTGAACTCCGATTTGATTCCAGGAGAAGTTTATAAAATTACTTTAAACAGAAGCGTTATTGATCTTGAGGGAATAGATATTGTAGATCCAATTGAGTATACTTTCAAAGCAGCTGATGTGAAGGTTACAAATAAATCGATTGCGGAATCTTTCGAGGCTACGGGTTTACTATCATTTGATGCCGCTGTAAGTTCTGATGTGACGTCCGCTTCTGTAGCGCGTTCTACAAGCCAGAAGCTTTTTGATACGTCATCCTATAATTTCCTGTATACATTTGCTGGTTCATCTAATGGAAGTGCATTATATAAAATTGCAAATCCTACAGTGATAGTGAACTCTTCGAAAGTTCTAGGTGCTCACTTATATGGTGATCTGACTGGGAATGAGGTCTACTATCAGCTTACCTCAGGTGAAGATATTCAGTATGTCAAATTGTCGACTTTAAACAGTTATGGATGGGAATATACTGAATCATCTTTAAGTTCTTTATCAGAAGGAAAGGATTATCTGCTTACGGGAATTAAAATTGAGCAGAAACGTTTGCCTTTAACTTCTTCCGGTAGCTTCTATCTTGATAATCTGCTACTTTATGATGGACTAATAAATTCTCTGCCATCGACACAAAACGTTGGGATTAAAGTTTATCCAAATCCTGTTTCAGATATTTTGTATGTTTCTTCTTCTGAGAATATTCGCTCTCTTGAGTTATATTCTTTGAATGGTGTTGTTATGAAGAAAGTAAATTCATCAGTTATGAATGTAGCTGATTTAGCAGCGGGAACATATATTCTTAAAATAGTTGTGGGTGACAAAGTGTATTCTCGGGCCATTATAGTTTCCAGAAACTAACTAGGTGATTCCCTCTTCCTGATATACCGATTATTCGTTTATCAGGGAGAGGGGTTCTAAAATGATAATTACGAGGCAATATTTTTATACCTTATTCGTATGATATTTTATGAGTTCAGATGCATTTCCTTTTTTTTAATACTTCTTTAAGAATTGCTGTTAATAAACATACTTAAAAACCAATGTATTAAAAGGTGTATTTCTTGTGTATTTGAAAGGTAATTAATAATTTTGTGGCCACAATGTAATATAGTGGGCTAAAGTCTGAACAATTATCATAATAATGTAAAACATGGTTGTTAATTAGTCGTAAAAGTAACATAGAGTATTAAAATGAAATTGATAGCGGAGAGTGGTTCGACTAGAACTGAATGGGCTTTAGTTGAAGGAGACCATGTATTAGAACATATTTTTACTGAAGGCATTAATCCCTTTTTTCAATCAAGAAGAGAGATTAGCCGAAGTGTCCGACTAGAATTGCCCGACTCTTTTTTTAGAAAAAGATATGAACAGGTATATTTTTATGGTGCAGGATGCTCTTCTGCAGATAAAAAAGGGATCTTAGGTGCTTCCCTTGTCGCTCAGTTTAAATCGCCAATCCAGGTAGAAAGCGATCTGCTGGCCGCCGCTCGTGGATTATTAAAGAATGAAGCCGGAATAGCTTGTATTCTGGGAACTGGTTCAAATTCATGCTTTTATGACGGTACCAATATTGTTAAGCATGTTCAATCATTAGGATATGTATTAGGAGATGAAGGCAGCGGTGCTGTTATGGGAAAAAAGTTTCTCGCCGATTGTTTGAAAAACCTTGCTCCTGAAAATTTAATTGAGGCCTTTTATGATAAATTCCGTGTATCTTCTGATGATGCACTTGAATATGTATATAACCGGCCATTTCCAAATCGCTTCTTGTCAACTTTTTCTTATTTCTTATTTGAACATCTGGATGACGAGTATGTATATGAGCTTGTTTGCCAGAATTTCAGAGATTTTTTTACCCGAAATGTGATGCAGTATGATTACCTAAATTATCCGGTTCGCTTTGTTGGCTCTGTTGCATACAATTATGCAGAGGTCTTGACAAAGGTTGCATTGGAATTCGGAATCAGAATTGAGACAATTGAAGAAACGCCGATGGCTGGACTTGTTGAATTCCATACTTTAAATTGTAGGCTGTGATTTTTTAACTTATAAATAAGTCTTTTGTTAGTCTTTTATTCTATTTATTAAAATTATTGATTTTGTGCATTATTAAATTTGCTTAATGCATGTGAATAGCATATTCAAAAATGTTACAATATGCAAAAAAAAGAATCTAATTCATAAAAAGTTAAATAATTGTTTCTGATTCCAAAATTATTGTTCTACATTTGTTTCATACGAGTTGAGCATGTTTCTTTGTATAATAACACCCTAATTTTATAGTTATGAAAAAACTATTCCTATTACTTTTCTTGTGCTTTATTTTGAGCCCGTTAAGAGGAGAAGGTTTTCGTTTTGCATTACTGACCGATTTGCATTTAAATTCGGATTCATTGGCTTACAATGACTTGAAAAGGTCTGTTGACCAAATTAATAAGATCGGCAAGATTGATTTTGTAATTGTATCAGGTGATGTGACTGAAGAGGGTGATCGTGCATCATTAAAAAAGGTGAAGTTTTTGCTTGATCAGTTGAAAGTGAAATATTATATAACTTCGGGAAACCATGAAACCAAATGGAGTGAATCGGGGGCAACAGATTTTGGACATACCTTTGGTTCAGACCGATTCAGGTTCGAATATAAAGGATTCCTCTTTTTAGGTTTTAATTCAGGGCCTGTTCTACGAATGGCCGATGGTCATGTTTCACCTCAGGATATTGTCTGGATGAAAAATGAGATGCGGAAAGTTGGAAGGGAGAAGCCTGTAATTATAGTAACTCATTATCCATTGCAAGATGGCGATGTAGATAACTGGTACGAAGTTACTGATGCTATTCGCCCGTTTAATGTCCGGGCTGTATTAAACGGCCATTATCATAGCAACCGTATGTTGGCTTATGATGGTATTCCTGGAATCATTAATCGGTCGAATCTTCGTTCAAAAGATAAAGTTGGGGGATATTCAGAATATGAAATAAATTCGGATTCTATACTTGTATACGAGCATAGAATAGGTGAAGCACCTAAGAAGTGGGGAGGTTATTCTCTGAAAAAGAACTATTTTTCAGCTGATAATTCAACTTACAAACGTCCTGACTATTCAGTTAATCGCGAATACAATAATGTAAAATCGAAATGGGTGATAAAAAGCGATGCAGGTATCTATTCATCACCTGTTGTATATAATGATAATGTGTATGTGGGTGATGACTTGGGATTCCTGAGTTGTTACTCTTTAAAAGATGGTAAGAAAAAATGGCGATTCCAAACAGGTAACCGAGTTGTAGGGACTCCCGCGGCAGCTGACGGAATTGTTGTTTTTGGATCAGCTGATAGAAATATTTATGGTTTAAATGCCAAAAACGGAAACATGCTCTGGAAGTTTCAGGCAAATGAAGCGGTGTTGGGAGCTGTATCCATTGCGGATGGAATTGCCTTTATTGGAGCAAGCGATCGTTCGTTTAGAGCACTGGATATAAAGACCGGAAAACTTAAATGGGAATATACAGGTCTAAAAGGATATGTCGAAACCCGTCCTTTGATTTATCAGGGAAAAGTGATTTTTGGTGCATGGGATAATAATTTGTATGCTCTCGATCAGATTTCAGGTAAAGAGATCTGGAAGTGGAACGGTAATCTTACCCGGATGCACTTTTCTCCTGCGGCAGTATGGCCGGTTGCTGCGAATGGGAAAGTATTTATAACAGATCCTCAACGGGCTATGACAGCTATTGATCTGACAAGTGGTAAAACCATTTGGAGAACATTTCAATCAAAAGTGAGAGAAACGATCGGGCTCTCAGAGGATTATAAGCGTGTATATGGTAAAACCATGCAAGACAGTGTTGTTTGCTTCTCTACAGAAGGTAATCTCCCGAAACAAATTTGGGCCACGGATGTGAAGTTCGGTTATGAACACGCTCCATCCATGTTGCAGGAGAAAGAAGGGGTAGTGTTCGGAAGCACTAAAGGTGGAATGATCTTCGCCTTGGATGCATTTACCGGAAAATTATTGTGGAAGCATAAAATCTGCAATTCTCTTATCAATACTGTGGTTCCATTGAATGCAACTTCTTGTGTTTTTACAAGTACAAGCGGCGAAATTGGAATATTAAGTACTTCTGCATCCAAAAAGAAATAAATTATAATAGAATCAAAAAATAGAAAATAATACGATACCAATATGAGAACCTTAATGAATTGTTTTATCCCTTATATGGGAATTGCGCAGGCAGAACTGACTATAAATAATTTAAAATCGAGTGAATTAGTAAACAAGATCTATTTACTTGTTACCGAAGAACTGACAGAACAGATTGATGGATGTGAGCTATTGCTTGTGCCTTCCTTAAATTCTACTGCAGCTATTCGTAAAATTGCAGAACATTCAGATTCTGCTTATTCACTTATATATACAAAATATACAACTCTGGAGTTGGGTATGTTTGCTCTTGAACGCATGTTGCATATAGCTGAAGATTCTGACGCAGGAATGGTTTATGCAGATCACTATCAGGTAGTTGGTGAAACGAGAAATGTATGTCCCGTAATCGACTGTCAGGCTGGTAGCTTGCGTGATGATTTCAATTTTGGTTCTGTGTTGGTTTATAAGGCCGATCTTCTTAAAGAGGCCGCAAAAGCAATGAGTACTGATTATCAATATGCAGGATTGTATGATTTACGTCTGAAAGTATCTCAGAAAGCTTCACTGGTACATATCAACGAATATCTTTATTCCGAAGTGGAATTTGATACTCGTAAAAGCGGTGAAAAGATATTTGATTACGTAGATCCTAAAAACAGAGGCGTGCAGATTGAAATGGAAGCTGCATGTACGGAACACCTAAAAGAAATTGGAGGATATTTGGCTCCTGAATTCAAGCAAATAGAATTCAATGCTGGTGACTTTGAATACGAAGCATCTGTCTTGATTCCTGTTAGAAACAGAATTCGTACAATCGAAGACGCTATTCGTTCAGTACTGAATCAGAAAACGAATTTCAAGTTTAATCTGATTGTAGTTGATAACTATTCAACCGATGGAACCACAGAGATAATTGAGAAATACGCTTCTGACGAACGTCTGCTTCATATCATTCCAGAAAGAAAAGATTTAGGAATCGGTGGTTGCTGGAATCTAGGTGTTCATCATCCGAAATGTGGAAAATTCGTAGTTCAGTTAGATAGCGATGATGTCTATAGTGATGAAAACACACTACAGAAGATGGTTGATGCATTTTATCAGCAAAATTGCGCAATGGTAGTTGGTACCTATATGATGACTGATTTTAATATGAATATGATTGCTCCAGGAATTATTGATCATAAGGAGTGGACTCCAGAAAATGGCCGCAACAATGCATTGCGAATCAATGGCTTAGGAGCACCTCGTGCTTTCTATACTCCGGTACTAAGAGATGTGAAAGTCCCAAATACTAGCTATGGTGAGGATTATGCCCTTGGATTGAATATTTCACGAAAATACCAGATAGGACGTATATATGACGTTGTTTATTTATGTCGCCGCTGGGATGATAACTCTGATGCATCATTAGATATCGTTAAGATGAATGGCCACAACACATACAAAGATAGAATCCGTACTTGGGAACTTCAGGCTCGTATTGCTTTAAATAAGAAAAGATGAAAAGAATCGTCACATCTGCCCAAGTATTGGAATTGCTTCAAAACCAGCTGAATGTCTGGGAAGTTGCACGCAATAACTACGATGCATTAAAGCAGGTCAGGGTTAAAGAACTGGTTTTCGACCAGTTCAGAATCCTGGTTCAGTTTAATCCGGCCCGAATCGTTTCTTCAGCTGCAAAGGTTGATACAAAATCAATCCAGGAACGCAAGTGTTTCCTTTGTGAGGAGAATCGGCCGGCAGTGCAGGAAGGCATTCCTTTTGGAGATAAGTATATTGTACTGATCAATCCGTTCCCGATATTTCCGAAGCATCTAACAATTCCTGCATATAAGCATGTTGATCAACGCATTCAGGATAGATTTGGCGATATGCTTGATTTGGCATATAACCTGGATGAGTTTAATGTTTTCTATAATGGGCCAAAATGTGGAGCCTCGGCACCAGATCATGTTCATTTTCAAGCTGGGAGTAAAGGATTTCTGCCCATCGAAAAAGAATGGAGAACGTTTGCCGGCAATCCTTTGCTCGAGTATCATTCTGCAAACCTCTATGTGTTAAATAATTACCTGAGAGGTACAATGATCATCGAGTCAACAGAAAAAGAGAGTGCGGTTAATTTATTCGGAAAGATTTATGATTCTCTTCAGGTAAAACCGGATGAAACAGAACCGATGATGAATGTTCTGGTGTGGTATGATACTGATAAATGGGTCATTGCTGTGTTCCCGCGAACACAGCACCGTCCTTCATGCTATTCAGCACAGGGGGATAATAATATATTGATTAGTCCGGCTTCCGTAGATATGGGTGGAGTATTTATTACCCCATTGGAAAAAGACTTTGAAAAAATAACTGAAGATGACGTTCGCTCCATCTTACAGGAGGTGTGCATGGACGAGGCAGAACTTAAAGAGCTTATTGAACATCTTAAACCAACATTATGAATGAGCCAAAAGTAAGCGTGGGGATTATGTTTGAACCACAAATCGATTTTGTGTTGCAAGGAAATTATTTATGCAACGGCATGACTCTTTCCGGGATTCAAACGGCAGGTTATTCTGATGGGAAAATTGTGTGGAATGGTTCCTCATACGATGAATTGTTGTTCGAACCCACTGAATGCTCTTCAGATTCGTTCGAGTTGCAGGATGTTACTATCGGGATTAACTTTCACTGGGAACGAAAAGAAAACCAGCGTTTCCGCGGAGCATTGAAGCTGATTGTAGAAAATGAAAAACTCTCAGCAATCAATCTGCTTTCTGTTGAAGACTATCTTATCAGCGTGATTTCTTCAGAGATGAGCGCCACTGCTTCTGTCGAACTGTTGAAAGCACATGCAGTTATTTCCCGCAGCTGGTTATTGGCTCAGATTCAGAAAAATAATGAGATTGCTGATACTAAGTCTGAATATATTGCGTTTTCTCAGACAGAAGACGAATGCATTAAATGGTATGACCGTGAAGATCATGTAAACTTTAATGTTTGCGCCGATGATCACTGTCAGCGTTATCAGGGGATTACTCGTGCTTCCACTCCCAATGTGGAAATGGCTGTTCGCAATACTGCAGGAGAGGTGCTGATGTCGGGTACAAGAATCTGCGACGCACGTTTCTCAAAGTGCTGCGGAGGTGCTGTCGAGGAATTCCAATATTGCTGGGAGGATGTGAAACACCCGTATCTAGTGAAACTTCGTGATGATAAGACTGGCGCGGTTTTACCTGATTTGACAAAAGAAGTCGAAGCTGAAAAATGGATTCGTACCTCACCGGATGCATACTGTAATACTACAGATAAGAGGATCCTTTCTCAGGTACTAAATAATTATGATCAGGAAACAACTAATTTTTATAGATGGAAGGTTTCTTATACCCAAAATGAGCTCTCAGAACTGATAAAAAAACGTTCTGGTGTTGATTATGGGGAGATTGTTGACTTATTACCGATTGAAAGAGGGACTTCCGGTCGTTTGGTGAAAATGAAAATAGTGGGTACAAAACGCACGCTTACCATTGGTAAAGAACTTGAGATCAGAAGAACACTATCCGCATCTCACCTGTATAGCTCAGCATTTGTTGTGGAGAGGGAAAACATTATCAACCAAATACCTAGAAGGTTCAATCTGATTGGTGCCGGATGGGGGCATGGAGTAGGTCTTTGCCAAATAGGTGCCGCAGTAATGGGAGAACAAGGATTTTTATACGATCAGATTTTGTTGCACTATTATGTTGGTGCTTCAATAAATAAATTATATTAGGTTTTTATTAGGAAAATATTATGAAGAACAGAAAAGTATCACCTTGGGCCTGGATCCCAACTCTATATTTTGCCGAAGGTTTGCCATATGTAGCCGTTATGACAATTTCGGTAATTATGTACAAGCGTTTAGACATTTCTAATACAGACATCGCGTTATATACCAGTTGGCTCTATTTGCCGTGGGTTATTAAACCTTTCTGGAGTCCTTTTGTCGACCTTCTTAAAACAAAACGTTGGTGGATTGTAACAATGCAGTTGCTGGTAGGTGCTGGCTTGGCAGGAATTGCCTTTACCATTCCAATGCCTAACTTCTTTCAGCTTACATTAGCGGTGTTTTGGTTGGTTGCATTTAGTTCCGCAACTCACGATATTGCAGCTGACGGCTTTTATATGCTGGCATTGGATGTCCCGCAACAAGCATTGTATGTTGGTATTCGTAGTACTTTTTACAGGGTTGCTACAATATTCGGTCAAGGAGTTCTTATTGTATTGGCAGGAGTTATGGAAACCTGGACAGGTAGTATTCCATATGCCTGGTCTTTGACGTTCTTCATCTTGGGTGGATTATTTATCGCCTTTTGTCTTTATCATAAATTTATCCTTCCTGTTCCAGGTACAGACAAATCTGCAGTCAACAATGTTACGGCCGAAAATATTTTTAAGGAATTTCTTGCTACATTCATATCATTCTTTAAAAAAAAGCAGGCTGGTGTTGCTATACTTTTCATGTTGCTTTACCGATTCCCGGAGGCACAGTTGGTTAAATTAATTAATCCATTTTTGCTCGATCCTTTAGAAAAAGGAGGATTGGGACTGTCAACTGCCGAAGTGGGAATCGTTTACGGAACTGTAGGTATTGTGGGTTTGACCATTGGTGGAATCATCGGAGGTATCTGTGCTTCTAAAGGAGGATTGCAACGTTGGTTGTGGCCAATGGCATGGAGTATCTCACTTACTTGTCTTACGTTTGTTTACCTTGGATATTTCCAGCCACAGAATCTGATTATTATTAATATCTGCGTGTTCATCGAACAGTTTGGATATGGTTTCGGTTTTACCGCGTACATGCTCTACCTGATCTATTTCTCTGAAGGAGAACATAAAACCGCTCACTATGCAATCTGTACTGGTTTTATGGCATTAGGAATGATGTTGCCAGGTATGGCTGCAGGATGGTTGCAGGAGCATATTGGATACGAGAAATTCTTTATTTGGGTGATGATCTGCTGTGCAGCTACCATTGCGGTGTGTGCATTCATCAAGATTGATCCCGAATATGGAAAGAAAAAAGAAGTGACTAATGAATCTGAATCGAAATAATATTTAAAACAGAAAACAATGAAACTAAAATATATATTTACGTTGGCTCTTGCCACGTTGTTTGCTAGCACTGTTTCTGCGCAAAAAATCCGGATTAAAACAGGTATTGAGGTTTTAAAAGAACAAAACTTCAAGATCCTTAAAGGCAAGCGTGTTGGATTAATCACCAACCCTACTGGGGTAGATAACAACCTGAAATCAACGATTGATATTCTTCA
This sequence comes from Bacteroides sedimenti, assembly GCF_040365225.1. Classification (NCBI taxonomy): domain Bacteria; kingdom Pseudomonadati; phylum Bacteroidota; class Bacteroidia; order Bacteroidales; family Bacteroidaceae; genus Bacteroides; species Bacteroides sedimenti. The sequence goes on from NZ_AP028055.1 coordinate 3,103,542, forward strand.
TGAAGCAAAGAACGTAAACCTGGTAGCTCTTTTCGGTCCGGAACATGGAGTACGGGGAGATGTACATGCCGGAGATCATGTTGATAGCACAAACGATCCAACAACTGGTTTGCCTGTTTACTCTTTATATGGTAAAACACGTAAGGCTACTCCAGAAATGCTAAAAGGAATCGATGTGTTGGTATACGACATTCAGGATATTGGTTGCCGTTCTTTCACTTACATCAGTACCATGGGGTTGGCAATGGAAGCTGCTGCCGAGAACAATATTGAGTTTGTTGTATTAGACCGTCCGAATCCAGTGAATGGATTGAAAGTTGAGGGTAATCTGACTGAAGATGGGTTTGTCTCTTTTGTTAGCCAGTTTAAGATTCCTTATGTATATGGCCTTACCTGCGGCGAGTTGGCACAGATGTTGAATAAAGAGAATATGCTGAAAAAACAATGCAAACTGCAGGTGGTAAAAATGAAGGGTTGGAAGCGTAAAATGGATTATGTTCAGACTGGTTTGCAGTGGATTCCTTCATCTCCACATATTCCTCATCCACATTCAGCTTTTTTCTATCCAATTTCAGGAATTGTCGGTGAATTAGGTTATCTGTCAATTGGCGTAGGATATACTATCCCGTTTCAGATGTTTGCTGCTGAATGGATCAATGCAGATGAATTCGCAAAAAAGATGAATGGGCTCAATCTTCCGGGTGTGAAGTTCCGCCCGATGTACCTTAAACCATTCTACGCAGTAGGACAAGGAAAAAATCTTCAAGGTGTACAGGTTCATATTTTCGATTATAATAAAGTCGCTCTTTCAGAAATTCAATTTTATGTAATGCAGGTATTGGCAGAGCTTTATCCCGATAAGGCAGTTTTCAATAACGCGGATGAAAAGCGGTTTAATATGTTCGATAAAGTGAGCGGAAGCGATCAGATTCGTCTGCGTTTTGCTAAGAATAATAAGTTTGAAGATATTAAAGAATATTGGTACAAGGATGTGGCAAACTTTAAAAAGCTTTCACAGAAGTACTATCTGTATAAATAAGTGATTTGTTCAAATTAGATCAATCAGTAGAAAGAGTATATGAGTAATGATTATCAATCTTTTCTGAAAGGAATTTCATCATTCGTCCCTAAGGAACGGATTTATACCGATGAACTTCGGTTATTAGCCTGGGGAACTGATGCAGGATTTTATCGTTTGATTCCTAAAATCGTTGTCCGTTCTGTAGATGAACAGGAGATTTCCCATATGTTGTTACTGGCCGATCAATTGAATTTGCCGGTAACTTTCAGAGCGGCAGGGACCAGTCTCTCCGGTCAGAGCATCAGTGATTCGATTTTGATTGTCGCGGGTAAGAACTGGGAAAAATATTCCATTTCATCAGATTATAATACAATAACTCTTCAGCCTGGTCTTATTGGTGAACGGGTTAATCAGATACTGAAACCTTTCGGGCGTAAGTTTGCTCCCGACCCTGCTTCCGTAAAGTCGGCAATGGTGGGTGGTATCGTTATGAACAACGCATCTGGTATGAATTGTGGTACGCATGAAAATAGCGATAAGATGCTTTTGTCTGTCCGTATTGTTCTGGCAGATGGAACTATACTTGATACAGGCGACGATGCCAGCAAGAAGGAGTTCGTCCGTAAAAAACCCGATTTCATCAAGGCAGTTGAGACGCTACGCGATCAGGTTCGTAACAATGTACAACTGTCTGAACGCATCCGTCATAAATATTCTATTAAAAATGTTACCGGGCTTAATATCCTCCCATTCATCGAGCATGATGATCCTTTCGAAATTATCACTCACCTAATGGTTGGCTCTGAAGGCACATTGGCATTTTTATCCGAATGCACGATGAAAACAGGACTCGATTATCCTTATCATGCTAGTGCCATGCTCTATTTCAATGATATCAAGGAGGCTTGCCGTGCAGTAGTAGCTATGAAAAAAGGGCCTGTTGCTGGAGCTGAATTACTTGATTCCAAATCGCTCGAATCGGTAAATGACCCTACAGGAAAAGGACTGACTGCTGTTCTGACCGAGACAATGGCAAATACAAAAGAAGAGCTTGAAAAGCAAATCAAAGAAATAAAAGCAATTCTTGAACCTTTTGATACGTATACTCCTGTTCATTTTACAGATCAGGAAAGTGAATATTCTCAGTACTGGAACATTCGTTCCGGCATTTTTCCCTCGGTTGGCGGTATGCGCGAGTTGGGAACTACTACCCTGATCGAAGATGTGGCTTTTCATATAGAGAACCTACCCGAGGCAACAGCTGATTTGCAGGCATTGTTGGCAAAACATGGATACCCTGATGCATGTATTTATGGTCATGCATTGGAAGGAAATTACCATTTCATCATCAATCAGGCATTTGATACTCCAGAGAAGGTTCAAAAATATGAGAATCTGATGAGTGAAGTGAAGAACTTGGTCGTAGATAAATACGACGGTTCTTTGAAGGCAGAACATGGTACAGGTCGGAATATGGCTCCTTTCGTGAAATATGAATGGGGGGAAGAGGCGTTTGCTGTTATGAAAGCGGTAAAGCATTTGTTCGATCCCAAGAACCTCATCAATCCGGGAGTGATATTCAACGATGACCCCGAATGCCACATTAAGAATTTCAAACCACTACCACTTACCAATGTACATGTAGATAAATGCATTGAATGCGGTTTCTGTGAGGTTAATTGCCTTACCTGTGGATTTACACTCTCTTCCAGACAGCGAATCGTTATTCGTAGAGAGATTTCTCGGTTGAAAAAATCTGGCGAAGATAATGACCGTCTGGAAACGCTGGAAAAACAATATAAGTATCTTGGTGATCAAACATGCGCTGGCGATGGTCTTTGCTCAATGTCATGTCCTATGGGGATTAATGTAGGTGATTTGACCCATGATATTCGTCAGGAACACCTACCCGCAGGTAGTCTTGGCTATAAAATAGGTGACTTTGCCGCGAATCATTTTTCTGGCATGAAAAGCATGCTTCGTCCGGTACTTAGTCTGGCAAATGGGGCACATACAATACTTGGTACAAAGAATATGTCATCTCTCACAAAAGGGATACGCTATATATCAATGGATAATTTCCCCTTGTGGACACCTGCTATGCCAAAAGCTTATTATCCGCATAAGATAAGTCAGAAAAGCGAGCCTCTTAAGGTGGTCTATTTCCCAAGTTGCCTGAACCAGATGATGGGGACGGCCAAAGATACTCCCGATCCAACACCATTGGTTGATAAAACGGTCTTATTGCTTCAAAAAGCCGGTTACGAGGTCATCTTCCCAAAAGAAATGGATAAACTATGTTGTGGAACCATTTGGGAGAGCAAAGGGATGATGGATATTGCTGATCGTAAATCGGCCGAACTTGAAGAAGCCTTGTTTGCAGCCAGCAAACAAGGAGCCTATCCGGTACTTTGTGATCAAAGCCCCTGTCTGCATCGCATGCGGAATGTAATGACGAAAGTGAAACTATACGAGCCGGTAGAGTTTATCTATACTTTCCTTCGGGATAAGCTCGAATTTACTCCGGTTGATAAACCTGTTTCCATTCATGTCACATGTTCTACCCAGAAGATGGGATTACGGAATCAAATAATTGCTTTGGCTGAACTCTGTTCAACAAAAGTTATCGTTCCCGAGGAGGTAGGCTGCTGTGGATTTGCGGGTGATAAAGGTTTTACTCGTCCGGAAGTAAATACTTATGCACTTCGTAAATTAAAGCCACAATTAGAAAAGGCCGGGGTAGAGGTTGGTTATTCAAATAGCAGAACCTGTGAGATAGGATTAACAACTAATTCTGGTATTCCTTATATCTCCATTGTGTATCTGGTTGATCAATGTACAAAACCTAAAATTTAATAATATGAAAACAAATGTAAGTCAGCGTTTGCTTGCCTTGGACGTTCTAAGAGGGATTACCATTGCAGGGATGATTCTGGTAAATAATCCAGGATCATGGAGCTCGATATATGCTCCTCTTGAACATGCGCCATGGCATGGACTGACTCCAACCGATCTGGTTTTTCCCTTCTTTATGTTTATAATGGGTATTTCCACCTATATTTCTTTAAAGAAGTATAATTTTGAGTTCAGTCATTCGGCAACACTCAAAATTCTGAAACGTACATTCGTAATATTTGTTATCGGTCTGGGAATCGCTTGGTTATCTTTGTCATTTCGAACCTATAATTCACTGGCTAAAGACAACTTGGAGTTTGGCGAACGTTTTTTACAGTCTATAACTAATTTCGGACATCTTAGAATACTGGGGGTAATGCAGCGTCTGGCGTTATGTTACGGTATAACTGCTATAATTGCTATTGTGATGAAGCATAAATATATTCCGGCTCTAGTTATTTCCACTCTTTTAGGATATTTTCTGCTGCTCTTTTTTGGCAATGGTTTCGAACAGAGTGAATTAAATATTGTTTCCATTGTCGATCAGGCTATTCTTGGAGTAGATCATATGTATAAAGATGCCGGCCTTGCTATTGATCCGGAAGGATTACTCAGTACGATTCCTTCTGTTTGTCATGTATTGATTGGATTCTGGTGTGGTGAATTATTGATGAGTGTTAAAGATAACGGTGAGCGCATACAACGTCTTTTTCTTGTTGGTGCAGTACTAACATTCTCCGGGTTCCTGCTTAGTTATGGATGTCCTATCAATAAGAAGCTCTGGACTCCCACATATGTGCTTACCACTTGCGGACTTGCATCCACTTTCCTTGCCTTGCTGATATGGATTATTGATATAAAAGGATATAAAACCTGGAGTCGCTTCTTTGAATCGTTTGGAGTGAATCCTTTGTTCATCTATGTGATGGGAGCAGTTCTTACCATTTTGACTGGTAGTTTCCTTTTTATTAGCTATGATGATAAGATGATTGCGTTAAAAACCTATGTTTACAAATATTTACTGCAACCTTTGTTGGGAGATTTCCCGGGTTCACTTACCTTTGCACTTCTGTTTGTAGGCATTAACTGGTTAATCGGATACGTATTGTATAAGAAAAAAATATATATTAAGATATGATTTTAATTGCAGATAGTGGTTCTACTAAGACAGATTGGTGTGTTGTAGAGCATGGACAATTAGTCCAGCAAATTTTCACAAAAGGAATAAATCCTTTTTTTCAGACTGAAGAGGAAATTGGTAAGGAAATAGAAGAATCCTTAATGCCTGAAATAAATAAGTATAAGATCGATTCGGTTTTCTTCTATGGTGCAGGTTGTGCTTTTCAGGAGAAAATAGATATGGTTCGTGATGCTGTAGCCAAACATATAGATGCCCCGGTTGAGGTGTTCAGTGATCTGGTAGCCGCTGCACATGCGTTGTGTGGTAAAGAACCTGGAATTGCCTGTATCATGGGTACTGGTTCCAACTCATGCTTTTATGATGGCGAAGCGGTAACTGAAAATGTTTCTCCGCTGGGTTTTATCCTTGGTGATGAAGGAAGTGGTGCGGTTCTTGGGAAATTGCTGGTCGGTGATTGCCTCAAGAATCAACTTTCCCCCGAATTGAAAGAGAAATTTCTGAGCCAGTATCAGCTTACTCCTGCAATTATCCTTGACAGAGTATATAAAAAACCATTCCCCAACCGTTTTCTGGCTTCATTGTCACGTTTCTTGGCTGAGAATATTGAACATCCGCAGATACATGCACTTGTACTAAACGGTTTTAAGTTGTTTCTAACCCGAAACGTAATGCAATATGATTATAAGAATCACAAAGTTCATTTTGTAGGGTCAGTGGCATATTATTATAGTAAAGTGTTAATTGAGGCTGCAGAAGAGCTAAACATTACAGTAGGAAACATCATTAAAAGTCCAATGACAGGTCTGATTGCATATCATGCAAATTAACTAGTAATTAAATAAGAAATTATGGCATTTATAAAAATAACTGAACAATCTTCCCTTCATAATGATTTGGAGAAAAAATCTGTAAGAGAATTACTTGAAGGGATAAATGAAGAGGATCAGAAGGTAGCGATTGCAGTTCAGAAGGCGATACCCCAGATTGAAAAACTGGTATCACAGATAGTTCCTCGCATGAAGCAAGGTGGAAGAATTTTTTATATGGGTGCTGGTACCAGTGGTAGATTGGGAGTACTTGATGCTTCAGAAATTCCTCCAACATTTGGAATGCCTCCCACTTTAGTTATTGGTCTGATTGCCGGTGGCGAAAGAGCCTTGCGTAATCCTGTGGAGAATGCAGAAGATGATATGGAACGTGGTTGGGAAGAGCTTAAAGAACATCATATTAACGAGAAAGATACCGTGATTGGCATCGCAGCTTCCGGTACAACTCCCTATGTGATTGGAGCATTACGTAAAGCTCGCGAAAATGGTATTCTTACAGGAGCCATCAGCAGCAATCCCGACTCTCCGTTGTCTGCAGAAGCAGAAGTGGCTATCGAGATGATTGTAGGGCCGGAGTTTGTCACCGGAAGTTCACGCATGAAATCGGGTACTGGTCAGAAGATGATTCTGAATATGATTACCACTTCTGTGATGATCCAGCTGGGACGTGTAAAAGGAAACAAAATGGTTAACATGCAGCTTTCTAACAAGAAATTGGTGGATCGTGGTTCCCGTATGGTTTCCGAGGAACTTGGGATGGATTATGAGCAGGCTCAACGCCTATTGCTGATGCATGGTTCTGTAAAAAAGGCGGTAGATGCCTATCGCGCACAACAAAATAGCGAACAAAAATGAAAAAAAATTGCTTGTTGATATTGCTCTGTCTGCTCTTCGGGACAAACAGCTTTGCGCAGAAAGGTAAGTACGGTACCTTTTATGATCAACGTACCACACTTTTTGAAAATCTGCCGATCAGATCCACCGATATTGTCTTTCTGGGAAACAGTCTGACCAATGGTTGTGAGTGGGCCGAACTTTTCGGGAATCCCCGTATCAAGAATCGGGGAATCAGCGGTGATGAAGTGATGGGTATTTACGATCGTATCAACCCGATTTTGAGAGGAAAACCTGCCAAGATTTTCTTGTTGACCGGGGTCAACGATGTGTCTCATGATCTTTCAGCAGACAGCATCTTGGTGATGTATACCAAACTAGTGGATAAGATTAGAAAAGATTCACCACGAACGAAACTATATATCCAGAGCCTGCTTCCGGTAAACGATGAATTTACCCGTTTCCCGAAAGTACATAACAAGACACAGATAATAATTGATATAAATAAAGGATTAAAGGCTTTAGCCAAAGAGAAGAAGTGTACTTACATCGATCTTTACCCACACTTCCTTGCTCCCGGCACACAAAGTCTGGAAAAAAAATACACGAATGATGGTCTGCATCTTCTTGGTGCAGGTTATCTTAAATGGAAAGAGATAATTAGGCCCTTTGTGGACTGATTTTTTGTTAATTAGGTGTTTGTTGGTTTGTTAGTTAGGGAGGAAGGCTACCGTTGTTAAATGGGAGCCTTCTTTATTTTTTATTTGTTTCTGAATTGCCGTCAACCTATACGGAATGTAAAGGCATTCCTCTCTCTTCTTAGTGGATAATCGCCACGTAGTTGTTCAAAGAGCTCGGGGTGTCTTTTCAGGGCTTCACTGTCCTTTCTCGGGTCGTAAGTTTGCAGATATGCATCCGACTCTGTCGGGGTAATTATTTCCGTGATTTCAGGTACTGGAGGGTTAATCTCAAAGTTTGGACTGATTCCGAAGAAACGACAGAATGATTCCAGTGACATCCGGGTTGCATTTGCTTTCCCATCAGCAGAATAACCAGCAATATGAGGAGTTCCGATAAAGACTTTATTCAGCAAATCCAGGTTTATGTCAGGTTCGTTTTCCCAGACATCAATTACAGCTTCATTGATTAGTTGATTGTTTAAAGCAGAAAGCAGAGCGTTGTTTTCAATAACCTCCCCTCTGGAAGTATTGATGACAACCGGACGTTTTTTTAGTGAATCAAAGAAATATCTGTCGGCCAGATGATAAGTCTTATATTTGCCCTCCTTGTTCAGTGGAGTATGAAAGGTAATCACGTCACATTCGCGGGTAATGGTTTCAAGATCGGTAAACCCTTCTTTCCCTTCTTTGTCAGCCCGTGGAGGGTCATTCTTCAGAACTCGCATGCCCAGTTCCTGAGCCACCCGGCATACTTTGCTTCCCACGTTTCCAATACCTATTACTCCGATGCATTTATCTTTCAGTACAAATCCTTTTACCTTTTCCAGGAGCAGAAGCGTGGAATGAATATACTGTTCAACCGAACCTGAGTTACATCCTGGTGCATTGGTCCAACTGATACCTGCTTCCCGGCAATAATCAGTGTCAATATGGTCGAAACCGATTGTTGCCGTAGCAATAAACCGCACCTTACTTCCTTCAAGTAATTCCCGGTTGCAGTGAGTGCGTGTGCGAATTATCAGAGCATCTGCATCACGTACAATCTCCGGGGTAAACTTCATTCCCGGTACATATATCACTTCGTTTGGTGTTTCTTCTCCTAAACTCTCTATAATCCCATTGATAAAAGGGATCTTATTATCTATGATTACTCTCATTTAGTAACTCTTTTAAAAATATTCTCCAATGATTCATCTTTGGTTAGTTCGGTTATCTGACCGTCCGCAACGATTCTTCCCTGATTAATGATCACTATGTGATCGCATAACTCCTTCACTTCTTGCAGGGAGTGCGAAGAGAGCAAAATTGTTTTCTCCTTTCCAAGCTCCCTGATCAGGGAGTGTATTTCTCCCAGTTGGTTTGGATCAAGTCCGGAGGTGGGTTCATCCAGAATTAGTACTTGTGGGTCGTGCAACAGGGCCTGCGCCAGTCCCACTCTTTGTCGGAATCCCTTGGATAAAGTTCCAATAGTTTTTCCGCTAACCTCCTCCAGTTTCACTTTTTCAATTATCTCGTCCACCATTCCGTGCAGGTTTGCTATTCGGTAAAGTTGTCCTACATATTCAAGGTATTCTCTCACATACATTTCAAGATACAGCGGATTGTTTTCGGGTAAATAACCCATACATCGTTTTGCTCCGATTGGATCTTTGCTGATGTCATATCCGCAAACAGTTACTGTTCCCGAATAATCAGTCAGCCAACCAGTAATAATTTTCATACAGGTAGATTTTCCAGCTCCATTAGGACCCAGAAAAGCTGTAATCTCCCCTGGATGAGCTTCAAAACTAATTCGATGGAGAACCTCTTGCTTGCCGTATGATTTGGAAATATTGAATAATCTGATAGACATAATACAAGTAAATTTGGTATCGATGACAGTTTACAAAAATACTAAAAGTTGAGCATTTTGTTAATAAAATGTGCAAATAATTGTTTCTTATAGAAAGAATGGCTAGTTTTGCACTTTACATAAAAAGATCGATTATGACATTTAGTAACCTTTGCAACGAAATTTTTTTTCAATCTACGGAGAATTATCATGTGACTGATAGTGTGGATGCTCCGATGAAGAATCCTTATGAGATTAAAACTATCGAGTATTACTTATATCTGAAGAACTGGATTGATGCAGTACAATGGCATTTCGAAGATATCATCCGTGATCCGCAGATTGATCCGGTTGAAGCTTTGAGCTTGAAAAGACGCATTGACAAATCCAATCAGGATCGTACTGACCTGGTGGAGCTGATTGACAGTTATTTCCTCGATCAGTATAAAGATGTAAAACCTCTTCCTGAAGCTGTAATCAACACAGAAAGTCCGGCTTGGGCTATCGATCGCCTTTCAATTCTAGCTCTGAAGATTTACCATATGAAACAAGAAGTAGATCGTACAGACTCTACCCCAGAGCATCATGAACAATGCCAGACAAAACTGAATATTCTGTTGGAACAGAAAAAAGATCTTTCTTCTGCTATCGATCAATTAATTGAGGATATCAAAGCCGGAAGAAAGTATATGAAGGTATACAAGCAGATGAAAATGTATAACGACCCTGCTTTGAATCCTGTTCTTTACGCTAAAAAGTAAGAATGGCCAAGATTCTGATTATTCGTTTTTCCGCTATAGGAGATGTCGCCATGACTATTCCGGTGATTTACTCTTTTGCTTTACAGCATCCAGAGCATGAGATCACCTTTCTTAGTCGGGCATCTCTCCGCCCGTTGTTTACCGGATTGCCATCGAATATCCATTTCATGGGAGCCGATCTTTCCGGTAAACATCATGGGCTTTTTGGGCTTCATAAGCTTTTTTACAATGAACTGAAAGGGATGGATTTCGACTATATTGCCGATTTTCACAATGTTCTACGTACAAAGATGATCCGTTACCGTTTCAAACTGATGGGGCTACCTACTGCAGCAATTGATAAGGGTCGCATTGGGAAGAAAAAGCTTACCCGCAGATATTTTAAGGTGTTCGAAAATCAGAAATCATCTTTTGACCGGTACACTGACGTGCTCACACAACTTGGATTTTCTGTCCATCCGGACTTTTCTTCTATCTATGGAGAGGGAAGGGGTGATTTTGCCCAAGTACGTCACCTTACCGGAGATAAAGGAGAAGATAAATGGATTGGCATTGCTCCATTTGCCAAACATACCGGCAAAGTGCTTCCGCTCGATAAGCTGGAACAGGTAATAGCGCACTTTGCCACTGATTCGCGAGTAAAGATTTTCCTTTTTGGAGGAGGACATAAAGAAAAAGAGGTACTTGCCGAATGGGCGGCTCAATGCCCCAATGTCATTTCTATGGTAGGACAGCTTAATATGAGTACGGAACTGATTCTCATGAGCTATCTGGATGCGATGGTATCAATGGATTCAGCCAATATGCACCTGGCCTCTTTGGTCAATGTGCCAGTCATCTCTGTCTGGGGAGCTACTCATCCATATTGCGGCTTTATGGGCTGGAAGCAAACTACCGACAATGCAGTGCAGGTAGAACTCCCTTGTCGTCCCTGTTCCGTTTTTGGCAAGAAACCTTGTTACCGAAAGGATTATGCCTGTCTGAAGATGATTACTCCTGAAATGATAATTAAAAAGATTGAGAGCATAATATTTAATTAATGAAGATACTTCTGAATCCGGCATTTGAATCGTTGCGTGCCTTTGTAGAAATGACACCTCAGATTTTTGATAAAGAGGGATATACTATATATAAAGGACGGAACGAGATTAAGGTTCTAAGAGTTGGTGAGACTGATATCAATGTAAAAAGATATAAGGTACCCATGTTGTTCAACCGGATTATATATACCTTTTTCCGCAAAAGCAAAGGACTTCGTGCTTTTACCTATCCAACACAGATTCTGGACAAAGGTTTCGAAACTCCCGAGCCAATTGCTTATATCCAAACGATGAAATGGGGAATGATAAACTATTCCTACTTCATCAGCGTACATTCGCCTTATAGTCATAGGTTTTACGAATTTGGCAATGCTCATGAAGGGGAGTACGAGGAGGTGATAAAAGCCTTTGCCCGTTATACAGCCCGCCTTCATAACGCACAAATTCTTCATAAGGACTTTTCTCCCGGAAACATACTTTTTGATAAGGTGGATGGAGAATATCATTTCTGTCTGGTAGATATCAACCGGATGTCTTTTGGCGATGTTTCCATGAAGAAAGGGTGTGAGAATTTTGCCCGTTTGTGGGGACAAACACATCTTTTCAGATTACTGGCAGCCGAATATGCCAAGGAACGCGGATTTGATCCGGAAGCATGTACAGATATTGTTCTAGAAGCTCGTCAAAAATTCTGGAATAAGTTCAGACGAAAACATCAGGTAAAGTTCGATTTGGATATTTAAATAAGTTCGATTATGCGCATCGTATTGTTTTGCGAGAATAAATATGCTGTAGGGATATTGTATCCTTTACAGAAATATGCTTCCAAAGAAGGTGGTAATGATGTTCTTTGGTATATCCACCAGAAGAAAATTCCCTCTTTCCCTTTGAAAGATAAGGTAAAATGGACTAATTCAATCCAGGAGGTATATGACTTCTCTCCGGAAGCAATCTTTGTGCCGGGCAACATCGTCCCGTATTACCTTCCGGGTGTAAAAGTTCAGGTGTTTCATGGCTATGCCGCAGAGAAAAAAGATCACTGGGTTATTCGTCGCTATTTTGATACTTACTTTACACAAGGCCCCTATTTTACAAACAATTTCCGTCGGTTGGCAGCAAAATACAAAGATTTTGAAGTTGTAGAAACAGGATGGACAAAACAAGATTGGATTCTTGCTAATCTGCATACATTCGATAAGGAGAAAGAAACTTTACTGAAACAATATAACAGGGAAAAGATGGTACTTTATGCTCCCACTTTTTCCCCTTCCATGACCTCACTTCCTTTTTTGAAAGAGGCGCTTCTACAACTGGCGCGTGAGAAAGATATTCTGTTACTGCTAAAGTTTCATCCTCTGACACGGCAAGAATGGATTGATGAATACAAAGAACTTGCAGCTCAGATAGAGAATATTATCTGGATTGATGATTTCAATGTTACCAAATATCAGTTGATGTCGGATGTGATGATAAGTGACACCTCATCTACTGTATATGAGTTTCTTCTATTAAATAAACCTGTCATAACCTTCAGAACCATTGCAAAGGATATATATTGGTATGACATTCAGGATGCAGCATTGCTTTCCGAAGCATTCGAAAAAGTACAGTTTGATCAGTCCTGTATTAATAAAAGACGCTGGGTGATAGAAAATTATGATCCTTATTTAGACGGCCAGGTTTGTCATCGTATGCTCGAGGCTGTCAGAGATTATATTAAAAGAAATGGTGTGCCCCCAAAGCGCAGACTTAATTTATGGCGAAAATATACCAGCATTAAAGAATTTGGCTGGATAAAATAAAACAAAAAAATCAACGAGATGAAATCTTATGTTTTTCCGGGTAATATTGAAAATGAGATTCTTCAGGTAGGAGCGGAGCAGATTCCGTACATGCGTACATCTTTCTTTTCCGGAATAGTAAAAGAGTCGGAGCAGCTTCTTCTGGAACAAATTCACTGTAAGAACGGAAGGGTGATATTCTATACAGGTTCAGGAACCGGCGCTATGGATGCAGTTGTGTCCAATTTCGTGACACTCAAAAAGAAATCGTTTATCCTCGCAGGTGGCTCTTTTGGATACAGATGGAAAGATTTGTGTGAATATTATCATTGTCCATACCACCTCTTTGAGGTTCCTTTTGCAAAAAGCCCCGATTATTCCGAGATGGAAGAACAGATTAAAAAGGCTAATCCTGACGTTTTCTTGTGCCAGCATCATGAAACGTCTACCGGCGAACTTTATAATTTGTCCCGGATTGCAGAGATTTGCAAGAAGTACGATGTATTTCTGGTGGTTGATGCTATTAGCTCTTTCTTGTCCGACCCGCTGGATATGAATAGCTTAAATATTGGAATGTGCATAACCAGTAGCCAAAAAGGGTTGAATATACCTCCCGGTCTCTCTTTTGTTTTTCTCTCTGAAAAGGCTCTTTCTGAGGAGTATAACCATTTGAGCTATTATTTTGACTTTAAAGAGAACCTGAAAAACCTGGAGAGAGGACAAACTCCTTACAGCCCTGCAACCACACTCTTTTTGCAGTTACACAAACGCTTAAAGATGAACTCGGAAATTGGGGTAGATGCAATCATTGATAAAGTGAGAAAGAGGGCGTTGTATTTCAGAGCGAAATGTAAAGAGCATGAATGGCTTATACCGGCAGAGAATCCATCAAATTGCATCACCGGTTTCTTTGTCAATAGAAACGGGGACATTCTATTCAATGAGTTGTTAAAGGAGAACATTTATATAATGCCAGGTTCAACTCCCGGCTTTTTCAGGGTGTCGCACTTGGGATTGCAATCCGAAGAAGATATTGATTATCTCGTTTCAAGAATAAAAGCTATTGAAGAAAAATAAGTTGTATTGCTATGAAAAATAAGAAAATAAGAGTTTTTACTTCCGGTAGTTTTGACCTCTTTCACGTAGGTCATTTAAACATCCTTGAAAAATCGGCAGCCCTTGGCGATGAATTAATTGTGGGAGTAAGTACTGATGAGTTAATCGAAAAGTACAAAGGTATGAAACCAGTTATTCCTTTCGAAGAACGTTTTAGAATTGTAGAAGCTATCGGCTGTGTTACAAAGGCAGTTAAACAGACAAAACTCACAGAGATAGCTCAGCTTAAAGAATACGAAATTGATATAGTCACTATTGGCGACGACTGGAAAGAAAAATACCTGGAAGGGTTGGAGTGGATGAAATCCCAACCCGGAAAACGTGTTGAATATTTCCCGTATACACAAGGTATCAGTACAACCAGTATTAAAAAAGAGATAATCGACAGTGCCAATCAGATAGTTATTAATGCTTTGCAAAGGGAAGAGGCAGACTCATTTAACTGGAAAGAAGATGAACGAAAATAAATAGAATATCAGATATTACCTATATCTTTCAGGCTGAAGAAACGTAAATATAGAAAGCTTTGAATATGACGAACACAAAATATGACTACCTAATAGTTGGTACAGGCCTTTTCGCGGCTGTTTTTGCTTACCACGCAAATAGACAAGGAAAGAGATGCCTGATGATAGAAAAACGCTCTCATATGGGAGGAAATATCTACTGCGAGAATATCGATTCAATTAATGTTCATAAATATGGCGCCCATATATTCCATACCAGCAATAAGGAAGTCTGGCAGTTTGTCAATTCATTTGTGGAATTTAATAGATTTACCAACTCTCCTTTAGCAAACTATAAGGGGATATTATACAATCTTCCTTTTAACATGAATACCTTCAATAAGCTTTGGGGAGTGAATACTCCGCAACAGGCAAAAGAGAAGTTGGAAGAGCAAAGAGGAAGGTTCGCTCACATTATTGAACCTCAGAACTTGGAAGAACAGGCCTTAAAGTTATGTGGCGAAGATGTTTACTATACTTTTATCAAAGAATATACCGAGAAGCAATGGGGACGTTCGGCTACTGAACTTCCTGCATTTATTATACAGCGCATCCCTTTTCGTTTTACTTATGATAACAACTATTTCAACGATGATTATCAGGGAATTCCGAAAGGGGGATATAATAAACTGATAGAAGGCTTGATTGATGGAATCGAAATAAGACTCAATACCAATTACTTTGAGAACAAAGCCGAACTTGACAACTTGGCTGATAAGATACTATTTACAGGACGTATTGATGAATTCTTTGATTATGAATTTGGAGCGCTGGAGTATCGTGGGCTCTTCTTTGAACATGAACGCCTGGATATCGAAGATTTTCAGGGAAATGCAGTAGTGAATTATAATGAGCGAAACGTTCCGTACACCAGAATCATAGAGCATAAACATTTTGAGTTCGGTAGGCAACCTTTTACTGTTATTACCCGTGAATATCCCGGTGAATTTGCCAATGATAATGAGCCTTATTATCCGGTAAATGACCAAAAGAATACCCAAATTTATCTGAAGTACAAAGAAAAAGCAGAATCGAACGGCAAGCTTCTCTTAGGCGGAAGGTTGGCTCAATATGCCTACTTTGATATGGACGATACTGTTGAGGCTTCTCTAAGTCTGGCGAAAAAGGAGTTCGGAATTTTTTGATGAAGAAAAAGGTTGAAGGGTATGTCAAATGATAAATTGAAGATTCTGGTTTGTGTGCATAAAAAAGATTTTTTTTTAAATGATGACGTCTATATGCCCATTCATGTAGGAAAAGCAATAAGCGATTTAGATCTGGGCATAAGTGGCGATAATACAGGAGAAAATATCAGTGTAAAGAATAAAAGTTATTGCGAATTAACCGGATTGTACTGGGTATGGAAGAATCTGATGAGCAGCGATGTTAGCTACATTGGGCTTTGTCATTATAGAAGATATTTTAAGTTTGTAACAGGTCCTTTTAATATCAGACGCTTTTTACCTGTCACTGCCAAGGGATTTGAAAGAGCAGACCTGTTGACATCAAATGTAGAGAGTATACTTGGACAGTATGATATAATAGTAGCCAAACCTTTAATCTTCCGATATAGTCTGGCTTTCGATTATAATAAAAGACACGTTGGAAAGGATTTAAAGGCTCTTGAGAGTGTAATTAAGGAGTTAAGCCCGGAGTATATGCCTGCATTTCATGAAGTCATTAATAATGGCAATAGGCTTTCTCCATGCAACATGTTTGTTGCAAACAAAGATATACTTAATGATTATTGTACCTGGCTTTTCACTATATTACAAGAGCTGGAAACACGAATAGATTTATCCGGGTATGACCCGGTTCAGGCTCGAATCTGGGGATACATGGGAGAGCGCTTGCTGAATGTATATGTCAGGAAGAACAACTTAAGGGTAAAATATTGCCCGATTATTGGAATAGATGATAACGCAAAAAAGAAAAACATACTAAGATATTGCTGGCCTGTATTAAGGAACCTGGTAGGATTCTCAATCAGTAAAATGCAGAATAAGCATATTGTAAAGCTCTAATATAAGAAATGCCAGACTAAAGCAGTCTGACATTTCTTAGTATTACGCAAATCAAATTTGTGGTATTATCGACTCTTATTGATAATTGGCTCCCAAAAAGGATTCATTTTCTTCTTAGTCCATGAATGGCATCCGTAAGGAAGCCTGTTTCCATTCATTTTATAGCATAATGCAGGGTATTTATCAAAAGAGAATTCAAGAGCTTCCTTATAATCGGGGGTGGAGAATGTCGGAAGAATCTTTTTTGCTTCAAGAGCCCAATAAACATCCTCGTTAAAACAATGAGCCTTGTTTTTCATCGAAATATAGTACTCAATAGTCTCTCTGTCAGATAATGAAATGTGATAAAACGACTCTGTTTTACGAAGAGAAAGGCCGCCGTTCCCAACCTTGAAATATATTTTCTGTCTGTTTGGAAGCGATCGTAGATCTCTATAAATCCCTTTTAATTTGCAGAACAGGTTGATTGGAAACCTTTGATAAACCGGTCTGAGAATCCATGGAGCGCCAACATAGTCATAGTCTTTATTGCACCACTCCTCTAATGAGTCACTGAAGAGAAACACATCCAACTGATGAATCAATATATATTTGTAGTCTAAAAACCGTTTATAAAAGTCGGGCGATAGCATTAGCCTATTGTAGCCTTCGATTCCATCAAAAAATGAAGGGGCAAATTCTTGCTCTTCAATTCCGGGAAATTCATTATGAATAGCTGATAAATCAAGTCCTTCAGGCTTAATGATTGTGATGTCGTACTTCTTGTTGATTTTATAACATTGCCTTAAAGAGGTTAAATCATTACTTGACAAGTTGTTTTGATATATTGGGATAAGTACATTAACCAGTTTTTTCATTTAAAAATAACATCTTAGTTTGGTGCAAAGGTAATAATAATGTTTTGACTAAGATTATAATATATAATATTAACGATAACCATTTGTATTTAATTATATGTTATCTTTGTCGCCAAAGAAAAAACAGTATAAAATGTTGCGCATTGCTTAATGCCATGAGAACAAAATGAAAATAAATAAGATATTAGTTATTCGTTTTAGAAGAGTTGGAGATTCAGTTCTCTCTGTAGCCATTTGCAAGAGTCTGAGGAAGTCTTTTCCTGATGCTCAGATAGATTATGTGGTGAATAAAGGCATTGCTTCATTGTATGAGAATCATCCCGATATTGACAATGTGATAACATTCAATCATGAAGAGAATTACAACATTATAAAATATATAAACAAAGTAAGGAAACTGGTCACAGCTCAAAAGTATGATGTGATTATTGATACCAGGAGTACTGTTAAAACGCTCTTTTTCTCTTTATTTTCATTATCTACCCCTTATAGAATCGGTTCCAAGAAAAAATACAATTTCTTTCTTCATAATTACCGCATTGATAATCATAGAGACAAAAGCATCGATATGGTGCAGCATAACTTAATGTTGCTAAGACCTTTGGAAAAAGAAGCTGAAATCCATTATTGTTCTGACTTTAATTTATATGTTTCCCAACAAGAGAAGGCGGACTATAAGCTGTATATGCAGAAACAGGGGATTGATTTTTCCAGACCTGTGGTGCTGGCAATGGTTACGGCAAGGTTAGCTCATAAAGTGTGGGATAAGGACCGCATGAAAGAGGTGCTTCGCAAGATGATAGATAAATATGACACCCAGGTTATTTTTAATTTTGCAGATAATGAAGAAGAGTTTGCCGTAAATATTCATCGTGAAATGGGTCTTGATAAGAATATATTTACAAATATTAAAGCCGATTCTTTGAGAAACTTGTGTGCTTTGCTCGTAAACTGCAACTTCTTCTTTGGCAATGAGGGCGGTCCAAGACATATTTCACAAGCATTGGATATCCCTTCTTATGCCATTTATCCTCCCAATATCCTGAAATCTATCTGGCTTCCCAATGAAGGGGAACGGTATGCCGGTATTAGCCCTGATGACAACCATTCACATGATGAACAATCTGGTATGAGCTATCTAGAGTGTTTTAACTTAATATCTGTAGATGAGGTATGGGAAGGCTTGGATAACATGCTTGCAAAATACCTGAAATAAATTTTTCTATCATAATCGGCCGCAATAAAGATAGGTGTAATTCATTATTGATTCTTTTGTTTTATGAATATTCAAAGATAAATTATATCTTTGGATTTGATAAAATGTGAATGTTGACTTATTTCTTTTATTAATAGACATGAAGAAATACTATCTTTCAAAGAATTATGTGAATCTGTCAAATGCTGGGAATAAAGCCAAAACCGATATTGAATTCATCTTGCTGAATCGCGGTTTTACTAATATTGGGTTGAGACAAACCTGCATTAAAAATGAATTATCAGGATTTATATTAACCTTGATGGGGGTCCTGAAAGCCTGTATCTCTATATCTGAAGGCAGCTGGCTGGTATTGCAGTACCCGCTGAAGAAATATTTTTTGTTTATCTGCAAGTTTGCACGTTTGCGGGGAGGAAAGGTTATTACGATTATTCATGATCTTGGCAGTTTTCGTAAAGGTAGACTAACCGTATCTCAGGAGATAAAACGCCTGAATAATGCTAATTGCCTGATTGTTCATAATAAAAAGATGGAAAGCTGGCTGAAAGAGCATGGCAGTACCTCTACAATCAGCTGTTTGGAGATATTTGATTACCTTTCTGAGAAATCTCCCAAGAAGATAATCGATGCTGATCCTTCTTTTAATATTATATATGCAGGTGCATTAAGTTATAAGAAGAATGCTTTCTTGTATAAGCTGGAAGAATATGTAAGGAACTTTAAATTTACTTTGTACGGTTCAGGGTTTGATAAAGAACTGCTGCGTGGAAATATAAACTATAACTACAAAGGATTTGTTCCTTCCGATGAGCTGATAGCTACAGCCGATGGGCATTTTGGCCTTGTATGGGATGGTGATTCAATCTCTTGTTGCAGCGGTATTTTCGGTGAATATCTTAAATACAACAACCCACACAAAACGTCTTTGTACATCCGCTGTCACCTTCCGATTATCATTTGGTCGGAAGCGGCATTGGCCGATTTTGTCAAGGATAATAATATTGGTATTTGCATTGATTCGTTGGAGCAGATTAATGATATATTATCCGGTCTTAGCAAAGAAGAATACGATGCAATGCGCAGTAATGTGGTAGAAATAAGCAGGAAGCTGTCGCAAGGATATTATGTGTCAAAGGCGCTTGGCGAGGTATTCTGTAAAGTCGGTGAAGGCGAACTTATTAAAGTGTAGTCGAATGTTAAGTTGGTCAGTACTGAGGTTTTATCACTAAGAACAATTTCTCTGAAGTGTAGGCTAGCACTCTGAAGAAAAACCCTAGGAGCTGTTTGTATAAAAAATGCAGGGTATTCTGTGATAGAAAGTCTTAGCTTTATTTTCTTCCGAAATCGGCCGGAATCTCTCCCCAATCCTTAGTCTCCCATTTAATAATCCGGGTGGAGTATTGGTTATTCTTCAACCAGTTTTCGGCTCGCTCAATAATCTGAAACAGTTCCTCTGTCTCCGGAGTACGCGGTAGTTTGGTTTTGCATTTCTTTTGTTTCACCCAACTGATGGCGTTTACGCTGTCGCTGTAAATAGGCATGGCAAGGTTTTGTTTTTTCAGCATGGCCAGTCCGTGAACAATAGCCAGGAATTCGCCGATATTGTTTGTTCCCTTCATTGGCCCAAAGCGGAAAATCTCCTGTCCGGATTCTATATATACTCCTCTGTACTCCATGGCTCCGGGGTTTCCGCTGCAGGCAGCGTCAACAGCCAGACTCTGTTTGATGATATTGGCCGGCAATGTTCTCGGCGCTGCTTTGGCTTGTTTGCCAATGTATGCGTAAGGCGAAGAGGAGTAGGCCTGTTCCGCTTCCTCTTTCGATTCGAACGACTTGTACTTGGCCCCTTCATACCCCTTAATCTGAATCTGACAATCATTCCAGGATGTATAGATCCCGGGGGTAACCCCGTCCCAAACCACATAATATTTCTGTTTCGCCATCGCTCTTCTATTCGGAATTGTTGTTTACTTTTGGTACAAGTCGTGACAAAGATAATAATTTTTTCTTCTTTCAACCTGATGATGTCAGGAAGTTGTCTTTCATCAAATCCCCATAGAGTTGTTTTTTAAAAGTCACACAAGTCGCGCAAGTCACGCGTATGGTTTGTAACTTGCTAATAACTAGTGTAGTATAGGTGCGTGACTTTCTGCGTGACTAGTGCGTGACTTCTGTTATCTCATGCGTTCTTATTCAGAAAGCGAGACTATTTCCTCTGTTTTAGGCAGAATAAAGATCCCTTTGTTCTTAAACAGCCGTTATTTTTTCTTATTCAAGAAACGATTTGCCAAATACTTGCGTACAGGCTCATCATACAACTTCAAGCAAGCATAAGCCAACAATACATTCCATGCCATTACACCCAAAGAAATTGCCCAGGTTTCGCCAAACGTATAAAGCTTGCTTTTTATGAGCCATGCATAGAACAAGTACATGAACGGATAATGTACTACATATAGCGGAAAAGAGATGTCGCCCAAGAACTTGCATATACTTGTCGATATCTTATCGGTGGTGGTGCCCGATGCGCCCAGCCAAACCAAGATAGGGAAAACTATGATGATGCAGAACGATTCGTAAGCACCGTTCATGCTGATGGGTTTAAGAGTTCCGATAAAAGGAACCGAGAACAAAGTCACCAATATTGCTGAGCAAATCCAGAAAGCGCCTCTCACTTTCACCGGCTTGAAGATGCGCGACAAGAACATTCCCATCGTGAACGGGAAAAGCATGCGCAACGAACCGCCCAGGAAATTCACGCTATCCAACGTCCAACCCACGCCAAGACTTCCATAAGTAGAAATGTTGAAGGTGGCAAACCACGTCAGGGCAATGCCCAACACCACAGCCAATGCCCCCAATGCCTTAGTGGACAAACGGCGGATGAACAAGGCATAAAGGATATTGCCTATATATTCGAAAAACAGCGACCAGTAGGGCCCGTTCAGCGGAAACATTTCACCGTTGCCCCGCACTTCGTAACCTACCCCCGGAATGGCAGGGATAAAGAACATGGTGCAAAGCAAAGCGAGCATGGTGAGGGAAGTCGCAACCTGCGTACCGTTCCACTGCACGCTGCCTTGGAGGCAGAATGTGATAACACCTAAAACGGCGCCTATTACCACCATCGGATGAAGACGAATCAACCGACGTTTGAAGAATTCTTTCATGGTAAAACCTTTTTTCCAACGGTCATCGTAAGCATAGCCAATAACGAAACCGGAAAGAATAAAGAAGAAGTCCACAGCCAGGTATCCGTGATTGAGGTTCTTGATGAGGCCACTACCCGCACCATTCACTGCTTCGGCAAAGCCAAAACCTTCATTTACATGGTACCATATCACTAAAAGAGCCGCCACTCCCCGCAATCCGTCCAATAGGTTATAATGCGGTTTGGTGTCTGCAAATGCTGCTGAAGAAATCTTTGACATCTGTTTTTTATTAGAGTTAATATTATCTTGTCCGCAAAATTATTGTTTGCAGAAAGAACTTCTTTTGCTTTTAAGCAAAAAAGAAAGGTAAAAGCTATTTTTGAGCGCGGATACGGCTTAAGGTATAGATGGAAATACCCAAGAAGGCAGCTACATATTTCAGTTTCACCCGATTGATGAGCCCGGGATAACGTAACAAAAAGCTATCATACCGTTCCTTGGGAGTAAGCTGCAGTCTTTCTACAAAGAGGTGGCTCAATTCTTTATTCACATTCTGATGCAGAATTCTTCCCCAGTTGGCTATGTCGATATACTTCTCGTAAAGCGTATTCAGTTTGTCAATGTGGATGACATATATCCGGCAGTCGGTCAGCGTTTCAATGCTTTCTATCGAACGCTGGTTATAGTACAGCGAATCCATGCCGAAAGTAATATCTCCCTCCTTGCTGAACCAAGTGGTGGTGTCCACCCCATCGTGATGAAACACCGAGCGGGTAACTCCCTCTTCAATGAAATAGACCAAATGGTCTGTTATCCCCGATTGCACAATACAGGTATCTTTGGGGTATATCCTCTCTTCCATCTCCGTCAGCAACGCTTGGAGTGCCTCATCGGAAACGGGGTAGGTCTGTCTGATATTGGCAATAATGTTTTTCATTGAAGGAGAATACGGTTTTTCTATAGATACAAAGTTATGAATTTTGTCTGATAAAAAATATTTCAGGGCACGATTTCTCTTGTACACCCGGGTGGAGGGGGTAGGTAGATCCGGATGTACCACGTCCCTCCATCCGGGTGTACGGCACCTCTTTATCCGGGTGTACGGCGGACAACAAGACGACGAATTTGAAAGCCCATATAATTGAATATAGATTCAAATATTAGATAAACGATTGAATATCTGATGAAAAGGCTGAATTGCCTCGCTGCGGTGGTGCGTGACTTCTAATAAGTCACGCGCTTTTTTAGCCGAAGTCACGCACTTGTATCTGGCTGATAAATAGATTAATACGCCCTTTTTGCGTGACTTGCGCGACATGTGCGACTTTTAAAAATTATCTTTATGGGGAATGCGGACAATTCAAGGCTCTATCCTTGCGATGAACAGATACAGTGAGATGATAATTTAAAATATTTTTTTCTTTTTATGTAATAAATACCCGAAGCTTTCAATGGTTTTTATATTACTGGATAACAATAAAGTAAATTCAGTAGTTACTAGGTTGTTCTTGCTCTTTGTGTAGCATGATATGTTATTAATTATTATATTTGTCGGATACGATTTGAAAAACGACACAATAATGAGATATTTAGTAATAACAATTATGTTGCTTCTTACAGTAAATTCATTTGGACAAGTACGGAATTTCAATAGAGTTCCAAATGACATCTTGAAGGAACTAAGTAAAATGGGGCTTGATAACTCTCCATTGTTAAACGAATACGAGAGTGCTTACTTCAATGTGATGTTCAAAGATAGTTTAAATGGTTTTGATTTTACAAACAAAAAAACAGGGTTTCTTACAGGAAGCACTGGTAGAATAAAGAATAGTAAAGAAAACTACTTTTATATGCAAAAAGAACACTCTGTCAATGAAAATTCTCCTTGCGATAATGGCGCTTTGTATATTTTCAATGCTGCCCAAAAAGCGGAAAGTGGAGGCTATGATGCCGCCATTGTCTATTGGTGCAAATTTTTGCTTCCTGTTGACAAAGTAGTTAAGCGACTAAAAAATAAGGGTTAAGGTCTGTAAGATAATTTAATGCCCAATTACTTATTAGACAATCAGAGGTTTAGTCAAGTCCGTATCTTTATCAAATTACAAAAAAATAATCGAAATGAAGAAGTTATTTATAATAGTATGTTTAGAAATGTTGGTATTGAGTTGTTCTCCCATTTACAAAAACAATTACAATGACAACAATATGAAAGAATCTGGACAAAAGCACGATATGCAAGTAAGTAGTTTTTCAGAAATTCCAACCGATTTATTGGAAAATCTGGATAAAATGGGGATAGATAGTTCTATAATACTCAATGAGTACGAAGGAAAATACTTAAATTTTATTTTTAAAATAGATCCGCAAAATTTTAATCTTGTCGGAAAAAAAGTTGGTTTTAAATTAAGCAAAAAATATTATTTTAACTCTACACGCGAGCGTTTTTACTCTAACTCCACAATGATTAGCAACAGTAGTTTGTATATTTTCGACACTACTCAAAAGGCTGAAAGCGGTGGTTATGATGCGGCTATTACTAGTTGGGATATATTCGTCATCCCAATAGAGAAAGTAGTCAAAAGGGTGAAAAAATGGCGTTAAGAAAATAATTAATAGATGCGTGATCTTGCAAACTGTGCTTTTATTTTTTGTGTACCGTGCCTAGTGCATAACTTGACGGTGTGAGTCTGTTATGGAGGTAGGTAGTTATTAACTATTTTAAAACCTGATATTATTAATAAACCCCTTGGACTATTTTTTTCTAAAAATGTTTGGTGAATTAAAAAATATCTCATACCTTTGCGCCACTTTTGAGAAAAGACGTTCCTTAAAGAGCCGAAGAAAATCAAAAGTATACAAATGATGGCCCGTTCGTCTATCGGTTAGGACGCAAGATTTTCATTCTTGAAAGGGGGGTTCGACTCCCCCACGGGCTACTTTAAATACTCTCGCGATTTACTCGCAAAACAACAATCCAAATCCTTATTTATAGTTTTTAGTAAAAGCAAATCTGCTTCCTGATTCGATTTCGCTTTCGGTAAATCTATTCGCATTCCTCTTTGCAATTATTATCAGCCCTCATCAATCTCAGAGACTCTTAAAAATCTCCGTTAAACAACGCTTGCATTAAGTTAAACCAATCCCCGTTTTAAGGATAATCGGAAAAATAAGCTTACTTTTGTACTCCAATTAGAAAGCAACAATGACAGATAGATTTTTAGTGCGAAAGGGGAGTTCAGATGAAAGGTATTGAGGCACTTATCAAACAGAATAAAAGCTTTGTTATTTACCGGGTTCCGCAGCAGGAGCCGGTGTTAATGCTTCAGTCGGACGGACGGCTGCTTCGCCTTAAGGAACTGGATGAACTGAATGGAAAGACAGGATTTGTCTTTGCTCCGTTCCAAATTACCGACTCTTCTCCGCTGATGGTGATGCAACCGGACCTCGTTATTGAAGGTTGGCAGGATATTAGCTGCTACCTGCAAAAGGCGGTGGATGAACCCGACTATGTAAAACCGGCGGAAGTCCTAAATGATTGCCGAAAGAGGGATGATTTTGAATCCTATTCGGAGGCTTTCTCTTCCTTTATCACTTCACTTAGAGAAAATAAATTTGAGAAACTGGTGCTGTCGCGCACTTCCGTTCAGCCTAAAATGGACTCCTTTTCTCTGGAAAAGGTTCTTCTCGAGGCTTGCGAACGTTATGCCAATGCGTTTGTTTATATCTATCATACTCCGGAAACGGGTACTTGGCTGGGCAGCACTCCCGAGATTTTGCTTTCCGGGGAAAAGGAGCAGTGGAACACTGTGGCGCTTGCCGGGACGCTTCCTTACAAAGAGGCCGTTTTGCCGGATGCATGGAACGAAAAAAATATTAGGGAGCAGCAACTGGTGGCCCACTATGTTAAGAGACAATTGGTGGCTTTTGGTGTTACACCAGAGGAAAATGGCCCTTTTACAGTCAAGGCAGGGGAGCTGGCACACCTTAAGAGTGAATTCTTTTTTGCCTTGCCGGAGAAAAAACGCCTAGGCAGTCTTCTGAGTCTGCTGCACCCCACACCGGCTGTCTGCGGCCTGCCCAAAGCGGAAGCTTACCGGTTTATCCTTGAGAATGAAGGTTATAACCGCAGGTACTATTCCGGCTTTATGGGTTGGATGGAACCTGAAGGGAAAACGGATTTGTATGTAAATCTACGCTGCATGGAGATTGGCGATTCCTGTCTCACATTATACGCCGGAGGAGGATTATTACCTCATTCGGAACTGGAAATGGAATGGAAAGAGACGGAAGATAAGCTGGAGACTATGCTGGCGATAGTTAAATAGATAGGGAGGATTTGTATGTATTCGAATAAAAAGAATGTTCTTCAACTGGCAGCCTTGCTGCGCGAGTATGGCATTGACCACGTGGTGGTTTCACCGGGTTCACGGAATGCTCCGATTATTCAGACGCTTACCCAACACCCGGCATTCCGCTGTTTTACAGTGGTGGACGAGCGTAGCGCGGCGTTCTTTGCACTGGGACTGATTGAAAAACTGCAACGACCGGTGGCGGTGTGCTGTACTTCGGGTACGGCGCTGCTCAACTTTGGGTCGGCGGTTGCCGAGGCATTCTATCAACAGTTGCCGTTACTGGTTATTTCGGCCGACCGTCCTGCGGCATGGATAGGGCAGATGGACGGGCAGACGCTGCCGCAACCGGGGATATTCAATACGATGGTTAAGAAATCTGTTTCACTGCCCGAACCCACTACGGCTGAAGATGAGTGGTACTGCAATCGGCTGATTAACGAAGCGTTGCTGAAGTTGACGCATCATGGTAATGGTCCTGTGCAAATCAATGTGCCGCTTTCGGAACCCCTCTTTGAATTTACTGCCGAGGAACTTCCTCGGGTAAGAACCATCCGCTACTCGGGTGGATATCCCAAGTCGCTCGATAACAACGATTACTTCCGTCGACAGTGGGCACAAAGCAGCAAGCGGATGATAATTATAGGTCAGCAACTGCCCGGTGAAAAGGTAAAAAATACAATTGAGACACTTGCCGCTCAATGGGATTGTGTTGTATTGGCAGAGCATCTCGCCAATATCCCTTCGGATGCAGTGATTGGGAATTTCGACCAGATAATATACGCTCTTCCTGCTGAACGGTGGGAGGAGTTTACTCCGGATCTGCTGATAACCTTTGGAGGGAATGTGGTTTCGAAACGGATTAGGCAGTTTATGAGAAAGCAGCGTCCGGCTCAGCATTGGCACCTGTCACTCGACGGTTCTGTTCCCGATTTGTTCCAGTCGCTTACGGATGTAATAGAGATGGACCACCATTTCTTTTCGTTGCTGGGCACTCCCGAAGAATCACAATCGATGGCCTTCAGTTCGATCTGGA
Organism: Bacteroides sedimenti; assembly: GCF_040365225.1. Lineage (NCBI taxonomy): Bacteria > Pseudomonadati > Bacteroidota > Bacteroidia > Bacteroidales > Bacteroidaceae > Bacteroides > Bacteroides sedimenti. The sequence continues at coordinate 3,130,609 of NZ_AP028055.1, forward strand.
AAAATGAATCGGAACAATTGAGAAACAAGAGTGAAGAGTTTATGGCGGCTATGCCATTCTCGGACCTGCAGGTGCTGAAGGAGCTCTTTCCGGTATTGCCCGAAGGGGCGGCACTGCAATTGGGAAACAGTTCCACGGTACGCAACGCACAACTTTTTCAACTGAATCCGGAGATTCCGGTCTTCTGCAACCGGGGTACCAGCGGCATTGATGGTTCCATGTCTACTGCGGTGGGATATTCGGCGATTCATCAGGCACTTACTTTTCTGGTGATTGGCGACCTCAGCTTCTTCTACGATGTGAATGCCCTCTGGAACAGGCATATCGGTAAGAATCTGCGTGTTTTGCTGGTGAACAACGGCGGCGGGGAAATCTTCCATCTGCTTCCGGGATTGAACAAGGCGGAATCTTTGAATGAACATGTCTCTTACCGACACAATACTGGTGCGAGAGAGTGGGCCGATGCAATGGGATTTGAATATCTTTCCGTTGAGAATGAGGCGGAATTGAAAGAGAATATTGTTACTTTTGTCAGTGATAACTCCGAAAGGCCGATATTGATGGAGACAAAAACTCCGATGGAGGTGAATGCGGAGGTGTTCAGAGCATATTATCATCATCTAAAATAGAGTTATATGGAAACAAGAAAATGGGAAACCATCAAGGAATATGAAGATATCCTGTTTGAATTTTATAATGGGATAGCGAAGATTACAATCAATCGTCCACGCTACAGAAACGCGTTTACTCCGACAACTACCGGTGAGATGAGCAATGCGCTCACTATCTGCCGCGAATGTGCCGACATCAGTGTGGTGGTGATTACCGGTGCTGGTGACAAGGCTTTCTGTTCGGGCGGTGACCAGAATGTAAAAGGAAAAGGTGGATATATCGGTAAGGACGGGGTGCCTCGCTTGAGTGTGCTCGATGTTCAGAAACAGATTCGCTCTATTCCGAAGCCGGTTATCGCTATGGTAAATGGTTATGCCATTGGTGGCGGACATGTGCTTCAGGTGGTGTGCGACCTTTCGATTGCTTCCGAAAATGCAATCTTCGGTCAAACCGGCCCTCGTGTGGGAAGTTTCGATGCCGGATTCGGCTCTTCTTACCTGGCTCGTTGCGTGGGACAGAAGAAGGCGCGTGAAATCTGGTTCCTCTGCCGTCAGTACAATGCACAGGAAGCATTGCAGATGGGATTGGTGAACAAGGTGGTTCCGTTGGAACAGCTGGAGGATGAAGTGGTGGATTGGGCAGAAACCATGATGCAACACAGTCCGCTGGCACTTCGGATGATTAAGGCCGGACTGAATGCTGAATTGGATGGTCAAAGCGGAATTCAGGAACTGGCAGGTGATGCCACTTTATTGTACTATCTCACGGAAGAGGCGCAGGAAGGTAAGAATGCATTCCTGGAAAAGCGTAAGCCTGACTTCAAGAAATTCCCAAAATTTCCATAGCCATGACTTTTAAGGCAACGATACGTTCTTCAATATTGCATTTTAAACAACCGGCGGGTACTTCGCGCGGGGTGTACAATACCCGAAAGGTATGGTACGTTACCCTCGCTTCCGTGGAGGAGCCTTTGCGAATCGGGATAGGGGAGTGTGCTCCGCTACCTGCTCTGAGCTGTGATGACCTGCCGGATTATGAAGATATTCTCAAAGCGGCATGTCGGAGACTGGAGGAGACCGGGGAGCTGGATAAGGAGGCGCTGCGTCCGTATCCTTCCATCGTGTTTGGGCTGGAGACGGCTCTTCTGCATTACAAAGCCAACAGCTTTGCGTTGTGGGATACCCCTTTCTCTCGTGGAGAGAGCGGAATTACCATCAACGGACTGATATGGATGGGCGACTATGCACAGATGTTCCATCAGATTGAGAAGAAGATGGAGCAGGGGTTCCGTTGCATTAAATTAAAAATCGGAGCGATTAACTTTGAACAGGAGTTGTCGCTCTTAAGGCATATCCGAAAGCATTTTACCGCCAGAGAGGTGGAACTCAGGGTGGATGCCAACGGGGCGTTTGCTCCGGATGATGCGTTGAACAAGCTGAACCGCCTGGCGGAGCTGGACATCCACTCCATAGAACAACCCATCCGGGCTGGACAGTGGGAGGAGATGGCGCGGTTGACGAAAGCAACGCCGATACCGATTGCGCTGGACGAGGAACTGATAGGCTGTAATACGGTTGCCGGAAAGAGGGAGTTGCTGAATAAGATTGCTCCGCAATACATCATTCTGAAACCTTCTCTTCATGGAGGGATAAGCGGTTGCACGGAATGGATAGATGAGGCTGAAAGTCGGCAAATTGGCTGGTGGGTAACTTCCGCCTTGGAATCGAACATCGGATTGAATGCCATTGCTCAATGGTGCGCCACACTTTCGCCCACACTTCCACAGGGACTGGGAACAGGAATGCTTTTTACGGATAATGTAGCCATGGCGCTGAGTATCCGGGGAGATAAGCTGTGGTACAATGCAAAGCCAGAGGATGAAGTATGAGCTTAACATAGAAAAACAGACGCTGACGCTCGACGGGACGACCTATTCTCCGGGAGAGATTCAGCGTTTTTTGAAGGATAAACCCGTCTATGCCGGGTTGCATGCTTTCCTTAGTCAGTGGTTTGACGGAGATGATTGCATCAGAGTGCATACATCGGGCTCTACCGGAAAGCCGAAAGAGCTGGTCGTCCGTAAGGAACAGATGATGCAGAGCGCCCGCCTCACCTGTGAGTTTCTGAACCTGAGTAAAGGAGATAGCGCATTGATATGCATGTCGATGGAGTATATCGCGGGGAAGATGATGGCGGTACGGGCATTGGTGGCCGGACTGGACATTCATTTTATTCCCACCTGCGGTCATCCGCTGGAGAAGGTGAAATATCCGTTTCGCTTCCTTTCGATGGTGCCTTTGCAGGTGTTCAATAGTTTGCAGGTGTCCCGGGAGAGGGAGCTTCTAAAGCAATCGGATATCCTGATTATAGGGGGAGGAGCTGTTGACCCGCAGCTGGAAGAAGAGCTGAAAGGATTCCCGGGTGAGATTTACTGTACCTATGGAATGACGGAAACACTTTCGCACATTGCGCTAAGAAGGCTGAACGGTTCGCAGGCTTCGGCCAGCTATCATCCTTTTTCATCGGTCAAGCTGTCACTATCTCCGGAAGGAACTCTGGTGATTGATGCTCCGCTGGTCAATGACGAAAGGCTGGTGACGAATGATATCGCCGAAATTCATGCCGATGGCAGTTTTGATATTCTGGGGCGCAAGGATAACATAATAAATAGCGGAGGCGTCAAGATTCAGATAGAGAAGGTGGAGGAACTGCTGAAACCGCTGATTCAGACTCCTTTTGCAATTACTTCGCGTTCTCATCCTAAATTCGGTGAAGTAGTGGTTCTGCTTGTTGTACCTCACGTGGATACGGAGAAGCTTGTAGATGACATGCAAAAAGTGCTTTCTCCTTATCAATTACCGAAAAAGATTTTCCTGGTAGATGCCATACCGCAGACAGGAAGCGGAAAGATTAGTAGGGTAGAGGTGAAGCGGATGGCTGCCGAACTTCCTTTGGAAGATACTCTTTAATTACGTGAAAGCCACTTCTCTTAGTGTGCCTGAGGTAGCTCAGGGATGTAAAAACTCCATTTTATAAATTTCGAAACGGCGAAAAAGAAACGTTCCCTTTATTTTGCATGATGACAAAGTAAAGGGAACGTTTAAATGGTCTATTTCAAGTTGGCAAACTTCAGGCAGACCGGTTTGTCTATCTTTATCTCTTTTCCGGTATCTTTCAGCAAGCCGCTATTGGAGTCGATGGCGAATATCTGGATGTTGTTATTGTCACGACTGGCCACCAGCAAATATTTTCCGTTTGGAGTGATGATGAAGTTGCGGGGATGTATTCCGGTAAACTGGTAACCAATTCGGGTGAGCTCTCCGGTGGACTGGTTGATCTTAAAGATGGCAAGTCCGTCGGCCTTTAGTCGGTTGGAAGCATAGAGGTATCTCCCGTCAGGTGTAATATGGATATCACCGCTACCTTTCTTGCCAACTCCCGGAGTGGTGTCGGCTGCAATGTACTGAATGTCTTTCAGTGTTCCTTTGTTGTACTTGAAAACGGTTACTTTGCCCGATTTTTCATTAATCAGATAAGCGAATTTTCTGTTGGGGTGGAAAGTGAGGTGTCTGGGACCGGAACCCTGTTCAACTTCGAAAGCGGCGGGTTTTCCTGTTAGCAGAAATGTGCTGTTATCTGTTCCTTTTGTAGGGTAGTTCACTGTGAATTTATGCACTTTGTCTTTCCCTAGGTCGTCGGCAAACAGATATTTTCCGTCGGGCGAGAATGCAACACAATGCAGGCGGGAATCGGGTTTGTCTCTCTCTTCAAAACCGATGACCTGACTGGCCGGAAGCAGTGAACCGTCACTCTTTGCAGGGAATACGGTCACATTCCCACCTGAATAGTTGGCAGTGATTACATATTTTCCTTTCGGATCGGTATTGATGTAACACGGTGAACCGCCGTTGGTTTTTTGTGAATTAAGGAAAGTCAGCTTACCACTCTTTTTGTCGAAAGAGAATGCACAAGCTTGGGCATTTCCTGCCTCATTCTCACTTACTGAATAGACAAATTTTTCATTGGGTGAAACGGTCAGATAGGACGGATTTGAAATTCCATCGATCTGGCTCACATAGCTACTCTCTCCACTCTCTGTATTGAATCGGTAGACGTAAATACCTTTGCTGGTACCAGAGGTGTAAGTACCTATAAGCAGGTAAAGTTCGCTATTTTTTGTAGCATCCGGATTATTCTTTTCCAGCGTGAAAGAGGAAAGTGTCATAGCTGAAATGGCCATTAGCATTATTTTTTTAAGCATATTCTGTTTTTAATAGTTTTGTGTTTTTGCAAAGATAAAAAACATACTGAAAGGCTGGCAAGTTCTTCCTTTTTAATTTTATCTTTGCATGGAAATATAAAAATGACGCGGTATGATTCGGATTTTCTTGCTTGGGTATATGGGGTCGGGAAAGACAACACTCGGAAAGGCTTTTGCCAGAGAGGTCGGGTTGTCTTTTATCGATTTGGACTGGTATATTGAAGAAAGATACCACAAAACCGTGAGGGAAATCTTTATTGAAAGAGGAGAAAATGGATTTCGTGAGGTGGAAAGGCAAATGCTGCTAGAGGTTGCCGAATTTGAGAATGTGGTGATTTCCACCGGAGGTGGCGCTCCCTGTTTCTTCGATAATATGGAGGTGATGAACCAGAAAGGAGATACAGTTTTCCTGAATGTCAGTCCCGGAGTGCTGTTTCACCGCCTGAAAGTAGCTACGCACAACCGCCCCATTCTGCAGGGAAAAACGAATGAAGAGCTGAAGTCCTTTATTGTTGAGGCTCTTGAGAAAAGAAAACCGTTCTATACTCAAGCCAAATATATTTTTAATGCCGACCAGCTGGAGAATATATACCAGATTAAGTCTTCTGTTATTGCATTAAAGAATCTGCTGAAATTATAGCATCTTACTTGTTAATAAAATCTTCTCTCATCGGGTTGAAGGTATCAATCAATGTGCCTGCTTCCAGGCATACACATCCATGAGATGCATTGGGCTTGATGTAAACCCCGTCTCCAGCTTTGACGATACTAGTTTCACCGTCGTTAGTAAATTCAAAAACTCCGCTTGCAACATAAGTTGCCTGTGTATGTGGGTGAGTATGAACGGATCCGATAGATCCTTTCTCGAACGCTACTTTGACCATCATCAGATCGTTGTTATATCCCATGATCTGGCGTTTGACACCCTGACCAGCTTCTTCCCAAATCATTTCTTTTTCAAATTGAAAAGCTGAACTTTCTATTTTCATATTTTTCGATAATCCTTTATATGAATCTTATTTTCCCTGCAAAAATAAGATTTTTTGTTTTATTATCTTAAGAATATGGCTCATTTAGTAAAAATATGCTTCTTACCAATTGTAAACTATAGATTTATGAGTATTTTTGCGAAATTAATAACTTACGTATAATAGTATAAGAACAGAAAATGAGAAAATGGCGTATTGAAGATTCAGAGGAACTCTACAACATTACAGGTTGGGGAACCTCGTACTTTGGTATCAATGACAAAGGTCGTGTAGTTGTAACCCCACGTAAAGATGGAGTGGCTGTCGACTTAAAAGACTTGGTTGATGAATTGCAGCTGAGAGATGTTTCAGCTCCTATGTTGTTGCGCTTTCCGGATATTCTTGATAACCGGATTGAAAAAACAGCAAAATGCTTTCAGATAGCAGCCGAGGAGTATGGTTATAAAGGCCAGAACTTTATAATTTATCCTATCAAGGTGAATCAGATGCGTCCGGTAGTGGAGGAGATTATCAGTCATGGAAAGAAATTCAACCTGGGACTGGAAGCTGGTTCTAAACCTGAACTGCATGCGGTAATTGCCATCAATACAGATTCTGATTCTTTAATCATTTGCAACGGATATAAAGACGAAAGCTATATAGAGCTGGCGCTTCTGGCTCAGAAGATGGGAAAACGTATTTTCCTGGTTGTAGAAAAACTGAATGAACTGAAGCTTATTGCAAAATTGGCCAAAAGACTTAATGTAATGCCCAATATAGGCATTCGTATTAAATTGGCATCTTCAGGAAGTGGTAAATGGGAAGATTCTGGTGGAGATGCCAGTAAATTTGGTCTGACCTCCAGTGAGTTGCTTGAAGCACTCGACTTCCTCGAAAAGAAAGATATGAAAGATTGCCTGAAGCTGATCCATTTCCATATTGGAAGTCAGGTAACTAAGATTCGCCGAATCAAGACAGCTTTGCGTGAAGCTTCACAGTTCTACGTGCAACTGCATTGTATGGGCTATAAAGTGGAATTTGTTGATATTGGTGGCGGGCTCGGTGTGGATTATGATGGAACCCGTTCCTCAAACAGTGAAAGCAGTGTGAATTATTCTATTCAGGAGTATGTAAACGACTCGATTTCTACTTTGGTAGATGCTGCTGATAAGAGAGACATTCCGCATCCCAATATCATTACCGAATCCGGACGCTCACTGACAGCACATCACTCTGTGCTTGTATTTGAAGTACTTGAAACAGCTTCTCTTCCTGAATGGGATGATGAAGAGGTGGTGAATGAAGATGATCATGAACTGCTAAAAGAATTGTACTCCATCTGGGATACGTTGAATCAGAATAAGATGCTGGAAGCATGGCACGATGCACAGCAGATTCGTGAGGAGGCACTCGATTTGTTCAGTCACGGAATTGTAGATTTGAAAACACGTGCTCAAATTGAACGCCTTTTCTGGTCGATAACCCGTGAGATTAATCAGATTGCTTCCGGAATAAAACATGCCCCGGATGAATTCCGTCAGCTGTCCAAACTGCTGGCGGATAAATATTTCTGTAACTTCTCGCTGTTTCAGTCATTGCCTGATTCGTGGGCGATTGATCAGATCTTCCCAATTATGCCTATTCAAAGGCTTGATGAGAAACCGGACCGCTCAGCTACGCTGCAGGATGTTACCTGTGATTCAGACGGGAAGATAGATAACTTTATCTCTACCCGCAATGTTTCACATTATCTGCCTGTGCATAGCCTGAAAGGTAAAGAACCCTACTACATGGGCGTATTCCTGGTTGGAGCTTATCAGGAAATTCTGGGAGACCTGCATAATCTCTTTGGCGACACCAATGCGGTTCACATTACAGTGAACGACAAAGGATACAGCATTGATCAGATTATTGATGGTGAAACTGTGGCAGAAGTATTGGATTATGTTCAGTATAATCCGAAGAAACTGGTGCGTACCCTGGAAACATGGGTGACATCTTCCGTGAAGAACGGACGCATTACGGTGGAAGAAGGAAAAGAATTCCTTTCCAACTACCGTTCCGGTCTTTATGGATATACTTATCTGGAATAAACAATGAAAGAGAAATTAGTTATAATTAAGGTAGGTGGTAAGGTGGTGGAAGAAGAAGCTACTCTGGCTCAGCTTCTGAACGACTTTGCCGCTATCGAAGGGAAAAAAGTATTGATTCACGGCGGAGGGCGATCGGCAACAAAGATCGCCTCCCTGCTGGGAATTGAAAGTAAGATGGTCAATGGCCGTCGCATTACCGATGCTGAAACCCTGAAAGTGGTAACCATGGTATATGGCGGATTGGTGAACAAGAATATTGTAGCCGGACTGCAGGCCAGAGGGGTGAATGCTCTGGGCCTGACCGGTGCCGATATGAATGTAATCCGTTCGGTGAAACGCCCGGTGAAGGATGTTGATTATGGTTTTGTAGGAGATGTGGAGCAGGTGGATGCAACGATACTTGCCGACCTGATTCAGAAAGGAGTGGTTCCTGTAATGGCTCCTCTTACCCATGATGGTAATGGTAATATGCTTAATACCAATGCCGATACCATTGCCGGAGAAACAGCCAAAGCATTGGCTGCTATTTTTGATGTGACATTAGTCTACTGTTTTGAGAAGAAGGGAGTTCTTCGGGATGAAAATGATGACGACAGTGTGATTCCTCAGATTACACGTGCCGAATTCGAGGCTTATGTAGCCCAGGGAGTGATTCAGGGAGGTATGATTCCTAAACTGGAGAACTCTTTTTCTGCAATTAATGCCGGAGTTTCACAGGTTGTAATTACCTTATCTTCAGCAATTAACAAGAATGAAGGTACTCGTATCATAAAATAATTCATATTTTTTTTCTGTCTGCCTGTAACTTTTTAAACGCTCACCCGTCATTTATTTAGAGATGCAAGAAATCAGCTTCCGAAACAACATATTGCCGCTGAAAGATAAACTCTTTCGGTTGGCCCTTAGGATTACCTTTGATAGGGCTGAAGCAGAAGATGTGGTTCAGGATACAATGATTAGGGCCTGGAACAAACGTGATGAGTGGTCACAACTGGAATCGATTGAAGCTTATTGTTTGACTGTTTGTAGAAACTTAGCAATTGATCGAAGCCAGAAGATGGATGCTCAAAATGTAGAACTGACACCAGAACATGAACAAACGGTTGTAGCATCAGGCCCTTATGAGCAATTAGTGAGTGCTGAACGAATGAATCTGATTCACCAATTGATCAACGAATTACCCGAAAAGCAACGCGCTATAATGCAGCTTCGGGATATTGAGGGGAAAGGTTATAAAGAGATATCGGAAGTATTGAATCTGACAGAGGACCAGGTTAAAGTGAACCTCTTCAGAGCAAGACAAAAGATAAAAACAAGATATACAGACATTGAGAATTATGGATTATAAATATATAGAGCAACTGATAGAAAAATATTGGGAATGCGAGACTTCCATTCTGGAAGAACATATTCTGCGTTCTTTCTTTTCTCAGGAAGAGATCCCAGCTCATTTGATTCCATACAGAGAGGTGTTTGTTTATCAGCAGGCACAAAAAGAAGTGAAACTAAGCGCTGATTTTGATGAGAAGGTCTTGGCGGCAATAGAGGCTCCGGTGGTGAAAGCCAGACAACTCACAATTGCAGGCCGATTTATGCCTCTCATGAAAGCTGCAGCAATGGTGGCATTTGTAATAACACTGGGAAATGTAGCACAACGCTCATTCCTGGCAGAAGATAATTTGGATTATAATTACGAAACATATAAGGATACCTACAAAGACCCGCAAATGGCTTACGAAAAACTATCGTCGGCTTTAATGAAAGTTTCCAAGGGTATTCACAAGTCTCAGGCTCATCTGACAGCAGATACAATTCTTAAATTGAAGGATCAGCAAAGAGATACAGTTACTGTTACGGAATGATAATGAAGCGCGTTCTTTTAATAATCTGCATTGTGTTGCTTGCCGGCAAGGTTTCTGCACAGGATTTTGCTTCCAGGTTTCTGGAAAAGCATTTGCCTGACACAAACCTGACCTGTGTAACCATTAGTCCGAAGATGATGGAGAAGGTGATGAATCTGGAAGTGGATGGTGAACAAGACATGATGGAGATGATTTCAAAACTGAAGAGTATGCGAATGGTTACGACAGAAGTCAATGGCCAAAAGTACTACAATGAGGCCTTAAAAGTCCTCGAGAAAAACTCTGGAAGGTTTGAACCGTATCTCTCGTTTGAGGATAAATCTGAGAATTATCAGATTATGATACGTAAAAAGAAGAACGCAATTATTGAATTGGTGATGTTAATGCGTGAAGCGGATAACTTTACGGTGATTAACTTTACCGGAAATATGAGTCAGGATTTTATAGCCAGACTTGCAAAATCAATGGAGCCTAAAAACTCGTGATTTAAAATTGTTCTTTTTCATTCACAATATACTGTAGTAGTTAAATGCTTTAATTAAAACAAAAACGATGAAGCTGTGAAGTTTCAATTCTCTCAAATTTTCATAAATAACTAACTTCAAATAAAACGGGTTGCCAGTAAATGGTAACCCTTTTATTATTTATAATCACGTCTGGGCGCTGAGTTAATCGAATCACCCTGTAAAGCTGCCGTCAAGAAATCTAAATATGTTTCTATGTTCTGCCTATCTTATCACTTTGTTCTATTTAGACAATGTAAAGGCGTTATTCCCTACGCATTCATTTTTTAGGATATTTGTGTCAGAGTTACTCGGTCTCCAGATTAGGGTCGAAAGGTTGCTTATTTTTAAACTTATTGGCTCCCATGTAACGAATGTTACCGAAAATAGGTCGGTTAAACCAGGGGCGGTCGTGAACTCCGCCGATGCACCAGGCACATCCGGTATATCCGTTGGGGTCTCTGCCATCCAATTGGTACTTGTCATTAAGATAGACGGCTATCTGCATGGCTTCTTCTGCTGACGGCGACCATTCCAGAATCTTTTTCCCCCAGAACATCCGCAGGTAATTATGCATTGTTCCGCTTTTTACCAAGACGCTCTGCGTCTTATTCCATAGCTCATCGTGAGTTCGGGCTTGTTCAAAATCTGCAAGTGAGTAAAGATGTTCCCGTTCATCGCGCTGATGTTGAAGCAATGTTTTCTTCGCCCAAGAAGGAAATCCATCGAATGAATCGTAATCAGGGTTGTGATAACAGAAATTCTCTGCCAATTCTCTTCGTACAATCAGCTGTTCCAGGAAGGCCTCCCTGTTTGCATCGGCTGGAGTATCATTCATCACCTTCAAAGCAATTTCAAGGGCAGATATCTGACCGAAATGAAGATATGGCGAGAGCCCGGAACAACCATCTGTTTCGATGTGATTACGTTCTGTTGCATAACGCCCTATTCGTTCATGGATAAATGTTTGCAATGTTTTCCGTGCAGCAGTTTCACCGGAAGACTTTTTTACAGGCTCAACGCTGCGATCAATCTTCAAAGAAGAAAGTATTTCTTTCCAGTCAGTAGTTTCAGGAATAAATGAATATTCCTGTCTAAGTGTTTCATTCTCCGGCATCGGATAAAGGAACTCGTATAAATGTCTGTTTATCTTCGGACGAAATGTGCGTGCTGCGAATTCCTGCTTTTCGGAAGCTATCCAGCAAGGCACAATGTTATGACCATCAACTTCGTAAATAGGAATGGAAAGAGAAGATAGCAGTTCCTTTTTCCAGGCCAAAGCGTGATGTAAAGGGTTGAAGTCTATTACCAATAGGGCATTTTTATGAAGATGTAAATAGCTGATTATTATAGATGGAATATTTCCCAGACGAAGATTGAAAGGAATATTCAGTGATTCCAGTGTTGTTTTTGTTTCCTGTAGCCCTTCCAGAAGGAATGAAAAACTCCGCTGGTTGGCTTCAGGAAAGGTATCGTCAAGTACGAAAAGAACTTCAAGGTGTTTACCTCTCTCTTTAGCCAGATTTGCTGCAAAGATTAACCCCGGATTATTGCTTGCACGCTGCTCACGACTCATCCAATATAGAACATTCCCCGTACCCGGAGTACCCTGTTGTAGTAAACGACTACGATTTTTCATACTGCTTATTTTCTATTTTTACAAATGTAATGAGCGGATTATAAAAAATCAACTTTTTCTTTCAAGAACTTACTCCTTCAGAGATGTCTTTTTTCTGATCCGATAATGGTGCAGCTTTACTTTAAGGTGGAGTTTTCTGTTGGATAGTGCTGGCTATGATGATTCAAATAGTGTGCAGGTTAATATGAGGGCTGAAAACTTGTCAAGGAAGACTTCAGAAGGAAACTGGCAGACGTATCAACAACAAATAGTCATGTGAAAAAAGGAAATGGCTGAACAATAAAAACGCGGCAGGCTCATTCCATTAGATGGAAAACAGCCTGCCGCCAACTTTAAGAGAATCTACTACTAATATTTATTTCTGTTCTTTCTTTCCTTGTGCAAAATCTACTTTAGGATTTCCTTTATAAGTAATGTCTCCAGATCCTAGGATACTTCCTTTTAGGAACGAAGTAGCATGACAAACGATGTCACCTGAGCCTAATGTGCTGGCATTGACATTCTCAACCTTAAGCCCGGCAGCATTGATGTCACCAGATCCCATTGATTCTAGTGTGGCGGTTTTGGCTTCACCTGTGAATAAGATATTTCCAGAGCCTTGTATAACTGCTTTAACTTTTTCTCCCACGATTCTTTTCAAGTCAATATCACCTGATCCCTGGATAGTAGAAGTGAGTTCATTGCAAATAATGCTATCTCCTTTTACGTTTCCAGATCCCTGGATGGATATATTCAGTTTATCTGAGTGTAGAGGGGTATTTAGTATTGCATCGCCGGAACCCTGAACAACTAAACTGTTGAGCTTTGGAGCAATTACCGTTACTTTGACTTCGCTTTTAGATCCAAATATGATAACATTGTCTTTTTTGCTTACTTTTAAAACTCCGTTTTCTACCCTGATGTTCATTAATTCGACGATATTATCGGCTCCATAGACTTTAATACTGGTAGTACTGTCAGAGCTTTGCTGAAAAATCAAATTTTCTCCTCCTTGCAGTTCGATGGCATTGAATCCTTCGGTCTTTACCTCTTTAGTTATGAAATTGTCACTGGCCTTGATACGTTTTACCTGAAGGCAACTCGTGCTAACAGCCATTAAAGCAGCTGTTATTGCCAGTAACATGAATTGTTTTGTTTTTCTTTTCATATTTGTACAGATTAAATTGTTTCTATTTTATTAGACGAATATCTCTTCTAAAAAGTTGCACTACCCGCCGATAATTTTGAAAAAAAGGAAAATCCTTCAAAGAGAATCTCTATCTTTGCTCCGTTAAAAGGGATTTATGGCAGGAAATAAAGAGTATTCAGACAAGGAATTGGGCAAAATAATTATCAGAGAAAATGTCCGTGCTAGACGTATTGTGATGCGTACTCGTCCAGAAGCACTCTATGTAACTGTTCCTTGTGGCGTGCAAATGGAGGAGGTGCAGGGTGTTATCGATAAATTTAGAGTTAAGCTGGTTCTTTCCAGAAAGAAAGTAGCGCGTAAACGAATTGATCTTGACTATCGCATCGATAGTGAGTTTTTTAAACTATCATTAATTAGTGGACGCCAAAGTAAGTTTCTGGCCCATTCAGAGTCTGGAAAAACGGAAATTATCTGCCCTCCCACAGCAAATTTTGATGATGAAGAGTTGCAGTCCTGGCTACGAAAAGTGATTGGAGAGGCGCTCCGCCGGAATGCAAAATATATATTGCCTGCTCGTCTTGAAAAGCTCTCAGAACATTATAATCTGCCTTACGAATCACTGAAGATCAATTCCAGTCAGGGAAGATGGGGTAGTTGTTCTGTGCGTAAAAGCATTAATCTCTCATATTACCTTCTCTTGCTTCCTTCACATCTCATGGATTATGTAATGCTTCATGAATTAGCTCATACTGTGGAGCTTAATCATAGTGAGAAATTTTGGGCTATTCTTGACAAGATGACATGGGGACAGTCTCTTGAGTTACGGGAGGCTCTGCGAGAATATACCACTGATTTCTAGGATAAAAGCCTTTTTATTGCGATATCGAACGTTTTTTTAAGATATTATAGCATATTTACGGACATAATATGAATAAAATAGTATTAATATTTTGTTCGTGAAGGGATTATTCGTATCTTTGCAACCGAAATGGATGAATGGTGAGGGCGATTAAAGCCCTTTTTTTGTTCTTAATTGTGAACTAATGATAGATAAAAGAACTGTAAGCCAGATTGTTGAAGAATGGCTTCAAGGAAAAGAGTATTTCTTGGTAGACATTAATGTGTCTCCGGATGATAAGATTCTTGTGGAAATTGATCATTCCGAGGGAGTATGGATAGAAGATTGTGTGGAACTCAGCCGGTTTATCGAATCTAAGCTGAACCGTGAAGAAGAGGATTACGAATTGGAAGTTGGCTCCGCAGGTATCGGACAGCCATTTAAGGTTTTGCAGCAATATTATATTCACCTTGGTTGTGATGTAGAAGTACTTGCGAAAAACGGAATCAAATATACTGGAGTTCTGAAAGAAGCGGACGAAGAAAAGTTTGCTATTACTATTCAGAAGAAAGTCAAGGAAGAGGGAGCAAAACGCCCTCAAATAGTGGATGAAGATATCTACTTTACTTACGATCAAATAAAATACACTAAATACTTAATTAGTTTTAAATAATATGGCCAAGAAAGAGGAAACAATCAGTTTGATTGATACATTTTCGGAATTTAAAGATCTGAAGAATATTGACAGAACCACTATGGTTAGCGTACTTGAAGAGTCTTTCCGCAGTGTGATCGCGAAAATGTTTGGCACGGATGAAAATTACGATGTGATTGTGAATCCGGATAAAGGAGATTTTGAAATATGGCGTAACCGTGAGGTGGTTGAAGATGAAAATCTGACTAATCCGAATATGCAAATTCCATTAAGCGAAGCGCAGAAGATAGATGCCTCCTATGAAGTAGGCGAAGAGGTTACAGACGAAGTGATTTTCTCTAATTTTGGTCGTCGGGCAATTCTTAACCTTCGTCAGACACTTGCTTCTAAAATTCTGGAACTGGAAAAAGACAGTATTTATGCTAAATATATTGATCGGGTAGGATCTATAATCAATGCAGAAGTTTACCAGATCTGGAAAAAAGAGATCTTACTGCTTGATGATGAAGGTAATGAGTTGTTGTTGCCTAAGACAGAGCAGATTCCAAGTGACTTCTATCGGAAAGGGGAAACTGCACGTGCAGTTGTCGCTCGCGTTGATAATAAGAACAATAACCCAAAGATTATCCTTTCACGAACTTCTCCTATTTTCCTTCAAAGATTATTTGAGATGGAAGTTCCTGAAATTAACGACGGACTGATCACGATAAGAAAGATAGCACGTATCCCGGGCGAACGCGCAAAAATAGCCGTTGAATCTTATGATGAGAGAATTGATCCGGTAGGTGCTTGTGTTGGGGTAAAAGGAAGCCGTATTCACGGAATTGTTCGTGAGCTTCGTAATGAGAATATTGATGTGATTAACTATACATCGAATATCTCTTTATTTATTCAGCGCGCTTTGAGTCCTGCAAAAATATCTTCAATTCGTCTGAATGAAGAGGAAAAGAAGGCGGAAGTCTTCCTGAAACCGGAAGAAGTGTCGCTTGCTATAGGTAAAGGCGGTATGAATATCAAACTGGCCAGTATGTTAACAGAATACACCATTGACGTATTCCGCGAATTGGATGAAAATGCAGAGGATGAAGATATCTATCTAGACGAGTTTAAAGATGAGATAGATGAGTGGGTGATCAATGCAATTAAAGCTATTGGTATTGATACAGCTAAAGCTGTTTTGAATGCACCACGCGAAATGCTGATTGAAAAAACCGATTTGGAAGAGGAAACGGTGGATGAGGTATTACGCATTTTGAAAGCGGAGTTTGAAGACTGATGAATGAGGGTTGAGAATAGATAGCTGGAGGTAAAAGATGCATTTCCGTTATCAGTTCTGACTTGTTTTCTGTTTTTCAATAATCCAATTTCAATTATCAATTAAAAAAAGTATGACGATAAGGTTAAACAAAGTAACAAGAGATTTGAATGTAGGAATCACGACGGTAGTCGAGTACTTACACAAAAAAGGATTTTCTATTGAGGCAAACCCGAATACGAAAATCACGGAAGAACAGTATGCTATTCTTGTAAAAGAGTTTAGCTCAGATAAGGATTTGCGCATAGAATCTGATAAATTTATTCAAGAACGCCAACATAAAGACCGGAATAAAGCTTCTATTTCCATCGATGGATTCGATTCAGAGAAGAAAGAAGAACCTGCTCAGAAGAAGGTTGAAAAGGTTATTAAAGTAGTGCTTCCGGAAGATGCTATTCCTAAGTTTAAACAGGTAGGAAAGATTGATCTGGAACAATTAAACAAGAAAACACAGACAGAAACAGCTCCTGCAAAAGAAGAAAAGGTCGTTAAACCGGAACCTTCTGTTGTAACTCAAAAGGTGGCTGATAAGCCTTCTGATGCCTTACAACCAGCCCCTGTAAAACAGAAGGAAGAAGTGGCAAAGAAAGAGGAGGTGAAAACTCCTGTTTTAGAGGCAAAAGAAGTTAAAGAAGAAATAGTAGTGGAGCCAGTTATTAAAAAACAAGAAAAACCAGCTGTTGCAGTAAGTGAAGAAAAACCGGCAGCTAAGAAAGAAAAACCTGAATCGGAATTGAAAGAGGGAAAAAAAGAAGAAAAAACAGTTGAGCAGGTGGAAAAAAATGAAGAAGGTGATGTATTTAAAATCCATCGCACCACAGAATTTGTGTCTAAAATCAATGTAGTTGGTCAGATCGATCTTGATGCATTGAACCAGTCAACCCGCCCCAAAAAGAAGTCAAAAGAGGAGAAACGCAAAGAACGCGAAGAAAAAGACAAGCAGCGTATTGAGCAGAAGAAGCTGATGAAAGATGCTATCATCAAAGAAATCAGAAAAGAAGAGGAAAAGACTCCTAAGGCTGTTGATAAAGGGGAAGATGATAAAAAGAAGAAAAAACGTAGCCGAATAAACAAAGAACGGGTAGATATCAATAATGTTACCGGAACTCCTTCTGCTGTGTCACGTCCGGTGCCTAATAGTGAAAGGGCGAATAAACCAGGACAACATGGAAATAAACCTTTTACAAAAGGACAACAATCCAATCGCTTCAAAAAACCGGTTATAAAGCCAGAGGTAAGCGATGAAGACGTTGCAAAGCAGGTGAAAGAGACGTTGGCTCGTTTGACCACTAAAGGAAAGAATAAGGCATCCAAATATCGTAAGGAGAAACGTGATGCTGTATCAAGCCGTCAGCAAGCTATCGAAGATCAGGAAATGGCAGAAAGCAGAGTACTGAAACTGACAGAATTCGTAACAGCTAATGAATTGGCTAGTATGATGGATGTCTCTGTTAACCAGGTTATTGCTACTTGTATGAGTATCGGTATGATGGTGTCCATTAATCAACGTCTGGATGCTGAAACAATTAATATTGTAGCCGAAGAATTCGGATTCAAGACAGAATATGTCAGTGCAGATGTTTCGGAAGCTATCACAGAAGAGGAAGATGCTGAGGAAGATTTGGAACCACGTGCACCAATCGTAACAGTAATGGGACACGTTGACCACGGTAAGACCTCTTTGCTCGACTATGTTCGTAAAGCAAATGTAATTGCTGGCGAAGCTGGTGGTATTACACAGCACATCGGAGCTTACAATGTGAAGCTTGAGGATGGAAGAAGAATTACATTCCTGGATACTCCGGGTCACGAAGCGTTTACCGCTATGCGTGCTCGTGGTGCGAAGGCTACAGATATTGCAATTATCATTGTTGCTGCCGATGACGATGTGATGCCTCAGACAAAAGAGGCGATCAATCACGCGGTAGCTGCGGGGGTACCTATTGTATTTGCCATCAACAAGGTGGATAAACCGAATGCAAATCCCGAGAAAATTAAAGAAACCCTGGCAAACATGAACTTCCTGGTAGAAGAGTGGGGTGGTAAATACCAGTCACAAGATATTTCTGCAAAGAAGGGTACAGGCGTTAACGAATTGCTGGAAAAAGTATTGCTTGAGGCAGAACTGCTTGATCTGAAAGCTAATCCAAATCGTCGTGCAACCGGATCTGTGATTGAGTCTACTCTGGATAAGGGACGTGGTTATGTGGCAACGGTTCTTGTGTCAAACGGAACCATCAAAATGGGAGATATTGTTTTGGCCGGAACCAATTTTGGTAAGGTAAAAGCCATGTTCAACGAACGTAACCAACGCATCAAGGAGGCTGGTCCTTCCGAACCGGTATTGATTCTGGGACTTAATGGTGCTCCAACTGCCGGTGATATCTTCCATGTGCTTGAAACAGAACAGGAAGCCCGTGAAATTGCTACCAAACGTGAACAGTTGCAACGCGAACAAGGCTTACGTACTCAGAAACTTCTGACACTGGATGAGGTTGGCCGTCGTATTGCATTGGGTAACTTCCAGGAACTGAACATTATTGTGAAGGGTGACGTGGACGGATCAATCGAAGCGTTGTCCGACTCATTGATCAAGCTTTCTACTCCTCAGATTCAAATAAATGTGCTTCACAAAGCAGTAGGTCAGATTTCAGAATCGGATGTAACCCTGGCAGCAGCTTCGAATGCAATTATCATCGGATTCCAGGTTCGTCCGTCAGCTTCTGCACGCAGGTTTGCTGAACAGGAAGGTGTGGATGTTCGTATGTATTCTATCATATATGATGCTATTGAAGAGGTAAAGGCTGCTATGGAAGGTATGCTTGCTCCGGTAGTAAAAGAGGAGGTTACAGCAACCATCGAAGTACGCGAAGTATTCCACATTACCAAAGTGGGTACTGTTGCTGGTGCTATGGTTAAGGAAGGTAAGGTGAAACGTTCTAATAAGGCTCGTCTTATCCGCGACGGTATCGTTATCTTTACCGGCGAAATCAATGCACTGAAACGTTTCAAGGATGACGTTAAAGAGGTTGCAACGAACTACGAATGTGGTATCAGTCTGCAGAACTATAGCGACATCAAAGTGGGCGACATCATTGAATCGTTTGAAGAAGTAGAAGTGAAACAAACATTATAACTAAACAGACTCTTGTTTGCTGTTGAGAAAACAGAGTCGCTTAGTTTACCAATTATGATGTGCCGATGTGCTGACGTATCAATTTAAGATACGGTGACAGGCACTTCGGCACATTTATTGTTTATAGATTAGCATGAAGACTATTGACTTGTTGATTTTGCTGGTAATTGGTGTTGGAGCATTCAAAGGGTACCTCCAAGGTGGGGTAAAACTATTTGTTTCAACGGTAGGGCTGGTTATTGGTTTATATGCAGCCAAGTTGCTGTATATGCCACTGTCTGAAAAGCTTTGTCCGTCTGTTTCAAGCTCAATGACATTTAATCAGGTGCTTGCCTTTGCTATAATATGGGTTGCTGTGCCGTTAATTGCCACACTGACAGGTAATTTTTTTACTAAAACGCTTGAAGCTATGCATATAAACTGGTTGAACAAATGGGCTGGAATTGCTTTAGGAGGGGTTAAATACCTGCTCATCCTAAGTTTGTTTATCAATGTGATACAGTTTATTGATGGTAGAAATCGGCTTATATCGAAAGAGAATAAACAAGACGCTATATTATATTACCCTGTACAGAAGGTGGCAGGAGTCATCTTCCCAATGGTAAGAGATGTTTCGAATAAATATATTCATTAATTATGCAACAAGAAGAACCCAATAAATATTTGAAAGAGATTACGGAAGAGAAGTATAAATATGGCTTCACTACCGATGTGGATACTGAGATCATTCCCGTTGGGCTTAATGAGGATGTGATCCGTCTTATCTCTGAAAAAAAAGAAGAGCCTGAATGGCTGCTGGAGTTTCGTCTGAAAGCTTTCCGGCATTGGCAAACTATGGAAATGCCTACCTGGGCTCATCTCACAATTCCTGAGATAGATTATCAAAGTATCAGCTACTACGCCGATCCGAGAAAGAAAAAAGCTGGACCTAAATCTCTTGACGAGGTAGACCCGGAGCTAATTAAAACGTTTAATAAGCTGGGTATTCCTCTGGAGGAGCGTCTTGCATTAAGCGGAATGGCGGTAGATGCAGTAATGGATTCAGTCTCCGTAAAAACCACATTTAAAGAGACACTGATGGAAAAAGGAATTATTTTCTGTTCTTTCAGTGAGGCAGTACAGGAGCATCCCGACTTGGTGAAGAAGTATCTGGGCAGTGTGGTGGGTTACAGAGACAATTTCTTTGCTTCACTTAATTCGGCAGTATTTTCAGACGGCTCATTTGTCTATATCCCGAAAGGTGTTCGATGCCCGATGGAATTATCAACCTATTTCCGTATTAATGCCGCCAATACCGGGCAATTTGAAAGAACATTAATTGTGGCCGACGATGATTCGTATGTGAGTTACCTGGAAGGTTGCACCGCTCCGATGCGTGATGAGAACCAATTGCATGCGGCAATCGTGGAAATCATTGTTCACGACCGTGCCGAGGTGAAATACTCAACCGTGCAGAATTGGTATCCGGGCGACAGTGAAGGTAAAGGTGGTGTTTATAACTTTGTGACGAAACGAGGTATTTGTAAAGGAGATGATTCAAAACTCTCCTGGACGCAAGTTGAAACCGGGTCGGCCATTACCTGGAAATACCCCAGCTGTATATTGGCCGGTGATAATTCGGTGGCGGAATTCTATTCCGTTGCAGTAACTAATAACTATCAGCAGGCGGATACCGGGACAAAGATGATCCACTTGGGGAAAAATACGAGGAGTACTATTATGTCGAAGGGAATTTCTGCCGGCAAGAGTCAGAACTCTTACCGTGGATTGGTAAAAGTGGTTGAAAAAGCCGATGGAGCTCGCAACTACAGCCAATGCGACAGTTTGTTACTAGGCGATAAGTGTGGTGCTCACACATTCCCATACATGGATATCCATAACGAAACAGCGATTGTGGAGCATGAAGCTACTACATCAAAAATCAGCGAAGATCAGTTGTTTTATTGCAATCAGCGAGGAATTTCAACCGAAGATGCCATCGGCTTGATTGTAAATGGTTATGCAAAAGAGGTAATTAATAAACTTCCGATGGAGTTTGCCGTTGAAGCACAGAAGTTGCTGCAGGTTTCACTGGAAGGTTCAGTTGGATAAAATAAAAACATATAATATGCTCGAGATAAAAGACTTACATGCCAGTATCAATGGCAAAGAGATATTAAAGGGAATCAATCTCACGGTGAAACCGGGTGAGGTGCATGCCATTATGGGTCCCAACGGTTCGGGAAAGAGTACATTGTCATCTGTCCTGACAGGAAATCCGGCGTTTGAAGTAACAAAAGGTTCGGTAACCTTTTACGGAAAGAACCTGCTTGATCTTCCTCCCGAAGACCGCAGCCGCGAAGGTATCTTCCTGAGTTTCCAGTATCCGGTAGAGATTCCGGGGGTAAGTATGGTCAATTTTATGCGTACAGCAGTAAATGAACATCGCAAATATAAAGGGCTTCCTTCACTAACAGCAAGTGAGTTCCTGAAGTTAATGCGTGATAAGCGTGCGGTTGTTGAGCTGGACAACAAACTGGCTAACCGTTCGGTTAATGAAGGCTTCAGTGGCGGTGAGAAGAAAAGGAATGAAATTTTCCAGATGGCTATGCTGGAACCACGCCTCTCAATCCTGGATGAGACCGACAGCGGACTTGATATCGATGCGCTTCGTATTGTTGCCAACGGGGTGAACCTGTTGAAGACTTCGGAAAACTCTACGATTGTAATTACACACTATCAACGATTGCTTGACTATATTAAACCCGATATCGTGCATGTTCTTTATCAGGGAAAGATTGTTAAGACCGCTGGTCCTGAATTAGCGCTTGAACTCGAAGAGAAGGGCTATGACTGGATTAAGAAAGAGTTGGAAGAATAATTAATTATTTGTCAGCATCCGTCTTGGATGCCGGCAATTAGCATCATAAGATTATGGTAGAACAACAATATATCGACCTCTTTTCTCAGTGTGAAGCGATGATTTGTGCAAATAGCGCTGAGGTACTGAACGCAAAACGTGCCGAGGCTTTTGCCAATTTTGAACGTTTAGGCTTCCCCACCCAGAAACTGGAAGATTATAAATATACTGATGTAAGCGAAGCTTTTGCTCCGGATTATGGATTGAACCTGAATCGCCTGGAGATTCCAGTGAATCCTTATGAGGTGTTTAAATGTGATGTGCCCAACATGAGCACTTCTCTATACTTCGTAGTAAACGATGCTTTCTATACGAAAGAGCAGCCCAAGGTGGAATTGCCGGAAGGTGTGCTGATGGGCAGTCTCAAAGAAATGGCCAAAAAGTATCCTGAACTGGTAAGCAAATACTATGGTAAGCTTGCTGACACATCGGGTGACGGAATTACTGCATTTAATACTTCTTTCGTACAAGATGGCGTTTTTCTTTATATCCCGAAAGGGGTAGTGGTAGAACGTACCATTCAGCTGGTAAATATTCTTCGTGCCGATGTGGATTTCATGGTTAATCGCCGGGTATTGGTAGTAATGGAAGAAGGATCTCAGGCAAAGTTATTGGTTTGTGATCATGCACAGGATCAGGTTAATTTCCTTACTACACAGGTGATAGAGGTTTTTGCCGGAGAAAATGCCGTGCTTGATATGTACGAACTGGAAGAGACTCATATTGCCAATACACGTATATCCAACTGCTATGTCCGTCAGGATGCCGGATCCAATGTCCTGCTCAACGGTATGACTCTGCATAACGGCATGACCCGCAACCGTACGCATGTGTTGTTGGCGGGCGAACATGCCGAGATTACGTTGTGCGGTATGGCAATTGAAGATAAGAATCAGCATGTGGACAATCATACGTTCATTGATCATGCTGTATCCAACTGTACCAGCAACGAACTCTATAAGTACGTACTCGACGATGAGGCGCGTGGAGCATTTGCTGGCAAGGTACTGGTTCGTAAGGATGCGCAGAAGACCTTCTCGCAGCAAACAAACCGCAATCTATGTATTACCCGGGAAGCTAGGATGTTTACACAGCCGCAGCTGGAAATTTATGCCGACGATGTGAAGTGCGGGCATGGTGCTACAGTTGGACAGCTTGACGAAAGTGCACTCTTTTATATGCAGGCACGTGGTATATCTCAACGCGAAGCCCGCTTGTTGCTTATGTTTGCTTTTGTCAACGAAGTGGTAGATTATATTCGGATTGATATTCTGAAAGAACGTCTGCACTTGCTGATTGAGAAACGCTTCCGGGGCGAGTTAAGTAAATGTGCTGGTTGCAATGGCTGTAAATAAGCTTTTCGGTTAATAAAAAATAAGTCAATGATCAATATAGAAGCTATTCGTCAGGATTTTCCAATACTTCAACGTGAAGTGTACGGAAAGCCTTTGATTTATCTTGATAACGGGGCAACTACTCAGAAACCTCGTTGCATGGTAGATGCCATTACGGAAGAGTATTACTCGGTGAATGCCAATGTTCATCGTGGAGTTCATTTCCTCAGTCAGCAGGCTACCGAACTGCACGAAGCATCGCGAAAAACTGTTCAGCAGTTTATCAATGCCCGCAGTACGAACGAAATTATCTTTACCCGTGGTACAACAGAGTCCATCAATCTGCTGGCTTTCTGTTTCGGCGAAGCATATTGTGAAGAAGGCGATGAGATTATCATTTCCGTCATGGAACACCACAGCAATATTGTTCCCTGGCAAATGCTGGCTGCCCGCAAAAAGATAACCATCAAGGTGGTTCCCATCAATGAAAAAGGCGAGCTGATTCAGGAGGAGTACCAATCGTTCTTCTCTGAACGTACCAAGCTGGTCTCCATTGCACATGTCTCCAATGTACTGGGAACCATAAATCCGGTGAAGGAGATGATTGCCTATGCACATCAGCATGGAGTACCTGTGCTGGTTGACGGAGCTCAGTCTGTTCCTCATATGAAAGTAGATGTTCAGGAGTTGGATGCCGATTTCTACGCTTTCTCGGGACATAAGATCTACGGTCCTACTGGGGTAGGTGTTCTTTACGGAAAGGAAGAGTTGCTGGATAAGCTGCCACCTTACCAGGGTGGAGGCGAGATGATTCAGACGGTAAGCTTCGAGAAGACCACCTTCAATGAGCTTCCGTTCAAGTTCGAAGCCGGCACCCCCGATTATATCGGCACCACGGCTCTGGCAGTATCGCTCGATTATATCTCCAAAATAGGGATAGAAGAAATTGCGGCCTACGAACACGAACTGACGACCTATGCCATGAATCGTCTTAGAACCATAGAAGGGATGAGGATATTTGGTGAATCAGAACGGAAGGGGAGTGTTATTTCCTTCTTGGTGGGAGACATTCACCACTTCGACATGGGAACATTGCTTGACCGCCTTGGCATTGCCGTACGTACCGGTCACCATTGCGCCCAACCGCTGATGCAATATCTCGGCATCGAGGGAACCGTTCGCGCCTCTTTTGGTTTGTATAACACCAAGGAGGAAGTTGATGTGCTGGTTGCAGGCATCGAACGGGTGAGGAAAATGTTTTAAACTAAGATATCATATACAGAAAAGCGGAGCATTCTTTCGGGTAGCTCCGCTTTTTCGTTTTCGGTAAGGCACTATTTATCTCTTAAACCGTTATCTTTGTTGCATCAAAATATAAAACATGCTTTTACCCTATTTAAATAAAGATTTGATTGAAGCCGGTTGTGATGAGGCTGGCCGTGGATGTTTGGCTGGTTCGGTTTATGCAGCAGCCGTTATTCTTCCTGCCGGTTTTAAGAACGAACAGCTGAACGACTCCAAACAACTGACCGAGAAACAGCGCTACGAGCTTCGAACAGTGATTGAGCAGGAAGCGGTTACCTGGGCGGTTGGTATCGTAACTCCCGAAGAGATAGATAAAATCAATGTCCTCAATGCCTCTTTTCTAGCCATGCATAGGGCAATCGACCAACTGAAGGTGCGGCCCGAGCATCTGCTGATTGATGGAAACCGATTCAAGAAATACCACGAAACACCACATACCACGGTTGTGAAAGGAGATGGTAAGTATCTGTCGATTGCCGCAGCTTCTATTCTCGCCAAAACTTATCGAGACGATTACATGAACCGTCTGCACGAAGAATTTTCTGTGTATGATTGGAACAACAATAAAGGCTATCCTACCAAAAAACATCGGGCAGCTATTGCCCAACATGGCACAACTCCTTATCACCGGATGACATTTAACCTGTTGGGAGATGGGCAGCTCTCGCTTGATTTTTAATTACTTTGTATATTTGTTTTTGACATAGAACATCTGGAATTGATAGCTTAACCCTGAGTTCGCCCTAAGTTATGAATTTCAGAGTAAGAGAAAGCCCTTTTTATTTTTCTCTTACTCGATTTGAAAGTTATTATTTTATTCACAGATCTGCACATTATCAATTCGTCCTCTTACGGTTAATTATTAATGCAAAAATCCACAAAATATACAAAATAAAGAATGGATAAAAGATTTGAGTCCAAGTCCCGTTGACATTATTTATAAAAAAGATGTAGAGTGTATTCAGAATAATTGCCTCTACTATCAAATATTTGGATATAAACATTCTATCTTTCATCTTTTTATTAAGAATAAATCCTGTAAAATAGAGAAGAAAAGTAAAAGGAATATTAAAGAATACTTGTATTAACACAATTGCAAAAATCCAAGGAACAATCATTAATAGGTCACTCCGGGATGGCATTTCCCAAATACTAGAAATAATAATTACTAATCCACCGAGAAGAATTCCCACCAGAAAGGTTAATAAAGCAACCTTAAATATCCGCGATAGCCATTCTATCCAGTCCATAACAATATCACATTATTTTTTATTTAATACTGCCAAAATCATTTTGATGCTGTTTCCTAAAATCATCTATCTTTTTTTGTAGCTTCTGTATTGCAGCTTTTTGCTCTGCTTTCGTTCATGTTTTTGTTTTACCAAATTCCCACGACATGCCAGGAGTTTTTGATTTAGTTTTAGACAACATTTTATCACTAACTCCGATTTGGATAAAATGGTTGAAGTTGATGTATTGCAATTCCCCGTTGTCTCATCCAGACCGGTGATACCATCTTCTATTTGTGGACTATTTTATCACTTATTGATTTCCGTCTAATATAGAACGCATATAACAAATGAGCTTTTATGTTTATTGTTCAAAATATTTAAGCTGTCAACTAAGCTATTTTTTTAATTGAAGAATCGTTCCATCGTTTTGTATACTATAGGATCTTGTATATTTCTCTTCTCCCTTTTTAAAATACTTTGTGTAGTTAATTTCAATCTTTTCTAGAGAATGAATTTTTGAGGAAAAGGATAATGTGTCACCATATCCACCGGCAATAGGCAGACTTGACTTCTTATTTCCTTTACTATCATATATTGAGAGAATAGTTTCTGATATACAAGCTGTATAATCAGTTAAATAGGAACAAAAATAAATCAAAGCTACCAAGTCCTTATTCCCAGCTAATGAAAATTTTAATCCTGTAACATAGTTAAAATAGTTGGGCTGTTTTTTTGAATACAATCTGTATATCCAAAATTTATCATTGCTATTTTTAACAAAAAAATCGAACTCTTGCTTGGTAATATTACAAATATTGTTCCCATACAAATCATATTTTTCAAAAGTATCCTTTGTAATAGGAAAAGAATTTTCTTTAAACTTTTTCACAAACTGATTAAATAAATCAACTTGGCTCTGACAATTGCCTAATGCTGAAATTGTCAACATCACTAATATAAAATATTTTTTCATTTTGTATGTTTTATGCTTATCTGTAATAATATTTATATTATTTTCTAAAGCTGCAGACTTCAATTGTTTTGTTTAGGATGAAGTTAAATATTTACCACTTATAAATTTGTTCAAGAAATTTTTTATCTCTATTAGTATTAGGGTCTTTCTTTGAATATAAAATTTTGATAGTGTCCCCAATCATATAATAATCATTATCGACACTTCCTGTATATGAACTTTCCTTGATTTTAAAAGTATATGTACATTTGACTTTACCTTTACTTCCAACATATCGCACATCAGTAACAACAGCACTTATCTCAACACCTTCATCTATTAAATAGTTATTTTCAATGGTTTTTCTTATAATTACTACAAGGGAATTTACAATAATACACAAAATTATAAACCATATTATTTTATTTTTAAAGCTCCAATTATTTTTTTTCATTTCTGAAGTGGCACTTGTCGTTTTATTTTTTTTGCGTTTTTGAGATAGTCTTATTTATTGAGGAAGCGGTTTCCCCTTTTTGTATTTGCTTTCTTTTTGATTGCATTCTGTTGTTGTATATTTAAATGTTTTTGTTTTCGCATTATAAATTAAATATATGTCCATTTCCATTCGGGTCAATATACCGAATCGGATTATTCACACAGTAAACATACGGCGAAATAGAATAATACTTCTCCGCCAACGGACCCAAAGTTTCCCACCTGCCAATAACTGCATCATAATGCCGTGCACCGTAATCGTAGAGATTCAGGCAGTGTATGCGGTCCAGCTCTTTGCCGTTGTACTTGTAGCGCTGGTCGGAGGTGGTGATTCCTTCCCCGAAGGTCATGCCAAAGGGAATATAAGGGTTGGTCTTCTCGATGGATTCGCATTGGTTGAACAACACTTGGTTATTTCCTTAGTGACCCTGAATATAGTAATAAACAATTATTTATTTGTTAAAATCAAATTTAAAAAACCATTGTACCCGAGAATCTCTATTTGGCTTTGTTTTAAAATCAAAACCTGCATACCACCCCGATTCTATTTCTATGTAATAACCCCAACCTGCTCTGTAACCCCATTCCCCGACAAAATAAGATTCTGGTAATTTGTCGTTTATCTTTAAACCGCTTATCGTGAAGTTTTTATCCGTCGTTCCTATATAAATGGCTTTATTATTTAAAACGCCTACTGTGTATTCTATATTTTTCTCAATAATTGGAAATGACTTTATTAATGCTCCATTTGGAACAAAAAAAAACGTATTATTTGCTTTTGTTTCCTTGACTATCGAATTTAAAGTCAGATATTTTTTTGAAGAGCAGGATAAGCTCATAATTGAAACAAGTGATAACAGAATTATTTTATTCATTGGGGATACTTCTATTTATTTTTTAATTTCTTTATCCTTAGCAACTCTATCAAGAGTTCTTCCTTAATAGCTTATGAATTTTGAGGTTACTCCGTGCTTTATTCGCCTTATCTGGAGTGGTTAACTGCTTCACTCTCCGCTATACACCGGCTGCATCATACTTATGCGTAGTAGTATACCCTGCCATGAATTGCAATTGGCTCGGTAAGTTTAAACAATTATATTTATTTTACCTCTTGATCATTGTTTAAATTTGTGTCATTTTAATTTGTATAAAATATTTGTTGGAATAAATGTAATTGCAAACAATGTTGTAAACATAATATATATCCTTAAAGCTCTTTTTATATCCCATAGAGAAAATACACTATTAGTCAGATTAGAAAAATATAAATTAGGCATTCTTTTAAATTTAATTTGATTTGATACTTCTTCTGATATGTTAACAGAATATTCTCGCTGACAATATCGAACTTTCATTTGATAATATCCACCTCTTCCTCCTCTGTGATAGTCAGTTTCAATATATGAATATTTAATCGGTTTCTCGCTGTGTTTAACTCTTTCATATTCAATATATTTCACTGTGCTATATAGCGTAAATAAAATAAATATAACTCTAAAAAACAACCTTACACCCATTTCAATTTATTCTTATAATCATAAATTGTTATTTGCTAATAATTGAGTTTTATAGATAAAAGCATTGCAGAGTATCGTTATACTTGTAGCGTTGATCTTAATTGTCAGTCCCTTTCCAAAAGTTATAATCCCACTTTTTGGGGGTTCAGTTGCCATGCCGAGTTCCCTATTTGCGGATTATTCATAACTTATTGATCTCCGTTTAATATAGAGCACATATAACAAATTAATAATAAAATATGAATAACATAACACCATAACCAATAAAATATCTAAGTTGTTAATTCCATTAGCAAAAGATTCATATAGCCCCAACAAGGTTCCAAAAGCAAATAGGAAACACGATGACAAGTAGTATGAAAGAAAATTCTTAATTCTATTCTTTGGAACGGAATCAGTCTTTATGAAAAAGAATGAAATATTGGATAATAGGGCAATTATAAAGAATATGCCAAAGACAACATATCCCATATTTTCATCTCCTGTTTTTCTTCCCATAATTAGTCTCATCACAATCATTGGAATAAAATTGATCAGAATTGATCCTGTATAAAGTTTTAACGCTTTCATTGTTGTTTGTTGTTTTGTGAACTTTTTTACTGCAATGTGTACTTGTTTAATTGAAATAATCCAAGGAACGAGGAATAACAGTCCCAGGACAAATTTAGTAAATTTTTACAAATAAAGGTAATTCTTTTCATGAAATCTTACAAAACAAAATATCACGATACGGTGTCAACGGTAAAATATGGCCAATTTTGAGGGCGAAATGAAGTAGATGCAATTGTGGTGTTTGTATAATTTACATTTGGCGGAATTAATCCATACAATATAAAAACTGTAACAGGCGGATAGCCAGAATTATACAGTTGTTCGTGGTGCAGAGGGTGGATATGAAACGGCGTTTTTGGTGTTCTGAAAAATTAAAAACAAAAAATTCTTCAAAAAAAAGAATTTTCGAATTTTAATTTCAGAAAAGGATGGCAGGTCGTTTTTACTCCACCCTCTGCACCACTTTGGGGCTTATGGAGAATTGCAACGCCTTGATTAATAGTGTTGTAGATGCTAATAGGGTGGGGTGGCGTAGGGGTGGCAGTAGGTTTGCACTACCACCTCTAAACCACGTTCTGCTTCAAAAGTATGCCACTCCTTGCAGCAGGCATCTTCAAGCGGCAGCAGGCATGGTTATTTATACACTGGAAGTCGACCGCTTTCAGGCTTTAAAACCAAAGTGGTAAACCCGTATTTGGATGAAGAAACCATTTGGTCAACGGATAATAGGATTAAGAACGAATATGGAGCTTCGGCGTCGGTTTAGTATACCCTAAACGACGGATTAAAATTCTTAAAGGTTAAATTAACTATTCATTGATGAATGATTATCCCAATCATGTACATGTTTATCCCCTAATCATGTACATGTTTGGGTTCAATCTTGTACATGATTGAGATAATGCATTACGTTGGAAAAGCTAATTCATCAGGTTAATTTGATTATTTCACTGGATAACTTTCATAGTTGTTGGCTTTGGGAATTACACCATTCTTGTTGTTGAATGTGAATGAGTACTAAATCTGGCAATCCTATTGCTTTTTTTCGTAACTTTGCAATTGAAAAATGATAAGTATTTAAAACAATAAATAGTATGAGCAAGAAAGCACTTTTAATGATTCTTGACGGTTGGGGAATTGGTAACCAATCAAATGCAGACGTAATCTTCAATACTCCCACTCCTTACTGGGATTATTTAGTAAAAACATACCCTAATTCCCGCCTTGAAGCAAGTGGTGAGAATGTTGGATTACCCGATGGTCAGATGGGTAACTCTGAAGTGGGTCACTTAAATATCGGTGCCGGACGTATTGTATACCAAGACTTGGTAAAAATCAATAAGGCATGCCGCGAAAATACCATTATGCAGAATCCGGAAGTGGTTTCTGCTTTCACATATGCTAAAGAAAACGGCAAATCTGTCCATCTAATGGGATTGACTTCGGACGGGGGAGTGCACAGTTCACTTGATCACCTGTTTAAGCTGACTGAAATTTCAAAGGAATACGGTATCGAAAATACATTTGTTCACTGTTTCATGGACGGTCGTGATACTGACCCAAGAAGCGGGAAAGGTTTCATTGAACAATTGACTGATCACTGCGAAAAAACAACCGGCAAGGTTGCTACAATCATTGGCCGTTACTATGCAATGGACCGTGACAATCGTTGGGAACGTGTGAAACAGGCATATGATTTGTTGGTAAACGGCATTGGCAAGAAAGCTGATTGCATGGCGACTGCTATGCAGGAATCTTACGATGCTGAGGTGACCGACGAATTCATCAAGCCAATTGTAAATGCAGGAGTAGACGGAAGAATCAAGGAAGGCGATGTGGTTATCTTCTTTAACTACCGTAACGACCGTGCAAAAGAGCTTACAATTGTATTGACCCAGAAAGATATGCCGGAAGCCGGCATGAAGACTATTCCGGGATTGCAGTATTATTGCATGACTCCGTACGACTCTTCTTTCAAGGGTGTTCACGTATTGTTCGATAAGGACAATGTTGAAAATACATTGGGCGAATATCTTTCTTCTCAGAAGAAGACTCAGCTGCACATTGCAGAAACAGAAAAATATGCGCACGTTACATTCTTCTTTAACGGTGGACGCGAAACTCCATACGAAGGTGAAGAGCGTATTTTGATTAACTCTCCGAAGGTGGCAACTTACGACCTGAAACCTGAAATGAGCGCTTACGAAGTAAAAGATGCTCTGGTAGCTGAAATCAATAAGAATAAATTTGATTTCATCGTGGTGAACTTCGCAAACGGTGATATGGTGGGTCATACAGGTGTTTACGAAGCAATTGAAAAAGCTGTAAAAGCGGTTGATGCTTGTGTAAATGAAGTTGTTGAAACTGCGAAAGCTAATGGTTACGAAGCTATTATCATTGCCGACCACGGTAACGCAGACAACGCAGTTAACGAAGATGGTTCTGTGAACACTGCTCACTCTCTGAACCCTGTTCCATGTGTTTATGTAACAGAAAACAAAGAGGCTAAGGTGGAGAACGGTCGTTTGGCTGATATTGCTCCAACAATCCTGAAAATTATGGGACTGGAAATTCCGAAAGAGATGACTGGTTCAGTATTAATTAAATAATATACGAATGATTCAAATAGACGATACCATCATCAGCCTGGATATCTTTAAGGAGAAATTCCTGTGCAACCTCGATGCCTGCAAAGGGGAGTGTTGTATTGAAGGTGATGCTGGTGCGCCATTGGAAAAAGAAGAAGTAGAACAACTTAAAAAGGTCCTTCCGGTAATCTGGGAGGACCTTTCTCCTGAGGCGCAGGCAGTCATCGAAAAACAGGGTGTTTGCTATAAAGATGAGGATGGCGATTTGGTTACTTCCATTGTAAATGGCAAAGATTGTGTGTTTACATGCTATGACGAAAAAGGATGTTGCTACTGTGCCATTGAGAAAGCGTATCGCGAAGGGAAAGTGGATTTCTATAAACCGGTGTCCTGCCACCTTTATCCTATCAGAGTACAGAACTATTCTGAATTTAAAGCGGTAAACTATCATCGCTGGAGTGTTTGTAAGGCGGCTGTTCTTCTGGGAGAAAAAGAAAACGTACCAATATATAAGTTCCTGAAAGAACCACTCATCCGCAAATTTGGTGAAGATTGGTACACAGAACTCGAAATTGCTGCTGAAGAACTGAAGGAAAGAGGAATTATTTGAACCTGAAAATAAATTGATTATGAAGACGGCTATTCTCTATTTCTCGAAATATGGCACAACCAGGAAGGTGGCCGGGATGATACAATCTCGCCTGAAGGGTGATGAAGTGACCATGATTGATTTAAAGGAAGAACAGTCTCCCGACCTTTCTTATTACGACCGCATTATAGTGGGAAGCTCAGTATATGTAGGCTCGGCAAAGAAGAAGTTTAAAGAGTTCTGTTTGGCCAATTATCTGCCTTTATTTGCTATTAAGGAAGTTGGGTTGTTTCTGTGCGGAATGGAACCGGATGAGTTTAAGCAGCAGGAAGAGATGGAACGCTCGTTTCCTGAAGAGTTGCGCCGTCATTCAAAAGCAAGAGGTTTTATGGGTGGCGAGCTTTTAATGGAAAAGATGAATTTCTTAGATCGTGTTATAGTCAAAAAGGTTATGAAAACCACTGAATCGGTTTACAATATAAACGAAAAGGCGATTGACCAGTTTGTGGAAAAGATGCTGAGTTAACTCCTGAGACTGAATTCATAATAATTATAATGCAAATACTATGGAAAAGCAGATAGAAATAAACAAGGAGCTGGTTGCCTTCTGTGGGCTTTATTGTGCAGCCTGCCGGCAATATCTTAAAGGTGAATGTGCTGGATGTCAGAAAAATGAGAAAGCACAATGGTGTAAGGTTAGAACTTGTTGCCTGGAAAAGGGTTATGCCTCTTGCGCAGATTGCTCTATTAACGTTGCCGACTGCAAGAAGTTCTCGAATTTTGTGAGCAAGATGTTTGCATTCTTCTTTAATTCAGACAGAAAAGCCTGTATTGATAGAATTAAAGCGATAGGAGCTGAAGAGTATGCCCGCGAAATGGCAGGAAAAGGACTTCAGACAATCAAAAAACGATAGAGCGCTTTGATAAACCGGCTTTACTCAGACTCAGATTTTTGCTATGTTGGCAGTAAGCATTGATTCGTGTTTTACTGAACCAACTTTATTCCTGCCTCAATAATGGTATAAGCTTATCTGCAATCAATTTATACTGGTAGAACATTCGTCTATATGAGCCTATAAGATTGCTCAAAATAAAAAAGCATCCCCCGGAAGTTGATATGATACTTCCGGGGGATGCTTTTTATGTGAATAGATGATAGACTATATGAGCTTGTCTTTAGTGCAAGTTGACGATATACGTAATAAAATTCCCCTTATTTCGGTTCCTTTTATTGGAAAACCTGAAATAAGAGGAATCTCTTTTATTTAGTAAATGGGTTACTTACGCATCAATGTTTGCATAAGTGGCATTTTCTTCAATAAACTCTCTACGTGGGCCAACATCTTCGCCCATTAACATTGAGAAGATATAGTCTGCTTCAGCAGCATTTTCAATGTTTACCTGGCGCAGAGTACGGTTTTCCGGGTCCATAGTAGTATCCCAGAGCTGTTGCGCGTTCATTTCTCCCAAACCTTTGTAGCGTTGAGTGTGGATTGAACTTTCTGAACCGCCACCGTAGGTTTCAATAAAACGTTGACGTTGTGCCTCGGTCCAGCAATACTCTTCTACTTTTCCTTTTTTGCAAAGGTAAAGTGGGGGATTGGCAATATAGAGATATCCGTTTTGGATAATCTGTGGCATGAAACGGAAGAAGAATGTCATGATAAGGGTGTCGATGTGAGAACCATCGACGTCGGCATCGGTCATGATAATAATCTTCTTATAGCGCAGCTTCTCGATATTAGCCTCCTGTGAGTCATCCTCTGTTCCGATGGTTACTCCCAGAGCGGTGTATATGTTGCGAATTTCTTCGCTTTCGTATGCTTTGTGGCGCATTGCTTTCTCAACATTCAGAATCTTTCCACGTAGCGGCAGAATAGCCTGGAAAGCGCGGTTACGTCCTTGTTTGGCTGTACCCCCTGCAGAGTCTCCTTCGACAAGGAAGATTTCGCATTTATCCGGATCTTTGTCTGAACAGTCGGCCAGTTTGCCCGGCAGTCCACCGCCTGACATCGGTGATTTGCGTTGTACCATTTCACGCGCTTTGCGAGCTGCATGACGAGCGGTTGCTGCTAGGATAACTTTGTCAACAATCATCTTAGCCTCTTTCGGGTGTTCTTCCAGGTAGTATGCAAGTGCTTCTCCCACTGCCTGATCTACAGCTCCCATTACTTCGTTATTACCTAACTTAGTCTTGGTCTGCCCTTCAAACTGTGGTTCGGCTACCTTGATAGAAATAACGGCGGTTAACCCTTCGCGGAAGTCATCTCCGGAGATTTCAACCTTCACCTTTTCCAGCATTTTGGAATCTTCCGCATATTTTTTCAGTGTACGGGTCAGTGCACGACGGAAACCAGCGAGGTGTGTACCACCTTCTATTGTGTTGATGTTATTAACGTATGAGTGGATATTTTCAGTGTATGAAGTATTATAAACAATAGCAACTTCTACCGGAATACCCTGTTTCTCTGTATTGAGATAGATGATGTCGTTTATCAGCTTCTCTCTTGAAGAATCGACGAAACGGACAAACTCCTTCAAACCTTCTTTAGAATGGAAAACCTCATGCTTATAGCTTCCATCTTCGTTCTGAACGCGGCGGTCGGTAAGTGTTATGGTAAGTCCGGCATTGAGATAAGCAAGCTCGCGCATACGAGTTGCCAGGATGTCGTATTTGTATTCGGTTACAGTGAAAATAGAACCGTCCGGATGGAAAGTAACCCGAGTTCCCTGGTTTTCTGTCTTGCCAACAACCTTTACAGGGTATTTAGGAATACCGCAGGAGTATTCTTGTTGGTAGATTTCTCCTTCTCTGGCAACCTGAGCAACCAAGAGGGTAGATAGCGCATTTACGCAGGATACACCTACACCATGCAGACCACCGGATACCTTGTATGAGCCCTTGTCGAACTTACCACCGGCATGTAGCACAGTCATAACAACTTCAAGCGCAGATTTTTGTTCCTTTTCGTGGAAGTCAACCGGAATACCACGACCATTATCTTGAACGGTAATAGAGTTGTCTTCATTGATGCTAACTTCAATCTGGTCGCAATAGCCGGCTAAGGCTTCATCGATTGAGTTGTCAACAACCTCATACACTAAATGGTGTAAACCTTTTAGCCCTGTGTCTCCAATGTACATCGCCGGGCGTTTTCTAACAGCCTCTAACCCTTCAAGTACCTGAATACTATCAGCAGAATACACAGAATTATTATTCGCTATTTGTTCTTCAGTCATATTTAATTTGTAATTATTTGAACATAGCAAATATAGTGATTTTTATTGGTTTAAAGACACGTTGGCGCGTCATTTTTTAACCGTATTACACTTTTTTGCAGTATATATCTTTGGAGTATGCATAAACACAAAAAGCCGGATTAATAAATCCGACTTCCTTATATAATGTGTTTAATATTTCCCCTATTAAGCGAGCTTATTGATAAAAATAGCTAACTTTGATTTTAGGTTGTTAGCCTTATTTTTGTGGATAATATTAGTTTTAGCTAATTTATCGATCATTTTTGTTACGCTTGGGTACATAGCTGCAGCCTCTGACTTGTCAACAGTTGAACGAAGCTTTCTAACAGCGTTTCTCATGGTTTTACCATAATATCTGTTGTGAAGTCTTCTTTTTTCAGCTTGTCTGATTCTCTTGATTGATGATTTGTGATTTGCCATTTTCGACTAATCTTTATGTTCTTTGAATTTATACTTTTAACTTAGTAGCCCGTGGGGGAGTCGAACCCCCCTTTCAAGAATGAAAATCTTGCGTCCTAACCGATAGACGAACGGGCCAGCTTATGACTTGCTTTTGATTGTTTTCAGTTCTTTGTGAGAGCCGTTTTTCTCAATTGCGATGCAAAGATATGGGGTATTTTTGAATCTACCAAATATTCCTGCAAAAAAGTTTTAAGGATTTTCCATTGGATTCTTTATTGATCTATTTTATACTTTGAAAATCAGAGGTGTAGTGCGTTGGGCTTTCCTTGTTTTATTTTATAGAGAACAAAGGATAATGATGGCATTTGTTGTTTCTCTCCTTTTTTTGTAGTTTTGTTTCAGGAACCAGAATTTTAAAATAAGAGGCAAATTATGCTGCAAAAAACTATCGGCATCGTTCTTCATTCTATAAAATACAATGATACAACGAATATTGTGGAACTCTACACGGAGTTGTCAGGACGTGCTTCTTTTCTGATAAAGATTCCTCGATCGCGTAAATCCGGAGTAAAGCCGGCTTTGTTTCAGCCTCTTTCCATTATGGAGCTCGAAGTGGAAAATCGTCCGACCTCAAATCTCCAACGAATAAAAGAGGCCCGGTCTTATTATCCGTTTGCTTCTTTACCTTTTGACCCTTACAAATCAGCCATAGCTCTCTTTCTGGCCGAGTTCCTTTACAGGGCTCTTCGGGAAGAAGCGGAGAACCATCCGCTATTTGCCTATCTTGTTCATTCCATCCAATGGCTCGACGGACAGGAAAAAGGGTTTGCAAATTTCCATCTGGTCTTTCTGATGCGTCTCTCCCGTTTCCTGGGACTTTACCCCAATTTAGAAAACTACCAAGCGGGTGATTATTTTGATTTGCTGAACGGCTGTTTTGTTACCAAACGACCATTTCACAACTCTTTTATTGAACCGACAGATGCTGCCCGGTTGGAGAAACTGATGCGGATGAACTACGACACGATGCATCTTTTTGGTATGTCGCGAGTGGAACGTAACCGCTGTCTGCAGACCATTATTGATTATTACCGCCTGCATTTGCCGGAATTTCCTGAACTAAAATCACTCGACGTATTGAAGGAACTTTTCGACTAATTGGTTTTGTATGAGCATCAGATAATACCAGTGCTTTCCATTAGGATGTGGGGGAGAGGTATGCCCGTGTGTATATGGGGCGTACATCTGGATATATGCGAAAAAAGAAGTGCCTGAGATAACAAAAAGGTGCGTGACTTTTTTAGGAAGTCACGCACCTGTAATTGTATGTAAATGAGGTGTGTAATGCGATTTTGCGCGACTTGCGCGACTGCGTTACTTTTATTGTTTAATTCTGAAGAAATCTTATGCCAATAACTCCTTTACAAGAGCCGAGATAGCACGACCTTCGGCAAGTCCTGCTAACTTTTTAGTAGCTACTCCCATTACTTTTCCCATATCTTTTGCACTGGTGGCGCCTGTTTCTGCAATAATTGCCTTGATAGCAGCTTCCAGTTCCTCTGGAGTCATCTGTTTAGGCAGATATATTTCCATAGCTCTTACCTGAGCCATTTCGGCTTCGGCCAGATCCTGACGATTCTGCCCGATGAAGATTTCAGCCGAATCTTTTCCTTGTTTCACTAACTTTTGAATGATTTTCGTCGCAGCTTCATCTGTTAGTGTATCGTTTGCACCCGGTGCAGTCTTTGCTTCGATGAAATATTTCTTTACGTTTCTAAGTGCTTCCAGTTTTACCTTATCTTTGGCCTTCATAGCCTCTTTGATATCTTCGCTGATTTTGTCAAATAAATCCATGGTATATCTATCTTTTAATTAAAACTTATGATTGTACTTCCGTTTTCCATCTCGGGAACAACGGGTTTCTCTATTACAGTTGCTTTGGCTTTGATATTTTCTAATGTTACCTTATCGCGTTGGAATGTGGGAGAACTCTCTATGGCCGAGATAATCTCTTCGTTGTCTAAATCTTCCGGATTGAATATATAGATATGGCGACGCTTTTTGTACGTTTTTGCTCCGCCTTTAAGGGCGTCTTCTCCATAAGCGATGCGTATCCGTCGGCGGTTTTCTTCCTCTTTCTCTTCCAGCTGTGCCAAACGCTCTTCTTCTTCCTGGGTTCTTTTGCTGATCATTTCGTCCATTCCTGGGATATTGGTTATGCCGAATCCGGTAGCCAGTACGGTAATTTTCACCTTGTTCTCGAGTGTATTATCCACGGCAACCCCCCAGATTACTTCAACCCCTTTATCGAACTTGCTCATGAATTCGTGAATTTCGTTCATCTCCTCCATCATCAGTTCTGATTGTTGGCAGAAAGATACATTGAGCAGTACCTTTTTAGCGTTGAATATGTCGTTGTTGTTCAGTAGCGGTGAGTGAAGAGCATCCTCTATTGCCTTGCTTACACGGTTTTCTCCTTCACCCAGACCGGTACTCATGATGGCAACACCTCCGTCTTTGAGGATGGTGTTCACATCGGCGAAGTCCAGATTTACCTTTCCGCGCATGGTAATAATTTCGGCAATGCTCTTTGCCGCAATAGACAGAGTATCATCCGCCTTGCCGAAAGCATTCATAAACGTCAGGTCGGAATAGATTTCCCGAAGTCGTTCGTTATTGATAACCAGCAGAGCATCAACATGCTTACTGATCTGCTCAACCCCGTCGAGTGCCTGAATAATCTTCTTTTCGCCTTCGAACAGGAACGGGATAGTGACGATACCCACCGTAAGAATATCCATTTCCTTGGCAGTTTTTGCAATAACGGGTGCGGCACCTGTTCCGGTTCCTCCACCCATACCTGCTGTGATGAAAACCATCTTGGTGCCATCGTTCAGCAGATTCTTTATATCTTCGATACTCTCTTCCGCTGCAGCCGATGCACGTTCCGGTTTGTTTCCGGCTCCCAGGCCTTCAGTAATGGAACGTCCCAGTTGCAGTTTAACAGGAACCGGCGATTCCGCAAGAGCTTGGTTATCTGTGTTGCACAGAACGAATGTTACATCATGTATACCCTCTTTGTACATGTGATTAACAGCGTTTCCGCCGCCGCCACCCACACCGATCACCTTGATAATACTGGGGGTGTCTGTAGGAAATTCAAAAGGCATTATTTCGTCTGTCATAACTCTCTGTTATTTATATGATGTTATTATTAGATTCTTATCTCTCTTCGTCTGTGTCGCTGAACATGTCGGTTGTAAGCTTCTCAAAAATGGATTTGAACTTGCTTGGCTTCGCTTTTTTGGCTGCAGCTTTCTCTCTTTTTATCCGCTCTTTCTCTTCCTTCTCCGCTTTTTTCCTTTCTTTTTCTGCCTCTTCTCTTCTCCTGCGTTCCTCTTCTCTTCTTATTCTTTCCTCTTCGGAAGCGGCAGAGTCTTCGTAATCAAATTCATCTTCAGGTTCATTGAACGGGAGTACCTGTTCTGAAATTATGTTTTTGCTTACAGGAGGTTCAACAGGTTTCGCCACTTCAACCAGGCAGCAGTTCTCTTTTCCGGCATTCAACAAACCGATCAGGGTGTTTTGTGTTCCGTCTTTCTTGAGTAAATCGGGACCTTCGGCCCGGATGCCGGTACGGATAAACTTTGCTATTTTGACATTGTTGATCTTTGTACGGTTTTTAATGGCTTCATCGATGTTTTTCAAATTAGATCCACCCCCGGTTATTATGATTCCCGACATCAGTTCTCCCTGATAGCTGGAAAGTTCAATCTGATTCCATACATTAGCAATAATTTCATCCACTCGTGCTTCGATGATTTCGTTAAGCATTTTATTTTCCACCGAGCGTCTCCCATCTTCCAACTGATAGCTTCTGTCAGACTCTTCGTCGGAATGCTCAAGGGTTGCATTGCCATATCTTATTTTTAGATCTTCAGCTTCCTGTTCTTCAATTTGAAGAGTGCAGATATCTCGGGTGATGTTATTACCTCCCAGTGGCAGTACAGAAAGGTAACGGAGGATGTTGTTTTTATATACGGCTACGGTGGTTGTATCGGCGCCAAAGTCTACCAATGCACATCCAGTCCTTTTTTCTGTGTCGGTAAGAATAACCTCAGCTGCGGCCAAAGGTGAGATAAAATAATCGGCAACCTCAATCTTTGCCAGCTCAAAACACCTTTGCAGATTTTTTTTAATGGAAGAGCGAGCAACCACATTCAGGAAGCGTCCTTCGATATTGTTACCCAGAACACCTACCGGATCGGCCTGTAGGTTGACACCTATTTTGTATTCCTGCGGAATGACATCAAGGATATCTGTATCTATCATTGGCACCTGCATATTTTCGTCGATAATGGAATCGACTAACTCCTGCGAGATAATCTCTTCGCTGGCAAAGTGCCGGGTTACTATATTTTTCATTGTGCGGATTGATTGTCCGCCAACACCTACATATACTTTTGATATAGAATTGTTCAGTTCTCCCTCTAGCTTATTGATGATAGAGGTTAGGCTTTGAGCTGTTTTATCTATGTTATAGATTACTCCCTTTCTGATAAATGAGGATGATTCCTCCTTGGCATAGGCAAGGACATGAATAATTCCGTCACTATCTTTTCTCCCTGCTATACCGGTAATCTTGGATGACCCCAGCTCTATAGCTACGATAAAATCTGTTACTGCCATACTATTCTGTTTTTATTGTATCAATACTCCAACTTTTTCGGACTTCTCTGCTCCAGTAATTTCGGGCTTGTCCGTTTGTTTGGTTATCTCACAAGGCTTATTCGTTTCTTTTTTGGTGCAAATTATCTGGTTACTGAACTCAAGACTGATGCGTTCATATTTGTTCCAACCCACTTTGTTAAGGCCCTTTTCATAAAAGATTTTCAGTCTGCCCAGTTTTTCTTCGAAATTATCTATCTTTCCAAGAAAGACTATATGGTCTCCAACCCGGGGAACAAGTTCAATTTCTTTGGTCGGTGTGACATTTATCTGTTCAATCTGAGCATTCCAGAACTTGTCTTTCTGCAAAAATAACCCAAACTTATATAAATACCTCATGGTAAACGACTTTTCTGCATATCCTGTAACTATTGCCAAGTGGGCAGTGCAGTTTGCTTCAGGAGGAATAACTTTGCCCCGGTTATCAAGAAAAAAGCTCTCTCCTTTATAATTCATAATCCGAAGAATTGGAAGGCGTTGCGTTATCTCAATACAAATTTTTCCTGCCGGAGTTTTGTAACATTCAGCTCTTTCAATCAGCGGATGTCGGGTTAGTTCCTTTTCCAGTCGTTTGGTTTTGATTCGATCCATTTTCCTGCCTACAGGATACTCCTCTTCTTTTTTCAACAAAGTGGTTATTTCATTCTTGGTGATAAATCCTGCATTGACACTATCCTTGATAATCAGTTCAATATCCTGACAGGCCTGATCTTCAGGCTTGTTATTGAACGTTGTTACTGCTACCGCAAGGTAAGCAATAATCAGCAGCATAAGGAGCAATAGCAGAATTTTTTTTATCATCTGTTTTCAAGCATTTTTTGGATGTCACCTACATAATTATCAATATCGCCTGCACCGAGTGTAATAAGCACCTCAATTTGTTTGTCTTTAAGTACTTCGAGCAACTGTTCTTTCGGACACATGCATTTTTCCATTCCTTCACGCAGGTTGTCATAAATTAGTTTGCTGGTTACTCCCGGAATTGGTAATTCGCGTGCTGGATAAATATCAAGCAGAATCACTTCATCAAGCAAGGAAAGGCTCTCTGCAAATTCTTTATAGAAATCATTCGTACGGCTATACAGATGAGGTTGGAATACTCCGGTTATCTTTTTGTCCTGATACAGGTCGCGAATGGAAGTAACGCTTTGTTTAATTTCAGAAGGATGGTGCGCATAGTCACTTAAGAAAACCAATTTGTCATTCTTGATTTTGAAATCGAATCGGCGGTCAACACCACGGAAGCTTGCCATGCCGCTCTTCAACTCTTCGGCGGTGACTCCGTTTAGCCAGCACATAGCCATGGCTGCAACGCCATTTTCAATGTTGATACTTACCGGAACTCCCAGCTGAATATCCTTGATAGTCTCAGTAGGAGTAACAAAGTCGAAAAATATTTCACCGTTGCCTATGCGGATGTTCTCTGCGTGGAAATCGCCTTCCTCCTTGGAGTAGGTGTAAACCGTTACACCTTCCTGAACTTTGGGCTGCAAGGAGACTCCTTTCCGGATAATCAGGCTACCGCCCGGTTGAATCAGCGATGTATATTTCTCAAAGCTTTCCAGATAGGCCTCTTCTGTTCCGTAAATATCGAGATGGTCGGGATCGGTTGAGGTAATCACCGACATGTAAGGATGCAGCCAGTGGAAAGAGCGGTCGAACTCGTCGGCTTCAATCACGGTAAATTCACTTTTGTCTGATAAAAGCAGATTGCTTTGGTAGTTTTTGGCAATACCACCTAAAAATGCTGTGCATCCCACTTTCGACTGATACAGAATATGAGCTGTCATTGTTGAAGTGGTTGTTTTACCGTGTGTTCCGGCGGCACACAAACCTTTGCTTGCACGGGTAATGGTACCCAGCACTTGCGCACGTTTCTGAATCTCAAAATTGTTGTCTTTGAAGTACCTCAATTCGGCATGCTCCTCTGGAATAGCCGGAGTGAGGATTACCAGTGTGGATTCCTTGTCAAGAC
Organism: Bacteroides sedimenti; assembly: GCF_040365225.1. NCBI lineage: Bacteria > Pseudomonadati > Bacteroidota > Bacteroidia > Bacteroidales > Bacteroidaceae > Bacteroides > Bacteroides sedimenti. The sequence continues at coordinate 3,173,449 of NZ_AP028055.1, forward strand.
ATTCCGTCGGTATAAGTTTGATATCTTCTGTGTAGTGTATATGTGCTCCCTCTTCAATCAGTTTCTCTGTCAGTTCACTGGGGGTACGGTCGTATCCGGCCACGTATTTCCCTTTGGATAAGAAATAGCGTACCAAAGCACTCATGCCTATTCCTCCGGCACCAATAAAGTAAACCGATTTTATTTGATTAATTTCCATTTTTCTTTCTGTATTCGTTTGCCAACTTATAAACTTCTTCTGCTATTATACTTGCCGAGTTGGGGAAAGCAAGTTTTTTTATATTCTCACTCAATTCTTTTAAAAGCTGCTCATTGCCGATGGCATCCATTGCTGCATCTACCAGTTTGTCTATGGCTTCGCTGTCCTTAATATACAAAGCTGCCGATTTATCAACCAGCGCCAGCGCATTTTTGGTCTGATGATCTTCGGCTACATTTGGTGATGGAACCAGGATAACCGGTTTCCCCAACAAACAGAATTCGGAAATAGAACCTGCTCCGGCACGTGAGATTACCAAATCGGCCGCAGCATATGCATGTTCCATGCTCGAAATGAAATCGGTTACATACAAAGGTAAGTCACCATATTTCTTTACCTCTTGCTGAGCCTGCTCAAAGTAGATTTTACCGGTTTGCCAGATAAACTGAATATTATTCTCCTTGATTCTTTTCAGGTTGGCCATGATGCACTGATTAATGGTGCGTGCACCTAAACTTCCTCCGATTACCAGAATAGTTTTTTTAGACGAGTCGAGGTGAAATGAATCAATTCCCTCTTCACGTGTTATTTTATTATTTACCAATCCCTGACGCACCGGATTACCTGTCAGAATGATTTTTTCCTTTTCAAAGAACCGCTCCATACCATCGTATGCAACGCAGATTCGTTTTGCTTTCTTTGCCAATAACTTATTGGTAACCCCAGCATAGGAGTTTTGTTCCTGAATAAGGGTCGGTACTCCCATCAGTCCAGCCATCTTTAATGTAGGACCGCTGGCGTATCCACCCACACCAACCGCGGCATGTGGCTTGAATTTCTTAATGATACTGTATGCCTTGAGCTGACTTTTTGCCAGTTTATACAAAACAGCAAAATTCTTCAGCATATTTTTTCTATCAAATCCGCTTACGGGCAGCCCTTCAATCTTATATCCTGCTGCGGGTACCCTTTGCATCTCCATTCTTCCTTCTGCACCAACAAAGAGAATCTCTGCATCAGGGTGTTGTTCCTTGATGGCATTGGCAATGGATACTGCCGGGAAAATATGCCCCCCGGTTCCTCCTCCACTTATAATTATCCTTAATTTCTCTTCCATAATCTATATTCTGTTGATTGTCCAACAAATATATGAATAAAACAATCTTTTTAATCTCCATTATGCCAAACTTTCTTCGGCAATAATCTCTTCTTTATTTATAGTTGTATCATCCGTCTTGCTATTAAGCAGTTTTTCGTTATCTTCCAATTTGGCGGTATACCGGCTTACACTCAGAATCATACCTACATACACGCAATTGATCAGTGTTGAAGTACCTCCTTTACTGATTAGCGGGAGTGGTTGTCCGGTAACAGGAAACAGCCCTACTGCCACGCACATGTTGATAATAGCCTGTGATACCAGCATCAATGCAATACCCATAACAAGGAACATGGCAAAATTTCCTTTAGCCTTTCGGGCTATTCTACCAGCCCGTATAAGCAGCCATATATAGAGAATCACTACAAATCCGCCTCCCAATAATCCTAGTTCTTCAATAATGATAGCAAAGATAAAGTCTGAGAATGCTTGTGAAAGGAAATCACGCTCTACACTGTTTCCTGGCATTTTCCCGATGATGTTACTGGTTGCAATGGCAATGTTTGCATGAGCTATCTGCGCATCTTTGTCAATATCGAATTTAGCTGCCGGAACATCTTCTTTGGGTTTTGTAAATCCAACAACACGTGCCTTCCAGGTACTCATACGGTGGAGAAATGGCAGATTGGAATCTTTAGGGACAATCATCAGAATTAGTCCCATAAAAAGAACTCCGGCCGCAAGCACTCCAATCAGTGAAGCCAATGCCTTGAAAGGAATCTTGCCGATGATCATCATCAGGAAGACAACGCCGAAAAGCAAGCCTGCTGTTGAAAGATTTTCAGGAGCAATCAGCATACATATTACTCCGGTTATTATCATTATATATTTAAATGCTCTGTAGTTAGATCCGTCTTCTTCCTGATTACGAGCCAGTATGGAAGATACAGCAACGATTACTGCCATTTTAGCCAACTCGGAAGGTTGAAACTGAAGTCCAAACAAACTCATCCAGCGGGCAGCACCGTTAGTATAGCTTCCGGAAATAAGTCCGGTAACCGAAACAACCGCCAGCAAGATGGCTGAAATCGGCACCAAAAAGAGGGGTATTACCTGAAAATATCTGTAATTAACTTTATGGGTGATCCATACGACCAATGCACCCACCAGCAAAATAATGGTGTGTTGGGTAATAGGTCCCCAGTGATCTCCGCTTTTGTAGGTCAATGTACTTGCTGCACTGAAGACCTCAATGATGGAGATCACACAAAGGAACAGGAAAATAATCCATATTACTTTGTCTCCTTTGAATAAGTTCTTTAACAGATCCATAGTTTATTATAAATTTCTAACGCATTCTTTGAACTGACGACCACGGTCTTCGTAGCTTTTAAACAAGTCGAAGCTGGCACAACAGGGAGAAAGCAGAACTGTTTCTCCTTTCTGAGCCAGGTTATAAGCCAGGTCAACAGCTTCTTTCATCGATCGTGCATCTGCAATTTTTTCCACTTTGCCATCAAAGAAGGCGTGAAGTTTGCTGTTATCCACACCAAGGAAGACTAGAGCTGATACTTTCTCCTTTACCAGTTGTTCTATCTCAGTATAGTCATTTCCTTTGTCTTTTCCTCCCAGTATGAGAACCACCTTGGTTTTCATACTTTCAAGCGCGTACCAGCATGAATTCACATTGGTAGCTTTCGAGTCATTTATGAAATCGATGCCCCGGACACGAGCCACTTTCTCCAGACGGTGTTCCACCTCTTTGAAATCACTCAGTGCCTCACGAATATATTCTTTTCTTATCCCGGCCAGATTTGCCGAGATACCTGCAGCCATCGAATTGTACAGGTTATGAGTTCCTGTAAGCGATAGTTCCTCCTGCTCCATATTAAAGGCGATAGGGTCGCTGAATACTACTTTGTCCTGATCCACATAAGCCTTTACTCCTTCTTCCTTGTCAATTGAGAATGGGTAGAGGTGTGCATGGATGCCATGTTTTTTCAGCTCTTCCTGAATAATGGGGTCGTCGTTCCAGAAAATGAAAGCATCCTCATCGGTCTGATTCTGGGTGATGCGGAACTTGGAATCGATATAGTTCTGCATGTTATGGTCGTAACGGTCCAGATGGTCGGGCGTTATGTTCATCAGGATGGCGATATTTGCACGGAAATTGTACATATTATCCAACTGGAAACTGCTAAGCTCAATCACATAATAGTCGTGATTGCATTCGGCAACCTGAAGCGCCAGACTCTGTCCGATATTACCTGCCAGCCCAACGTTCAATCCGGCTTTTTTAAAGATGTGGTAAATCAAAGAGGTAGTGGTGGTTTTTCCATTGCTACCTGTGATACAGATCATCTTTGCATTGGTATATCTTCCAGCAAATTCAATCTCTGAGATGATAGGAGTTCCTTTTTCCTGCAGTTTTAAAAGTAACGGTGCATCATTAGGAATCCCTGGACTTTTAATTATCTCATCAGCATTCAGAATAAGCTCTTCAGTATGGTGTCCCTCTTCCCATTCGATACCTCTCGAGTTGAGTAACTCTTTATACTGATCTTTAATGACAGACATATCCGATACAAAAACATCGAATCCTTGTTTCTTGGCAAGAACGGCAGCACCAGCTCCGCTTTCACCTGCTCCTAATATGACAATTCTTTTAGGCATCTTTATCTTATCTTTAAAGTTATAATTGTAATGGCAGCCAACAATATGGTTACAATCCAAAATCGGATGGTAATCTTAGACTCGTGATATACATTGGCCGGCTTGGTAAATTTGTAGGTACAACCCGGCTCAAGCTGTGCCAGAGTTGTACGGAAATGGTCGTGAATGGGGGTTCGCTTGAAAATCCGCTGTCGCACCCCTTTCTTTTTTCCTCTTTTGAAATAACGAACCTGAAGAATAACTGAAAGATTTTCGCACAGGAACACACCGCACAATATAGGAATAAGTAACTCCTTGTGTATTATGATTGCAAATACGGCAATGATACCTCCAATGGTAAGACTGCCGGTATCTCCCATGAAAACCTGAGCCGGGTAAGCATTATACCAAAGGAACCCAATTAGTGCACCAATAAATGCGCAAATGAAGATTACCAGTTCCTCGCATCCGGGAATATACATGATGTTCAGGTAACTGGCAAACTTGAGGTGACTCGAGACATAGGCTAGTATCCCTAATGTAAGTCCGATTATTGCTGAGTTTCCTGCGGCCATTCCGTCCATTCCGTCGTTCAGGTTAGCCCCGTTTGAAACGGCAGTAACCACAAAGATGGTAACAATTACAAAAATAACCCATCCAATCGGCTGTGCATTATCTCCCATGAAAGAGACAATATCGGCATAATCAAAGTTGTTTTCCTTAATAAAAGGGATGGTTGTCTGGGTTGATTTGATATTTCTGGTGGCATGTATTACATCCACAATGTATTTTCCCTGCTTTACTTCAATGTTTTCACGGATTACCACTTGCGGGCTTAAGTACAATGTCAGTCCAACGATTAGTCCAAGACCCACCTGGCCGATAATTTTGAACTTTCCGTGAAGTCCTTCTTTATCTTTCTTGAATATCTTGATATAATCGTCCAGAAAGCCAAGTGTGCCAAGCCAAATTGTGGTCACCAGCATCAGGAGCATATATACATTCCCCAATCTGCCCAACAGGAGGCAAGGAACCAATATAGCCACAATAATAATGACACCTCCCATACTGGGTACTCCTACTTTTCCTACATTAAAAGGATCGATACTTGCATCTCTTTGTGTTTCTGAAATCTGTTTGCGTTTCAGTGCATCGATAAATTTATTACCGTAAATGGTTGAGATGAGCAGCGATAAGATTAGCGCCATCAAAGCCCGGAAAGAAATGTAACCGAATACACCTGCTCCGGGGAAGCCGTATTTATGAAGATATTCAAATAGATAGTATAACATAAGCTGATTGAGTTAAGTGTTTAGTTCCCGAAAAACTCTCTAAGTATTTCCTTATCGTCAAAGTGATGTTTCACTCCTTTTATTTCCTGATAGTTTTCATGGCCTTTCCCGGCAACCAGTACAACGTCTCCGGGTTGAGCCAGCATGCAGGCGGTGCGGATTGCCTCTTTACGATCGATAATGGTGATTACATTCCGGCGTTCATCGGTATTCAGTCCTGCCAGCATATCATTGATAATATCCTGAGGTTCTTCATTGCGTGGATTGTCGGAGGTAATAATAACTCTGTCACTGCGTTTTACCGATTCCTGAGCCATAATCGGACGTTTTCCCTTATCACGGTTACCACCAGCACCTACTACGGTAATGATTTTACCTTTTCCTTCAAGTATTTCCTGAATAGAGTCGAGTACATTCACTAAAGCATCAGGTGTATGAGCATAATCAACTATAGCGGTGTAGCCGTTGGGTGAACGAAGAGAGTCGAAGCGCCCTGCAACCGGGTGGAGGGTACTAAGTGCCACCAGCACGTCTTCCTCTTTCTTGCCCAACAGACAGGCTGCCCCGAATACTGCCAGCAGGTTTGAGGCATTGAATTTGCCTATAAACTGTACTGCAAGCTCCTTGTCGTTAAAGTTAAGCAACATCCCTTCGAAGTGTGCTTCGAGGATGCGACCTTTGAAATCGCAAAGGCTTCTTAAAGAATAATTGTATGTTTTTGCTTTTGTATTTTGTAACATTACCATGCCGTTCTTGTCGTCTGCATTAGTGAGAGCAAAAGCATCTTTGGGCAGATCATCGAAGAACTTTTTCTTGGCCTTGAGATAATTCTCTACTGTTTTATGATAATCCAGATGGTCGCGAGTCAGGTTAGTGAAAATACCACCAGCAAAACGTAGTCCGCTAATCCTTTTTTGTGCAATGGCATGTGAGCTCACCTCCATAAATACATATTTGCAACCTGCATCAGCCATTCTGCCCAACAGTTCATTTAGGCTAATAGGGTCGGGGGTAGTGTGAGTAGCCGGAACCGCTTCATCGTCAATGTAGTTGCATACGGTAGAAAGTAGTCCCACTTTGTAACCAAAATAACGGAAAGTATTATATAAAAGTGTCGCAATGGTTGTTTTACCGTTGGTACCGGTCACCCCTACAAGTTCCAACTTGGAGGTAGGGTCGCCATAAAAGGCGGTAGCCGCCTTCCCGATAGCATCTTCCGTATCTTTTACCTGAATATAAGTAACATTCTCAGATAACTGTGCAGGCAGCTCTTCGCAGAGGATAGCGGCTGCTCCCTTTTCAACAGCGGTGGGGATATAGCTGTGCCCATCAGTCTGCGTTCCTCTTACAGCTACAAAAAGATGTCCGGACTCTATTCTTCTAGAGTCAGAATTGATTCCAGTTAACTCTATATCTGTGTGACCAATCTGCTGGATCACCTGAATGTTTTTTAATACCTGGTCTAGTTTCATCACTTAATTCAATTGTATGGTTACTGTTTGTCCTTTAACTATTCTTGTTCCTTGCGGAATGCTTTGCGAGTTGATCTTTCCAATTCCGGTAAGGCATACTTTCAACCCTCTGCTTTCCAACAAATATACAGCATCTTTGGCTCCCATCCCTATAACACTTGGCATAAAGTTTTTGGGAGATGTCCTTTCATTCATAATTACCGAACTGGCACTCTGCTGAGCCGTTCCCCAGACTTTCCTGCTCCAGGAAACCGGAGTAAACTGTTGCCGGTTTTGTATCTTTAATGCATCAAGTATATATTTGGTCTCATTGATTTCCCCCGATTTTACAAAAGGAATTACCACAGAGTTTGAATCAACGGCCTGTGATAGATCTGTACTAATCTGTTTCGAATAAATTCTTTCCGCGATCTTTCCGAAAACACTTCCTGCCATGAGCCCCCCTGATGCCGGCAAACCGGGTTTCTGTATGGCTACGATGCAGCTATATTTCGGATTTTCTGAAGGAAAATAGCCGCAGAAGCTGACTAAGTAGTTCATTTCACCCGATTTATATCCCGCAGTACCTTGAGAAATTTGCGCTGTACCTGTTTTTCCTGAAACATGGAACTGTTTGGAACCGGCTGGTTTTGCCAGTCCCTCGCTAACTACCCTTTGCAGGATCGCTCTGATTTGTTTTAGTGTACGTTCAGAACAGATAGATTGTTTTATGACCTCTGTTGGGAATTCCTGAATCATTTCACCATTTTTCATAACACCCTTCACGAACTTGGGAGCAACAAGCACACCGTTGTTGGCTATTGCGTTATAAAATGCCAGCGTGTTGATTGGAGGGACCTGTGATTCGTAACCGATAGACATCCATGCTAATGCCGTATTAGACCAGTTGTACTTGTTCGGCATACGGATATATGCTTTTCCTGCTCCTTTAATAGGTATATGGAGGTCGGCATTGATGCCAAGTTTGTAGAGCCCTTGCACAAACTTCTCCGGTTTATTGAAGTATGCTCTGTCAATCAGAGTCGATACACCAATATTTGAAGAAACCATCAATATTTTGGGAACAGAAAGAAGCTGATATCCTCCTTTTCTCCAGTTATGGTCTCTCATGGGACGTCCGTGCATAATCTTCACCCCTCCGGTTGCATCCACAACATCATTTGGAGAGATAACACCATCTTCCAGTCCCACCATGATGGAAGCTGTTTTGAAGGTGGATCCTGGTTCCATCATGTCCGAAATGGCGTTGTTTTTAATTTCCCTGTAAACTCCATCTTTGCATTTGGTCATGTTTACAATTGCCTTTACCTCTCCGGTTGCCACTTCCATGAGTACGGTAACCCCTACGGTGGCGTTAATCTCTTTCATCTTATCAACCAAAGCCTTCTCTGCAATATCCTGCATTCCAACGTCAATGGTGGTTACCAGATCCATACCATCCTGCGGAGGAATATCTGTAATATTAAGATACTTGTTCATAACCTTCTGCCGGTGAGTGATACCAACCTTTCCTTTCAGAATGGTATCAAATGCCAGCTCAAGCCCATTTTTTGCACCTTGTGCCGTGTCAGGATAAACATCACCCAATGTGCGGGTTGCCAATGAACCGAAAGGTTTTGTGCGTTGGTTGAATGCTAATTCGTGGAATCCACCTTTGAATTTGCTCATGTTGAAGATGGGCAATCTTTTCACCTCTTTATACTGGATGTACGAGATGCGTTTTGGATAAATCAGATAGCTTCTGCTTCCCTCTCTTCTTCCTTTTTTGAGATGTGCCTTGAACTGTGCAGCAGACATCTCCGGAAATATCTTATGTAAACCTTCGCAGATAATATTAAGACTATCTCTGAACAGACTGTCTTTTTCCTCGCCTCCGGCTTTAAAATCCATGTAGATTTTGTATTCCGGCAAGCTGCTGGCCATCAATTTTCCATCGGCTGAAATGATGTTTCCCCGGTTAGGGTAGACCAATACGTTCTCTTTTACAAAGCGTTCGGCCACATCTTTCCAGTATTCTCTTTCGGCAAACATCACTATTCCTGCCTTTACAATAATGGCAACACCAATCAGTCCCATCAATAGGATGACGAGAAAATAACGGGTCAATATGCTTTTTTTGTTGACAGACATATTATTTTTTTATTAAATATGGAGGATTTGTGGCTGTCTGCAGTTCGCTCTCCTGCGTGGAAACATATTCTTCAATCTTTGATTGCCGACTTTTCTCCATTAGTTCGGAAGAACGAGTCAAAGCATCATACTTTATATCCGTCAGCTCTTTCTCCAACCGGTCGATTTCAATTAGTTGTTGCTGACAGGAGTAGCGGTTGCTGATATAGAAGATAACAAATACCATGATTAAGACCAGTAATTTAGTCTGACGACGGAAAAAATCATTAGCCAGAATATCACCTCCCAGAATGCTTTTAATGGACATTCCCTTTGCCGGAGTCTCTTTATTATTATCCTTCTCCGGATTCTGTGCTGTTTTAAATTCTTCGTTCTCGTTCATATTCTCTGTTGTTATTTCTTTTCTGCAATTCTCAATTTGGCACTTCTTGAGCGTGGGTTACGGGCTATTTCCTCTTCATTGGGGACGATTACCTTGTTGTTGACCAACCTAAAAGGAGTATTGAGATTTCCAAAGAAGTCTTGCTCTTGTTTACCTTCCACATTGCCGGTTTTCATTATATTTTTCACTATCCGGTCTTCCAACGAATGATAAGTAATCACTACCAATCGTCCACCGGGTTTTAATGCATCTGTAGCAGCCAGTAACATCTCCTTTAGTGCTTCCATCTCTTGATTCACCTCTATTCGTAGTGCCTGGAATACCTTTGCAAGCTCTTTTTTTTCTCTTTCCCGTCCAAAAAGAGGTTTGATTATTGCCAGGAAGTCGTCAATGGTTTCAATTTTCTTTTCGGCTCGTGCCTTCATAATTACAGAGGCCAGTTTACGGCTGTTTTTTAGTTCTCCATAAAGATAGAAAATATTAGCCAGTCTCTCTTCCTCGTAGGTGTTTACCATCTCGGCTGCTGTAATACCTGCGCGTTTATTCATTCGCATGTCCAGTTTTCCCGAAAAGCGGAATGAAAAACCTCTTTCGCTGTCATCGAAGTGATGAGAGGATACCCCCAGGTCGGCAAGGATAGAATCTACGCCTTCAATTTCGTGATAGCGAAGGAAGTTGTGCAGGTATCGAAAGTTGCTCCGGACAAAAATAAAGCGCTTGTCGTTCACGATATTTTTTTCCGCATCTTCGTCCTGGTCAAATCCCAGTAACTTACCATTTTTTCCTAACCGGTTCAAAATTTCTTTTGAATGTCCGCCACCACCAAAGGTTACGTCCACATAAGTCCCTTCAGGCTTGATATTCATCCCGTCAACACTCTCTTTCAGGAGTACCGGTACATGGTATGTTATCTCTTCGTTCATTCTGTTGGTGGTTTTAATTCGTTTGTAACTTTTTTGTTCATCACTTTTTCCAGTTCCCGGCTGAACTCTTCGGGATTCATAAACGGATGATCCGCTTTCGTTTTCGCCCAGATTTCAATGGTGTTATCCACCCCAATAAAACGTACATCGGTGGTAATACCTGCCATTTGCATATATCTTTTGGGGATAAGGATTCGTCCATTGCTGTCAGGCGTGATGATTTCCACATCGGAGACAAACTGCCTGAATACTTGTTGATGGGTGGGGTTCCATTTGTTGAGGCGTTCACGTAATTCGTTAAGTTCTTCATTCCAAACGCTTTCGGGGTAAAGAACCAAACAGTCTTGAAAGATGTCCTTGCGCATAATCAGCCTTTCTTCAGAGGCAGCCTGGAGCTGTTTCCTGAACAAAGCAGGAAGAAAAAGGCGACCTTTCGCATCTGCTTTGGCTTCAATATTACCCAAAAATCGATCCATCAAGCACACTATATAGTTTCAGAGTGTAAAATTACACATTTCTCCACAATTCCCCACTTTTTTTCAGAAAAATATTTCAGTAAGTTTTTAGTAGGGTTCTTTCAACTTAAAATATTTTTTTAACTTTGACCGAATTTTTGTTAACCTATAATAAATCTAAATTTTAAAGCAATAAAGCAGATATATACTTTGTACGCAGAAGAACAGATAAACGTGGAAACAAAAATACGTCACTATGTTGTACTGGAGGTAAAATGGACTCTGTTGACTAGCAACAATTATATCAAATTGTTGTATGCTTACTCATGAATAAATGATGTTTATATCACATAATTTAAATGTTATTGGCGAAGATCATTTTGAAGAGGGTAAAGTAAGTCAAAACCCCATAAATTCTTTTTTGAGGTTACGAACCTCGGTTTTGAGAAACTTGAAATAATTTGCCTCTTTGAGTTGTAACAAGTTGAACTGCTCCAAAATAAGTTTCAAATTAAAGAAAATTTCGCAATTTGAAAAAATTGAAAAGAAAAGTATTGATATGAATTTTATTATATTATCTGTTATCAAAAAATAGCTCAAAACTAGTTCAGTTTTAAATACTAAATCCAAACTCGTTTATAACTTAATCTAGAATATTCAACAAATGCAAAAGGATATTGAAAGTGCATATATTAAGGAATTAAAGAGTGGCTCACGAAAAGCATTCACTACTTTATATAATCTGTATAGTGCCCGATTATATGGATATTGTTATCAATGGACTAAATCGCACGAAGATTCGGAAGAAGTTGTTCAAGATGCGTTTGTAAAACTTTGGATACATAGGGAAACAATCCATGATGAAAATACGATTCAATATTTTATTTTTCGTATTGTCAAGAATCAGTTAACTGATAAGTATCGAAAGAATCTTAATTCACCAATCTTTGAAGAGTATATACAATATAATAACGAAATGCTTCTGTCAGTAGACAATATCTCTCACCACTTGGAGTACGATGAGTTTTGTGTTTTGTTGAATAAGATAAAGAAAACTTTGCCTAAAACACAGCAGCAGGTTTATGAATATAGTGTATGCCAACAAAAAACAAATAAAGAGATTGCAGAAATATTGTGTTTGAGCGAACAGACTGTAAAGAACCAACTGTCACTTGCTCTCAAGGTTTTTAGGCAGAAACTAGGCAGATTTGGATATATGTATTTACTAATAACCCTCGTGTTAAGTTAAAATTTTAAAAATCAATAGTACGATATTCTATATAAAACCGTCCTTATAATGTAAAGTGCAAAAATAAATGGAAGATTTAAACATAAAATATATTGAAAACACATTAACTCCGGGAGAATTATCTCACTTAAGAGAATCCGTAAACAAAATGTCAGATACTCAGCTAGAAGATGTAATGTTAGATTCATGGCTTTCTTTCAATGAGGGGGAATATGCTGAATGTCAAGATAAAGTAGGTAAGATTGAGGCCAGATTAAAAAATGAAATTTGGACTGTTCCTCGTGTCTCGTTAATGAATAAGATACTTCGGATTGCAGCTATTTTGCTATTCCCAATATTGATGTTAAGTACATTCTATTTTTATAAACAGTCGACACTTGTTTCAAGTAACGATATGGTAATAAAAACAGGAAAAGGCGAACGTGCAAGTCTTGTTTTACCAGATGGCACTAAAGTAACTCTTAACTCTGAATCAGCTCTTAGATACAACTCTAAAAGTTTCAATAAAAATGAACGAAATGTTTCTTTCGATGGTGAAGCCTTTTTTAATGTGTTTTCAAATAAAGAGGCTCCATTTATTATTTCGACAGGAGAGATGCACTTGCAAGTTTTAGGTACCAAGTTTAATTTATTGTCACGCGTCCAATCGCCTGTAATTGAGGTGTCACTTCTAGAAGGACATGTCCTTCTATCATCACAAATATCGACCAAAACGCAAGAACTATTCTGTAGCCAAAAAGCAATATTTGATAAGCTTACAGGACAGTTTACTGTTATTAAAAAGGAAAATGTTCATTCCGAAATAGGATGGCTTAAAGGAGATTTAGTTTTTAGTAATTTACCATTGCAAGAAGTTTTAAAAACAATCGAATCGAGTTATGATGTTAAGTTTGTGTTAAAAGACTGTACCAATATGGCTAAAGACCCATTTACAGGGACATTGTCAAACAGGAATTTAAATGAAGTACTTGATATTCTTCAAAAAAGTTATGGTTTCAAATACTCTCAGCTAGGTAATAAAATCACAATATCTTTTAAGTAAAATAAATAAAAATTAGCTATATAGAGATGAAATGCTGAATGTTTTTTTATTCATTCAGCATTTTTTTATGCTAAATAACATAAAAATTGTTTGGTACGTTTTTAGAGAATGAGTGTCTTTCTTTATATTCCTAGGAAAACATTTATAAATCAAATCTAACTATTAACTATGACGAATTTAAGAACAAAGCGGTTTTGTGTTGCCGCAGCTTTATTGTTTTTTTGTTGCTCCATAATAATGGCGCAGACAAACGAGCAAAAGGTAACCTTGAATCTGAGAAATGTTTCGCTTGTCGAAGTATTCTCTGCTATTGAAAAACAAACAACCTATCGTTTTGCTTACAGAAATGTAGTTGTTGACAAGAAAAAGGATGTGACAGTTTCTAAGAGTGATGCTTCTGTTAAGTCGGTCTTGGATGCAATATTGCCATCAAAAGGTTTGCAATATTATGTTATATCCGATAAGTCAATTGTTATCTCGGCGGGAAAAGAAAATGAAGCGCGTACTCCAGGTAAGAAAAAACAAGTAACAGGAATAATTAAAGATGAAAAAGGCGAACCGATTATTGGTGCAAATGTTACCGAAAAAGGTACTACCAATGGTGTGACATCCGATGTAAATGGAAATTTTTCATTGAATGTTTCTGAGAACTCAGAATTGCTGGTTGGCTATATTGGTTATAACTCTCAGAAAATACCAGTTGCCGGTAAGAATTTCTTTACTGTCAAAATGGAAGAAAAATCTCAGACGCTGGATGAAGTGGTAGTGGTTGGCTACGGTTCTCAAAAGAAAGTGAATCTTTCCGGAGCTGTAGCGACTGTCTCAGCCGATAAGTTGGAAGCCCGACCCATCTCGAACTTGTCAGCTGCACTAGAAGGACTTGCTCCTGGTGTACGCATTACACAAGGTAGTGGTAACCCTGGTAGTGAAAGTGTTTCTATTCAGATGCGTGGAATAACCTCCACGAATGGTAGTTCTCCATTGATATTGGTTGATGGTGCACCGGCCGATATGAGTGTGTTGAACTCCGAAGATGTTGAAAGTATCTCTTTCTTGAAAGATGCTGCTGCATCCGCCATATATGGTTCTAGAGCAGGTTCGGGTGTTATCCTCGTTACGACTAAGAAAGGCAAAAAAGAGAAACCAAAGGTGACTTTCTCAACTTTGTTTGCTCAAACCAAACCGATTACAGATTTGACTTTCATGTCGAATACTGCAGATTGGATGGATCTGCATAACATTGCCCGGAAGAACGCTTCTCCTACATCGGGTAACGACTATGCACAAAGTACCATAGATGATTGGAGAACGGCTAATGCCAATCCCAATGGAACGTACACAAACCCTGTGACCGGACAAACCATTCCCAACTGGTTGGCATATCCAAACACAGACTGGGCACAGATATTGTTCCGGCCCAGCTATTATTCTAAACACAATATACAGGTAGCCGGTGGTAGCGAAACTACTAACTATATGCTGTCAATAGGCTATCAGAGCAACCCGGGTACATTGAAAAATACAGGAATGGACCGCTTCAATATCCGTGCCAATGTTGAAACCAAAATCGGTAAATTGTTCACTTTTGGAACACAGACATGGGCTACTAAAGAATACAAAGATCCGGGCAGTACCTCAATGACTTATTTGTTGCAGGCATTTCCTGGAATGACTCCTGAGTATAATGGGAAATATGGTGCTAGTGAAGATCCAAACACTACTCAGAAAGACAATATTCTGCAACAAGTTGCGGCACAGGGTGGAAAAAATGAATACACCCGCATCAATACGACCTGGTACAGCACGGTCAATTTGCCATTGAAGGGATTAGTTGGAGAGGCTCGTTTCAACTACAACGAATATATGCTCCAGAATGAGACTCACTCACAATTTTTACCCAAATACAGCTTCCGCGAGAGCTTCGAAATTCCGAAGGAAGGTTTGTCAACACTCGATCAGGCTACTACCAGCCGCTATTCATATGGTTCGAAAGCCTATACAGCCAACTTGTTGTTGCGTTACAATAATACTTTTGGAAAACACAATATATCTGCATTGGCTGGTTATGAACAATATTGGACTCAATCATCAGGCTTCAGCGCTACACAGAAAGGCTTGCTCGATTGGAATGTAAACGATATTACTTCGGGGGCAAACATGGAGTCTATCGGTGGTGATCCGAAACAGGGATATGCCATGCTCTCTTACTTTGGTCGTGTTGGATATAGTTATGAAGGTAAGTACATCCTCGAAATCAATTCCCGTTCGGATATTTCTTCTCGCTTTGCGCCTGGAAATCGCGGAAGTTTCTTCCCATCCGCATCTGTTGCATGGCGAATCAGTGAAGAAGGCTTCTATGAGCCAATCAAACCTTATGTCAGTTATTTGAAGTTGAGAGGGTCTTATGGCTCGTTGGGAAATGTTGTTTCGGGTAACTATGCATGGCAAGCTTTATATGGACAAGTGAACAATGTATTCAATGAGAAAGTAGCCAATGGTGTGATACAGCAAACACAACAGAACTTAACCCTCTCATGGGAAAAGGTGTACACCATGAATTTTGGTCTTGATGCTCGTTTCCTCGATGATCGTTTGGGTGCTGAAATTGATTTTTATCAACGTAAAACAAGTGATATGTTGGGCGATGTGCCCAGTTATCTAACATTGGGAAATGGTATCTCTGCACAAAAGGCTAACATGTATGCCATGTGTAATAACGGTGTTGAACTGAACCTGACTTGGACTGACAGGATCAAAGATTTTAAGTATAGCGTAGGATTGAATGCAACTTACAACAAGAATGAGTTGACAAAATACAATGGAGCCTTGACTTATGCATACGATGAAACAACCAAGGATGCTTGGGGTAACCCGGGAGTATGGCGTTATACTAACTTAGGTAAAGCTTCTACCGGTGGTGATACACGTAGGGCTGAAACACACATGATAGATGAATGGTATTTGCATAAACCATATCAAGGATCGGGTTCCTACTATAACACAGACGGAACTGTTAATCCTGCCGGTGGTCCGAAAGATGGTATGATTCGTACCAAAGCTGATTTGGATTGGGTAAATTCCATGATCGCTGCCGGATACTCTTTCAACCAAAAGAAAGTTGGTCCCGAGGCTGCTAATATTTGGTACGGACAAATCTTGATGTCGGATGAAAACAGCGACGGTATCTATGGGGGCACAGACGACAAGGTGTTCACTGGTAAATCTACAACTCCTAAATGGATCTTCGGTTTGAACTTGAATGCCGAATGGAAAGGTTTTGACCTTAGCATGAATTGGTCAGCTAGAGTGGGTTCATACCATTATATCAACGACCGTGGAGCCAACGGTTCTATCTTGAGTAATACAGGCGATACGATGCCGGCTGATGCATGGAATATGTTTTATTTTTACGATGCAGTTGCTGCTTACAACGATTTCAAAGGACTAGGAGCAGCATACGATCCAGCTACAGACCCAAATGCAAAAATCAATGCCAAGTATCCGCGTCTGCTTACAGGAAGCAGTATAATGACAAGCAACACTCTCTATTTGTACAATACTTCATATTTGAAACTGCAGTCGTTGCAAATAGGGTACTCTTTGCCTAAAAAATGGTTGGCTTCATCGGGCATCAGCAATATGCGCATCTTCATGGCAGGCGAAAATCTCCTTACCATAAAGTCTAAAGATTTCCCAGGAGTAGATCCAGAACTTGGAAGTTCGCTAGTTGTTTATCCTATCGCCAGACTATTGTCAGGTGGTGTTACAGTAACATTCTAAAGAAAATTGAAAATGAAAAGAATAATTTATATTTCAGCTGCTATCATATCCCTTATGAGTACAACGATGGGGTGTACTGAATTGCTTGATACAGCTCCCAATGATAGAATATCACAAAATGTTATGTGGTCAACTGAAGATTTGGTTGATCAGGGAGTAATTGGTGTTTACTACTCACTTCAACGGCCCATCAATGGGAATCAAATTATTGGTTCGAGTGCAGATATCGGTTACTATGGATTCGAAGGGTATGGAATGACCGGACAAGGTGAATATGGACTCGATAATTTATTTACAGCAGGTGTAAATCCCGGGAACACGCGGTTCGCCTTCCATTGGAGGTGGTCTTATTCGGGTATACATAGAGCCAATGCCGCTATTGCACAAATTCCAAAGGCACCTATCAAAGAGGAGAAAAAGGCTCGCTTGATAGCCGAATGTAAAATTCTGCGTGCGTTCTTCTACATGCGACTCAATGAGATTTACGGTCGCGAAGGTTTAGGCGTGCCTCTTTACACTGAGCCTGTCAATCCCTCCGATTTGACTCGTGGACAAAGCCCTGAGGCTGATGTGTGGAGGCAAATCATTCAAGATCTGACCGATGCAATCAACGAACCTAACCTGAAAAACAACGATATAAAAGGAGAGGGACGCGTTAGTAGGGGAGCTGCATACACATTGCGCGGACGTGCTTACTTGCTGACTAAGGAATATGCCAAAGCTGCTGCAGACTTTGCTGAAGTTAGTAAACAGGGGTATGGACTGTATTCAAATTACAAGAATCTTTTCAAAGTAGCTCAGGAACGCTGCGAAGAAATGATTATGAGCGTGCAATACATTGAAGATCCTACAGGATATGGAACCGGAATTCAAAAATTTACAGCAGCCTTTCAACAAGGATCGCAAGATTCCAGAGGATGTTGGACTGACTTGCAAGTGACACCGGCTCTTGTCAATCTGTATGAAGTGGTGTTGGATGCAAACACCGTCAAACCTTTCAAATGGGAAGATTATTTTGCTAACTGGAATGAAATCAGCGGTGACGGCACAACCACGGCCAACCGCAAAATCTATTTCTTACGCGACTCTAAAATCAACGGACAAGAGATCTCTGCAACATTGGTTTCAAAGCCTGTTAATAACGAATTGGCAAAGCTGCCCACCAATATTCAGGCTCTTTATTTGCCTGAAGGCAATGAAGCACGCCTGAAAAAAGCGTACGAAAATCGCGATCCCCGTTTGGCCATGAATGTGGTGACTCCTTATGCTAATTTCTATGGAGTCAATAGTAACTCAACCGCTGCGGGATGGTACACGTATCGCTTTCCAGTGGCTGGGAAGTATTATTTTGATCAGACCAATGCCGAACCCAATGCCAACAAAAACTTGCCAGCCAGCTACTATACTTCGGGTTCTTGCAATGCACAAGCCGAGTTTAAGTATATTAACCGTAAGTTTGTAGGCGAAGGATTGGAATATTTACGTAGGGAACAAAATCCTGTTGACGAACCCATCATCCGATATGCCGATGTTTTACTGATGTGGGCTGAAGCATTGGTAGAGCTAAATGATTTGCAAGGGGCAATGGCTAAGGTAAAATTAGTACGTGACAGAGCTGGTGTACCAACTATGGCTGCTTCGTTTGCCGATCAGGTTACTGCACGCAACTATGTGCGTGATGAGCGCCGACGCGAACTAGTGGGAGAAGGTGTTAACTTCTTCGATGAAATGCGTTGGAAAACATTAAAGGAGACGAAGTACAACCAAGTAAATGCCCAACACGCATGGGGTGGTACGGAAAACACCGGTGGTACAACATACCAGTGGCCGGGAGATTTCTTCTACACATGGCCGGTACCGAGAACTGAAGTGGAAATGAACCCCAATCTCACTAAAACGCCGGGTTGGATATACTAAATAAATAAGATGTTATTTTGGGGCTATTCAAAAAGTCATAAGTTAATGGAGTTTTTTTAGATTTAGTTCAGGCCCTTTCTATCAAATGATTAAGGGCCACAAAAAAACTTAGCATTAGTACTGAATTGACTTTTGAATAGCCTCTTTTTTTTTGTACACTAACTTAATAATCTGATTCTATGCCTGTATGTAGAAAAGAAATGGATACATCACTTGATAAAAATCAAGCAAGCCGAATGATCATTTCACAGAAATCTCACAGCAAATTACATGAATTGGGTATGGCGATGCGTCTATACCGTGTAAAACTAATTGCAATTCCTTTTATTCTTATGCTGTTTTCCTTTAATCTGATTGCTGGTACAAAGCCACTTGCGGTCAATATTAACTGGCCTGAATTTATGAACAAGCAGGATCTATATTGGAATGTGCTTCCTAAAAGCTGGGATGAAGGGCCTTTTTTAGGCAATGGCCTTTTAGGTGTCCAAATCTATGAAGAACCAAACGAAAATTACATTCGTTTTGAAGTAGGTAACAGCAATGTACATGACCATCGAACCGGTGAAGATTTATTTAATAGACCACGCCTACTTATCGGACATTTTGCATTGACACCTGTTGGTAAGATTATTGGTGGTGAAATGCGTCTTGATTTATGGAATGCTGAAGCCAGAGGCACAATAAAAACATCCAAAGGAAGCATCAGTTTTCGTTCCATTGTGCATGCACACGAAATGGGAATCATAACTGATGTAACATTTACGGGCGATGAGTCTGGGTTCAGATGGGAGTGGAAGCCAGCAAACGCAGACAGTCCCCGGTATTTATTTTCGCAAACACCTGCTTCCTATTTTAAAAAGCCTGAAGGATACATTTCAAATCCGCAACCAATCATCAATATACAAAATGGAGGTGGGGTATGTGTACAGCCATTGCTAGAGAAAGGACAAACAGCTACTGCCTGGAAAGAAATATCTGCTCAAAAAGAGCGAACTCTATATGTGAACATCTCGCATAGTTATCCTGAAAACAACGCACAAAGTCTGGCTGTCAATGCAGTTGAAAGGATCAGTAAAATGAAGGAGAACAAGTTGGTTCAATCGCACCGCAAATGGTGGCACAAGTATTATCCGGCAAGTTTTCTAAGTTTACCTGATGCTAAAATGGAGAATTTCTATTGGATACAGATGTATAAACTGGCATCTGCTACACGGGCAGATAGAGCATTAATAGATAATACGGGACCATGGCTCACAGTTACTCCCTGGCCTAATGCCTGGTGGAACCTGAACGTACAGCTCACCTATTGGGCGCTTAATCCCTCAAATCGAACTGAGCTTGGAGCCTCTTTGGAAAATGCATTGTATGGGAATATCCAAAATCTGATTATGAATGTGCCTGAACTTTATAGGTACAATTCTGCCGGAATTGGGCGCTCTTCCGATTTCTCAAATGTGAGTCCGGTCGGAGAACCCGGTAAGTTGACATCCACCCCTGAAGTTGGCCTTTTGACTTGGGCCTGTCATAATTTGTGGCTGTTGTATCGCTTTAAAATGGACGACCAGTTGTTGAAAGAGAAACTATTCCCATTGCTGAAAAAGTCGGTGAACTACTATTTGCATTTCTTAAAGGAAGACAATGATGGTAAATTACACCTTCCAACAACCTATTCTCCTGAATATGGCGTAGCAGAAGATTGCAATTTTGACTTGGCATTATTGCGTTGGGGGTGCGAAACACTGCTAAATACATGTTCGCGGTTAAGCATTTCTGATGAGCTAATTCCCAGATGGAAAGAAGTGCTCGACAAGCTGACTGATTATCCAATCGATACTAATGGATTTATGATTGGAAGGAATACTCCTTACGAAAAATCACATCGACATTATTCGCATTTGCTGTCAATTTATCCTCTTTATCTAACGAACATTGAAAAAGAGGGCAATAAAGAACTAATTGAAAGATCTTTAAATTATTGGCAAAGCAAAAAGGGGCATCATGAAGGATATTCTTTAACGGGAGCTTCGTCTATATCTTCAGCTATTGGCAACGGAAACGATGCACTATTCTACTTAAACGGTTTGTTTAGTAAATTTCTGCGTCCAAATACGATGTATAAAGAAGCAGGGCCGGTTATTGAGACCCCTTTATCCGGAGCACAGTCCATACATGATATGCTAATTCAAAGCTGGGGTGGAAAGATAAGAATATTTCCTGCTGTCCCTGATAAATGGAATGACATTGTTTTTCATAATTTCCGCACTGAAGGGGCCTTCTTGACGAGTGCACGTCGAGAAAATGGGAAAACAACCTTTATCCGAATCAAAAGTCTGGCTGGCGAGCCTTGTATCTTCATATCAGATATGATAACGCCCTCATTTAAAGGTGCCCGAAAGTTTAAACTTACCAATCTGGCAAAAGGGATATTTTCAATCGATTTAAAAAAGAATGAGGAGATTGTTTTATTCCCAAAAGGAACAGAGCCAATTTTGGATATTAATCCAATAAATAAAGGCACTCATGAACAAAATAACTTTGGCATCCGAAAAATAAATAATAGTTTTTCTTGTTTCTAATTAGCTTATTTAATATAATTTATTTAGATGCTCAATTTAATAATATAAATATTTTTAAATGAAAAAGATGTTGACAATACTAATTTCTCTGTCATGTATGTTTATGTCATGCAGTAAAGAACCAGATAATTCCTTAACTCCGGCTCATATTTTATCCAATTACCATTTGGCATGGAGCGATGAGTTCGATGGAAGTAGTGTAGACTTGTCCAAATGGAATTATAGGGCAGAAAATACAGTCCGTAATTATGCCACTGTTTCACGCAATACCATTTCAATGGATGGAAAAGGTAATGTATCGTTGAAAGTGACTAAAGATAACTCAGGGAAATATTTTGTAGGACAATTAGGTACCCAGGGTATCTATGAAACTACTTATGGATATTTCGAATGCCGTGCCAAAATGAATGCTCAAATCGGGCCGCATGTAGCTTTTTGGCTTCAATCGGCAGAGATGGGGAAGGTTGGCGATCCGGTAAAGAATGGTACTGAAATAGATGTTTTTGAATATCATCGTAAAACTCCTGGAACAGTTTATCATAACCTTCATTGGGATGGATATGGTGTTGACCACAAAACAACAGGCAAACAAATTCCAGTTGCTGCGATTGGTGCCGGATTTCATACTTTTGGGCTGGAATGGACCAAGGATGCCTATATTTTTTATGTGGATGGTGAAGAAACATGGCGATCATCATCGGCTGTTTCACAACATAAAGAATATCTGATCCTTTCAACCGAACTTACCGGTTGGGGAGGCGATCCGGCACTGGGTAATTTCCCCGATGAGGTTTTATTCGATTATGTCAGGGTATATAAATCAAATTATTAATCCGAGTAAGATAAAACTTATATATACCTATAGTCAATCGTTCGATTGTGAATTGTTTATCTGCTGGTATGTAAGAGTGATCTATTAAAATGAACTGGTAGGTTTGTGCTTACTTCAAAGTTGGCAGTAGCTATAAAGATCCATTGGTTTACGGAGCATAACGAGGAAGGTTAAAATAATTATACAGTGTGACAAACTTCTGTAAAATAGTTCTTTTATATGGTTCGGTGCAAAGTTTGTCACCCCCATCAGCAGGGCGTTTCAGGAGTAAGGGGTGCTTTACCCCCTCAAATTGGTGGTTATGAATTCCCTTTTTCAAATGTGCTAGTGATGCTTTTTTGAATTTAATTTTTTGGAAGGAAATGTTTCTTTATATGCTTGTTTAATGTGATTGTAATATTCATATAATAAGACTGTTAGGGTTGTTTTATGGGGATAGAGTGATGCTTGTAGGTTGGAATTAATTATTGGAAATCTTTTTTCTGTCAGTGAGTACTATGAAAAATAATACTTGATTTTAATTGACAAAAACAACGTCGTGTCTCAGCCTCGATAAATTTTTCCCTTAAAACAGCCTTATTGTTGTACTGGGAATAGAGATGAATAGTCACGGAGTTTTAGCGTGTATAGGGCAGTATAAAAAAAGATAATCGCAATTATTAAATGGCTGGTGAGATTGGGACTTTCTAATCAGAAAGCAAGGCTTACAATTTTCAACTTGCAGCCATAAAATGGCAATAATTTAATTTTCTGGAAAGCTTTAAACGAAGTTAACTTTAAGTAGATAACCAGATAAAATAGAAGAGCAGTTCCCAACTGATATTGTGGATTGGGAATTGCTCTTTCTTTTATCTTTCTCGCACTTTTTATTTTGCGGTCTTTCCTAAAACATATACTTCAAGGTCGTCTATTTCCTGTTCAGTCAATACAGAATAATCGCCGCCAGATTGTATGATGATGCGACAGGCCATTTCAAAGAACGTGGCGCGTTCGAATGTCTGGTCGAAATCCTTTCCGCATACCACCTGTCCGTGATTGGTGAGTAATATGGAGTTATGCTCTTTCATTGCTTCGGTCACCGCTTTTGCCAATTCGGGTGAACCTGGCCGATAATAGGGTACAATAGGAATTTCACGTCCCACGTGACACGGAATTTCTGCGGTAACATTGAAATTAATAGGTTTGTTTTTCATGCACGATACGGCAGTTGCATATTCCGACTGAAAATGAAGTACTACATTTACATCTGGACGTTCGCGAAGAATACCTAAATGGAACGAACTTTCCATCGAGGGGCGGACACCCTCCAGCCGTTCGCCGGTTGCGATGTTGCAGATAGCAATTTTTTCTTCAGAGATGCGTGGAAGCCAGGAACCGGTTCCCGAAACGATGGCTTCGCTGCCCACCCTCCAAGAGAGGTTGCCGCTGCTGCAAAGCATTAGTTTTTCGTCACCAAATCGGTGTGCCTCTTGAATAAAAGTGTTGATTTGTTCTTTGTTGATCATAATAATTATGGTGTTTGATTTTCATTTTTTTAAATCTTGGTAACAAACAAGATCCATGCTGATCCATGCTGATAAATTCTGTGCCAAAAGTAAGGCTTTATTTTTAAACAGACATCATCTGTTAGTGTGTTTGACAACATGGGTATCACTGGAAATCATCAAGCTGATTTTCTGTGCCTGATTAATGTGGGATGTGATAGACTAGTTATTGCGATATAACAGGCATTGCCGGGAATATATTTGTATCTCGCCCCGACAGATTAGTAAACTCTTGTACAAAACAATGCATTCTTCTGTACAAAAGAATTAATTGTTCTGTACAGAAGAATGCATTGTTTTGTACAAGAGAATTAAAACTCATAGAGTCAGGTTTGTTTTTTGATTAAAGTATTGCAGATATGCATACGATTGTTCTTGGTTCAAGGTTTAAAAAAGAACGCATTTCAGTTTAAGCCGATAAGGCTCTGTAAAGAATCTAAAACTAGCGATTGAATTGTGGATGTTGTACTTAATACCTCCGTTCCGCCTCTGCTTTTTGGCTTTTTATTCCTTATTTGCCCATAAAAAATTCTATTTTTCCTCCTTTTATAATATCCGAATGGGTGAGTTTGTAATCTTTGCATATTTCCCCGTTCAAAGCAATTTTCTTTATATGAATGTTCTTGTCCGAGAGATTGTGTGCAATAATCTCAAAATAAGAACCATTATCATTTTTAATTTTTGCATACGGCAAGAATGGGGTGCCTATTTCATATACTCCAGAAGCGGGATTTAGAGGATAGAATCCCATCATTGTAAAAACAAGCCAAGCGCTCATTTGACCACAATCATCATTGCCGCAAAGTCCTTGAGGTGTTGGACGGTACATTGACTTTACAATTTTCTGCAACTGTTCTTCTGTTTTTCGATGATTACCTAAATAATTATATATGTATGCATAGTGATGACAAGGTTCATTTCCATGCGCATATTGTCCAATAAATCCTGAAGCATTCTCTTCAATTATGGTATCTTTTTTCTGATCATTAAAAACATTGTCCAATAACAACATAGCTTTTCTTTTTCCTCCCATCATTTCAACTAAAGTGTCAATTTCGTGAACTGGTGAGAACTGGTATTGAAAAGCATTTGCCTCAGTGTAGAACTTTCTCTGGCCATCGCCATAGTATGAATATGGATCAAATGGTGCAAAAAAGGAGCCATTTTTTAATTTGGGGCGAAAGAACCCGGACTTTATATCGAATAAGTTACGATAACATTTCGAACGATTATAAAAATAAGAAAAGTCATCGTATTTCTCTAAAGACTTTGCCATTTGGGCTACGCACCAATCATCAAAAGAGCTTTCTAGAGTAACAGATACAGACTCATGAATATTCCCATCGTGAGGGTAATAGCCATATTGATCTAAAAACATTGGATACGATGTAAAAACGTGACTGGAATTAGCGCTGCCTTTGATAGCTTCATATGCCCGGCTATAATCGAAACCGCGAATGCCTTTTTTGTATGCATCAACAATTACCGGTATTGCATGGTTACCAATCATACAATAATTATCTACTCCCCATAGATGCCAGACAGGTAGTATACCTTTTACATCATAAAAATCGAGCATGCTGTTTATTATTTGGGCTGTTCTTTGAGATTGCAAAATGGTATATAAAGGATGTGCAGCCCTGAATGTGTCCCACAATGAGAATTGAGTAAAATAGGGCTCACCGGGTTTTAGCTTTCCTATTGTAAAATCACCACGAGTGTACTCTCCATTTACATCTGCAATGTTGTTTGGCTGAAGAAATGTTCTGTAAAGTGCAGTATAAAATAATTTTTTTTGTTCGAGGTCACCTTTAATTTCAATCTTTGATAATTCCTTCTCCCAGGCAAGTTGAGTATCTTCTTTTACTTTGTCGAAATCTTTTCTTCCAGTTTCTGTGATGATATTGTTTAAAGCATTTTCGCTACTGACGGTGGATAATGAAATTTTAATCTCAACCGTGTCTTTTTTGTCCGAGTTGAATTCTAATAATGCTCTGAGAGGTCTGTCGTTCCACGTTTCGGCTACAGTATTCTTTGTGGATAATACATTTCCCCATGTAATAAAAGAGCAATGACTTATCGGCTGATTTGTACGCAATGCGAAATAAACCTTGCGCAATCTAGCCCATCCTGTAGCAAATCTGTAACCAATGATTGTTGAATCATTCAATACTCTAGAATAACCATCCAATAGTTTAAAAGGGAACCATTTTCTATCTTTGGTAATTCCGTGATTTAAATCTACTACCACAAATTTTTTACTCTTTGATGGATATACATAACGGTGTAAGCCAACATGCTCACTTGTTGTGAGTTCAACTTTTACTTTTGAATCATTTAGTAATACACTATAATATCCTGGTTCAGCATATTCGTTTTTATGCGAGAACGATGATTTTATTTGTTTGTCTGGAGTTTTTAGTTTATCTAATAATTCAGCACTTTTACCACAAGTTGGCATTACCAGGATATCATACAGATCGGCAATTCCTGTTCCGCTTATATGAGAATGGCTGAATCCATAGATTTCCTTGTCTTTCCAATAGTATCCGCCACACACCACAAGGATGTCTTTTTGCGTATCCGGACTTAATTGTATCATTCCAAAAGGATATGTGGCACCTGGATATACATTCCCAGGTAAAGAATTGTTATCAAATGAATCAGTTCCAATAAACGGGTCAACCCAATCTGTCACTCTTTTATCTTGGGCTTCTACCTGGAGAGCAAATAATAGCAATATTATAAATATATTTCTCATAGTTCTTTATTTATTATTTCTCAACATGTTCAACTCCTATATAGTCCAAACCAATTTTATTGCTTTTAGAATCTGATTGTTCTAATGGCTCAATGTATACATGGTTCATTCCTTTTTTTATTCGAACGCTTTTTAATATTACATTGCCCAAACTGAAATTTTCAGCTTTCCCGTCAATTATTGCTGAATCATTTTGATTAATTGAGATCCTGAATTTACCGTAATCTTTATTCATTGAATAGACTATTTTAAAATTGCAAGTGTATTCTTTTTCAGAAATAAAGGTTAGGTGTAACTTATCTCCCAATTTCGTATCTTCCCAAACTAATTGCATATTGTTACTCCAACTCCTTTCCACACTGTTGCTGTATCTGAAGTTTCCTCCAGACATATTAATAAGATCTAAATTCTCTCCTTCTATTTTATTGTTGGTTATTACTTGCGAAATAAGCTGGTTCCGTTGTAATACAACATTTTCTCTTGCCTCTTTTAAATCAGAAGGCGATTCACACTTCTTGTTGTGAGGTAACAAATACCAAAAAGTTGTTGGGGCAAAATTGATAATTGCTTTTGTCCAGTGCCACATCTCCATATCAAATTTAAAATTCCTTTTAAACGGGATGGCATCTAGCACTCTGAAACGTAAATCATTTGTGTATCCCGGGTTAAAGTTCCCGCTTCCATCTGGCTGCGCAATAAATGGATGATTGTTGAATCTTTCTGGCCGGCACCAGGCATAGCCGTAATAGTCTTCGGTTCCTGTACCAAAATGTGAAGGAAATGTCTCATTGTCTATATAAATTTTCTCATCACCTTCTCCCCACCAGGCATAGACTGTATTAAATAAGGTGATCGCATCACCAACATAAACTCCTTTACCCTTTAAGGTAATGTAGTTAATATCAAAAGGGGCGCCATCACCTTCGTTGTTTTTCATTTCACCGGTATGAAGTTTTGAATACTGTTGCCATGCACAGCCAAAATACATTGTATTTTCGCTCCATGGATAAGGCGCAGTCGTAATTTTACCTGAACTGATATTTACGTTTTGTGTACCATTATTTGTTATTATAAAAATACAATTACTTTTTAATGGCATAACCCATTGGCATTGAAGTGTTCCGTCAGGCAGAACTTTTGTATACCACGTATCAGATGTTCTGAGTAGATATCCAGTTCCGAAGAAGTCTCCTATCGGGCATTTTACTGTTTTATTTCCATCAAAAGATATTTCCAGTAATGTACTTCTAAGTGCTTGCTCTAATCTATCTGCCGATAAATTGAGACAAAGGCGCCGTATGGAAGAATTCTTTTCATTGATAGGAACCTTTATTGATTGTCCGGGTGCAAGATTACCTGAGAATGGATAATTCTTGCTATTTGATGGGATGTTCACTTTACGTTCAAGAAGAACCTGTTGCACCTTTTTAAGTAATGTAGCATTACTCTTCATTTCTTTAGATGACCATGTTGTTACATTGGTTCCTTTTGTGTAGGTCCGGTAATTGATGTTATAATATACAGCTTCTCCACCCGTTTTAGCGCCAAAATCTTTTATGTTTTCACTTTCATAAGTTACTTTGCAGTGCTTTGAATAAGGTAAAGGAAGGTACAAGTTATGCCCACGCATGTTGTATTCGGTAGAATCAGATACTGATGTAGAAAGAGGTTTCCCTGCAAGTTTTCCTCCGCTTAAGATATCAAGAGCTTTACCCTCTATAGCAGGTTTTGATCTATGGTCGAAATAAATCCTTAATATTCCGTTACCGGCATTTTCACCGGCAAAAGTCATCCAAAAACGAACAATGCTTCCTGGACCTTGTGTGTCCATCATCACATACTCTTTCTTCCCATTATTTATTTCCGTACGAATAAACATTGATCTGTCCCAATTTGCAAACCAACTTTTATCTCCAGGTTTAACAGAGCTTCGATCATAACTGCTAAACTGACGACAACTATAATAGGGAATTGGGTATTGAGCAATGGATTCTCTCGAAATTATTTCTTCGAGCAAAGTCCTGAAATCAATTTTCTTTTGCTGACCATGAACCATTAAAAATGGTGTAACAAGGAGATATATGGATAAACACAAAAGAAGAGCCTTTCTTGTTTTCATAGTTTATATATTTATGTTTTTGAGGTATTCACAAAAATACTGGTTATAGTTTCATTTAAATAATAATTTCATCTCAAATAAAAGGAAATACATCTCAATGTTTGATATAAGATTATTTGTGCAAACACCCTATGTGATGTTTTACTTTTAAATTAAATTTCTTCATGATTTTTTCGCAAATTGAAATGTTTTTTATAAATTCGAAAATCAAATTGCCTTATTTTCTATTATGAATATGGCTTTTTGTAATGTTTTACTAAGTTCCTTTATCTAAACTATGTGTGTCATTTACCTTTTTATTTAAAAAGATTTGTTTTTGTTTTTTCTGTATGAAATGAAGAACAATAGCCAATCTGTAAAATATTGATTTCTTTGTTAACCGATATTAAACTTGCCATGAAAAGACTTGAATCTTTACTAAAGATAAAACTACTTATTGCTTCTTTGATACTTTTTTCAGAAGTTCTTTTCTCTGTCGTTAATGCGAATACAAGCATTAAATATTATTTCCGGAGTTTGCAGGTTGAGGATGGACTTTCTCAGAATATGGTTTATTCTATATTGCAGGATAAGCAAGGTTTTATGTGGTTTGGAACTCAAGATGGACTGAATAGATACGATGGAACAGCTTTTAAAATTTTTAAGTTTAACATTTCCGACTCTCACAGCATTGGAAGTAATGCTATTTTTTCTTTAATGCAAGACGATTCCGGGTTGATTTGGGTGGGTACGTCTAATGGGGTATACCTATATGATCCTACATTAGAGTATTTCTCTTCTCTGAAAGTTGATGATAAACTAAAAACAAATATTAAAGGCGTGGTTCGGGATATCTGTAAAGATAGAATTGGTAATGTATGGTTTGCTGTTTCAAATAAAGGAATCTTTTGCTATTCTCCGGAAGGCAAAGTGAGGCAGTATATATTACCTCTAAAACAACGAAACTCAAATATCAGGAGAATTTTGTTTGATGCTGAAGGGAACCTTTGGGTTGCAACTTATTGGCAAGGGCTGTATAAAATGAATGTACAAACCGGTAGATTTACTCATTATATCATTGCTCGGAATGGACAGAATTCTTTGGATAATGATATAAACGATATCTATTTATTAAATCAAAAAACATTATTAATTGGTACATCCAGTAATGGAGTTTTATCTTTTGATACACAGTCATGCAAGTTCAGTACCTTCTTAGACAAAGGCGCAAGCGGAAATTCTCTTTTTGTTCGACGTATTTTTCGTGCGATGAATGGAGAGTTGTGGATAGGCACAGAATCAGGTCTGTTTGTATACAATCTGAAAACGAATAAGATTGTTAATCTTCATCATGTTCCTAATGATTTATATTCAATATCTGATAATGCCGTTCATTCTATTTGCCAGGATAGAGAAGGTGGCATGTGGATAGGGACCTTTTTTGGTGGAGTGAATTATTTCTCAAGTTCGCTGGCACAGTTTGAAAAGTACTATCCAATGAATAATGAGAATTCTGTAAGTGGTAAAAGTATCAGTGAATTTTGTGAAGATGATCGACAACGTATATGGATAGGAACAGAAGATGCGGGTTTGAATTGTTTCGATCCGGCTACAGGAGATTTTGAAAAAGGATTTATCTCGGCAAAAAATATTCATGCTCTATTATATGATCGCGGTTATTTATGGGTGGGGACTTTTTCTGATGGTTTGTTTGTAATGAACTTGAAGATAGGCCAAATTCATTCTTATAAGAATGGGAGTTCTGTTACGTCACTTAATAATAATAACATTTACTCTATTTATAAGGATAGCTCTGGCACAATATGGGTCGGTACAATGTTAGGTTTGCATCAATATAATCTGAAAACAAATGATTTTACCAGAATCAGAGAACATTCAATAAATTGTCAGGTAAACGATATTATTGAAGATAAAGATGGAATCCTTTGGTTTGCTACTCTTGGACAAGGACTTTATTCTTATAATAAGAGAAATAAAAGGTGGAAGCATTATCTCTATCCAATGTCCAATAAATTGGAAAAAGCAAAAATGATAACGTGTTTATGTGTAGACTCAAATAAACATCTTTGGGTCGGTTCAGAGGGAGCTGGAATTTGTATGTACAATAAATCGACAGACTCTTTTGTGAATGTAAGAGACAAAAATAATGACTTACCCAATGATGTGGTGTATCGGTTGGTGGTAGACAAACAAGGACACATTTGGGGAAGTACTAATAAGGGACTTTTTCTGCTGAATATTCAAAATGGAAATATAAAGCATTACACACATTCCAACGGACTTCTAGGAGATCAATTTAATTACAAATCAGGAATGATAAGTAGTCAAGGTAAACTGTATTTTGGAGGAGTTAAAGGTTTTGTGGCATTCTATCCTGATAAGTTGAAAATAAAGAGAATTCCCCCGAATGTAGTAATAAGCAGTTTTCAGATTTTCAATAAAGAAATACAGCCAAAAGCAGAAGATTCGCCCTTGGATAAGTCTGTAACATGTACTCATGAGATTAGTATACCTAATAGAAACTCTATGTTTAGTCTTGGTTTTGCTGCATTGAGTTACGTTTCGCCGGAAGAGATAAAGTATGAATATAAGTTGGAAGGGCGTGATAATGAATGGATTCCAGCTGACCAAACACGTAGAGTCACCTATTCAAAATTGCCTTCCGGAAAATATGTGTTTCTTGTTCGTGCTTCAAATGGAGATGGAGTTTGGGGGAAAGAAACGGCTCTTAGAATTAACGTCTTACCTCCCTTCTATAGTACATTTTGGGCGTATATAGTTTATATAGTGGTAATTATATCACTTGTATATATATCGCTTCGGAGATATACTCATCTTTTGAAGAATAAGGCTAAACGCGCTCTGCAAGAGCTTAATAATCAAAGAGAAAAGGAACTGTATAATGCAAAGATTGATTTCTTTACCAATATCACACATGAAATCAGAACTCCGCTGACTCTAATCAAAGCTCCGTTGGAAGATATAATGAAACATGTGAATGCTTCAAATGAAAATTGGGAAAACCTATCTATTATAGAAAGAAACACCAATCGTTTATTAACGTTGGTCAATGAATTACTAGATTTTAGGAAGGCAGAATCAAAAGGGCTGAATCTAAATTTTGTTTTTGCAGATGTTGTGCTAGTAATCAAAGATACTGTGTCTCGTTTTGTTCCTACTGCAAATTTGAAAGGAATAACAGTGGATACGATGAATTGTGAAACTGCTTTTTATGCTGATATAGATTGTGGAATATTAATTACTGTTTTAAGTAACATTCTCAACAACGCATTAAAATATGCTAATAAGAATATATTAATAGAATTTTCACCCCAAAATGAGAATATCTGCATCTCGGTTACAAATGATGGAGATTTGATTCCTAAAGAGTATGCTGAAAAGATTTTCGAACTATTTTTTAAACTCAATGAAAGTACATGTGGATCTGGTATTGGTCTTCCATTCGCAAAATCATTAATCGAAATGCATAAGGGAAAAATATATTTGGATAACCAACAAAGTAACAATACTTGTTTTATTATTGAATTACCAATCCATCAAGATCATGCTATTCGCTTGCAATGTGAACATAATACCAATAGTCCAAAATCCGTGAAGAAAAAAGATGTTGGGGTAGAGATTGCAGGAGTTGGGGGACAAATTAGAAGAACAACTATTCTTTTTGTTGAAGATAATGATGAATTTCAATCTTTTTTGGCTGATCAACTGAGCGAAAAATATAATTTGTTATTAGCTTCTAATGGGAAAGAAGCACTCCAGATATTATCTCAAAAAAATATTGATCTCATCATTAGTGATATTATGATGCCTATTATGGATGGGATGTCTTTATGTAAGGAAGTGAAAGAGAACCTCAAACATAGCCATATTCCTGTTATATTACTGACTGCCAAAACAACACTCCAATCAAAAATTGATGGAATGAAAATTGGAGCTGATGAATATATAGAAAAGCCTTTTTCTGTAGACTATTTAAAAGTTCGGATTGAAAATCTTCTTGAGAACAGAGAAAAGATTAAAAAAACGTATCAAAATTTACCTGAATTAACATTTGATGCGATTACTTATTCGAAAGCAGATGAAGAATTTCTCAATAGTTTAGTCGAATTAATCCATTCTCGTTTAGATGAAGAAAATCTGGACGTAAATCAGCTTGCCTCAATGATGAATATGAGCCGTGCAACACTATATAGAAAAATTAAATGTATTTCCGAATTGACTCCTAATGATTTTATCAGATTAACACGTTTAAAGAAAGCTGCTCAATTACTTCGTGAGAAAGAGTATCGGGTAAATGAAATTGCATCGATTGTCGGATTCGGTTCATCTTCTTATTTTTCGAAATGTTTCTTAAAACAATTTGGTATGCTTCCAAAAGACTTTGTAAAAAAAACATAAAGTCTCTTCGCATTGCATTTATAAAGAACTCATTTTATATGGGTTATTCCTTATTAAAAATACTGATCAAATAGAATGGTTTTTTCTGGCTACATATGCATCCCTCATCGGATGCAACATAAGTTGAAAATTGTTGTATACCAATTTTGAGAATCAACATCTTAAATCAGTAAAATGCCTTAAATGCAGACATTTTTATTCATTGTATCTCTATCTTGATACGATTTTATCTTTTTATGATACAATAATCTCCGGGTATCTTTTTGTGAGTTTGTATGTTTGCTCATCAGAAAAACATATTTTATATTTTGCTTAAATCAAGTTTAACCTTAAAGTTCATTACCATGAAGAATAAAAAGGATTTTGGACAGAAAATTTCGTATCAGAGCATTCGACGAATCTCATGCGGAGCACTAATGCTTGCTATAGTGGGATTCTCCGATTTTGCTCCAATGCTTTATGCTGACATTCATTCAAAAAGTGTCACAGAGTTGCAACAAAAAAAGGTGAGAGTCACAGGTGTAGTTAAAGACACAGAAGGCTATGGCCTTCCAGGTGTCAATTTACTTGTGAAAGGAACAACAATTGGTGCAATAACTGATATTAATGGAAAGTTTGAAATTGATGCCCCTGTGAATTCCACATTGGTGTTTTCATTTATTGGCTATGTAAATCAGCAAGTAACGATTGGTGAATCAAATCAGAATCTGAAAGTTAGTATGCGGGAAGATGAGCGAACATTAAGTGAAGTGATCGTTACTGGTGTGGCATCAGGAACACCAAAACAAAAATTAGGTTTCTCTATTGAGAAAATCTCTGCTGATAAATTGTTGAAAGTTCCTGCAACTGATGCTGCTTCAGCTTTACAGGGTAAAATCGCGGGTGTACATATTACAAAAACAAGTGGAGCTCCTGGTTCAGAGTCCGATGTGCAGTTGCGTGGTGTTAAAATGATATTCGGTTCTTCAAATCCATTATATATCATTGATGGCGTTCTTACAGAAAATGGTATGGCTGACGTTAATGCTGAGGATATAGAATCTATAGAAGTGTTGAAAGGTGCTGCAGCTTCTTCATTATATGGTTCACGTGCTGCTAATGGTGTAGTTAGTATTATTACTAAAAGAGGTAATACTATGGATGCCGGAAAAGTACAAGTAGATTTTCGTACTGAAATTGGGCAGAGTAAATTGGGATATGTGCCTAAAAGTAGTAAAGCTTCTAATTGTGTAATTGAGAATGGAAAAGCAAATTATGGCGTGACAGATCCAGATGAAGTGTATGATAATAAATATCCACTCACTTATAATCATATTGATCAGTTCTTTAATCCTGGCACTTATCTAACTACACACTTGGCAGTAAAAGGTACTTCTGCAAATAATAAAATGAGCATATATTCATCCTTACAAACAACTGATGACGCAGGAGTTGTTAAAATGGTTGATGGAATGAAAAGAACAAACGTTCGCGTAAATGTTGATTATCGTATCCTTGATAATTTGCTGTTTACAACCTCTAACCTATTTACACAGACCAAATCAGATGATCGTGCTTCGGGTGCTTTCGGCAGTTTGTATCGTTCTGATCCACAGGCTGATTTATTAGCATTGAATGAGGATGGAAGTCCATATAAAGTAAATGCTAATAGATTGAACGATATAGTGAATCCTCTTTATACAATTTATAATACTATTAATCGTTCCGAATCAGAAAAGCTGGTCTCTTTCTTCTCATTAAAGTATAATCCTGTTGATTATCTTACTTTTTCGGCATCATATGGCACAACCAGAACCAATGGTGAAAACTTTTACCTATCTCCTAAAGGTCTTTTAAATTATGACTTGACTCTTCAGGATGGGTATATTTCACGCAGCATGTGGAGAAACAATGAACAAACCTTAACGGTTGATGCTATGTTTAACAAAAAACTTGGTGATTTTAATACTAAGTTCAAAATACAATATCTGTACGAAGCCTCAAAATCATCTAATTTGTGGGGAGGAGGAAATGACTTAGGAATTGGTGGTAAGAATATTACTTCTGTTAATTTGTCGGCAAATCAATCAGCAAGTTCCTCATTATATAAAAATATTGCCAATAATTATGCTGGCATGACTGTTTTGGATTATAAAGATAAATATATTTTAGATGCCTTAGTTCGGCGCGATGCATCTTCTTTGTTTGGTAAAGATGTAAGATGGCAAACATTTTATCGTATATCTGGCGCATGGCGTATCACTGAAGACTTTAAAATTAATGGTATTAATGAATGGAAACTTCGTGCATCTTATGGTGTTGCAGGTTTACGCCCTCCTTATGAAGCTCAGTATGAGGTGTATTCTTTGCAAAATGGGGTCCCTGGAAATATGGAAACGTTAGGAAATAGTAAACTGAAGCCATCTTTCTCGAAAGAAACGGAAATCGGAACTGATGTACGTTTCTTAGATCGATTTGATTTTAGTGTGAATTATTCTATTGCTAATAATACTGATCAGATACTTAAAGTCCCTGTTACTCCACTTTCTGGCGCCGCTTTTCAATGGCAGAATGCTGGAACAATTCAGACAAAGGTGTGGGAAGCATCTTTAAATGCAGATGTGATTCGTTCTAAAGATTGGAACCTGGACTTAGGACTTACTTTTGATAAAATAAAACAAAAAATTACCAAGCTGAATTGCACTCCATATATGTTGAATGGTACTGATTTCCGTATTGAAGAAGGTATTGATTTTGGAGTATTGTATTTACAGAAATTTGCAAGAAGTCTTGATGAGGTTATGAATCAGGTCCCAGCTGGTAGAAATGTTAATGAAGTTTTTGCAATTAATAATCAAGGTTTTGTTGTACGAAGAAGTGAAATTGGAACTATTAATGAAACCCCGGTGAAAGTGAAAGATGATAAAGGAAATATAGTTTCACTGCCAACCAAAAACCTGATACCTAATTTCAATCTGAATTTAAATGCAACTCTGAAATATAGAAATTTCACATTGTACATGTTGTGGGCTTATCAGAATGGTGGTCGTATTTATAATCACTCTGTTCGGTATAACACAGAACCCGCACTGTTCGATCAATCAGGCAAGCCCTGGAATGAAGTTAAAGCCGGCACATATTATAGCAATGGAGGTCAAGAAATTGGTATGTTAGGTTGGGGTAATGATGTTCTTTTGTTTGATGCAACATTCCTAAAACTGAGAGAATTATCGTTAAGCTATGACTTTAAGCTAAAACCTCTTAACTCATTTGTGAAAAATATACGTTTGAGCTTCATAGGACGTAATTTACTGACATTTACTAAATATCCAGGATTTGATCCGGAGGGTGTTCAAGCTGATAAGAGTAAAGGTGTGGATTCTAATACATTCCGCTTCGAATCGAATGAACAATATCCTTTATATAAAACGTACAGTGGATCTATAGCAATTACATTCTAATATTTAAAATAACTAATCATGAAAAAGATAATATTATATATACTTTTAGGATGCCTGCCTTTATTTAGCTCCTGTGATTTATTTGAAAGTATGAACGTACCCAATGAAAATCAACCTAATATTAAAGACTTGGCCACTCCTAGTGAATTCTATTCCTTGTTGAGAAATGGATACAATACTTGGTACAACGGTTCTATTGCTGCCAGTCCTACTATGGCCTTTGCATGTGCTGATTTATTTCAATCCGGAACAAATAGTTGGGGATCAGGAATGGTTTGGTTCAGACCCCGCAGAGCATTATTTAATGATGATGCATCAGACCCTGTAATTATAATAAATTTTGGTGCTTGGTATAATTACTATGGTAGTGTTGGTAGTGCAATAAAAATGTCGAAGATGTTTGAAGATAAAGATTTCAAAATTCAAATGAATGGAGTAGACTATACTAATCGTGCCAAGGCTCATTCTTACATTATTCAGGCTTTGCTTTATGGAAATATTGCATTACTATATGACAAAGCTTATTTATATACAGAAGAAGATGATGCTTTAACTTTTGATTTTGTGGCTAAAACAAAGAGTTATAAAGAGGTGATGAATTATGCTATTCAGAAATTGGATCAGGCCATATCTATCATAGAAAATGATCCTGTTGATAATGACCCAGCTTCAGTGATTGCAGGAGTTACTTTTGATAAGAACTTATTGTTGCAATTTGCAAATTCTATGGCGGCACGTTTTATTGCTTCAAATGCAAGAACACAGGCAGAGAATGCCCAAACAGACTGGAACAAAGTAAAAGCATATGCAGAGAAAGGTTTGAAACAAGACTTTAAGGTTGCGTATGAAGATGGTTGGAGAGGGAAAGTTATGACTCGTGATTATGGAATGAATTATTATGTCTTATTTAATTATAACTGGCTCAGAGCAAGTCAATGGTTGTTGCATAAAATGGCCCCCAATGACCCCAACGCTGTTAATCCTATCCCTGTTACTCCTGGAAGTGATAGTTTTAAAGATTGGCCGGCAATAGAAAATTGCCCAGATAAGCGATTAGGTAAGTATTTTACATTTAGCAGTCTACGCAATTGGTTTGGGGCTGATCGTACAACTAGACCTGGTTATGGGACTTACATTCTCTCACAGTATCTTTATTCTCGATACTATGATGTTGTAGAAAAAGAGGCTGGTGATATAGATCACTTCTTAAAGGCGGAAAATGACACTTATCTGGCTGAAGCACTCATTCGTACTAATGGTGACAAATCAAAAGTTGCCGAATTAATAAATAACTCTCGTGTAAATATCGGAGGATTATCACCTGCTAGTGCTAGTGAATCATATGATCAACTTGAAGAAAAATTGTTCTATGAAAGATATGTAGAGTGTGATTTAGCATGGCCACAACTTGGTTTTTTTGATAGACGTAGAAATAAGGATCAGATGCTTGAAGGTACTATTAGACATTTCCCGATTCCGGGCCCTGAACTAAAACTGCATGGACAGCCACTTTATACATTCGGTGGAGTAGGGAATGAGATGTAATTAATAACTAAAGAAATAACAATTATGAAAAAGATACTATTTATCCTGATTTTAGGATTTGTTGCAGTCTCTTGTGATAGAGATCTTGACTTTGATACAATTTCAGTGACACCTCCTGCTCTGGAAGTCCAGGTTGAAGGCCCTGCCGTGAATAATACATATCCAAAGATTTCTGGTGCGACTGTTGAACTTTTCAATAGCAATAACCAATCTCTTGCAACGGCAACTACTAATTCAGATGGTAAGGTTGTTTTTACCAAAGAACAATTAAAGGAAAAAGGAGTATTCAGAGTTACAGCCAGTAAAGATGGTAAAGTTGCAGAAGCTACTACTACATATTTGCTGTTAAATGATGGGATTACTTTACTTATTGTTTCCTTACAATAAAATTTGAATGAACTAAGGCGATGAAATTCTCTGAAATAAGGGAATTCATCGCCTTGTAAACAGCTTTTCAGCAAACGTGAATAAACTATGAAAAACAAGATATCATTTTTCTTATTAATTACATTTAGCATGCTTTTTTCACAGACAGCAAATGCCAAATCAAGTGTTAATCGAAACGCTGATACGATAAAAGTAAAAGTCGCAGTAGTTTACGAAGACCCTGTTTTGTCTGAATACGGTGGGAAAAGGATGCATGAATGTTTCCGTACTCCAAATGTTAAGCAACGGATATGGAATAATCCGATTAGATTATCATCAGATTATAAAGCAGCTTTAGAAGAGGTTTCAAGTCATGTAGTATGTTATGAAATAGTCGAAGAAATTCAGGCAAATCATTTCTTTACTTATTTAAAAAATGATCCTTTGAAAAGACATCTTACTGAAGATCAAATTGCTGTTTTATTGTCAGAACCTGATTGGAAAACGTTAAAAGAAATAGGTACCTCGTATGATTATGATGCAATGGTCAAATATTATGGCTTTGATAAAAAAAGAGATAATAATGAAATAAATGAAGTTTGGGTGTGGACCTTCCCTTATGGTGGTATGTATGAATCACACATGATGGGGAAAGGTGCTTTCTGGTTGAATTCTGATCCGGACTCAACTTCAACTTGTATTGAATTACTTAGTATCATGGGACTTAATTATGAACGAGATTTAGCTTGTGCTTTAGAAAGCTATGGGCATCGTTTTGAATCAACAATGATGCAGGTATACGGTTGGTGGGCTTACGAAAATAAACAGAAGATATCAGAACTTACAAACTGGGAACGTTTTGCTGGATACATTAAGAATTACGATAAGTTTAATACAGGGAAAAGTCATATAGGAAATATTCATTTTCCGCCAAACGGAGAGTTTGATTATAATTGGAAAAATGACAAAAAAGTACTCAGTTACGCTGACGAGTGGTATAATTATCCCAATATAAAAGAAAAAAAAGCTAGATTGATTAATTGTGAAGAATGGAATTGTGACCATTTAGGCTATATGAAGTGGTGGTTTTCTCATATACCTCATTTTAAAGGCATAAATCCCAATGACGGAAAGTTAAATAATTGGTGGTATTATGTTGTGAACTATAACGAAGCTTTGAGAATGGAAAACCAATTGAAGAAATAAAATATAACTTGAATTTATTCCATGAAAAATTTTAGAATAATCTCTTTGTCAATATTAATGGTTGGCATTAGCATCTTTATTCAATTGTATGCTCAACCCGTTAACGGTGGGTCATTAGAAATAAAGAAAGCTCTTGAAATATTATCTGCAGATATTGGAGTTAACTTCCCAAACTCTCTCCCCTTAGTTTCTTATAAGATTGGAGACAAATATTATACTTCTAATAATTCTAAAGATATAATAGACATTTCTTTCTGCAAAATAGAATATAATTATGGCGTTAAAGGTAAAATTACCTTTAAAAATATCAGTAAAGATACGATTGTTTTACATAATGTAGTTCCGTTAGGAGAATCGGCTGATCATGTATATATTACTGGAAAAGGAAACCACGAGTTGTCTCGTACTCATTTGTTTCGTCCATATTATGCTCCGGTTAATGTTATTGTTCCTGATAATTCCTGGGAACTGGGATTCTCTGCAGTGACCATTCCTGATGGAAAAAATGTCGCTGCATTAGTAAGGCGAGATAAAGAAAGTCTTAAACTTGGGAAACGCAGACGGTTTGAGACTGAATTATATCCTGGAGGGTCTGTTTCCTATAATTTATGGATGGACACTTATAACGGTGATTGGCAGGAAGGACTTAGGTTAATGTTCCAGAAACGTTATTTATATGATGTTGAAGTGGATAAATTTGATGATTCTCTACTTAAAAGAGATGATTTAAAGTGGATCAAGAGTAGTTATGCAGTCAATTTAATGATGGCATGGGATAACCGGTTCTATAATAATGCTGATGGGAATTTCCACGTAAAAGAGCATCTTCAGAAAATGAAGAAATTAATAGGTGGATATGATATCTATAGTATTTGGCCTACTTGGCCGGCTTTAGGTATGGATCAACGTAACCAATGGGATATGTTTCGTGATTTACCTGGTGGATATGAGAAATTACGCCAATTATCTGATATCTGTCATAATTTAGGGACTAAATTTTTTGTTTGTTATAACCCTTGGGATGGAAGTACCCGTTCTTCAGAGGGGCATTTTGATGGAATGACTAATATCACTAAAGTAGCAAATATTGATGGGTTTGTATTAGATACTCAAAGTGGTTCAAGTAAAGATTTGCAAAATGCTGCAGATGCGGCAAGACCTGGGGTTGTAATGTATAGTGAAGGGATGGCAGTGCCAAAAGATATGCAAGGTATTCCGTCGGGCCGGGTACATAACGCCTTGTATTATCCTCCTATGTTGAACCTTAATAAGTTTATAAAACCTGATTTTGCCATATTCCGGGTAGCAGAAGAGGCAAGAGAAGCAATCCACCGAGAGTTTAATGTTTCATTTTTCAATGGATATGGTACTGAAATTAATAATTTTCCTTCTGGTAAGTTCGAATGGTCGGATGATCAGATGAGATATTGGGGAAAACTATTACGTATACAAAGAGAAAATAGTAAGAATTTTCTTCAGAGTAGCTATGTGCCTTTATGCCCAACTTTGCATGATAGTATATATGTAAATATTTGGCCTAAAAATGATAAAACCGTTTATACAATTTATAATTTACATCCAGAAGGATATAGAGGAAACTTGTTTGAAGTATCTCCAACTGTAGGAAAACATTTTGTCGATTTGTATATGCATGAGGAGCTGGATCTCAACCATAATAATGGGAAATGGTATATACCAGTTAAACTGGAATCGTTTAATTGTTATGATTTAGGTACTAATAATGAAAGTAGTGTCTCGGCTATAGCGCAGTTCCCAACTTTATTGCAAGTCGGCTTAAAAAGCGATATTCTTAATATTTCTGCAAACAAGGGAACGAAGATTCGGTTGTGGGCAGGAATTCCCTCATATGAGAAAAAAACTATAGAATTTAGTATAGAAGAAAGGTCTATCCGTTTGCTGGATTTATATCCATTTTATGAGGGCAAATATGTGATTCAATTATTTGATGAGGATGAATTGCTGGATGAAAAAGTAGTTATTATACCCCCTGGTACAGCGAGGCTTGTTTCTCAGGTTGAGAAAACACTTCCTGTTAAAAAAGAGCCAGTAAATATGGTTAAAATATCGGCTGGATTGTTCCGTTGTGACAATTACCGCATAGGAGATTCATTTATTCCTTATCCAGAGGATTTAACAAAGAAAGGTGAATCCGTGCAAATGAAGAAATTCTTTATGGATAAATATCCTGTGACAAATGCGCAGTATAAGGAGTTCCTGGAAAGCACTAGTTATCAACCAGCCGATAGAACAAATTTTTTAAAACACTGGATAGATGGAAATATTCCTGCTGGGCAAGAAAACTATCCAGTAATTTATGTCACGTTGGAAGATGCTCAAGCATATGCTAAATGGGCAGGTAAAAGACTCCCGACTGAGATGGAGTGGCAATATGCTGCTCAAACAGAGAAAGGAAATGAATGGCCGTGGGTACAGAAGACACCAGTTACTAGAGTAGAAGACTTTATAACTAATACTTTGTCTGTCTGGAAACTGAAAGGAATAGAACCGACAAGATGCAACTTAGGCGATGGAGCTTTATATCCGGTAGGTAAATACGTTAAAGGTAGAAATGAATATGGTTTGTATGACTTAGTAGGATGTGTTTGGCAGTTGACAAATGATGTTTATGATAACTCTACATATAAATATATTATGGTAAAAGGCGGAAGCTACTTTTTGCCCTCATCAAGTTTTTGGTACGTGCAAGGTGGCCCTAGAGAACTTAATTTTAGGCAATATTTATTACGTGTATCTCCTTCTTTTGAAAGAAAAGCGACGGTTGGTTTTCGTTGTGTAAAAGATGCATTATAAAACATCAAAATTATGAATCTACGTTATTTTTTGTTTATATTTATTTCTTTTGTTTTTGTGATAAATCCTTGTGCTCAGCAGAGAAAGACAGTTGCTCTTATAATGAGTAATCCTGCAAAACAGTACGATGAGTATAAAGCTTTAATAAAAGTAATCAATAAACATCAAGATGAAATATCATATAAGATATTGTCATTCAATGAGATTTCGAAAGTGAAGAACAGTGACATTGTTTGGATTCATCGTCCTGATACAAGTGACTTCTGTAATAGTGAAATAAAAGCAGGCAAGATATTGAAAAATTTTGTTCAAAATGGAGGACAATTAATTCTATCGATGGAAGCTGTCCGCTTGTTGAATAAATGGGATATTGAGCAAGCACCTGTTCAGAGTATGTATTTTGATCTGAAAGACGAAGGCTTTGGCCGTAAACTTGGGATTCACGGATATAGAGAGCATCCAATTTTTGATGATTTGTTTGGTGGAGCTTATACTTGGCATGGGAAAAAAGACAACCGATGTCGTATCCTTGGTTTTTTTAATAATACAAAACCACAGGCAAGCGGTTCTAAGGTCATTGGAACATTGTGGGAGTATATTTTTTATCATCCAACAGATAAAGTTATGTGGGAAACCCCACTAGGTAAAGGACGAATTCTAGCGATAGGAGGTTGTTTGTATTACAGTAAAGATAATTTTAATAAGAAAATAGAAGAGCAGTTTACACTAAACTGTATTCGGTATTTGCATGGAGATAAAATGAAAAGCAATGCATATTATTGGGAAAATATAAATAAATGCCGTGTTGTTGCTTCCGATATAAAGTATAAATCTGTAGCTATGCCTAGACCTCAGGAATGGAAAATTTTGAATTCAGATAATTCAATAAAATGGGAGGCTTCCAATAGTTACTTTGACATACCTACGCAGAGGAATCTTGTGGTTTGTAAGGATAAAGGCGGTATCGAGGAAATATGGTCTCATCCTTTCCTTTCAATGAGAGATTTTAGAATTAGATTGAATATTGCAAATGTTGATACTCTTGTAGTACTAGATAATTATACTCCACAAATAGAATTACGCCCAAATTCAGCTATTCGAACATATCAAATTGGAGATTTGATATTCAAAGAAGTTATTACTTCCGATATTCATAATCCTGTAACTATTGCTCATTATGAATGGCTTGGGGAGAAACTAAAAGGAATTATTACTGATTTTAAAAGTAATTTGCGGTTTATGTGGCCATATGATGAATCTGCTTTAGGGGATATCTTTTATCAATGGTCTGACGAACTTAATGCATTTGTAGTAAATGATTCCAAACAAGAGTTTTGTTCTATGGTTGGAGCAAATCTGAAAGGTCGTTTATTGGATGAAGGCCAGTATGATAATTTTACGTATTCTCAAAACGGAATGGTTAAAGGGGTTTCGACTGATAAACTACAGGCGGCATCTTCAGTATCATATGATGTTACAACATCCAATGCTTTAGATGTTATTATGGCTGCAGGATGTGATGGCATTGATCCTTTAATTAGGCTTTATTCAAGAAAAGTTGAAAATCCAAAGAAGGTATTTGTCGATAGTGAGATGTATTATGATGCATATTCGGATAAACAAATGAGTATAATAACACCTGATTCCGTATTTAATGAAGGTTTTAGGTGGGCTTTACTCAGTTCATCTCAGTTTATTGTAGAAACTCCTGGCATAGGTACTTCATTAATGGCTGGTTATTCTTCTTCCCGGAGAGGATGGGGAGGAGGGCAAAAAGTAAGTGGTCGCCCTGGTTACGCTTGGTATTTTGGACGAGATGCTGTTTGGTCTGGCTTTGCATTTGATAATATCGGAGATTTCCCGACTGTAAAGAAGGTTCTTGAAACATTTATCCGTTATCAACAAGTTGATGGCAAAATTTACCATGAACTAACTAGCAGCGGATCAGTACATTTTGACGCCTCTGATGCAACTCCATTGTTTGTTAATCTAATGGCTCATTATTTACGAAGCAGCGGAGATTTGGATTTTATTAAAAGAAACCAGCATGCAATTCATAAGGCAATGGATTATTGCTTTTCAACTGATACAAATGGAGATCATTTGATTGAAAATACAAATGTTGGACATGGATGGCTTGAGGGAGGTGAATTGTATGGTTCAGATGCTGAATTTTATTTGGTAGGTATATGGAATGCGGCTTTGGAAGATGCTGCCTATCTTTCAGAAGCATTAAACAATCAAAAAAAAGCAGAGCAGTATAGGCATGAATCAAAAATAGTAAATACAATTATTAACCGCGATTTTTGGAATGTAAAAGGATATTATAATTATGGTAAGAAAATTGATGGTTCTTTTACAGATGAGTTAATTGTATTGCCCACAGTACCTGTATATTTTGGTGTGACCGATTCAATTAAAGCCTATGAAATGGTACAGAAATTTGCCTCCAGCAGATTCTCGGCTGATTGGG
The DNA here is from genome assembly GCF_040365225.1 of Bacteroides sedimenti. Taxonomy (NCBI): domain Bacteria; kingdom Pseudomonadati; phylum Bacteroidota; class Bacteroidia; order Bacteroidales; family Bacteroidaceae; genus Bacteroides; species Bacteroides sedimenti. The sequence continues at coordinate 3,218,154 of NZ_AP028055.1, forward strand.
GAGTAAGAATGATTGATGATAGGCATTCATTGTTCAATCCCACAGCTTATCATTTTGGAAGTGTATGGCCCTTGTTTACAGGATGGACGGCATTGGCGGAATATAAAACAGGACGTTACTTGCAAGGTTATTCTCATATAATGGCAAATCTGATTAATTACAAAGGATTTGCTCATGGACGTGTTCCTGAAGTAATAAATGGTTTAGTATATAAACCTTCAGGAGTTACTTTACATCAGTGTTGGTCGGAAACTATGGTACTTCAACCTGTGATAGAAGGAATGTTAGGATATGTGCCCAATGCATTGAACAAATCATTGCAATTAGCTCCTCGTTTTCCTGTTGACTGGGATAGCTGTAGTGTTCAAAATCTTCGTATAGGAGAAGCATGCATTGGATTTAAAATGAAGAAAGATGGTGATAAAATTTTATATTCTTTTAAATCAGATCGACCAGTTAAGGTGTATTTCAAACCAGCCTTAGCAATGGGTACAGGAATAAAAGATGTATTGATTAATGGTAGGCCTTTAGATTATAGAAAGAATTATTTACCAGAATATCTGATTGTTGAGACTTCTTTTGAAGTAAAAAATGAATTATCAATCGAAATTAATTGTATAAAACAAGGTGCTACAGCCCTTTCTTCAATTGTTTTTCCTGAAATGGATAAAAAATCGAGTGGATTTAGAGTGATCAATCAACAACTAAAAGAGAATATTCTGACTATAACTGTTGAAGGGATTCCGGGGACAATTAACTCAATGGATCTCTTTTTACCGAATGGTTATAAACAGATTGAAGGTGGTAAGATTTCAACTCAATTACGTCAAAATGTTTATAAGATTGATATTCCTTTTCCTGATTCAAATGATAAGTATATAAAGAAACAGCTACAAATAATTTTAAATTAAATGGTATGAATAAGAAATATAACATTTTAATTGGCTTATTGTTGATGATATTGAGTATTTCGACTGCATCAGCAAACAAGATAAATGAATTGTATCAGAATAATCGTTATCCGTTGTTAACCAAACCTTATATTGAACTACCCATTGGAGCTGTAAAACCTGAAGGGTGGCTTAAGGATCAGTTAATTAGAATGAAGAAAGGAATGACTGGTAATCTTGATATCTTGTACGAAAAAGTAATGGGCAGTCGTAACGGATGGCTTGGTGGTGATGGTGATGTTTGGGAACGTGGCCCCTATTGGATTGATGGACTCGTTCCTTTAGCATATATTCTTGATGATGCTGAATTGAAACAAAAAGTGCAACCTTGGATTGAATGTGTTTTAAAGAGTCAACAACCCAATGGGTATTTTGGTCCTTCGATAGATAGGGAACCGGAAGCTGGATTGCAACGAAACAACGCACGCGATTGGTGGCCTAAGATGGTCGTTTTAAAATATCTGGTACAATATTATGATGCAACAGGCGATGAACGAATTATTCCATTCCTAACAAAATATTTTCAATACCAATTAAATGAGTTGCCAAAAAATCCTTTGAATCATTGGACATCCTGGGGGCGTGAACGTGGAGGTGATAATTTAATGGTTGTTTATTGGCTTTACAGTAAAACCGGTGATAAATTCTTATTAGATTTAGGCAATATAATTGCTCAACAAACTACTGATTGGACAGACATGTTTCTTAATAAGCAAATAATGTCCACTCTCTTTAGTGTACATTGTGTTAATTTAGCTCAAGCAATGAAGGAGCCAATTATCCGCTATCAATATACTAAAGATGAAAAGCATCTTAAAGCGATTGATAAGGGGGCATCTGATCTTAAAAGAACTCATGGCTGGCCTACAGGTTTATATGGTGGTGATGAAATGCTTCATACAGGGAATCCTACACAAGGTTCTGAATTGTGTACAGCTGTTGAGATGATGTTCTCACTAGAAAAAATGCTCGAAATTACAGGTAATACAACATTTGCTGATTGGCTTGAAAGAGTGACATTTAATGCCTTGCCTACACAAATTACCGATGATTTCGATGCTCGCCAATATTATCAGCAACTTAATCAAGTACAAATCTCAAGACAGGATCGGAATTTTGTTACTCCTTACAATGGTACTGGACAGCTATTTGGTCTTCTTACAGGATACCCATGTTGTACCTCAAATCTACATCAGGGATGGCCAAAATTTACAAGAAATTTATGGTTTGCAACAGAAGATCATGGATTGTCTGCATTAGTATATTCTCCTTGTACTGTTGAAGCTAAAGTGGCCGATGGTACTTTGGTTAAAATCACCGAAGATACAAATTATCCATTTGAAGAGGTGGTTCGTTTCCAAATTCAATTGCCTTCTAAAAAGGATAAAAGTGTATTTTTCCCTTTTCATTTGCGTATCCCTTCTTGGTGTGAAAATGCAAATGTAAAAGTTAATGGTGAGAAATGGGATGAGTTTGCAGCTGGAACAATAGCTAAAATATGCCGAACATGGAAAAATGGTGATAAAGTGGAGCTTGAGTTACCTGCTAAGGTGTCTGTGTCAAGGTGGTTTGAGAGATCTGCAGCTATTGAACGCGGTCCTTTACTTTATGCTCTTCGAATTGGAGAAAAATGGTCAAAAGTGAATGATGATCGTAAATTTGGAGAAAAGTATGGTGATTCTTATTATGAGGTATATCCTACTACACCCTGGAATTATTGCTTGAAAGAGAATGATTTAAAACCGGAGAATATTGAAGATGCATTTAAAGTTGTACGTAAGGATGTGAGAGGATATCCATGGAACCTTGAAAATGCACCGATTGAAATTAAAGCAAAAGGTAAACGTATGAAGGAATGGACATTGTATAACGGAATGGCTGGGCCATTGCCTTATAGTCCGCAGTATCAAATTGAAACACTTCCAGAAGAAGATATCACATTAATACCATATGGGTGTACAACATTGAGAATCACTGAATTCCCAACAACATTAAAGTAATATACTCATATTTCAGATTGGTTATTATGGGAAGATTTTTATTAGCTTACTTATTCTTTTATTTTACATTTCAGGTGAATTATGCTCAAAGCACATATCCCTGGGCTGATATTTCATTGCCTTTGGATGTTCGGGTTGATAAGTTGATCAAATCTATGACGATAAATGAAAAGATAGGTCAGATGATGAATGATTCTCCAGCCATTGAGCGCCTTGGAATTCCACACTATAATTGGTGGAATGAGTGTCTTCATGGAGTTGCAAGAGCTGGACTAGCTACTGTTTATCCACAAGCGATCGGTCTAGCTGCAACTTTTGATGATAAAGCGCTTTTTCATTCGGCTGAATTAATATCTGATGAGGCTCGGGCAAAGTATACGGATTTTGTGAAAAAAGGTTCAAGGGAGATCTATCAAGGATTAACTTATTGGTCTCCCAATATTAATATTTTCAGAGATCCACGTTGGGGTAGAGGGCAAGAGACTTATGGAGAGGACCCTTTTCTTACTGGATGTATGGGGGCTGCTTTTGTAAAAGGACTGCAAGGGAATCAAAGTAATTATTTAAAACTGGTTGCGACAGCCAAACATTTTGCCGTTCATAGTGGCCCTGAATATGAACGGCATGTTATGAATGCTGTCGTATCTCCTTTTGATTTATGGGACACATATCTGCCGGCTTTTCATAAACTAGTTCGTGATGCAAGTGTGGCTTCAGTTATGTGTGCATATAATAGATTTGATGGTGAGCCTTGTTGTGGAAGTAATACTTTGTTGACTGATATTTTAAGGAACATGTGGGGATTTAAAGGTTATATAGTATCTGATTGTGGTGCTATTGATGATTTTTACAAAACACATAAAATTTCAATAAATGGAGTTGACTCTTCAGTGAAGGCTGTACGAGCTGGGACTGATCTGGAATGCGGGAATACCTATGAAAACTTACTTAGCGCGTTTAATAAAGGAGAGATAAAAGAATATGAGATTGATGAAGCCTTGCATAGGCTTTTTATTGCCAGATTCCGCTTGGGATTATTCAGTCCCGACTCGTTGAATCCTTATGCTAATATACCATATTCTGTCGTTGATTCAAAGGATCACAGACAGGATGCATTGAATATGGCATGCAAGTCTGTTGTCCTTTTAAAAAATGAAAATGATATTTTACCACTATCCAAATCACTTCGTAAAATTGCAATTATTGGACCGGCTGCAACCGATTCTGTATCTATTCTAGGGAATTATAATGGTACCCCTGGAAAACTTGTGACGGTGTTACAGGGTATCAAAAACAAAGTCAGCACGGAGACAGAAGTAGTATTCAAGCAAGGAGTTAACTACCTTGATAATAAAATTACCATGCCGATAAATTTGTGGCCGATGATTTTTAATGAGGATAAGAATGGGATGAAGGCAGAATATTTTAATAATATAAAATTAGAAGGCACTCCTGTTTTAACACGGATTGAAAATGGTATAAATTTTAAAGGAGGAGTTAATGATGAAATTGCTCCGGGTATTAAAGCTCGCTGGATATCAGTAAGATGGACAGGAAAGTTTATACCAAATGACGATGGAGATTACACTTTCTGCATTTCTGGTGATGATGGCTTTAGACTATTTATTGATAATGAAATTGCTATTGATCATTTTTCTTTTCATGAAGAAATGTCAGATACCTATACACTCCATGTAAAAAAAGGTAAGAAGTACGATTTGAGACTTGAGTATTTCCAGGGTGATCAAGGTGTGTCTATACGTTTTGGCGGAGTTAACATTCAAGAAACAAATTATGAAGAGTTGGCAAATGAGGTCTCTGATGCAGACGCAATCATATTTGTTGGTGGAATATCTCCCCGACTTGAAGGTGAAGAAATGCCTGTAAACCTGCCAGGGTTTAAAAGAGGTGATCGCACTACTATTGCTTTGCCGGAAGTTCAGACAAAGATGATGCAAGCTTTATACAGAACCGGGAAACCAGTTATTTTTGTCATGCAGATAGGTAGCGCCTTATCAATAAACTGGGAGAATTCTTATTTAGCTGCGATTGTTAATGCCTGGTATGGTGGACAAGCTGCAGGAGAGGCTGTTGCAGATATTCTATTTGGAGATTATAACCCTGCGGGACGTTTACCAATTACCTTTTATTGCTCAGATAATGATCTTCCTCCTTATAATGATTACAGTATGAAAGGACGTACATATCGTTATTTTACAAAAGAAACATTATATCCATTTGGGTACGGTTTAAGCTACACCAACTTTTCTTACTCCGGTTTAAAAGTACCAGATAAAATCATCACAGGGAAAGATGTATCTGTCAGTGTCGATGTAAAAAATATCGGAAAAATGGATGGCGATGAGGTTGTTCAGCTTTATTTAATCCATCATTCATCTGATTCAACTATACCAAGATGTGCTTTGAAAGGATTTAAGCGCATTTCATTGAAAAGAGGAGAGTCCAAAACTGTAAGTTTTAACTTAACTCCTGAAGACTTAAGTCTTGTTTCATCAAATGGAAGATTAAGGCAAATTCCTGATAAAGTCTCTGTTTTCATTGGTGGAGGTCAACCACATACTATAGGTGGAATAAATGGAGTCTTTTCTGACACAAAAATATTAGGGCCTGTTTTCTATTGCAATTAATGTTCCTTTGTCTTTCAATTAGTATAGGCCCATTAAATGAATAGTATTTATCATTTTATGAAACGATTGTGCGAATGAATGATAAGCTAATTTAATATCTTTGGAAATCCTTGATAAGGATTATAACTTAATTATTAGACTATGAAAATACAAACTTTAATACTGAACCTACTTACATTCAGTCTGATTTCATGTTCTTCTTCTCAGAAGGTCCCTTTCGTGCAAAAGAATACTCCGGTGATTTTTTCTAAAGTTAGAATCACTGATAATTTCTGGCAGCCTCGTCTCAAAACCCATGCTGCTGTCACCTTAAAGGCGTGCATTAATCAATGCGAGAACGAGACTCAACGCATAAAGAATTTCAGTATCGCTGCAGGGATGGAACAAGGTAAGTTCAAAGGTTTTTTTTATGATGATTCGGATTTATATAAAATGATAGAAGGTGCATCTTATTCTTTAATGAATAATCCAAATCCTGAATTGGAAAATAAACTGGATAATATTATCTCAAAAATTGTAGGTGCTCAGTTAAAAGATGGGTATCTAATGACTTATTTCATTTTAGGAGATCTAAATAAGCGATGGACCGACATGGATAAGCATGAAATGTATTGTTGTGGTCATTTAATTGAAGCTGGAATTGCGTATTATAATGCAACGGGGAAAAGGTCATTGCTTGATGTCGCTATAAAATATGCCAATCATATTGATTCTGTTTTTGGCCCAGGTAAACGCGACTGGGTTCCCGGTCATCCGGAAATTGAGCTTGCTTTGATAAAGCTATATCGTGTTACAAATGAAAATAAATATCTAAAACTGGCAAACTGGTTGTTGGAAGAGCGCGGTCATAACAAAGGAACTTGGGATCCAGCAGATAAGGATTATTATCAGGACCTTAAACCTGTTAAAGAACTTTCCAAGATCAGTGGACATGCAGTTCGGGCAATGTACTTGTTTACCGGTATGGCCGATTTAACTTCAATTACATCGGATACAAATTATATACAAGCTTTAGATCGCTTGTGGAATGATGTTGTTTATACTAAAATGTATTTAACAGGCGGAATTGGTTCATCACGTAAGAATGAAGGATTTACTGAGGATTATGACCTGCCGAATGAAGAAGCATACTGTGAAACATGCGCTTCCGTTGGCATGGTCTTTTGGAACCAACGAATGAATATGTTGAGAGGAGACGGCAAATATGAAGATATTCTGGAAAGATCACTGTATAATGGAGCACTTGCAGGCACTTCTCTTTCAGGAGATCATTTCTTTTATGTGAATCCCCTGGCTTCTTCAGGCAATCACCATCGCAAACCATGGTACGGAACTGCATGTTGCCCAAGCCAGATATCTCGTTTATTACCTTCAATAGGTAATTATATTTATGCAACATCTAATGATGCTGTATGGGTTAATCTTTATATTGGAAGTGAAACAATAATCCCAATCAGGGGTAATAATATTAAGTTTATACAAACTACTGATTATCCCTGGAACGGCGATGTTCAAATTAAAATAGAGACAGAACAGAAAACTCCTTTCTCTGTAAAGTTGCGTGTGCCTGGATGGTGTAAGAATTACTCACTATTAGTAAATGGCAAACGTGTAAATGCCCAAAATGATAAACAGTACTTATTGATTAAACGTACCTGGAAATCAGGAGATATTATTCAATTTTCAATGGATATGCCTGTTGAAGTCGTTGAAGCAGATCCCCGCGTAAAAGCAAATATAGGAAAAAGGGCTTTGCAGCGTGGCCCCATAGTATATTGTTTGGAAGAATGTGACAATCCCGATTTTGTCAATTGTCGGCTTTCTAAGCAAACAACCTATACGTCTGTTTTTAATAAAGAGTTGTTAGGTGGTGTGGCAACTATCTCTGCTACAAATAAAGACAATACATATCATTTCGTACCATATTATGCATGGGATAATCGAAAACCTGGTAAGATGAAAGTATGGGTTGATTATAAAGAATAATTTAACATCGATATTAAGAAGAATATTATGAAATTAAGAATATTGATATTTGTTTTTTCCCTTTTATCTTTGTCCGAAGTCTGCAATTCACAGGCTTTAAAGGCCGTCAGGGTTTCTACTTCAGAAAATAAAGGTTTACAAATTGTTAATTTCAATGGCTTTCAACAGCCAGGTTATGATTTACCCTTAATATCGGTTCGCATTAATGGGGAATGTTGCTCTTCGCTGAATGCTCGTCCTGCGGATAATGAAAAAGCTGTGTTAAAAGGGAAGCTGGCATTGTCTGCTGATAATATTAAGCCCTTAAGAACAGGCGGAATTGTTTTACAATTAAGCATCCGAAATATTTCATCAGATACTATAACCGTTTCAAATATCGTGCCTTTCGGAGAGTCAAACCGTCACGTGTATTTAACTTCCTGGGATAAAGGTGATCCGCTTTCCCGTGCTTTTATTTTCAGGCCCGGATATAGCCCTGCGAATGTAACTTTGCCCGATAATTCTTGGGGAATAGGGTTGGGAATCGTTGATGTTGATAATGGCAGCTCAGTGGTGTCATTAAGTAAAATTGACAAGCAGGCCTCTGAACGGATCTCTGCTCGCCGTTTTGAAACAATTATGTATCCGGGTGCAAATCTTGTTTACTCGATATGGATGGATTCTTACATTGGAAGATGGCAGGAAGGATTACGGCTGATGTTCCAGAAAAATATGTTGTTTGACGTAGAACCTGGTACTTTTGATAACACATTGTATGAAAGAGAAGACTTGAAATGGGTGCGACACGGTTATGTTGGTCACTTTGTATCTGCCTGGCATAATTATTTTTATAATAATCAGACGAATGCATATACATTTGATGATTTTTCGCATAAGACACAACAACTCTACGGAGGCGACGATTATATGATATTATGGACTGGTTTCCCTGTCCTGGGGCTTGATCAACGGAATCAATGGGATCTAGTACGATCTCTTCCTGGAGGAGTTAAGAAATTGAAGGCGATTTCTGATGAAGGATTAAAACATGGTATGCACCTGATGTCTAACTATACGCCCTGGGATCTTCCTGCATCTCAAGATCAGATATTCAATTCAACCCGATATGAAAATCCAATAGATGGCTTAGGCCGTATTTCTCAGGAAGTCGGTTTTTGGGGAACTATGTTTGATACACGAAGCGAATCAGGGAAGTGGTTTCAAAATGGAATTGATCGCTATCGTAAAGGATTTGCAATTTTCCCTGAAGGAATGTGCGTGCCGGCGGATATGCAGAATTGTGTGATTGGCCGAACTCATGCAGCTATAGAGTATGCTCCTTTTCTTAATCTGAACAGATTGATTAAACCTGATTTTTGTATCTATCGACAAGCTGTAATTGAAAAAGATAACCCAAGACGAGATGCTGCTTTGTCTTTCTTTAATGGTCATGGGGTGGAATATCATCTTTATATGCCTCTTTCTTTAGACTGGCTGCAGGAACTCTATGAATTTACTGGTCGAACGGTAAGGATACTGCGTGAAAATACAGATAACTTTTCTGAACCGGGGTGGATACCTTTGATTCCTACAACTACAGATAGCATTTGGGTAAATGAATGGCCCGGTGTTAATAAAACAATTTACACAATATATAGCCTGAAACCAGAAGGATATAACGACTACTTATTTGAAGTTCCAGCTGATACTGGATGGCATTATATAGATCTGTGGCACCATAAAGAATTAACTCCCAAACGTGCAGGATCGAAGTTCTTAATTAAAGCTAATTTAGATCCTTTCCCGAAAAAATATCTTGGAACTCGTTCCGAGGCAAATGTAGAAGCTATTGCCCGTTTCAGGAGTTGGTTGCTTATTGAGAAGAAAGGAATAAATATATCAATTCAATCTCCAAAAGGAAAAGAACTAAAGATATGGCATGGTAGCCCGAAATATGATAAGCAACCCGTGTTTGTCTCAAATACGGATAAATCCATTTTAATATCGGAAGTAAAACTAAGAGAGAACGGATTCAAAGGCGATTTAGTTATTCAGCTTTTCGATGGGAAGCAACTAATTGATGAGAGAGTTCTTCAAGGAACACTGAGCGCAGGCAAAGAGGTACCAATAGAATACTTTTCTTTATCTAAAGGACTTACCTCTTATTCAGGAAAAGGAATGGAGGCTCAGTTATTGCGTGAACAGGATTTGCTAACCGTTAAGATGAAAGATGCTGATGAAATAGTTATTTCCTTGAAGGACCGAAAGAATTTTAAACCGATCATTTTGAGAGAACCTTCTAAAACATTCCGCACATTAGAAACTTTTGACCGTTATGAGGGAGACTTTGTGATCATTGCCCGGAAAAACAATGTTGTTGTAGACAGTACAAATCTGAATATGCCTTATGGATACCCGAGATTGGCATCAAAAGAGGAAACAACTGACTTGGCTAAATCTGCTTCTCAGGAAATGGTATATGTACCTGGCGGAAAGTTCCGTTTTATTGCTAAACATATTGGCGATTGGATGATTAAATATCCGGTAGAAGATACTGCGAAAGTGTTTTCGGTAAAATCCTTTTATATGGATAAGCATCCGGTGACAAACGTTCAGTACAAACAATTCATGGAGGCTACCCATTATCAGCCTAAAGACACTGAAAACTTCCTGAAGCATTGGGAAAATGGAAAAATTGCGCCTGGGGAAGAAAACAATCCTGTGACATTTGTTTCGTATGAGGATGCTAAAGCATACGCCAAATGGGTAGGTAAACGTTTGCCAACTGAAAAAGAATGGCAGTATGCTGCTCAGGGTGAAGATGGTCGATTGTATCCGTGGGGAGATAAGATGGATTCTTTAAAGTGCAATACAGGCAATGGTCGATTAGATTGCATTGGAAAATATCCCCAAGGAGCAAATCAATTGGGAATTGAAGAACTTACCGGATCAGTATGGCAAATGACAAATGATTTATATAGTAATACATGTGTGGATTTCATTATTCTTAAAGGTGGTTCTTATTTTACTCCTCGGTCTAGTTGGTGGTACGTAACCGGAGGTGCATTGCCTTTGACTTTCCGCCAGCAGTGGCTTCGTGTTTCCCAGGGGTATGAAAGGAATGCCACGGTTGGTTTCCGGCTGGTAAAGGATGCCAATTAGTCGATCCACAAATTGGCTTCCTAAAATCCTCCTAAAAAGAAAAAATAATAGATTTAAAAGCTTAATAACATGAAGAAACTAGGATTAATTATCGGGATTATCTTATTTGTTAGTTGTTCCGCCAATAGAAAGGGAGCCGGATTTATTTCGGATTCCGGTTTGAAGCAAAGTAATTTTCAGACAGTGGTAAATGGCAAGAAAGTCTCTTTATATGTTCTGAAGAATAAGAATAAAATGGAAGTGTGTCTGACAAACTTTGGAGGACGTATTGTTTCAATCATGGTGCCTGACAAAGAAGGGAAAATGAGAGACGTTGTTTTGGGTTTCGATTCTATTCAGGATTATATTAAATATCCAACTGATTTCGGAGCAAGCATCGGTCGTTATGCCAACCGTATAAACAAAGGGCAGATTACCATAGACGGAGTGAAATATCAACTGCCTCAAAATAACTTCGGGCACTGTCTGCATGGAGGTTTTAAAGGTTTTCAGTATCAGATTTACGATGCCAGGCAAATTAATGACCAGAAGATTGAATTTAGCTATTTATCCAAGGATATGGAAGAAGGATTTCCAGGTAGTCTGACTTGTAAGGTTACTTTTACCCTGACTGACGACAATGCAATTGATATCCAGTATGAAGCAACGACCGATAAGAAAACAGTCGTGAATATGACAAATCACGCTTACTTCAATCTGGACGGTGATCCTTCTAAGTCAAATTCCGACTATTTATTGACGATTAATGCAGATTCGTATACTCCGGTTGACAGTACCTTTATGACCACCGGGGAAATCCTTCCGGTAAAGGGCACAGATATGGATTTCAGAGTTCCGACAGCTATTGGAACCAGAATTAATGATACCAGTTTTGTACAGCTTAAGAATGGTCATGGTTATGATCATAACTGGGTGCTGAATACAAAAGGGGATATTACCAGGAAGTGTGCTTCGTTAAAATCGCCCAAAACTGGAATTGTTTTAAACGTGTTTACCAATGAACCGGGAATTCAGGTTTATGCGGGTAATTTCCTTGATGGAACATTAACAGGAAAAAAAGGAATTACTTATAAGAAGCGTGCTTCTGTATGTCTGGAAACACAGAAGTATCCTGATACGCCCAATAAGCCAAACTGGCCTTCTGCTTTGCTTAAGCCAGGAGAGAAATATTTTAGTCATTGCATATATAAATTCTCTGTAGAACATTAGTTTAACTCCCTAACTGCTTTTATTTTTAGTTAATGCACCGTTCTTTCAAATTGCTCTTATTAGGAGGCTTTTGATTGAACGGTGCTTTTTTATGCCTGATAAATACGGGATGTGATAGATCAACTATTGCGATATAACAGGCATTGCCGGGAATATATTTGTATCTCGCCCCGACAGATTAGTAAACTCTTGTACAAAACAATGCATTCTTCTGTACAGAACAATTAATTCTCTTGTACAAAAGAATTAATTGTTTTGTACAAGAGAAATTAAACTCATAGAGTCAGATTTATTTTTTGATTAGTAGTTTCTCGATTTTGCGTCAGTAGCTGTGGGGATTATATGCCGGTTCTGTTTTTTGCATTTAACATTGTGGTTGCCATCACCTTGTAGGTTGACAAACAGCTTGTTCGTGGAAAAGAAAGATGAGACGTGCAAAAATGAGAATAGCGTTGACTGTCAGGGTACAGTGCCAATAAAAAATCGGAGACAATGTTGCCACTGTCTCCGATTATCATTATATCGCTTAATCAATTAACACTCTTCCGGGTGAATCATGATGAATCTGGATTGCATTCTTCCGAGTGTTTCCTAAATAGATTAATACTCTTCTGCAGGAATGCTGTTTAATTGCTTCTTGCTGAACACAGGTCCGTCCTTACAAACGTAGAGTTTTCCCACGTTGCAACGGCCACATTTCCCAACCCCGCACTTCATTCGGTTTTCCAGGGTGGTGTATATCTGGTCGTCCTTGAAGCCCAGCTTGGCAAGTACCGGGAAGGTAAACTTAATCATGATGGGAGGGCCGCAAACAATGACGATGGTATTTTCGGGAGATGGCGCTACCTTCTCCACAATTGCGGGTACAAAGCCAATCTCACCTTTCCAGTCGGGCGTTTCACCTCCGGGGTCTACGGTTGTTACAAGGTTCACGTCCGGACGCTCTTCCCACTCATTTAATTCATGCTTATAAACCAGGTCGTTAACCGATTTGGCTCCGTAAACAATGGTGATGTCCTTGAAGTTTTCACGCAGGTCGAGTGAGTTCCAGATGACGCATCGCATGGGCGGCAGGGCGATACCTCCGGCAATGAATACCAGATTTTTCCCTTTCCATTCGTCGATGGGAAAGGTGTTGCCAAAAGGTCCGCGGAATCCCATGGTGCTGCCTTCCTCTAGTTTGGACAGTCCGGTGGTTACTCTTCCGGTTTCACGGAAGGTGCATTCTATGTATCCTTTACGGGTGGGAGAGGAGGCGATGCAGAAGGTTGATTCTCCCTCGCCGAAAGCGGAATACTCTCCGAATTGACCCGCTTTGAAATTAAAGGCATCTGCCTCTTCCTCATTTTGGAATTTCAGTCTGAATGTTCTCACACCCGGAGCTTCATTGATAATCTTGTCAATGGTCATCAGGTATGGTAGATAGATATTTTGTTCGCTCATTTTTTTGCAATTGAAATTAGGTGTTCAAGTATATTCATATCAACCGGACAGGCGCGAGAACAGCGGCCGCAGCCGGTACAACCCAGTACGCTGAGGCGGTCGGGCATGTAAGAAAACTTATGCAAGATGCGCTGACGCCAACGCTGGCTCTGTACGGCGCGGGGATTGTGCCCCGAAGTGTGCAGGGTGAACAGGGAGAATCCGCAGGCATCCCAGCAGCGAATGCGTTTTCCTTTCGAACCGTGTGCATCTTCTTGGATATCGAAGCAGGCACAGGTGGGACAGACAAACGCGCATGCGCCGCAACCCAGACAACGTTCCGACTGCTCTTTCCAAACCGGACTGTCGAAGGCTGTTGCCAGACGGGCTTTTATCTCTTCCACATCAAACACCTTTGGCACATCAACCAGGTATTTCGACTTGTCTTCTCCTTTGTCTTTCTCAAAGGCAGAGACAGCCAGCTGTATCAGTGCTTCACCTTTGGGAGTGAGAATCTCAACAATGGCACCGCCTTCGGGCATCATGGTAAGCTGCACGTCGCTTCCGGCAGTATTGCCGGGACCGCCATTCACACTGGTGCAGAAGCAACTGTTGTCTGCCTTGGCGCAACTGAAAGTGACAAGGGTGGTCTTCTCCAGGTGGGTGTTGTATAATTTATCCTTGTAATCCCAGTTGAAGATAGCGGTGAGGGGCTTGAAGCCTGCCGCGTCGCAAGGATGAACCTTCCAGAGCACAGTCTCTTTCACGGCGTCGGGATTGAAATCCTCTACCGCCACTTTGCCATTTTCCTTCTCGAAAGAGAATAGCACCTCTGCCCGAGGGAATACGGATGATTTGATGGATTGAGTGGTTTGAATGTAATCCTCGGCCACTTCGCTTAACGCCTGCACTCTTTTAAACTCAACCTGTCCGCGCTCCCTGACCGGTGCATAGACACGTTTCCCGCTTTTTACAATCTGGCTGAACCATTCATTCAGTCCTTCTTTGCTGATATATTTTATTTCCATGGCTCCTTATCGTATAAAGTTTTCCTTATCGTCCGCTTTCCAGGTGGAAAGGGCATTTCCATTCTTCGAGGGCTGTCCTGGAACGAATCCGAATTCGGGTCCCAGGTCTTCCATCATTTTACGGGTAAGCAACTGGATGGGAATGCCTAGCGGACAAGCATCTCCGCACGCACCGCAACCGATACAACGTCCCGCCATATGCATAGCACGGTTAATATGCCATTCAATGTTTGCCAGAGGCGCCGCCCATGGGTTGATCCATTGAGGGCGATTCTCCTCGACAATGCATTTGGTGCAGTAGCAAAGCGGACAGGCCGCCCGACAAGCGTAGCATTTAAAGCAGTGCGAAAGTTCTTTCATCCAGAACTCGAAGCGCTCTTCACGAGTCATTCCCTCGAGTTTCTCAATAATCTCCTGCTCTTTCCCGCTCAGTTTGAGTTGGAAATCGGCAATGTACGATTCAATTTCGGCAAAGCCGGCAAACTCCTTTAGCTCTCCCTGTTCTGTAACAGTGATTACCAGAATCTTTTCTTCATTTAGCTGGTTTTCAACCGATAGCTGCAAGATGCTTCTCAGGACGGGAATGGTTGCAGTTATAGCGACCTTCTCCGTTCCCATCAGCTCTTTTTTTGTGAGATAAACAGCCAGGTTGTTAATGCAACGGCTGTCATATATCAGCTTACCGGCATCTTCGGCCGTATGGCAAAAGAGGGGGCGTGGCTTGTTTGTTCCTTCTTCGTAACCAATAACGAGGGCTACGGTGCCGTCGGCAAGCAACGCGGCGGCTCTCTCTCTGAGTTTATCCATTGTAATCCTCCTTATCTAAATATTCTGCAACTTTCTTATATTCTGTATAGGGACCTAGTTCGCGGATATTGGCAACGGTGGAGTTTACCACATCTGCCCATTTGGCGCCTTCGGCCGCTGAGACCCAGGAGTATTGAATGCGTTTTACATCAATCCCCATAAAGTCGAGAAGCCCCCGGAAAGTAATCCAGCGACGACGCGCGTGGAAGTTACCGCTTGTATAGTGACAGTCGTTAGGATGACAGCCCGAAACAATGATTCCGTCAGCTCCCTGAGCGAAAGCTCTCAGAAGCAGCATGAAGTCAATTCTTCCGGTGCAAGGGAAACGAACGATTTTTACGTTCGTTGCATATTTAAGTCGGCTTGTACCCGTCAGGTCGGCACCTGCATAGGTACACCAGTTGCAGACAAACGCGACGATTTTGGGTTCAAATTCTGAATTCGTTGTATTCATGGTTTTTCATTTATTGATTCAACAATGACATCACTTCGGCAAACACCTGTTCATTGGAATAGCCCTGAATGTCGATTGATTTTGAACGGCAGAAAGCCACACAGGTTCCACATCCCTGACAAAGTCCAGGGTTGACCTTGGCTACCGTTTTAATTACTTTTCCGTCGCGACCCTTGATTTCCTCACGCTCGATGGCATTGTAAGGGCAAGCCGTCTGGCACATGAAACATCCCACACAGGTGCTGAATACCGGAGGCGGCATGCGGTTGACCACTGCAATCAGCGGTTCGCGCACCAGTTCGTTGTTGGAGAAGAGTCCGGCCACCTTCACGGCAGCACCCGATGCCATTCCTACCGTTTCGGGAATATCCTTCGGAGCCTGACAGGCACCGGCTAGGAAGATTCCCGCGGTATTTGTCTCAACCGGTTTCAGTTTCGGGTGGGCTTCAGCGAAGAAGTGGTAAGGGTCGTAAGAGATGTGCATCTTTTGCGCCAGCACTTCGGCACCACAGTTGGCAACACCCGCGGTAGCAAGCACCACCATGTCTGCTTCAATCTCAACCTGTTCTCCGCTAAGCAGGGTGTCTACCCCCTTGACAATCAGTTTTCCGTCCTTTTCGTATACTCTGGCCACACGTCCGCGAACATAGTTTACATGATCTTCCTCAATGGCTCTTCGAACAAACTCTTCGTAGTTCTTACCTCCGGCACGGATATCCATGTAGAACACGGTCGATTCGCCATCGTGTACCTTATGTTGGTAAAGCATGGCATGCTTGGCGGTGTACATACAACAAATTTTGGAGCAGTAGGGGATGCCTTTGGCCGGATCGCGCGAGCCGGCACAGGCTATGAAGACAATTTTCTTAGGTATGGTACCGTCCGACGGGCGACGTATTTCGCCGAAAGTAGGTCCCGAAGCTGAGGCCAGACGCTCAAACTGAAGTCCGGTAATCACATCTTTGTATTTTCCGTATCCATATTCCGGGAAGAAGTCGGTTCCTTTTACATTGAATCCGGTTGTAACTACAATGGCACCCACTTGTTCGGTCAGTATCTCATCCTCCTTATCCCATTCAATAGCTCCGGTTGGGCAGGCAGTTTCGCACAGTTTACATTTTCCACGTTTGTAATAGTTGCAGTGTTCGCGGTCTATTACCGGTTTGTTTGGAACAGCCTGTGGAAAAGGAACATAGATGGCAGTGCGGGTACCGAGTCCGGCGTTGAATTCGCTTGGAATCTTCTTTTGCGGACATTTTTGCATGCAAGCCCCGCAGCCGGTACATTTCTTATAATCCACACTTTTTGCTTTCAGCCTGATTTTTGCGGTAAAGTTACCGATGAATCCTTCCAAACTTTCCAGTTCGGCATATGTATATAAGGTAATGTTAGGATGTTGTGCAACCTCCACCATTCTTGGAGTAAGAATACACTGAGAACAGTCGAGGGTAGGGAAGGTTTCTGACAGTTGCGACATGTGCCCTCCGATGGAAGGGTCTTTTTCTACCAGAATTACTTGATGACCTGCGTTGGCAATATCCAGACTGGCTTGTATGCCGGCGATACCTCCACCAATGACCAAAGCCTTCTTCGTGATGGGTACCTTGATTGATTCCAAAGGTTTGTTGCGTTTCACTTTTTCAACCAGCATCTTTACCAGGTCGATAGCTTTGTTGGTAGTTGCGTCGCCTTTCTCATGAACCCATGAACAGTGTTCGCGCAGGTTGGCTATTTCGCACAGGTAAGGATTGAGGCCGGCTTCCGCGCACGCCCTTCTGAAAGTTGGCTCGTGCATGCGTGGCGAACAGGCGCCAACTACCACTCCATCCAGATGATGCTCTCTGATTGCATCTTTAATAATTGTCTGTCCCGGGTCGGAACACATATATTTATAGTCAATGGCACATTCCACGCCTTCCACTTTTGCGAGCTCCTGAGCCACTCGTTCACAATCGACAGTGGCACTGATATTTTCTCCGCAGTGGCAGATAAAAACTCCTATCTTTGACATACTACTACATTTTTACGGTTACAAAATGACGTTCCAATCCCAGCTCTTTGGGACTAATCCCCAGCGATAGGCCGATGGCCTGTGTGATGAAGAGAACCGGAATGTCAATGGGTTTACTTAAGGTTTCGTTAATCGCTCCACGGCGCATGTCCAGATTTGACTGGCACATGGGGCAGGCTACAATTACTGCTTCCGCGTTGCGGTCGGCGGCATCCTGTAGGATATTTCCCGATAGTCGGACAACCAGGTCGGTGCGCGAAACGGAGAATCCGGCTCCGCAGCATTCGGTTTTGAATGCCCAGTCAACAGGAGTCCCTCCAATCAGTTTAATCATGGAATCCATGCTTTGAGGATCTTCCACACGGTCAAACTGTAGAATCTTATGAGGACGGACCAGTAAACAGCCGTAGTAACAGGCAACTTTGTGGGCGAATGGCTTGGTAACCTTTTCCTGGATTTTGTCCATGGCATAGGACTCGAGCATTTGCAGCACATTAATTATTTTCAGTTCGCCGCTATAGGGCATCTGGATGATATCGGTAACTTTTTCTCTTTTCGTGTCGTCTTTTAATTCGTGTTGAGTCACCATTAATCGGTTGTAGCAAGCGGCGCAAGGCACAACAACTTCTTTTAGTCCCTGAGCTTCTGCCAAAGCCAGAATCCGGGCGGGAAGTGAAAGGGAGAGCTCTTCATTCATTGAGTGAGCGGCGGTTGCCCCGCAGCAGTTCCAATCTTTTATCTCAATAAGCTCAATGTCTAAGGCCTTGGCAATAGCTATTACCGATTCATTATATTCTCGGGACGATCCTTTTAGGGAGCAGCCCGGGTAAAAACCTATTTTCATTTATTCTTAGTCTTAGGGTTATCAATTGTCTTAACAAAAATTTGTCCCAAACCTTTGCGGTCTTTTATCATTTCGGGCATCAGGTTTAATTTCCCGTTCAGATACATTTTGGGAGCGAGCTTAACGTCCTGCGTTAATCGGAAGGTGCGGGCTTTAAATCCGGCAATCAAACCAACTTCGTAAAGTCGTCCCGTTTTCTTAATGGAGTCAAGGAATGATTTGTGGAATGCAACTATTGGCTTGGCATCCGGATGAAGTTTCTTTTTGTTAAGAGACTGCTCACGAAGATAGTCCATGATTTTAGGAATGTCGATTTCCATGGGGCAACGACCCACGCAATTCTCACAGTTCAGACAGAGCCAAATGGTATTGGAACGAAGAATTCGCTCGAAGTTATCTGCAGTTCCTGTTTGTAGCAGGCGCATCAGAAAGCTGGGCGGAAAGTTCATCTCTGAAGCAAGAACGCATCCGGCTGTACATTTTCCACATTGATAGCAGCGTGATACATCTACGCCGGTATGTTTTAGGATGTCCCCGGAAACTTTGTTAATGTTTTCCATGTTTGCTTTTAGATTATAAAAATATTAGTTTTCATCACTCTTCTTTCATTATAAAAGAAGCAGATCAACTTAATGGTCTAAAGGCAAAGGTATACTAAAAAAAAGAAACTTGTGTAGTAGGATTGTCCATTTTTACACAAATTTCTTTCAGATTAGTTTAAAATAAGACTTCTTTTAAGTCTTTGTAAATTAGATATTTTTTTCCTTAATTAAGTATTCAGCAATTTGAACCGCGTTAAGAGCAGCGCCTTTCTTGATTTGATCGCCAACAGCCCAGAAAGTCAATCCGTTTTCGTTTGCCAGATCCTTGCGGATACGTCCTACATATACAGGATCTTTTCCGGCAATGAATAAAGGCATTGGATATTCTTTGTTGGCAGGATTGTCCTGCAGAACAATTCCTTCAGCTTTTGCAAAAGCTTCACGAGCTTCTTCAACAGAAACAGGACGTTCAGTTTCTACCCAAATGCTTTCTGAGTGCGCTCTCAAAGCAGGTACACGTACGCAAGTTGCGCTCACTTCAACATCTGAATGCATAATCTTGCGAGTTTCGTTGAACATCTTCATCTCTTCTTTAGTATAACCGTTTTCGGTGAATACGTCAATTTGAGGAATCAGATTGAACGCCAACTGGAATGCGAATTTATCAACAGTTACCTTTTCACCGGCTAAAACCTGACGATATTGTTCGTAAAGTTCGTCCATTGCTGCTGCACCAGCTCCACTGGCAGCCTGATAGGTTGAAACGTGCACTTTCTTAATATGAGAAAGCTCTTCGATTGCTTTCAGGGCAACTACCATCTGAATAGTTGTACAGTTCGGGTTTGCAATAATGCCACGTGGACGATCTTTTGCATCTTCGGGGTTTACTTCCGGAACAACCAAAGGAACGTCATTATCCATACGGAATGCGCTTGAGTTGTCAATCATGACAGCACCATATTTAGTAATAGTCTCTGCAAAATCCAATGAGGTGCCACCACCAGCCGATGTAAAGGCGATATCTACACCTTTAAAATCGTCGTTGTGCTGCAGAAGTTTGACCTCAATTTCCTTACCGCGGAAAGTGTATTTACTTCCGGCGCTACGTTTCGAACCGAACAACACTAACTCATCCATAGGAAAATTTCTTTCATCGAGCACGCGCAGGAACTCTTGTCCTACTGCTCCACTAACGCCAACGATAGCTACTTTCATCTTTTCTTTTCTTTTGTTGTGATTAATACCTTTTTTGTCATACCTTTACAAGTAGTATGAATTCTGCTGCAAAATTATAACATTTTGCCATATAAATCGAAATCCTATGAAAAGAATTACATTAATTATCTGTTTTTTATATTCTATCTGCTTTTTTTTACCAAAAAATGAAGCATATTGTGGGGTTAATAGTGGCATCTGTCTAAATTACATTTGTTTAGCAAACTGTTCCGGGGAATCTGAATGCAATGAAAATCAGTCCGTGAAAGAGAAGGAATCATTAGTAAACTCGTTGGCGGAAGCTTTGCTTGATGTAAGCACCCGGATTCAATCTTTAAACGGAATAATCACGAACGAAAATGAGAAAAAGGAACTTCGTTTTGGTTCGATTGTTTTTAATGAAATCATGGCAAATCCAAGCGGAATAGAAGATTTTCCCGAATCTGAATATATCGAATTGTTCAACCGGACCGATTCATTGATTGTTCTGCGAAACAGTGCACTTTTTTACGGAGGGAAACGTTATCTTTTGCCGCCTGTTTCCATCGAAGCCAAAAGCTATGCTGTTTTATGTCACCAGAAGTATAAAGAACAGTGGGAGTTGCAGGGTGTTTCAGTAATCGGGGTGAACTCTTTTCCTGCGTTACTGAATACAGGAAAACTTCTCTGGCTGGAGGATGAAAAAGGGGGCTTGTTGTCGTGGGTGGAATACTCGGATAGTTGGTATAAAGATAGTAATAAGAAAGGGGGAGGGTTTTCACTGGAGTGCCTGGATCCGGATAATCTCTCAAACGACGCGGCCAACTGGTGTGCAAGTAGCGATACAAAAGGAGGAACGCCCGGAGCTCAGAATTCCGTCATGAAAAGCTTTCCGGACAACCGGGAGATGGCTTTGCTTTCTACAAATGCAATTGCACCGGACACAATGATGATTTGTTTTAATAAACCAATGAGTCTCAAGCCCCTTTCGGACTTGAGGAATTATCATATAGATGATTCTGATTTATCCTTGACCAAAGTTATTCCGGATTATCCGTGCGGAAAGAACGTAAAGCTAGCGCTGAGTGGAGCCCTTAATACAGGAGAAACCTTGCGTCTTACACTGACTAACCTCTCTGATGTGTCGGGCAACAAACAGAATAAAGAAATAAAAACTGAGCTATTTATCCCCGATCAATTGGCGAAAAATGATCTTCTATTCAATGAAATATTGTTTAATCCACGTTCGGGCGGAGCATGCTATGTTGAGATCTCCAATGTTTCCGGAAAGTCCTTTTCGTGTGGCCAGCTCTTTCTTTCAGTCCTGAAGAAGGACGGAACACGCTCCACCCCGGTTGCATTGGGTAAATCCGAAAAGCTCTTTTCCCCTCAGATAGAACTTTTCTTTACCAAAAATGTTTCGGCTGTAGCTTCCCAATATAGCTGTGAACCTTCAAGTGGTGTAGAAACTGCAGACTTCCCTGTTTTATCCGTTGAAAAGGGAACTTTATATCTCCTTTCCGATAAAGGGGTGCTGATCGATGAAATGGTCTATTCCGACTTGATGCATACCACCTCCGCAAAAGATAAAAAAGGAATTTCGCTCGAGAAAAAAGCCCCCGGACTGAGCTCTTTGGATGCAGGTAACTGGTCATCTGCTTCATATAATTCGGGATATGGCACGCCTGGGCTACCCAACCAATGCACCGAACAGGCCGAGAATGAGCTGAAACCAAGATTCTGGATTGAGAAAAATACCATTTCACCGAATAATTCAGATAATAATATACTGCAAATTCATTACCTATTAACTGAAGAGGGGTATGTGGTCAATACCCGTATTTACGATGCTTACGGGCGGGAGGTTTTTGCTTTGCCATTGATGAGCGGACTTCCGGCTGAAGGTGTGATTGAATGGAACGGGAAAGAAAGGGATGGAACTGTTTGCCGAATAGGTATTTATATTGCCTACGTGGAGATTCATAATGCAAAGGGATACCTGAAAAAGTATAAACTTCCCTTTGCTTTGACCAGATAAGTTTTTAATCGGGCTAATCACACTGGTTTGTTAGCCCGATTTTAAAAGCTCTTACTTTGTAATCTCCTTATTTTTTTGTTCTTTTGCAATTTAGAATGCAATATTAAATAATTCATAGCTTATGCATTTGTTCGATTATTCCTTGCGACTGCCAATAACAGATCCAACGTGGATCTTTTTTTTGGTACTTACCATTATTCTGTTCGCGCCGATTCTTTTGGATCGCCTGCGCATACCCCATATCATCGGAATGATTCTTGCCGGAGTGGCAATAGGTAAGTTCGGTTTCAATATCTTGGAGCGTGACAGTAGTTTTGAATTATTCGGTAAGGTAGGACTTTATTATATCATGTTTCTTGCCGGATTAGAGATGGATATGCTCGATTTCAAAAAAAACCGCAATAAAGCCGTTGTATTCGGAGTAATTACATTTATCATTCCTGTGCTATTGGGTGTGTGGAGCGGTACTGCTCTTTTAGGATATGGCGTACTAACCTCCGTTTTACTTGCCAGTATGTTTGCTTCGCATACACTCGTTTCATATCCCATAATCAGCCGTTACGGACTTAGCCGTTTAAAAAGCGTGAATATAACGATAGGGGGCACAGCTGTGACAGTAACACTGGCACTGCTTACTTTGACTATGGTTACGGGCATGTTTAAAAATGAAATAAATCAGTACTTCTGGATTCTGCAGCTGACAAAAATGGCATTGACCTGTTTTGTTATAATCTTCTTCTTCCCCCGCATCGGACGTTGGTTCTTCCGTCGGTACGAGGATGGAGTAATGCAGTTTGTTTTTATCCTAGCAATGGTGTTTCTTGGTGGAGGGATTCTGGAGCTGGTAGGGCTGGAAGGAATTTTAGGCGCGTTTCTGGTAGGACTTGTTTTTAATAGGCTGGTGCCACATGTCTCTCCGCTTATGAACCATGTGGAATTTGTAGGAAATGCCCTTTTCATCCCGTATTTCCTGATTGGCGTGGGGATGCTGATTGATGTCAAGACTTTATTCTCGGGTGGAGAAGCCCTTAAAGTGGCTCTTATAATCACCTTTTTGCCATTATGCGGCAAATGGCTCGCCTCTTTCATTACTCAGAAAATGTTTAAAATGAATTTTCATGAACGAAGAATCATTTTCGGACTAAGTAGTGCAAAGGTGGCTGCGTCATTGGCTGTGGTACTAATTGGCCATGAAATTGTTATGCCGAATGGAGAACGGTTGCTGAATGCCGATGTGCTGAACGGAACTGTGTTGATGATTCTTGTGTCTTCTTTGATAAGTTCGTTTGT
Source organism: Bacteroides sedimenti (assembly GCF_040365225.1). Lineage (NCBI taxonomy): Bacteria > Pseudomonadati > Bacteroidota > Bacteroidia > Bacteroidales > Bacteroidaceae > Bacteroides > Bacteroides sedimenti. The sequence goes on from NZ_AP028055.1 coordinate 3,241,718, forward strand.
GACGGAACGTGCATCGAGGAAGATTGCAATGAAAAACGAGGCACAAGAGAGATTGGGTGAGACAAAAACAGAAGATAATATTCTGATTCCAGTTTCAAATCCAGATACAATTGGCAATTTGGTGAATCTTGCGCTTGTTATCAAAAACCCGAAACGGAAAGATGGCTTGATTGCTTTGAATGTGATGAACGATCATAACGAATCAAGCGTAATGCAGGCACAGGGAAAGAAATATCTCGAAAAATCGGCGATGATTGCCGCTGCTGCAGATGTGACCATGCATACAGTAAGTCGGTACGATTTGAACATAGCATCCGGTATAATTCATACCATCAAGGAGTATAATGTATCTGATGTTGTGATAGGTCTTCACCGGAAAATCAATTTAGTGGATTCATTCTTTGGAGTAACGGCGGAGAATTTGCTGAAAAACACCCATCGTCAGATAATGATTGTAAAATGTTTGATGCCGGTTAACACACTTCGGCGCATAGTTGTTGCCGTACCACCAAAAGCTGAGTTCGAAGCCGGTTTTACCAGGTGGGTTAATCATGTTTGCCGGATGGGAAATCAGCTTGGGTGTAAGGTACATTTCTTTGCACATCCTCAAACACTTGACCGACTGGATGTGTTAATCAACAAGACATTCAAAGAGTTGCGCTATGAATTTTCGGAACTAGCCGATTGGGATGATTTACTTCTGCTTACCGGACAGGTAAATTTTGATCATTTGTTGGTGATTGTAAGTGCACGAAAAGGTTCTATCTCTTACCATCCGTCATTTGAAGCTCTGCCTTCCCAGCTATCTAAATATTTCAATAATAATAGTTTGATGATTCTTTATCCTGACCAATACGGAGACCCTGAAGAGACAATTACTTTTTCTGCTCCGCATGGCAGTAGTGAGTCGCTGACTTATGACAAAATGGGACAATGGTTTAATAACTGGTTTAAGAAAAACTGATGGAAGAGAGAGAACAAAGAACACAGCTTTTGCTCGGGGAAGAGAAAATGAATCGCCTGCGTAAAGCTCATGTCTTAGTGGTTGGGCTAGGCGGAGTGGGGGCTTATGCTGCGGAAATGATTTGTCGAGCCGGAGTAGGCGAGATGACCATTGTTGATGCTGATGAGGTTCAGCCATCCAATATTAATCGTCAGCTTCCGGCGTTGAATTCTACCGTTGGAATGAAGAAAGCTGATGTTGTGGCGGCCAGGATGAAAGATATCAATCCGGATTTGAAACTGACCGTCTGTCCAATCTATTTAACTGAAGAGAATATTCCGGAACTGTTAGATTCTGCACGGTTCGATTTTGTGGTTGATGCCATTGATACAATTAGCCCAAAATGTTCTCTGATATATAATGCGATGAAACGCGGAATTAAGATTGTTTCGAGCATGGGAGCAGGTGCCAAGACCGACATTACAAAAGTATGTTTTGCCGATATTTGGGATACTTACCATTGTGGGTTAAGCAAAGCGGTGAGGAAAGGATTGCAGAAGATGGGAATCAAAAGGAAACTGCCGGTTGTGTTCAGTACCGAGCAGGCCGACCCGAAGGCCATTATTCTGACTGATACAGAACGGAATAAGAAATCGACTACCGGTACAGTCAGTTATATGCCGGCAGTTTTTGGGTGTTATCTTGCAGAATATGTAATAAAACGAATTTGAATTTATGATAAAACTAGAAGGAATAACAAAGAGCTTTGGCGATTTACAGGTGCTGAAGGGAATTGACCTTGAGATATCCAAAGGTGAGGTTGTAAGTATTGTAGGCCCCAGCGGCGCGGGGAAAACAACCTTGCTTCAGATAATGGGAACATTGGACAAGCCGGATGGCGGAACGGTTAAAATGAATGACCAGGAGCTTAACCGAATGAAGGATAAGGAGATGGCTGCATTTAGAAATAAGCATATTGGCTTTGTATTCCAGTTCCACCAGTTATTGCCTGAGTTTACCGCTCTGGAAAATGTGATGATTCCTGCATTTATTGCCGGTACATCGACTAAGGAGGCAACCAAGAGAGCTAAGGAAATCCTTAATTTTATGGGGCTGACCGAGCGCTCCACTCATAAGCCAAATGAACTTTCGGGGGGAGAAAAGCAGCGTGTGGCAGTTGCCCGTGCATTGATTAACCATCCTTCGGTGATTCTTGCCGATGAACCATCAGGAAGTTTGGATACTCACAATAAAAATGAGCTGCATCAGCTCTTCTTTGACCTTCGCGATAAGTTTGAGCAGACTTTTGTTATTGTTACGCACGACGAAGGCCTGGCTAAGATTACCGACCGGACCATTCATATGATTGACGGGCAGATTGTCTAGAAACAGATATAGGGGGTCAATCGCTCAAGGTCTTTTGACGTAAATTCTTCATATAAGGAAAGCTCCTTCAGGTTTTTTATGGCACCTTTCTTTTTCCGGTGTTCGATAATGACCTTTGCCTGATAAAAATTAATGTAGGGGTGGTTGATAAGTCTATCGATGTTCAATCTGTTTATGTTTATCCGGTGGAAAGGCCCGTTTTTGATGATGAACCATTTGTTGAGCTCTGTCGGGAGACGGGCGTTGTCCTGTAGCTGTCCCACTTTATAGAAGCCGCCCAGTTTTTGCCGATACGCAATTATCTGCTTGGCAGTTCCGATTCCTATTCCGGGAATCTTTTTTAATTCGGTGGTGTCAGCTTCGTTCAGACAGATTACGGTACCTTCCGGATATTTAAAATACTTAAGTGAATCCCGGACTGTAAGCGGTGAAATGGCCCGGATTGAATCGTTCTTCTTCAAGAATTCATCGCCGATAGTGATGTATGGCAGCAATTTTTTATACTGTTCGGTCGAGAGCCCGTAAATCCTGGCAAATGATTCCCGGGTTTGGAATTTTCCCCCTTTCGATCGATATCGCAAAATATTACGCGCGATAAAAGAAGGCAATCCAAGTCGGACAAAAGTCAGCGAATCGGCAGTATTGGGATCGAATGCTTTTAGCTCTATCTTTTCTTCCTTATCTGGAAAATAGTAGTTCTGATTTCGTTCTTTTTCCCGTTTGTGTACAGAGGAGATAAATTGTTCATAGACTGATTCGTCCGGATGCTTTGTTGTTCTGGGGGAAGGGTTATCCGGAAGCAGCCAGTAAACAGTCAGCGCCACCAGAATCAGGGCAACCAGCAGATAGAATCCTGCTCGTTCTGTTTTGCTAAAATAGAAAAAGTCTTTCCACACACTGTCTCTTTTTTCAAGGGTTATAAGAATTGATATTCTACAGCTTTAAAGATAAATAAAATATATCGTACTTTTGTGCGTTATCTAAAATAAAGATTATGGCAACCATTTTAAGAAAATACCCATTCTCAATATTAGTCGTTTTAGCAGTGGTTTACCTGTCATTCTTCAAACCGCCTCAAACGCCTTTGGACAATGTTACCAACTTCGATAAGATTGCTCATATATGCATGTATTTTGGATTGTCCGGAGTACTATGGCTGGAGTATATGCGAAGTCATCGGAAACGATTCCGGCTATTGAAGGTAATATTAACTGCAGGTGTTATGCCTGTGGCCCTTAGTGGTTGTATTGAGCTTTTACAAGAATATTGCACCACGTATCGCGGTGGCGACTGGCTTGATTTCGCCGCAAATACTATTGGAGTAACCCTTGCCGGATTAATCGCCTATTTTCTTGTCACACCAAGATTCTTTAGAACGTAGCCGTTGCTTCCTTTATTGGGGGCCAGAGGTTTTGTTTCAATCGAATAACTCTTTTCGCTCCATCCCGATGTACGGCACTCGTCCATCCGGGTGTACGGTATCCCTCCATCCGGGTGTACAGCGCTTGTCCATCCGGGTGTACGTCAAAAGATGTGATTTAATTTTATATATCGCTTTCCGATAGATTGGACTTTCTTACTTGAATATTCCTATAAATCAACTGGTTATTCGGGGATGAGGGGCGACAATGGCTCTAAATAATCTGGTGCCTCTGAGTAAGCGTCCTCGTGATTCTGTCTTGATTAGTACGCATCTTATCTTTACTCTTGTCTTTTAAAATAGGACAGATGAAAATGTCGGAACCCTACACGTCAGCATTTTAAGATTACAATAGTGTTTTTTTGCTCGAGACGAAGGTGCGTGACTTGTCAGAAGTCACGCAGAAAGTAGCGCACCTGTATCTGTCAGATAAACAGGTGGTTGTGGCTATTTTGCGTGACTTGCGTGACTTGCGTGACTTGCGCGACTTTTAAAAACAAATTATATGGGGAAATACGCCTTTTACAAGTGTTCTACAATAAGTCCCAGTTTCATGCTGTTCGATCCCTTAATCAGTACATAATAGCCTTTGGGCTTATCCTGATTGATTAATTTGATGACTTCCGATACATTTGGGAAGGTGTCGTATGGATGTTCGGTTTCTTCGAACTGTTCACCTATTAAGATCACTTTTTCAAAGTTACAGGTACCGATGAAATCGACTATTTTTTGATGCTCATCAATGCTTGAATCGCCCAACTCCTTCATGTCTCCAAGGATTACCATCTTGTGTTTCACTTCCATCCGTTTGAAGTTTTTCAATGCCGCCATCATACTTGTAGGGTTTGCGTTGTAGGCATCAATGATAAGTTTGTTGTCTTCAGTTTCCTTCAGTTGAGAACGATTATTCTGTGGAGTATAGTTAGTCAGTGCATAATCTATTTTTGCCGGTTCTACACCAAAGAAACGGCCAATAGCAACTGCAGCAAGAGCATTATCGAAGTTGTATTCACCGATAAGCTGTGTTTGAACATGATGTAAGTGTCCATCTTTACCCGCTTTCCATTCAAATGTGAGATAAGGTGAGCAAGAGTTTATTTTTCCATTTACGTAGATATTCTCATTTACTCCGTAACGAATTAATGTCAATCCGTCTGCTATATCATTCAGGAAAGGATTTTCGTTTTGAATGAAAACTATTGAGTCTTCTTTCTGACGCAGAAAGTCATAAAGTTCCCCCTTTGTTTTGATTACCCCCTCGAAAGAACCAAATCCTTCCAGGTGAGCTTTCCCTACATTGGTGATAATGCCGTAATCGGGTTCGGCTATTTCAACCAGCGCCTTGATTTCTCCGGGGTGGTTGGCGCCCATTTCAATAACTGCAAGATCGTGGCTGGCGCGGAGCTTTAGCAAAGTAAGAGGTACACCGATATGATTATTCAGGTTTCCCAGAGTATATAAAACATTATGAGTTTCAGACAATACGGCGGCAATCAGCTCTTTTGTTGTTGTCTTTCCGTTGGTTCCGGTAATTCCGATAATTCTTGTTCCCAGTTGCTTGCGATGAAAATTGGCTAACTTCTGAAGAGTTTTCAGACAGTCGTCCACCAGAATGATGCGTGTGTTCTCAGGGTCAGCATATTGAGCTTCGTCCACTACTGCATAAGCACATCCTTCTTTCAGGGCTTTTTCGGCAAAAGTGTTTCCATTAAAGTTATCTCCTTTCAAGGCGAAAAAGATTGAACCTTCAGGACAGCTGCGACTATCGGTTGTAACAATTGGATATTGCAGATAAATCTGGTAAAGAGCTGATATTGTCATGTTTGTTCCATTAAAAATAAATTCTCTGCAAACTTAGATAAAATCTCGCTATTAATAAGCGTAGAGAAAAGAAAAATAGATATTTTAGTTTTTAATATCTCAATAAGTGATATAAATAGATAAATAAATTTACGCATCCTTGTATGTATTGGCTCATCAATGTGCGCTGAACTATGCAGGCTTAATGGTGGTTGGATGACTTAAGTTCTTTTCAATCGATAATTTATATCGAAAAAAGAAAAAAGAAAAGTGCATAAACAGCAAAAGATAAAGCGTATTTAAAAAAGGAGATTGAAAATAATTATGTATTTTTGCCATAAACTAACCATAGAAATAAATAAGAATAATGACTCACCCTTTCTCAAAAAGTATCAACGTAAAAGGAAAATTAATGGATCTTTCCACCCCTCAAGTGATGGGTGTTTTAAATGTTACCCCCGATTCATTTTACTCAGGATGTCGTGTTCAGTCTGAACAGGCAATCACAGTGCGTGCTAGACAAATCCTTGATGAAGGAGCTTCTATTATTGATATCGGAGCATACTCTTCCCGTCCTAATGCTGAAGATATTTCTCCTGAGGAAGAGATAAGAAGACTTCGTCCGGCGCTGCAAATTCTAAAGGAGCAATATCCGGATGCTGTTGTTTCTGTCGATACATTCAGGGCTAGTGTTGCCGAAGTTTGTGTGGCGGAGTATGGAGTTGCTATAATTAATGATATTTCAGGCGGTGAAATGGATAAAAATATGTTCGATACTGTTGCCCGTCTGCAGGTTCCTTATATCATGCAACATATGCAGGGCACTCCTCAGAATATGCAGGAAGCGCCTCATTATAGCAATTTGCTGAAGGAAACTTTTCTCTATTTTGCAGAAAAAGTGCAGAAACTTCGCGATAAAGGAATTAATGATATAATTATCGATCCAGGCTTTGGATTTGGCAAAACATTGGATCATAATTATGAGCTGCTTAATCATCTGGAAGAGTTCAGTATATTTGAACTTCCTGTACTTATTGGCGTTTCCAGAAAATCGATGATCACCAAACTGCTTGGAATATCAACAGAAGATGCATTGAATGGAACCACAGTTGTAAACACAATTGCTCTGCTGAAAGGAGCCGATATTATCCGGGTGCATGATGTAAAAGAAGCAGCTCAGGCAGTCCGGATTGTAGAAAAATGTAGAAACTTATAAAAATATTAGCATGCCAATAGCATTTGGAGTAAAGGATCTTATAGATATATTGTTAGTGGCTTTTTTGCTCTACTATACCTACAAACTGATGAAATCATCAGGGTCTATCAATGTCTTTGTCGGAATATTAGTCTTTATTCTGATATGGTTCGTTGTAACCCAGATTCTTGAAATGCGTTTGTTGGGTTCAATTTTTGATAAATTGGTTAGCGTTGGAGCACTTGCCCTGATTGTTTTGTTTCAAGATGAGATCAGGCACTTTCTACTTACTCTAGGTTCTCATCAGCGAGCCAGCGCTATAGCGCGCTTTCTGTCAGGAGCATCAAAGGAACAGCTCGAGAAAAGTGACGTTGTACCCATTGTTCTGGCATGTCTTAATATGAGTAAACAACGGATTGGTGCTTTGATCGTTATAGAACGCAGTATCCCTCTTTATGAAATAGTCAGGACGGGCGAAACAATTGATGCCAATGTTAATCAACGTCTGATTGAGAATATTTTCTTTAAAAACAGCCCATTGCACGATGGGGCTATGGTAGTAAGCAAAAAAAGAATAAAAGCAGCAGGTTGCATTCTTCCCGTATCACATAATCTGGATATACCAAAAGAACTGGGACTGCGTCATAGGGCTGCAATGGGTATTTCGCAGGTGACTGACGCTCATGCAGTGATAGTAAGCGAGGAGACTGGTGCAATATCAGTTGCTTATCATGGACAGTTTCATTTAAGGCTGAATGCAGAGGAACTGGAAAGTCTTTTAACAAAAGAAGATTAATCAAGCATTAAGCTCATGTAAGGTGCTTGTTTAGGAAATTCTCGGAATTCTTCTGGCAATTGTTCTATATCGTATCCTAAAAGAGCCTGTGTAAGCTGCCGGATATCAATCTGCAATGGTGTCTCCTTCGAATTATCAACTTTTATTTTACCCCTATTCATCGAGAATATTCTATTGTTCAGTTCAATTTGTTGGTCTTCCAATCGAAAGGAAATCTTTATATCCGGGTAATTGAATGCAAAAGTTTGAAGCATCGCTTCTGCATTAATGATACGTGCCATGCCAAGAATTTCACCCTTTTTATAAGCAGCTGGAGACTTTATTTTGATTTTCTCGGTATTCATCTCTTCTGCTGCCGTATAAAGAAGTGTATCTTTTACTAGTTTATTTTCATAAAAAAGTTCAGAAACGAACAAAGTCTCTTTTTCCGCATAACAAAAAACCATCCCTTCTATTTCTCCCCCTGAGCTTGCAACCAAGATCTTTCCTTTTCCTAAATTAAAGTCATCTACAATTACCATAAAATCTTCTAGGGTGTGTTGTATGCAGCAGGGACGTTCTTTCATTTTTTTCTCAAAATATGGAAAGATGTGATGATCGGCAGAGGTATACTCGGTTATGATGTATTTGTGTGAAGGTATTAGTTCTTTTTTAAAACAGGCGTTTTCTGTGTATTCAAATACTGGCACATATCCCATTTTCCAATAATAATCAAAAAGCCACTCCTCTGCAGGAATAAGTGTTGATAAAGGAACATCTCTTTCCTGCATTCGTTGGAATGCTTTCGAAAGCAGTCTTTTCATCACTCCTTTACTTCGATAATCTGGATGAGTACATGCACCGGAGATGTATCCGGTAGGAATAATTTCCTTACAGAATGTCATGGGGTAAGGCAATAACTGCAATGCAGAGATGACCTTTCCCTCTTCCTCAATAGCCAGATTAACATCTTCGTTATATCGTCTGGAGAAATAGAGTTCTGTGAACTCTTCATTGTCTCCAAAACAGAGGTTCCATAGTTTCCTGACTTCCTCTTTCATTCAAGATTATCCTTTTAATCGTGCAATATTCTTTTCCAGAATGATAGTTGGCTGATATGAAAGTTTTGCTTTTCTGAGTCCTTCAATGCCCAGATCCTCTTCCCGGTTCAGATAGATGTATTGTTCAGGAATCCGGCGTGCAAACTCCTGGTTAATCACATTGTATGCTCCCTCAATTTGAGTATCGGCTTTTTCAACGTGCACTCCGAATGTTTCATGATTAATTGGCATGCCAAAAGTAAAGGCTGCAATTTTACCGTTAACATACAGTATCCCTCCTGTCAGGCCTAATTCATCGAAATGATTAAGCGCGTAGGTCAATGATGTACGTTCATTGCCAGATCCATTTTGTTGTCCACAGTCATTTGCCTTACACCACTCTTCTTCCAGTCTCAGACATTCGTCAATACGATCGGTGGTGATGGGGGCATATTCGTAATCAGTGTATGTTTTATGGAATTTATTTACGTGATTACGTTTTGCCTGGAATTTCTTTCCTTTGAGTTCTGCAAGTTCAGACCGGAGGTAAATATAATCGGCATAATCTCTGTTTGAGGAAAATACAAATTTCCCGGGCATCAGCTTTTCAATTTCTTCTTTCATGTTGTTGCAAACGCCATACATCATGAAAGACTGATTTTCGTTTTCAGCGTCTTCTATCAGTTCTTTCAGAATTACATTCAAATCGCCTTCGCCAACAGGCATCATATACGCAAGTTTCCCGTTTAGATGAAACTTGATGATCAGGAACCCTTCAGCAACGGCAAACTGAGTATTAAACATAAATCGCCAACTGCACAGGTTCGAGAAAGAAAGATCACAATTCTTTCTTTCGCTTTTCATTGTAATAGAGGTAATAGCCTCTTTATCCTTAGGTGTAATATCTTTAAATTGTATCATACGATATTAACAACAAATAATTTGCCAGAATTGTTAAAGCAAACCTAATAATCTTAAGATTGTAGGAGTAAATAATGCCGTGAATATACCATTTAATGTGAGTCCTAAACTAGCATAAGCACCATATTTACCGCTGATATCCATGGCAGTAGATGTACCCACAGCATGAGCCGCAGTTCCCAGTGAAAGTCCTTGTGCGATTGGACTTCCGATTTTTAGAATGGCGAAAACCCTGAAACCGAAAATTGAGCCGAAGAGACCGACACAAACTACTACAGCTGCAGTTAATGATGGAATGCCACCAATTGTTTTTGTAACTTCCATAGCAATAGGAGTTGTGACAGATTTGGCAGCAAGCGACAAAATGACCTCTTTTGTGCCACCTAGAAGACGTGCTATTAAAACAACCGAGGTTACTCCAACAATGCACCCTGCTAGTTGTGAAAGCAAAATAGGTACTAATTGTTTTTTTATTTTTTCCAATTGCAGGTATAGGGGAACACCCAAAGCAACAACTGCCGGCTTTAGCCAGAACTCAATGAACTGCCCACCTTCATGATAAGTTTCGTAACTGATGTTACAGGCTTTTAGAATGACAATCAAAATGGCGATTGTTAGCAAGATAGGGTTGAGCAATAGCCATCCGGTTTTACGCTGAATCAGTTTGGAAATAAAAAACAGTCCAAATGTCAGTGCTAACAAAAATATAGGGTTTTCTATGAAACTCATTTTATTTTTCGTGTTAATTGGTGAACCCATCCGGTGACAAAAAGCACCAGGATTGTACTAACGATTGAAGCAATAACGATTGGCCAGAACTGAGCTGTGATAATGTCAAAGTAGAGCATGAGTGCCACACCTGGTGGTACAAAGAAAAAACCAAGATTGGCGACCAGGAAATCAGACATTCCTTGTACCCAATGCAGTTTTATCCAACCTAATTTCAAAAAAAGTGTGAGCAGCAGCATTCCGATAATGCTTGATGGAAGTTTAATTCCCGTGAGATAGACGGTTAATTCGCCTAAAGCCAAACAACCAAATAAAATGGTGCACTGACGTATCATATGTTATCCTATTAAAAAACTGTTGCAAAAATAAAGATTTATTGCTCAAAAAAAGAAGAAAAAGCAAGAAATGATTGTTTGGTAACCTTATCTTGTTGTTTTTTTATTGCGAAAATATTTTCTCTGAATTATGTGAAATGCATTGTATTTCTTAATTATAAGTTAGCTTTTGCATAAAAATACAATACAGGTTTCTTTGTTGTTTGAAATTTTGCAGTCAATACGCTTTCGAATTTGAATTTATAATGTTAAATTTGCCATTATACATGAATACAAAATGAAAAACTTTATTCTACATATCAACTTGATCTTGCTTTTTGCAGGTATAGTTGTCTCCTGTTCTAACGAACAACAGTCAATTCTTGACATCAAACATACTGAAAAGTTATTGGAAACTCGTCCTGATAGTGCTTTAAAATTGCTTAAACAAATAGATCCGAAAGTCTTGTCTACTTCTGAATATGCTCGCTATTGTTTATTGATGACCGAGGCTTTGGGAAAGAATCAGATTCCAATTACTTCCGATTCTTTGATAAGTGTTGCTGTTGAGTATTTTAATGATAAGAGTGATAAAGACATAAAAGCAAAAACTTATTTTTATGCAGGATGGGTAAATCAGGAAATGCAAAATACAAAGCAAGCAATGGAATATTTTCTAAAAGCAGCTGATTTTGCAGAAGGTGACAAAGATTATAAGCTACAATACCTTATCTACTTTTATCTGGGAGATCTTTATTTCCAGGAAAACCTTTATGATTCAGCTTTAAAGATGAATAAACAGGCCTTTAAATTCTCAAAACTTCTTGGTAACAAGAACTATATGGTTTATGCTTTGAGAAGCACTGCTTTGGCATATTCCGGAAAAGGACAGAAAGACAGTTCTATTGTTTATTACTCTAAAGCTATTGATTTATTGCCAAAGTCAGATTCCGTAACTCTTGCCACACTATATAATGAAATTGGTGATAGATATAATGATATAAAAAAGTTCAAACAGGCTATTCAATATGTTGATAAAGCCATTAGCTTGAATCCATCATCAGAAGAATTACACTATTTTTATGTAGTGAAAGCGCATATATATTATAGCTCTGCACAATATGATTCTGCATATTATTATTATAGTAAGACTGTTGAAAGCCCTAACTTGAATACTAAAGTAGATAGTTACTTGAAACTTTCAAATATTGAAAGAAAGCGGGGGAATCTTAAGAAAGCTTTTGAATATACTGACATATTTTTGCATAATAAAGATTTGATTGAAGAACAATCTCATTCAGAGATGATTATTAAAATGCAAAATATATACCAACATAAAAAAACTGTAGAAAAATCCAGTATCTGACCCTGGAGAAGAATCAACAGCGGACTTTTATATACTTAATCAGCGCAATCTCGGTGAGTGTATTACTCTTGCTAATAACTATACTCTTGTTGTATCGTAACCGAAAGGAGATACAAACCCGGGAGCTTGAGATGACAGTGCAGAAAGAAAAAGAAGAGGCTCAGATTGCAAACGCCCGTCTGCAAGAGAGTGAACTGATACGTATTCGAAAAGAGAAAACTCTACTCGAAAAAGAAATGGAACTTCGTACCGACTTCTTTAATAGACTAAATAACCTCACTTTCCCGTTCTTAGCATCTGTAGAGCAAAAAAATGCCAATATTCGCTTGACCGAAGAAGACTGGGATTCAATTGTAAAAAATACCGATGCTGCATTCAATCACTTTTCAGTTCGTTTGACGAAAGCTTATCCCGAGCTGAAAAGAGAAGAAATTCTTTTCTGCTGCCTTATAAAGATGAAGCTTGGCTTGACTACTCTCTCTTCAGTTTATAGTCTTAGCAAAGATGCAATTTCTAAAAGAAAAGAACGCATCAAAAAGAATAAGATGAAAATTGAAGATGGTCGTTCTTTAGATCAGTTTTTATCCGATTTTTAATATTTTCTTCCCTGAAATTATCATTTGTCCAATTCTGTCGGACTTATTTTTGCCTAATATGATGGTTAATGTATTGATTAATAGGTATATATCGGCGGTGTGACTTGTCCAATGATTTTTTTGAAAAATCAGCTACTTATATCTATTTTTGTATCAACGAAAGTTAAAACAAACATTTTAAAAATAACCATTATGAAAAAGTCTTTATTAATCGCATTATGTTACTCTATGTTTATTGTGGGTTCCTTAAATGCAAAAACGGAAACTCTTGCAGACATTTATTTAAAGTCTGGTACAACAACTAGCATTAAACCTCTATCTGTTGGTGCAACAACTTCACCAGTAACGGCTGGTATTGACGGTAGTTTGTTAAATGTAAATTTTGCTGCTTCTTTAGGTAATACTACTATCACAATTGAGGACTCTTTCGGTGAGGTGGTTTATCAACAGACGCTTTCTGTAAAAGGTGCTTTTATATTGCCAATTTCACTTGCTGGTGAAGAGCAAGATACATACACTCTTAAAGTTCAATCAGGCAGCAAGAGTTGGTATGGTGAATTCGATTTATTCTATTAATTGATAAATAGATTATTTTTGAGTGAAGCCGCCGATTCAATATAGATCGGCGGCTTATACTAAACTAAGGAATTATAAATGTAGATATAAAAATGACTAACATGCAATCTCTAAAAAATAATATTTATAGTTTTGACTATAATTCAGGAGCAAAAATATTACATAAGCCAGCTGCGATTTGCATGGACTCGGTTCAACTTGTTAGTAAAAGTATGCAAAAAGAATCGTTGATAATAAAAGAGGTACGATCAAATATTGGTGCTTTACAGGGTCAGGTTGTTGTACGTTCTCATTCAGAAAAAGATTCTTTGCTTCTTGAAATCAAAGAGAACTCGAAAAATATTAGTGCATTTGTGTATCTGTTTTCAATTACAGGAACATTACTCCAAATGATTCAAATTTCAACATCGACTACAATCTTACGAATTCCATATCTTTCAGATAATAAATGCCTTATGAATATCCAGATAGGGCAGGATGTATTTACTTGGAAAATTACAAAAGAATAACTTTCTAATAAATATAACTTTTTCCGACTCGTTTTAAATTAATTTATATAAATTTGTAGGCAATTTATTATGTAAGTTATAATGAAATGCACTACACTCCTTCTGATTCTACTGTTTCTTACAGTTGCAGTGATCCCCTCTTGTCATCGGGGCGGCCCGTTTGATCTATTAAATCAAGCTGATACTCTTTTAGATACCCGCCCGGATAGCTCTTTCACTTTATTAAAAAGTCTGGATTCTAAATCTTTATCAGACGAAGATAATGCACGTTATTGTTTACTGATGAGTGCCGCGATGATAAAGAATTCTATTCCAATAACTTCGGACTCTTTGATTAATATTTCTCTTAAGTTTTATAATAAACATGGAGACTCTATAAATAAAGCAGAAACCTATTTTTATGCAGGACGTGTTAGTCAGGAGATGAGAGATGAAAAAGAAGCCGCAAATTATTTTTTAAAAGCAGCAGACTACAGTGAGATTTCAAAAGAGAATAAATTAAAATACTTGATTTATTTTTATTTGGGAGATTTATATTTTAATCAAAATCTCTACGATTCATCAATAAAAATGCAGAAGAAAGCTCTTCAAATTTCTAAACTACTTAACGATAGCTCATATATTACACATGCTCTGAGAAGTTGTGCTCTTTCATATGCTGGGAAAAAAAACATGAAAATGTCATTGAACTATTATAATAAGGCTTTAAGGTATAATAAAGACACTGCCATGCGGATTGCTCTTTTTAATGAAATTGGTGAAAGATACAATAATATAGGTAATTGTACTCTTGCAATTTGGTATGTTAATAAAGCCATTGAGTTGAAACCATCGACTCAAAGTTTATTTTATTGTGATATTATTAAAGGCAATTCATATTTTATTTTGCATAAAACTGATTCAGCTAAATATTATTATAATAAAGTACTATTTAGTTCTAATATTTATACACGTGCTGATAGCTATTATAGTTTGGCTAAAATTGCAGCGATTGAAGGTGATTACAAACATGCATTTGAATTGATGCAAGTCTACAACAACTATAAAGACACAATAGATTCACAAACCAAAAGTGCTGCAATTATAGAAATGGAGAATATATATCAGCATGGAAAGTCAAAGGAGCAGATACAGCAGTTAATTTTGGATAAGAAAGAGCAGACTATTAGATTTTATCATTGGGGACTTTTAACTTTTGCTTTGATCATTATGTCGTCGGGAAGCTTTTTTATATATAGAAATAATGAGAAAAAAAGACTTTTGGATAAAAGTCGTAAATTGCTGGAGCAAGAGAATCGATTAATTATGATGCGTGAAAGAGATTGCAGGTTGCGAGAGGAATTTTTTAGAAAACTTAATAATATAAACAAGATCCCGTCATTGATATTTCTCGATGAAAAGGGAGAAAAAAATAAAAAACAAGAGGCTGAAGCTACAACTAAGATTTCATTAACCGACCGTGAATGGGAAGAGTTGATTCGTAATATTGATGTTGCTTACGATCATTTTTCAGAAAGACTTAAAAAAGCATATCCAAACCTAAATAACCAGGAAATACGTTTGTGTTGTCTGGTCAAAATAAAGGTTGCTCGTAATGACTTGGCCAATATCTTTTGCATAACCCCACAAAGTATTAAGACAACAAAGTATAGAATAAAGAGAGATAAAATGGGAATAAACGACAGAGAGATTTCTCTTGATAATTTTCTTGATAATTTCTAATTCATGCCGGTTTTGTTGCCGAAATATTGCTTTTGTTACCATTATAGTCATAGTTGCTTTGTTAAACGTCAGAAAATCAAAGATATATAAATATGGTTTTGTTACCCCTATTCCGGATATTATATCATTAAAAATAGCGTAATTTGCTTTGTGTTTAAGAAATAGATACCACCGGGAAGGTTATATGAATAATGGTTAGGGAAAATGTTCAGAAAGTGGGATTAATTGAAGCGTGCAATATAATTATCACCCTTTCCCGGAGGTTATCTATTTTAAACTTCATCTTCTAAACTTATCTTCAGAAAAACGCTTATTCCCCTGCGTTTGTTTTTTCTTTTGAAACTTTATTTATATTTCTATTTTGATTTTGGATTATTAAACAAATAACATTATTTTGTTGTTTCTAATAAGATATTCTCTCATTGGAGGAGGTTAGTTTTTTAATTGCAAAATAAAAACACATATTATGGACATTGATAATACTACAAAAAGTGAATTTATCCGTTTTCAACGGAATGAAATTACTGAAAGTTTTGTTTATAAACGTCTGGCTTCTATTGAAAATAACGAAGCCAATAGAGCAGTACTCTTAAGTATCGCTGCGGAGGAATCTGCTCATGCGAGGATTTTCAATAAATATACAGATGTAACCCCGTTACCAAATAAATGGAAAATATTTAAATATTATTGGCTAGCTCGTATTTTTGGATTGACATTTGCAATAAAATTGATGGAAGGAGGAGAAGCTTCAGCACATAAAATGTACGGTGAATACGCTGAATTTTCTGATTTACAAAGGTTGGCTCAAGAAGAGGAAATGCATGAAAAGAGGCTGATAGGAATGATCAATGAAGAACGATTAGAGTATATGGGCTCTGTGGTTTTGGGATTGAATGATGCTTTAGTTGAATTCACTGGGGCTTTGGCTGGTTTTACGCTTGCCCTGAGCGACTCAAAATTGATTGCATTAACGGGAAGTATTACGGGTATAGCGGCAGCTCTTTCAATGGCTTCTTCGGAGTATCTTTCAACTAAATCCGAAAATGGAAATGATAAACATCCTGTTAAGGCAGCTGTTTATACTGGTTTTGCCTATATTGTAACTGTGGTGTCTTTAGTCCTTCCTTTTATTTTGCTCTCAAATGTTTTTATCGCATTAGGCATTATGCTGATAGTCGCTTTGTCCATAATCGGCATTTTTAATTATTATTATTCTGTTGCCCGAAGTGAGAGTTTTAAAAAGCGTTTTACAGAAATGGCAGTCTTGAGTTTTGGTGTTGCTACAGTCAGCTTCTTTATTGGCTATGCATTAAAAGTTTTTACAGGAGTTGAAACTTAAGTGCAATAACTACTTTTTTTGTTCCTTAATGTTAAAGTATGCAACTTCCTGCTTTGGCAGGGTAAATTATATCCAATTTTGTAATGTACATATTGCAATTATATGTAATTTTGTACCGCGAAAGCCAATTACTTTGATATCAAAACACATAATATATATAACTCTATCATGGATTTAATCAATGAAATCATTGCGCGGGCTAAAGCTGAACGCCAACGCATTGTCCTTCCTGAAGGAACGGAAGAACGTACTTTAAAAGCTGCTGATCAGGTGCTGGCAGATGGTGTGGCCGACATCATACTTTTAGGTAATCCTGAAGAAATTAAGGAACTTGCTACTAAATGGAGGCTTAAGAATATTGAGAAAGCAACAATCATCGACCCTGTAAACCATCCGAAGAAAGAACAATATGCTGAGTTGCTTTGCGAACTTCGTAAGAAAAAAGGTATGACAATGGAAGAGGCTCGTAAGCTTGTTCTTGATCCGTTGTATTTAGGATGTCTGATTATTAAAAGTGGTGATGCCGATGGTCAGCTGGCCGGAGCTCAAAATACAACCGGCAACGTTCTTCGTCCGGCTTTACAGATTATTAAAACAGTTCCCGGCATTAATGTTGTATCCGGAGCGATGCTGCTTTTAACAAAAGCTGAACAATATGGTAAGGATGGAATGTTGGTTATTGCCGATGTAGCTGTTTTGCCTAATCCAAATGCTGAGGAGCTTGCTCAGATTGCAGTGGCAACAGGAAGAACTGCACGTGTTCTTGCTAATGTAGAGCCTAAAGTAGCTATGTTGAGTTTCTCAACAAAAGGAAGTGCAAGCCACGAAATGGTAGATAAAGTTGTTGAAGCGACACGCTTAGCTAAAGAACTTGATCCGGAAATGATGATCGATGGTGAACTTCAAGCTGATGCTGCTTTGGTTCCTTCAGTTGGAAAAAGCAAAGCACCCGGAAGTTTAATCGCCGGACAAGCAAATACCTTGGTTTTCCCATCTCTCGAAGTTGGTAACATTGCTTATAAACTTGTACAACGTTTAGGTAGTGCAGATGCAATCGGGCCTGTTCTTCAAGGAATGGCTGCTCCGGTTAATGATCTTTCTCGTGGTTGCTCAATTGATGATATCTATAAGATGATTGCAATTACAGCCAATCAGGCAATAGGGGCAAAGAAAAAATAAAATCGAAATAAAAACAAATATGGCAGAAATGATTAAAGAACCAATTGAGAACTATGGGTTGAGCTCCAAGGATCGTAAAAAGACATTGTTCTCAAAGATTGGTATCGTGGGCTGCGGGAAAGAAGGCTCTAAAATTGCTACAGTGGCAGCTACAGCCGGTATTGAAGTAGTATTCCTGGAAATCAGTGATGATAGAATACAACAAGCATTTGATAGAATCGGCTCTGAACTTGATATGCGTATTGCTACCTGGGGACTTACTGAATCGGAAAAGAAAACAATTTTGGGACGTATCAAAGGTACATTGACTTTTGCAGCGTTTAAAAACTGTGATTTTGTTATTGAAGCTGTTCGTTACGATGATAATGGGGAAAGAAGCTTGAATCATCGTAAAGAGATTTTTCATGAACTTGAAAACATTCTTGCTGAAGATGCAATTATTGCAACTAATGCATCTTCCGTTGTTATTACTGAACTGGCATCTGAACTAAAATACAAAGAACGTTGTGTGTGCCTGCATTTTGTTATGATGCAGCCACAAAGTCGTATTTTGGAGATTGTCCGTGGACTTTATACCTCGGATTCCTGCTACAATAAGGTTTGTCAGTTTGCCAAACTTATTGGTTATGATTTCGTAACAGTCGAAGAATCGGCCGGGCTAATTTCTAATCGTCTGTTCTTTATCTTGTTAAATGAAGCCTGTGCAATTCTTCAGGAAGGTCTTACTACTCCGATTGAAATAGACTCGATTATCAAAGTTGGATTGGGCCAACGCCAAGGAGTATTTTGTATGGCCGACCAGATGGGTATCGAAAAGATTGTTCCTCAGATGGAAGATCTGTACAAAGAGTTTGGTTCTTTGAAATACAAACCATCACCGCTGCTGCTTCGCCTAAATCGTGCAAAACGTTGGGGTGTCAGCACTAGAATTGGATTCTACGAGTATGACGAAGAGGGGAACCGTATAATTAATGAGAACGAGAAAAAATAGAAATTATGAAGATATTAGTGCTCAACTGCGGTAGCTCATCCATCAAATATAAGTTGTTCAATATGGACACCAAAGAAGTGATGGCACAGGGCGGTGTAGAGAAAATTGGATTGAAAGGTTCATTCCTGAAACTGACCCTTCCTAATGGAGATAAAGTGATGCTGGAAGGAGAAATCCTGGAACATACAGCTGGTATTGAATATATCTTAGGCGTATTGGTTAGCGAAAAATATGGATGTATCAAATCTTTAGATGAGATAAACGCGGTAGGTCATCGTGTGGTTCACGGAGGAGAGAAATTCAATAAATCTGTGCTGATTACCGATCAGGTAATTGAGAAGATTGTAGAATGTATTGATATTGCTCCGCTTCACAACCCACCTAACTTGAAAGGTATTCGTGCAGTTTCTGAACTGATGCCGAATGCTCCTCAGATAGCAGTGTTCGATACAGCTTTTCACCAGACAATGCCTGATTACGCATATATGTATGGTATCCCGTATCAGCTGTATAAGAAATATGGCATCCGTCGTTACGGTTTCCATGGAACCAGTCACCGTTATGTATCTCAGCGGGTATGCGAATTCCTGGGTGTATCACCTGAAGGGAAACGTATTATTACCTGCCATATTGGTAATGGTGGATCGGTTACAGCTATTAAAGATGGTAAATCAATTGATACTTCCATGGGATTCACCCCGGTTGAAGGTTTGTTGATGGGAACTCGTTCAGGAGATATAGATGCTGGAGTTGTCTCTTACATCATGGATAAGGAGATGATTGGTACAGCTTCTATCTCAACTTTGCTCAATAAGCACAGTGGTGTATTAGGAGTTTCAGGTGTTTCAAGTGATATGCGCGAACTTGAAGCTGCAGTTGCAGAAGGTCATGAACGTGCAATACTGGCAGAACAGATGTATTTCTATCGCATTAAAAAGTATGTTGGTGCATATGCCGCAGCATTAGGTGGTGTTGATGTCATTGTATTTACCGGTGGAGTTGGTGAAAACCAAGCTACATGTCGTGCAGGAGTTTGCGAAGGGCTTGAATTTATGGGTGTCTCCATTGATGCAGAACTCAACAAAGTTCGCAGTGAAGAAGCAATAATCAGTACTTCGGATTCTAAGGTGAAAGTGGTAGTCATTCCTACTGATGAGGAATTTATGATTGCTTCTGATACTATGCAGATTCTTTCTGAAACTAAATAAACAGAAAACTCCAAATAAAAAAAGAGGTATAGTCGTTAGATTATACCTCTTTCTTTTTATACGATTAAAATATCTTATTCCTTAAGATCTTTCAGTTCCCAGCCAAGAGCACTTGCTCCTAATACTGCTGCATCAGAATCTTTCAATTCAGAAACAAGAAGTTTTGTTTTTCCTTTGTAGATATTCAGTACATTGCTATCCAGACCTTTCTTAACAGGATTCATAATATAATCACCAGATTTGGCCAATCCACCGAATAAAACGATTGCTTCAGGACTTGAGAAAGCTACGAAGTTTGCCAAAGCCTCACCTAGTAGTTCTCCAGTGAATTCGAAAATTTCCTGAGCTAGCTTGTCACCTTGTACAGCAGCTTCGTATACATCTTTAGATGCAATTTCTTCTGCAGGAATGTGGCGTAGTAAGCTTTCGTCTGAACGTGCGATAAGGAATTCGCGAGCTGTGCGAGCTACACCGGTAGCCGAACAATATGTTTCAAGGCAGCCTTTACGTCCACAACCACACATTCTTCCGTTTTCGCGTACAATCACGTGACCCAGCTCACCGGCAAAACCATCGTGACCATATACCACCTGTCCGTTTACAACGATACCACTACCAACACCTGTACCAAGAGTAATCATGATGAAATCTTTCATACCACGGGCAGCACCATAAGTCATTTCACCAACAGCAGCAGCATTTGCATCATTGGTTAATGCAGTAGGGATACCTAATTTTTCCTGGAACAATTCTGCTAAGTGGATTACGCCTTTCCAAGGCAGGTTAGGAGCGAACTCAATAGTTCCGCTATAATAGTTACCATTAGGTGCACCAATACCAATACCTTTAATTTTTTCCACTCCACCTTCCGATTCAATTAATGGAAGTAAGTTCTCGCAAACGGCAGTCACATAATCCTCAACTTTATCATATGCTTTAGTCTTTACAGAGCCGCTGCATAAAATTGTTCCACGAGCGTCTACAATACCAAAAACGGTATTTGTACCGCCTATATCAATGCCTACTACGTAGGGCTTTCCCATGCTAGATATCATTCTGTTGCTAATTAAATGGTTAATTATTAGGCTACAAATAACGGAAAGATGAATGAGTCTACAAAATTTTTTTGAAATTTTCTTTCACTTATTTGCAACTTTTTAGTGTATCTGAGCGTCTAATATGGAAAACAGCGATGAAACATGATACATTTGGAAGATATTAACAAGACCTACTACAGCGGAGCCCCGCTTCATGTACTTAAAGGAATAAACCTCGATATTGAACGTGGAGAATTTGTTTCCATCATGGGTGCCTCTGGTTCCGGGAAGTCAACTTTACTCAATATTCTGGGACTACTGGATAATTACGATACTGGTAACTATTACCTTAATGACGTTCTGATGAAGAAACTGAGTGAGACAAAAGCTGCTGAGTATCGTAACCGGATGATAGGTTTTATATTTCAGTCGTTTAATCTGATTTCTTTTAAGAATGCCATGGAAAATGTTGCTCTACCGCTCTTTTATCAGAATGTGAGCCGCAAGAAAAGAAATATTGAAGCCATGGAATATCTCGACAGGCTTGGATTAAAAGATTGGGCGCATCACATGCCCAATGAACTTTCAGGAGGCCAGAAACAAAGAGTTGCCATTGCACGTGCCCTTATTTCCAAACCACAGATAATACTAGCCGATGAACCCACTGGTGCATTGGATAGTAAAACATCAGATGAAGTGATGGAAATTCTAAAAGAGGTAAATGATTCTGGAATGACCCTGATTGTTGTAACCCACGAGTCGGGAGTAGCCAACTGTACAAATAAGATAATCCATATAAAAGATGGAATTATTGAATCGATTGAAGATAACTCGAATCATAACATTTCTCCTTTTGGCAAAGGAATAATGATGAAGTAATCATGAAAATAGGACTAGGACTTGATATATGGCAGGAAATATTAAGCACAATCAAGCAAAATAAGTTGCGCACTGTACTTACTGGATTTGCTGTTTCCTGGGGAATCTTTATGTTGATAGTTTTGTTGGGTTGGGGCAACGGACTGATCCATGCTTTTGAAGAGGCTTCGGCTGACTTAGCAAAAAACTCCATCCGGATTTATCCGGGTTGGACGAGAAAAGCATATGACGGATTTGAGTCGAACAGAAGAATCACATTTGATAATAAGGATGTAAGCCTCACTAAGAATAAGTTTAATGACAATGTAATTCTTGCCGGAGCTACCGTTAGCCAAAGTGGTGCTAATATATCCTATAAAGATCAATATGTCTCTTTGTCACTGGATGGTGTTTATCCATCCTATCCGGATATTGAGCCTGTAAAAATAGACAAGAATGGCGGTCGTTTTATCAATGATCTAGACATAAATCAACGTAGAAAAGTTATTGTAATTCACAATAAAACTAAAGATGTTCTTTTTCGCCATGAAAATGCTATTGGAAAATTTGTCAATGCCGGAGGAGTAAGTTATCAGGTAGTAGGGATTTACAAAGATAAGGGAAACCGAGAGGCGCGCTCAGCCTATATTCCTTTCACTACTGCGCAGATTGTATATAGTAAGGCCGAT
Source organism: Bacteroides sedimenti (assembly GCF_040365225.1). Lineage (NCBI taxonomy): Bacteria > Pseudomonadati > Bacteroidota > Bacteroidia > Bacteroidales > Bacteroidaceae > Bacteroides > Bacteroides sedimenti. The sequence continues at coordinate 3,264,311 of NZ_AP028055.1, forward strand.
ACAATCGATAATATTATCTTCACTACACGCGGATTGAATACCGTTGAGGCGAACAAGAGTTTTGAAAAAGATTACCGCAAAGCCATTGGCGGGCATCACCGTTTCGACCCCGAAGATATGAATGCCATGTATATTTGGAACCGTTTCACGCAATACCTGCAACAGATGACCGCAAAGAATATCCTGACTACAGCTGTCTGGGTGATCGGTATCTTTACCTTGTTGAGCGGTGTGGTTGGTGTGAGCAATATTATGCTGATTACAGTCAAGGAACGAACCCGGGAAATTGGTATCCGAAAGGCTTTGGGTGCATCGCCCGCATCTATTCTCTGGCTGATTATCCTGGAAAGTATTATCATTACAACCATATTCGGGTACATTGGCATGGTAGCGGGAATAGGGGCTACGGAATATATGAATATTGCGGAAGGAGCAAAGACTTTTGGTTCGGGACCAATGAAAATGACCGTATTCAAAGATCCGACAGTTGATATTGGAATAGCCATACGAGCAACCATCACTTTGATAGTAGCCGGTACATTGGCTGGATTCTTTCCTGCACGAAAGGCCGTTAAGATTAAACCGATTGAAGCATTAAGAGCAGAATAACTATGAAACTAACAGATATAGATTACTGGGAAGAGATTCTGGTTACCATTACCCGAAACAAAACACGAAGCATACTGACTGCTTTCGGGATATTCTGGGGGATTTTTATGTTGGTCACGTTGATTGGAGGAGGAAACGGATTACAGCAGATGATGAGCCGGAACTTTGCCGGATTTGCCACAAACTCTTGTTTTATTGTGAGCCAGGAAACAACCGAACCCTATAAAGGATTCCGGAAAGGAAGGCGCTGGGATCTCGAAAACCGGGATGTGGAAATTTTAAAGAATAATATTCCTCAGATAGAATATATAACCCCGAACCTATTTCGATGGGGGGCTACTGTTGTGCGGGGAGACCAGAAAGGTACGTTTGTGGCTCGCGGTTCGTATCCCTCTTATGACAAGATAGAGAAGCAAACCATGATGTATGGTCGTTTTATCAACGATGTGGATATTAGCGAGCAGCGAAAGGTTTGTACTATTGGGACCCGTATTTACGAAACACTTTTCAAAAAGGGTGAGAACCCATGTGGAGAGTATATCCGGGTGGATGGAATTTATTACCAGGTGGTAGGTGTTTGTTCAGGTGTAAGCAACATCCAGATAGGTGGATCTAGTGAGGAGATGGTTAATGTTCCGTTTTCCACCATGCAGCAGGCTTACAATATGGGGAAAACAGTGCATATTATTTGTATGACAGCCCGGCATGGCGTAGCAATTACCTCTTTGGAACCTAAAATACAAGAATTGATAAAGAATAACCACCTGATTTCCCCTACCGATCCCCAAGCTGTATTGGTCCTGAATATGGAGGAGATGTTTAAGATGGTGGACAGTCTGTTTACCGGAATACGTATGTTGGTATGGCTGGTAGGTCTTGGCACATTGATGGCAGGAGCGATCGGAGTAAGTAATATTATGATGGTGACTGTTCGTGAAAGAACTGTGGAAATAGGAATCCGTCGTGCTATTGGTGCTCGTCCGCGTGAAATTATGGGACAGATTCTATCGGAAAGTATGGTGCTGACCTCTATCGCAGGTCTGCTTGGCATTTCGTTTTCAGTCTTAATCCTACAGGTGGCCGAGGTAGGGGTGACGGCCAGCGGTACAGTAGCTCATTTCCAGGTTTCCTTCTGGACAGCAGTTGGGATGGCACTTCTTCTTCTTTCATTGGGTCTGATTGCCGGTTTGGCTCCGGCTTACAGGGCTATGTCGATAAAACCGATTGATGCTATGCGTGACGAATAATATAATAATATGATAATAACAATAGAAATAATACTCATATGAAAAAGTTCTTTAAAATCCTTTTGATAGTGCTTGTCGTTTTCATTTTCATAAGCACTTTTGTTTTCCTTTATGTAAAATCCAGGCCAAAAGAAGTTGTTTATGAGCTGGTGACACCGAAAGTTGCTGATATTGTAAAGAGTACGGTCGCTACAGGGAAAATAGAGCCACGTGATGAAATTCTTATCAAGCCTCAGATTTCGGGTATTGTGGAAACTGTATATAAACAAGCCGGTGAAATGGTGAAAAAAGGAGAGGTAATAGCCAAGGTAAAGGTAATACCTGAAATGGTACAGCTTAACTCTGCCGAAAGCCGTGTCCGCGTGGCCGATATCAACTATAAACAGGCCTTGCAGGAATACGAACGTCAGAAAAAACTATTTAACGATAAGCTTATCAGTAAGGAAGAGTTCGAGAAAAGTGAGGTGTCAATGAAAACATCAAAAGAGGAACTGACTGCTTCAAGGGATAATCTGGATATCGTGAAAGAAGGTATTTCAAAGAGTTCGGCTTCTTACAGCAATACCCTGATTCGTTCTACAATTGATGGTCTTATTCTTGATGTGCCGGTTAAGAAAGGAAACTCTGTTATTATGAGCAATACATTCAATGACGGAACAACGATTGCTTCGGTGGCAAATATGAACGACATTCTTTTCAAAGGAAAGATTGACGAAACTGAGGTAGGTCGTATCAAAGAAGGAATGCCAATCAAGCTAACCATCGGTGCTTTGCAGAATATGAAGTTCGATGCCAATCTGGAATATATATCTCCTAAGGGAGTTACTGAAAACGGTGCCAATCTCTTTGAGATTAAAGCAGCCGTGAAAGTTCCGGCAGGTGTGAAAATCCGGGCGGGGTATAGTGCTAATGCAGAAATTGTTCTGAGCCGTTCACCTAAGGTTCTGTCTATTCCTGAAAGTACTGTCGAATTTTCCGGAGATACAACTTTTGTTCAGGTATTAAAGAGTGATAAACCCAAACAGATGTTTGAAAAACGCCGAGTTGTTGTAGGTGTAAGCGATGGAATAAAAATAGAAGTTAAGAGCGGTATTACTACAAAAGACAAAGTGCGTGGTGCGATTGTTGAAGAGAAGAAACCCGGAACAGAAGCATCTAAATAAGTAAGGTTATGAGAAAGAATATCCTATTAATCGCATTTTTATTGCTTCCAGCGGTGAGCTTTGCGCAAAAAAACTGGACGCTACGTGAATGTGTGGAATATGCGATAAAACATAATCTGCAGATTCAGAAACAGGAAATAGCAAACGAGCAGCGTAAGGTGGATCTTAACACAGCAAAGAACCAGCGGCTGCCGAACCTGAATGGGAGCGTGAGCGAATCATTCAGCTTTGGTCGTGCAGCCTCTCCGGTTGACAACTCGTATGTAAATAATAACAGTACCAACAGTAGTTTCGGAATTAACACCAATATTCCCATCTTTACAGGATTTCAGATAACCAATAATATAGCTTTAAATAAACTCAACCTAAAAGCGGCTATTGAAGATCTGAATAAGGCCAAAGAAGATATTAGTGTGAGTGTTACTTCCGCATTCCTCCAAGTGTTATTCAACGAAGAACTCTGCAAGATAGCCACTGAACAGATTGCACTTAGTAAAGAACAACTTGCCCGTATTACTCGTCTTGAAGAAGTGGGTAAGGCGGCGATGGCACAAGTGTATGAAGCAAAAGCTGCTTTGGCACAAGATGAGCTCTCTTCAGTTCAGGCAGAAAATAACCGTAAACTAGCAATTCTTGAACTGACTCAACTTCTTGAACTTCCTTCTCCGGAAGGATTTTCAGTTGTTTCTCCCGAGATAGAACCCGATTTTGCGGCTTTGACTGCTCCAGAAGAGATCTATAGTATGGCCATTGCAAATAAACCTGCAGTACTGGCAGCTAAATATCGTTTGGATGGAATGGATAAAAGTATTAAGATTGCTCAGGGTGCTTATTATCCTACTCTTTCATTTGGAGCAGGACTCAACACGGGGTATTACACAATGTCTGGGATTAAAAGCCGTAGTTTTGGTCAGCAATTGAATGATAACTTCAATAAATATTTGGGTTTATCACTCAGCATTCCTATTTTCAACAGATTTGATACGCGTAACAAGGTGAGAAATGCTCGTTTGCAGTATAATTCTCAATCTCTTCAGCTAGAAGAATCCAAGAAAAGTCTTTTTAAAGAGATTCAACAGGCCTATTATAATGCCGTGGCTGCTCAGGCAAAATTTGCATCCAGTAAAACTGCAGTTGAGGCAAACGAGGAATCCTTTAAGCTCATGCGAGAGAAATATGAAAACGGAAAAGCAACTTCTGTTGAATTCAGTCAGGTGAAGATGAACCTGATGAAAGCATCTTCCGAACAGATTCAGGCAAAGTATGATTATATTTTCCGGACTAAAATCCTTGAATTTTATAAAGGGATATCATTGATTCAGTAGATAATACTTATATCTTTGTGCCAATTTAATCGATGAAAAGGAGTTTATGAAAGAAATAAGGAATTTGCTATTGTTAATAGTAACGGGTTACGGATTGTTGATGTCTCTTCCCGGATTTTCACAGGTAAAAATTAACTCTTTCACGAACGATTTTTCTCCCTCTCTGAACGGTCAGGAGGTGATTTTTAATTTTCCTTTAACTGTATGTCGCACATACTATAATAGTCCGTCGGGAGGAGTTATTCTTTCTCCCGACCGTCTTTTTTCTCCAACCGAAATTGCTTTACCGGGCAGCGATGCCATTGCTCAGGCTTCCCTGAACGGGCAGCGGAAACTGACTCTGAACAGCAGCACTTATTCTTATACTGATTCAAATCAGACATTGCGAACAGGAAGCAGGGTAAACGGTTTGCGAGGATTTCTCTATTACAATAGCGGTGCATACTCGCTAACTCCAACAGTTCAACCTTCCTTCTCGGGAAATGAGCGTACGGCTTCGCCCGGTACAGTGGGCAACTGCAATTTGCGGGTGGCGAGCTTTAATGTGGAATATTATATAGCAAAAGATTCTTTATGGGGCAAAGGGTATGGTGCTGATAACCAAGCAGAGTTTGATCGGCAACGAGCAAAAATACTGGCGGCTCTCAAAGGGCTGGATGCCGATATATACGCGCTTTGCGAGGTAGGGCAGGGCAATACTTCCGTAATCGATCTGGTTAACGGACTAAATGCATTAACCTCTTCTAATGTATATACTTATGTCGCTGATAACGATTATAAAGAAAGTACCTATACTAAAAACGTATTTATCTACAACAAGAACAAGGTGACCCCTTACAACTCTATCACTTTTTTTGGAAGTGGAGGTTACAGACTGCGACAGGTGGCTCAGGGTTTTGAACTTAAAAGCAACGGTGAAAAGGTGATTATTTGTGTGAATCACCTAAAATCGAAGTCGGGGGGCGGCACAGGAGCAGATGCTGATACCGGTGACGGACAGGGAAGCTCTAATTATACGCGTGTAACCCAGGCTCAACTGATAGTAAACACCCTAAATAAGTTGGTAAGCAGTTACAACGATCCTGATGTGCTTGTGGTGGGAGATATGAATGCCTATTCAATGGAAGATCCTATTAAGGTTTTGACTGATAACGGACTGGTGAACCAACTGAAACGTTTCTCGCCAGAGGAATACAGCTATGTGTACCAGGCTGAAGCGGGATTTCTGGATCATTCCCTGGCAACCGCCACCCTTAGCAAACAGGTAACCGGTGCCCGTCCATGGCACATTAATGCCGATGAACCCGGCTATTTTGATTATAAAAGCAGCGCTTACTTTTCAGCAGATCCATACCGTTCATCAGACCATGACCCAGTTCTGACTGGAATTAGTCTGGGGAATTATAACACAGGAATAGAAGGAACAACGCTAGATAAAGGTCAGCAACTGCTGGTGTATGGCAATCCTTCCAACGGTTACCTCACGCTTTCTGCCGAATGGATTGACCGGGTTGAGCTTTTCACTGTAGGAGGTCGGCTACTCTATTCATCGGTAAACGAAGTTCCCGGTCCCAATTTCCTCCTTTCCATCGCTCAATTCTCCAAAGGATTCTATCTGGTCAGGGCATTCAACGGGAAAAAAGCGGTTACTTCGCGGTTAGTTCTCTAACAGATTTCTTTGTTATACATTGAAGATTGATTATGTCCCTTGCAAACACCTCCTATCAAATCTAAAACGGATATTTTCTTTACCGGCCATTTAAGCTGGGTGTTCTGATTTTAGCGAACCCAAGCCCGGTGAATCGCCATCTGCTATATGCATAACCTTATGATTAAGTTGCTTTAAGCCTTTGGTTAACCACTTTCATACACATGGCTGAGTGGTTTTATCCTTGTGTGTTTATGGAAACGTCTATGGGATATAAAACGAAATGTGTAAAATAGACAGATTGATTAAAGCGCATGAAAACACAACAAAGAGGTTCTTTATATGGTGCTCGACCGCTTTGGATCAGAAGGTGATTCAGCAACTGGACTCAAAATAAAACGTCAGGTGCTGCCTGTGTATTCTGCGACCAATAATCTTCGACCCTAAATGGTTTTTCAGGCTTTGTAGATAACTATGAGGTAAAAAATCCATATTTGAAACAATATGAGACATCCCTTTCTGGCAATTACAACTTTACTGTGCCGGCGTGAAAGGAAAGAATGATTTCTATAAAGATTTTTATGAGGTAATTCGTATTAATAAGTCGATGTAATTCTAGCTTAAATAAAAGCATTTAGACTTACTAAATCAACGGTTATTTTTCAGTATATTTGTAGATTAAACTATGATTGTTTACGTTGAATGTTGCTGTAACAAAAAACAATAACCATCAACGGAACAAAGCCAACAATGAGTGGCTGGAAAAATGCAGTCGCTTTTTAAATGCTTAGTGACGACAAGTTGGTATTTGATTCACCTGACTCAAAATTTGTATGCAACCGATTATTCTAATTTAAAAGTATTTGCTGTCTCAGTCAACTGAACACGTGTGGAGGCAGCTCTATAAAATAAACCAAATATTAAAAACACATGAATCGATTTTTTTTATTATTGACGGCTTTTCTTAGTGTATTATTACTAACACCACCCCCTGTACAAGGTCGAGAGGTTCTTTCTTTCAACACTGATTGGCAGTTTAAGAAGGGGCCATTTTCGTCAGAGGCTATGCAAGCAGCTCAAAAATGGAATTCAGGATGGGAAAAAGTGGAAATACCTCATACCTGGAATGCAAAGGATATGCAGGTAAGAAGCAATGACTTTTATGAAGGAGTGGGCTATTACAGGAAAACATATTTCTTTCCCGAAACACTTCAGGAGAAACGTGTTTTTCTTCGCTTTGAAGGAGTAGGAGCTTGTTCCGAGGTGTATGTAAACGGAAATTTAGTGGGGACTCATAAGGGAGGATATTCGGCTTTTGCTTGTGAGATAGGAACTGCAATAAAGCCGGGGGCTAACAATGAGATCATTGTAAAGGCAGACAATACTGCACGTCCCGATGTGATTCCTGTTAATCATGGGCTGTTTGGAGTATATGGAGGTATTTATCGCCCGGTGTGGCTCATAATAACAGAAAAAAACAATATCACGGTAACCGACTGCGCCTCTTCGGGAGTATACATTACTCAGAAAAATGTATCAAAGCAACAGGCTGATATAACAGTGAAGGTAAAGCTTGACAATGCAACTCTACAGCCGGTCTCCTTAAAGCTGGAAAATACGATTTACAACCAAGTAGGAAAAAAGGTCTCCAGCGATACAAAGTCGTTCGATCTTACACCGCAAGGATCACAGACTTATTTCTCTACTTTCACCATGAAACAACCTCATTTGTGGCAGGGTAGAAAGGACCCTTATCTTTATAAAGTTGTTTCGCGTTTAATAAAAGACGGAAAAGTAATCGATGAAGTAACACAACCTCTGGGTGTAAGAAAATACGAGATTGTTGCTGGTAAAGGGTTTTATCTAAATGGTGAAAGATATCCTATGTATGGGGTCACTCGTCATCAGGACTGGTGGGGACTGGGTAGTGCTTTGAAGAACGAAAACCATGATTCTGACCTTGCCATGATCATGGATATTGGAGCCACAACTGTTCGATTTGCTCACTATCAACAGTCTGAGTACCTTTATTCTCGTTGCGATAGTCTGGGACTGATTATTTGGGCTGAGATTCCTTTTGTGAACAGGGTAACGGGAAAAGAAGCTGAGAATGCACAGACACAGCTTCGGGAAATGATTCGTCAGAGCTTTAACCATCCTTCCATTTATGTTTGGGGATTGCATAATGAGGTTTATCAACCTCACGAATACACAAGTTCTCTAACACAATCCTTGCACGATTTAGCCAAGACTGAAGACCCTGATCGTTTTACCGTTTCTGTGAATGGATATGGACATGCTGAACATCCCGTAAACATGAATGCTGATATACAAGGTATGAATCGTTATTTTGGTTGGTATGAGAAGAAAATAGGTGATATTAAACCTTGGGTGAAAGAAATGGAAAAGAAGTATCCCTACCAGAAACTGATGTTATCAGAATATGGAGCAGATGCTAATATTGCACATCAAACCGAATATTTAGATGAGTCTTTAAACTGGAGCGATCCATTTTATCCTGAAACTTTTCAAACAAAAACACACGAGTACCAATGGAGTGTGATTGCTAACCACCCCTATATTATCGCTTCGTACTTATGGAATATGTTCGACTTTGCTGTTCCAATGTGGACACGAGGAGGAGTTCCGGCAAGAAACCTGAAAGGGTTGGTCACTTTCGACCGAAAAATAAAAAAGGATTCTTATTTCTGGTATAAGGCCAACTGGAGCAAAGAGCCTGTTTTATATCTTACCCAAAGAAGAAACACCAATCGCGAGAAGCAAGTTACATCAGTTACAGTTTACTCAAATATAGGTACCCCCAAGGTATACTTAAACGGAAAGGAACTGACAGGAATAAAGCAAGGATACACCCCAGTGCATTACATCTTCGATAAGGTTACGTTGGCAAACGGAAAGAATGTGCTCAAAACTGTTGCTGTAAAGAATGGCAAGAGCTACGAAGATATGATTGAGTGGAATTATACTGGAGAGAAAAATCGCGAGGCTAAGATGAGTGAAAACGACAAAGAGCATGCTGGCTTTTAAGTAGGACCTAAACTAAGAACAGGAATATCTACTTTATTGATTGACAGCACACTGGTTTATCCATATTGTTCTGTAACACAAGAGGATTTGGACAACGGACCTTTATTCTTCACCGTGAAATTAGTCTATCATCCAGTCACCATCAAAAACAACTTTTCTGTTGTTGAAACAAGCATAATCTCATTGAATGATGGCTCACAACTGAATAAGGTTGTAGTCTCTTTCTGTAAATTGAAAGAGTCTTTGCCTATTGCTACAGGTATTGTTATCCACAAAGGGAGTAATTATTATGCCATGTTTTCTAAGAAAGGCTATATTACATATACAGACCCGAAGGACCCTGACAATGGACAAATTTAAGTAGGTGCGGTTTTTCCTGATAATGTGAAAGAGACTAAGGTAGTGCCCTTATAAGGAGCCGAAGACTCTAAATTAAGGATGGGAAAAACGGGTATATATTAGCCACCAGCGACTACGAACCGGGCTCTGAATTTGTCTATTACTTCGGTTCAGGCTGGAGCAAATGAGGATTCAACAGTTCAGCGTACTGGTTCAGTTATGTGGATGAATTTGCTCAGAATGCGCGTTCACCTCTTACTGTTGCTATCAAGTAAGTACATTTTATGATTTCATCTTGAGACTGCTCCGAAATATCGGGGCAGTTTTTGTTTTCCTCAACATCATAAATGGAGTGCGATGCAATAAACGACTAAAAACAACCCATTTTATGTGCAGAAAGTGACTTGTCCCTTTTTTATGTATCTTTATTTCTTATTTGACTAAAATAAATATTAACAAATCAAATATATTAATCACATGTAGTTTAGTTGATTATAGATTTATATTGTGCAGAGGGTGGAGATGAAAAGGTGGTTTTTAAGTCACGAAAAAGAAGAATAAAAAAAACTTCAAAAAAAGAATTTTAAAAATTTAATTTCGGAAAAGGGAAACAGAATGTTTTTACTGCACCACTGACACCACCTTTGGTTTATGCAAAAAAATATATCGATCTGATTAACTGTGTATTAATTAATAAGAAGAGGGTGATGCATGGGTGGCAGTAGTTTACATTGCCACTTTGCCCCCCCTTCCATCAACCTAAGAGTGTACCTGTTATTTGCAACCAAAAAATCTATTTAGCGGCAGATAGTGCAATAATACACATTACAAGAGACTAACACCCTCAGGCTTTAAAACACCCTTCACACCAGATTAAAATTCTTAAAGGAAGAATTAACCATTTATTGATGAATGGTTAACCCAATCATGTACATGTTTACCCTAAATCTTGTACATGTTTGGACTCAATCTTGTACATGATTGGGGTAACTCTTCGTGTTGTTTGAATTAACTCATTACCTTGTTTCTCTAGTCGATGGTTTTGGGTTGACTAATACTGCTCTAAATTCTGTAATGGGTGGTTCTTCGTCACTTTAGTTGAAAGCTTTTATTTGTTAGGATCATTTTCCTTTTTAGCAGTTCTAATCCGGCTCTTCCATACATTATTCTTTTTATAGCTTTAAGCTTATTCACAAATCCTTCAACAATTCCATTTGATATTGGGTAAATGATAGTATTTCTTACAGCTTTAATATCTAATTTTATTCCTATGATAAATGTTCTTAACTTAGATAGAGTTGTATTTTTATGTTTTTCAATCCATTGATCCAACAATTCAGCTTTGTTACCCATGATTGTTTTATAGAATGATTCGGCTGCTCTATATAAAGATTCAAACCATTTCAGCCCCATCAATATGCTCATTAAATCTTTATCTTTTTCATTCAATTTGTATTCTCGTATGCTTTTGAAAACAACAGCGGATATAGTTTTTACAGGTATTAATGGTTCTCGCTTGTCAACCGGTTTATCCTTTCTGATACATCCTGTTTTCTTTTCTCTTTTTCAGCAAAGATGCCTGTAATGGTAATAAAACGGACTAAGGCCCCCTGTAAAACCTTTATTTACGACATCCTTATAAGTGCTTTTTAATGTTTTTCCTTTGGCGCATTCACTCTCTACATATTGATCAAACTTATAATATTCATTCCTTGGACTGCTTCTTCTTATAGGAAGTGTTTCATACTGCATGTATTTACGGGCCGTTTGTCTGGCGATGTGCAATCTTCTTGCTATTGCATTAATCTTAAAACCTTTAGACTGTAGTTCTTTCACTTCATTAAACATGTTTATTCTAGAATCGGTTTTTTGCTCTATTTCGGTGGCCATTTCTGTGATTCCCTCTAGTTTCTCTAATGGAGTTTTATTCATAGGTACTTCTTCCGGGCGAATTGCTTTTCTATAATCCGAATAATTATCGATTATTATTTTGGTAACACAATCAAGCATATTCTTTACTAAATGAAATCTGTCGGCAACTTCCGCTATATCTCTCCCTGTATTTGCTATAGCCGAAGAATAATTCGTGGACCGGTCACGGCTGACCAGATTTACATCGGAATGTTTTCTTATCCAACATTCAAAGCTCTCCGTTTCTCTGTCAGCAAGCAAATCAATTACGTCTCTCGTCTTTAAATCAACAAGAATACTCCCATAAGTTACTCCCTTGCGAAAAACCCAATCATCTACACCAAGAGTTGTTATGACTCCACAATCAGGTATATCCATCCGATAGATTGTTCTCAGAACCGTGCTGGGACTCACCGGGATTTGCATTGATTTCAATGATACCCCGGTATTTATGGCGGACATTCTTACTCCAAGATTACCAATAATAGTTTCACAACGTTTAGTGCGCCTTCTATATCTGCATATTTCATCTCCGGGTTGTTCCGCAAAAGTTTTCTTCGAACAAATTGTATTCTTGCAGAAAAACTTACGGGCTTGAAAAAATATACTGACTTTATGGTTTAGAACAGGCAAATCTCTCAGAGTACGGGCATAAACACTATGCACCTTATAACTTATCGCTCCACAATATGGGCAAACACCAAATGTTTTTGAGGATTTTAAATATAAAATAATTTCTGTGTCTATAACCCTTAATGATTCAACATGAAGCATTGAAGATTTGAAAATTTCGTTGAAGGGGTGTATTGTATCGGAAAAAGTTTCAGTTGTTCTAAAACTCGGTTTTAGGGTTTTATTGTTATATTTGTTCTTGTTAGGATATTTAGGCATTGCTTTGTTCTTTCTGTTTGGCGATATAAAAATGCAAAATATACGCCTAATATCCTAACTATTAAACATGTACGAAATGATAAATGCACACATTAAAAAGTGTTATGTGTGTATTTGGAATCAAAACAAGCACAAAGATATAACCTTCAACTAAAGTGACGAAGAACCACCTTTTATAGGGTAAGACACAGTTTTGGTTAATTCATTGAGTTGCTTTTTTAGCTGGCAATTTATGGATTAGCAGCTTCTGTACTTATCTATTTTTGGGGCTGAGAAATAAACAATTTATTTGTGCCTGCAGAGATTGGAGGTTCACAAAATAGTTTTATATAGAAATAGTATTTCAGAACCAGGCAAGTAGATAAGCAAAAAGAGAGTGCCTTTGTGAGACACTCTCTTTGAAAATAAATAAAGAATACAATTCTATTTCCAACCAGGATTTTGAATCAAAGTACCTTTTGCCCTATTGAATTCTGATAATGGAATTGCAAAATGGTAATCGCGAGGTGATTCGAATTTAAATGGTTTTCTAACCGTTATGATTTCAAAGTTAGAACAAGTCTGTGTCTTGCTGTCATAACCGGTCCATTTAATGCCGGTAGGATTATAATCATTCAGATTTTCCTTGAGTTTACGACGCAACAGGTCAACAAATCTAATTCCACCTTCACTTACAAACTCAATGCGTCTTTCATTGATAATAAAAGAGATCATTTCATCCTTGGTCATATTGGTGGGAACACCGTACCTTTGATTGGCTCCTGCTACTATACCGGCTCTTTTTCTGATGGCAAACAGTTGACTTTCAATCGTGCTTCGGTTTGCATCCACATCCAATTCAGTAAGCGCTTCAGCATACATTAACATAAAGTCTGCTAAACGAAAAATAGGAAATCCCGAATCGTTGGCTCCACTACTGCCGTAACTGGATTCCTTAACGAATTTCCTTAAAATATAACCTGTATAAGTAGAATAAGAATCATATCCCATTCCGTCTGTAGTTGCTTTATAATAAAGATTCACCCTTCCTGGAGTTTGAGAGGAATAGGAGGTAATCCATTTTGCACCATCATAAATGATGGTATTGTAAAAGCGAGGATCCCTGTTTTCATAAGGTTTGGCTGGGTTATAAGTTGTTCCTGAAGCCTTAATTGATTCTCCTGTTTTCATTGGGAATGCATCCACCAACTCCTGATAGGGGTACTGATAGTGCTGTCCGCCGCGAGATGCAGGGAGCAAGTAGCTGCTGGTAAATCCCGTTGCTTGCAGTAACAATTTAAAAATACACTCGGTATTTTTTCTGGTTGTTGTTACCAGATAAAAGCCATAACCAGGCCTTGTTGCATTGTCCTCCACCAATGAGTAGCCTGCATTCAATACAGCTTCAATGGCTGTTTTCGCTTTTTGCCAACGGTTTACATCATACGAATCGTAACCCAGGAATGCTTTCGTATCATCAGTTCCTACATTACCACCGTTAGACAGAGGACTAGCAGCGAGCCAAAGAACTTTTGCCTTTAGTGCCAAAGCAGCCCCTCTTTCAATTCTTCCATAATCGGTCGCTTCATAGGAGGTTGGCAAATTAGGTATTATTGCATCCATTTCCGAAACAATGTAATCAACCATTTCTGCATAAGTGGCCCGCGTCTCTTTCGGAATGTCGGAGTCGCCATATACATTATCTTTCAAAAGAGGCACCCCTCCCCAATAAGTCAAAAGATAATAGTAATAATAGGATCTCAAGAAGCGAGCTTCAGATTTCATTCGCTCTTTTCTGGAAGCTGAAAGAGGACTCTGATCTACATTAAGTAAAAAAGTAGTTGCAGTGTTTATAGCAATGTAGGTTTCACTCCACTTTGTTAAAAACTCGCTACATGAAGCCGGAGAAAGATAAGAGCTGTAATCATTAAATGCAAGTGTGTTACTCAGTCTGGTTGCACCTGTCCAAAGCAGGCAGGTATTATCTGTTGCCCCGTCCCAGTCGGCATAATAGCCAGTTCCACCCTGCTCGGCAAAGTAAGGTTTAATTAGTTTTGAATACACATTTGCCAGATATTGTTCTGTTCGTGTACTATCGGAAAAGACCCAAAGTCGATCAACAACAGTGTCGGCTTTTGAATCAAGAAATCCTTCGCTAGATTCTGTGCAACCCACAGACAAAAATAGAGCAGCTAGGGACGAAACAAATATCGATTTTTTAAATATAGCTTTCATAATCACAAATTGTAAATTAAGTAGATTTTATTTAGAATGTCACTTGCAATCCGAAATTGAACAGACGTTGTTGCGGATAGCTGGAATAGGCAGCCCGATCAGCATCTGAATTTGACTCCGGATCGACTTGATAAAGATTTAGTCCACACCATGTAATCAGATTCTGACCGGTAACAAATGCACGGGCACTATTAATTCCAAGAGTTTTTGTTAGTCTCCTTGAGAAATTGTATCCGATTTCAATATTCTTTAATCGCAAGTAGTCAGTCGGACGTAGCCAGAAAGTGGAACTATGAGAATTAGCACCTCCAAAGCGTGGAAATTCTGCGCTTTTATTCATCTCGATCAAAGTAGCTTCATCCGTTACAAAATTCCAATCTTTATCAAAATAGCTCCATCGTTTGGTATGAATATCAGATGGCACGCCATTGTCATTACCAATTTGTAAGAGCGTCTGCGAGCTTATAACTCCACCGGTAGCGCCCTGAAACAGTACTGAAAAATCCCAGTTTTTGTAGCTGCATCCCAATGTGAGGCCAAAAGTATAGTCTGGATAGTTATGTCCGATATCTGTTTGGTCATAAGGATCAATTACTCCATCCGGTTTACCCTCCGGACCACTAATATCTCTATACTTCAAGTCTCCTGGTTTTAGATTTCTACTCAATCCATCTTTGGGACTGTTGGCTATGTCACTTTGAGACTGATAGAATCCATCCCAAATGTAACCCACAGTTCTACCGAGGTTGTGCCCCGTTGCCATAAGAGCCGGATACATGTTTCTGGCCTCGTCGTTGAATAAAACCTTATTTACAGCATGAGATACAGTTCCTCTGATGTTGTAACTGAAGTTTTTATTGATCTTGCTACGCCAAGTGATTTCTCCATCGAAACCTTGATTCTGGTTTTTACCCATATTCCGAGGAGGCAAAACAGAAGAAGGAATTCCTATATAATAGGGCATAGAACCTCTGGCAAGGAGAATATTGTATCGTTTATTGAAGAAATAATCGGCTGTGATTCCTAATTTACCTTTGAACAACCGTATATCAGTTCCAATATCCAATTTTTTCTCTTTTTCCCAGCTAACATTATCGTTTGGAAGCTGAGATAAAACCATCGCATTTACGTATGTTGGATTTTCACCAAAGTAATACCCTCCAGATGTTACATACTTTTCAACATAATAGTTCGAAAATGAGCTGTTGAAATAATCAGAACCTACCACACCATATGAGCCTCTTAACTTAAAATACTCTACACCAAGTTTATCTCTTAAGAAATCCCCGGCAAACGGTTCTTCGCTGATGTTCCACCCCAAGCTAAGAGCGGGGAACAAATCAAAACGTTTCTTGGCTTTAAATTTGTCTGAACCGTTGTATGCTCCACTTAGTTCTACCATGTATCTTGATTTATAATCATAACTGATGCGCGAATTATAACCTTTTGAATTATCAGGAGTGTCAGCAGCACTTCGCGAGCTATTCCATGAAGCTAAGATTAAAGCGGCCAAATTATGAGGACCGAATTTTCGATTGTAGCTCAAATGAATCTGCGTTCCTAATTTGAGATACGGATAGCTTGAACTGTAGCCGGAAGCAGACGACAGATTGGGTAATACATACGTATCCGGAGTACATGAATTATAGGTGCCTGAATTTGAATCATATTGATATTCCAGGAATGTGTCGCGGGTTAAACTTTTGTAAAAAGACCAGGTATTGGTTACAGCCAACAACCCTTTTACTTTTAGACCAGGTGTTATAAAATCCAATTTTTGCTCTATAGCAGCATTTCCAACAACATTATTAGTAAATGTACGGGTGTATCCTCCCCATTGAAGTAAAGAAACCGGGTTGGTGGATGCGTTACCTGTCCGCCCTCCATAGGTTCCATTCTCATTATACACGGGGTACAACCATGAGTTAAGTGTACCTGAACTGATGCGGGCAAAAAAGGGCAAAGCACCTCCTGTTCGTCTTGGATCAGGCAAATAGGGCTCATTCTTCTCATCGATTACACCATTTACACCTAACTTTAACAAAGTACTTTTGGTAATGTTAAAGTCAAGATTAGCACGCACATTGTATCGGTTGAGATAATATTGGTTGTTGAATCCTTCGGTTGAATATTTTTTCAACATACCATCTTGATGAAGATAACCAAGCGAGAGGAAATATTTTACATTTTTTGATCCGCCTTGAATATCAAAAGTCTGTTTCGTTTGTATTGAAGCCTGGCGATAGAGCTCTTTGTACCAATCCACATTGGGATAAACATATGGCATGTCTTGCAACTTGTAGTGCTCCAAAACGTCGGATGCCAATAAACTGTTGGAGTTTTCGGGCTTGAAGCTTGGGTCAACTCCACTGAGATCTGATAATATGTTATTATTTAGATACTGCTCTCTGATAAGCATTAACGATTCGTACGATGAAAGGCTTTTTCGAACATAAGTAGGTTGTTGAACACCAAAATCTGTTCTAAAGGTAACTTTAGCAGCACCTTCTTCTCCTCGACGAGTGGTGACTAAAATAACCCCGTTTGCCCCTTTAATACCAAAAATCGCAGTACTACCTGCATCCTTTAATATGGATATGCTTTCTACGTCGTTTGGGTCCATTTGCGTAAGTGCTTGGATAGTAGATTCTACATCATCAATAAGCACTAAAGGAGTATTGTTTGATGATGATGAAATTCCTCGAATCATCAAATTGGCGGCATCATTGCCCGGCTGTCCGCTTCGTTGCAATTGAAACAAACCCGGTAATTTACCGACAAGAGCATTTTGAATACTCGCAGAAGGAGATTGACGAATGCTTTTACTGTCTATTTGACTGATTGCCGCCACATTTGAGATTCTGCTTTTAGTTCCAAACCCCATTTGTACAATCTGAACTTCCGGCAATATCTTTGAATCGTCTTCCAACTCGATCGTTGATTCCTTGAGTATCGAACCGGCAGTTAATGTTTTGTCGACATAACCGATGTATTTAATCCAAATCTTTGAAGATGAAGATTTTACTTTGAGCGAAAATTTGCCGTCTACATCCGAGGTTGTACCGTTGCGTATATTTTCGGCTTCTACAATCGCAGCGCCGATTAGGGGATTGCCCGATTGGTCAACAACTGTACCTTTGATATTAATTTGAGCTATAGCATAAAGCGGCAAAAGAGCGAATAATGCTATTAT
Organism: Bacteroides sedimenti; assembly: GCF_040365225.1. Classification (NCBI taxonomy): domain Bacteria; kingdom Pseudomonadati; phylum Bacteroidota; class Bacteroidia; order Bacteroidales; family Bacteroidaceae; genus Bacteroides; species Bacteroides sedimenti. The sequence goes on from NZ_AP028055.1 coordinate 3,281,899, forward strand.
TATTAATCTGTTTTTCATAATTCTATTTTTGGCAAGTAAACTAATAATTCCATCCGATATTTTGAGTTAAAGCGCTATTAGCAACCATTTCATTTCTTGGTATCGGATACCAATACATTTTTGAAGCATCGAACTGTTGAGTGCGAACATTCGTTGTAGCATATGTAAACGTGCCATCAGCTTGTTTTGTAATAACCATGCCTTTTATGGGCTGATTCATAACTGTTTCCGCTATTTTCCAACGACGTATATCCCAGAAACGATGTTCTTCGAAGGCTAATTCAATGCGTCTTTCATTTCTGATAATCTCGCGCATTTCACTTTGAGTAAAAGTTGTGGGTAAACCATAGCGTCCATCAGATCCTGCTGTGATACCTGCTCTGCTCCTGATTTGCTTCATATAGGTGATGATATCAGGATTATCCTTATTCACTTCATTCAAGGCTTCTACGTAATTAAGTAGGATTTCAGCGTATCGGATGATATTATAGGCTCTTTTTTGCGAGGCTAATGAAGACGATGTTTCATTGTTTCCCATGAATTTTCTAAGGTAGTAACCGGTTTGCGTTTGAGCAGTTTGCCGATTAGGTTTATCCAAGCCTCCTTCAAACGTTTCCACAGACCGTTTTAACCAAGTTGAACCATTATAAAATACTGTGTATTTCAAACGTGGGTCTCTATTCTTATATGGGTCTTGAGGGTTATAAGTAGGATCTTTATCAATTGTTTTGCCATTGATCGTTAAAAATGCATCTACCAGGTTTTGGCTTGGACTGGTGTATCCATTACATCTAAAGGCAGAAGTATAGTATCCGCAAGGGCTATTATTCAACTCAACAGAATTGCTACCCGATGATGACGTGATCACATTGCCCATGATTACCTCATTATTTTTCAAGGTGACAAATAAGGTTTGGAATCCAGGAGATGTAGTATGCAAAGAGTATACATTAAGATTGATTACTGCTTTTGCTGCATCTGCTGCTGCCTGCCATTTGGTCAAATCATTTGTCGGGTTATACAAAGGGCTGGCAAGATAGAGTGCAAGCCGTGAACGTAGAGCCAATGCAACACCTTTATTCATGCGGTAATACATCGGATCTGAACTGGCTGCTACATTCGCTGCCGGAAGATACTTCATGGCATCATCTATCTGAGCATTGATGTAATCTACACATTCATTTCTCGAACTTCTGGGAACATTAATTGTATCTTCCAGATTATACACTTTGTCGTACACGATAGGTACACCGTCCCATCGCTTGAGGAGTTCAAAGTAGAAATAAGCTCTCAACAAAATCGCTTCACCCTTCATATATGTACGGCTGGGTTCGGGTAGTTTGTTGGTCGCCGGTTGAGCATCCCATTTTGAAAGGAATAGGTTGGCTCTTCTAATGCCTGTATAGCAAAGCGACCACATGGAAAGACCATCAACTGTGTTAGAGGGTGATAATCGCCCGTTGCGGAAACTTTCAACACCATCATTCGTATAAATAGTTGGAACGGCATCATCGGTGCCCGCATCTAGGTAGTTTTGGCTGATTCTATTATGCAGATCAGGTAATTGTGCATAAATGGCAAAAAAACTTTGTGTGAAATATTTTGCTGTTGAGTCTGTTGGATTAAAAGCCTGGTCTTCAGATAGTCTCTCCAACGGCTCATTTTCAAAAGTATTACATGAGTAGAGCCCCAAAGCCATAACAATGGATAACCCTAATGCTGTTTTTCTAAATAGATGTTTCATTCTCTCGTTTTTTTAGAATTGAATAGATATACCTGCATTATATGATTTGATATTTGGAAGTACGCTTCCTGAATTTGTTAACAATTCCGGATCTGTACCCTTCAGAGGACAAATGGTTAGAATATTACATGCATTTGTGAATAATCTCGCACTAGATAGTTTGATTTTATGCGTCCATTTGTCAGGTAGTGTATATGAAAGTTCAATATTCTTCAGTCGCAAATAACCAACATCTTTTAGCCAGAAAGTAGAAGTTCTTGTATTATAACCATTGCCAGTTGCAGAAAGTCTTGGGTAATCGGCATTAGGATTATTGTTTGTTGCCGTCCAGCGATTCAAGTGCTTTTCCAATGCGTGTCCGTACGAATTGTTGGAAGTGTTAACACCAAAAGGCATGTCTTGGATGATAGCATCATTATTGGCAATACCCGCCCACTGAGTGCTCAAATCAAATCTTTTCCATGTTGCACCCACCATGAATCCATATTCAATGAGAGCTTTGTGTGTGCCGATAGATTTGATGTCTTTTCCGTCAATAAAGTGGTCACCGTTCAGGTCGAGATATTTGATGTCACCAGGTTGTGGGTTATAATCTGATACAGTTGCATAAGAGCTAAGATAGTTATCCACTTCTGTCTGATCTTTGAACAGCCCGTCAGCCACATAACCGAAAATTATCCCATATGGTTGCCCCACACGTTGCATGTACGATTCAGGATAAGTAGGTTCTCCATTATACTTTAGCTTTGTTTTATAGAATGTTGCATTCACGTTGCCATATACATTCACCTGATTGAAGGTACGATTGTAAGCCAAATCTACTTCTATGCCACTATTTCTGTATTTCAATGTGTTTTCAGATGGAAGACCAACTCCGTAAATATAGCTGTTGTTGGTAATTCTGTTTTGCGGTATTTTTGAGTATTCATTATTGAAAAACTCAACGGTAGCAGTAAGAGTGTTGCTAAATGCCTTTAGATCGAATCCTGCTGTGAATCTGTTTATATGGTCCCAAGTTGATGTGTAAGGTAAAGTGGCTTCATACAAGTATGAGCTTGATATAATAGTGCTCCCGCCAGTGTAAACAGAACCGGTTGAGTTGTAGTACTTCATATAGTTGTAATAGTCGCTTACATTACCTGTACCTGCTCTATAATATGCAGCAGAACCGTTATCTCCGTTTACACCATAAGTTGTTCTCAGTTTTAAGAAATTGATTGTTGATAGATTCTTTTGAAACCAATCTTCTTGTGAAATGACCCATCCAATACCTGCAGCAGGGAAGTAACCTCTTCTCTTCCCAGGTTTGTACTGGCTAGATTGCATGGTATTCAGCGCAATTTCCGCTAAATATCGTTTATCGTAATTATATTCTGCATTGAAAGTTAAACCACTGTTAATAAAAGGCAGATTGGTTCCTTGCAAAAGATAGTTGGTATAGTTGCCAACAACTTTGGTTTGAAAGGCATGTTTGTTAAGATTGAAATCGTAACCTAAAGTGATATTACCGGACAATAGTCTGTTCTGGCGATTATAACTTGATGAGTTCGCTTGTGTGCCTGCGGTTGACAATACGGTATAGTTAGCACTTGTGGGATCTGAATTATCGTTAGGATCTTGCCAAAAATATGAAACTCCAATAGATTTTGTTCTGTTCAGTGCTTCACGATAGGATGAATTATATGAAAATGCACCTTTAAGATACACCCCGTCAAATACACCTTTAAACTTCTGGGTCAATGCCATATCAATATTTAAGTCCGTTTTTGGATATAAAGTATATCCTGAGTAGATTGTCTTTCCATAAATATTATTAGAATATTGAAGAGAAGCACCCAATGAACCATCTGGATTCAGAACAGGATATGCATTTCTGGGAGTTTCATTTAAAGAGCTGTAAATGGCAGTAACACTTGATCCTGTAGCTATCTCTCTAAACATTTGGCCAAAAACATTTGCTTCTAGAAGTGTTGTCGGTGATAGATCGACATCCAAGTTTGCTCTTAATGAGAACTTTTTGTAGTTGTTGGATGTAGAATACGTGTTGATAGATTTATCTTCTTTAATGAAACCAGCTTGATTATAATAATTCAAATCGATGAAGTAGCGAGCAGCGTTTGACCCACCGCGGAAAGTTACATTGTACTGTTGAATAGGAGCATAATCTTTAAGGATTTGTTTCATCCAGTCAACATTTGGGAAAGTATAAGGTTTTGTACCAGACTGATACAAATCCAAAGCTGTTTGCGAGTAAAGAGGTGACAAACCATCATTAACACGTGCTTCATTTAACAATGTAGCATAGCTGAATGCGTCCAAATGCTTGGGCCTGAAAATTTCTTTCGAAGTGGCCATTTGAGCCGTAAACCCAACTTGAAGTTTGGAAATCATTCCTCTTTTAGTTTTGATATACAAGACGCCGTTACCGCTAGCCATTCCTAACATTGATAAACCTAATCCGTCTTTGATAACTGAGACAGACTCTATTTGACTTACCGGAATATTGGCATCCGACCTAGGAATTCCATCTACAACAATTAAAGGACTTGAACCTCTCAAATAAATAGAGGCTTGGCTGCTTGGCAATCCATTTTCAAGACTGACCTTCAGACCGGGAAGTGTTCCATAAAAAAAATTTTCCATTTGAAATGCAGGTCGATGCAATAATTGATCGCCGCTGACTGTAGATACAGATTGTAACATCAATTCAGGAGATGACATCCCGAATAAAACAGGTTTTTTAGTTACTCCATTTGTTACACTTTTCGCTTGCCATGAGATTGAATCTTTAGACTGTGCTTTCAAGGACATTGTCATTGAAAAAGTTAAGAGCAGAGAAAATATCACTCTAAACAAGCTTTTCTTGTGTCGCAATAAATTGATACTCATACGTTTTGTTTTAAATAGTTCATAAAAGGTTAATAATGTGGTTGATTATTGATAAATAATGATCTCAAATAATGATCTGTATTCGATAAAGACGAGTAAATACATCAATATATCTACTTGTCTTCTAAAATTAATTAGTACGTTTTTCTCAATATTGATATTACATTTTATACCCGTCCTAACTACTTTCCACGAATAACTACAATCATTAAAATATGTTATTAATACAAAAGCAAAAGTAAAGGAATGTAAATTATTACAGTTGCTCTATTTGCTATTTCTTTTGTTCAATTGAACAACATCAGACTATCACACCGCCAATTACAGTCCACACTTTAGTATCCAGAATGCTATGAATCTGATACAAGTACATCCTCAAAACAGAATAGTGGCTGACGGAAAACCCCTCATATCAGAATCTTTCTTCCTGCATTTAGTGCTAGTTATTCATATTTCAAGCAAATATTTTACCCAGTTTATGTATTATTGCACTTTCGTTGTTCCCTTTGGCGAATAGGGCAAAACAATAGACAATAAAGACAAGCATGTATTAGCTAAGTAAAAGTACATTTGCATCAGTTTCAATATTCAACTTATACTATGAAAATGAGAATAATTATTTCTTTTTTTATTATTGTATTTCCGTGGCAATTCTCCGCAGGGCAATCTAAAAAAGAGTCGTCTACTCAACCTGCTGTCGTAATAAATAAAGATTCAATAAAAAACACATTAAAAAAAGTGGCCGATTGGCAAATTAAGAACTTCACCTATTCAACAAATCAATCTCATGATTTTGGTATAGATTCGTGGACTAATGCCACGCTATATTTCGGAATGTTGCAATGGGCAAAAATAGCTCCAGATAGCATCGCTTATTATGACTGGCTGACTAAATTAGGAGCGGAGAACCAATGGAAAATTGCAGAAAACTTTATTAACTATCCAAAATACGGGCTCTATCACGCTGATGAACTTTGTATTGCACAAACCTATTTAGGGCTTTATAAAAAATTCAGAAAAGAAGAGATGCTTAAGTCAGTACAGAAACGCATTGATTGGATTATAAACTATCCACCCAACGGTAATATGAGTCACACCAACAAGCAGACCTGGACATGGAGCGATGCTTTGTTCATGGCGCCTCCAGTATTTGCCGAACTCTATACATTGACAGGAAATTTGCGATATATCGAATTCATGGATGAACAATTTAAAAAAACATACAACCATTTATATGACCCTAAAGAGAAGCTGTTTTATAGAGATGACAGTTATTTCAATAAGCAGGAGAAAAATGGAGCAAAAGTATTCTGGGGCAGAGGCAACGGCTGGGTAGCCGCAGGGTTGGTCGATCTCTTGAAAATATTGCCAAAAGGTTCTCAGTACCGTCTGTTTTACCAAAATCTATTCAAGGAGCTAGTACCAAGACTTGCTTCATTACAAGACAAAAATGGATTCTGGCATGCAAGTTTATTAGACCCGACTAGCTATCCGGCGCCCGAAACAAGTGCTACATCATTGATTACCTATGCTTTGGCATATGGTATCAACGAGGGTTTACTGGACAAAGAAAAATTCAAACCTGTTGTAAGAAAAGCATGGCGTGCGCTTGCTTCGGCTGTAGACGAAAACGGTAAATTAGGATGGGTACAACCGATTGGTGCAGATCCGAAAAAAGTTACAAAAGAGATGACTTCGGTGTATGGTGTAGGTGCTTTTTTATTAGCTGGCACAGAATTATATCAATTTTGAAATGTACCCTCATTTTTTCTTGTTAAAAACAGATAATGGTGCAAGGGAATTAATATTCATAAATAATACTATATAAACACATGAAAAAAAGAAGTATTCTAATCACCCTACTATTAGGGCTTATTTGCGGACAAACATTTTCACAAGAAAAAACAACTCAAATCTCACTTAAACATGGATCGCATCGCTCTGGCAAACGAACCGACGCAACCATGCAAAGATGGCGAGAATATGGCTTGGGACAGTTTATCCATTGGGGGATATACTCCATTCCAGGCGGAGGATGGGACGGTAAAACTTATGGTGGTGCTGCCGAATGGATTCGCTCATGGTCGGGCAAAGATGCTCCGAATGATTGGAGAAAAACATACGATAACTTGTATAAACAGTTTAATCCTGTTGATTTCAATGCAAACAAATGGGCTGAGCAAGCTAAAAATATGGGTGCTAAATATGTTATCTTTACAACAAAACACCACGACGGGTTCTGTATGTGGCCAAGCAAATATACTGAATATACAATAGCCAACACCCCCTACAAAAAAGATATTGTTAAAGAGGTTGTAGATGCCTACAATAAGGTTGGAATAGACGTTTACCTATATTTTTCGGTGATGGATTGGAGTCATCAGGGTTGGCGATACGACATTAAAAGTCCAGAAGACAGTATCGCGTTCGAAAGTTTCAAGAAATTTACCCGCAACCAACTGCTCGAATTACTTACTTCTTACCCTTCTGCGAAAGGACTTTGGTTTGACGGAACCTGGGACAAGTCATGGGTAAAGCAAGCTGAGTTTGCTGATGAACTGGAGACCGAAATGAGAACTCTCAGGCCTGGGTTAATAATAGGAAGTCGCTTCCGGGCCGATGACTTTGGAAAACGCCATGTTGATTCGAACGGAGTCATGATGGGGGATTATGAACAAGGATGGGAACGCAACCTTCCCAACTCTATAGAAGATGTACATGGACACGATTGGGATTGTGTGATGACAATTCCAGATAATCAGTGGGGGTACAATTCACATTGGAAAGGATATGTGAAAACACCCTACAATTTGATCGAGATGTTGGTAAAATCAGTATCGCTAAGTGGTAATTTTGTCATCAACTTCGGACCTGATGGGAAAGGAAACATCCGTCAGGAAGAAACTAGCATTGCAAAAGAGATTGGTGATTGGATGAAAACAAACAACGAAGCTATTTATGGTTGTTCACACGCTGATATGAAGAAACAAGACTGGGGATATTTTACCCAAAAAGGGAGAAAACTATATTTGACAGTATTTAATCGCCCGATAAACAATTGCCTGAATGTGGAAATTTCAGAAAAAGGAGTAAAGCCGACCAAAGCTTATTTCCTAGCAAATAAACTACCGGTTGCGATTCAGGATGCAGGTAAAAACAAACAAAACAACAACCTTTACAATATTGTTATTCCAGCAAAATACATTTCCGACAAACCTTTTGTTATCGTATTGGAATTAGAAGAGTCACAAACCAACGAAAAGGCATATCAACAGGCGCGCACCTAAGAACGTTGCAAGTCTGTCAGTTAGAGTCAATAAGTTTAGTTCGTTATTCAAAACATTACGATGACCAGAGTGAGATTCCTTTTAATTGTGATTACATGCTTAATTAATTCAATTCTTTCTCTATCCGCCCAGGAAACAAAAGCTGATATTGAATGGTTTTGCAATGCGAAGCTAGGGCTGTTTGTTCATTGGGGGCTTTATTCCCAGACGGCCGGCCTTTGGAATGGTATCCCGTCAAAAGGAGGAGAACACTTTATGCTGTACGAACGTATACACCTGAAAGATTATGCCAAAATAGCCGATGACTTTAATCCGGTCGATTTTGATGCGGAGAGATGGGTAAAAACGGCAAAGGCAGCAGGGATGAAATACATTGTCATTACCGCAAAACATCACGATGGCTTTGCAATTTATAATTCAAAATGCAGCGATTATAACATTGTAAAAAGGACTCATTTTAAGCGCGACCCAATCAAAGAACTGTCAGTTGCATGCAAGAAAGAAGGCATCAAATTAGGTTTATATTATTCATTGGGAAGAGATTGGGAGGATCCCGATGTGCCAACCGATTGGCCACAAAAGGCGGGTCGCAGCAATACATGGGATTTTCCGGATGAAGATGCAAAGGTTTTGTCTCGCTATATCGAACGGAAAGTAAAGCCTCAATTGAAAGAATTACTCACCAATTACGGAGAGATCGCCATGCTGTGGTTTGATACACCCGAACTTGTTACAAAACAACAAAGTCGGGAAATCAGAGAGCTAATACACTCTCTGCAGACGCATTGTCTAATTAATAGCCGCATCGGTAACGGTCAGGGGGATTACGATATAATTGAGCAACAATTAATGGAAAAGATTAAAAGGACGCCGTGGGAAGCATGCCTGACAATGGGAAAAAACTGGGGCAACAACAGATTTGACACCATCTATAAAAGTCCGGAAATGATAATTCGCAATTTTGTTGATATTGTGAGTAAAGGTGGAAATATGCTTCTCAACGTCGGTCCAACCGGCAAAGGCTTGTTCCCAAAAGAAAGCGTCCATACATTTAATGGGCTGTATGCTTGGCTAAAAGTGAACGGCGAAGCTATTTATGGCACACATCCATGGAAAACATACGGTGAAAATTTGACGCCAACCGCAGAAGAAAACACCTCAAAGACACCTTTTCATGATGCTGAATACGATGGAATACCCAAAGGAAATACTTCAGACCTTCGTTTTACGTCAAAAGACAATTTTGTATACGTATTTGCACGAAGTATACAAGAAAGGAGTTTTGTCATTAAATCAATTGACAATACAGATAAAATAAAGAAAGTGACATTGCTTGGCAGCCGACTTCATGTCGGTTTCAAGCATGTAACAAACGGGTTGCAAATAAGCGTACCAACTTTTTCCACTGAACAAATTCCTGTATATGTTTTTAGAATAGAGTTTAAAAAATAGAAGAAAGCACCTTCTACAGGGAAAATTGCATTTTTTCATGGAATACACGCATCTGGAATTAAACTCTTGCAACCGATCATATGAAATATAACAGAATGTCTTTGTTGGATTTCTAGACTTTAGAAAAATTTGGTTCTATAGTAAATATACTATGAGTAATTTTCTCCCCCCGCCCAAAAAACGATTATATTTGCATCATGAATAGCACCAGCATTTTCCCCAGCTCTTAGCATAAATAAACTATAGCATGGAAAAAAACGTAAATTTTAAAGATACCGGCAATTTAAAGAAATCATATACAACGCTCAATTTTGAGCACGGTTTCTGTTTTACAACCTAAAATGGCAAGTCATAATTACATCAATCATTAATCCGTATGTCAAGATTTTCCACATTTCTTATTCAGTTGTTTATCGCTTCTTTTATTAATCTCTCGGTTGAAGCAAAAAATGTTAACGACTATAGATTCCGAACACTTTCACCAGAGGGAGGATTTTATTATGACGGAGTAAAATCAATAAAGCAAGACAAAGAAGGATTTATATGGATATTGATGGATAATGATTTGTTTCGTTTCGACGGATACCAATACAAACACTATTACTCACGGTTCAAGGGGCTCAATACTTCCGGATCGTGGTATTTCAATAACATTGCCATTGATTCTGCAGGACATCTGTTTGTTTCAGACGGGAATGGGATATTTATTTATAATAAAATATCTGATAGTTTTGAACGAATTCTGGATAACCCAGCAACCAGTATAGAGTTTGATAGTTTCGATAATCTTTGGTTGAACGACAAATATTTATACTGCTACGATAAAGATAGAAAAATAATGCAGCGACCTCTTTTTCAAGGTAAACCAATCAAATATGTCAATGCATTTTTTACTTCAAGAAATAAACTATTGGTGGGAACATTCCAAGGGAATATTTTTCTCTATGACTACCTCAAAAAGCAATTTAAACCTTTTATTTCGCTTTCTAAAGATAATGTTATATTGGGAATTGCAGAAAGACGAAATAAGTTATGGATCCTTACAATTAATTCGGGACTATATAGAGCTGATATAAAAACAGGTCGTATAGAAGCATGTTATGACTTCTTTTGTCAAGATGCGAATGAACAAATACCGGCAAAAGCACTTTTCTGTGATCGAAACGGGAACTTATTAATTGGGACACAGCGCGGTTTACATGTGTTCAATCCAGATAATGGTGAACGTTTCTTATATAGGCACTCTAAATCGGATCCTTTTAGCATACCAAACAACTCGGTTTGGGTGATTGCAGAGGATTATCATAAAAACATCTGGATAGGGACTTATTCAGGTGGTTTGGCTTATGTGAACTTCAAACAAAGTGCAGGCTTCAAAAGTTACTCATTCAGGGAAAAAGAATTGAATAACAATGTCGTAAGCGGATTTGCCGAAGATAGTAAATCCATTTGGATAGCTACTGAAGGAGGTGGAGTGAACCGGATGGACAAACAAACGGGTGTATTTTCCAATTACAAACATAACATGACAAGCAATAGTCCCGCTTCTAATAACATAAAATCAATGGTTGTTGACAGTAGGCAACGGCTATGGATATCTATGTTTAGAGGTGGCTTAGACATGTATGACATTCAAAAAAACAGATTTCAACATTTCAGACATGAAAAAAGAAATAACAACTCTCTAAAAAACGACAACCTGAGAAAAATTGTTTTAGAAGCTGATTCAGGACTGTGGATCGCCTATCAGCAAAGCTCTTTAGAAATCTCCTATTATTCTTTTGAACGAAAGACATTTACTCATTATTCATTAAAAGGATATGAAAATAATTATATTTTCGACATTGTCCACGGAAATAGCAACGATCTTTGGATTGTAACACATAAATGTTTGTATAGGATGGACATAAAAAAGCATACGATAAAGCCAATATCCTTATGCGGTCTGTCATCATTAAATGCACAAACAATCTACGTTGATGCAGCAAACAACGTTTGGATTGGTAGTATAGGAAGCGGTCTGATAAAATACAATTCACAAAACTCGCACTATTATTTTTATAACGATATTCTAAAATTCAACATTTCGACTATTTACAACATCTGTTCCAATGGCGGTACCGAGCTTTGGATGGGTACCGATAACGGATTGTTCAAATATTCGATCTCCAAAAATCGGTTTGCGCGTTATGATACAAAAGACGGGGTACAAGGCCCTGTCTTCTACCCTTTAGCTTGCATGAAAGGTAAAAATGGAGAGCTCTACTTCGGCGGTACTAACGGATTTACTGTTGTCTATCCACACAAACTGGTAACAAATGATTTTAAGCCCAAGGCTATCATTTCCGATTTTTTAATTGATAATGTATCAACAAAATTTGATTCGCTCAATTCTCCATTAAAAGTCAAAGGAGTATTACCAAATAGCATCAGACTCTTATACAATCAAGTTAATTTCGGATTCACCTTTGCATCTGACAATTTTCTTATGCCAGAAAAAAACCGGTTCAAATACCGACTCAAAGGTTACGATAACCGATGGAAAGAGGTGGATGCCTTCAACCGAAGTGCATTTTTCTCAAAAGTTCCCCCAGGGGATTACACCTTTGAAGTTATGGCGGCCAACAATGATGGCATTTGGAGTGAACATCCTACCACTATAACAATCAAACGTTTGCCGGCTCCCTGGTATAGTCTGCCTGCATATATGTTATATCTTATTTTAGCAGGCTGCATTTTGTATGTTATTTTGCGTTACTACAACAAGCAAAAGAAGCTAAAAATTGAGCTCTATTTAGAAAATCTGGAAAAAAACAAAAAAGAGGAAATTCACCAGTCACAACTGAGATTTTTCACCAATGTCTCTCACGATTTCCGAACTCCTTTATCTCTTATCATGGCTACTTTGAGTAAAATGAAACAAGATGGATTCGATGCACATTATTACAAACTACTAAATAGCAATGCTCAGCGTCTACTTAACCTGGTAAATGAATTAATGGATTTCAGGACCGTTGAGAATGGAAAAATGAAGTTGAAGATTGCGCCTGGCAACATCAACCATTTAATTAACGAATTCTCCTTTGATTTTTTGGATTATGCCAAGCGAAGAAATATTGACTTTTTGATAAATTGTGATTCCAATTTGGACTTAACACTTTATCTTGATAGGCAAATCATGGAGAAAATAATCGTCAATTTGCTGGATAACGCATTCAAATATACCAAAGATGGAGGAAAGATATCAATTGAGACTTATTATTCTCTCACGGACGTAAAATCAAGATACAACAATAGCTATAAAGTTGGTGATCAAACAAAAACAGACAATTTCTTCTGCGTTGCAATCCGTGATTCAGGAACAGGCATTTCAGAGGATTCGATTTCAAAAGTATTTGAAAGATTCTATAAAGTGGAAACCAACGATCAGAATGCCCATCTGGGCACCGGTATTGGCCTTGCCTTAGTTAAAAGTCTAGTTTTATTGCATAAAGGGACACTTGCCATTTTTAGCGAAAAAGAGAAGGGCACAGATATTTTAGTCGGGTTTCCTATACATAGAGAAACATATGCTTTTTCAGATTTCGCTTCAGACAACAACATAATACCAGCTGCAGCAACTTATTTCACCCAAGAAGTGGCAAAAATAGATCAGAATGTGCAAACGACTCCTGCCGACTATATGAAAGAAGTGCTTTTGCGACAAAAGAAGAGAATCTTATTGGCTGAAGATAATCCTGATCTGCGTGCTGTCATTGCAGACTACCTTACATCATATTACGATATTGTAGAGGCTTCGAACGGGCAAGTTGCAACACAGCTACTTGACGAGACAGAAGTCGATCTTATTATAAGCGACATCATTATGCCTTTAAAGGATGGAATCACATTCTGTAAAGAAGTTAAATCTGATATAAACACATCACATATTCCATTCTTTCTATTAACAGCAAAAAGTGGAATTGAGAGCAAAATAGAAGGAACCGGCTCCGGCGCAGATATGTACTTTGAGAAACCTATTGACCTTCATTTATTGTTGCTTTCAGTCGAAAACATCTTTAACCAGCAACAACATCTGAAAGAATATTATGCTAAAAATTATTTTGTTGATAGTTGTGAATTATCAACCAATCAACAAGATAATAAATTCTTAAAAAGACTGGCTGAAATTATAGAATCTAAAATCGACAAACCCGATATGGATGTTAACTATATTGCGGCAGAACTCTCTATGAGTCGTAGTAAATTGTACACCAAAATAAAAACCATGACTGATAAATCAATTGTGGAGTTCATTTTAAGTTATCGGTTAAGAAAAGCTGCCCGTTTAATTGCAGATGAAAATATTTCGATGCGAGAGGTAATAGATAAAATAGGCATCGAAAGCCAATCCTATTTTACCCGTTCATTCAAGAAAGAGTTTGGTGAAACCCCTACCGCCTTTGCCGCAAAACATCGGAAAAAATCTACACCACCTTCAAAATAAAAGCACCACTCTCAATACTTTAACGACCTTGAGCTATCAGGAGTCTTGACGAAGCATTGAATTTGTTATCATCTCGAAAAAGAGGGACTGGTACAAGATGCTATTTATTTTGATTTTTCAAAAGGTTGGCCAAGTAATAACACTTTTGACTATTTTTGCAAATAACCTAATACACGCATATACACAAAATTATGAAAAATACTACTACTAAGCATAGACTTGATTCACTTGATATTTTACGGGGATTCGACCTTTTTATGTTGGTTTTTCTTCAACCTATCTTGGTTGGCTTGCTGCAAAAAATTAACAATCCCTCATTCCAAGGCATTCTTAACCAACTAGATCATGAAGTTTGGACGGGTTTCAGAGCATGGGATTTGGTGATGCCTCTATTTCTTTTCATGGCAGGTGCAGCCATGCCGTTCTCATTCCAGAAATACCGGCTCGATAATAATAAATGGCCTATCTACAAACGTATTTTCCGCCGTGTTTTCTTGTTGTTTGTTCTGGGAGCCGTGGTGCAGGGAAACTTGCTGGGACTGAACCCCAAATATCTCTACCTCTATACGAATACGTTGCAGGCCATTGGCATCGGTTATCTGATTGCCGCCATTATCCAGCTTTATCTCCCTACGAAAGGACAGCTTATTGCCACAGCACTGCTTCTGCTGCTATATTGGGCGCCAATGACTTTTCTGGGTGATTTTACACCCGAGGGAAACTTTGCTGAAAAGGTAGACCGTTTCGTCCTTGGCCGTTTCCGCGACGGTGTTTACTGGAACGAAGACGGAAACTGGTCGTTCGCTCCCAATTACAACTACACCTGGATACTCAGTAGTCTCACTTTTGGTGTAACGGTAATGATGGGCGCATTTGCTGGGAGAATAATGAAAGACGGAAAAGATAAGCTCCGAAATGTGCAGACGCTGCTGATAGTAGGAGGTGCCTGTATTATCATAGCCCTGATCTGGAGTCTTCAGATGCCTATTATCAAGAGAATCTGGACTTGCAGTATGACACTTTATTCAGGCGGCATCAGTTTTATGCTAATGGGCCTCTTTTACTACTGGATTGATTGCAAGCAGCATACAAAAGGGTTGAAATGGCTAAAGATTTATGGTATGAACTCCATCACGGCTTATGTATTGGGAGAGATCATCAATTTTAGGAGCATCGTACAATCAGTCTGCTACGGTTTCGAGCAGTACTTGGGAAATTACTATTCCGTCCTGATCAACCTAGGAAACTACTTGATTGTGTTCTTTATCCTCAGAGAACTTTATAAAAGAGGTGTTTTCCTGAAAGTATAAACCTTCCAGAAATATAAAAGAGAGCCAGATTCATTTATCCGGCTCCTCTTTGTTTATTAAGTCTTCCATATTACGCATCGTCCCTCGTATTTGGCCTTTTTTACGGCAGACCCTTTCAATAACTCCATTGTTTTACGGACCAAAAGTGTTATATTTGTCTCACAAAGCAAAGCTGTTGTTAACTTGAACACTGTTTTATGAATCGTTCAAGCAATGGATATGAAAAGCCTAAGTAAAGCAAAGTAAATTTTTCGTTTTGTGTTAACATTATTGTCCAATTGCGCTGTAATATAGTGATAATCATTCTTTCATGCGTTTTAATCAATCTTCTATTTTACACATTTCGTTTTACCCCTTACATCTAGGGCTTAAACAAATAAGGTGTACTTCTAATACAGTAAAGGTGTAGGTTAAATTATATTAAGGTGTAGGTATATACTCTGATTTGTCGCCTTGTTTTCATTTAATGATCGCCATCTTTTCTTTAAACTTCTAATTCTTTTAGTTTAGTGAACAAGTTCCGTCAGAAATATCTAATTTTGCATCGCAAAACAAAAATGCAAACAAATCTATGTTCAGAATCGGACAAAAAACAAAGATAGGGATTCTGGTGGTTGCCGGTCTCATCGTTGTGGCAGTGATAGCCATTTATCTATGCAAAGATTCACTGTTGAATCATTATGCCAAAGGGAAATTTGACAAACTTGAAAAAGAATACGGGTTGAGAATTACCTATGATCGCCTTCATATGCCGGGAATTAATGAGGTAGAGATTGAGCATCTCACTGTGGTTCCGCACGAAAGAGATACGCTTCTCACCCTACGTTCTTCAAAGGTAAAGCTAAGTCTCTGGGAAATGCTTTGGCTAAATGCCGAAATGAAACGGGTTACTACCGACGGACTCCATCTCTCCTTCGTTAAGAAAGACTCTCTCTCCAATTATGACTTTCTATTTAAAAAGGAACAAAGAAAGGACGATCAAGAAGATAGAAAGGATTATGCTAGTAAGGTATCCCATCTGTTAAAACTTCTTTTCGGTTCTTTACCGGATAACGGCGACATGAAGGATTTTGTTCTTAGTCATCGCAAGGATACTGTTTATACCGAAGTTCAGGTCCCCATGCTGCATATTGAAGAGAACCGGTTTGAAACGGAGATAAATGTGAAGGAGGGCAGTGTTGTGCGGCAATGGATCAGTCGCGGACGGGTACATAGCGGTGAAAAGACCGTTGAGGCTGAACTTTATTCCAAGAATCCGGGCAAGGTTCTGCTTCCTTATCTGAATAAATATTACGGTGCCCAGGTGGCTTTTGATACACTTTCTTATCGGCTGACCGAAACCAAACGAGGAGGAGAGGTAACCCTGAATGGAAAGGCGGAGGTATGTGGACTGCAGCTTTATCATCCGGGGCTTTCGCCCGAAGTGGTGGACCTTGACAGGGGGCGATTCAATTACACCATCAATGTGGGAAAAGATTTTGTGGAGCTGGACAGTGCCACTACGGTTCAGTTTAACAGATTAGACTTTCATCCCTATATCCGTGCACAGAAAAGTGAAAAATGGCACATCACAATGGCTGTGGATAAACCCGCTTTTCCGGCTGATGATTTGTTCTCATCCCTACCCAAAGGTCTCTTCAGTAATCTGGAAGGATTGAAGACAAGTGGGAACCTTTCTTACCATTTTCTGTTGGATGTTGACTTTAATAATCTTAATGCCCTTAAACTGGAATCAGATTTGAAAGGAAATAGTTTCAAGATTACAGGGTATGGAAAAGAGAGCCTGTCGAAAATGAACGGTTCGTTCCTTTACACAGCCTACGAGAATGGCAGACCGGTACGCACCTTTATCGTTGGGCCCGAAAATCCTAATTTCCGTCCGTTGGATAGTATTTCACCTTTGCTTCAGACAGCAGTTATGCAGTCTGAAGACGGTTCTTTCTATTCCCACCGTGGATTCCGTCTGGATGCCTTGCGTCTGGCATTGATTCACGACCTGAAAGTGAAGAAGTTTGCCCGTGGCGGAAGTACAATTTCCATGCAGCTGGTGAAGAATGTCTTTCTGAACAGAAATAAAAACCTGCTTCGTAAGCTTGAGGAGGCAATGATTGTGTGGCTGGTGGAGAATCAGGGGCTTACTTCCAAGCACCGCATGTATGAAGTGTATCTTAATATTGCCGAATGGGGACCAATGGTTTATGGTGCCTGCGAAGCGTCGCATTTCTATTTCGGCAAGGAGCCATCGCAACTTACACCTGAAGAGGCCATTTTTATGGCATCTCTCATTCCTAAACCGAAACGTTACCGCAGCTATTTTGACGAGAATATGCAGCTTCGTTCCTGGCTGGGAGGTTATTTCCGGCTGATAGCCAACCGACTGAGCCGGAAAGGGCTGATTACAGAAGAGCAAGCTGCCGCCATTCAACCGATAGTAGTGCTATCGGGCAGTGCCGTTCAGGGCTTTTCTGCACCGAAAGACTCTGTAACTGTAGTCGAACTGCCTGTTGTTGAGGAAACCGATAAATAAGAAGGGCAACCACTTCACAGCGACTGCCCTTCTTGAAAAACAATGTAATATAACTATTTATTGAAACTATCTTCTTGACCAACTGTCTCTGCTTCTCGATGATTCGGAAGAAGAGCTACGGCTGTTATCGTTGCTTGCAGATCTAGATTGTTCTGAAGAAGAACTTCTTACGCTGCTTCTGTCGTTGTCCGAACTCCGTGTTGAAGGAGCAGGAGATGCTTGGCGGCTCTCTGAATAACTTCTTGATGAACTAACCGAAGAACGGCTTTCAGAATTACTCCTTTGTACGTTTGCCGGAGCGCGGTTTTCTGAGCTGGATCTTACGTATTCATAACTTCTGCCGGAGTTGTTGCTTCTTACAACAGGAGTGCCCGCAGTGGAGCGATTATAGGAAGATTCTCTTTCGCTGCTAACCGAAGGTCTTGCTTCGCTTCTTTTTTCTGCATTTTCAGAACCTCTGTTACTATATCTGTTTCTTTCGGCGGAACTGTTATTGTTGTATGTTCCATTGTCAGAGTTTATAAAATAGCTTTCATTATTAGGGGTTCTATCTCTCCTTCGTTCGCCTCCTTGGTTTGTATCACGTTCTCTTTTTATTTCTTGTCTATTATTCTCTCTTTCTTTATTTATTTCCCTTCTTTCATTACGCGTATCCTCTCTTTCTTTACGTATATTTTCTCTCTCCTTACCGGATTTTTCTTTCTCTCTATCCGAAGAGCCTCTTACTGTTCCTCTGTTGTTCTCAGTAGAACGATTGACTCCAGTTGAAGTTCTGCCTCTTTGAGATTCTGAGTTACGACCGGTATTGTAAAGGTCATCGTTGAATTTTCTTCCGCGGCTTTCCCTGTTTGGAGTGACATTCATGTTTTTGTAAACCGGTGAAGTCCTGCCGAAATCTGAACGACGGTTGTTGTTGTATACATTTACATCTCTTGTCTGGAAATTGCCCCGATACACATTATGGCTGTATTTGTTCATGTAGAAGCTACGGTCATTGTAATGAGAACGGAAGTGTCCTCCATGATAGCTTTTATAATGGTATGGCTTCCCGAAATAGAAGAATCCCGGATCTCTATAAGTGAGGTATATCCTGAACCCCCAGGAGTATCCGCTTGAATAAATAGGACGATAGAAATAATCGATGTTTAGGAAACGTTCATATTGCCAGTCTGACAGCACCCAGCGAAGGTCGTCATTACGCATGTCCAGATAATAATAATAATCGTCCAGCGCCCAGCTTTCTTCGTAAACCACATCATCTATAATATAACGTATATTGTAGATAAAGTCGTAATTAATTTCATATACATCATTGTATTGTTCAGTAGAAAGGTTCAGCTCATAAGCCATTTTGTCGGTTAGGAAACGAGTTTCTTGGCGAACCTTATTAGTGCTCATAGCAGCCATGCTTATTGAACTGATGGAGCTCAATGTGATGGCAATCAGGGTGAATATTAACTTTTTCATAACGCAACAGTTTAATGGTTCTTAATTGATGATACAAAAATAGGGCGAGGAAATGCCTCGCCCTAATGATAATCCCCATATGTTTTTAGGGATTTCCCTATATCTTTAAGCTAAAAGGATACCGTCTTTTTCTAATATAATCAGCCTTTTTTTATAAAGGTCGCCAACGGCTTTTTTGAAAGTTTTCTTGCTTACACCGAAGGTGTCATATATCTCTTCTGCCGGACTTTTATCATTCAATGAGATTCTTTCACCATTCTTCTTGATATATGATAGCAAAGTAACCGAGAAATCATCAATCTTCTCGAAGCCCGGTTTCTGAAGCATCAGGTCAATCTTTCCATCTTCCCGTACCTGTTTCACATACGCTTTAATTGTCATCCCCGTATGTAGTTGCTGGAATATCTCTCCTTCGTATAGCAATCCACTGAACTGATTTTCCACAATGGCTTTGAATCCCAGATCTGTCTTTTGCCAAATCAGGATTGAAACCTCATCGTTGGGCTGATAAGCGGGAATCTCTTTGGAAAGGTACCGTTCCACTTTGGCAGAAGCCACAATGCGATAACTCTCTTCATCTATATGTGCGTGAATCACATATCTCTTTCCAACCTGCATTTTCATTTTCTGCTCTCCGAAAGGAACAAACAGATCCTTCATCAGTCCCCAGTTGAGGAATGCACCGAACTGGTTTATCCAGGACACTTCCAAACAAGCAAACTCTCCCACCTGCACCAATGGAGTCAGGGTAGTGGCAATCAGCCGTTCTTCATTGTCCAGATAAAGAAAAACATTCAGGAAATCACCTATTTTGCAGTCTTCCGGAACATAACGAGTAGGAAGGAGAATTTCTCCTTGATCTCCACCATCCAGGTAAACGCCAAAATCGACGGTCTTGACTACCTCTAGGATATTAAATTTCCCCAGTTCTATATTCATGCTGCTATTATTTAATACCGACAAGATTTACGATCTGGTAAATGATTCCAGCCAGTACTGCGCTAACAGGAATAGTCAGAATCCAAGCCCACAACAAATTGATTGTTACGCCCCAGCGAACGGCTGAAAGCCTTTTTACGGCTCCAACTCCCATAATTGAACCTGTGATAGTATGTGTTGTACTTACAGGTATTTTGAGGAATTCAGTTATAAATAGTGTTACGGCACCGGCAGTTTCTGCGCAGACACCTTCTAAAGCAGTCACTTTCGTAATCTTGCTTCCCATAGTTTTTACAATACGCCATCCTCCGATCATTGTACCAAGGCCAATTGCGGCGAAGCAAGAGAGAGGAATCCAATCGGGCATTGAATCTACTGATTTGATGCTGCCGTAAGAAATCAGAGCTGTAGCTATAATCCCCATTACTTTTTGTGAATCATTCAAACCATGTCCCAGACTAAACAAAGCGGAAGAAGCCAACTGCAACTTACGGAACGAATTTTCTGCCGTACGGGCATTGACTCGTTTGAAAAGCCACAAGATTCCGATTGTGATTATGGCAGAGATAATCATACCGATTACCGGAGCCAACACAATGAAAGATGCAATTTTGAGGATTACAGCTGTATGAATGGATTGAAAACCTGCACCGCTGATAGCTGCTCCGGCAAATCCGCCGATAAGTGTATGAGAAGAGGATGAAGGTATTCCAAGCCACCAGGTAAGAAGATTCCAGGAGATTGCGGCAATTAGTCCTGAAAGAATAATGGGAAGAGTAATGTATTGTTCTAAAACTGTTTTGGCCACAGTGTTGGCAATACCAAACTCTCCGATTACGTATCTTGCCACAAAGAACGCGATAAAGTTGAATGCTGCAGCCCAGATAACCGCTTGCACAGGGGTTAGTACCCGGGTTGTAACAATTGTTGCAATAGAGTTGGCCGCATCGTGAAAGCCGTTAATAAAATCAAAAATAAGCCCTAATGCAATAACAATAATAAGTAATGTCATATGTTTTGTTTTTTATCAGGCGTATTTTACCAAGATAGTTACAATAGCTTTTCCTGTGCTGTTGATTTTATTTGCAGCTTTCTCAAGCTCCTGAATAATTTCTTTCAGCTTGATGAGTTCTACAGTATTGCTGCTAATGCTTGCTTCTTTGAAAAGACTGATGATTGCCTCTTCGTATACAACGTCTGCTTCTTCTTCCAGTCGTTTAATCTCTTTGCAATGAGCGCGAAGGCGAAGATCGGTTTTCTTGATGTTTGAAAGCTCATAAGCAGCATTTAAAAGCTCGTCGCTTCCTTTTTTAATGATATCAACCAGTTTGACTGAGTGCTCAGGGAAATGCTTTGGTTGATAAAGAAGAACTTTTTGTGCGCAGCGATTAATCACATCGATTACATCATCCATTGCGTCGGCAAGTGCGTGAACATCTTCTCTGTCAAACGGAGTGATGAAAGTATTGTTTAACTCGTGAATAATACCTCCGGTAACTTTGTCACCCTTAACCTCTTCGGCCTTAATAAGCCGGCATAATTCGTTTTTGTGTGCTTCGTCTTCACAAGCGAAAAGCTCCTGAAGATAGGTTGCTGACTGAGAGAGAATAGTTGCTGTTTCTTCCAGCATTGGAAAGAACTTAACATCTTTCGGAGCAAACATGCTCAATAAAGTATTAATTTTCATCTGTAGTCTTTATTATTTCGCTGCAAATATAGAATTTTCTGATTGTACATGCAAAACAATTTAACTATTTATATTCAAAATAAATACGCTCTGAAAATCGTGTAAAACAAATGTTGCTAATATGATTATTGAGAATCCCAGATAATTAAGGTGCTACTTTGCCTAAACATCCTTTTTTAGTAAAAAAATAACTAATCAAAATTAATCTTAAAATTTAATGGTATTTGTATTAGAAGGCTCTTTATGAGTGCTTTAAGCAGATGTGGCTGTTTTTGCTTTTTTATACAAACAAGAATTCAGAACTGAATGTTTCGTGGTAAATCTGGAAGACTTTTTTATTAAGTTCAGATATGAATCGATGTAAAAACTCTTGTAAGGAGCTATTTGAACTCTAGAAAACTCAGTTTTTTAAAGAGAATATCTTTTTCTTGAGCTTTAAAACAAAGAAGAGGCTGATTCCAAATTGTTAAATGAACCAGCCTCTTCAAATATGTTATTTGTTAATTATTTTGCAAATGCATGGCGGAATCCTTTAACCTTGTTCCAGTTTCCACGAGTAAAGTCGGGCACTGCAACAGGAGCTGAATTGTTTTCAAGTGAAATGGAAGTCAGCGGAGCCAGACAGCACCATTCGGCAAGATCGTATACGTCCATATCCAATGGCAGGCCGTTTTGCAGACAGTAGATAAGGCGATAATCCATGATAAAGTCCATACCTCCGTGTCCACCTACCTTCTTGGCAGTTTCTTCAAGTTCTACATGGATAGGGTGTTTATATTTCTTCATTAGAGCATCTTTTATCTCGTCAGAAACGTATGAGTGTGCATTCAGATTTTCGTGATTTGGAGTGATGCTTGCATCAACCTGTGAACCCTGAAGAGCATAACCTTCAACTGGATATTTATTTGCAAATCCCTTGGTTCCGGTGCATTGGTACATACGGCTGTAAGGGCGAGGAGAGGCAACATCGTGTTGAATGTGAATGGTTTTACCCTTTTCGGTACGAATCATGGTCATAGTGTGCTGACCGTTTTTGAATCCTGTTGAGTCTTCCTTTCTCACATTCTTGATGTAATTAGGAATACTTACCGGTTCGCTGTCCATTGCAACCAGGTAGTTCATTTTATCACCACGGTGTATGTCAAGAAGCTGACAAGCTGGGCCCATGCCGTGAGTAGCATAGATGTCACCACGATGTTCTTTGTTGTATTTCAGGCGCCAGTCAGCATTATATTCTCCCCAAAACTCTTCCAAGTTATGGATGTAAGAACCTTCGGCATAAAGAATATCACCAAACACTCCTTTTTGAGCCATGTTTAGAGTAGTCAGCTCAAAGAAATCGTAAACACAATTTTCCAGCTGCATGCAATGTTTTTGAGTTTTTTCTGCAGTGTTTACTACAGCCCAGATCTCGTCGAGTGTCATGGCTGCAGGTACTTCACAAGCTACATGCTTACCATGTTCCATCGCATAAATCATCATTTTAGCGTGATTTTTCCAATCGGTTGCGATGTAAATCAGATCGATGTCAGGACGTTCACACATCTTTTTCCATGCATCTTCGCTCCCGCTGTAACCTGTTGCTTCAGGCAACCCGGCCTTTTGTAGAATTTTCTGACAGTTTTCAACTCTCTCAGGATGTAAGTCACAAAGAGCTTTGATTTCAACCCCCTTGAGGTGTGTAAAACGTGAAACTGCTCCTGGACCGCGCATCCCCAGACCAATGAATCCTACACGGACTACATCCATTTTAGGAGTTGTAAGTCCAAGAACATCTTTCTGTCCTGCAGGACGTACCGGAACTTTTGTTTCAATCGGCATTACTTTCTTAGCTTTCTTTGCAGCATTCGATGGCAGTGCAATACTGAACATCAGCGTAAATAAGCATAGTGAATAAATCAGTTTTTTCATGATAAATTAATTAAGTGATATTATATAATATATGTTTGTTGTTAACTATAAAAATAGTATATTATTGCTTTGATTTTATATGCATTCTATAATGCTGTATTGCTGGCAGAATAAATTGTCATGAGTGAGGTCGGCTATTAATATTGTTAGAAATTTAGCTTTGGTATTTCTCATGAGTCTTTCATTGTAGATAAGCATTAAAGTCTACTTGGCAAAAATAAAAACTTTATTTAAACTATGCAAATAATTAAATGAACGATTTTTAATAGCAAGATAAAATAAAATGATTTAATAAAATGTTAATAGGTAATTCTCCCAAGACTATTTGTTGTATTGTAGTTAATTTGCTAATATTCAGATTGATTTCCGCTTTTGTCGAGGTCTTGCATGACAAGCCCAGCTAGGATAAACCAGGTATGGCTGTGGTATGAACCAGTGTTCCGTTTGTTCTGGCCTTCATGCTACACCATTCGTGATTTAACAGATTTGGATTGCCTAGACCGTTCTCTGTTTTAGGACACAAACATTTTCCCCAGCCGACGAAGCATTTGCACCTTTATTTTCAAGTAACTCCTCCCTATAAACACATTTAAACTTTTTGGTGAGTTTTTCTCCTTTTTTTATTTCCCGTTTGAGTGCTGCAGCCAGATGGCAACCAGCTACCTTTCAGAATTCGGCTACATTAATCTTTGTTAGATCGATTTTTAATGTGGCTCCCATTTTTTATTATTTTAAATCCGGTCGTAAAAGTACAATAAATAATATATATCAAATTCGCAACTCTTACATCTAAAATACAGAATAACTCTCAAGTAACAGATTCTCTTTTATTTTTAATATATTTGTAATCTCATAAATAAACGAGATATGAAGGACCAGAATTTTAAAATAGATCGTTGTAGTTGGTGCGGATCTGATCCGCTTTATGTGAAATATCATGATGAAGAATGGGGGAAAGAGGTTACTTGTGACTCCAAAATGTTTGAATTCCTTGTGTTGGAAAGTGCACAGGCCGGTCTGAGCTGGATTACAATTTTAAAAAGAAGAGAAAACTATCGGAATGCATTTGCTGGTTTTGATGCCGGAAAAGTGGCGCAATTCACCAACGAGGATGTAGAACGACTGATGCAGAATGCAGGGATTATTCGTAATCGACTGAAGATTTTGGCAACCATTTCAAATGCTCGTTGCTTCCTTGAAACACAAAAAGAATTCGGAAGTTTCTGCAACTACCTGAAATCTTTTCTACCTGATGAGAAACCAATCATAAACCATTGGACATCGTTGGATCAAATTCCTGCTTCTACACCATTGTCTGATACTATCAGTAAGGATATGAAAAAGCGAGGATTTAAATTCTTCGGTACTACTATCTGTTATGCACATTTGCAGGCTGTTGGATATGTGAACGATCATTTGGAAGGGTGCAGCTTTAAAAACAATCCTTCCGTCTTAGCTGTTTAATTGTATAAGAAACCTTCCTTGTAAGAATCATTATTAGAATTATGTATCGTTTTATAAAACAAACCTATATTCAAAATAAAATGTACTCCTTGCTTTCAATTCTGTTGAGCTTGGTTTCTCTCTTTTTTATTATCAAAGTTAATCTGGATATGGCAATCCGGTATCATTCACTAGATGGAAAAACTCAGCTGTTGTTGGGTCTGACTGAATTTGTAGGCTTTTATTTTAAGTTTTATGTAATCGTTGCGTTGAGCTTAATCGCTGTCGGATTGTCTTTTATTGGTTATAAAAAGAAAGAGAGAGTAAGTCTGAATGGAATAGCTCGTATCCTGGGTATCATTTCTTTGATTGCCGTAGTTTTCAATATTGGAAAATTTATAATCTAGTATATAATTTAAATCAGTTAGACTATGGAAAGGAGCTCTGTACTTAAACTGATTGCTGATTTTTTTCAGCCATTATATCGTCAAGGTCCGGGGGGAAGGAATGAAACGCTGAAGGCTTTAAGTTTTCTCTCGCCTTCGTGTCTGTCTCGGGAATTGAAAATTGCAGATATAGGATGTGGTACGGGTGCTCAAACGTTGGTGTTGGCCGAAAACACGAAGGGAACAATAACTGCAATTGATTTTCTGCCGGAGATGCTTGACGGATTAAATGCCCGGATGAAACTTCATGGGTTTCAGGATAGGGTTGCAAGCTTACTTGTTTCGATGGATAATCTCCCTTTTAATGAGAATGAACTGGACCTGATTTGGGCCGAAGGTTCTATTTTTGGTATTGGATTCAATCGCGGAATCACTGAATGGAAAAAGTACTTGAAAACTGGTGGACTGATTGCTGTGACAGAGATGTCCTGGCTCACTATAAATCGGTCTTTCGAAATTGAGCAATACCTTACTTCCTGCTATTCAGAGGTGGACCTTGTTTCTTCGAAAATTCGTCAGATGGAGTCGGCAGGATATTTGCCAGTGGCTAATTTTGTTTTGCCTGAAACCTGCTGGACAATCAATTATTATAAATTGGTGCAGGGCCGGTTCAATTCATTTCTGAAAGAACAACGTTATTCTGAAGAAGCAAAACAGTTTGTTGGAATGATGAAAGAGGAGATTGATTATTACGAAAAGTACAAGGCCTATTACGGGTATGTTTTTTATATCGGAAAGAAAATAGGATGAATTACTGTTTGTAAACTTCTCGAAGAAAATGCTCTCTTAGGAGATCTATTATCCTGTATTTTTATTTATAGAACTTCTGGCACCTATTTTAAGTCGCTTATATCTCAATAAGTACGGTCTCAGTTTCCCATTTATGGAAGATTCCCTTGGTGAGCATTCTACAGAGACTTTGATTGAGACTTCAGCATTTACAAAAAAGAGTGCTGCCTTCTTTGTGTTCTAGGATTGCTTTTCATTTGTTGTCAGCCTCGCTTATTTTTCAGCCTGATTAACTGTTATATTATCGAAATAGTCTCCCATCTCCAGATTGACATAAATAATTCGTTTCTTGCCGGTGGTATTTGGATCAATATGAATAGTCAAGATCTTTTCTTGAGGTCTGTT
Source organism: Bacteroides sedimenti (assembly GCF_040365225.1). Taxonomy (NCBI): domain Bacteria; kingdom Pseudomonadati; phylum Bacteroidota; class Bacteroidia; order Bacteroidales; family Bacteroidaceae; genus Bacteroides; species Bacteroides sedimenti. The sequence continues at coordinate 3,308,621 of NZ_AP028055.1, forward strand.
TATGGTATACCATTCCCCGGTTATTTGATAGGGTGTAGTTGTCCGGTTTTCAACGGGCACATCAAATAGAGGAGCTGCCTGGTAAGGCTTTGATGTTCCCAGTAGCCAAAATGTACCTTTTGAAGTTACAGTGAAGTCGCCTCCATTTGCATTAAAATCAACTGATTTGGCTGAGAGCTTTATACAATCGTCCCATAGACCGTCTGACTTTTCGCACGATGTGAACATGATAATTGATATCAGAAATGTAAATAAGATGATTTTTTTCATGGTCGATTTGATTAATTTCACTTCATTTTTAAGTTAATACAAATATATACTTTTTTTTATGTAAATAATAATATTCAGATGAAATTTGTCCTTAATTTTAATTGATTAGAATTTATGCAAGTATATTTATGTTTTTTGGTGAGTTGTAGAAAAATATTGATAGGTTTATTCCTTCTGGTTTTAAGATGAACAACGCTGACAGTTGCGATGTTATTTATTGTATGTTTCTTTTGTTCGTATTATACAATGCCAATATTAGTCATAAAGTAGGATAGGAGAGAGGACCCTCTAACCTGTATCTGAATGCAAATGTGGTTCTAGTAATATTTTGTAAATCTATCTCGTTGTTGCAAAAAGAAATCTTTGATAAGATGGAAGTAAATTTAAATCCGGGAAAATTGTTTATCGGAACTTCCGGCTGGAGCTACAAGCATTGGACCGGGGTTTTTTATCCGGAAGAGATAAGTCCGGATAAGTACCTGGAGTATTATCTTACCAAGTTTGATAGTGTGGAATTAAATTCCAGCTTTTACCACCTTCCCTTTAAAAGTACGGTTGACGGATGGGTGAGGCGAACGCCGGAGAGATTCAGATTCTGCATAAAGCTGAGTCGATTCATAACCCATCAAAAACATCTGTTGAACATTGAAGAGGCAATGGCTAATTATTTTGCTGTGTTTCGAAGAATGAAATCTCGGTTAGGCCCTGTTCTTGTTCAGTTACCTCCCGGATTGTATTATGATAAAGATCTTATTTGTTATTTTCTGGATTTATTGAATGAGAAATATTCCGGATATCGTTTTGCGATAGAGGTGAGGCACCAGTCCTGGGTCAGGGATGAATTCTTCGATTTACTTTCCCGCAATTCGGTTGCCTTTGTTATAGCTGATTCAGGAGGTCAATTCCCTTATGCTGATGCAATGACTACCGATTATGTTTATATCCGGTTTCATGGACGTGAATTGATATATGCGTCCGATTACGATGAGGCTGATTTGGAGTATTATGCAAAAAAGATCAGAGGCTGGCAAAGCGAAGGGAAAGATGTCTGGGCGTTTTTTAACAACGATTACAGTGGATATGCCCCGAAAAACGCAAGTAAGCTACTTGAGATAATACAATCTTATAGCTAATCTAAAACAAAAGGCATCCCGAACTATCAGGATGCCTTTTGTATATATCAGGAATTGAATTACTTCTTTGCCTCTTTATCTTTATCACGAATTTCAACGCGACGAATCTTTCCACTAATGGTTTTCGGCAGTTCGTCTACAAACTCAATCACACGTGGATATTTGTAGGGAGCTGTTACGTTCTTCACATGATCTTGCAGTTCTTTCACCAAAGCATCACCTGCTTTCTCTTTGTATTCTTTGGAAAGAATGATGGTGGCCTTCACCACCTGTCCGCGTATCTCGTCGGGGACACCTGTAATGGCACATTCCACAACCGCCGGGTGTGTCATCAATGCACTTTCCACTTCAAACGGGCCGATACGGTAACCGGAGCTTTTAATAACATCGTCGGCACGTCCTACAAACCAGAAATAACCATCCTCGTCTCTCCATGCCAAATCACCAGTGAAATAAAGACCGTCATGATATGCATCTTTAGTCAGCTCTTCGTTTCTGTAATACTCATTGCTTAAGCCAATAGGCATTCCTTTATCAATGCGAATCACAATTTGTCCTTGTTCACCCTCTTCAGCCGAACGGCCATCCGGGGTAAGCAATTCAACCTCATAGTTCGGACTTGGAACTCCCATACTTCCGGGTTTTGGCTCCATCCACGGAGATGTAAAGATCACAACAGCCGTTTCGCTCTGCCCGTAACCTTCTCGCAATTTTATGCCAGTGAGTTTGTAAAACTGGTCGTACACCGCAGGATTAAGAGCTTCTCCGGCAATTTCACAATACTCCAAAGATGAAAGATCATATTTTGTCAGGTCCTCACGAATCAGGAAGCGGAATATGGTAGGAGGCGCACAAAGAGAGGTAATGTGGTAATCGTGAATCTTCTTGAGCATATCAGCCGGAGTAAACTTCTCATGGTCATAAACAAACACAGTTGCACCCGATATCCACTGACCATATAGTTTTCCCCAAACCGCCTTGAGCCAACCTGTATCGGCAATAGTTAGATGCAGGCTTCCATCGTGCAGGTTGTGCCAGTATTTAGCTGTGATGATGTGCGATAGCGGATAGATATAGTTATGAGCTACCATTTTTGCATTACCGGTTGTACCCGATGTGAAGCTGATAAGCATGATGTCGGTGTTCTCGTTTACATGTTCAGGACGAACAAACGGAGCTGCATTGTTGATGCCTTTATGAAAATCATCCCATCCTTCAGGAATCACCGGCCCGATTGAAATGCGATTTTTCATGGATTGAGATTCAGGCATGGCGTCATTTATATGACCAATAATCAATTCATCGCCATCAGCCACAATCGTCATGATATCGGCAGCATTATTCCGGTAAACAATATCTTTTTTGGTCAACAAATGTGTTGCAGGAATAATAACCGCTCCAATCTTATGAAGAGCGATAATGGTAAGCCAGAACTCATATCTGCGTTTGAGGATAACCATTACCTTATCGTCTTTCCCTATTCCAAGGGACTGAAAATAGGAAGCAGTTTTATCGGATAATTCTTTAATGTCTGAAAAAGTAAAACGACGACATTCGTCTTTATCGTTTGTCCACAACAAAGCAAGCTTATCTGGCTGTTCAGCAGCCCAAGCGTCTACTACGTCATAAGCAAAATTGAAGTTTGCAGGAACATTGAGTTTATAATTCTTTTCGAAATCTTCCTGAGAGGTAAACTCTGTCTTTTCTAAAAATCTTTCGAGCATATTTGTATTAATTGTATCATTGATAATCTGTTCATTTGGCAAAACAACTCTTTAAAGAATCATTGCCAAAAATTTCACTGGTTGGCCATCAAGTGCCTTCATTCCGTGAGGACGGTTTGAGTCGAAGTAGATACTGTCGCCTTCATTCAGAATCAGTTCTTTACCATCAATGTCAATCAACATTCGTCCTGAAAGAACCAGATTAAACTCCTGTCCGTCGTGTGAATTGAATGTCATAGGGAAATCTTCGGATTTCGGTTCTACCGTAACAATAAACGGGTCAGCTTTTCTCTCTTTGAAACCGGAAGCAAGCGACTGGTATTTGTATGCTTTGGTGCGTTCAATTGAAACGCCTTTCCCTGCCCGGGTAAGAAAATAAGAACTCATCTTTGGTTCCTCACCAAACATCAGCGCATCCAGCGCGACACCGCACTTACGGGCAACCTTTTGAAGCATACTGACAGAGATATCTGCTTCGCCACTTTCTACCAATGTGTACTCTTCAGCGGAAATACCACAGATATTGGCCATTTCCTCTATTGTAAGCTCTAGCACTTCACGCAAACCGCGCAAACGTTCTGCAATTTGTTTTATCTGTTCATCCATAATTTTATATAACGGTTATTATCTGCTTGCTTTCATTGCCCGGATAATGGCCGAGCTGAAGCCAGCGTGTTCTAGTTCATTAAGTCCTTTAATTGTAATGCCGCCCGGGGTTGTAACCTTGTCAATCTCCAGTGCCGGATGAGTGTCATTCTGCAAAAGCAGTTCGGCTGCCCCCTTCACCGACTGAGCCACCATCCTTTGAGCATCCTTAGGATAGATTCCCATCTCTACGCCAGCTTCAACCGCAGCATGAATATACTTCAGTACGTATGCAATGCCACAAGAGGTAAGTGATGTTGCAGCACTCATTTGTGATTCGTTAATCAGCATGGCCAGTCCCATTTCCGAAAAAATATCCAGAATTAACTGTTCCTGTTCCTGAGAGGCATTGTATGAAGCAATAAGTGTGGTGCTTTCGAGCAGTGAAATGGCAGTATTGGGAATCACCCGGAAAATTGTTGCAGATGGGTCAATGATCGTACCGTAATCGGCAAACGAAACACCGGCAACAACCGTTACCAGAACCTGCTTCTTCACATCCATCTGAATCTCTTCCAGAACCTGTTTAACCAGCCAAGGCTTTACCGCCAGAATAATCAGATTTGCATCCTTTACAGCTTCCCGATTGGAATTGGTAACATGGATACTGGCATTAAAGTCTCTCAACACATCCAATTTGCCATTAGTTGGATTGGATACTGTAATATTCTCCGCTTTTACTTTGGTTCCCTGTACTAATCCGAGGGCAATGGCCCCACCCATGTTTCCTGCACCTAATATTGCTATTTTCATACTCTCTGGTTTTATTTGAAAAGGATAAGTTTCGCAAACTTACATAAAAATCTTAAATAATGTAAGTCACTTACAAAAAGAAATCCCTGTTTCATCTGAAATGATTGAAACAGGGATTTCTTATAGGGGTTTAATTACAAAACGTTCTTTAGCCGCAGTATAAATTCATCCGCTTCGGCTATACTCAGGCTGAGCGGTGGAAGAAGACGGATGACATTGGTCCCACTCACTCCGGTAAACACTTTCTGTTCGAACAACAGTTTGCTGCGTATCTCCTTAATAGGTTCGGCAAACTCAAGTCCAATCATCAGCCCTTCACCGCGCACCTCCTTAATCTGCGGAAATTTCTTCAGTTCCTCCATCAGGTGAGTTCCCACATTTGTGGCATTTTCCATCAGTTTCTCGTTCTGAATTACATCAAGAACAGCAAGTGCAGCTGCACAGGAAAGATGATTTCCACCGAATGTAGTACCAAGCATGCCGTAAACCGGTGTAAACATGGGGCTAATTAGCACACCTCCCATTGGGAATCCATTGCCAATACCTTTAGCAACCGTAATAATATCGGGACGGATGCCGGAGTATTGATGCGCAAAGAATTTACCGCTTCGTCCGTAGCCGGATTGAATTTCATCAAGAATCAGTATGGTTCCGGTCTCGGTACACACCTTACGCAGTTCCTGCATAAAAGTATTATCAGGTACTTTGATTCCTCCAATGCCCTGAATACCTTCAATGATTACCGCACATACATCGCCTTTATTAAGTTCTGCACACACAGCATTCAAATCATTCAGTTCCAGGAAGGTCACATCTATTCCTTCATTAATGGGTGCTACGATTTTGGGATTATCAGTTATTCGTACCGCAGCCGAAGTACGGCCGTGAAAACTCTTTAAGAAAGAGATAACCCGTTTCTTTCCTGTATGGAAAGAGGCAAGTTTTAGTGCATTTTCATTTGCTTCCGCTCCAGAGTTAATTAGGAACAGGGAATAATCCTCGTATCCTGACACCTCTCCCATGCGTTCGGCAAGCTTTTCCTGTAGCTTATTAATCACAGAGTTTGAGTAGAATCCCAATTCTGCAACCTGCTTCTGGATCATTTCCACGTAATGGGGATGGCAATGTCCAATCGATATGACTGCATGTCCGCCATATAGGTCAAGATATTCATTCTCTTTATCGTCCCACACCCTACATCCTTTTCCTTTTACGATATTGATATCGAATAAAGGGTATACATCAAATAGTTTCATTTCTTTTATTGGTTGTATCAGAAGGCACTTGATTTCAGTTTCAAGCCGACACTCTCTTCAAGCCCAAACATCAGATTCATGTTATGAACCGCCTGTCCCGAAGCACCTTTTAATAAATTATCAATACATGAAATAATAAGCAACTTATCTCCATGTTTTTCCAGATGAAGCAAACACTTATTAGTATTAACCACCTGCTTTAAATCGATATTTTTGTCGACAATATGTACAAACGAATCATTCTTATAGTATTCTTCGTACATACTTCTTGCCTCTTCTAGGGCAATGGTTGTCTTAACGACAAGAGTTGCAAAAATTCCTCGTGGGAAATCTCCACGATAAGGAAGGAAATCAATCTCTGCATCAAAACTGTTCTGCAGTTGCTTGAGCGACTGTTTTATCTCGGGCACATGCTGATGAGAGAATGGCTTATAAATAGAAATATTGTTATTACGCCAGCTGAAATGCGAGGTTGCTCCCGGCTTTACGCCTGCCCCGGTAGAGCCAGTTATGGCATTTACGGAAATTTCTCCTTTCAACAACAGATTCTTTGCCAGTGGCAATAGACCTAACTGAATGCAGGTTGCAAAACAGCCGGGGTTAGCCACGTGTTTGCTTTGACAAATCTGCCGACGATTAAGCTCAGGAAGTCCGTAAATAAAATCGTGCTCATCGGAAGCGATCCGATAATCCATGGAAAGGTCGATAATCTTTAGATTTTCGGGTAATGTATGACTTTCCATAAACTTTTTGGTGTCTCCATGAGCGGTGCAGAAATAGAGCAAATCAATCTGGTCAAGCGGCAGTTCGTCAGTAAAAACCATTTCAGTTTCACCATAAAGACCTTCGTGAATGTCAGCAATCTTATTTCCGGCATTACTGCTGCTATTAATAAACACTATTTCAACATCCGGATGGTTTATTAGCAGGCGAATCAGTTCGCCTGCCGTATATCCCGCTCCGCCTATTATTCCTACTTTAATCATAACTTGCGAACTGGTATTTGGTTATTTTCCGTTTTTCTTTTGGTTTGCGTAATATACTCTCAATGGGTTAGAAAGAATTTTGGTGAATCCTTTTGCATCTTCCGCAGTCCATCCCTTGTTCACTTCACCATATTCACCGAAATCTGTTTTAACCAAGTCAAAAGCAGATTCCACACCAACCAGTGTATAGCTGTATGGACGAAGAATGATGCTTACTGTTCCGTTTACATTACGCTGGCTGCTTTGAAGCATTGCCTCGCAATCGCGCATTACCGGTTCCAGGTATTGTGCTTCGTGAAGGAACATACCGTACCAGGTACCTATCTGGTCTTTCCAGTACTGTTGCCATTTGCTGAGTGTATGTTTTTCGAGCATCTTATGCGCGTTGATAATCAGGATAGGAGCTGCTGCTTCAAAACCTACACGACCTTTGATGCCGATGATGGTATCGCCAATGTGCATATCACGACCGATGCCGTATTTTGAACCGATAGCTTCCACTTTGTTGATAGCAGCCACCTTATCCTCGAACACTTCGCCGTTCACTGCATGCAACTGCCCTTCCACAAATTCCAGTTTCAGAACTTCTGTTCCGGTCGCAGTAATCTGAGAAGGGTAAGCTTCTTCAGGAAGTGTTTGTTCAGAATGAAGAGTCTCTTTTCCGCCGATAGATGTTCCCCAGAGGCCTTTGTTGATAGAATATTCCATCTTCTTAAAGTCAGCTTCGAAGCCATGTTTCTTCAAGTATTCAATCTCGTATTCACGGGTCAAAATCATGTCGCGCGTCGGAGTCAGAATCTTTATTTCAGGGGCAAGCACATCGAATGTCAGGTCAAAACGAATCTGGTCGTTGCCGGCACCCGTACTTCCATGTGCCACATAGTCTGCCTTAATTTCTTTTGCATAGTTAATGATGGCTATAGCCTGGAAGATGCGTTCCGAGCTTACAGAAATGGGGTATGTACCGTTTCGCAGCACATTGCCAAACACCATATATTTGATGCTCTTTTCGTAGTATTCCTGAGTCACATCAAGGGCTACATGCTTCACGGCACCCAGCTTGTATGCTTTTTCCTCGATAACTTTCAGTTCTTCGGGGCTGAATCCGCCGGTATTGGCCACAGCAGTATATACTTCATACCCTTTTTCCTCTGACAAATACTTGGCGCAAAAGGAGGTGTCCAAACCACCACTAAACGCTAAAACCACTTTTTCTTTCATTTCTATTTAATATTTTTTATAATCTTACTTATTTTCTGTACTCTCTGTACTCTCTTTTTCTGATTCTTTGTTGTGCGTGTCTTCCGGATGTTTAGCCGGATCGTAAAGCATGGCAGTACAAAGGCATTTTGTTCCACCGGTTCTTTGAAGGATATCGTAGTTCACACAGCTTTGGCAACCTTTCCAGAAAGCCTCATCTGTTGTCAGTTCAGAGAAAGTAACAGGCACATATCCAAGTTCAGAGTTGATTTTCATCACTGCAAGACCGGTTGTTAAACCAAATATTTTCGCATTCGGGAAACGTTCGCGAGAGAGTTCAAACGCACGTCGTTTAATTCTCTTGGCCAACCCGTGGCCACGGAATTTGTCTACAACGATAAGCCCTGAGTTAGCCACAAATTCTTTGTTGCTCCAAGTTTCGATGTAACAAAATCCGGCAAATTCGCCATCGCAAAGAGCTATGATTGCTTTCCCTTCAATCATTTTCTGCTTTACGTATTCAGGAGAGCGCTTGGCAATACCTGTTCCACGTATCTTTGCAGCAACCTCTATCGTATTTAAAATAATGTCAACGTATGGAATGTGATTCTCGTTGGCGACAAGAATTTCAATATTACTTTCCATTTTTTACTTTCTGTTTTATGTACTAAAAATATTATTTATTAATGTTCGGGATAATCAATGACAGTGACTGCTTTATATCGTTACGTGAATAACCATCTCTGAATACTAGCAAAATTGTATCGTCTCCGGCAATGGTGCCAATAACATCCGAGAACTCCCGATTATCAATATCGTATGCCAAGCTACTGGCATAACCGGGACGTGTTTTAATTACAGCCATATTTCCAGAAAAATCAATCGATTTAAATCCGTTTTGCATTAGCATTTCACTAACACTTTGAACATCGATTGTTCTTTTATACATGGTATCATTGGGTAATACATACACATAATTACCATTTGTAGTGGCGGCCTTTGCCACCTTCATCTGTTTCAAATCGCGTGACAATGTGGCCTGAGTAAGCTCATAGCCTTCTTTTGCCAACTCTTGGAGTAATTCCTCCTGGCTTCCAATCTCCATGCTAGAGATAATCATTTTGATGGAATCTAATCGTTTACTTTTATTCGTCGTCATGTATAATTATTCTTATTTCAATGCAAAAGTATGCATAATTTTGGAGATAAAATGCATAAAACACAATTATTTCTTAAATTTTATACAATACTAAAAATTATAAAAATGCGCAATCTGCACTAAATCATGTATTTATATTCCGAATGAAACAGCATTTTTCTATTTAAGAGAGCAACAAATATCAGTTTTTTAAGATTTTACAAAGAGACTTCTGGGCATAATTTATTCAATAAATCCTATAAAAGTCATTGTTCAGCAGAGATGATTCGCAATTCAATATACACCATAGCAGATATTCAAATAATCCGCATAAACAATCATTGATGCATAAATCCTCTCCTGATATATATCGAATTCCTACTCCGATACATATCAAACTAGGAAATCAAAATCAACTCATTTGTTTATGCCAGTAATAATCGAATTATTGTCTAGTACGCTCTTTCAGGAGCCACACTGCCAAAAGGAATAAGAAGATTGCAGCCACAAGACTAAACCACACCGGAACAATAAAACCGTTGACTACAACGTCCAAGGCAAAAAGGAAGCGAAGTAATTGAACTGTAGCCATTAGCAAAAGTACAATACCAATTACAAATGATGCGGGTTTTTTCATAATTTATCCTCCTATACAATAAATCGGATATTGAGAAATAAATGCATTACTGATTAATAACAAAATATCAGAAACATAAGTTCGGAGCCGAACGCTCCTGTACGGATGGGAAAGTAATGCATATTTATTCGAATACTATTTATGCATATATATATTATAAAAGGGTTTATAAGAAAAAGGCTTTCACAAATAGAAGTACATAAATATGTAAATATCTCCTATTTGAGACAGCCTAATATTCTGTTTATAATACTTCTCGTTTAAAGCAATTTTTTCAGTATAGACTGAATGACCTTTTCCATTGCATCGTATCCAGCCAAATTGGGATGCACTTCATCCTTTTGATAAATAGGATTGAGCCCCTCCTTATCGTCCACCATTACAGAATAGTAATCAGCATATGGAATCTTATTCGCTTTTGCATACTCTTTTATCTTACTGTTTAGTTCGGTGATAGGCCTTACCGATTCTATTTCTGGCCTCCATGGATAATGACTAGCTGGTAGAACGGAACACAGCACCACCTTAATTTTATTGCATCTGGCCAGTTCAACCATTGAAACGATGTTCTCAAATATATGTTCAACTGTTATATATCCATTGTTCATGGCAATATCATTAGTTCCGGCAAGGATGACCACTACTTTGGGTTTTAGATTAATGACGTCTGCACGGAAGCGTACCAACATCTGGGAGGTTACCTGTCCGCTGATTCCACGCCCCACATAATTATTCCCCTTAAAAAACTCAGGATGCATACTTGCCCATCCTTCAGTTATAGAATTTCCCATGAACACAACATCAACAGGCTGTTTCACACTTAGATTGGCCTGAGCGTATTTGCTGAAGTTAGCCCAATCCTTGTTGTTTTGTCCATTTGCTACTAAGGTACCAACAAACAGACAAAAAAATACAATGGTAATTTTAAACTGTAGTGTTTTCATAGATTCTATTTTTAGGGTATTTAAATTTATAGTATCATCAAAAAAAGGGCCATTAACTTATATCTAAATATCAGATCTCTAACCAACTAATTTCTTCAATTTTCAATATCATTATAGAAACAACAGTTTTATGTTTGTAATCAATATGATAATATCATCGGAAATGTAATTTCTGAAAATAAAAAGTTTGTTTACTTGAAAAAGAATCATGCAAATGTAATCGGTTTTTTGTGATTTTAGAAATTAAACAAAAAAAAAGAGCCTTTACAGTTATCTGTGAAGGCTCTTTTGGTGTATTAAAGCAAGTCGTATTGTTTTTCAACGATTGCTCTTATTTTCTAAACATTAGAATATTATTTTAGAAATAGAGGCGGCTCCCTCAGTGAGAAGAATGCGTAAATCGCTTGCTACCGTTTTTTTGAATTTATAGGTAACTGTTTTATCTCCAGCATCTACATTACCTCTATAGACTGTAAGGAACTGTCCTCCACCACTTGAAAGCTGTATTTCAAAAGATGTCGGCTTCTTTATTTCATTCCAGATGATAGTTACATTATCAGGCTTGGTACCATCAGCAAGTGAGATAGTAAGATAGTCTCCTTTTTTACCCTGCCATGTAGAGGTTAAAGATGCTCCAGGAACAGGACTCACATTGCCGGTTTTACCTAAACGTTCTTTTTCTGTGTAAGACATCACGGTAAGAGTATCTTTTAATTTAATATCCTCTGATGATGCCCCTATCATTATTCGAAAATCGCCCGGTTCTAACACCCATTTATTATCAGCGTTGAGAAGTTCGAGGTCACGAGGATGTATTATAAATTCCACCTCCTTGCTCTCGCCCGGGTTTAAATGAACACGTTCAAAGCCACATAAATTCTTTTCGTATGTTGTAACGGAACTCACCAAGTCACGGGTATAAAGTTGTACAACCTCATCACCAACACGAGTTCCGGCGTTTTTTACACGACAGTGGATTGTTGTCTCCTGATTAGGTGTAATTACTTTAGGTGAAATAGACAAATCCGAATATTCAAATGTGGTATAACTCAATCCATATCCAAAAGGATACAACGGACCGTTTACTCGGCTCATGGTTCCTTTCATTCCCGGAGTAGTTCCACCATCGACCTGAGAGTAAGGTTTTGCAGGAAAATTAAATGGAATCTGACCTACAGTTTTTGGGAATGTAACGGTTAACTTTCCTCCGGGGTTATAATCTCCAAACAAGACATCCGCAATTGCCTTACCTCCCTGTGAGCCTGGATACCATGCTTCCAGAATTGCCGGCACAAACTTCTCGGCCCAGTTCACAGAAAGCGGGCGTCCATTTATTAATACCAATACAACAGGTTTTCCTGTTGCTTGCAATGCTTGCAACAGAACTAGCTGGCGTCCAGGAAGTTCGAGGCTTGAACGCGACTTATTCTCTCCGCAAGTACGGCTATTTCCACCCAACACGGCTACTGTTACATCACTATTCCGGGCATTTTCCACCGCTTTATCAATCTCTGTCTGTTCTTCAGCCGTCAGTGGATAACTGATTATCTCAGATTCCGGCCAGTTGGCATCTACCATATCGCATCCTTTGGTATAAAGAACTTCAGCTTTATCAGTTACTTTCTCCTTGATTCCTTTCAAAACAGTTGTAACTTCTACTGCTAGTGGACCGTAATGAGTAAGAGCGTATGCAGAATCATTTGCATTGGGCCCGCAAACAGCAATGCGTTTGATGTTGTTTTTATCCAACGGAAGCAGCAGATTCGCGTTCTTAAGTAATACTAAACACTCACGTGAAGCTTGCAAAGCAACTTCTTGGTTTTTAAGGCTGTTTACTTCATCATCTGCTGCTTTTAAATTCATTTGGTAAGGAGTGTCAAATAGTCCAACCAAGAATTTTACACGAAGCACATCGCGCACTCTGTCATCTATAGTCTTCGTGGAGATTGCCCCTTCTGCTATAAGCTCGCGTAAAGGTAGCACAAACGAGTCGGGTGAACGGAATGTGCATCGCACATTCAAACCAGCAGCAACAGATTGAAGAACAGCCTCTTTCATATTACTTGCCGTGCCGTGTTTAGAGAAAAGATACTCTACCGCATCACTATCAGACACTACATATCCACGGAATCCCATCTCCTGGCGCAAGCGGGTCATTAACCAATAATAACTGCTTTGGATAGGAAACCCGTCGTAATCGTTATAGGAACTCATGACTCCTAAAAGGCCGGCTTCTTTAATAACTCTCTTCCATGGATAAACATGAATGTTTTCCACTTCGCGGGGCGACATCTGCGGATCGACTCTGGAAAGGCCTTCACGCGCACCTTTATTATTACTGTAAGCAATGAAATGCTTACCTGTAGCAGCCACTTGATGATTGTGCTGAACACCTTTCACCATTGATATTCCAAGTTCAGCAACCAGATAAGGGCTTTCGCCGTAAACCTCCTCGTATCGTCCCCAACGCTGGTCACGTCCTACATCTAGTATCGGAGCATATACATTTGTGTATCCAAGTAATCGAGCCTCGTGACCGGTTATAAATCCAACCTTTCTTATCAGCTCGCGGTTCCAGGTATGCCCCAGTCCTAGTTGAGTAGGAAAGTTAGTTGCTTTAAAGCTTTCCACTCCCCGAATACCTTCGTTGGTAAAATCAACCGGAATACCTAACCGAGTCTCCTCTATAAAAAAGCGTTGAACTTCGTTCAGCGCCCATGCATGGCGTGATGCCGGCCAAACGTTTGGATTATCAGATGGTGGAAGTCCCCATTGCTGAAACCCGTTTAAATGTTCGTCAATGGCACCGACCCCATCTTTCCAAAGTTTATTTTTCCATTCGGAAGTTGGCAAATCATCTGGCAACACACGTTTATATCCGTAAAGAGTAACCATTTGGCATGTTTTCTCTTCTACAGTCATTTGTTTAAGCAGATCCTCAATCCGGTCATCTAAAGGTGCAGTTGGATCCTCATATATATCTTTCTTTCCGTTTTTATTGAAATCAATCCAGCCTTTCTTGTAAATGGCTTTATTCTGTAATTTATAGACTTTTTGGTCTTTACTAAATGGAGGAGGAGTATTACCGGCAGTTCCATTGACTGCACAAAACAGAAGACCCAGAATAATTGTATTCTTCATTTTCCAATCCGTTTTTTAGTTTGTTGTTTTGTTAATCTTGTATTATTTAATCTCTAAATCTTTTTTTCTTTTAAGTGCTTCAAGGAAATAATAGTCTGCATAATTGAGGGGAACATCAATCTCGCTATTATGTGGAATACTGCCTACCGAATGCATTAACAGAAAGTTACCATTTGTACCAAGTTCCGCACGGTATGCAGGAGTTCCCAATGAAATCATGATTCTATCCGCATACGATTTGTAGGAAGAAGCATCTGGTACATTAAAAGTACTGATCATATACAACGCTGATGCAATACAAGCAGCAGAAGATGCATCCCGCGGTTCATTCGGAATATTCGGCGCATCCATATCCCAGAAAGGAATCAAGTCTTTGGGCATGCAAGGATGATTTTTCATAAAGGCAAAAGTCTTCAACGCCTGCTCTAAATAGGCCCGGTTTCCTGTTTCGCGATAACAAACTGCAAATCCATAGATTGCCCAGGCCTGCCCGCGTGACCATGCTGATGAATCCGAAAATCCCTGAGCGGTTTGACGGTGTCTCACTGAACCATCTTTCAGATTGTAATCAACTACATGATAACAACTTCCATCCGGTCTGAAATGTTCTGCCATTGTTCTGTTTGCATGGCTTACAGCTATCTTATAAAAAGTAGAATCTCCAGATAATTTGCTTGCTTCAAATAAAAGCTCCAGGTTCATCATGTTATCAATGATAACCGGACACTCCCATCCTCGTTCAGCTTGCCAGCCTTTCTCCACATTCCAGGATTGAATAACTCCGGGAGCTTTTCTAAAACGGGTAGACAATGATTTTGCAGCCTCAACAATTACGTTTTTATACTCTTGAGCATTTGTCACTTTATAACCATTACCGAAGCTACAACCTATTATAAAGCCTACATCATGATGCCATGTAAGATTTTTAGCTTTCTCAATGGCGTTAGTATATTTTTCAGCCAGAGTTAGATACGATTGATCACCTGTTAGCTGATACAAATACCAAACAGATCCCGGAAAAAACCCGCTTCTCCAGTCGGCATAGCTACCATAGTAAACAGTTTTATTCTCATTTAGAGTTATCGGATTCAGGCACTTTCCACTTTTTTCAATAACTGCAATCTCTTTATTAATCTGTTTTTGGGAAAATTCTATATTATCTTTTAAAAATGATTTCGACGCCGGAGGTCTGGTTGCACAAGAGGAGAAGATCACTGCACCTGTAATGCCCAATAATTCTATTAATTTCATTTTCATTGTTTTACAATTTCATATTTATAGGTTCCTTTTATTTTAAGATTCTTTGCTATAAGAGAAATCCGGAAAATTTCTTGTCCCCATACATTTGAAAGACGAGAGTCATCTAGTTTAATAGTCTCAATAGATGGTGTAAATACTTTCTTATCGTAGAGGAGAGCAACCTTCTGTCCTTGCACCTCTACTAAAATCTTACCTGAAACAGAAATATCAACCTTACCCCAGGTCAGGAAGTTTATACGACTATTCTGTTTGGCGTTTTTTAATGCAAAAGTATCAGTGATTTTTAATTTCTCTTTGTCCAACGTATAAGAGCGCACCCAACTCTTTGCATCAGCTTCCTGCGGATAGGCATTAGCAATATCAGCAGAGAAAGTTCGTGTTTTGGAATTGAACAACACATCAGTAGCCTTATATTTTGATCCAAATTTTTGAGGGACACCATTTATCATGGGTAAGTTGTGATAATTACTTTGCATGGCCCAGATACTATAGCGTTCACTACTAAAAGTCTGCCGGGTATAAGTACCCACACCGGCATCTATAAACATAGGAATCGTATTCAAGTAAAGAGAAAAGGTCCCTACATCGTTGTGATTATGGCTTTCATTATTGTATCCACCCTTAGCAGCAAAGAATAATCCACTTTTATTATTCATATAACAGAACTGAGTTTCGGGATACCATGTGTAAGGAGCGTTAGTATGACTTGGAGTCTCTTTTAACAGTTCTTTATGATACAAAATCGTTTGCAATCCTCTGAAGATATCTCTTCCAAAAGATATATCTGATTCCAGACCTTTTTTCGAGTCAGTGAGGCTATTCAGATAGGCGGCAAAATGCATCATTTCTTCACTGCCAACAGCTTTTCCATAACGAAATATTGTTGATGCGAGTCCTCCACCTTTTGCTGATGCATCAGCGAAATTAACTACCCATCCGTTTCCAACATAAGACCTGGAAATGTATTCTCCCATGTTTTTAATCATGGGTTCTTTAAAGATTGAAACTTTGCCACCTGTTCCGTCATAGAGCATTTGCAAATAGTCAAACAATTTACCCGCGGCATGTCCCCAATAAGAAGGTCCTTCTTCGCAAGCTCCGTCAGAATTTGTATAATTTAAAAATTTATCAACCGAAATAATTGTTCTGAAAACCGCTTTTGCTAGTTTTTCACGGTCATTCTCCAACAAGAAATAACATTGCAATACATTAAAATTGCACCAGGGGTTCCAGTTATTTATCATATCCCCCTGTTTCCAATTAAAAGCCATCCACCAGAATCGATCTTCGTTCATGTAGGTGTCCAAAATCCGTTTTTGAAGTTCAGAGTGTAAACGCTCTGAAATAATTGGATTAACCTTATCAAATTCTTTATTGAAAAAATAATATGTCCAGGAAAGCAAAGAACCTAAATCTCCGGAAGTTAGTTCTATAATATGTTCTTTATTACTGGGAAGAGATCTTCCGGAACGCTGTGCTCCTAGGTGTGCAGACAAAGCCCAAGAAGTCATTTCGCAGCTATGAAAAACGCCGTTAATGATCTGATCAATAAAACGTCCTTTTCCTTCTGCCAACTCGGCCATTACTAAGGTAGCAATCGCTTTATTATTGTCATCAAACGGATTCTCCATAATATTACGTGATCCGCTACGTTCATATTCGATATAATCTGTTGCTTTTATCACTTTCCACTGATAATTGAGTTTTTTTTCACCCTGCTTGATGTACAATTCTTTATAGTCACCTAAGAACTTATCCCAACCCGCACGATCTTCATAAGTAGGATATGGAACCCATTTCTGATTCATTATAAGAACCTTTTCCAAAGATTTTAAATCCGTATGTTTTTGTAACAGATTTTTCTCTGTATACGCCTGTGCCTGTATTAAAAAGCCAAAAAGCATCAAGAACGATACAACTAACCGATTGTTTTTCATGAACATTATTTCTATAAATTATATGTAAAAAACAAAACTCACAAACTCTCTAATATCAGAGTTCTTTTGAAATTTAAGCATGAAAACGGATTATATTCCATTTTCATGCTTAAAATTATTAATGAATAAATGATTAATCCCAGCTTGGATTTTGTATCAATGCGCTATTTGTTTCAATTTCTACAGCAGGGATAGGCCATAACATGTCCCTATCGGCAAATTGACGTGTAAACAGACGTGTTCCGGTAAAACCGAACTCATCATGATTAAGCATTTGCTTACTTAAACCCCATCTGCGCAAATCACTGAAACGAAGGCCTTCTCCGGCAAATTCCACTGCACGTTCTTGTACAATACGTTTAAAGACTTCTTCCTTTGTATTAGCTTGCAACCAAGAAGGACCACTGTTCAATTTTGGCATATTTGTAGAAGGACGTTGACGCACTTCATTAATATACTTTACTGCATCAGTCTGATTTCCTAATTCATTATAACATTCAGCCAACATTAATAATACATCTGCATAACGTATTAAAGGGAAGTTAATCGGAGTATGAGCCCGGTCATTAATTCCTCCGTCCATATTATACTCAGCTACAAATTTTCTGAAAAAATAAGTATCCCATCCTTTATTATTCCGAATAAAGCCATTCTTTTCGTTAACACCTTTTGCTACAACAAATTCGCAATCTTTTGGAGCATTAGCAACCCATCCTTTATACATGGTATAAGGAAGAATTATTGTCTGAGCCATGCGTGGGTCTCTATTTTCGTACATGCTCAGCAATAAGCTTTTGCTTGCAGGGTAAGTTGCCACGCTTTTAGTGTCGCCTGTTAATGTTGCCCGGAAAGTCTTATCTTTTACCGTTGCACTTTCATTAAAACCTGGTACTATATCATTCCAGTTAAAAGGTTTTCCATCTTTGGTTTCATACATATCTGCCAAAGTTGTTGATGCCATTACATTATTCCAGCAACTTCCAAAAGAGCTGCGGCTACCCATATAGAAATCCATCGGCATACCATAATCCATACCAACACCACCGGAGTTTTGAATTGCAAAAATCATTTCAGAACTTTGATCACCCACAGGTTTAAATAAATTAGCATAATTAGGATATAATGAATAACCATACCCCTTTCCAGAAGGGTCTAAAACGACTTCTTCAAAATCCTTCACCGCATCTGTATAGTTTTTATTGAATAAATGCACTTTCCCTCTTAGTGAATAAGCGGCACCTTTAGTTGCACGTCCATAATCTGAATCGGCCCATTTTACTGGTAATCCGGCAATGGCAGCTTCAAGATCTTTTAAAATGAAAGTTCGTGTTTCATCGGCAGAACTTCTTGGCGACAATAAATTATTGAAATCCTTGTCCAATACTACCGTTTCATCATATAATGGCACTCCGCCGAAAAAATCCAATAAATTAAAGTAATATAAAGCACGCATGAATTTTGCTTCCGCAATATATTGAGTTTTTAGTTCATCACTCATGCTTACTTTTGGGATATTCTGAATAACAGCATTAGCTCTCATTACCCCATCATAAAGAGTTTGCCACTTAGTTGACACTAAGCCTGTTCTCGAAGTTGTTGTTCCCAAAACAAAGGTTGGATAAGACGGGTCATCATAACCGACTGCTATATCAGTCATACAATCAAGTCCGAAATATGTGCCATAAGCACCACTATTTTTCATTACGTTGTATACCCCCATCATTCCTTCTTTGGCCTGAAGTTCTGTTTTCCAGAAAGTTCCTGAACTAACTACATCATAAGGATATTTATTTAAGTCGTAACAACCACTCAACAAACACAAAGATGTGAGTGATAGCAATAAAGTTTTATATTTGTTCATGACATTATTATTAGAAAGTTATGTTAATACCTACTGAAGCCTGTTTCATTGTAGGATAATTCGTACCACTCACTTCTGGATCCATGCCTTTGTAGCTTGAGAACGTAAAGAAGTTCTCTAAACTACCATAAAAACGAACCTTTTCAATATTTAATTTAGCGATTAGTTCTTTAGGCAAAGAGTATCCCAATTGAATATTCTTAATCTTGAAGAAGGACTTGTTTTGCATCCAGAAATCACTAACCTGTGTATTTCGAGTATTGCTTGAATCTAATAAGCGAGGATATGTTGCGTCTGTACGACCTTGATACCATCTACCGTCTGCAATCTCCTTATTGATTAAATATCCCCAACGAACTGTCGGAGTATAATAACCATCCAGCCAATACATCTTTATTCCGGTTACACCTTGTAACATTACAGAAAAATCAATTCCTTTATACTTTGCACCTAAATTTAAACCATAAGCAAATTTCGGATTTGGTCCATTTCCTACGACTTTACGGTCGTCATCATTGATTAATCCATCGCCATTCAAATCTTTGTATAATAAATCACCTAACTGAGGGCGTCCATAAGCAAACGGATTCTTTTTGTTCCCTGTTGCCGGGTCGATTGGTGCATTATCCACAATACTCTGAACAAGAGCTAAATCATCATCCGTTTGTACTATACGATCTACAATACGTACATATTGGGCTTTGATAGGCAATCCTTCTTTGATCAATCCATTGCCAGAAATAGTATATTGATCTCCCTTATATTTTGTAACTTCATTTTTTAACCAAGTAATGTTTCCATTCGCAAAGTAAGAGAAATCGCCTATTTTATCCTGCCATCCTAATGATAA
Source organism: Bacteroides sedimenti (assembly GCF_040365225.1). Lineage (NCBI taxonomy): Bacteria > Pseudomonadati > Bacteroidota > Bacteroidia > Bacteroidales > Bacteroidaceae > Bacteroides > Bacteroides sedimenti. The sequence continues at coordinate 3,328,356 of NZ_AP028055.1, forward strand.
TTCCACCCCTTGGTTTACAACTATTGCACTGTTTTGTTTTGGTATTGAAGCGTTACCTCGTACCAATGGTGCAGGAAGGTCAATCAGAATGCCATCCGTTTTCTTATAGAAATAATCAACTGTACCTGTAAGTTTATTATTATAAGCACCAAAATCCAAACCAATATCTGCAATATTGGTAGATTCCCAAGTTAAATTCGCGTTTGCAATCGCCGTTTGAGAAAGTCCTGTTGCTAAAGCATTGTTTAATATATAGTTTGTTGTAGCATATACAGAAAGCGCATCATAATTACCTACAGCATTATTTCCCAGTGAACCATAAGATGCACGAAGTTTAAGATTACTCAACCAGTTTGAAGCAAATTTTTCCATGAATGGTTCCTGATCTATTCTCCATGCAGCAGATACAGATGGGAAATATCCCCAACGCTGATTAGATAAGAAGCGCGAAGAACCGTCTCTTCTGATATTTAACTCAAGCAAATACCGACTTTCCCAACCAAGATTTACTCTACCGAAATAAGACTGCATAGCCCATTCTGTTTTGTTCCCACTTGCAGAAGCGTCTCCTACAGCTCCATCAAGAACGCCAAGACCCATATCAATCAGATCTAGTTTTTTTGCCTGAAACCATTCATTTCTATATTGTTCCTGGCTAGCTCCAAGCATTACATTTAAATCAAGTTTGTTGATTTTAGTCTCATACTTCGCTACAGCATCCATGAAATTACGTTGTTGCTTTGAATTATAATTTGTGAGGTAAGATCTACTTGTTCCAGACAATGTTACCTGATTAGTGATAAAATTCCAGCAATCTATAAATACTGGTTTTGTCTGTTGTTGTTGATCTGTTAGTTCATAAGTATAAGAGCCTGTTACAGAAAGTCCCTTTACAGGAGCAATTGTTCCGAAGAATCGCGCTTTCAGATTTCTATTTGTGTACTGTCCATCAATATTGTTTAACCTGCGCAAAGGATTATTATTTGCAGCCTGAGAATCATCTTCTTCATTATTCATACCACCATATCGTCCATCGGGAGATCTGAAAGACATACCTGGGGTTGTTGCGGCAGCATATGTAAAGACATCATCAATTGCATTTGTGCCAGGTTCCGTTTCAGCATAATATCCGCTAAGATTGGTCCCTAATTTTAACCATTTCTTGACCTCCCCTTCAACGTTAGAACGAAAGTTTATTTTGTTAAATCCGGAATTTTCCATCACGCCGGGATTATTCATATATCCCACTGCAGTATAAAAACGCACTTTATCAGTACCTCCGCTTATTGATAGATTATGATTTGTTGCAACAGAAGTTTTAAACACCCCTTTAACCCAATCGGTATTAGGATATAAAAGCTGATCGCCATTTTCATTCGCTCTCCAAAGATCTATTTTCCCTTGAGAAAATATGGCTGGAAGATTGGAATTTAGCTTTCCTTCATTAACCAATTCCATGTAATCAGCGTAATTACTAACAGTCTCAATTGTTTTGCCAATAGACTCGAATGATAGGTATCCATTGTAATCCAACTTAACAGCTCCGGCTTTCCCTTGTTTTGTGGTAATAAGCAAAACTCCATTAGCTGCACGTGACCCATATATTGCAGCAGAAGCTGCATCTTTCAAAACAGATAAATTTTCAATGTCCTGTGGATTCACATTACTTATATTTCCTTCTACACCATCAATAATTACCAAAGGAGCAGAATTGTTTAAAGTTCCTTGGCCACGGATCAGAATAGAAGCATTATCATTCCCCGGCCTATTACTGCTAGAACTAACTTGTACACCAGCCGCAACACCGGCTAAACCACTTGAAAGATTTGTAATTGGACGGCTATCAACTAAGTCACTCATATTTACAGAGGAAACAGAACCTGTCAAATTCACTTTCTTTTGTGAGCCATAAGCCACCACAACAACTTCATCAAGAGTTTGTGCCTTTTCTTTTAACTGAATTGTATAAGAGGTTTGATCTCCTATTTTCAATTCAAAATTCAAGTAACCAACACATGTAACTTCTAATAATGCTCCATTTGGAACATTTAATGAAAATTTTCCATCAATATCAGTTATCGTAGCATTAGTTGTCCCTTTTTGCACAACATTTGCTCCAATAACAGTTTCTCCCTTTGTATCTGTTATTACACCTGTAATTCTTTTTTGTTGATTAACAGATGCAACAGCATTTGTTGATGTTCCTAATCCATTGGCAGTTTCTGCGTATATTCCACCGATGCCGATAAATAAAAGAGAAGCTCCAACCAATATCCTTTTAGTAAGGACAAAATAATCAGTTTGTATCTTTAGCATAGCAATAGTTATAAGTTAAAATTTAAAATAGGCATTAAATAATTAATATCAAAGACTTTGTCTTTGATTGGATGCAGGTAGAAGTTAATTTAGGTTTTCATAAGTATTTTTTTAACATTAATGAGAATGGATTTTATGTTTTTTTTTCTCGGTTGCCATCCTCTCAATATGATGCATATTTTCTAGATTATTAACATTTCAACATGTTCAGCGAATATTAGCACTTATTACTATAATCCAGCTCTCTTTTTTTAATGCATGTTCATATGTATAGTGTTTGATTCTCGATTAATATGTTAGTGTGTGCAAATATAGATCGAAAGATTGTTATCCGCAATAGGTGTGTGCGCACACATTTTATGAATTAAGACAGTATAATATTGAATATTAAATACTTAAATACTTTTTAAAAGCTGTAAAAAAAGCAATATGTGTTTTTAAACATAAAAATAATCACGTTTGCGAAAACGTAATTATAAATAATGAATGCTTATGATTTCATCATATTGGTGATAAATAGTTAATGGAAGAATGTGAATATAGCTACCCCAGATTTTCTTAGGTATAATAGTCTTTCAATTTATGTATCTTAAACAAATAATTGATTCTAATTATTAAAATAGAAAAGGTTCGCGGTATTTGTCAGCTTCCCTTTTTTCGGGGGGAGGTCATGTCCAAATAATGAGTATTTGATCAAAAAAATAGTAGCGTATTACACTTAGATGATTGATGAAGAATGATCTATAAATATTTCGATAATATATTAGTTTCTAATATATTTATATACTAAAAAAATATAACATAACGAGGATATAAATAAAATATAACGATAGATTTCTAATTTCATGTGGCAGATTTTCAGAAGTTGTCATTGTAGCTTTTGACGAGAAAATTAACAAAAAAGCGACAACTGAAATTTTTCAATTATCGCTTTGTCGGAGTGAGGCGACTCGAACGCCCGACCCCTACGTCCCGAACGTAGTACGCTACCAACTGCGCTACACTCCGTTTTTTTACGAGTGCAAAAGTAATCCATTTTTTTTAAATAACGAAGAATTTTCAGAAAAAATTCACAAGTCCTTGCAGATTCAAAAATTATATCTATCTTTGCATCCGCAATCACAAAGGTGCCATAGCTCAGTTGGTAGAGCAAAGGACTGAAAATCCTTGTGTCCCCGGTTCGATTCCTGGTGGCACCACCCCTGCAGAAGCGCTTAAACCTAATGGTTTAGGCGCTTTTTATTTTCTATTTCACAATTGAATTCAATCATTGAGATTTCAGGCCAATTTGTTGCTAAACTAAATCATCTATGCCAAGGGAACTAATAACATCATCAGATTCTACAGCCTGGAAATTAAAATCTGATCCCATAATTTGTTGATTGTCTCTCGGTTTTTTATTTCACTTATAGCATAGAATCTGAAGGACAAAGATAACTATTATTCTTTTATGTCATATCTGGGACCTATATATGCAGGAATAAGGTATGTTTCGATCCCTTATTTATTCCGAATATTCTTGTCTTTATCCATCATTTTTACTGGGGAACCGGTATCCGTGTTATAGATAACTGGAAGAACTGCAATCTTGATAGATTGCTTCTTTAATAATCCTATTTTAATTAAAGAGAGAGTTGACTCTCAAAACCTGTGGTTGGATATATTAAAATATATATTTTGGTTTCAGACTTGAATTCTTTCATAACCTATTAAATTGCAAAATTGCAGGAATCACTCTTACAAATTAAATATTTAACAGAGGTGGGAAAAAACATTGAATGATTTTCTGCTCTGCTGCATGGCTCATAAAAGCTACTTTATTTTGTCAGACATTAATCTATTCCTGATAAAAGAATATATTGATAAATTGTTTTAATATGTTGGGTATGAAAAAATAATTTTTAATTATCAATCGTAGTTTTAATAATTACAATGCAAGCAGCCGGTCTGAATTTTAAAAAAAGCCTATAAATTATATATGAGATGAATGAATTATAGGGTCTAATTTTATTAGAACATAATAAAGAAAGTAGTGTATAGTAATGCTATTGTAAACAAGTGGTGTAAATTATTTATAGAATTTGTTTTGAAGAACTGAGTGTTGTTGATATGTTTGATGAAATTTTAAAATTTATGCCTTTCAAATAGTATCAGTGAGAGAAATCGCAAAAGCTTTGATAAATGTATTGTGGTGTAAATACTTAAGTAATAAATGATTAAATAGACTGTATTCTTTCTCTTAACAGAAGGAAACGATTGCACAAAAGAATAGTTAAATCTATAGTTGATGTTTGGATTGAATTATTTTTTCTCCATATATTTGCGTCATCTGATTATTAATTCTTAACCTGAATGAAAACAAAGAAAGTCTCACAGATTGATGTCTTTTCCGGTGCCCCTTGGGAAGTGGAAATGATTAAGAACCTATTGCACGCAGCAAATGTAAACGCTAAGGTGGTTGATGACATGGAAATGAAAATCTCAGTTCCTTGCGAATGCTATACAACTGCTATGCAAGTTATCGGTAGCCGTATCTAACCGGACACAAAAAACTACTGGAACGATAATTTCTTCGCCATAATTATTATATTTGTATGCAGTGTATATAAATATGATAATTATGGGCGAGAAGGATAAAATCTCATTGATTGAAGTGTTTTTTGGAACCCCTTGGGAAGCTGAATTAATAAAAGGATTGTTAGAGAGTGCCGGTATTGATGTTGCCTTAAAAAATTATGGTTTGGTGAATTTTGTTCCAACTCAATCTACAGATTTTGGAGCAGGGGGTGGTATCAGTGTCCTTGTCTTCAAAGACGATTATGAAATCGCCCGTCAGCTCATTGAGAGTCGCGAAAATCTCAAATAGATTTATTATACTTTCTTTTTATCCCCTTTTCTTTTATTCTGTTTAATTTTTCCAAACACATTCTGCTTCAGATTTGTTATATCTACAATGATACTACTAACACTTTAAAGACTGATACTATGGAAGAAGAGGACAAGACCATTCTTGTGGAAGTATTTACAGGTACTCCCTGGGAGGCTGAATTAATAAAAGGTTTGCTGGAAAGTGCAGGAATTGAAGCTGCTTTGAAAGATGACAACCTTGGAAGTATGGCTCCGGCAATGACTGTTAACCTGGGACCAGGAGGTGTGTCTGTGCTAGTGTCTCCCGAAAACTATGAGCTAGCTGTACAGCTGGTAGAAAAGAGGGAAGAGAAGGGATGAAAAAATATTGCACCACAAATTAAGCTTCTGTTAAGTAATCCTATAAACAGGAAACTTGCAACAGCTTGATTTGTGGTGATATTGTTTATGCTTGTTATTTAAGTGTTTGAAGGTATGTTTCAAGGCGGTTCATCCCTTCCTTGATGTTCTCAAGTGAATTAGCGTACGAAAAACGGATATAGCCTTCTCCCGCGGTCCCGAAGTCAACTCCAGGAGTAACTCCTACATGGGCGTTTTCAAGTATCTCGAATGCAAATTTGTATGAGTCTTTGGTAAATTTACGTGCATCCGCGAAAATATAGAAAGCTCCTTTTGGTTCTACTTCAATCTTAAAGCCCATCTCTTTCAGACGCGAGATCATATATAACCTTCGTTCATTATAAATCTCTTTCATTTTTCTTACATCCTCTTCTGCTTCGGTGAGCGCAGCAATGCCTGCATGCTGTGAGATGCTTGGTGCACAGATAAAGAGATTTTGTTGCAGCTTTTGTAGTGAGCGAATGCACTCCTTTGGGGCGATCATGTATCCCAAACGTAGCCCTGTCATTGCAAATCGCTTTGAAAAGCCATTAAGCACAATAGCGTTGTCTGTAAATTCAAGAATACTTCTGGCGCGTCCTTCATACACCAATCCATGATAGATCTCATCCGAAATAACAGGTACTCCCAATGACGCGACCTCTTTCAGAAAGTCTTCTTCCACCAGCGTACCTGTAGGGTTCATTGGTGAATTTATGATGACGGCTCGTGTAAGTGGCGTGATGCACTTCTTTATATCTTCAATATCGTATTGAAAACCGTTTGCAGCACGTAACGGAACTAATACCGGATTGGCGTGTGCTGCCAAGGTGAAGTTGCGGTAGCAGGCATAACCTGGATTAGACATAATCACCTCGCTTTCGGGTTTGCATAAAAGCATTAATGCAAGGAGGATAGCAGGTGAGGAACCTGAGGTAACTATTATGCACTCAGGATCGACGGTTACACCATATTCTTTCTGGTAGAAACGAGAAATTTCATTTCTGAGTTCAGGGTCGCCCAATGAATGGGTGTAATGGGTCTTATGCTTGTCTAAAGCACTCTTGACAGCCTTAGCCACGCATTCGGGCATGTCAAAGTCGGGTTCGCCAACTTCCAGATGGATAATGGATATTCCCTGTTTTTGCATTTCGTTTGCTTTTTCTAGCACGTCCATGACAATAAACGAGGTCATCTGTTCCACTTGTGGGTTTGTTGTTCTCATCGTCTTTTGTTTGGCTGCAAAAGTACAAAAAAATACCCGATCCTGCTTAATAGCTCGTTGACTTTTCTTATATCTAAGAACTGATATTTAAGAATTGGGAAAAGACGAAATTAATAAATAACGACTATTTGCTATCAAATCGATTAATATTCCTATATTTGTGCTTCTAACTTATAAGAAAATGGCGTATCAGTTTGCAAAAATAGCCGTAAAGATAGGTAGCAATGTCCTGACGCGTAAGGATGGTACTCTTGATATCACCCGAATGTCTGCTTTGGTAGATCAGGTTGCTGAATTGCATAAGGCTGGAATTGAGGTAATTCTTATCTCTTCCGGAGCCGTTGCTTCGGGAAGAAGTGAAATTCGCGCTTCTAAAAAACTCGATAGTGTAGATCAGCGGCAACTTTTTTCGGCTGTAGGACAGGCTAAACTTATCAATCGGTATTATGAATTATTTCGGGAACATAAAATCCACGTAGGTCAAGTACTTACCACAAAAGAAAATTTCGGTACACGTCGACATTATCTGAACCAGAAGAACTGCATGATGGTGATGCTCCAAAATGGAGTTATTCCTATTGTTAACGAAAATGATACCATCTCCGTTACTGAACTGATGTTTACTGACAATGACGAGCTATCCGGTCTGATAGCCAGTATGATGGATGCACAGGCACTAATCATACTTAGCAATATTGATGGTATCTATAATGGTTCCCCCTCCGATCCGGAAACGTTTGTTATTAGTGAAGTTGAACATGGAAAAGATCTTTCTGACTATATACAAACAGAAAAATCGGGATTTGGACGAGGAGGAATGATTACTAAAACAAACATTGCCCGCAAAGTAGCTGATGAAGGTATCACAGTAATAATAGCAAATGGCAAACGAGATAATATTCTGGTCGACCTTCTAAAAAAACCGGAAACAACCGTTTGTACGCGTTTTATACCATCTACTCAGGAAGTCTCAAGCGTAAAGAAATGGATTGCTCACAGTGAAGGTTTTGCCAAAGGAGAACTTCACATCAATGAGCAGGCGTCACATGTACTTAATTCAGACCAAGCTGTGAGCATTCTTCCTGTAGGAATTACTGAAATTGTTGGCGAGTTCGAGAAGGATGATATTGTTCGTATCATAGATTGCCATGGCAAGCAGATAGGAGTGGGAAAAACCTCCTTTGATTCTGAAGAGGCACGGGAAATGATAGGCAAACACGGGTTGAAGCCGATAGTGCATTACGATTATCTATATATTGAGTGAAAATTTTAAATTAGCTTTTTATGATTGATCTGACAACAACTTTTCAGGCTGTTCAGTCGGCCAGTCGAAATTTGCCGCTGCTAGATGACAGGCTGATCAATGAAATTCTGCTTGACTTGGCTGATGAGGCCGAGGTGCATGCATCCTATATTCTTGCTGAGAATAAGAAAGACCTAGAACAGATGGAGCCATCTAATCCTCGTTATGATCGACTGATGCTGACTGAAGAGCGTATCAAAGGAATCGCAGCAGATATTCGGAATGTGGCCACCTTACCCTCTCCGTTGGGGCATGTCCTAACAAAGTCTATCCGTCCAAATGGTATGGAATTGAAGCGAATCAGCGTTCCTTTTGGCGTCATCGGGGTAATTTACGAAGCTCGTCCCAATGTTAGTTTTGATGTGTTCTCTCTCTGTTTCAAGAGTGGTAACGCATGTATATTGAAAGGAGGCAGCGATGCCGACTATTCCAATCGGGCAATTGTCAAGGTGATCCATTCAGTTCTCGATCGGTTTGGTATTGATGCCCATACAGTAGACCTTCTTCCGGCAGACCGCGAAGCCACTATTCAGCTGCTAAATGCGGTGGATTATGTCGATTTACTAATCCCTCGCGGAAGTAGTGATCTGATTCACTATGTCCGTCAGCACGCTATTGTTCCCGTTATTGAAACAGGTGCTGGAGTTTGTCATACCTATTTTGATGAATTTGGCGATACAGCCAAAGGCGCAGCCATTATCAACAATGCTAAGACCCGTCGGGTAGGTGTTTGCAATGCACTCGATTGCCTGCTGATAAATGAGAAAAGATTAACCGATCTTCAATCCCTGTGTTATCCCCTTCAACAAAGTAAAGTGGTGATTTATGCTGACGAAAAAGCCTATAGGTATCTTGAAGGCCATTATCCTGCCAGTTTGCTTAGACCAGCTGTCTCCGAAAGTTTTGGCACCGAATTTCTTTCATATACAATGGCAGTGAAAACAGTGGAAGATGTATACGAAGCACTTGAACACATATATAACTATGGTTCCAAACATAGCGAATGCATTGTAACTGAGAGTCATGAGAATGCAGAACTTTTTACCTCTGCTGTTGATGCAGCATGTGTCTATACCAACGTTTCAACGGCATTTACCGATGGAGCCCAGTTTGGCTTAGGGGCCGAGATTGGTATCAGTACCCAGAAACTTCATGCCCGCGGTCCGATGGGGCTCGAAGAGCTGACCTCTTATAAATGGATAATTAAAGGGAATGGTCAGATAAGAGAATAAACAGAAAACAAATAAAGAAAAGAATAAGATGAGACATTTTACAAATGTGAATGACTTGGGCGATTTGAAAGTCGCTCTTCACGAAGCTTTTGAGATTAAGAAAGATCGCTTCAAATTTGTGGAACTAGGAAGAAATAAGACTCTATTGATGATTTTCTTCAATTCCAGCCTTCGTACTCGTCTGAGTACACAAAAAGCAGCGATGAATCTTGGAATGAACGTAATGGTTCTTGATATTAATCAAGGTGCCTGGAAGCTGGAAACAGAACGTGGGGTAATTATGGACGGCGACAAATCGGAACATATCCTCGAAGCAATTCCGGTGATGGGCTCTTACTGCGATATTATCGGTGTCCGCTCATTCGCTCGATTCGAGAGTAAGCAAGATGATTACAATGAGTTGATTTTAAATCAATTTATCAAATATTCCGGTCGACCGGTTTTTTCTATGGAGGCTGCTACACGCCATCCGCTTCAGAGTTTCGCCGACCTCATCACTATTGAAGAGTATAAAAAAACGGAACGTCCAAAAGTGGTTCTAACTTGGGCTCCACATCCCCGTCCGCTTCCGCAGGCTGTGCCCAACTCATTTGCTGAGTGGATGAACGCCACTGATTACGAATTTGTAATTACTCACCCAAAAGGATATGAGTTGGCTCCGGAGTTTGTGAGCAATGCTCGTGTTGAGTACGATCAGATGAAAGCATTGGAAGGTGCCGACTTTGTTTATGCCAAAAGCTGGGCGGTGTATAATGATAAGAATTATGGTAAAGTGCAAAATAAGGATCGCGCATGGACCGTCGATGCTGAACATATGGCCGTGACCAATAATGCTTACTTCATGCATTGTTTGCCAGTAAGAAGAAATATGATTGTTACCGATGATGTGATTGAAGGACCTCAATCTATTGTTATACCTGAAGCAGCCAACCGTGAAATATCTGCACAGGTGGTGCTGAAACGAATTCTTGAAGGAATTCAATAATATTTCTGTTATTGTAATTTCAAGAAACTTATATACTTCTGATTAGTATTATAGTTGATTTTTCTGAAATAATAAAACAAGTGAGAGACTGTATTTTTATCACAGTCTCTCACTTGTTTTATTACAGTATTTATCTGGTATTGGTGTGAAATATGCGGATTTTGTTGTAATTGTTTTAAATACTTTTTGATATAAATATAAATTCATCTATGTTCTATGTATTTATTTTATTCATTAATCGTTTTGATTCTGAAATATCAAGAAGTATATCAACTTATCTGTATAAAATACAAAAAGGCATTTAATTATCATAGATTCTTAATAAAGTTTAAAAAAAGCTTGATTATTGGGTTAGATTGATTTAATTTGTGATTAGTCCATATGAAAACATAATAATAAGAATAGATTAGACTAAAAAACACAACGAATTGTAAGCTGTAACAATAAAGCTATTCCCAAACATGAAACTCCTTAAAGCTGTTCTTATTCTTTTTATTTCATTTCTTTTCTGCATGAATGTTCAGTGCCTTAAAGCAAAAGAGCATGTATTAATTATCAACTCTTCAACGGATGGGAACAAATGGTCAGAGAGGGTTCAAAATATTATCACGAATTCTCTATATAATAGAAAGAATATATCAGTCAACATTGAATATCTCAATTATTATAGATATAAATCTGTAAATGAGGCTAATCAAATTATGGGCAATTTGTATAGTTGCTACCCTAAAAAGCCGAAAACGATTGTTGTAATTGGCGAAAGCGCATGGATATCCTATCGTAGTACAGCTCCTCGGTCCTGGTGGAATATTCCGGTGGTGATTCCCACTGCTAAACAATATACATGGTCCTTGGAAGATCTTGTATCCGGAAGCGAACTCAAATCTAATAATCTGATACCTTATAAAGAAGCCTCCAAAAATTTCTGCGTGACTGGTGTTTATAACCAGATTTACATAAAAGAGACAATTGAGCTTATGAAGAAGTTGATGCCTGAGATGAGCAAAGTTGCCTTCATCTCTGATAAGTGGTATGCTAGTTCTTACTACAGCGCACAATTTAGACAGATTATGAAGAAGCATTTCCCGGAGTTGAGGGAAGTCCTTTTGTCTCAAAATAAAATAAGTTCAAGAGAATTACTTGACACTATTTCCTGTTTGGATAGAAAGACAGGTTTGCTTTATTATTCCTGGTTTGAAGATAATGCTACTAGCCATCCACTTAACAACACGATGGAAAAAATGATTGGAAGTTACTCCAATACTCCAGTCTTTAATCTCCTGGATGTAGGAAGCAACAATGCTTTTTTCGCTGGTGGTTGCTACTCAACAAGTAATGCTAATGGAGAAAAAACTGTAGAAATACTCAATCAAATTCTTAATGGAAAAGATGCAACTGTTATCCCTTACCAGCACTTGGAATCTCCGCAAGCTCACTTAAATTACGATTTTTTAATTCGTTGTGGAGTTGACAAGGCTCTTTTTCCTAAGGACGCGGTTTATTACAACAAACCACCTCTTTTTATTCAAGAGCACAAAATGTTCATCATTTCTATTGTTGGATTTATTTTAATATTTTTCACAATTTTCCTTTCTCGTATTTGGGCTTTACGCAGGATAAAGGAACTGAAGGAGCGTGAAATAGCATTGCTCTCCAAATATAAAGATTTGTTTAATAATCTTCCGCTAGCTTACGCAAAAATAAAATTGTCGGAGGATGAAAACAAAGCTTTGAAAAAATATCATATCCTGGAATTTAACCCATCTTTTCAAAGAGAGTTCAGTACTGATTCCAGCAAAATTTCAAGTCTTATTGATGAACGGTCTCGTTTGTGGTTTTCTTTAAACAAAGCTATTGCTGCATATTCCAGCAATTCTCAAAAAACTTTGTCGGGCATGTTTTATAATGAACAAACAGATAAACATTATCTTGCATTTCTATATCCTGCAGCCGCAGAATGGGTGTTTGATGTTTTTTTGATAGACAAAACAGAAGAGTACAAAGCTTCCAGGAAAACAGAAGAACTCTCAATGATTAGAAACGGAATATCTGCCATTATTCCTGATGTGATTCTGGTTGTAAACAAGTCGCTTGATATTATAGAAGTGAATGATCGGATTACTGAACAAAACGGTTGCATTCCGGAAAAGATTATAGGCAAAAATGTCGGCGAATGTTTCAATGAGAGATTTGCAGAACAACTTCATGAAAGCATCGTTCGTTGTCAGAATAGTAATGAATATATTGAGTTTCAGACTGAAAGAAAAGATGGTGAAATATTGAGATATTTTGAATCAAGATTACAACCTCTGTATGGTGAACTGTTTATTTGTTTCATTCGCGATGTTACTCAAAAGAAGGAGGAGGAGGCAAGAAGCCAGAGTCTTCAACTGTTGCTTGAGACTATGCTTGATAATCTTCCTGTTCCATTTTATGTCAAGAAGGTGGGAGAGGACCTTCGCTATATCTACTGGAATAAGAAAGCAGAAGAGTTATCTGGAGTAAAGTCGAAAGATGTTATAGGGAAAACAAGAGAAGAGGTTTTCGGTAAAAAGTATGCAGATAAATATGAGGGGAATAATGAACAGCTGATAACAAATGGTGAACCGGTGACTTATGAAGAAGATGTTCTTTACCCTAATAATCTGTTCTATACTACTCATGTGATTAAAAGCATTATAGAAACACCAGACAAATCTTCTTATATTCTAACAGCCAGGTGGGATATTTCTGAGTTGAAAGCCATTCATCGTCAGCTTGAATTCACAAACCGCCAGCTTGCGCAAGCACTTGATGCGGGAGATATTGTTCCGTGGACCTGGCACGTGCAGAGAGGACTAATTACTGTTGATGCCGGATATCTAGCGAAAGCAGGAAAATCATCATTAAAAAGTACGGTTAAAACGCTTCAGGAAATGCTGAATATGGTTTGTCCTTCCGACCAAGAGGGCGTAGAATCGGCCTTTTACGGCTTGCTTGAGGGAAAATTTGATAAGATTGATATAGACATTAAGATAAATTTCTGGGGTGAAGGCTACGACTGGTGTCAGATACAAGGTCTAATCAGTCAACGGAACGAGGCGGGTGAAGTGACTGAAATCTCAGGTTCTGCGATCGATATTTCTAAAAGAAAGCAGATAGAACAAGAATTATCTGATGCCAAGGATAGAGCAGAAGAGTCCAGTCGACTGAAATCAGCTTTCCTGGCAAATATTAGCCATGAAATCCGTACACCACTTAATGCTATTGTGGGATTCTCTGGTGTGCTGGGCGATGTCAGTGATGAAGAAGAGAGAAGAGAATTCCTGAAGATTATTAATACCAATAATGAGTTGTTGTTAAGACTCATTAGTAACATCATAGATTTCTCAAGCATAGAGTCAGGTTCCATGAAATTTCACTATTCATCTGTAGATATAAACAACCTGCTTTTCAGAGAGGAAGAGATGCTGAGAATATTAGCCGGTCAGAAAGGAATCGAAGTGTCATTTAATGAAAAGCTTCCTGAATGCATTATTTATACTGATAACGACCGTTTTTTGCAGGTTGTTTCTAATCTTCTATCGAATGCATTGAAGTTTACCAGTAAAGGAAGTATTCTGTTTGGATATACTATTTCTGCAAACAGGTTGTGCTTTTACGTGAAGGACACTGGATGTGGAATTCCTGAGGATAAGCTTTCTGAAATATTCGAGACTTTTACAAAACTTGATTCCTTCTCACAGGGCATCGGACTAGGTCTTTCAATATGCACTTCAATTGCCCATAAACTGGGCGGAGAGATGAGGGTGGAATCTGAAGCCGGAGTAGGATCTACTTTTTGGTTTGAAATCCCCCGCCTAGAGTTTGAATAAAAAATAGACAACTTATCTGATATCGGTTCGATAATTCTTTTGATTTGAAAAATATAATCCTCATGTCGATAATTGTAAAACGGCAGTCAACCTTTTTTAGGCTTTAAACCTAAAGAAGACAAACATATCAGAGTTAATAAATTAATAGGTCAACTATTTATTAGGTTTAAGAACATTAGTAGTCAACTGCAATCAGTTTATTACAAACATCAGGACATGTTACCCCAATCATGTACAAGATTAAGGGATAATCATGTACAAGATTAGGTTCAATCATGTACAAGATTGGAATGAAACATGTACATGATTGAGCTAATATACCTCGACGTTTTGGTTAGTTTCACCAGTTGTTTTGGTTAGTTCTTTATGAACACTTGGTTAGTATGTCTTGTCTGGTTCTCAATCAGCCCTGCCGGATGGCACTGATTGTCATTCCATAATACAATATGCTAACATGGAAAGGTATCATATTTCATAGTTGTTCTCTTTTAGAAAGTGGATATCCTCTTGAATGCCACTTCCCACGGTTGTGAGCATATCACCTACCAACGAAGCTGTCACTCCACAGGCCAGCGCTTGTTTCATTATGTGCCTAATTCGTAACCTCCCGGCAGCAAAGCGAACTTCGGCAGTTGGGTTGATAATCCGAAAGATGGCAAAGGCACGCAGAATCTCTCGGTCTGTAAGTGGTGTGGTGCCTTCCAAAGGAGTTCCCTTGATGGGCATCAGTATATTTACAGGAATAGAGTCTACCCCCAGTTCCTGAAGGAAAACCGCCATCTCAATGCGGTCTCTCTCCGTTTCGCCCATGCCAATAATTCCTCCCGAACAAATCTTCATTCCGGTTTCCTGTGCGGATCGGATTGTTTTCACCTTCTCCTCTATGGTATGCGTAGTGCATAGTTTGTCAAAGAACGAGGGAGCTGTTTCAATGTTGCAATGGTAACGACTTACCCCGGCTTCCCGAAGGCTTTGCAGTTCCTCTTTCGACTGCAGTCCCAGCGAAGCGCAATAACCAATGCCCGGAACTTCTTGGTTTAAGACAGAGAAGGTCTGACTTATTTTAAGAATATTTGTCGGCGTGAGTTTTCGTCCGCTGGTTACCAGGGAGAACATCCTGACGCCCGAATCCCTTATTTTTCGTGCTTCGACAACAGCTTCTTCTGTCTCCACCATTTCGAATTCAGCGCACGATGTTTTGTAATAAGCCGATTGCGCGCACCATTTACAGTCTTCCGTGCACTTCCCCGATCGGGCATTCATGATGGCGCAAGTGTCGAAACGTTGTCCGAAGTAGTGTTTGCGCAGGTCATCGGCCAGCTCAAATAGTTCATTGTCGGTACTGTTCTCAATAAAGTTAAAAGCCTGGCCAAGTGTAAACCTATAGCCATTAATAATTTTCTGTTTCATAGGTGTTTATGTAAAATGAAAATCCCCTGCTGAACCGTGAATTATGGCTCGACAGGGGATATGACGATTGAGAAGAAACGGCAGATTATTGCCTGCAGTCTCTCCGGTTAATTGATTTACACGTGATTGAAAAAGCAGATTAAGTAACTCTTCCCGGGAAGGCGGTTCATTGTCAGAATCGCTCAATGCCGGTATAACCTCTTTCAGGAAGAAATCGTTAGTTAACGCGAGTCTTGTCATCCCGCCTTGCTTCAGGAGGGACTGACAACAGATCGTCTTTTTCAGCTGAAGGATATGTACAACAGCTTTGAGACTGGCAAAGACCGCCCAGGACTTGTTTGTCCAGCGTCTGAACCAGATTTTCTTTTGCTGTTGATTATTGATGGAACTCAATGTTTCTATCCTCTTTATTTATATGGTTTCTTCAGTTTACTTGCGAATCCCTTTCTGTTTCATGTTTTCCTTCAAGAATAGGAGTACGCAAATATTGTTTATTCTTTCTTTTAATAGGAAAAACTATTTTATCCGTTCGTAGTAAGGCAACCTTTCCAGTTCGGCTGTTACCTCAATCACCTTCGGTCCACGGAATATCTTTCCGGTATCATCCTTCCATGTTCCTTTGGGCAATGATACTTTACGGGTGTTTACCTTAGTTAGGATTGGTGCTACCAGGTATTTGTCACCCAGCATAAACTGATCTTTACAGGTGGTGAATCCCTGATGAGGGAACGCATATTCCATGTGGCGTACAATCGGTTCGCCTGTTTTTGCCGCATGGTGAGCCAGTTCAAGAATATAACTTCCCATTTTTTCGTGAAGATGTGCGTAATCGCGACAGATGGCCAGATGCTTTTCGTCCAGAATGCGCCAAGGAGCCACGGAGAACTGCATCATTGGCATCAGTGCATGTACCTGACACGAGCGCACAATAAGCTCCTGGTCAAGTTTGGTTTGGTCTATGTTCAGGAATGAACCGAACTGTCCCCCTCCAATCATGTCCGGACAAGTATATGCATACCCCATCAGCCCGGCAGCTACCATATCGGGTATCAGTAGTTTCACCGCATTCCAGGAATAGTCCTTATCGCCCAGGCGTTGCACCAGTGCTTCGCCTCCCATTTTCCATCCGGCCCTGTATTCATTATAAGGGAAATTCAGTCCCATCTTTGCCCAGTATTGGCACATTTCTACCGAGGTTGCGTTTTTATCAAAGTATTCCAATGCAGGATTCCGGTAGTGGTCAATATCTCCTGCGTCAAATTTAAATCCGTCGATGCCATATTCCCGCTGCATTTTCTGAAGTTCACCTTTCAGATGCTCGGCTGCTGCCGGGTTGCTCAGGTCGTAACATGCGCTATAACCGTTCCACCAGGGGATAATGGCTGCATTTTTTGTCCCTTTCTGCTTAATCAGGTAACCTTTGGCTTGCAGTTCCCGAAACTCCGGACTGTCTGGGCTCACAAAAGGACATATCCACAACATGATGCGAAAGCCTTGTTTGTGGAGTCGTTCCACCATACCCTTCGGGTCGGGGAAGCGCTCTGGCTTAAACTCAAAGTTTCCATAGTATTTCTGCCAGTTATCATCTACCATAAATACGCCTGTTGGGAATTCATGCTTTAATACGTTATCAGCATATTTCAGAATATCGTTTTGATTCTGGTTATACATCAGTTCAATCCAAGTATTGTACTGTGGTTTCGAGAAGAAGTCCGCTTCGGGCAGTTTTCCTGATGGAGGGAAGTGTTTGGCGGAAGCATTCAGGAAGGCTTCTTTCAATGTTTTTCCTGCAACTACCGGATTAACTTGTTCATAATCGGAGAATATCTGCAAATTTCCATTTTCTATTTTGAAGGCGAACGGTTTATCACTCCAAAGGTAACGACCTTCCGAGGATATCAGCAGAGGTACGTTCTGATTGTTCATGTTTTCAGAAGCCAGGTTAAATAAACGCATCTCTCCTTCGAAAGGCATTTTCGACCCCAGTGCCACCATTCCTCCCCACCATTTCTCACCTGGCAGTGAAGATATTTCCGAGCGATACTGATTCCCTGCCTTGCAAGAAATGGTTCCCACCAAAATTACTGTCAGAATTAATAAGTGTTTTAATTTGCTCATCATAATTGTTTGGTCTGTCTTTATAAGATTTATTTTTTAATGATTTATTTATCCAATAGCGCTGCATTTCGCAATTAAGAACAAAGGTGGGGCTTTTCCTTTGTTTTAAAAAGTTAAAAAGGACAAAAAGGTAAATTAGTGTCCGATCTAATTAGTATTGTTTGAATTTCAAAGCGTTTTACTGTGGAGTACACTGTTCAATGTTGATTCCAAATTTGGATTCAACATTGCATATGGATGTAGTAAAGATAGAGAACCAATCCCTGTCTTTTTATATATAAATATGGTTTTCTTCTGTAAATGAATTACAGAACACTTTTTGAGTATAGCATAAGCTTTGCCATATGCTGCTAATAAGTGCAATCGTCCGTTACATATCTTCTTGAATTTATTGGAAACCTTGATTCAATTTGCCTTTTCAGGCACTTAATCTTCCGCTTTCCGGCCAAAGTGTTAGTTTCGTTAGATGAGGCTATTCTATCTGCGCAAAGATTGCAACATAGTTTTTGCCGTATTTCTTGGCACACTTTGGGCAGGTGGTGTACCACATAAATAGTTTCTGTGGGTGCATTCCTTTTGCGTTGGCTTTCTCTACGAAATCCTTGCACCATTTGCCTGTATCTCTGAAAGGACCCTCGTACACCTTGCAATAAAACTTTCCGCCGATGGTTGTGTTATTGGCTCCGGGCACCTCTTTGTCAACAGCCACATAGAGGTTCATGTTCCATTGCGAAGTATGATCCGATAAGCAGAGCCACTCGGGGACATCCGCATTGGCTTCCCCAATTTTCTTCATAAGTCTTCTCATTACACCTCCGAAATTTACGGGCATATAAAAAAGCGTAAAGACTTTATCTTTGATAAACTTTTTATTTTCCCATTCAATTATTTTATCTTCCCAAATGGTAGGATCAAACGGTGGGCAACAAATGGCCTCTTTCTCTTTCTGTGTTTCCATAAATTATAAATAATTAGAGTTTTCCTTGATAAAAACAAAGTGAGATCAGTGTTGTTTATCTCTAAAAAGGCATTTAATTTATTTTATATCAATTTGATATCTATGAATTGGAATCGAGTTTTTATAACAGTAGTCTTATATGATGTAGCTTTCTGGTTGTTAGCCAGATAAAAAGAAAGGAACTGATTTGCATTTGAATCAGTTCCTTGGGATTGATCGGTATATGAAAGATTTATGCATCCTTCAGTGCTTTCATAATAGCCTCCTTGGTAAAAGTCATGGCACACTTGGTTCCGCAACCCACGAGCTCATCCGGTGAATCAAATTTCTTATCGAGTTTGATACCCACCAGTTTGTTCTTATTAGTCTTGCTCGCAGCAATTTCGAAGTTCTGCCAGTTTCTGAAGCCAATATCTTCCTTATGCTTACTCTCTTTGTTTGAGTCTTTCCCAATAATTACAAAGGTGTAGGTAGTTTGGCTGATTTTGTTGACAAGAGCCTCTTTTACACGTGGTATATCCTCTTTCTTTATCTCATTTGGTGATAAGTTATTAAAACAAAATTCAAATTCTTCATTTGCGTTCCATTCCTCTAACAGATTCCTGTACTGCCGGTCATTGTCATGATCGAAACTTACGAAAACTTTTTTCTTTACCATTTTCAATAAAATTTAAGTGACTGATTGTAGACTAAGCTACCTGATAATTATATCTAAGTTGCCTATGTATTTTCTGACTTAATAGGAATAATGAAAAGCGGGATTGTTGTTTTCTTGAGTACCGCAATCGCGTCATTTCCCAGAAAGATGTTTTCCAACCATTTCCGGCTATGCGAGCCTAGTACAATAATGTCAGCCTCCATCTCTTGGGCGGTTTCCAGAATTGTCGAAGCAATTTCTCCCTCCTTCAGCACTGTTTGTACAGAGCCATCGTCCAGAAGCCGCTTAATCTCTTCCAGGAATTTCAGAGTGCGTTCTTTCATGTTCTCTATGAAATCCATATGTAATTCATAGATGTTGGGGTTTTCGCTGTAATATGCCGGATGTTCGTATATTACATGCAGCAGAATAGAATCAGCTTTCATTGCTTTTGCTATGGTGTGCCCCGATTCGGCTACAATTTTTGCACTTTTATCATAGTCAATAGCTATCAGTACTTTTCTGATTTTGGTTGTTTCCATTTGATTTGACTTTAAAGATTTTATATTGACTTTAAACGGTAAACTCCATTCTTTAAACAAACCAGTGTTTAAGAAAGATTTATAAAAGATATGTTATTACCCTGTCTGTCCGCTAAAAATGGTTAATCTGTTTTTAATGCCTCCTTATGCTGGCAATGCACTGAATTTTGTAATAGATGTAGTTGAAAAATATTTTATGTATCAGATATATCTATACACATTCTATTATTTTACTTTTAAATGATACTATATCCTATGTATTTAATGATGTCATAATGGCGGTGTTGATGATGTTTTGTGGGAAATTATGGCAGTTTCTACTTGAATAAATTACAGTAAATCCTTTTGGCATGGACATTGCTTTTTGTTAAGTGAATACGAACGAATGAAATAACTCAAAATATGATAAAAAGAATGTTTTAAATTTAAAGATAGGAGATAATATTATGACAGCAGTAAGAAGATACCAGACTTGGTTACCAGAAGTGTTCAATGATTTGTTTGATACAAATTGGATGATTCGCCCAAATGCTACTGCGCCTGCTATCAACGTAATAGAAGATACTGATGCGTATAAAGTAGAGTTCGCCGTACCAGGTATGAATAAGGAAGATTTTTGTATTAAAGTCGATGCGGAGAACCAACTGATTGTTGCCATGGAGAAGAAACAAGATTCTAAAGAGGAAAATAAAGAAACCCGTTATCTGAGACATGAGTTTTCTTATTCAAAATTTCAACAAACAATGATTCTTCCCGATAATGTTATGAAAGAGAAAATTGAAGCGCAGGTTGAGAATGGAGTACTTATCATCACTCTTCCAAAAATGAGTGCAGAAGAAGAGAAAAAGACTGAAAAATATATTGAAATTAAATAAGAGTTTTTGAATAGGATTAATAGTTATTTGTAGGCTATCGTCGAGAGGATGATGGCCTATTTTTTTCAATAAAGGCTGTTGATTTAGTTATTTGATGGATTTTCACCTTTTGCAACTAGAGAAATCTCATCAAAACTAGTTCAGCTTATTTTTTATATTTTTTTGTGAGGGGGCGATAGAATGGCTATAGAACCATTTATTTGGATAAGTTGTTAATGTATAAACTATCTACCGCTCAATTCATCACTTTCCATAAAATGACTATCATGAAAGCGTTCAAAATTTCCCGCCTTGTTTTTTTGTGCACCATGTTGGCATTCTCAAATCTCACAAATCTTCAAGGGCAAACGAAGAGCCAGAATCCTGTCATGGGATATGCTCAGGCCTCATATATGGGCCTTGCTGATAACGAATTCATGAAAAATTGGTTGATTCTTGGACCTGTACAATTGGATGAAGAAGCAATAAAAGCTGATGATTCCAGGCAAAAAATATTATTCGACAGAGATGCATTCACCACTGTCGCTGTTCACTCTGGCAAATCTATTGGCGCCGTAAAGATTGATAATACAGAATATACTTGGGAACCGATAAGAAGCGAAGAGGGAATTGTCGACTTATCTAAACTGCTTGGCAAGGTTGAATATTCCATTGCTTATGCCCTAGCTGAAATTAGGATGGATGTTCCGGCCAAGGTAATTGTAGGGATAGGCAGTGATGATGGCATTAAATTATACCTGAATGGAAGATTGGTGCACCAAAACTGGATTGGACGACCTACGACGCCTGATGAGGATATTGCTATTCTGAATCTTAAAAAAGGTAGCAACCAGATATTGTTGAAGATTCAGAATATGGAACAGGACTGGTCTTTTGCTATAAGGAAAATGGGGAAGGAATCACTTAAAAAAGCATTGATTGAATCTTCCGGGAGGGGCAATCTTGATAATGTAAAGATCCTGACAGATGATGGAGTTGATTTGAATGCACCCGACGACTCCGGGCTGACGGCTTATCAAAGTGCCATGATTCGTGGACGGGAGAAAATAATGGATTACCTTAAAGATAAAGGGGGTAGAACCGATATTCCTATGCCCTCATTTAAACAGCTGGTTGATTGTATATTCAAAAATGTTTATAGTGGGATAACATCCGGAGTATCTGTTCTTGTCTCGAAGAATGGTGAAATTATCTATGAAAAAGGATTTGGCTATGCCGATATCGGCAATAAAGTTCCTGTTACCCCCGATACAAAGTTCAGGATTGGTTCTATTACCAAACAATTTACTGCTGCCGCCATCCTTAAGCTTCAGGAAGAGAAAAAACTGAATATTCAGGATGTAGTGTCAAAGTACATACCTGGTTTTCCGAAAGGGAATGAGATTACTCTCCGTCATCTACTTACGCATACATCTGGGCTGCACAGCTATACTGATCGGCCATCATTTTTTAAATTTGTTACTTTGCCAATCTCTCTTTCGGCCTTAGTTGATACAATACAAGCGCAACCATATGATTTTGCTCCTGGTAACAAGTGGAACTATTGTAATTCCGGCTTTGTCCTCTTAGGGTATATTGTCGAAAAGATTTCGGGAAAGAGCCTGGCAATCTACCTTAATGATACATTTTTCGAACCACTGGGAATGAATAATACCGGTATTTACGAGACTAATAAGTTGATTGACAACGAGGCTTATGGCTATTCGTTCAATGGTAACAAAATAATAAAAGCCATTAACTGGGATATGTCATGGGCTGCAGGAGCAGGAGCCCTATATTCCACGGTAAGGGATTTGAATATCTGGAATGAAGCGCTGTTTAACGGGAAAGTACTGACCGAAGAGAGTTTAAAAGCCGCATTCACCTCTTCATTACTAAATAACAAGCAAAAAACAAATTATGGCTATGGATGGTTTATTCAGAATATTCGTGGTTCAGAGTTCATTTCACATGGAGGCGGGTTAAATGGTTTTCTTTCTTATCTGGGACGTCAACCGGAGAATAAATTTACGGTGATTGTTTTATGTAACTCAACTCCTCCGCCATCCGGTCTATCCCCAACTAACTCTGCCTCTTTAATTTCCGAATATATATTATGGCCTGAAATGATAAAGCAACCCACTTTTGCATCTGATATTCCTGTGGATGAAAAATTACTTAACGCATATGTGGGACGATATGATTACGGGCAGGGTGCTGTACTGACTGTTACGCTTGAAGGAAAACAATTGTATGCCCAAATGACTGGACAGGGTAAGTATCCAATATTCCCATCGTCAAAAGATGAGTTTAATTGGAAGATTGTGGATGCGAGTGTGAAATTTGTAGTGGATGAAAAAGGGAAAGTCATCTATCTTTTACATCATCAAAACGGACAGCAGATTGAGGCAAAGAAATTGAAAGAGGAGATTCCGGTTGCTGTTGACTTTTCCGTATTCGATAAATATACAGGGAAATACGATATGGGAAATAATTATGTGATGGCTGTGCTGAAAGTAGATAAAAAATTGTTCTTGCAGGGTAGCCAGCTTACTCGATTTCAACTATTCCCTGCATCCGAAACTGAGTTTTTTGCTAGGGAAATCAACATAAGGCTCAAATTTAAGGCGCATGGAGAACAGAAGGCCGATTCTGTAATTGTAGTTATCAGCGGCGAAGAGAAAGTTGCAAAGAGGGTAGGTGATTAATTAATTTGGTTCTTTTTTAATGTGCTGCGGTAAACGGATGTCTGACAAAATCTGTTTATCGCTTTTTATATGTAAACAGATTTTGTGAATAAAAGTTAGATGTAAAAAGAAACAGGCAATAGAGTTGTATTGAAATATATTGTATTTTTGAAGCTAAGAACATAACTTTAATTCTGCATAATGAAAAAGACAATCGCTATTTTCTTCCTGATGGGAATATCCGGTACCTTCAGCGCGCAAACGCCGCAAAATGATAGAATGAAAGCTAAGCACGAAAAACTAAAAACAGACAAGTTGGATGCCCGGAAGGTGGAACTGCAGCTTACTGGAGGATTACAGGCTTTTAAGAAATTTATGGATGAAAATAAGGTATGTGCAGACTTGGAATCTGTTACGTTTTTCGATAATTCAATAGAAGTTGATGATCATAATGTACCTGTAAGTGGTAAACAGTTCTATTTCCCACTGAAATTCTTTATTATGTCAGGTGAGAATAAAAACGAAAAGCCATTAATTGATATTGATTTAAATTCTATAATATACTATTCAAGGTTTCTTTATGCTATGAAAGAACCTTTGCTATTCAATAAAAAAAGCAAAAAGGAGATTTATCGTTTTACTTGGCTGAGAACGTTTCATCATCCAGTAACAATCAGGATAGAAAAAGATGGAGAAACTTGTTTGTTATACTGGAAACTCAGTGATGGAGAAGGAGGATATGATCCAGGGAAAGTGATAACAGACAAGTCTAAACCTGTGGATATAAAGATTTGGCAAGAGCTAAAATCAATGCTCCAAAAAATGGATTTTTGGCATATGAATAGAATACCCCAAGGAATAACAGTTGATGGCTCTAAATGGATTTTGGAAGGGGCCGAACCTGAACAATACAGAGTTGTGGATTTATCTTCCCCTGAAGCTAATGATTTCTATTATACCTGCCTATTCTTGTTGAATCAGACTGATTTAGGAATCAATAAAGAGGAGATATATTAAGCTGGTTGGAATAAAATAATTCATAAAAATAAGAATACCCTTATACCGGTTGTAATTCTCGGGTATATATCGTGCCTATTTATTGTGAAGAAATATATCCGCGGAAAATTATCTATTATTTCTGTATATATAAAGAGAAAACTAAAAGTTCCGCGCCACATAATCAGTATGTTATCTCTAAAAATAAAATAGTAAGACAGAAAACATGGCGAAGAATTCTCATTTTGTTGGCCGAAGTAGCGTTAAAAAGTGTTTAATGATTGTTTGTCAATAGATTATGTCTTTTAAAATGATGTAAAATTGGTATTTTAGGTCATAATATTGCTTCATTTTATTTTTTAATATAGAGTTCTCAACATATAGTTTCTACTTGCATACATTGGTAAGAATCATTCTGATTTTGTTTCTTGAATATAGTCTGAATTCATCATAGGGGGTAATGTTGTGGCGGTTTCGGAATCAGAAATACATTGCCAATTATTCCTAGATATAACTACGAAAACGTAATCCCATTGCAATAAAGGCCAATTTAATGGCATAGAATAAAAAAAACATGGCGGAAGATTGGTCAAAACATGACGACAGATTTTAATTTCCAGGCGTAAGATTTTCGGGAGGTGCGGTTTGTTCCGCTCGTAGGCAGGCGACGTATTTCTTAATAAATTAAACGGTTAAATTATTAACGCCAATAACTTCTGAAAAAAATATAAAACGGACTACTAGTTATTAATCTCTTTTATTATATGAATAAATTGCCTACATTTGCAGTTTATGGGAAAAAAGTCAGTAGAGATATCTATGAATCACATTATTAATCGATTATAATTCCATAAAACAATCATTTATAAAACAAACACTATTACTAACTATGAGAAAATTTCAATTAGCAGTAGTCCTGTGTTGCCTTGTTACGCAAAGCTTTGCTCTGAAGCCGTTACTGAACGGTTTTAAGTATGGAGAACAGAAAGCACCTGCTGGCAATGAATGGGAATCGCCTGAGTATTTAGCCTTGAACAAGGAGCAGCCTCGTGCTTATTTCTTTCCGTTCAAGGATGTGGAGAGTGCACGAAAGGTGCTGCCTGAATACTCTGCCTACTGGAAATCATTGAACGGAGAATGGAAGTTTAATTGGGTGAAATCGCCGGAACTACGTCCGAAGAACTTTTATGAAACCTCGTACGATGTTTCTTCATGGGATAATATTCCTGTGCCATCAAACTGGAATGTTTACGGTATTCAGAAGAATGGGGACCTGAAATACGGAGTGCCCATCTATGTAAATCAGAAGGTTATCTTTAAGCACACCGTGAAGGTGGGCGACTGGAAGGGTGGCGTTATGCGGCCTGCTCCCGAAAACTGGACTACAGCTAAATATCCGAACGAAGTGGGTTCTTACCGTCGTGATTTTGAAATTCCGCAAGACTGGGACGGACGAGAGGTTTTCATTAACTTTGAAGGAGTAGACTCATTCTTCTATCTCTGGATAAACGGCCAGTACGTCGGATTCTCCAAAAACTCACGCAATGCCGCCTGCTTTAATATAACCAAATATCTGAAAAAAGGAAAGAATGTAGTGGCTGCCGAAGTTTACCGTAACTCCGACGGCTCGTTCCTGGAAGCACAAGATATGTATCGCTTGCCGGGTATCTTCCGCACCGTGGCGCTCTATTCTACTCCGAAGGTGCAGGTACGCGACTTACGGGTAATACCTGATTTGGATGCAACCTACACCAATGGTTCGCTGACCATCAATACAGATATTCGTAACCTGGGTAAAGGTAAGGCAAAAGGCTACAAAATGGTTTATACACTCTATGCCAACAAGCTTTATTCTGATGAAACAACTCCGGTGAATGGTGTAATAGCTACAGCAAATGTGGATGTTATTGAAGCCAATCAGCAGGTTGAGGCACAACAGGCTATTATGAAGGTTGAGGCTCCCAATAAGTGGTCGGCTGAATTGCCATACCGCTATACTCTGGTAGCTGAGCTGAAAGACAAAAAGAACAAAACAGTGGAAACAGTTTCAACAATCGTTGGTTTCCGCAAAGTTGAGATTAAAGATACAAAGGCTGCCGATGATGAATTCGGATTGGCCGGACGCTATTACTATGTGAACGGTAAAACCGTGAAGCTGAAAGGGGTGAATCGTCACGAAAGCAATCCCGAAACGGGTCACGCAGTTCCACGCGAAAGGATGTTTCAGGAAATCATGGTGATGAAACGTGCCAATATCAATCACGTACGTAACTCGCACTATCCTGACGATCCTTACTGGTATTTCCTGTGCAACAAGTACGGTATCTACCTTGAAGATGAGGCAAACATAGAATCGCACGAGTACTACTACGGTGAAGCTTCGCTTTCGCATCCTGTTGAGTGGAGAACGGCACATGTGGCACGTGTGATGGAGATGGCGCACAGCAACGTAAACAACCCTTCCATCGTAATCTGGTCGCTGGGTAACGAAGCGGGTCCGGGTAAGAACTTTGTGGCTGCGTACGATTCTTTGAAGGCATTCGACGCTTCTCGCCCGGTTCAGTACGAACGTAATAACGATATTGTGGATATGGGCTCTAATCAGTATCCTTCCATCGGCTGGATGAATGGAGCTGTAAAGGGCAAGTATGATATCAAGTATCCTTTCCACGTTTCAGAATATGCTCATGCCATGGGTAATGCCTGCGGTAACCTGGTAGATTACTGGAAAGCCATCGAGTCGACCAACTTCTTCTGTGGTGCTGCCATCTGGGAATGGATTGACCAAGGCTTGTACAACTACGATAAGAAAACCGGCGAACGTTATGTAACTTACGGAGGTGACTTTGGTGATATGCCCAACGACGGACAGTTTATCTTCAAAGGGGTTGTGGCTGCCGACTTATCGCCGAAACCTCACTACTATGAAGTGAAAAAGGTATATCAGCACATAGCTGTTGATTCGGTTAACATCAATGAAGGTACTTTTGAAGTGTTCAACAAGTACTATTTCAAGGATCTTTCCGACTACGAGCTTCGTTGGTCATTGTATGAAAACGGCAAGGAAACTCAGTCCGGAAATATTGCTCTGGGCGCTGTTGCTCCACGCACAAAAGTGAAAATCAGCGTTCCTTATCAGTTTGATAAGCTGAATGCCGACTCGGAATACTTTGTGAAATTCCAGTTCATGTTGAAGAACGACATGCCTTGGAATAAGAAAGGATATGTTCAGGCCGACGAACAGTTCCTTGTTAAGGGAGCTGTTAAACAACCATCTGTTGCTGAGGTTGCCAAAACAGCATCTGCCGACAAACTGGAACTGACGGATTCTTCATCAGACATCAAGACTGTGAAGGGTAAAAACTTCGTGGCTCAGTTCGATACCAACACCGGAACCATCTACAGCCTGACTTACGGTAACGAAACAATCATTGCTCCGGGCAATGGCCCGAAACTGGATGCATTCCGCGCATATACCAACAACGACAACTGGGCTGTTTCAAAATGGTACGAATGTGGTTTGCATAACCTGAAACACAAGGCTACAAGCAGTAGCTTCATGAAAAAGGCAAACGGAACAATCGTGGCTTCGTTTACGGTTGAATCACAGGCGCCGAACGGTGCCCGCCTCATTGGAGGTACTACTGCTACAAAGAACAGCATCGAGGAACAAACCGACAAGAAGTTTGGCGAGAATGATTTCAAATTCACAACCAACCAAATATGGACAATCTACCCCGACGGTTCCATCGAACTACAGGCAAGCATAACCTCAAACAATGAGTCAGTGGTATTGCCTCGTCTGGGTTATGTAATGAAAACACCAGAAAAACTGGCAAACTTCACTTACTACGGACGTGGTCCGATAGATAACTACAACGACCGTAAGACAAGTCAGTTTGTAGAACTCTACAAGAGCACGGTGAAGGATGAATTCGCTCCAATCGTAAGACCGCAAAACGTAGGTAACCACGAGGAAGTACGTTGGTGTGCCCTTACGGATAATGCCGGAAACGGGGCAGTGTTTGTGGGTGACGGAAACTTGTCGGTATCTGCCCTGCAATATTCTGCCAACGACCTGGTGGCGGCTGCTCATCCTTATGAGTTGCCGAAAGGTGGCGATACGTATCTGCACCTCGACTTAGGGGTGACCGGTCTTGGTGGCAACAGTTGCGGACAAGGCGGTCCGCTGGAACAAGACAGAGTAAGAGCCGGACAACATTTCATGGGATTCATTATTCGCCCGGCCGGTCAGAATCTGACTAAAACCGCCAGCGTTTCAGTTGCCGGAGAAATGCCTCTTGCTGTTACACGCAACCGTGTAGGTGAGGTGAAAATATCTACTATCAAGAAAGATGCAGTGATTTGTTATGCTGTGAACAAAGGTAAAGCAAAGATATATTCAGGAGTAATCCCAATGCGTGATGGCGGAAGTGTAACTGCCTGGTATAAAGAGAATCCGCAGATGGAGACTACTGCCTCTTTCACTAAAATTGAGAGTGTTCACACTAACGTAATCTTTGCAAGTAGTCAGGAATCCGATGAAGGCGATGCTTCGAATCTGACCGACGGTGATGTTTCAACAATCTGGCACACCATGTATTCGGTCACTGTGGCCAAGCATCCGCACTGGGTAGACTTGGATGCCGGCGAAGTGAAAACAATCAAAGGATTTACCTGGTTGCCTCGTCAGGATAGCTACAATGGCGATGTGAAGGATTATACAATCCACGTCAGCATGGATTGCAAAAAATGGGGAGAGCCGATTGTTAAAGGTGTATTCGAAAGAAGTAAGGAGGAGAAGAAAGTTATGTTCAACAAACCTGTGAAAGCCCGTTATATCCGCTTTACCGCGCTGAGCGAGCAGAGAGGGCAAGATTACGCAACTGGCGCCGAGATTACAATCTTAGCCGAGTAATTTTTGATAACTACATAAATGGGGTGTCCGGGAGGTTGAATGCTTCTCGGACTCTCTTTTTTGTTTTGATGATAAATGTTTCGATTTTTCAGATATTTGTTATCTGGTTGCTAACTAGTGTTTTATCATGAATTATTCTGATTTCATTTTTTAAATTTTAGTCTCTGGTAAATTATTGATAAGACCTGACACATCTCATGCTAAAGTCTGCAGAAGTTTTTTTCAGGAATTAGCTACTTTGAGATAAAATTAAAAGTGTACCTTTGACTAGAAGATAATTGTAAATTAAAAAAAATTATGAGGCAAAGAGAAAAAAGAAAGCCTTTCAGTTATTATATTCGTGTTCTGCATCGTGATATCGGATTTTTCCTCATTGGGTTGACTGCAATCTACTGCATTAGCGGAGTAATACTGATTTATCGGGATACCAATTTCTTGAAAGACGAGAAAGTGGTTGAAAAACAGCTAAAACCCGATTTGAAAGGATCTGAACTTTCAGACGCATTGAGTCTCCGGAAATTTAAGGTGACCAGAAATGATGGAGAAACAATCTTCTTTAATGAAGGGACTTATAATACAACTACTGGTGTTGCCAGATATAGTTTGCAGGAACCTCCTGTATGGCTAAAGTCATTTAACAAGTTACATATGACATCAAGCAAAGGTCCAGCTGCTGCATTTGCAACAATTTTTGGGGTTTTACTATTGTTTATGGCCATCTCTTCATTCTGGATGTTTAAACCGAATACAAAACATTTTCGCCGTGGTATTTACCTGGCAGTTGCCGGGTTGGTGTTTGCAATCGTTTTGCTGTTGCTTTAATCTGCAAAGATGAGTAAAAAAGGCTTAACTTACCTACCCGGATAGCTGAATAGGTAATCTTTAATTCCTTCGGTATAGGTGTTTACCGAATAGCGAACAGAGAACCCATTGGGAAATCTACTTATATATTTTTCAAGAGGAGTAGAGAAATATCCTATTCTTGTATAGGCTTCAACATCTCCTTTATTGTCGTGGTAGAGTATGAGATGAACCTGTGGCTTGCCTCCCTGATAATATATGCCCTCCTCAATAAAGTTAAATGAGTGTGTGGCACTCTGAAGTTTAATCTGTAAAGTGAGGTTTATGTAGCGTCCGCTCAACCAAATACTTTGAATGCCTACCGGGTCGGTTTTCATTTGTGTCCCCGAAGCTAGTTTGCCAGGGGTGGGAGACACAACCTTAGATAGTGACCAGATGTCTGCTTTTGCGTAACTACCAGAAATAGTCGAGGTGGAAGGTTCGTAATAACAAATTACACGCGTACTAATATCAGCTTCAAGTTTACTTTTAGTACGATCAGTCTCTATTTGGTATACAGAATCCTTGTCTGTAGTTAGAGATATAATATTGCCTTTACTGTCGGTTTGAACATTGACAAACTCCAGTTTTACTGAAGGGAACACATACTTGTTCTCCTCTCCCGAACACGAAAGTAGGGAGAGAAGAATCAGAAATAAGTATGCATTTCTCAGTTTCATGCCTGAGCTGCTAAATAGTTTATCAATGGATTGGCATACATTGCCAAAAGTTTCTCTGTGAGGAATGGTACATCTTTGTCGGGCAGATCGATTTTTTCTATCTGATTGGTAATGTACTCTTCAAAGCGGGTTTTATCTTCCGCAGTATAATGCTGTGCATACCGTCCGTCACCCGCAAGTAAATCGCAGGCTACGTAGTTTCCGGGATAGATTCTGTAATTACGGTGTATCTCTTTGTCGATGGCTGTCGAAACCTGTGCAAATAATTCTGTCTTAGGTTGGTTGCGCTCAAGCGTCAAAAGAGTTTCGTTTAGACAATTACCTACCTGAAAGTGTACCTGTCCCTTGAATCCAAAAAGACCTGTTTCCATATTTTTCAGGTCGTCCTGAGTGGTTTTCTTGTACCCTTCAATATCACGTTTAAGCTGAAACTCCTTTGCCTTTAGAAAATCGCAAGGGTCGTACTCGTAAGAAATGGAGAGAGGAGCTATATTCAGAGGTAACAGACGCTCTATGATATCTCCTTCGCCACCCATTGCTAGCATCTTAAGTACGCTTTCCTGTGTGCGGTCGTTAGAATCCTTGGCACGTCCTTCACGCTGTGCTATCCAGATAGACTGATGCTTCTGGTTGATAGCAAAGTGCATGTAGCGTGACATGCGAGCTGAAGATTCGAGCATCTGGCGCATGGTAAGGCCACGCTGTACAATGAACGATTTGTTTACACGCACCAGTTTTTTTATCCAAGGATAAATAAGCAGGTTGTCGCCAATAGCAATTTCTACTGTATCCATTCCCTTGTCCAATAACAATATGGAAAGGAATCCTGAATCAAGTATAATATCGCGATGGTTAGAAATATAAGTATACGAGAGCTCACCATTGGTTGGCACAGAGTGTTCTAGTGTCAGTCCTGTGGCATATTTTTTTGCGATTCCCCAAAGGAACTCATAACAGAAAGCTTTCTGAAAATCTAAAGTAGTTTTACAGCTTCGCATTTTTGCTGCGACGGCTTCAAAAGGAACTCCCGGGAGTGCATATGCAATAGCTCCCTGAAAGGCCGGATCAGCTATAAGCTCCTCGAATATCTGAGGTAGTTCTTCGCTGGTATAAGGACGAATTTCGTCAAACTCAGTAGGAATTTTCATAATATTAAAACTTATTCTCAATAATATCTGTCATCACATCTTTGATATCGAGTCCGGCAGCACGAACTTGCTGCGGGATGAAGCTGGTAGCCGTCATTCCCGGAGTAGTATTAATCTCTAACAGATTAATTTTATCGCCTTCGGTGATAATATAATCGATACGGATAATGCCGTTGCAGCCCAGAATATCATAGATAGCCGAGGTAAGAGTTTGTACTCGTTTGGTGAGTTCTTCGGAGATGCGGGCAGGGGTAATTTCGTCTACCTGTCCGTTGTATTTGGCATCATAATCAAAGAACTCATTTTCAGTAACAACTTCTGTTATAGGGAACACGGTTGACTTACTTTTTGTTTTATAGCAACCGCAAGTAATTTCAGTACCTTGCATAAAGGCCTCTATAATTACTTCTTTAGCTTCTGCAAAAGCCTTTGCAATGGCTGGCTGAATTTG
The DNA here is from genome assembly GCF_040365225.1 of Bacteroides sedimenti. NCBI lineage: Bacteria > Pseudomonadati > Bacteroidota > Bacteroidia > Bacteroidales > Bacteroidaceae > Bacteroides > Bacteroides sedimenti. The sequence continues at coordinate 3,360,756 of NZ_AP028055.1, forward strand.
TTCGGCAGATTTTACCTTGGTTACGCCAAAGCTTGAACCTCCCAGATTGGGTTTGATAAAACAAGGTAAACCAATTCTTTCGATCACCTCTTCATTACTGATAGCCTGTCCTTGACGCAGCATAACTGATTCAGATACCTTCACTCCAAAACCTTTGAGGTAGTGGTTGCAGGAAAATTTGTTGAAAGTCAGTGCCGATGTTAGAACATCACAACTGGAATATGGTATTTGAAGCAGGTCAAGATAACCTTGCAACTTACCATCTTCACCCGGAGTACCATGTATTGTGATGTAGGCAAAATCAAACTTTATCTTTTCGTCGTTCAGCTGGAAGCTAAAGTCATTTCGGTCTAAAGGAGTCTTGTTGCCGTCAGGCAATTGAACTTCCCAACGGAGACCCTGCATTTCAACAATATACAGGTTGTACTTCTCTTTGTCTATAAAGGAATAAATTCCCTGGGCGCTGCGAAGGGATACGGGGAGTTCGGACGAATCTCCACCGGCAACTATTGCAATAGTACGTTTCATTCTATTTCTCGATTTGATATATAGCCTCTCCATTTGTCAATAAGCTGGACCATGTCCTTTGGCAGTTCGGAAGTGAAGAACATCTCCTTACCTGTACGTGGATGTACAAAGCCCAGTGTCATGGCATGTAATGCCTGACGTGGACAAATATCGAAACAGTTGTTTACAAATTGTTTGTATTTACTAAAGTGTGTTCCTTTTAAAATTTCGTGTCCTCCATATCGAGCATCGTTAAACAGCACGTGGCCGATATGTTTCATATGTACACGAATCTGGTGTGTTCTTCCCGTTTCAAGTACACATTCCACCAGAGTAACATAACCAATTCTTTCCAGAACGCGGTAGTGGGTCACAGCATGCTTGCCGATTGTGGGGTCGGTAAAGAAGGCCATCTGCATCCGGTCTTTCGGGTTTCGTGCAATATTGCCCTCAATTGTGCCTTCATCATTCTCTATAGTGCCCCATACCAGAGCATTGTACTTACGTTTAGTGGTTTTGTTGAAGAACTGTGCTCCAAGGTGGGTCTTGGCGTCGGGTGTTTTGGCAATCACCAGCAAGCCGGAAGTATCCTTGTCGATACGGTGTACTAGCCCTACCTGTGGGTCGTTCGCGTCGTAAGCAGGATTGTCTTTTAAGTGCCATGCAATGGCATTGACCAGTGTTCCTGTATAATTCCCATGCCCTGGATGAACTACGAGTCCGGCAGGTTTGTTTACTACCATCAGGTCATCATCTTCATAAACTATATCCAGTGGAATATCTTCAGGGATGATATCATTCTCATAGCGAGGGCGGTCCATCATTACAGTGATCACGTCGAATGGCTTAACACGGTAATTGCTCTTTACCGGTTTTCCGTTGGCCATTACACAACCGGCTTCTGCGGCTTGTTGGATGCGGTTGCGTGAAGCATTTACAATGCGTTCGAACAGGTATTTGTCTACTCGTGTAAGGGCTTGTCCTTTATCAACTATGACACGAAAATGTTCATAGAGTTGTCCGGGGCCGTTATCGACCTCTTCTTCCTCAAAATCAACAATTTCGTCAATATCTTCTATATCTACTATTTCTTCGGGTAATTCTTTCATGGAGTTATTCGTTAAAACCAGGACTCTTCCGCGGCGGGTTGATCTTCGGTTTTGTTCGATGTTCCCTCTTCGCCATTTTCGTTCATCAGAAGAGAGTCTTCCTGTATCACCTCTTTTTGGCCGTTACCCACCATAAGTGTGAGTGTAGCTCCGGTAGGAACTCGTTCACCAATCATCAACTGACGACCTTTATATTTAACACCATAAACCCAGTCGAGTTCACCTGTAACCAGTTCGTTGGGAGCAAGAACAAATCCTGCTGATATCAGCTTGGCAGTAGCTTGACGCACCGAACTGTTATCGGCTACATCGGGAATTGTTTGCATAGGCATTGTTAAAGAGTTAATAGTTAGATAGATAACTCTTCCTTTTTTTACCTGCTGGCCGTCGGATGGATTCTGTTCCAGGATACAACCAGAGGCTTTGTCTTTGTCATAGCTGGAGTCCACCACTATGCAGTCGAGTCCACGGTTGCGAAGCATCATGTGTGCTTCCTCCTCATTCATTCCGCGAAGGTTGGGAACAGTTACTGATTTGCCATGTTGGGTGTAGATATCGATGCACTTCAGAACACCAAATATTAGTAAACCCGCCAGAACAATCATTGCTATCACATTCCACCAGAAGTATTTATTCTCTTTGAAGGAAAAGAATTCTTTTATTGTCATATGCAGTTTTTTCTATTCTCTTTAAATTGCGGTTCAAAGATAATATAAAAAACAAAAGAAGTAAAGGTTCTTATTGCAAAACCTTTACTTCCTTGTATAATCTCGTATTTTAACCGATATTATCTTCCGTTGTATTCGTCAGAAACAGTTAGTTTCTTTCTTCCTTTAGCGCGACGTGAAGCTAAAACTCTACGGCCGTTAGCAGAAGCCATTCTCTCACGGAAACCATGCTTGTTCTTTCTCTTTCTGTTAGAGGGTTGAAATGTTCTTTTCATTGCTTATATGTTTTATTGTTATTATTCTAATTCAGAATCGGGATGCAAAAATAGGGACTTTTTTTTAATTAACCAAGATATAAGTCTTTTTTAGTCAAAACATTTTGTGTTTTTTATCTATTTAGATTACTTTTGCACTCGAAACAGATGAAATGAGAAAAATAGAAAGATAAATAAATAGCTAATTAAAAAAAAGTATGATCAATTCACAAGACATCAAGAACGGAACTTGCATCCGTTTAGACGGAAAGCTCTATTTCTGTATCGAATTTCTACATGTAAAACCAGGAAAGGGAAACACAATCATGCGTACTAAGTTGAAAGACGTAGTTTCAGGCCGTGTTCTTGAGCGCCGTTTCAATATCGGTGAAAAGCTGGAAGATGTACGTGTTGAACGTCGTCCTTTCCAATTCTTATATAAGGAAGGCAATGACTATATATTTATGAACCAAGAAACTTATGATCAGGCTCCTATCGCTCATGACTTGATCACAGGTGTTGACTTCATGAAAGAAGGTATGATTGTAGAAGTGGTTTCTGACGCTTCAACTGAAACAGTCCTTTTTGCTGAGGTGCCTGTTAAGGTTCAACTTTTAGTTACTTATACTGAGCCTGGACTTAAGGGAGATACTGCAACAAATGCTAGCAAACCTGCAACAGTAGAAACTGGAGCAACTGTACGCGTTCCTTTGTTTATTAACGAAGGCGAGATTATTGAAATCGACACTCGCGATGGTTCTTACCAAGGTCGTGTGAAAGCATAATCTTTTTAAAACACATATAATAATCAGAGTCCCCTCTTTTTGAGGGGATTTTGCTATATACCAGTCTTACTATGTTCTACTCCGTTATAATTCCTGTATATAATCGTCCGGATGAGGTGAACGAACTACTTCTAAGCCTAACCCGACAGAGTTTTACCAATTTTGAAGTTCTGGTAGTTGAAGATGGCTCTTCAGTACCTTGCGAAGATGTGGTAAAGAAGTACAGTGGTGTGCTAGATGTGAAATATTTCTTTAAACAGAATTCTGGTCCCGGACAAACCCGTAATTACGGAGTTGAGCGGAGCAAAGGAGATTACCTTATTATCCTTGATTCGGACTGCATTATACCTGAAGGCTATTTTGAAGCTGTAGAGGCAGAACTTAACAGCGAACATGCCGATGCTTTTGGTGGTCCCGACCGAGCGGATGATTCTTTCACTGATATGCAGAAGGCAATAAATTATGCCATGACTTCTTTCTTTACCACCGGTGGAATCAGAGGAGGAAAGAAGAAGCTGGATAAATTCTATCCACGGAGTTTTAATATGGGAGTGAAACGTGATGTTTATTTGGCACTAGGAGGCTTTTCTAAAATGCGTTTTGGCGAAGATATCGACTTTAGTATCCGGATTTTTAAGAATAACTATGAATGCCGGCTCTTCCCAGATGCATGGGTGTACCATAAACGGAGAACCGATTTGCGAAAGTTCTTCAAACAGGTGCACAATTCGGGCATTGCCCGCATCAACCTCTATAAAAAATATCCGGAATCTCTGAAGTTGGTTCATTTGCTTCCGGCAGCATTTACTTCCGGTTTGATAGTCCTGCTGCTTTTATCTTGTATTACACTCTGGGCATTGCTTCCCATTTTGTTCTATGCATTGATTATCCTTCTTGATTCAGCCTTGCAAACTAAAAGTCTGAAAATCGGGATAATCGCAATCGCGGCCTCGTTTATTCAGCTAACCGGCTACGGATCTGGTTTCATTCAAGCATGGTGGAAAAGGGTGTTCCTGAAAAAGGATGAATTTTCTGCCTTTGAGAAGAACTTCTATAAATAAATACTATATTTGGATTATTAATCCAGAAGCACGGATTCTGCAAATGACTGTTTGGTGAATCCGTGCTTTTTATTTCTATGAAAAAACTATGAAGAAGTTAACCATCAACCAATGGGCGGAAGAGGATCGCCCGCGAGAGAAGATGCTTGAGAAAGGAATTGGTGCGCTGACTGATGCGGAGCTGCTGGCAATCCTGATAGGGTCGGGGAACAGGGATGAGACGGCGGTGGCTTTGATGAAACGGGTACTTGCCTCATGCAACCATAGCCTGAGTGAACTAGGGAAACGTTCGGTAGAAGAACTGTGTGATTTTAAGGGTATAGGTCCCGCGAAAGCAATCTCCATTGTTGCAGCTTCGGAACTGGGGAACCGCAGAAAAGCAGCCGACCTTGTAGAACGTGGTATCGTAACTTGTTCTACTGATGTCTATAATCTCATGTACCCTGTAATGTGCGATCTGGCCACTGAAGAGTGTTGGGCGCTGTTGCTTAATCAGTCCAACAGATTGATTGACAAGGTGCGTATCAGTTCGGGTGGAATCAGTGAAACTACGGTGGATGTACGATGTATCATGCGGGAGGCTTTGCTTAAACGGGCTGTTACCCTGATCCTCTGTCACAATCACCCGTCGGGAAGTATTCGTCCAAGTACGGAAGATGATAAACTGACTAGTAGGGTGAGGCAGGCCGGCAGCTACATGAATGTCAACCTAGCCGACCATGTAATCGTGTGTGACGGAAACTATTACAGCTATGCAGATGAAGGACGCATTTAATTGAAAGATTGATTCATTATATATTTCTTTATATTTATCTTTGCAAAAATTAAAAACTGAAATATGACAACATTTGAAATAGAAGAAAAGATTGTAGAGGTCTTAAAGACAGTATACGATCCGGAAATCCCGGTCAATATCTACGACCTCGGATTGATTTATAAAATAGATGTGAATGACAGTGGCGAAACGGTGATTGACATGACCCTGACAGCTCCCAACTGTCCAGCTGTAGACTTTATCGTGGAAGATGTTCGCATGAAGGTTGAATCGGTAGAAGGAGTTACCTCAACAACGGTGAACATCGTATTTGAACCAGAATGGGATAAGGATATGATGAGCGAAGAAGCTAAACTGGAGTTAGGTTTCCTATAAATAACAAGAAGATGAAAAAAGTATATTTTCTGGCAGACGCTCACTTGGGCTCACGTGCCATTGAACATGGACGTACTCAGGAGCGTAAACTTGTAAATTTCCTAGAGAGTATTCGTCATGATGCTATGGCAATATATCTGTTGGGAGATATGTTTGATTTCTGGTATGAATTCAAACTGGTGGTACCTAAAGGATATACCCGATTCCTTGGGAAGATTTCTGAACTAACTGACGCGGGTATCGAAGTTCATTATTTTACCGGTAATCATGATATTTGGTGTGGTGACTATCTTGAAAAGGAGTGCGGCGTGATACTTCATCGTAAATCAATCACTGCTGAAATTATGGGTAAGGAGTTCTACCTGTCACATGGTGATGGACTGGGCGACCCTGACAAATCGTTCAAGTTGCTCCGAAAAATGTTTCACAACCAAACGTTGCAGACTCTCTTTTCGGCATTGCATCCACGATGGAGTGTGGAGCTAGGACTGAGTTGGGCAAAAAAAAGCCGATTGAAGCGGGTGGACGGTAAGGAACCAGAATATATGGGTGAAAACAAAGAGTTTTTGGTGCTTTATACTAAAGAATACTTAAAAAATCACCCATCCATTAATTATTTTATTTATGGACATCGACATATTATGCTCGACTTGATGCTTTCGCTCACTTCGCGGGTAACTATTCTGGGTGACTGGATTAACTACTACTCTTATGCTGTTTTTGATGGACAAGATTTGATCCTGGAAGAGTATGTAGAAGGAGAACAGCCCTTATAAGCCGTTTACTGGAGACTTCTCATTTCGTATTGATAACTTTTGTTATTATAAGAGGGTCTGTAATCTTGAAAAATATTTTTTCTCTTTTGTAGGAGGTGCAAAAAAAGAAGAGGAATAGCCGTATAGCGGTTCCTCTTCTTTTTTTATTTCGAAACAGAGAATTAAGCGTTAACTCTTTTTTCTTTGATTCTAGCCTTTTTACCTGTAAGAGCACGAAGATAATACAGTTTAGCTCTACGAACCTTACCAATTTTGTTCACTTCGATGCTATCAATAAAAGGAGATTCGATAGGGAAAATTCTTTCTACACCTACAGTTCCTGACATCTTACGAACAGTAAAACGTTTTTTGTCTCCATGGCCTGAAATCTTGATAACAACTCCGCGATATTGCTGGATACGTTCTTTGTTACCTTCAGTAATACGATAAGCTACAGTGATTGTGTCTCCGGCTTTGAAGCTAGGGTGCTGTTTGCCTGTAGCAAATGCTTCTTCTGCAATTTTAATAAAATCCATTGTTTTATATTTTAAAATGTTTTATCGTTACAACGCAACATATCAAGTAACTCTTCTTTGACAGCGATTGCGCGAAAGCGGTGCAAAGGTGCGAAATATTTATCAGATAGCCAAATATCTTAAATATTTTATATATATTTGGCTCTAGAAATCTGCATATTATGAACAAATATAGATCAAATAAGGTTCTGACGACGCTCTGTTTAACGGGACTATTTCTTTTTCCAGCCTGTCATTCAGTATATAAACTGACAAGTGTTGAAGGTCGCCGAATTGAAATAAACTCAATATACGATAAATCGCCCGACCAAGAGGCTGCTGAAATTCTGACTCCATACAAAGCAAAAGTTGACAGCATCATGTCACCGGTAATTGGTTTCAGTGAAATGGATATGTCAATAGGACGTCCTGAGAGCTTGCTCTCCAATTTGGTGGCGGATGCTCTCTGGAGTTATTCAAATTCACTTCCAGAACAGAAGGTTGATTTCGCTGTCATCAATATGGGTGGACTAAGAAGTTCACTTCCAAAAGGGGAGATCGCCTTTGGTACAATTTTTAAAATACTTCCATTCGAGAATTCGCTTTGCCTGCTTTCTATGAAAGGGAAAGATGTACGTTTTCTCTTTAAGGATATTGCCAGAGTGGGAGGTCAGGGTGTGAGCCATATTAAGCTTTTACTTTCAAAACCTGTTCAGGCAGAAGTTCTGGAAGCTACTATTGACGGTGAGCCTATCAATGATGAAAAGAGTTACTGGGTAGCAACCCTTGATTATTTGGCTGAAGGAAACGATGGGCTGAGCTCTTTTCTGAAAGCAGAAAAACGGGTGTGTCCTGAAGGTGCCACCATACGGCAGATATTTCTAGATTATGTGAAAGCGAAAACGGTCAGAGGAGAGAAAGTAACTTCCCGATTAGACGGAAGAATTGAAATCATGAAATGAAAGAGGAGGATATGAGACGAATAATATTACTTATAACAACTGTATTTTTGTGCTGCCAACTTTCCGCTCAGCGGGTAAAAGAGCTGACGGTGCTGCATACAAACGATACTCACAGTTTGATAGAACCAGTGAGCAAACTAGATGTCAACAAGGAACAGGCTGATAAAGGAGGATATGTAAGAAGGGCTGCCATGGTCAGGGAGATGCGGACAAAAGATCCAGATTTGTTGTTATTCGACTGCGGTGATTTCTCTCAGGGAAGTCCTTATTACAATATGTTCCAAGGAGAAGTGGAGATAAGGTTAATGAATGAGATGAAATATGATGTTGGAGCTATTGGCAATCATGAATTTGATTTTGGTCTAGAAAATATGGCACGTCTTTTTCGGATTGCAAAGTTTCCATTTGTTTGTGCTAACTACGATTTCAAAGGTACTGTGCTTGAAGGGTTGGTGAAACCATATGTAATTTTAAAAAGGAAAGGGTTAAAGATTGCTGTCTTTGGATTAAGCCCTGAAATGGAAGGGCTAATTCAGGCCGAGAAATGTCAAGGAGTTGTTTTTCACAATCCTTATGGGATAGCCAATAAGGTTGCTGCTTTGCTGAAAGAGAAGGAGCATTGTGACGTGATAATCTGCCTTTCTCATTTGGGATGGCGTGCCTCGACGAACAACTCCTTTTGTGATGAGGAGTTGATTAGTAAAACACGCAATATTGATTTGGTGCTGGGAGGTCATTCACATTCCATGTTGGAAACTCCCCACTATTATAAAAACTTGGATGGAAAAGAGATACCGGTGACCCAAATGGGGAAAAACGGCGTTTATATAGGTAAGATAAACTTAAAATTTACAAGGAAATGATCAAGAAAAGCATTGTATTAATCCTTGTCCTTTTATACACGACAACAACAAAGGCACAAGTAGAACCGCTACTGGTTTATAAAATTGCACAACAAAAGGACTGCCAGGAGTGGGTGGAGCACACCCTTTCCCGGATGAGTGAAAAAGAACGGATTGGTCAGCTATTTATCCATACCGTAACATCGGAGACAAGCAAAGCCAACAAGAAAAAGATTCGTAAGGTAATTAGGGAAAGCAAGGTTGGAGGATTACTGTTCTCCAAAGGGGATATGTATGACCAAGCGATAATGACTAATTATGCACAGTCACAAACAAAGATTCCGTTGATGATTACTTTTGATGGTGAATGGGGACTATCCATGCGATTAGCGAACACCCCTGTGTTTCCAAAAAATATGGTACTGGGATGCATACAAAACGACCGACTAATTTATGAATACGGTCAGGAAATGGCACGCCAATGTAGGGAAATGGGAGTGTCAGTAAACTTTGCACCGGTAGCTGATGTGAACCGTAACCCCAATAATCCGGTGATTAATGTCCGCTCTTTTGGTGAGGAACCACACGATGTTGCAGACAAGGTCGTAGCTTATTCCCAAGGGCTTGAAAGTGGAGGAGTGCTATCTGTTGCGAAACACTTTCCCGGCCATGGGGATACCGATGTCGATTCCCATTTGTCCCTTCCGGTACTTCCTTTTACCCGTGAAAGATTGGACAGCGTAGAGCTTTATCCTTTCAAACAATATATTAAGGCAGGATTGGGCGGTGTTATGGTTGGGCATCTTCAAGTACCTATTATTGAACCGAACCGTTTGTTCCCATCATCACTCTCCAGAAACATAGTCTATGGACTTCTGGCTGACGAACTACGTTTCCAGGGATTGATTTTTACTGATGCACTGGCCATGAAAGCGGTCTCTTCGACTGGGAAAGTCTGTTTGCATGCCTTGATGGCTGGTAATGATATGGTGCTGGCTCCTACTGATGTGGAGACTGAGGTGCAAATTGTGATCGAAGCAATTAAGAAGGGGGAGATTAGTCAGGAAGAAATAGACCGTAAATGTCGAAAGGTTTTGCTGTATAAATATGTGTTAGGGTTAGAGAAATTCCATAAAGTTCGTCTCTCAGGACTGGAACATCGTATTAATACTGCAAATTCAGAAGCTCTGATCCATAAGTTACGAATGGCTGCAATTACTGTGCTGGGAAATAGAGAACAGGAACTTCCGTTCAGGGCATCAGGAGATGAGATTGCTTTGGTAAATGTGGGAGAATCTGGCGCTGACTCTGTTTTTGTGGAAACTATGAAAAAATATGCTCCGGTGAAATGTTATCAATTGAACTACATGATGAATGATTCACTGGTGCAGGCGGTGAAGCATGAGATATCTCTTCATAAGAGGGTGGTTGTAAGCATTACTGCATTAGACTTGAAGCCTTATCTTCATTTTTTCTCTTCTCTTTCGATTACACAGCCGGCTGTCTATGTTTTCTTTACTCCATTTATAGTAATGGAACAGCTGCAGATACCACTTTCAGTTGCTTCAGCAGTTGTACTTGGTCATTCGGCAGATAGGGATGTACAGGCTCAGGTTGGTAATATAATTTTTGCTAAGGCTACGGCTGAAGGACGTCTTTCGGTTAGCGTGGGAACACTTTACAGTCCTGGCGATGGAGTGAGCATTGCTCCCGATACCCCGTACCGTGTTACTCCTGAAGATTTTGGGATGAGTTCGGTTGTCCTGTCGCGTATTGACTCCATTGTACATGAAGGAATTTCGGCTCGTGCTTTCCCGGGTTGTCAAGTATTGGTCATGAAAGACGGGAATACGGTTTATGAAAAAAACTTCGGATATTATACTTATGATGGTGGTCTCAAGGTAAGATCAACTACCATGTACGACCTTGCTTCACTTTCAAAAACGACTGGAACATTGTTGGCCATCATGAAACTATATGATAAGGGTAAACTAAATCTGGACGATAAAGCCTCTAAATATCTCAATTTTTTGAAGGGGACTGATAAAAAAGATATCACTATCAGAGAACTGCTTTTCCATGAATCGGGGTTACCTGCATCACTGCCTTTCTACAAGCTTGCTGTGGATGAGAATAGTATAAATGGTTCTTTTTTCTCTTCCAAAAAAGATGCCAGTCACATGATTAAAATTGGAGAAAATGCATATGCATGCACTTCCTTTAAATACAAAGATGGATGGGTGTCAAAAATACCTTCTGATGAGTTCACGATGCATGTGGCTGATTCTTTCTATGTGAGTAAAAAGATTCACGATGCAGGAATGAACCTGATTGCCCAGACTCCGCTGAAAGCAAAGAAGTATCTTTATAGTTGTGTGAATTTCATTGTGCTGAAAGAAATTGCTGAAACTATAAGTGGAGAACCGATGGATGTGTTTCTGAATAGAGAGTATTATGCTCCGATGAAATTGTACCGCACGTGTTATCTGCCCATGCGTTCTCATAAGAAAGCGGAGGTAGCTCCAACTGTAATGAACGACTATCTGCGTGGAGATACATTGCAGGGATATGTTCATGATGAATCGGCTGCATTCCTTGGTGGCGTATCAGGCAATGCGGGACTCTTTGCCTCTGCAAGAGATGTGGCACGGGTTTACCAGATGCTGCTCAATGGAGGAGAGATTGATGGAAAACGTTATCTGAGCAAGGCTACCTGTAAACTGTTCACTACCACCAATTCAAAGAGCGGAAGACGCGGGTTGGGATACGATAAGCCCATACCTTCAAATCCAGATGCAAGCTCATGCTGCGTTTCCGCTCCATATGCGGTTTATGGTCATACAGGTTTTACGGGCACTTGTTGTTGGGTGGATCCTATTAACGGACTGGTCTATGTATTCCTGAGTAACCGTACATTCCCAGATGTATGGAATAACAAACTTTCTCAGATGAATATCCGCACAGATATTCAGGAGGTGATTTATCAGTCCATGAAATAAGTATTTATTGTCTATAATAGATAATTTTAAAAGGCTGCATCGAAGTGCAGCCTTTTTTATATAGGTAGGAATATGCATAATTTTCTCAACTATTCACAAAACCATGAAAAGTAGCTGCCACTCAGTTGTGAAATAGTGTAATGGTTGAAAACAATTAAAAAACATAATAGAGGTTTTATATTTATTATACAACTATTATCACGGGTTGGAAACCAGTGGGTTCAGAATAAGATATAAAATGCAGTAAGTATTGCTGTTGTGTATTGCGTACATAGCTTTAGTAACTCAATCTGTTTCCTTCTGTTGTATGATGAGTTACACGAAAACATACTTGTTAATGAGTAATTATTGATGTGCTTCTGCTTTTATCTAGATGCATGAAATAGCTTCTTTTAAGTATAGAAAAGCTTTAAGGCGAGTGGCTTATTCAAAGTAAAGTGAAAAGACAATCATTCTGGAACTCATTTTATCTACTGAATAAGTATACTTTAGCAACGATTTATCATTTAGGTCTGTGCGATTTTTCTGCAGCAGGTTATTGAGGCCGAAACAGAATTTTAGTTCCGGAATCAGTTTGAAGAAAGGTAAGTAGAAATCACAGCCCACCCCTGCTTCCAAATAGCAATCTGCCCTTTTTACTAGCAGTTCCTGGTTCTTTTTTACGCTGAGATCTATCATAGGATTGATTCCGGTCATGATGTAGGGACGGTAATTGTTAAACCGCTCGGCGCTGAATTTCAAATCTAGCGGGAGCGAAAGATAAGTCGATTTAATCTGTTGCCGTTCCTCTTTCAAGCTCTTCTGTTCACGAAAAACAACTGTTTTATCTCCGAAGTGCAGGGTGGGAATGGCCCGTAACGCGAGGTTCTTGTTCAAATAAAGCTCTCCCAATACTCCTACCGTGAATCCCGGGTTGTAGGAGGGTACATCCGCAAACCAGCTTTCTCCATTTTCGGTAATATATCCATTGTTTATAAATTCCAAGTCTTGAGTATGCAGACCGATTAAGAAGCCGTAATGTACCTTTCTCTGATCAATATAAGGACGGTACTGTACTCTTCTTGTCTGGGCATTTACTCCTACAGTCATTAAATAAAGGAATAGTATGGTTAATATCTGTCTCAATTTTATTTTCCCCATTTATTTTATATAACGATAAACATGTCCGCTTATTGCGGGATTAAGGTTGAATATTAACAAATATACAGTTCTCTATTTAGATAATATCCAAATTAGGATAAATTATGAATTAAACATAGTAGGAAATAAATATAATCTTTATTTTTGCTGAACAAATTAGTACTAATATTTAAAATTAAAGACAATGGCTTACGTAATTAGTGATGATTGTATTGCTTGCGGAACTTGTATTGACGAGTGTCCAGTAGAAGCTATCTCTGAAGGTGATATCTATTCTATCAATCCTGAAATCTGTACAGATTGTGGTACATGCGCAGATGTTTGTCCTTCTGAAGCAATACACCCGGGAAACTAAATCCCTTTTAAAAGATAAAAAAGCTATCTCTTTAGGGATAGCTTTTTTTATTTGGAGTCAACTGATTAGTGTTTGTTTGGCGGACGAATAAAAAGTAATGAGGTCTTGCATCAGTCTTATGTGTTTTTATATAAATTATTCCCGCACCAGTTTATTCTGTAATCTGACACTTATGTCCGTTACCCTTTTTCATTTATAGAATTCAATTATTAAATAATATAAAATCCCCTTATTTTGCCTTTTCATTAATGGGAAACGGCTAAAATAGGGGGATTTTCTCTGAAGGGATTTCAATCAAAAGGTTTTCTGTTTAAGAAACCGAGATTTAAAATCTCTTTATTTTTCGAGTTTATTTCAGATTAGCCAATGCATTTTTGATTCTCTTCATGGACTCAATCAGGTTTTCATCTGAAGTAGCGTATGACATACGGATACATTCAGGTGCTCCAAATGCCACACCACCTACACATGCCACATGTCCCTCTTCAAGCAGGTACATAGCTAGATCGGCAGAATCATTAATCTTACGGTCACCAAATGACTTACCGAAGTAAGAATCACATTTTGGGAATACGTAGAAAGCTCCGTCCGGAATATTGCATTCCAATCCTGGAATATCTTTGACCAGATCAAGAACAAGATTACGACGACGCTCGAATGCTTTGCGCATATCTTCTACTGGAGTCTGGTCGCCCGCAAAGGCAGCTTCAGCAGCTTTCTGTGCAATTGAAGAAGGACCGGAAGTATACTGTCCCTGAAGCTTGTTGCTTGCTTTAGCCAGCCAGATAGGAGCGGCAACAAAACCAAGTCTCCATCCTGTCATTGCATAAGCTTTAGAAACACCGTTGATTAGAGCTACCCGTTCTTTGATTTCTGGGAATTGAGCGATACTTTCGTGTTTACCTACATAGTTGATGTGCTCATAAATCTCGTCAGCAATTACGATGATATTTGGATATTTAACCAAAACTTCAACCAAGCCTTGCAGTTCTTCTTTGCTGTATACACTACCGGTAGGGTTAGATGGTGAGCAAAGAATCAATGCCTTTGTTTTTGGAGTGATGGCTGCTTCCAACTGAGCAGGAGTTATTTTAAAGTTCTGCTCAATTCCTGCAGGAACAACTACGCTCTTACCTTCGGCCAGTTTAACCATTTCAATGTAGCTTACCCAGTATGGAGCCGGTATAATTACTTCATCACCCGGGCCAACGATACACAACAAAGTGTTGCAAACTGATTGTTTTGCTCCGTTTGAACAAACTATTTGTTCAGGAGAGTAATCCAGACCGTTTTCATTTTTTAGTTTTTCTGCAATTGCTTTACGAAGTGGCAGGTAACCTGGTACTGGTGAATAAAAAGAAAAGTTGTCATCAATTGCTTGTTTGGCAGCTTCCTTAATATGGTCAGGAGTAAAGAAATCGGGTTCTCCGACACTAAGGTTAATCACATCAATGCCCTGAGCTTTTAACTCACTGCTCTTTTGCGACATTGCTAATGTCTCCGAAGGAGAGAGACTGTTCAAACGGTCTGAAAGTTGATTCATAATTTCACTTATTAGTTGGTTGTAATTTCAAGATGCAAAATAAGATAAAATATTTGAATTAAGAAAGTAAAATATGGTACTCTTTTGACTTTTTATTTAAATTCAAATTAAATTTATATCACTTTGTAAAGTGGAGAGTGTGCCCCATTCTATCTTTTTTTGTTTTCAGGTAACGCTCATTATATATATTGGGAGTGATTTCTATACCTACGTTTTCTACAATTTCCAATCCGTAAGCTTCAAGCCCGATTCGTTTAACCGGATTGTTGGTCAGTAGCCTCATCTTACGTACGCCTATTTCTCGAAGAATTTCGGCTCCAACACCATAATCCCGTTCATCAGCATTAAATCCGAGGTGTAAGTTGGCGTCAACTGTGTCGAACCCTTCTTCCTGTAGCTTGTAAGCCTTAATTTTATTCATAAGACCAATACCTCGTCCTTCCTGATTCATATACACAACAACTCCTTTGCCTGCTTTTTCTATTTCTGCCATAGCTTTATGTAGTTGTTCTCCGCATTCGCAACGACAAGAGGCAAAGATGTCTCCTGTCATGCAGGATGAGTGCATTCTTACAAGAATAGGTTCATCTTGATTCCATTCACCTTTAATCAATGCAATATGTTCTAATCCGTTTGATTTCTGGCGGAAAGGGATAAGTCGGAAGTGACCATACTGAGTTGGCATATCAACCTCTTCTCCTTTTTCAACCATTGATTCCATCTTGAGGCGATAAGCAATCAAATCCTTTATACAGATAATCTTGAGTTCGAATCTTTTGGCAACCTCCATCAGTTCCGGAAGGCGAGCCATGGTTCCATCTTCATTAATAATCTCAATTAGTGCTCCAGCCGGGTACAGGCCTGCAAGTCGTGCTAGGTCAATAGTCGCCTCAGTATGCCCTGAACGACGAAGTACTCCACGTGAACGTGCTCTTAGCGGGTTAATATGTCCAGGACGTCCAAAGTCGCTGGCTTTTGCATTAGGATCGGCCAGAGCCTTTATTGTTGCAGCTCTGTCGTGCATGGACACACCTGTTGTGCAGCCTTCCAGTAAATCGATTGTCACCGTAAAAGGAGTTTCGTATATAGATGTGTTAGAGGATACTTGCATATCCAGTTCCAGTTCTTCACATCGTTCTTCAGTAATTGGTGCACACAACACTCCTCGTCCATATTTCAACATGAAATTGACTTTTTCAGGCGTTATCTTTTCTGCCGCAATAATGAAGTCGCCTTCGTTTTCACGATCCTCATCATCAACCACAATTACAAATTTCCCTTCGCGGAAATCGATAATAGCTTCATCGATCGTATTTAATTTAATCTCTTCCATACCTTATTTATTAACTAATTGTTTTCTAATAATATTCTGTAAATCTCTACTTGTTTTATGGATTAATTTCAGATCCTTATATAGGCGTATCCTGAAAGCCCACATCCTGAAATAGAAGATTAACCCTATCGGCAATACTATTCCGATTGCAATGTTTATAGTCGGAATATTGAAAGGACATCTATGAGCATGAACAGAAATAATAGGGTAGTTGTTCACTAAGTTCAAGATATTCAGGTCTCTGGTGTTTGCCAGACTTTCAATAATTGATTCCAGTTGAGTGTTAATTGCAATGACCTCTTCGTCTTTTTCCACTTTATTCCAGATTCTAAAGTAATTTGGTGCACGTGTCAGTTTTCTCTTTGCCACATATGGTTCACACAAACTGCAAAGCACTTCCAGCTTCTCTATTTCTTCCATATAGTTGGGATCTTCAATGATGACTTCCTTCTTTGACATATGACGTGTGTCTCGAATTCCAATCACTTTCTTAAGCCAGTTGATATAGGTGTCTGAGTTTAGCACTACAGAGTCGTTATTGGATTTATAAGTAAAGAATACGCCAACCGGCGCAAGGATAATAGTACTAATCCACATACCTATCCACATAATCCACTTATCATCCCGAGCCATTTTTGCTCCTGTTGTATTTATAATATAGTAAATGATGAAAATCAGCACAGAAATAACTACAGGCATGCCCAAACCACCTTTCCGGATGATTCCTCCCAACGGTGCCCCGATAAATAAGAATATAAGGCAAGAGAACGAGAGGGCTATTTTATTGTGCCATTCCATTTCATGTCTTCTAATGCGGTAATCGGTCTCGGCTGTATTGAAACTCTTGAACCTCCAGTCATTCTCTATGTTTTGTGCACTGTTAAATGCGGTTTCAATAATCCGTTGTTTGTCTTGTATGGTCAGATTGCTGTAAAGACTATCGAGATTGACTTTTTTTGTCAGTGTCTTTTTTAAGGCAAGCGTATCTTCATTGGTAAATCTGTCTGCCAGACGATATGTTGTGACTTTTGCCTCTTCATAGAATGTCTTGCCAATGCTGTCAACCTGATGTCTCATTGAATCAATTGAGGTCTGAAGCTCTACCATGTTTTTGCTTTGATACTGCTTGTTCATAAAGCTTTCATCTACCATGTTGAAATTGGAGTTAAATTCAATAATGATATGCTTTTCGCTGAAGCTTTCCCGCCTGTAAGGTATGTTGTTGACTGAGCCAGTCTGTGGCTTAATGTTCTCAAACATTTCTCCAGAATAAAGATGCAGGTAAAGATGCTGCTTGTCCGATGTCATCTCCAGCTTACCAGAATCAGCCACAAGAATCTGAGCGTTGTCATATCCTTTGGAGAAGTTGTAAATCATAACATTATAAAGAACACCTGTTTCCTTGTTTTTATGTTTTACATAGAGATTGTATCCTTCTATTTCGTCATAAAAAACTCCTTCCGGGATTTCCAGTTCAGGCGACTTTTGTTTCATAGAAATCAGTAACGTCCACAGTTTTACCTGCGCTTTTGGTGCAATAACATTCTGAAAATAGAAAGATGTGCAGCAAAGAATGAGGGTGATTACTACAAGCGGACGCATTACTCTCAAAAGAGAAATCCCTGCAGCTTTTACAGCAAGTAATTCATACCGTTCGCCAAGGTTTCCAAAAGTCATTAATGAAGCAAGTAGTACGGCAAGTGGTAATGCA
Source organism: Bacteroides sedimenti (assembly GCF_040365225.1). NCBI lineage: Bacteria > Pseudomonadati > Bacteroidota > Bacteroidia > Bacteroidales > Bacteroidaceae > Bacteroides > Bacteroides sedimenti. The sequence continues at coordinate 3,378,445 of NZ_AP028055.1, forward strand.
GTTGGAACCAGTGTTAATGTTGCATAAAAGAAAAATTCGCCTAAAACATTAATCTCAAGTCCTTTACCGACAAGGTCATCCACATATTTCCATAAGAATTGCATTATGAAAATAAACAGACAGATGAAGAACGTTCCCAGAAAAAGAAGAGAAAAACTCTTGACGATAAATATATCTAATTTCTTTATGCGTAGCATCTTTTTTATACTTGTACAATTACCCGACAAAAGTAGTATAAAAAAAGATGTTCCCGCATACTTTTATCCATTTTTATAAAGCAGTCATTACATGCCACAAGTTCTTCTGAGGGTTTCAACCTGAGAATTCCACAGTTCGTAAAGATCGTCTTTCTCTTCAGGATCAACGGAATCGGTTATTTCGAGCACATAATCGCTGGTAAGCTCATTGAAATTCATTTTTAATTCGAAGTAGCTCTTCTCGTCTTCGTCGTCCAGCCAGTGGAAACGTACGAAGGAGTGCATTCTTGATGCGATTAGTTCTGCTTCTCTGATCTCAGATTTGCCCCAGGTAAATACAAACGTTTTGTCTTTCATGTTTACCCTGTCGGCAAACCAGCTTTCTAAACCAATAGGAGTGCTTATTGCATTCCATATGATAGTTCGAGAGGATGCATTTAGAAGATATTCTATATGAATCTTTTCTTTTTTCATAGTGCTTGTGTTTTTATTTCGTCGGCAAGATAATACTTTTTTTATAATTAGAAATATAAATGACTCTATATTATGGATTTCTTGGTCCTTTTTGAGTTAAAACAGCTCTTTCAGGCAAGAAAAAAATAAAAAAAAGCGGCCAAAGTTTTGCAGGTTTCAAAGATTTATCTACCTTTGCAACCGCAAATGAGAATTATGGCGGGATAGCTCAGCTGGTTAGAGCGCATGATTCATAATCATGAGGTCCCCAGTTCAATCCTGGGTCCCGCTACATTTAAGAATAAGGCATTTAGGAGGCTTCCACTCTTGGGTGCCTTTTCTTATTTCCTAAACTTGCCTGAATCTTGCCCGAAAAAGACTCCATAACAGAATTCTTGCTGTAAACTAACACCTGAAAACGAAGATTACTTCATTTAGGAATGGTGGCATCTGACACCGTTCTACTCATTATTGATTCATTTATTTTTAAATGAAATTATACTTTTGTCTAATTCAAAACAGTGCAATTTTTGGAGGGAGGTCACCTTTATATCGTACAGTCTAAAAGCAAATAAAATCAGTTAATCGAGGCATTCAATATATCAGTGAGAATACTGTCAATGTTTTGAATATTTCGACATCAAGTAGAATGTGAGTTGTAAAGGTAGCTGCAGGGATTACGAATGGTTGAAAGTTTCTTCAAGTTTCCAAAATGAATTTCTTACTATAAACCAACAACCTGAAAACGAAGATTGTTTCATTTAAGGATGGTAGTATTTGATACCTTTCTACAGTATATATAATTTGTTTCCTTCAAATTAAAACATACTTTAGAGAATCTTGCAATAAAAAAATCAAGCTGTACCAATATTATGTTCAAAAGAGATTGGATTTTTCTTTTAATTTGCTTTTTTTATTGCATTATTTTTTATTAATTTGTTATTCAACAATTAAATTATCAACAAATTAACAACAGGCACTCAATGAAATCTAAAACTTCATTCTTGCTGTTTTTATTCAAATAATCAATTCTTTTTCACCTCTTAATGTTTAAAAGTTATGTTTGATACAAGTCATTTTCATCCTATGCTGGTTCATTTTCCAATAGCATTGGTTATGTTTGGATTCATTATTGAATTAGCTTCTTTGTTTATTAAAAAAGAATTGTGTTTACCAAAGCTCAGCCTGTATTTGCTCATAGCTGGTACGTTAGCTACTGTAGTCACATGGCTATCGGGAGAATTATTTACGTCTGAAATGTCAGGTACTGCAGGCTTAATTAAAGAGTCCCATGAGTTATTTGCCTTTATTACAATGTGTTTGCTAATTATAACTTCAGTAATACGATTAATGCTTGCTTTAGGTAAAAAAGAAAATGGCACACTTAAATGGATTTCTTTTGTGTTGTATGGCATTGCTGCCATTGCTGTTAGTATTACTGGTTTTTTTGGTGGTACATTAGTCTATAATTATATGATGCCTCTTTAATATTAATTCTTAAAACAAAAAAAATGAAGAAAATTTTATTTTTTCTAGCATTGAGTATTATTGCCCTTGCAAGTTGTACCGGACCAAAGCCGGTTAAAACAATTGAGAACCTTAAAGCAGGAATTAAAGGTGAAACTACCGCTAGTGCTAAATACGCAGCTTTTGCACAAAAAGCAAAAGAAGAAGGGAACGATACGACTGCCAAACTATTCGAGGCAGCATCAAAGGCTGAAGCTATTCATGTTGCAAATCACACAAAAGTATTAGAAGAACTGGGAGAGAAAATGGAAGCATTTAAACCCGAGTTTGAAGTAAAAACTACAGCTGAAAATCTTCAGGAAGCAATCAAAGGAGAAACTTATGAAACAACAACTATGTATCCAAAGTTTCTTGAAGAAGCAAAAGCAGAAAAATCAGAAAAAGCTGTAAAATCGTTTTCCTGGGCATTCGATACAGAAAAAAAACATCAGGAATTTTATGCTGCTGCATTAGAAGCTTTAAAAGTTCATACTCAAAGTAAATTGCCTTTCGTATATGCAGTATGCCCTGTATGCGGCAACACCTATGATAATGCAAAGGTTGATCTAAAATGTGCATTCTGTCAGACAAGTAAAGACAAATTTATAATTATCTAGATAATAAGAGGACTGTTTCGCTTTGAAACAGCCCTCTTATATATTCTTTAAGGTGTTTTTGTTATTGAATAGAATAACCTCTACAACACCCGAATGTCTTCATCGGCAAAATCGCTTCACTTATTGCAAAGAGAGCCAAATCGGAAAGTTTGACCCTCTCCTACAATTCTTGACTTTTTAGAATCGATTATTTATTAAAAGAAATTCTAGATATTTCCTCTCCACTTGGCAATGAAATATTCCCTTTATCTTCCGCTGTTATAAATATCTCAACTATTTTAAAAGGTGTTGTTGTTTTTAATACGGTTTTTTTTGCATTTTTATTGATCAATTGTCCTATGTTCTTTATTCCATTTTTTTCTGTCACAATCCAAATGCTGTAATTGTTTTTAGGAGGATTTAGTCTATCAGGACTCGCCAAATTTTTAGCTGTAATTTTAATAGCATAATTGTTGTTCTTATCTTGTTTTATTTTTGCAAAAATTTCTGCTGCTGGTGCCTTATTAGATATTGGAAATCTCACAGATGATGCACAAGACGTTAAGATAAAAACTAGTATTAAAAATAAAACACCTTTACTTGTTTTCATAATAAGTTTATTATAAAATTTAATCCCTACTCATATGGCATTTCGGGAATTGCCCCTTTAGATGTTTGGTCATTTTAATTCTAAATTAGCATGCTTTACAATTTGTATATAAAACAAAATATAAGTGTTATTGTTCTTCTTCCATAACTAAATATACAGAAAAAGCTACGTTCTAAAGAACGTTATAACCCAATTAATCGTCGCTTAAAATAGGTAAACAAACAGTATTCAATATGCCTGTTTAAAATGTAGTCAATGATTTGTTTATTTAGGAGATAAAGTTTTATATGGTTGTTTATGGGAAACACACAATGTTCATCAAAAATAAGAAAAGTATTGATCTATAGCTTAAAAAGGTTGCCAAACTGTTATATATATAATAACATATCTTATATCTCCTTTCACAACTATTCCTGTTTTCAGCTGTTTTTTAATAGTGACTTAATTTTAATCTAAACTGTGCAATCATGAAAAAACTTTTTTTTGTCTGGGCCTTGCTCATGGCAAGCCTATTCTGCTATGCAACTACCAATGGTTCTGTTTCCGATAAAGAAAAAGAGAGAATCAAAGCTGAAGTGAAAGATGTGATCAACACACTGATCACAGGATGCGAACAAGCCAACTTTGAAATGATTTGTGGAACCTTTTATAATTCACCCGATTTCAAGTATATCTATAATGGAAATATATTTGGCTATAAAGATATGGTGAATGTAATGCAACCACTCTTTAGCACCATGACCGGTCAGAAATTTACTTTCTTCGATGGGTATTACAACATACTCGACCGTTCTACCGTGCTATACACATCCAAGTGTAAAACCGTTGCCTATTTTAAAGATGGACACACAACCGTATCCGACCCCGGAGCAGCTCAGTTCATTCTCCAAAAGATTGGTAAAGAATGGAAAATAATCTATGCAGTAGAATCTACCGTTGAAAAAAACATTGAAAGGCAACAGACCGAAAAACTGAATCAGGTTGAGCTGTTTAAAGAGTATGTTACCGGCATCTGGAAGTGCGGAACCGGTAAAGATACCCTTTTCACCTTTGATTGTAAAGCCAATGGAAATTATCTTGAGGCCAAGGCATGGTCGACGGACGCCAATGGAAAGAAGTTCTGGGAAAATAAAAACGTTATAGCTTACGATAGGAACAGCGATAAATTCATCTGGACCAGAACCTTTAAACGAGGAGCTGCTAGAGTTTTTGCATGTTGGTTCTCCTCTCCCAATGTAATGGAAATAATTCCAATAAACGATTTAGCCAAACCCGCTGGTGCAGCTTTAAGATTCAAAAACGAATATTTTCCACCTGATTTCATTAAACAAACTGCTATTCTAAATGACAAAGTGACTGACGTATTCAACTATTCAAGGGTAAAGGATGCAAAAGCTGAAGGACAACCAGAAGGAAAGTTGAGCCAGCTTGAACTTGTGAGTCAGTTCAAAGGCTACTGGACTGGAGAAATAGGAAAAGACACCTTTGAATTGTGGGAAGGTAAATCCATAGAGAATGGCATCGATGTCAATACCCGAACTACATACAAAAATAAAATATTGACTCAAGGGCGCACACTTCTTGTTTATGACCGTAGCATAGATAAATTCATTGGAACTCATACGTCAAAAGGGCTCCCTACAATAGTTTTTACTATGTATTTTAATACGAAGCACTCAGGCGAAATGGTAATGATCAACATCTCCAATCCAGAAGAAGAACAGTCAAAGATACTGTTCGATTTTAAAACATCCGTTGAATATACAGAAACCATTCCGCAGCAAAACAAACCTGCACTTGTAAATACCTACCATCTGATGAAGAAAAAATAAACTCTAATTTAATCCATACAATAATGAAAAAAATAATTGTTATTTCAGCAATAACTCTGTTTCTCATGTTATGTTCAAATGTGATGCAGGCGCAAAACAGTCACAAAAACCTCAATCAAGCAGAGCTGCTCAGGAAATACATTGGTGTCTGGAAGGCTGAAGTCGGTAAGGATACAACAAATTGGTTTGAGTTTGCAGCTTATGGAGAGAACGCTCTTACCGGCAACTTTAAAATGAAAGTGAAGGATAAGATAATTTTTCAAAATAAGCAATTATGGGGATATGACAGCAAAGCTAATAAAATAATTGGAGTAGAACTTGAAAGAGATTCAGGAATGATGATTCTTTACATATGCGGATTTGTCTCGGAAAATGTCTTGGAAGGAGTAGCAATCAGGAACATAACGCACCCTGAAATTGTAAGTGAGAAATTTTATGAAGAGTTTAAATCTCCCGATATGTATATTCAGAATTTTACGGAAAACAACCAAAAGATTTCAATAACGTTTAAGCGCATAAAATAGTGTGGAGCGCTTTTTATAATTTCTATCGGAACCATACTAATGAAACAGGCTGTTGATCCATTAAGATCAATAGCCTGTTTTCTACTCGTTAGGCTCAATTTAGTCGTATACACTGACTGCATACGACTAAATTGTTTGACTATCAAATAATAACGTGAAATATAAACCAGGAATGTTGACCTTTCTGTCTATTATTGATAATAAAACAGGCTGTCTTTAAGTCATTAGACGTGCAAATCTCACAACCCTGAAATTAAAAATTTACCATCCCCTTAGATTATTATGGTTTTTACACCACAGTTTTTGAGGTATTTCTCTATCAATGTAATTATTTCAGCTTTTATTTGTACCTCCATATTCTATTTCTCAATTCTGGCTGTATATACTTTGGATATAGATTTATAAGACCACCTTGAATGTGCGACTGCCAATTTTTACAAGGTATAGCTGTTTTGTTGCCATTTTTATAATTATGCTCTTGCTGTTGGCTGTGATCTTGCTCATCAACATTCCCGAAGGCGAGTAAATAGCTACCGTACTTCCTGGTACTGCATCATTAACTACAATAGCTCCGGCATGAACAAATACAGTTACACCGTCAACATTTTGTGGCATTACAGACGTATTCAAACCAGTAAATCCTTCAACCCTGGAAGCAATCTCTGCATCGGTGCGTTTCACGTTCGAAATGTGCAGATCGTCCATATATCCGAAACTGTTTCCCCAATAAGGAACATAAGCATAACCACCGTCAACTGCTGGTCGGAATGGGAGTGGAGAGACCACATCCGGTATACCGTTAATGTATATTTTGGTAGAATCGCCCCAGCTTACAGCAATGTGCGTCCACGTGTTCAGCTTCAGGGTTTTGTTACTCTGAAAAGCGTTGTTTACGATTGTACTCCAACCACTAAGATTTACTTTTCCGGCGGCATCTATCCCAAGGTGGAATACATATCCTCCCGAAGGAGCTGTGTATCTTTTACTTAAGTTGATAGTCAGTAAACCTTTGTTAAGCTCTTTCAGGTTTACCCACATTTCAACTGTTCCAGCGTTGACCATGTATTTGTTTACAGGGTAGATAATGTAACTGCTGCCTGCTGAGAAATCGACGGCTTTACCCAGCCCCTCCAATCCGTCAGTGTAGTTGATGGTACCCACGGCCTCACCTGTTGTTGCTTGATCAAAGTGGTCAAGCACAAGAGTGTTAGCATCTGCAATATCTTTTTCGAGTATGTTTGTGAAATCTTTCCAGATTGTGGCAGCCTGATAAGCTGCGAGTGACCCTCTGGGTACATACAGTTTACACACCTGTTTATCTACCAGTGGGAATGAGTATTCGTAAACGGCTGGCGGAATAGCAGATTTTAGTTGAATATCCAGCAGAGCGCCACAGCCGTCAAACAGCCAATTGTCTACTGACGAAAGTGATTTTCCAATTATTACTTTGTTAAGTGCCGCGCAACCCTTAAAAGCCTGTTCGCCCATTGACACCACTTTATCGGGAATTGTCACTTCTTTTAGTGCAATGCACCCTGAAAAGGCAAAGCTGCCAATACTGGTTACGCCAGTTCCTATTGTAAGAGATGTAAGTTTTGTGCAGTTGTTAAATGCACTGCGCCCCACAGAGGTGAGAGAACTTGAAGAAGCGTTGAGAGAAACAATTCCTGTGCACCCGTCAAAAGCATATTCGTTAATGGTGGTAACACCGTTGGGGATTTGGTAGGTTGCCCCCTTGGCATTAGGGTATGCAATCAGTGTGTTTTGTTCTTTGTTGTAAAGCACTCCGTTCAAGGAATTGTATGCAGTGTTTTCTTCTGATACACTAAAACCCGTTAGTGCTGTGCATCCTAAAAAGGTTGATAGTCCGAAGTCGTTGAGCCCTGACCCGATTGAGACAGTTGTTAACCCTGTACAGCCGTTAAAAGCCCCGGGATGAAACGCAAGTACATTATCCGGGATTGTGATCGAAGATAAATTTACACATCCTTCAAAGGCTCTGATTCCTATAAATTTTACCCCGCTTCCAATTGATACAGTATCAAGTTTTATGCAACCTTTAAATGCATATACCTCTATCGATGGTACATTGTTACCAATCGTCACGCTGGTCAGCTCAGGACAATCCATAAAAACCTGTGTTCCGATAGATGTTGCTCCGTTACCTATTACAACCGACTTCAGTCTTGCACATTCTCCGAAAGCTCTTCCACCTATTTCGGTTGGGGCATTATCTGGAATTACCAGTGAATTGAGTGAATTGCATAATCTGAATGCATCTGGGCCTATCCATTTAATACTTTCAGGAATGGTTACAGCTGGTAGTGAGTAGCAGAAAGCGAAAGCATTTTCACGAATTGAGTCCACCCCGTTAGGAATTATTACACTGGTTAGTCCGGTACAGAAATAGAAGGCCTGCTGACCGATAGAAGTCACGCTTTTGGGAATGACTACCGATTTTATGTTTGCCATGTTATAAAAAAAGTTGTCGGGCAACGCATTGTTTTTTGAAAAACAATTGCCGATTCCACTGGCACTGATAAAAAAGCTTCCGCCCTCTACGATGTTAACCTCTGCAAGATTTGCAGAGGTTAGCTTTGCCATGCTGCGTAATGTGCCTACATCAGTTGCGTTCATACTTCCTGTAAGTGTCAAATCCGTAATCAGATCCTTTTGTATGTCGAGGATTGTAGCCAGGCTTCCCGGGGTAACATTGACTGTATCCTCAACTATCTGCGCATTCATCCCCCAACTTGATAAGATGCATATTGCAGCTAATATCCTCTTTAAAGAAGTAAATTTTCCCATTCTTTTCATTGTTGTGCTTCCCTGTTCCCTGAGGTAGGCATTGTTAGATATTAAAACGTAGGAACTTTCAGCATTTTGATGCACGTTTTACTTGGTTTATTATACGATACTAAATGTATAACAACATTATTTAACTATTGGTTTCGATTCGACTTTATTTTTTTTGCAGATAATGCAACTGTTTGTTTTAATACTTCTTTTATCTGTGCATAACTTTGTGGGTATATACAAGTCTTTGTGTCGAGGAGGGCGGATAAAAATGAAATATAAAAATAGGAAATAACTGAAGGCAAATTTCTATTTTGCCAGACTGCAAGAATGAAAGCAAACATTGTTGCCAATTCAGAATTGCTCTATTTGTGAGGAAGCATACGAGGCAACTTCCCAATATAAGCACTTAGTAGACGAAGATTAATAGCAATGTGAAATAGAGTATTTATTATTTCATCTTCAACTTTTTCAGGGCATCGACCCCATTTTGATTGTTCGGATTTAGCTGAATAGATTTTTCATAATTCCTGATTGCCAGTTCCTTTTCTCCTGCCGTAGCGTATGCTTCACCCAAGCTGTCGTAGGCATTGAATGACATGGGGAATGCCTCTACATTCATTTTGAAAATTGCGATAGCTTCTTCGTTTTTTTTCGAAGAGAGGTATTCATATCCTAAAGCATTCATTTCTGCCTCCGACAAGTAATATTCAGTCCTTTTAACACGTAATTGTTTGAATTTTGCATTGGCCGCTTCAATTCCCGAGTTGTGAATCTCTTCCCGAATTGCTTCTGCAACAGATGCTTTCAGATAATGCTCAAGGTGTGCGTACAAAAGGTTGTTGCAACCTTCTATAGACACAGGTTTTACATTCTGGAATTCAGCTTGGCCGGAGTTTTGCAGGTCGGCAATTACCCATTCTCCATTACGGTCACAAACCACAAAATGAACATACCCCTGTTTCCAGACTTGTGGATTAAATACGTAATCTGCAAAAAGCAAGTAATCTGCATTCTGGGGATTCGCTTTAATATGATCTCTGAATTCGACTGCCATGTTCCACAATATCTTCATTTCATTCTGCTCTCGTGTCCTTAATTTCAGCGATAGGGTATCTTTGGAGGGTATAGCCTTGCAAAGCTCTGCACCGTTGATCATTTTAATAAGTTGTGCTGCACCCTGTCTGTTCAATTCGCCGTTGATACGAAGTGGATAAACCATCAGTTTCGACTTTTTGAAATTCGCTTTCATTATTTTCTCCAGTTTCGGCATCTCAGCAGTTTCCTTTTCAGTAGGCATCCCAAACCTGTCTCTAAATATTGCAGACAATTTACCCGGTTTGGCATTTGTGGTAGTTTCGGCTGTGAGGCCCAATCTCATACCAAGTCGCTCCGACAGCAGTATGGAATATCCCATCGGATCTGGATCAGCGACATGCCTAAAGGCGACATCAGTTGAATCCAGCTTCTCTGTCCACACTATTGCGCCGGTCTTATCTACTACAATTTCACGAAGTTCAGTAAAAGCACGTTTTTGCATATCCAAAATCATTTCAGAATACAATGCATATTCTGTCGGGATAGGATGTGCTTTTACGAATTTTCCTAGCGAGTCGGCCAAAGTTTGAAGGTTGCTTTGGGATGATGGCGAGAATTTTGCTTTGCTCAATTCAATACACTTCAGTCCCTTTTCTTCTAGCAGAACTCCAATAATAATAGCGATATCATCTCCCGGGAAGCCATTTATTCCAACCGGGAAAATAGTCAATGAGGCATCAATACCTTTTGCTTTCATCAGGTCAAGTCTTTGCTGCTGTTCATTCGATATGAGTTGCCTCGTTTGGTCCTCTTGCGCAAACAACTTACAAGTACCAAGCAAAACAATGAGAAATACAGCCGAAAATATCATCATAGAAAAAGGTTCATGACGAAGATTCAGTGTAATTTGATGTGGAGTTTTCATGTTCTTCGTTTTTATAAATCCATAATAGATAGACTGATTGCTTATCCATATAAAACAAACTACATATGAAACAGTTGCCGGTAATTATTTCTTTTATGTTTGCTCCCAAAAATAAACCGCGGGAAACTATGCCCTATTTTTGTATATATAGGGGGTGGGTTTAAATCCCCCGTGGCACATTATCAGGTATCTAACTCCAAAAGTAAGATAGTAGGACAGAAAACAAGGCGGAGCTTTTCTTGCTTAACCCAAAAATGAGAGTTAAAAAGTGTTATATGGTTGAACGTAGGCAAGATATAGAGTACGGATTTTTTGATGTTTTTTATGCAAAATAAGCAAGGTTTACATAATGTGGGAAGAATCCAGTGGAATTATCATGAATATAAATTAAATATGTACTAATCGATTATGCAATCTGTTTATAGTAAGCTGTTTAATGGTTGTGTTGGCTAGCTGTAAAATATAATGTATTCGAAAGAAGATATATGACATGAGATTAATGGTAAATTCAATGATATATTGATCCATTACTCCTTTACCCCTTGCACGGATGGAAAGAAAAACGATGGTTTGATTTTCTCCGATTGAATACCACGAATCAGTTTCGGCAATAACTTAAAAGCGAATTGCCTCTTGAGCGGGAGTTGCCGGAATGGTGCCCATCTGTTTCGGCAATTACCCTGGAGGTTGCGAACTCAATCTCGGCAAAGGTTGAAATTCAGGGCATCACGAAGATAAAACGTAAGGTGTAATTGAGTAAATCATGGCGAAGGGATGGACAAAACATGTCGAGAGGTTTAGCAAAACCAGACGAAGGGTCCAATAAAACCTGGCCAAAGATTAAGCAAAACACGGCAAGGTACTTAGAAATACATAACTAAGAATCGGGCAAAACATAAGGTCAGGTTTAGCAAAACATAACGAAGAGTTGAACAAAACATAACGAGGGATTTTAAATTCAAGGCGTAAGATTTTGGAGTGTGCGTTTGGTTCCGCCCGCAGGCAATTATTATTTGTCCGCAAAGTGATAGCAGAGCTGGAAATATGCCCATGTAGTTCTCTATCGACCTCTATTTGTCCGGTATGTGGCGCCAGATCGCCTTTTTTATCACACTAACCCTCCTGATAGTACCCGTCGCTAAAAAGCCTTACGTATTTAATTCTTTCGAATAATCGCCAATAAATCTCTTCACTATAAAATTATGCTAAATAATAACAACTATCTGCTGTGTGCATAATCTAATTCAATACTCGATTGTTATTTATTTTAGGCATGGTGTGTTCCTTTCATTAAAAAAGTTGCCTGATGGGTATTTCCAAAAACCGAAAGGATAGCCAAAGTCACTGCCACAATTGGTTGGCCGAATCGTAAGTGTTGACCTACGTTCCGACAAAGTAACATTAAACATTCTACACTTCGTCGATGTAAATCCTCACTTAAATGGAGTATGCATTGACTTGATTTCAAAGATTAATCTCCTCTTAATTTAGTGTAAACATGAAAAAGTCCAATCTTGTTAAGGTTTTATTGGGTTTAACCCTCAGTTTAATTTTTTTATGTGGTTGTAATCAGAAGAAAGATGTGGTTGATTTTAAACAGTTAGGCGATAAGATGCTGAAGGCGTTTAATGCTCATGACGCTTCTGCCTTAACTGAATTTTATGCCGATGATGCCGTTTTATTCGATGTGAAAGGAGAAGAGCTGGCTCGTGGAAAGGCGGCGATAGAAAAATATTATACCGCATATTTTCGTGCATTCCCCGATCTGAAAATGGAATTTGTGCAAATTATCGCTGCTGGCGATCAGGTTTGTTATGAGTTTATTAACCGGGGAACTTTTACCGGACCTTTTGCCGGACCACAGGGTGATATTCAGCCAACTGGTCTCAAGAGCGTAATCAAAGGGGCATTCCTGGCTAAATTAACTCCGGCAGGATTAATAAAAGAAGACCGGAGTTATTACGATGAACTCAGCTGGATGAAGCAGCTCGGTTTAATTAAACAAAATGAAGAAAAATGAAAAAGATTCTCATTCCCTTTCTTCTGATAGCCTTTTTATTTTGTGGTTGTCAGAAGAAAACCACTCCGACCGAAATGGCTGGAGCGAAAAAATCAATCTCAGAAATGCTTGATAGATCTTTTCAGGCCTTTATGGATAAAAAGTTGGATAGTATATCGGTCCTTTTGGCCGATAGTGGACTTTTCTGTGGAACAGATCCCGGCGAATTGTGGAACAAGAAGGCTATATGTGACGAGTATGCTAAGGTATTTGCCGATACATCGATTAAGTCTCAAATGCCAAAGCCTGATAAACGAGAGATTCTGGTTCAGAAAGATGGAAAATCTGCAATTGTTATTGAACAGTTGAAAGGATTATCGTTTTGTCCTAATGTTCCGCTTCGATGGGTTTATTATGTTGTAAAGGAGAAGGAGGGTTGGAAAATAAACTTTTCCAGTATCGCTTTGATTCCTTATAACAAGGACCTTCCCATGATTAATAAGGCTGTTGAACAGCAGAAATAATCCCTGAAGTATTTCGGAAATAATAGACTTCCCAATGAGGAGAAGCTTTATAATTTAACTGGCTCCGGCTCTAACTTCCAAAAAGATAAAAACTTAAAATGGAAGTATAAAGCCGAGGCCTTTTTATCCGATTCCCTGATTCTTGCTTTCTTTCCGTTTCTCTATCTCGCTGATTAGTTCCTTCATACGGTTTAAATGAGATCCTTCCCAGAAAATGCTTTGGCAACCGGTACATCTGAAAAACCGGTTGAAATACTTTTTGGTGAGTGGCTCCAGCTGATCCACAATCTCCTCCTTTTCTACCTCCGTCAGTTTCCCGTTGCACTTGATGCAGCGGCTGAAAGGTTTAATCAGTCGGTACAAATCAAAATGTTTCAGCAATTCCAATATCTGTTCCCTGGGTATTTGGCTTCTGACGAAATAGCCATAGATTACCGATTTCACTTTCAGCATACCAATATCGCGAGTCAAAATAACGCGGTGTTCTGCCAGGGATATCCGGATTATCTCCTTGTCTTCATAATCGTTCCGGTAAATGGTGTCGAATCCTGTCAGTCGGAGATACTTGGCCAGCTTACCCAAGTGGGTGTCTAGGATAAACTTCATCTCCCGGAGCGGACTTTCTCTGAGAAGACAGACGGAGGTGATATCCAGAAATTCAAAAATAGGATATACAGAAACACAGTCTCCCCCTTTTAGGGTATAGTCGAATCCAACCGACCGACCGTTAACCAGAATCAGGTCGACTTCCACGTGCGGTATTCCATTTGCTTCAATGGCATCTTTTATGGATGGACCACCGTTGAACAGGTATTCAAAAGTAATCTTCCTTTTCTCCCGAGGAAGAAAATCATTGAGCTCTTCATAGAAACGAAATGTGGCACTATTCTCCATAATTTTCCTTCTGATATACATTATCCAACATCTTGCTTTACCCCCGGTAATTGTTTTTTGCTGCCAGATCATATTCTTAGCAACTTTTTATCAATAGAAAAGATCCTGATATCCTCTCCCCGAAAAAACAAACTCTGCTTTCGCATTGTTTTTTTGATAAGAGGTTTTTATCTTTACTAAATTTAATATATCATGAACAGACTCCTTTTTATTATATATTCGCTTTTAATCGCTGCAGTGGTTGCTGGTTGCACCCGAACTTCAAACGCAGAAGAAGCAGATCGTGATTGCTCTGGAAAACAAATCACGAAGGCAGTTGAAAAGAGTGTAATAAACAACCCAAGAAACACCAATGCCCGGATATTTGCTCTCCCGCAGATACCGGTATTATGCTATCACCGCATTACATATAGTATGAAGAGTGAGTATGCGGTTACCCCTGCTACGTTCGAGGCGCAGATCAAGATGCTTGCAGATAGCGGATATCACTCAATACTGCCTGAGCAATTGTACAATTATCTGGTTTATAATAAAACCTTGCCAGAGAAACCTGTTCTGATTACTTTTGATGATTCGCGGGCCGAGCATTTCAATATTGCTGCTCCTGTTTTGCAAAAGTATGGATTCAGAGGAATATTCTTTATTATGACCATTACCTACAACAAGAAGAATTACATGACGAAGGGGCAGATTGCAGAACTGACAAAGATGGGTCATGTAATTGGGTTGCATAGCTGGGACCATGTAATGGTTACAAAATACAATGAGGACGACTGGGTGAAAGAACTTGTTAATCCCAAAAAGGAGCTGGAAAGGATTATCGGAATGCCTGTTGAATACTGGGCTTACCCGAACGGAGTTTATAATCGGAAGGCGGCTGAGAGGTTGAGTCACGATTTTAAATTGTCGTTTATACTGACCACGCCGCGCGATTCGCTCTATCCGCTTCAGACAGTGAGGCGTATGATTGTTCCGAAAATCTCGGCGAAAACTCTTTTGATCTCTATGCACAAGGTTTTCAGAAGAGAAAAATGACCAACCGTTGCAGAAGCAAACAGCTTATGGCTGCAGATAGTCCTTTTTCAACAGGATAAGATTCGACTGTTGAAAACTTGATTTTCCTGTTATCCGACTATTGGTCGGAGGATTCTATTTATTTATCTTCTACTAATATTCTGTAGAATGAAAAAGATAAGAAATTGCATTGGAAATGAAACGTTTATATTTGCTGAAACGATTGAACCCGAAGCGTTTGAGCAGATAAAGAAACTGTGCGATTATGAGCCTTATCAGAAAGCTCGAATTCGTGTTATGCCCGATGTGCATGTGGGCAAAGGCTGTACTATTGGAATGACCATGGTGGTCACCGATAAAATTACCCCGAACCTGGTGGGGGTTGATATTGGCTGCGGGGTGCTTACTGTTAAGTTGGCGAATAGGGAGATAGACTTTGAGAAACTCGACAGGGTGATTCGATCAAAGATTCCCAATGGGTCGGATGTGCACGAAAAGCCAAGAAAAGAGTTCGACTTTACCCGGCTCAGATGCAGGAATTCTGTCGACCTGGCTAAAGCGCAGCTGTCAATAGGTACGTTGGGCGGAGGAAATCATTTTATAGAGGTAGGCCAGTCGCAACAATCGGGTGATAATTACCTGATTATCCATTCGGGAAGTCGGAAGCTGGGAGGGGAGGTTTGTCGTTATTATCAGGAGAAGGCGTATCGTAATCTATTCGAAGATACAGGCGTGAAGGAGGCTATCATAGAGCACTTGAAATCAAAAGGAAGAAAACGGGAAATCGAGGCTGAACTGAAAAGACACAAGATGCCGCTTGTTGATAAGGAACTGGCCTTCCTTACCGGCAGCGACTTTAATGATTATATGAACGATATGGCTATTGTACAGCGATTTGCCTCATTAAACCGCAAAACGATGGCCGAAATAATTCTGGAAGAAATGGGGCTCACTGAATCGCGACATTTTGAAACGGTGCACAATTACATCGACTTCAAACGAATGATTCTGAGAAAAGGGGCTGTCAGTGCCGAAAAGGGTGAACTGCTGCTGATTCCCATCAATATGTGCGATGGCTCATTGCTTTGCCGGGGCAAAGGGAATGAGGAGTGGAACTACTCGGCGCCTCACGGAGCAGGACGGCTGATGAGCCGCAGTAAAGCGAAGGAAACCATTAGTATGGACGAATATATCTCCCTGATGAAGGATGTGTACTCCACCTGCGTGGTTCGAAGAACCCTTGATGAGGCTCCCCAAGCTTACAAATCAATCGACGAAATTAGATCGGTTATTGTTGATACAGTCGAGATTCTCACGGTAATAAAACCCCTCTATAACTTTAAAGCGCACTGAAAAGCTGCTTTGGTTGTACTTCCCGACTGCTTCCCGTTTTGTAACCCAAAAGAGGTTTACCGATATTCTGTTTGTTATATTTTCTCAGACATTAAGGTCCATGTTGCCAGTGTAGAAAATATAGAATGTTGCACCTGTAGTTTCGCTGTCATTATTTTGCCGGTTTTTCGACTTTTGATTTCATTTTTACCCTTTTCCTTCTTCACTTGTTTCAGCAGAATCCATAACATTTAAATACTTGTTTAAAAAACTGTGAAAATATTCATAAATCCGCTCTTATTTATGTACGGTATAAAACAATAATTTGTACCTTTGCGCATTGAAATACCTAATTTGCAATCAAATGTCTGAAACTAAAAAAATTAAAACCGCTCTAGTGTCGGTTTATCATAAAGAAGGACTGGATGAATTAATCACCAAACTTCATGAGGAAGGAGTAGAGTTCCTGTCTACAGGAGGAACACGTCAATTTATTGAATCTTTGGGTTTTCCGTGTAAAGCTGTAGAAGATCTCACTACATATCCATCTATTCTGGGTGGGCGCGTTAAAACACTTCATCCAAAGGTATTTGGTGGCATTCTTTGCCGTAGAGATAATGAGCAGGATATTCAGCAGATCGAAAAATATGAAATTCCGGAAATAGACCTGGTTATTGTAGATCTTTATCCTTTCGAAGCAACTGTTGCTTCGGGTGCCGGAGAGGCTGCGATTGTAGAAAAAATTGATATAGGTGGAATTTCATTGATTCGTGCAGCTGCCAAGAATTTTAAAGATGTGGTTATTGTGGCTTCTCAGGCACAATATAAACCGTTGGCCGATATGCTGATGGAACATGGAGCTACAAGCTCTATCGAAGAACGTCGTTGGTTTGCAAAAGAGGCATTTGCCGTTTCTTCACATTATGACTCTGCTATCTTCAACTATTTCGATGGGGAAGATGGCTCAGCTTTCCGTTGCTCTGTGAACGAACAAAAGCCACTCAGATATGGAGAGAACCCTCATCAGAAAGGCGTATTCTTCGGAAATCTCGATGCAATCTTTGATCAGATTCACGGAAAGGAAATTTCATACAACAATTTACTGGATATAAATGCTGCGGTTGAACTAATCGATGAATTCGAAGAACTGACATTTGCAGTACTGAAACATAATAACGCTTGTGGCATAGCTTCCCGCTCGACAGTTGCTGAAGCTTGGACTGATGCTTTGGCTGCCGATCCTGTCTCTGCTTTTGGTGGCGTGCTCATCACTAATGCAGTAGTTGATAAAGCTGCTGCTGAAGAAATCAATAAAATCTTCTTCGAAATCATTATCGCTCCTGATTATGACGTAGATGCACTCGAAATTCTGACCCAGAAGAAAAATCGTATCGTTCTGGTTCGTAAAGAAGCAAAATTCCCGAAGAAGCAATTTCGCTCTCTGTTAAACGGAGTTCTGGTACAAGATAAAGATTTAAATATAGAAACTCCAGCCGATCTGAAGGTGGTAACTGATAAAGCTCCAACAGAACAAGAGATTCAGGATATGCTGTTTGCAAACAAGATTGTGAAGAACAGCAAGTCGAATGCAATTGTACTGGCAAAAGGAAAGCAACTTTTGGCTAGTGGTATTGGTCAAACATCGCGTGTCGATGCATTGAAACAAGCCATCGAAAAAGCTAAATCGTTTGGCTTCTCGCTTGAAGGTGCTGTTATGGCAAGTGATGCATTCTTTCCGTTCCCCGACTGTGTGGAGATTGCCCACAATGAAGGAGTTACTGCTGTGATACAGCCGGGAGGATCTATTAAGGATCAGCTTTCTTTTGATTATTGCAATGAGAATGGTGTAGCAATGGTTACTACCGGAATCAGACATTTTAAACATTAATAAACAATGGGATTATTTTCTTTCACACAAGAAATAGCGATGGACTTGGGAACTGCCAATACCATCATCATCACGAACGGGAAAATAGTAGTCGATGAACCTTCTGTTGTTGCGCTGGACAGACGTACAGACAAGATGATTGCTGTAGGTGAAAAAGCTAGGCAGATGCATGGGAAGACTCACGAGAATATAAGAACAATCCGCCCTCTGCGCGATGGCGTGATTGCAGACTTCTACGCATGCGAGCAAATGATGCGTGGCATGATCAAAATGATGAATACGCACAAGCGCTTCTTCTCACCTTCCCTGAGAATGGTAATATGTGTACCTTCAGGAAGTACGGAAGTGGAATTGCGTGCGGTACGCGACTCTGCCGAACATGCTGGAGGACGTGATGTATATTTGATTTTTGAACCAATGGCCGCAGCTATCGGTATCGGTATCGATGTAGAAGCTCCAGAAGGAAACATGATTGTGGATATAGGTGGTGGATCTACTGAAATTGCAGTTATCTCATTGGGAGGAATTGTTTCAAATAAATCCATCCGTATTGCCGGTGATGATCTGACTTCTGATATCCAGGAATACATGGGACGCCAGCACAACTTGAAGATTGGTGAACGCACAGCCGAACAAATCAAGATACATGTTGGAGCTGCATTGACTGAACTGGATGATGCTCCGGAAGATTACATCGTTCACGGACCAAACAGAATGACAGCGCTTCCAATGGAAGTACCGGTATGCTATCAGGAAGTTGCACACTGTCTGGAGAAATCAATCGCGAAGATGGAAACTGCAATTCTGAGTGCACTGGAACAAACTCCGCCGGAATTATATGCAGACATTGTTCACAACGGAATCTACCTTGCCGGAGGTGGGGCACTGCTGAGAGGACTCGACAAACGTTTGACAGACAAAATTAATATTCCTTTCCACATTGCAGAGGATCCACTTCACGCTGTGGCTAAGGGAACAGGTATAGCATTGAAGAATGTAGATAAATTCTCATTCTTGATGCGATAAACTTAATCTGCCGATGTGCGGAGTTGCCTGTGTGCCGTAGGGTACCGTATATGGCATATCCGCACATCGGCTAGTTAGTACATTGGAATTTATATGCGGAACTTACTGAACTTCCTGATTAAATACAACTACTGGTTCCTCTTTGTTATGCTTGAGGTCGCCAGTTTTATTTTGTTGTTTCGCTTTAATAACTATCAGGGAAGCACTTTCTTTACTTCGACCAATGCCGCTGCCGGAAAGATTTATGAGCTCCGGAGCTCGGTGACATCCTATTTCTATCTGAAGAGCGCTAATGAGGAGTTACTAGACCGTAACATGATGCTGGAACAGCAGATTGCCGGACTGAAAAAAGAACTGAGAGAGCGGGGAGAAGATTCATTGAAAGTAGATAGTATGTTCAGCACACCTCTAAAAGGAATTAATCTGCTAAAGGCGGATGTTATAGATAATTCGCTGACTAAAGCCGAAAATTTTGTCACATTGGATAAAGGCTCCAGTGATGGAATTCGAAGGGATATGGGAGTTATTGACCGCAATGGGGTAGTAGGAGTTGTTTGTATGACTTCACCTCACTATTCATTAGTGATCCCTTTGATATCCAGCAAAAGCAATGTAAACTGTAAGTTGTTGCGTAGCGGATACTTCGGTCCGCTGAAATGGGAGGGTGGCGATTCACGCTATGCTTTCCTAAACGATTTGCCTCGCCATGCGAAATTCAGTCTGGGTGATACAGTGGTAACCAGTGGTTACTCTGAGATTTTTCCTCAGGGAATAATGGTGGGTACAGTAGACCATATCGGAAACTCCAAAGACGGTCTCTCTTATCAGCTGAAGATAAGACTGGCAACAGATTTTGGTAAACTAAGCAATGTGAGGGTGATTCCTGTTAAGTTCAATAAGGAACAGATGTTCCTGAAGCAAATGGAGAATAAACAGTAATGTTAGCAACCTATTTAAAACGTATAGAGTGGTTTGTGGCCCTGGTCCTGGTTCAGGTTCTGGTGCTTAATAATGTGCATATTGCAGGATATGCCACTCCTTTTATATATATATACCTCATTCTTAAAATTTCGTCTGGAGTATCCAGAAATGAACTTGTGTTTTGGGGATTTTTTCTTGGACTTACTGTTGATATTTTCTCAAACACTCCTGGCATGAATGCTGCTGCAACCACTTTCATTGCCTTTATTCGTCCGTACCTGTTACGGCTATTCTCTCCACGCGACAATTCTGATGAAATTGTTCCGGCTATTAAAACCATCGGGGTTTCACCTTTTATTAAATACGTGATAACCTGCGTACTGTTTCATCATGCCACCTTGTTGCTCATCGATTCGTTCTCTTTCTTTGACTTAACCTTTTTGCTAATCAAAATAGGGGCAAGCTCCTTACTTACTATTGTATGTGTGATGTGTATTGAAGGATTTAATAAATAGAAAGTGGCACGGGATTATAACTTAGAAAAAAGGAAATTTGTAGTTGGTGGCGTTGCCATATTGGTGGTGCTTATCTATATCGCACGTCTTTTTGTCTTGCAGATTTTATCGGAAGATTATAAGAAGAATGCAGATAGTAATGCTTTCCTGAATAAAATTCAATACCCTTCGCGAGGGATTATTTACGATCGTAACAACAAATTGCTGGTTTATAATCAGCCGGCCTATGATGTGATGGTGGTGATGAAAGAGATAGAAAATCTGGATACACTGGATTTATGTCAAACTTTGAACATCCCCAAGGAATATTTTGTGAAGCGGATGGAAGATATCAAAGACCGGAGCAAGAATCCGGGATATTCTCGTTTTACACAACAACTCTTTATGGTACAGCTCTCGGCAGAGGAAACCGGGATGTTTCAAGAGAAACTTTTCAAATTCAGAGGATTCTATGTACAACCTCACTCTATACGCCGTTATACCTATAACTCTGCTGCACATGTTCTGGGAGATATCGGGGAAGTTTCTACAGCGAATATTGAAGATGATGAGTATTACCAAAAGGGGGATTATATTGGTAAACAAGGAGTTGAAAAGTTTTATGAAAAAGAACTTCGCGGTCACAAAGGGGTTGAAATCCTCCTTCGTGATGCACATGGACGTATTCAAGGAAAGTATCTGAACGGAAAGTTAGATAGAAGACCTGTACCTGGAAAGAATCTTCGCCTATCAATTGATATTGATCTGCAACGATTTGGTGAGAAACTAATGGGAAGGAAGATTGGGGCTATTGTCGCCATTGAACCCGAGACCGGGGAGATTCTTTGCTTGGTTTCCACACCTACTTTTAATCCGGCTGATATGGTAGGCCGACAACGGGGTAAGAATCATATGGCTTTAGAGCGTGATCCCTTTAAACCTCTTTTTAATCGTGCTTTAATGGCTTCTTATCCTCCGGGATCCACCTTTAAACCGGCACAATCACTGGTTTTTCTTCAGGAAGGTATTATTTCACCATCAACCACATTTCCTTGTTATCACGGATTTGTAGTGCCGGGTTTGCGAGTTGGATGTCACTCACATCCTTCACCTCTGCCTTTGGTTCCGGCCTTGGCCACTTCGTGCAACTCGTACTTCTGTTGGGGATTGTACAAAATGATCGGAAATAAGAAATTCCTCAGACCTGATTCGGCGCTTACAGTATGGAAAGATCATATGGTCTCCATGGGTTTTGGATATAAACTAGGCATCGATCTTCCGGGAGAAAAACGAGGTCTTATTCCAAACTCGAAATTTTACGATAAGATATATGGAGAAGGCCGGTGGAATGGTCTTCGTATTATTCATACGGCAATCGGGCAGGGTGAAATACTCCTTACCCCTCTTCAGATAGCCAATCTTGGAGCAACGATTGCGAACAGAGGACATTTCATAACTCCACATGTGGTGAAGAAAGTCTTTGGAGGAAAACTGGATAGTACTTATCTTTATCCGCGTCATACAACCATAGACCCGAAGTATTACGATTATATTGTGGCGGGTATGCGTGGAGCAGTAGAGCATGGAACTTGTACTACGGCCAACTATATGCCCGATGTTCCTATTTGTGGAAAGACAGGTACGGCTCAGAATAAAGGAAAAGATCACTCGGTGTTTATGGGATTTGCTCCAATGAACAAGTCTAAGATTGCCATTTGTGTGTATGTGGAGAATGGAGGATGGGGAGCAACATACGCTGTACCTATTGGTGCACTTATGATTGAACATTACCTCAAAGGAAAAATTGCTCCTGAACGGGAGGCTATGGTTGAACGAATTAGTAATGCAGTAATATCTTATGGAACCCAGACGCGTTAATTTATGGAAATCGGTGGACTGGATAACAATTTCCATCTATCTCTTGTTGCTTGTTTGTGGATGGTTCAGCGTTTGTGGAGCCAGCTATAATTATGGTGATACTGACTTTCTGAATTTTGCAACCCGAAGTGGTAAGCAGCTGATGTGGATCTTATGTTCCTTTGGTCTGGGATTTGTGTTGCTTATGATTGAGGAGCGGATATACGATATGTTTGCTTACGTAATCTATATCGGTATGTTACTGCTACTTTTCGTCACAATATTTATTGCTACGGACGTAAAAGGGTCTCACTCATGGCTTCATCTGGGTCCGGTAAGCCTCCAGCCTGCTGAATTTGCAAAGTTTGCGACAGCCCTTGTTCTTGCCAAATTCATGAGTTCGTATGCTTTCAATATCAAGAGGCTCAAAAGTGTCCTGATTATGGCCGGACTTATATTCATTCCGTTCGGACTCATCATTCTGCAGAGGGAAACCGGTTCTGCACTTGTATATTTGGCATTTTTCCTGATGCTCTATCGTGAAGGGATGCCCGGAGCTATTCTTTTCTCAGGAGTGTGTGCTGTTGTCTATTTTATTGTCGGCATTCGTTTTGGAGATGAGATGATGTTAAGCGGAACTACTTCTATCGGACATTTCTCGGTACTGCTGATGATTCTTTTATTTGCAGGAGGTATGGTGTGGGTCTATATGAAAAGATGGGAACCGGTACGTAATATTATCGGGCTTACAATCTTACTGGTAGGTCTTTCAATTCTTGTTTCAGTGTATATTGTTCCTTTCAATTTGCTCTGGGTATTACTCCCCTTGTGTGTTATTTCTGCTGGTTACCTGGCTTTTCTCTCATTAACCGAAAGAAATAAAGGTTACCTGCTGATTTCAGTCTTTACACTTGCTTCCGTTGGCTTTCTCTATTCAAGCGATTATGTTTTTGATAATGTTCTTGAACCACATCAACAAATCCGTATCAAAGTAGTGCTTGGTATGGAACAAGATTTAACTGGTGCAGGATATAACGTAAATCAGTCAAAAATAGCCATTGGTTCAGGCGGGTTGTACGGAAAAGGCTTTCTGAATGGTACCCAGACAAAGCTGAAATATGTACCAGAACAAGATACTGACTTCATTTTTTGCACCATTGGAGAAGAAGAAGGGTTTATTGGTTCTTCGTTTGTCTTACTTCTCTACATGGTTCTTATTCTTAGACTTGTGTCCCTCTCCGAACGACAGCATTCAGCTTTTGGACGTATATACGGATATTCAGTGGTCAGTATATTTCTTTTTCACCTTTTTATTAATGTCGGTATGGTATTGGGACTTACACCTGTAATTGGTATTCCGCTGCCATTCTTCAGCTATGGAGGATCGTCACTGTGGGGATTCACCATCCTGCTTTTTATCTTTCTGCGGATTGATGCAGGAAGATCTGTTAGAACCTGAGAGCTGAATATAAGATACTCTAGTTTTTACACTCTATTTTGATGCCGATGTCGCTTATACCTTTTAGTGTATAGTCGCGCATACCTGGGGAAACTTTAAATACGAGATTTCCTGAGCGACGAGGAGTAACGAAGATGGATTTGTTGCCTGACGTCTGATAAAGCGAACCTATTCCTGTTCCTTTCCACTTTCCCGATTTATCTGTAAGAATGCATTTAATGGTATCAGATGTAAATACCGTGCTGTCTTTTGTATTGTGGGCTACAAAAAGGTATAGCTCGTTATAAGGATAATCTTCCTTGTTCCTCACTTCTATAGTTACGCGATAGGTTGCAAGAGAATCGATTATCGGTGCCTTAAAAGTAAGAGTATCACTCTTGCCCCATCCATCTTTAGGTGTATTGAGATAAGAGTGATACGTTGTATTTGTATCGCATGCGGTTACCATAAAAAGTAGTAACAGCAAGGCGAACTTATTCTTTTTCAGAAGGTTTGTCATTACGCTGTTGCGATTTATTGTTTGGTCTTTTTCTTCGTCTGTTTCTGTTCGGATTCGTGTTATCAGGTTTACTGGCATCTTCTTTTGTTATAATCCCAGTATTGCTCCCTTCTCTTTCAATCCGGATAACTTTTTCGTTGTTGTTTCGGTTCTCCGCTTCATCTCTGTTGCGATTCTTGTTGCGGTTCCTGTTTCTATCTTTTCTGTCTGGTCTGCCTTCCGGTCTGTTCTCCTCTCTTCCTTCTGTTCTAACTTCCGGATGGCTTTCGTTTCGACTTCTTTCTCCTCTATTCCTTCCGCCTCTGTTGCTGTTATCCGTGTTATTTTTATACACATCCTTTTTGCCGTTGCGATTCTCGTTATTTCCTTTTCGTTTGTCAAAACGGGTAAGGCTTTCCTGCTCCAGCAAGTCAATGGATTTTTGCGGTTCCGGCTTCTTTTCCGATTCATGCAGACTTTCGGGTTTCATTCCTCTTCTGTTGAGGCCTATTATCTCGAATGCTCGTTTCCCGGAGATGGTTGTCAGGTTTGCAGCTATATTTTTATCCGTTGAATAGGTAACCTGTCCGTTTAGGATATCTGCTTTGAAGAAATAGAATGTTCCGTCTTTTGTTTCAAGTTCTATTTCTCTTGATGGCAAACGTTTTTGTGCTTCCACATAAGAGTCCACCTCATAGTTCATGCAGCATTTTAACTTAGCACACTGTCCGGCTAGTTTCTGTGGATTCAGAGAAATGTCCTGAAGACGGGCCGCACTGGTCGAAACAGACACAAAGTTGGTCATCCAGGTGGCACAGCAAAGTTCTCTTCCGCAAGGGCCAATACCGCCAATTCTTCCAGCTTCCTGACGAGCTCCGATTTGCTTCATTTCAATGCGTACACGGAATGTTTCGGCTAAGACCTTTATCAGCTGGCGGAAATCCACACGTTCATCGGCAATGTAGTAGAAAATAGCCTTATTTCCATCTCCCTGATATTCAACATCACCTATCTTCATATCCAGATTCAGGTTGGCGGCAATCTGTCTGGAACGAATCATGGTGTCGTGCTCTTTGGCTTTTGCCTCTTCATATTTTTCCATGTCTACCGCTTTAGCCTTACGATATACACGTTTGATTTCAGTATTAGGCTTGAATCCGGTTTTGCGCATCTGCAACGGAACCAGTCTCCCGGTTAGGGTTACTACGCCAATATCGTGCCCCGGAGTTGACTCCACAGCTACTGTATCGCCTTTTTCCAGTTTCAGCCCGTTGCTGTTGCGGTAATATCCCTTCCGGGTATTTTTAAACTGAACCTCTACCAAGTCGCTTTCTTCACTGCTGCCGGGTATGTCGGCAAGCCAGTCATATGTATTCAGTTTGTTATCTTGACGGGAGCATCCTTTACAGCATAATTTCCCGCCACCGTTATGTAATTTATAATCCATTTTTTTGAGTTTTATTGTTTCAGCAATACAATCATCTTCAATGAGAAGTCAAAGAAGACCATTTTTGCATTCACATTTTGTTCTATATGTTGCTGAGCCAGTGAAAGCTCCTCCATTATCTGTATTGCATTACGCTCGTTCACAAAAGGGGCAAAGCGTGCGGAGAAGTTCATCTCTTCCCGGTTCATATAACTCATCTCTTTCCTGTGAAAGTTGAGAATGAAATTCTCTCGTATCATTCGTTGTGCATATTCCAAAAAGCTTTTCTGCCGCTCGCGTCCCATTCCCGCCAGTTGTTCGCTCCAAGCCTTCATCTCTCTTATTTTTCGTTGGTAGGAGAGACGCATCAGACTAACGAATAATTCAAAGAAAAGCTTGTTTTCTTCGTTAAGGTGAATCGTCTCCATTGCACGGATATAGTTCCCGTTGGCTAGGTGGGCTGTAATCTGTGCATCTTGGTCAGTCAGTCCATAACTCGTTTTCAGGACCTCTGAAATCTTTTCTTCTGTTATGTGCCGCACATTCACCCGCTGAGTACGGCTCAGAATGGTGCTGAGCATCATGTCCGGGTTTTCGGATACCAACAAGAAGACTGTCTGTGTCGGAGGTTCCTCCAGAAGTTTCAAAAGTTTATTGGCACAAGTTTCGTGCATTTTTTCAGGAAGCCAGATAATCATAACTTTATATCCCCCTTCGCTGCTTTTAAGGCTGAGTTTTCGCAAAATCTCGTCACTCTCTTTGCTGTAGATGATGGCTTGCGCATTCTCTGCATCTAACTCTTTCAACCAGTGATTCAGGTTGAAATAGGGATTGTTCAGCACAAAGTTTCTCCACTCCTTGATGTAGTCGTCACATACCACATCCTTACTTGAGTTCTTCTTCTTCACAATAGGGAAGACAAAGTGCAAGTCGGGATGCGCCAGCTTGTTTATCTTAACGCATGAAGGGCATACTCCGCAGGCATCCTCTTCTGTACGGTTAGGGCAGAGTAGGTATCGGGCATAGGCAATTGCTAGTGGAAGTTTGCCCACACCTTCGGGACCGCAAAGAAGTTGTGCGTGAGGGATTCTGTTCTCCTTCACCTCCAAAAGAAATTTCCTTTTGACCTCTTCCTGTCCTATAACCTCTCTGAAAAGCATAAACTATTAATAAATTTGTCCGGCAATCTGTTTGATGCTGTCTACCGCACCCACTGTATAGAAGTGAATGCTGGGAACTCCATGTGCCATAAGTTCCTTGCACTGCTGCACACACCATTCAATACCCAACTGTTTAGCTGCCGCATCATCTTTACATTTTATAGCTTCGTTTGCCAGCGCTTCAGGTAAGTCAACCTTGAAAGTTCTTGGTATTACACTAAGCTGAGAGAGTTTACTGAATGGTTTAATTCCCGGTATGATAGGGATGGTAACTCCTGCTTCTCTAGCTTTTTCTACAAAATCGAAATATTTCCGGTTATCGTAAAAGAGCTGCGTTACTGCATATTCGGCTCCGGCTTCCATCTTCTTTTTCAACCAAAAGATGTCTGCGTCAATGTTGGGCGACTCTTCATGTTTCTCCGGGTAGCAGGCCACTCCGTAAGAGAATGGCTGTCCCATAACCTTCATCTCTTCGCCATCAATAAAGAGTCCCTTATTGAAATTGTTAATCTGTTCCTGCAGTTCAATGGCATGATAGTACCCATTGCCCACCGGGACAAATGAAGATTCATGCTTTGCCTTATCACCACGCAATACCAGTAGATCGGTAATGCCCAGAAACTGAAGGTCGAGTAGTACATATTCAGTCTCTTCACGTGTAAATCCGCTGCAAAGCAGGTGAGGTACAACGGTGATGTTGTATTTGTTTTTTATGGCAGCAGCCACAGCTACCGTTCCCGGACGACGACGCGTATTCTTGCGCTGAAAAAGACCATTGCCCAGGTCCTTGTACACATATTCGCTACGATGAGTAGTGATGTTGATGTATTTCGGATCAAATTCTTTTAATATCTCTATGGTTTCAAACAGTTTATCGATACCTGTCCCTTTCAATGGGGGTAGTATTTCAATCGAAAAAGCTGTCTTGTCATTACTCTTTATTAAATCTATAACTTTCATACGTCTTTTGTATAACGGCAAATCAGATGCCGGATATGCACATTGTTGCAAAAATAGCAAAAAAAACAGAGTTTTAAACAATATTGAACCTTTTTACAATATCAAAGTAATATTTAAATCGAGGTGATCGGTAAAAAAAAGAAAAAGCTTCCTTTGAAGATGGAGGCTTTTTCTATATCATTCAATTCTCCGGATCTTTCCGTTGAGTTGATTTGCTTTTTAATAATGGTGCATTTTCTGTATAAGCAGGAATTCTGAATCAGTGAAGCTAAACGTTTAATTTTTTTTAATCCATAAGGCACCTCTCTTTGAAAGACATTTCTCAATGTATTTCAGTTTATGCAGCTCATTCAAAATTTCAAGTGCATCATTGTCGTGCCTGTCGGTGATGACAGCAAACTCATGAGTGGTAAGACTGGGGTAGAAATCGAACAATCCCTCATGTGTTTTGGTTACGGGATGTTTTACCGCCTGTGGACAAAGTGCGTGCAAGGTTTCTTCAAATTCCCAATATGGCCTTACTCCGAACAACACTAACCGATTGCCTTCTTTGTCAGTGAAGAATAGCGTTGGAAATCCGCGGACATTCATCTGTTTGCCACTTTTAAGGTCTTCCTCGAACAACTGTTGTGCATCGCCTTCAAAGTCTTTATTAAGCTGAACGAGATCCAGCTCTGCCTCCTCTGCTGCCTTTTCTATCCATTCCCACTTTGAGATATTCTTTTTAAGCAGGAAAACCATCTCTTTCATTCTTCTGAAAAATCGAAGTGCTTTCTCTTCGTCCTGCATCTGAGCCGCCTTGAATGCGATGGATGGAGGGTACGAGGATGAAAGCGGATCTTCCAACCAGATATCTCCGTCAATTGGCATGCCATAATAGGAGCCTGCTTCTTCCCAATGGTGGGCAATGTCTGCCGGTTTTCCCAGTTCTTCGTCATTGTAACATTCCCAGCTTGGAAGCAGTCCTCCCATCTTGTATTCTATTTCATAATAGTCGCCATATTCCAGCTTCAGCTTTCTAAGTTGAGGTTCAATACCCCAACAGGCTGAACATATCGGATCTGTATAGTAAATAATCCGTATAGGTTTATTTTTTGCCAGCACTCCGGAATCGCAGACGCCCGATTCTGGCTCCGGAACTTCACAAACCCCGGTTACCGGATTGCAGATTAGGGTGTTTAAATTAACTACGTCGCTCATAAGAAGAATAATTAGTTGTTAATAGCCACATTTTTAAACGGCTCAGGCGCCTTCTTTGTTCTCACAGATTGTTTCAATTTAGGGCTGATTTCCCTTTTTTAACAAAGGATGTTTGCTTCTCTTGAAATGAAAATCATATCTGTATCTCTCCGTCTCCTCTATATGTTTAATTTATAAAGTAGCGCAAGTCACGCAAGTCGCACGGTTAGTTTGTAATTACCAGAATGTCAAGGTTGTATAAGTACGTGACTTCTGCGTGACATCCGCGTGACTTTCAACTAGTCACGCACCGCCGGAAATGCCTGCCTGATTATTGATTGATAAGAATCGGGTCTGTGCACAATTAAAAGGCTCTTTTTCTTCCATTTACAGGGTGCTTTCTAATAATTTATCGCCAATTAATTCTACGTACACCCGGGTGTAGAGTGGGTGTACATCCGGGTGTAGAAGGGATGTAGATCCGGGTGTATGGCATCCCTACACCCGGGTCTACCTATGATTTACACACGATATGATTTTTTTTCATTGATATATAAAGAACTTTTGTCTGCAAGCATGAGCTATGTGCTTGAATGCTTTATTGACCAAGCCTGTTTTTATTATGGTGAGTGGCTTGGTTTGAGTTAAATAGAGCAGCCCATCACAGGAAAATTGTTTTATAAAGATATAATGTCTATCTTTGTTGCATCAAATAAAAAATATTGTTTTAACAGCAGATGAAGGAGTTTTTCCTTCATCTTTTTTATGTTCAACAGTCATGACATTAGATATTGAAAAGAAAGAGATTGCAGATGTTTACGGAACCCCTATTATACAGCAGACATCCTTTTGGTCGCATGTAAAGCGCAGCCAAGGAATTGAGTCGCATGCATTCGATTTCAAGGTTTCCAACAAGGATTTGTACGTTAATGTGGGAGGGTATTCTTACACTCAGGCAGATTTTGTACTCTTTCTCCAATATCTCAATTCAACGGACTGCGTTGCTTATTTGCCCTATGGACCAGAAGTGGAACCTTCTGAGGAGAATCAAGGTTGTTTTCTCGAGGAGCTTTCCGAGGTACTGCGTTCTTATATTCCGAAAAGTTGTATCGCTATCCGTTATGACCTGAACTGGCAGTCGCACTGGTGCAAGGAAAATGACTATGACGAAAACGGCAACTGGATAGGACTTCCCGAAAAAAAGTTTCAGGAATTTCAATTCAACTATCAGACTGTGAACTGGAACCTGGTAAAAACAAACACGGATATACTTCCTTCAAACACCATCATTCTTGACCTCACCGGAACAGAAGAGGAGATTCTAGCACGGATGAAACCGAAGACCCGTTATAATATTGGACTTTCCGAACGTAAAGGTGTGGTAGTGAAATCGCTGGGGATTAATGAATTGGATGTGTGGTATAAACTCTATCTCGAAACAGCCAGGCGAAATAGATTGTATGCTAATGATATCTCTTATTTTGAGTCGGTTCTTGCCACCAAGATGGAAGATGTCGATTCACCGGTGCATATAAAGATGCTTGTAGCCTATGCAGGCAACGAACCTCTTGCTTCGTTATTCCTGGTTATCTCAAGCCATCGTGCCACTTATCTTTATGGAGCCTCCTCGTCCGAGAATCGGAATCTGATGCCCACTTATGCACTGCAATGGGCTGCTATTAAGATAGCAAAAGCGGCGGGTTGTACCGAATATGATATGTTTGGTGTTTCTCCAAATGCCGACACATCACATCCTATGTACGGCTTATATAAGTTTAAGCGTGGATTTGGCGGCGAACTGTTTCATCAAATGGGATGTTGGGACTACCCGCTTCTGAAAGATAAGTATGCGCTGTTGCAAGCCTCGGAATTGGGAGCGCAGGGATATTACCTGCAAAGCTGATTTTTCTTAATGAATAATGTGGTCATTTAAGATTGTCTCCTTTCCGGAATTCAACCGGAGAAACACCCGATTTCCTTTTAAAAAATTTGCTGAAAGAAGACTGGTCGGAAAAACTGAGGGTGAATGCAATCTCTTGTATAGATAGTTTTGAATGTGTAAGCAGCTGACGGGCTTCGCTGTACAACATCTCAAAGATAAAGTCGCTCACACTCTGACCGGTAATGCGTTTTACAACCAATGTGAGATAATGTGTCGTTATATTCAGTTGAGAAGCGTAAAAATCAACTTTATGTTCTTTCCTGTAGTTTTCAATCAATAACCCGATAAACGATTTTATGATGTTTTCATAGCGCGTGAAGTTGCCATCATTGTTGCTATCCGAAGTCCGGTCTATTATATTACTCAAGTCGAGGTAGAAAGCAAACAGGCTATTAAGTATCATTTCCTTATAGTATAAATGGTCCGGATTATCAATTGTGCTATTGATGGAGGCGATACGGGCAGATAGTAAGGAGGACTGATTGTTCTGTAATTGTATTACGGGGGTGCTATATAGTCTAACACCATATTTTATCCTTTTGTAAATCATGTCTGTTGAGTCCATTTCATCCATAAACTCTTTGCTGACAAAAAGACTCTGAGCGGTGAAGTCGCTGCTGCATTCACTAAACAAGAGTAAGTGTGAGGAAGAAAGCACTGTTATCGAATTAACTGTTAAGTGATATTCCTTGTAGTTTACGCAAAGTGTTGCAGTTCCAGATAAAACCAAAATTGCGATAGTGGCATTGATATGTATAGGAGATGAAAGTTGCGATCGTATGTCAATATAGGAAATTGTTACACAGTTTATTTTTTCACGCATTTTATTCAATTCCGTATCCGATAACTGTAATTCACTGATGCTTTTAATCTGTTTTATACTTATCATTAAACTAGTCTTTTAGCTGTAAAGATAACATATTTTTTGCGCCAATGTTCAAATTAAACAAATTTTGGCACATTTCGGATTTTATCTCGTTTGTTGGAATTCCTACCTTTGCACCCGCTTTTAGACCATCTTAGTGTGGGTTCTAATTACATATATTGGGGGTATTGGGCTAATGGATTTATGACTTCTTCAGGATAACAAGTGTTGAGTGTCTTCTTGGTTTAATCTTCTGTTTATTATTTAAATAAGTGATTTGTGATGAGTATGGCATCAAGCCGGAATACTTATTCACCGGCCCGTTGTGTGTCTAAAAATAATATCTTATTATATTAAAATTTATTGCATAATATGAAAAAAAACATCTGGTTGTTATTAGTAATTCTGTTACACTCCAACGTTAGTTTGCTAACAGCGCAAACCAAACAGTGTTTGAGATTAAGCATTGAAGATATGTTTGGTATGGCTGAGGCAAACAGTCGGAGTATCCTCACTTATGACTTAGCCGAAAAAGAAGCGGAGCAAGCGGTGAAGGTGGCTAAAAATGCACTACTTCCTTCAGTTGATGTATCACTTTCAGCAAGTTATTTGGGAGACGGATGGATTGCAAATCGGAACTTCTCTGACGGAGCGAATGCATCAATGCCACATTTTGGAAATAATTTTGCGTTGGAGGCTTCTCAGGTAATATATGCAGGTGGTGCAATATCAAATGCAATAGAGATGTCCAAATTACAACTTCAGTTGGCAAAACTGGATAAAGAGAAAAATAGGCAGGAGATTCGTTTTTTGTTGGTTGGCAATTACTTGGAGTTGTATAAGTTACGCAATCAGGTAGAGGTTTATCAAAAGAATATTGAACAGACAAAAAGGTTGTTGGCTGATATCAATGCGAAGCAAAATGAAGGGCTTGCCATTAGAAATGACATCACAAGATATGAATTACAATTAAAATCCTATGAACTTGCGCTCACACAAATAGAAAATAGCCAGATTATTATCAATAATCAGCTGATTACTGTTTTGGGATTGCCTCAGGGAAGTGTTATTGATATAGATACAACGATATTGAATAATATGCCAGGTATGGAGGATGAAGCATTGTGGCAACAAGCAGCAGGAGAATTATCTCCAGTTTTGAAACAAGCAAAATTGGGTATTGAGCACTCTCAAATAAATGAAAAGATTATAAATGCTGAACGTTTGCCGTCCGTTGCTTTGGTTGCTGGCGACCATCTTGACGGACCAATCACCATAGAAGTTCCTCCTATAAACAAGAATTTCAACTATTGGTATGTAGGGGTTGGAGTTAAATTTAATATAGCTTCAACCTTTAAAACAGGAAAAAAAGCAAAGCTGGCTAAACTTTCAACCCTTAAAGCAATCGAAGGCGAGAAATTGCTTCAGGAAAATATTCAAAATGATGTGAAAGCGGCTCATGTACGTTTAGCTGAATCATATACCATTTTTGATACTCAGAAGAAAAGTCTCGAATTGGCTATCCAGAATTATGAAGTAATCAATAACCGCTACCTGAATGAACTGGCTCTGATTACCGAAATGCTCGATGCCAGCAATTCAAAACTAAGTGCAGAGCTGCAGGTTGCTAATGCACAGATCAATATTCTTTTCAATTATTACAGATTGAAAAAGGCCACAGGCAAATTATAAATAAACTATTTAACATCATAGAATCATGAAGCAGAAAAGAAAAAAGCTAATTAATAATATTGTTATTGTTCTGATAATTGCTTGCGGAGTTATCTGGGTATGTTCTCGATTTGTTCATCTTGGTAATGTGGAATATACCGATAATGCACAGGTAAAGCAATTGATTGTGCCAGTAAACTCACGTGTTCAGGGATTCATTAAGAAAATATATTTCAAAGAGAATCAGTATGTCCGTAAAGGTGATACGTTGCTTGTAATTGAAGATTCGGAATTCCGACTAAGAGTTGCACAAGCAGAAGCCGACTATCAAAACGCTTTAGCCGGGAAAACCGCTATGACTACAACCATTAGTACTACAGAAAACAACATATCTGTATCAGATGCAGGTATTCAAGAAGCTAAGATTCGTATGGATAATGCTGAGCGAGAATATAATCGATATAAGAATCTTTTGGGACAAGGTGCAGTTACTAAGCAGCAATATGATAACGTCAAGACAAACTATGATGCATCCAAAGCAAGATATGAATTGCTGGTACGCGAAAAGCAATCAACTGCCCTTGTAAAAAAGGAACAGACTCATCGTTTGGGGCAGACTTCCGCAGGAGTCAAACTTGCCGAAGCTGCTTTAGGACTGGCAAAGCTCAACCTTTCCTATACTGTTGTTACTGCTCCGTGTAACGGAACAACCGGACGAAAGAATATCCAGGAAGGAATGCTGATACAGCCGGGACAAGCTTTGGTGGACTTGGTTGATGAAAACGACAAGTGGATAATTGCGAACTACAAAGAAACACAAACCGCTAATATACGTTATGGACAAACTGTGGAAATTAAAGTTGATGCAATGCCGGATGTCATATTCAAAGGTAAAGTCGAATCGATAGCACAGGCTACAGGGGCAAGTTTCTCTCTTTTTCCCCAAGACAATTCGTCTGGCAACTTTGTGAAAGTGGAACAACGAATTCCTATACGTATAAAGTTTTCCGGAGGGAATAAAACCGAGAATATGAAGCGTCTTCGTGCAGGAATGAATGTTGAATGTGAAGTAAACTATTAATAATCTATGCATGATATCGGTCCTTTTTCAATCCCGGCCATGCGCTCTTTCGTTCCCGAAAAGTTGAGACCGTGGATAATGATTCTTTTTGCCGTCATCTTTCAACTCTCGGGAGGGGTCTATCTGGCAACGGTGAGCGAAATGGTAGGTTCTTTGTCATTGATGCGTGAGGATGTTACCATGGCAGGAGCAGCTTCGCTGGTTGGCCTGGCACTGACTTTCACCATCATGTTCCGGTTGAAATTCCGTTTCTCGTCGAAAGTAGCTCTGCTTACATGTTGTAGTGTAATAATTGCCTGCAATTTGATTTGTATGCATACCGATAGCGTACCTGTACTTGTTGCAACTTGCTTTGTTGCTGGTGTTTTCAGAATGTGGGGAACGTTTGAATGTAACTCAACCATCCAGTTATGGATAACGCCTAAAAGAGATCTTTCGATTTTCTTTTGCTACATCAATCTGATAGTGCAAGGGATGATTCAGTTTACCGGATTGGCTGCCATCTATACCTCTTTTCTCTCGAAATGGGAGTATATGCACTGGGTGGTTGTTGCATTACTTGGTTTGGTAATGATTGCTACAGTCATCTTATTCAGAACTTACCGGTCAATGAAGAAATTACCGCTTTTCGGAATAGACTGGTTAGGTGCTCTTATGTGGGGATTGACCATACTGTGTGTTATTTTTCTATGTATCTATGGAGAGCATTATGATTGGTGCGATTCTGAACAGATACAAATGGCAACCATTTTCGGGGTAGTGCTGTTACTCCTTAACTTATGGCGTGCAAAAACGATTCGCCATCCGTATATCTCCTTGCCAACATGGAAATTCAGAACGGTATATATTACATTCTTTATATACCTAGTTGTTTTCATCCTGATTTCGCCCATGCATGTTATAGAGCACGCTTATATGGAACACATACTTGGTTACGATTCATTGAATGTTATTTCTACCAATTGGATAGTCATTTTAGGAATTGCTACGGCAAGCATCTTTATGTACAGAACATTTGCTCTTAAAAAATGGAGTTACAAAAGAGCTACCGTTATTGGCTTTTCAGCAATTGTGGCTCACTTGATGATATTCTATTTCATGATCGATTACAACCTGCCAAAAGAATCGTTGATTTTGCCCATTTTTTTAAGAAGCTTTGGCTTCATTGTTATTTCAATCTGTTTTCTTACAGCA
Organism: Bacteroides sedimenti; assembly: GCF_040365225.1. NCBI lineage: Bacteria > Pseudomonadati > Bacteroidota > Bacteroidia > Bacteroidales > Bacteroidaceae > Bacteroides > Bacteroides sedimenti. The sequence goes on from NZ_AP028055.1 coordinate 3,414,286, forward strand.
TTGACACAAGTCCCTTTTAGGTACTTTTGGGAAGCATTGACTATACAAGCCTTTGTAGATGCATGTTTTGGAGAATTCTTCGGAGCAGCAGTACTGGGACGTGCGATGAAATTCGTAATGGCAAAAAACACCATGCTTTTGGGAGCAAAGCTGGATAACGTTAATGTTGTTGCCAATCAATTGTCAAAAGGAGAACTCTTTGGAGCATTGCAGCAGCAAGCCTTGATAGTATCAATGAAAGAATTGTACGGCTGGTTACTTATGTTTGGTATATTTTGTTTAGTAGTATTCCTGTTGAAAGAAAGTTCTTTGCGGCCTAAATTTGCAGTTCATCCTAAATTCAGAACCATCCGTAGGTGGATTAAACATGATTTACGTGAGGATGAAGCAATTGCTAAACAAGATTTCTAAATCCTTTTAAAGTTAGTATCTCATTTCTTTTTGCAGATTGATAAAAAGGAGAGATCTAAAAAAGTTGAATCTCTCAATTCTTCAATAACTTTTTTGAAGAGTTGAGAGATTGTTTTTAATAAAAACGGCTAAGTCCTCTTAATGGCGTTTGACGATAACTCATATTTTAAATTCTCGCTTATTTATGACTTTCAAATGGGAAATTTATCCTTTGTTCAGCAAATAAGAGTGAACATATTTATAAAGAAATATGTTTTTGTATAACACAAATTAGACTATATTTGCTTGATAAAGAGTCTTGGAGATAGTTGTTTTATATAGAACTTATATTTAATTAAAAATGTATATTGCATTTTTTACATTTTTTATTAGGTATTTTTCTCCTGTAAGTTGTATGTACTATACATAACTCATAAAATGGACGAAAAAGAGATATATAAATATTTAATAGGGCAAGCAACTCCTGAAGAAGAGAAAGAGTTGTTAAGCTGGCTTGAAGCATCATCAGAAAACAAGAAACTGTTTTTTGATATGGAAGCAATATGGAGAGCAAAGCATCAATTTACAGATAAAAATCAACCACTGGAACTTTTTAATTCTCTGGTTCGAATGAATGAGAATATCGATCAGGCTGAAGCTAAACAAAAGAATATCAGACGTAAAAAACAGAAGAAGCTGATCTATTGGTTTTCTGGAGTTGCTGCTTCAATACTTGTAACTGCTCTAATTTTAACCAATATTATTGATAAAAATTCTCATATAACATATTCCTATGCTAATTTTTTACCAGATTCAGTTAGACAGGTTAAACTAAAAGATGGATCTATAGTTTGGCTAAGTTCAAATGCTGTCATCACTTTTTCAGAGAAATTCATGGATAAAGAGAGGCGCGTTAAATTAAAAGGACTGGCCTTTTTTGAAGTGGAGAAAGACTCTTTGCGCCCCTTTGTAGTTGAAACTGAAGCTTTCAGTGTTAAGGTTCTTGGTACCGCATTTAGTGTTAATTCTAATTACTCTAAGAATAAAAGTGAGGCGGTTTTATTGAGAGGGTCGATTCAATTGGAAGATAAGGCCGGCGAGAGCCTGGCCGTTCTTCATCCCGGTCAACAGGCTCTATATTCTAATACATTGAAGACATTAGAAATAAATGAAATAGATGCTAACTCATATTCTTTATGGAGATTTCACTTAATATCTTTGCCAAATGCATCAATTACTGATATTATAAATAGTTTAGAGCACACTTATGGGGTGAAGCTCTCTGTGGATACGGAAAATATTAAACAACATAAATATAATTTCTATTATAAGGAACATGATGATCTTAATAATGTTCTTGAACAACTATTCTATCTTACTGGGCAACGAGCCAAAATAACTCATTAACTTTTTCTAAAAAAATACATTTTCTATTAGGTACTTCTTTCTCTTCAATTGTATTAGGGGGGAAGCTCTGAATTGAATTTAGTTATATGCCGGTGTATTAAAGTTCAATTCTTGGTATAGTAGTTAATATTAAAATTATAGCCTATGTAGAATAAGTTTAGAAATGAAAAACGGCGATGCCGTAATTAGTTAATTGAAAAACCCTAATCTATTGATTTAAAATAATAATGTGTTTTATGAAAAACAAATCTAACAACTATGTAATTTTAAAGTTTTTATGTGTTGTACTTTTCTTAGCGTGTTGTGGTTTAAAAGTACAGGCATTCTCAAACAATGAACTGCTTAATGATAGTTATAGCGTTCAACTTTCTTTAAAAAATGTAACTCTGAAGAGTGTTATTGATTTATTATCCAAACAAACTGATGTTGTATTCTCTTATGATAAGTCTTTGGAGACAAGAATTGTAAATGAAGTCTCAATTGATGTAAAAAATCAAAGCATTAATGTGATATTGGATAATGTTCTCAAAGGTACCGGCATTAAATATGAGATAAAAGATCATGTGGTTATTCTATTTGATTCAAAAGCTCCTTCTTCCAAATCAAATGGAACTCAACAAAAGATTAAAAAAGTTTCAGGTATTATAAAAGACAAAAACGGTGAATCTATTATTGGTGCTAGCGTTAAGGTTAAGGGAGAAAAAGTAGGGACAGTTACAGGTATAGATGGTGATTTTTCATTGTCTGTGCCAGGTAATGCTGTTCTAGTAGTTAGCTACATTGGTTATGTAACACAAGAAGTTTCTGTTAGTGGAACAACTAGTGTTAACATCACTTTAAATGAAGATTTACACTCTTTGAATGAAGTTGTTGTAACTGCTATGGGTATTAAAAGACAAAAACGGTCTATTGGATACTCTACAACAGAAGTCGGTGGCGATCAGTTTACTGCATCCCGGGATTTAAACTTAGGAAATGCTTTAAGCGGTAAAATTTCAGGTGTGAGCGTTGCTGGCAATGCTACAGGTATAGGAGGTTCTAGCCGTGTAATTATTCGTGGTAATGCATCTTTGGCAGGAAACAATCAACCCTTGTATGTTATTGATGGTGTACCTTTTGATAATACCAATCAGGGAAATGCTGGAACTTGGGGTGGCATGGATATGGGTGACGGTTTATCAAACATCAATCCGGATGATATTGCAAATGTTCAGGTTTTGAAAGGGGCTGCTGCATCTGCTCTTTATGGATACCGTGGTGGTAACGGTGCTATTCTGATTACTACTAAATCAGGTACAAAAGATCAGGATGGAATTGGTCTCGAATTTAATAATAACCTGACATTTAACTCTATTTACGATTACCGTGATTTTCAAAAGACTTATGGCCAGGGAACTCAAGGTATTAAACCAGCTGATCAAACTTCGGCTTATCAGACTTATAATTCAAGTTGGGGTTCTAAACTAGATGGTAGCAATTTTGTAAATCGTAATGGTGAAACAGCACGTTATGGTTATATTGATAACTGGAAAGATTTCTATCGTACTGGCGTTGACGAAACTGCATCATTAGCAATCAGCGGAAAGAATGATAAAGTTACTTATCGTTTTGGGGTGTCAAATACATTCTCTCAGGCTAACCTACCTAATGCAGGTTTGAATCAGCAAGGCATTAACATGAACACAGTATATGATATTACCAAGAAATTGCACTTAACCGTTAATGCCAACTACGTATTCGAGCATGTTAATGGTAGAGCAAATTTATCAGATGGCAATGGTAATACAAATGCGACCTTATTATATTTGGCAAATGCCTATGACGTAAGATGGTTAAAAGGAAATAAAGGTGCTGATACCAATGGCACAGAATTACAACCAGGTAACAATGTATACTTTAATAACCCTTACTGGTTGCAATATAAAAAAACAAATGAATCAGACAAAAACCGTTTAACAGGGGCAGCAACTCTTCGCTATGATATTACCGATTGGTTATATGCTCAAGGCCAGGTTTCAAGAGATGGTTATATCCTTTCTTTCAAGCAAGTTCAACCTAATGGAGCTGCTGCCGATCCAAATGGTTATATCCAGGAATACGAAAAGAACTTCTCTGAAATGAACTTGAACTATTTAATTGGTGTAAACAAAAAATTTAGTGATTTTTCAGTCAATGCAACAGTTGGTGGCAACAGACAACGTGATATTACTAAACAGTATGGTACAAATGGTGGTATTCGTCCATTTGTTATTGGTGGTGTTTATTCTACGTCTAATGTTTCTGCAAATACGCGAACATTTGCTAAAGATTATACTGAATATCAGGTGAATTCTGTATATGGTACTGCTGACTTTGGATATAAAGAATGGTTGTTCTTGAATTTTACAGGACGTAACGACTGGTTCTCTACTTTGGATCCTAAAAATAATCATTATTTTTATCCTTCTGTAAGTTTGAGCTGGATGTTGAGCGATTGTTTTAGATTACCAGAATGGGTAACTACTGCTAAAGTAAGAGCCTCTTTGGCATCGGCATCTAACGGTACTTCTCCTTATTTGACTTTGTTAACTTATACTATGAACGATTTCACTGTTCAAGGTCAATCAATGGGATATATTTACAACTCTGATGTACCTAATGCTTTCTTAAAACCGGTTAAAATCAGCGAAAAGGAAATTGGTGCAAATGCTTCTTTCTTTAAAAACCGTTTAGGTTTCGATTTTGCTGTTTATGAAAAAAATACAAAGGACGATATTGTTCCTGTTTCAACTAGCCAGACTTCTGGTTTCAGTTCTGCATATCGAAATATCGGTGAGATACGCAATAGAGGCTTTGAATTTATGGTGTTTGGAGTTCCTGTTAGCACAAAAGATTTCTTATGGAACACTTCATTTAATCTTGCATACAATAATAGTGAAGTTCTTTATTTAGGAGAAGGTGTTAAATCTATAACGATTAATGGAGCACAATCTCGTAGTGGTCAGGCTACTATTCGTAATATCGTAGGTGATTCTTATGGTCAGATTGTAGGTTACAAATATAAAACTGATGCTAATGGCAAAAGAGTCTATAATCCAGACGGACTTCCTGTAAGATCTGATGATGTTGAAGTGCTTGGTGACGGTGTTTATAAATGGACAGGTGGTTTCCACAATGATTTCTCTTATAAGAATTTTACATTGTCATTCTTACTTGATTTCAAATTAGGTGCTAAGCTGTTCTCCGGAACAAATTATAGCTTATATAGTGCAGGTTTGCAAAAGAAGACATTACAGGGTCGTGAAAATGGAATATCAGTAACAGGTGTTGATGAAAGCGGCAATAACTTCACAAAATCAAATATCGATGCTCAGACTTACTGGCAATGGATTTCTTCAAACAATATTACTGAAGAATTTGTATATGATGCAAGCTTCCTGAAGTTGAGAGAATTTACTCTGGGATATAATGTTCCTAAATCTTTCCTTGCGAACAAAATGCCTTTCATTAAAGGTGTTAATATATCCTTGGTTGGTCGTAATTTGTGGACTATTGTTAAGCATACTCCGAATATTGATCCGGAATCGGCTTACAACAACTCCAATGGACAGGGCTTGGAATTAAATGGTTATCCTGCAACAAGAAATATTGGTTTCAACTTGAATGTTAAATTCTAATCTTAGAGACAAATAATATGAAAAAGAATATTTTATATATAGCTGCACTAGGCTTACTAACAGCGTTTTCCGGATGTAGCAATTTTAGCGACATTAATAACGATCCGGAAGCAATCACTCCATCGGTGATGGATTATACTTTAGAGTTTACAAATGTTCAGCAGTATTGCTATGGAACTGAGTACGAAGCTTGGCGTAATGGCCTAATCTACTGCAGCACCATGTTACAACACACTGCTTCAACAGAAAGCTACTGGTGCGGTGATAAATATACTTACTCGGATGGTTACAACTCAGCATTTTGGGATAGAATGTATCCTAATGGAGTTCGTAACGTGATCGATTTATTGGAAAACTGGAAAGACAATGAAAAGTTCTATCCTGAATATCAGATGGCAAGAATCATGAAAGTGCTTTTGTTTCATAGAATGACCGATATGTATGGAGATTGTCCTTATTCTGAAGCTGGACAAGGCTATTATGATGCTAATGGTTATCCTAAATATGATAAACAAGAGGATATTTATGCCGACATGTTGAAAGAACTGAAAGAAGCAGCTGAAAACTTAAGTGGAAAAACTTCTACTATTGGAAATGCAGATATAATCTATCATGGCGACTGTGCTAAATGGCAGAAGTTCTCTTACTCTCTGATGCTACGTTTGGCTATGCGCATGTCCAAGGTAAATCCTACTTTAGCTAAAACTTGGGTTGCCACAGCTGTTAACGGAGGATTGTTTACAAGCAATGATGATAATGCTAAAGTTGAACACCCATCAGCTTCTACATCAAATAACTCTTGTGAACCATTTGGTAAAATCTACTGCCATGAGGATCCAGATGCATATCGCATGAGTGAGTCTTTTGTTAGCTTGTTAAAGAGCACTAGTGATCCACGCCTAAGACTTCTTTGCACCATTGTAACCGATCCTAGCAAAAAAATTGGCAGCGGTGACTGGCAAATGGGAGATACAATTGCTTCTCATCAGTTAGGTATGCCTAATGGGTATGATGAAACAACAGGGGCATCAAGCTCTACTTATTTAAAGAATGCTCCTAACTATCCGGGTAGTAAGAATGGTTACTCTGTGGTTAACCGTTATACTTATGCACGTATTGATGCTCCAACATTCCTTGTAACTTATGCGGAAAACCAATTGTTGTTGGCTGAGGCTGCTTATCGTGGTTGGATTTCAGGTAGTGCTGAAACTTTCTACAACGAAGGTGTTAAGGCTTCAATGAAACAATTTAATCAGTTTACTGCTGGATTGGCTCCAAGTGATGCTGAAATCTCAAACTATCTGAGATTGAATCCATATAGTGCGGCTACTGCCTTAAAGCAGATTAATACTCAATATTACATCAATACGTTCTCTGATGATTATGAAACATTCGCTAACTGGAGAAGATCTGGTTTTCCTGTTTTGAAGACTGTAAACTATGTAGGTAATGTTACAAATGGTACTATACCACGTCGATTTACATATTCATCAGGTGAGGCTTCTATCAATAGCAAAAATTACCTCGAGGCTGTTGGCAGACTTTCTGGAGGAGATAAGATGACTTCCAGAGTTTGGTGGGATAAAGCAGAATAATTTAGTTTTTTGAATGGAACTCGGAAGGATTAATTTCTTCCGAGTTTTGTTTGTTGTAATATTTTGTTTTTTTTCTCGGTTGAGAATTGAAAACCTTTAAGTAGATTAAATTTGTTTCATGATAAATAAATATTTTTTATATGCCTTTTATTTATAGGCGATTTGGTAGAATTACTCTCGATATTTGTAACAGAAAGCTATAATATTGAGTAATTCTGCTTTTTTATGTGGTTGCCAATTCTATCATGATCTTATTGAAGTTTTTTTTGTTTAATTATGGAATGATACTCAACCTTGTTTGTAACGATGGTTGTAATTTCTGAAATCAATCTGATAATATCGGCTATAATTAGTAATTAATAATCAACTTTATAATATGAAAAATCGTAAGGAGTTTGTTCTATTAGTGATTCTTGCTTTTATTTCATTTAATATGATGGCTCAGCCGAATGTACACAATCAATCTACAGAGTACGAATGGCCAAAAGATTCGTTGGTAAAGATTAAACTTGATGAATGGCAAAACAGCAAATTTGGCATGATTATTCATTGGGGACTATATTCTGTTCCAGGGATGATTGAATCATGGTCTTTATGCTCTGAAAACTGGATTGAACGTGATAGTACTATTACATATGATAATTATAAAAAATGGTATTGGAGTCTATCAAACAACTTTAATCCTGTGAAATTTAATCCGGAACAATGGGCTCAGGCTGCATATAATGCCGGAATGCGTTATCTGGTTTTTACTACAAAACATCATGATGGTTTTGCTATGTTTAATACAAAGCAAACTGATTTTTCTATCGCTCAAGGCCCTTTTAAGGATAATCCCAAATCGGATGTTGCAAAATATGTATTTGATGCTTTCCGCAAGAAAGGATTTATGATTGGAGCCTATTTTTCAAAGCCTGATTGGCATTCTGAATATTATTGGTGGCCTAAATATGCTACTCCTGATAGAAATAATAATTATGATATTAATAAGAATCCATGGAGATGGAATAAGTTTAAGCAATACACCTATAATCAAATCAGTGAGTTAATGCATAATTATGGTTCGATTGATATTCTATGGCTTGATGGTGGATGGGTTCGTCCATTAGAATCTGTCAATGAAGAGGTACGTTCATGGGGAGCAAATATTCCTAACTGGAGCCAGAATATAGATATGAAACATATTGCAGAAATGGCCAGAGCTGCTCAACCGGGATTGATAATGGTAGATAGAACAGTTCATGGACCTTACGAAAACTATCAGACTCCGGAACAAAAAATACCATTAGTAAAACTGGAACATCCTTGGGAAAGTTGCATGACTTTAGGTGATGCTTGGGGATTTGTTCCGAATGATAACTATAAGTCTTCATATAAGGTCATTCATTCACTAATTGAAATTGTATCAAAGGGAGGTAGTCTGCTTCTAGGGGTTGGGCCCTCTGCAGAGGGATTGATTCCTGATAAGGCCGTAAAGTGTTTGAACAAAATCGGTGTTTGGATGAATAAAAATGGAGAGGCGATCTACAATACAAGGACAACAGAAATTTATCATAATGATAACGTTTGGTTTACTCAAAACAAAGATGGTAACAAACTGTTTGCATTAGTTTGTTTACAAGAAGGCGATAAAATTCCTGAATATCTGGAGTGGAGTGGCAATCTTCCTGCAAAAGGAAGCAAACTGATTCTTCTGGAAACAAATAAAGCCGTGAAATGGGAATTGATAAATGGTAAGATTAGAGTTATCCTACCTCGTGGCCTATCTAAAGAGACAGAGGCTCTTGCTTTTTCTTTTAGACCTGTGGTTAAACCTGCAAAATAATATTAGAAGTGTTGTTTTACTCTTGCATCTTTTTGGGAATCTTCTCCTGTTTCTGTGCGACCATCATTTTTAGTAATAAAAAGAATAAATATAAATATCAATGAAGAATAAAAAGTTATTTAGAAATTCAATAAAAGGACTCTTGGTCTGTCTTTTCGCTGCATCTTTTATACAGCCTTGTATTGGAAAACAAACAAAGAAAAGCTCTCACCTTCTGAATTTGACTCAGTATGTAAATCCTTATATCGGAACAGCCGGACATGGTCATGCATTTTTAGGCGCAAATGTTCCATTTGGACTAGTGCAACTTGGCCCCAACAATTATACCAGAGGATGGGACTGGTGCTCAGGTTATCATTATTCAGATTCAATAGTGACAGGTTTCGGACATATGCATCTTAGTGGAACAGGAATTGGTGACCTGGGAGATATATCATTGATGCCGGCAATTGGGCAGGTAACAACAAAACAGAGTGCTCCAGAACAGTATCTTTCTGGCCTTGGATCACTCTATCATCATGCAACTGAAAAGGTTCGCCCCGGATATTATGCTGTTCATTTAGATCGCTATAATGTAAATGTGGAGTTGACGGCTACCCAACGCTGTGGATTCCATAAATATACATTTCCCGCTTCATCTGATGCAAAGGTTGTTATTAATCTGGAGAGTGGTATCGGCTGGGACAATCCGATGGAAACATATATCACGTCTGAGACTGACAGCACCATCTCCGGATACAGATTCTCTAAGGGATGGGCCAACGATCAGCGTATCTACTTTCATGCAACTTTCTCAAAACCATTCAAGAATTTTATCGTATCCGATACCACTGCTCTGAAACCAGGCCGAACGCTGAAAGCTCGCAGAGCTTATGGAGTGGCCTCTTTTAGCACAAAGGCGAACGAGGTTATCATGGTGAAAGTGGCCATTTCACCTGTGAGCATAGAAAATGCCAAAGCAAACATGAAAGCCGAATTGGCAGGATGGAACTTTAAACAGACTATTAGTAAAGCAGATGAAGCCTGGAATAGAGAACTGAACAAGGTGGTAATCAAAGCAGATGATGCAACTCGAATGCGCACTTTCTACACTGCATTGTATCATACCATGATTGCTCCATCACTCTTTTGTGATGTTAATAAAGATTATCGTGGAGCAGATAAGAATACTCATAAGAATGCTACATTTACCAATTATACCACATTTTCTTTGTGGGACACTTACCGTGCTGCACATCCGCTGTTTACCATCCTCCAGCCCGAAAGAAGCGCTGATTTTGTGAATACGATGCTTGCAATCTATCAGCAACAGGGAGAGCTTCCTGTATGGCACCTGATGGGAAATGAAACCTATTGTATGGTAGGCTGTCCGGCGGTAACGGTTATTGCGGATGCTTATCTGAAAGGATTGAAAGGCATTGATAAGAAACTAGCCTATGAAGCAATGAAGAAAACGATGATGCAGGATGGAAGAGGTCTTAAATATGTAAAGCAGTATGGATACATACCAGCTGACAGCACTGTGGAGTCGGTAGCTATGGGACTTGAATATGCCATTGCCGACTGGAGTCTGGGTCAGGTAGCAAAGAGGGAAGCTTTTACTGAAGATTACAACTATTTTGATAAACGAGGAAAATACTACCGAAACTATTTTGATGCTCAGACAGGTTTTGCCAGAGGGCGTGTAAATGATAATACCTGGAGAACTCCATTTAACCCGTTCTCCTCCATTCATCGTCAGAACGACTATACTGAAGGAAACGGATGGCAATACACTTGGTTGGTACCTCAAAATGTAGAAGGATTAATCGGACTTTATGGGGGTGAAAAAGCATTTACAAAGAAACTTGATTCCTTGTTTATAGCAAAAGGGGATCTGGGAGCAGAAGCTTCACCAGATATCAGCGGCTTGATCGGTCAGTATGCACATGGAAACGAACCGAGTCATCATATTACCTATATGTATGCCTATGTTGGACAGCCATGGAAAACTGCTGATAAGGTTCGTGAGATCATGAACACCTTGTATGCAGATAAGTTCGATGGCCTTTGTGGTAATGAAGATGTAGGCCAGATGTCTGCTTGGTATGTTTTCTCTGCAATGGGATTTTATCCGGTAAATCCTTCGAACGGATGTTTTGTCTTTGGCAGCCCTGTGATAAATAATGCCACAATCAGTGTGGGCAACAACAAAACCTTCACATTGAATGTTATTAATAACAGTAGTGCGAATAGGTATATTCAACGAATGACGCTGAATGGAAAGACATACTCTAAATCTTATATTCAATATAAGGATATTATGAATGGTGGAAAACTAGTGATTGAGATGGGCGCAAAACCCTCATCATGGGGAACAGCACCGGCAGATCGCCCGCGTTCTGAAATGTAAAAAATACTATTTAAGACAAATCAACAAACAAGTAACTATATTATCGAAAACAGGTCAGGATACAATTTTTTCGGGATCGATTTTTTTTATTCCAAAAATTCGTGTTAAAAATAATGCATTCATTATGTAGCTTTTTATACACAATGTATTTGACTTGTTTTTTAATTACAGATCCTTTCATAACGATAGTTTGCAAATATCTCTTAAAGGGGTTGTTGATAATGAGAAGATTAATGTTACTTTTACGGCAGAATATGGTCTTGTATAATGAAAGATGAATTTCTAGAATTCTTTAAAAAGCAGGTTTAAGCATTAATGGAAAAAGTTGTTTCATTAACAGAAAGGATAAAGAATGGTGATAGAGCTGCATTTAATGAACTCTATTTATTGTATTATGCTTCTTTGCAAAATTATGGAAGATCATTTCTCAGTGCAGCTGAAACAGAGGATATTATACAGGATGTATTTTTGAATGTATGGCTTCATAAAGAAAATATCGATGAGACTCTTTCATTAAAAGCTTATCTTTTTCGCTCTGTTTATAATTCTGCTTTAAATGTGCTGAAGAAAAAGCAAACAGATCAAAAAATGTCCGATTACCAACAGTCTATAGAGGAACTTAGATATCAATATTATGATCCGGATGCAAATGAAGTTATTCAAAGTCTTTATGATAATGATACTAAAAATAAAATCGATGCAGCGATAGGTAGTTTACCTCCTCGATGCCGGGAAATTTTTATTCTAAGTTATATTGAAGATATGCCAAGCAAAGATATTAGTAAACAATTAGATCTCTCATTAAGCACTGTTCAAAATCACATTTACATTGCATTGAAACAATTACGTGAGAAATTAAGAAGAAGTAGCGATTGATTTTGATTTAATTTATCTTAGATTAAATAATGATATATAGATGATTTCTAAGAATTCTAAATTTGAAGAATCCCAATCAAATGCTCTTCTGATGCATTGTTTGGAACAAATAGTTTTCTGAACGATAATCTACTATACTTATAATGTATGTATTGATAATAAATGTTGACCTATAATGAATACTAGATACAAAACGAAAGTTCTCCTTTTGTTGTTATCTTTTATTTCTCAATTTGCTTTTGCTCAAATAGTAATAGTAAAGAATGAGAAACCAATGGCACGGATAGCTGTCAATAGAGATGATAGCATCGATTTGAAAGCTGCACTCTTATTTCAGGATTTTACGAATAGAATAACTGGTGTAAAGCTGAAGATCATATCAACAGAGAAAAGTAGAAGGGGAGATGTTCTTATTGGAAATCATCAGCTTCCTCTTAATAATGTTAAAGCTTCAGATATTACAGAAGATGGATTCTATATCTCTTCAACTGATGGATATTTACGTATTGTAAAAGGTTCTGGAAAGGGAACGGTATATGGTGTAGTAACCCTTTTAGAAGATTATTTCGGAATTCATTATTATGCAGCAGAAACATATAGCATCAATAAGAGTAAAGATATGATTGTACCTTCGGGTATATGTAGAGTTGAGAATCCTTCCTTTAGATACAGGCAAACACAATCATACAGTCTTAAAGATCCCATGTACAAGCTGTGGCATCGTTTGGAAGAACCTGAAGAGGTCTTTGCCGGAGATTTGTGGGTGCATACTTTTAACAAATTGCTTCCTGCTGCTGAGTTTGGTGAGAAACACCCAGAATATTACTCCTTCATTAATGGTCAGCGCAGACCAGGGGTGGCCAGTCAGTGGTGTTTAACCAATCCAGATGTCTTTGAGATTGTTGCTCATCGTTTGGATTCAATCTTTAAGGCTAATACTGGGATGAAAATTATATCGGTTAGTCAAAATGATAGCCAGACTCACTGTTCTTGTAGTGAATGCAAAGCTATCGATGAGTATGAAGGTAGCCCTTCGGGAACAATTGTTTTTTTCCTAAACAAGCTTGCTGCACGTTTTCCTGATAAAGAGTTTTCAACTCTAGCTTATTTGTATTCTGTGCCGCCACCTAAACATATAAAACCTTTGCCTAATGTGAATATTATGCTTTGTGACATAGATTGTTACAGAGAAGTGCCATTGACAGAAAATTCTTCAGGTAAGGCTTTTATAAATAACATGGAGAGATGGTCTAAAATAACAAATAATATATTTGTATGGGATTATGGTATTAATTTTGATAATTATATATCTCCTTTTCCAAATTTTCATGTTTTACAACCTAATATGGAGCTATTTAAAAAGAACAAAGCCACAATGCATTTTTCACAGATAGCAAGTATAAAAGGAGGCGACTTTTCAGAGCTCCGTTCTTATTTGGTTGCTAAATTGTTGTGGAACACTTCGGTTAATGTTGATTCTGTCATTCGCTCTTTTTTAGATGGTTATTATGGTAAAGCATCTCCTTATCTGTATAATTATTTGATTTTGCAAAAAGGGGCACTGTTAGGTAGCAATATTCCTTTATGGATTTACGATACGCCAGTAACTCACAAGAGTGGGATGTTGAATAAAGTGTTGATGAAGCAATATAATGAATTGTTTGATGAGGCTGAAAAGGCAGTAGCTAATAATCGGATTTTCCTGAATCGTGTTAGAGAGTCCCGACTGTCCATTCAGTATGCAGAGCTCGAAATTGCACGAACCGAGCCTATCGGAAATGTAGCAGTGCTGAAAGAGAAACTGGATTTATTCAGACAAAGAGCTAAAGATCTGGGAGTTGTCAGTCTAAATGAACGAAATAATACGATTGAAGAATATTGTGACTTGTATTCGCAAAGAAATTTTTCTCAAAAGAAAATTAATCTGGCTCAGGGTGCCGAGGTCTCTTATATTATTCCCGCAGAAGCCCCATATGATAAAATTGCCGGTAAGGCGCTTACTGATGGATTGTATGGCGGTACTGCCTTTAATGAAAGTTGGGTAGGATGGTTAGGTAAAAATGCCGATTTTGTTATAGACTTAAATCAAAATCAGGAGGTTAGAGGTATCGAGGTTGATTTCCTTCATAAGCTGGGTGCTTGGATTTTATTGCCTAAAAAGATGAGTTGTTATACATCGACTGATAATAAGAATTTTACATTAATGGGAACTACAGAGATAGTGGAAGATAGAGATCCACAAGTTAAATATGTAAATATCCCTATCAAATTTAGTAAAGCTGTACATACGCGCTATATAAAAGTCAATATTGAAACTATAGGCTTATGCCCTGCATGGCACTATGGTGTAGGGAACCCAGCTTGGTTCTTTATTGATGAGGTTCTTGTTTACTAGTTTTGTTATATGATAGAAATTTAATAAAATAAATATGAGAAAAATTGTTTTTACTATTCTATGTTCCTTTCTTGTTCATACATTGGCTGCTCAGGAATTAAAATCTCCTGATGGCAGCTTTACTCTTTCATTCCGTCTGAAAGAGAATGGTACTCCTGCTTACAAACTTCAGTATAAAGGAAAGAGTGTAATTGGAGAAAGTGATTTGGGGTTTACTATTGCTCCTTCCATTTCTTTCAATGAAAATTTTGTTATTTCAAATACTCAGTTTAATAGTTCGAATGAGGTTTGGCAGCCCGTTTGGGGGGAACAAAAAGAGATTAGAGATAATCACAACGAAATGCTTGTTTCGTTGAATCAAACTTCAACAAACAGAAAATTGAATATCCGTTTTCGTCTTTTTAATGATGGATTAGGTTTTAGATATGAGTTTCCTGTTCAGGAAAATCTGCGTCATTTTACAATTAAGGAAGAAATGACCCAATTCAAGCTCTCTGGCAATCATAAAGCATTCTGGATTCCTGCTGATTATGATACAAACGAATTCCCAATAACTACATCAAAACTTTCTGAAATAGCAGGATTGATAGAAAAGGTTCGTAATGAGCCCCTTGCCGCAAAGGCTCCTGCATCGGGTCTGACTGTACAAACCCCTTTAATGCTAAAGTCGGATGATGGGCTATATATAAATATTCATGAAGCCGCATTGGTTAATTATCCAGCTATGGCTCTTAATCTGGATGATAAGGCTTTTTGCCTTAGCGCGCATCTTACCCCTGATAAGAATGGAAACAAAGGCTATATACAGACTGGTACTGTAACCCCGTGGCGTACAATAGTTGTTAGTGATGATGCTCGTGATATACTGGCTTCAAAGCTTATTCTCAATCTGAATGATCCCTGTAAATTTGATGATACTTCCTGGATTAAACCTGCAAAGTACATTGGCGTTTGGTGGGAATATTTCATTGGGGGTGGTTCCACCTGGGCTTATACAGATAATCAGGATATAATCATAGGTAAAACGGATTATTCGAAATTGAAATCTAATGGTCATCATGGTGCAAATACCGCACATGTAAAAGAATATATTGATTTTGCTGCGCAACATGGATTTGATGCTGTTCTTGTAGAAGGTTGGAACGAAGGCTGGGAAGATAACTGGGCTTATGCAAAAGAGGAGATATATAGCTTTACAAAAGCATATCCGGATTTTGATGTAAATGAATTACACCGTTATGCAGCGGGTAAAGGAGTGAAAATTATCATGCACCACGAAACTACATCATCGGCTGTTAGCTATGAACGTCAGTTAGAAGATGCTTTCCGTTTTATGGTTGATAATGGATACAATGCTGTGAAGACCGGCTATGTTGGTCCTATTATTCCACGGAGTGAATATCATGACGGACAATGGATGGTAAATCATTACCTCCATGTAGCGGAAACTGCTGCTAAATATAAAATAATGGTTGATTCGCATGAAGCAGTTCGTCCAACAGGACTCTGTCGTACTTATCCGAACTGGCTTGCACAAGAATCGGCTCGTGGAACAGAGTTTGAGTCATTCAACGGAAACAGGCCTGATCACACTACGATTCTTCCATTCACCCGTTTAATGGGTGGTCCCATGGATTATACCCCGGGGATATTTCAAGGCGACTTGTCTGTATATGGATCAAATAAGGCAAAACTGAGTACCACTTTGGCTAAACAACTTGCTTTATATGTAACGATGTATAGCCCTTTGCAAATGGCCGCTGATTTGCCTGAAAACTATAAACGTTATTCTGATGCATTTCAGTTTATAAAGGATGTGGCTGTGGATTGGGATAATACCTATGTTCTTGAGGCTGAACCTGGAGATTATATCACGATTGCGCGAAAAGCGAAAGGGAAGAATGAATGGTACATTGGAGGAATTACCGATGAAAATGCTCGTGAAGCATCTATAGACTTTAGCTTCCTTCCTGCAGGCATAAAGTATAAGGCCACAATCTATGCGGATGGTAAGAATGCACATTGGATTAACAATCCAAAAGATTATGTGATAAGAACTGTCGTGGTAACAAGTAAAACAAAGTTAAAGCAGAAGTTGGCGCCAAGTGGAGGAGTTGCTATCAGCGTAAAAGAGTAAAGAAGGAATATACAAAAAAAAAGTCTCTCAACTCTTCTATAACTTCCTGAAGAGTTGAGAGATTTCTTTTTCTTATTATTCAATCTCAATACCGTATTTATCAAGAAGACCGATGACTCCCTCCCTTGAAAAGCGGGCTCTCCGGATATGGTTTTGTTCAGGATCGATGGAGTAATTATATGAAGTCCGGAAGTCTGCCTTTTCAAGGTTCGTTTTCGAGAAGATTGTCCGGCTTAGGTCGCAGTTGTCGAAAACTGCTTCTGCGAGATTTGTATCCGTAAAATCAACCTCTTGCAGGTTGCAGTCCTTGAATCGGATGCCTTTTAGCTTCAATTGATAGAAAGAGGCTAGATGAAGAATACATTCCTTGAAAGAGAAATCGATGAGGAAGTTGTTGCATTCCTCAAAGTTAAGACCAACCAGTTTGCAGTTTTCAAAACTCACCTCCCGGAATGCTGTATTATTGATTTTTGCATTACTCAGATCGCACTTGTCAAACTGGCAATCCACGAAGACAACTTCTTTTAAATCTCCATTGGCAAAGTTGCAATTCAAGAAAGTGCACTCTGCGTATTCTCCTTTACTTAGTGGTTCTTCCAGGAAGTTGTTTCCTTTGAAGATGATATTTTCGAAAATCTGGTTACTCATCGATCTGTTTTTTTTAATAGTGCAAAGGTAATAATTGATTTTTGAAGCAAATTATGTCTGATAAAAAACTATTATGTATAACCTTCTTTTTTGAAACCATTCCAATGTCCTCAGAAATTATTAATAGTTGTCTCTAAATTGTTGAATTAAAGATGATAAAGAAGTAAGTTTGGTTTTAATTGATATATTTGTAG
Source organism: Bacteroides sedimenti (assembly GCF_040365225.1). Lineage (NCBI taxonomy): Bacteria > Pseudomonadati > Bacteroidota > Bacteroidia > Bacteroidales > Bacteroidaceae > Bacteroides > Bacteroides sedimenti. The sequence goes on from NZ_AP028055.1 coordinate 3,431,801, forward strand.
AAGTAATTAGCTAAAAAAAAAATAAGTATATCGGTTGCAGTTTGAATTGCCTGGATTAAGAATAATACAGGTAAAAATAATAATTGGGAATAAGGATATAAAGGAACTTGAAGATGATTGAAGAAAAAGATTATTTGAAAAGGCAGATAGACATGTTTTCAAAAGTTCTTGCAAAATGTATTTCCATTTTGCTTGGAATAAAAGGAGATAAGCATCTAAATTCAGGCATTGAATCAGTCTGCCAGATTTTAGAAAGTGAATTGGATATTGATATAAATTCTTTTATTCTTGTTGATGACGACAGTTTAGTTGATACGTTAATGATAGAGAAAGGATTTAATAATGCAAATCTTGATTCTATTGCTGAGATCCTTATGTTATTTGCTGATAATGTAAGCATGATAGACAATGAGAAAGCGAAGATTCTTCGCAAAAAGAGTTTGGTAATTTACGAATACCTGGAAATTAATGAATCTACCTATTCCCTCTGCAGGCATTTGCAGATTGATAAAATGAGAAAGGATTAATAAGATTCCTCAGAATTTATCTATAATCCGTATAATCTGTTTTGTAACTGAGCAGGTATAATTAGATGTTTTGGTTGAAATAAAAAAAGCTTCCTGAATCAATATTCAGAAAGCTTCTAATCTTGAGAGTTTTTGTGATCCGCCTGGGGCTCGAACCCAGGACCCCAACATTAAAAGTGTTGTGCTCTACCTGCTGAGCTAGCGAATCATTGCTTAGTTCCCTTTAGCGAGTGCAAAGGTACTGCTTTTTCTGTAACCTCCAAACAAATTGGAAAGAAATTATGAAATTATTTTTGACTGAAAACCTGTTATTCCTGATTATCAGAGACTTTTGGGTCCGTAATTTTTTCGCGTCGAATAATGTATCTTTGGTAATAGGATAACATCAGAGAAGTAGTAGGAAGTGCGATAATCATTCCAAGTATTCCCAGCAGTGATCCCCATATAGAAAGTGAAAGTAAGATGATGGCTGGGTTAAGACCGGTAATTCGTCCCATTACCTTTGGAACAATAAAAGAGTCTTCTATTGCTTGTACAACGGCAAATACCAATAAGGCTGATCCAAGCACAATCCAGACACTTTCCCCGGTATCGGCCACTTTAAGTAATCCCAGAATTAGAGCTGGAAACAAAGCAATAACTTTCATGTACGGTATCATACTCAATATACCTATGAGAAGTGCAAGTCCTAAAGCTAGCGGATAACCGATAATAAGAAATCCAATACCCGAGAGTATCGCAACACAAAGGGCAACCAAAGCCTGACCGCGGAAATAACGGTTCATTCCGGTTTTCAGGTCATTTACCACATTAGATGCAAAGCGTCTGTATTTTTTTGGAATTAGTTCTATCCATCCTTCAGAAATAGTTTCATAATCAAGCAGAATAAAAACAGTATATAACAGTATTATGAAGGAAGCTATGACGCTGAACAAAATATCCAGAGATTCGGAAAGCAATGTCCATAGCTTGGGTAATGCGTTCTTGGTGAGACTCGCAATATTTTCTGCACTGAAAATCTTGTTCAGTTCGTTTACATCCAGATTCTGATTAATGAAATCGGTGACAATCTTAGGAAAGACATTTATGCCTGATCCATTGGTAATATAGGTCATAATGAGGTTGTTTACCTTAGTTGCCTCGTTCATCATAGGGGGGATCAGTAGGAAAGAAAGTCCGGTTATTATTCCAGCTACGGTTAGTATAGCACAAAGAATGGATAGTATTCGGATTTTAACCTTTAACTTATACTGGAAAAAACAGACCAAGGGATACATAAAGTAGGCGATAAGCCATGCTATAAAGAAAGGCAGTAATACAGCGCTTAGTTTATCGAATAAATAAATTATCCCGATTATAATAGCTAGTCCGAATATAAAACGGATGAAACTATCGAAAGTGATTTTCTTTTCTAGCATAAATTCATAAATTAAAGGCGTTTTTTATTCTAAACTTTCCTGTAAAGCTATAGCATAACATTCTCTGCATAATGGTTCGTATTCGTCTTTCTCGCCTAGTAGCACCCTTTTGTCGTTATCTACAATTCGGTGCGAAATATATGCCAACTGTCCGCATCTTACACAGATGGCATGAACCTTTGATACTTCATCTGCTATAGCACAAAGGTCTGGCATCGGACCAAACGGTACTCCTTTATAATCCATATCAAGTCCTGCAATGATTACTCGGATGCCGCTGTCGGCCAGCTGTTTGCAAACATCCACCAACCCTTTATCAAAAAACTGGGCTTCATCGATGCCTACTACGTCAATATCCGTAGACAAAAGCAAGATGCTTGCCGAAGATTCAATAGGAGTAGAGGAGATGGAATTACTGTCGTGAGACACCACGCTATCTTCTGAATAACGAATGTCAATGGCGGGCTTGAAAATCTCAACCCGTTGTCGGGCAAACTTGGCTCTTTTTAAACGGCGGATTAGTTCTTCAGTTTTGCCAGAGAACATTGAACCGCAAATTACTTCAATCCGCCCTCTTCTTCGTGTTTCTTGTATATGATCTTCGGAAAATATTACCATAGTGCCCTGGTTTATTAAAAAATTAGTGACAGTTTGCTAATTGTCTACAAAAATAATACTTTTTTTGTGTTTTGCATATTATTTATTTCTACATTTGCGTAGTAATCTCGCATTTGTTGTGTAAATTGCAGATTAAATAATCGATATTATGTGTTAAGGCATGGGAAAATTGTATGTGGTACCAACACCGGTCGGTAATCTGGAAGATATTACATTCCGGGCTATCAGGGTTCTAAAAGAGGCGGATCTGATTCTAGCCGAAGATACACGTACCTCAGGTATATTACTGAAACATTTTGAAATAAAAAATGCAATGCAATCGCATCATAAGTTCAATGAACATAAAATGGTGGAAAGCGTTGTTAATAGAATAAAGGCAGGTGAAACCATAGCACTGATTTCAGATGCAGGAACGCCCGGGATTTCCGATCCGGGTTTTTTGGTGGTGAGAGAATGTGTAAAAAACGGCATAGAAGTGCAATGTTTGCCGGGTGCAACAGCTTTCGTTCCTGCTGTGGTTGCTTCGGGACTTCCGAACGATCGTTTCTGCTTTGAAGGCTTTCTGCCTCAAAAGAAGGGAAGGATGACCCGACTAAAATCTTTGTCGACCGAAACGCGTACAATGATTTTTTATGAGTCGCCGCATCGTTTACTGAAAACCCTGACTCAGTTTGGTGAGTATTTCGGAACTGAAAGGAAAGCTTCTGTATCAAGGGAAATTTCAAAAATGTACGAAGAGACTGTGCGAGGGACACTGGCCGAGTTAATAGAACACTTTACGGCGGTAGAACCACGCGGCGAAATTGTAATTGTACTGGCTGGAACTGACGATTGAAAAACTCAAAAATAGCTTCACTAAAAACAAAAGACGTATGAAAAAACTATTATTTTTATCTTTATGCGTAGCCATGTTGGCTTCATGTGATGGCAAAAAAGCTGGAGAAAAAGAACAGCTGAAAGCTCAAAACGATTCTCTTTTAATGCAATTGAATCAGCGTAATAATGAACTGGATGAGATGATGGGAACATTCAATGAAATTCAGGAAGGCTTCCGTCAGATTAATGCAGCTGAAAACCGTGTTGATCTGCAAAAGGGTAAGATAGCTGAAAACTCAGCTTCTGCAAAAGAACAGATCGCAGCTGATATTCAGTTTATCTCTAAAACAATGGAAGCTAACAAGGCTCAGATTGCCAAACTGAAATCTCAGCTGAAAAATAGCAAAACAAATTCTGAACAGCTGAAAAAAGCCATTGAAGGACTAACTGCAGAATTGGAAACTAAAACTAAGCAGATAGAAGAGTTGCAGGCTGAATTGGCATCTAAAAACATTCGTATCCAGGAACTGGATCAGGCTGTAGCCGGATTGAGCGCAAATGTTCAAACTTTAACAGAAGAGACCACTGCTAAGAGTAAGACTTTGTCGGAACAAGACAAAACTATCAACACTGCATGGTTTGTATTTGGAACCAAATCAGAGCTTAAAGCTCAAAAGATCCTCAAAAGTGGCCAGGTGTTGAAATCGGCTGATTTTAATAAAGATTACTTTACTGAAATCGATATCCGTACAACTAAAGAAATCAAGCTTTACTCTAAAAAAGCTGAAATGCTGACTAATCATCCTGCAGGTTCTTTCACATTAGAGAAAGATGATAAAGGACAATTGACATTGAAAATCAATAATCCGAAAGAATTCTGGAGTGTTTCTAAATATCTGGTTATCCAGGTTAAATAATACTGTCTGAAATCTGATGTGTGCCAATAAAGCCATTCTTGGCTCTATTGGCACACTATTTATATTAATATCTATCATTGTAATATGTACACGAATATTTTTTTTGATCTGGACGATACGCTCTGGAATTTCTCTGAAAATGCATACGATTCATTTGCTGAAGTGTATGCCAACTTTAACTTTGATAGGTATTTTGATTCGTTTGACGGTTTCTATACTATATATAAGGAATACAATGCTGCTTTATGGATTGAATATGGAAACGGAGAAATCTCAAAAGAAGAACTTAATCGTCGGAGGTTTTGCCATCCCCTCGAATCTGTCGGTGTTTACGATGAGGCTTTGGCCAAATCTTATTCCGATGATTTTTTCAGATTGATCCCAACTAAAAGCAAACTTCTACCGTATGCTAAAGAGACTCTTGAGTATCTTTCAGGCAGATATAGACTTTTTATTCTTTCCAATGGATTCCGGGAACTTCAGTTTCAGAAGATGAAATCAGCCGGAATTGAACATTATTTTGAAAAAGTTATTCTTTCCGAAGATATTCGGGTTCATAAACCACATCCGGAAATCTTTCATTTTGCTCTTTCTGCAACACAATCCTTGCTAAATGAATCGCTGATGATAGGTGATAGTTGGGAAGCTGATATTTTAGGTGCCAAAGGAGTAAATATGGATCAGGTTTTCCTAAATCCTTCCAACCGTCCTTTCTCCTCTTTTAAACCTACCTATCATATTCAAAACCTGAAAGAAGTATTGGGCATTCTTTGATAAGCTACCATCTCTAATTGCATATTACCATTTTCCTCTTCGTTTTACCAACCTCTTTCTTCCTGTTATTTGTATAAAAAGTAGTATTAAGTTGTTCTGAATATTAAATTTTATCTAATTAATTATTTACCTAATTAATAGTTGTCGATATATTAAATAATATTAAGCTGTTTTTTGTGTAATTTCGGCAAATAGATGTGTTTTAATGGTATATTTTATCAATAAATATCATTTGTTTGATCCTAAGTTTCTTTTTGATTTTTCAAAATGCTATAATTAGAGTGGTTTTTAGTATTTGTTAATGGCGTATTATGGGATAATTTATATGTTATTATGCTTTTAAAGTGTTAAACTGTAATATATGCAAGGTTTTTTAAATAAAATAGTTGTTTATTTTACTTTTATTCATATATTTGCGATTTGTTAGATGAAAGAAAAATTAATAAATGTAAAGTTTAACTTTAAGAGAGAATTTATGAAAAGAAAATTAATGCTGTTATTGACATGTCTTTTTGTAGGCATAGGTTTGGTAACTGCCCAAACTCAGAAAGTATCAGGTGTGGTTCTTTCCGAAGAAGACGGGCAACCTGTAATAGGTGCATCGGTATTGGTTAAGGGAACGACTTTGGGAACCTCAACCGATATGGATGGTAAGTTTACTTTGTCGAACATTCCTGCTTCTGCAAAGGTTTTGGTTGTTAAATACATTGGTATGAAAACATCCGAAGTTGCCATTAAACCAAATCTGACTATAACACTTCAAACAGATGCGAAAGTAATGGAAGAAGTTGTTGTTACCGCGATGGGTATTAAAAGGTCAGAGAAAGCTCTAGGCTATTCGGCAACTTCTGTATCAGGAGAAAAATTGATTCAGTCAAGAACTAATGATGTAATGTCTGGGTTATCTGGCAAGATAGCTGGTGTACAGATATCAAGTACCTCTTCTGACCCAGGTTCATCAAACTCAGTAATTATTCGTGGTGTTAGCTCACTGAAAGGAAACAACCAACCATTATATGTAGTTGACGGTGTACCAATGAACAACTCAGCAAATTATTCAGATGACGCTCTGAACAATGGGTTTGACTTTGGTAGTGGTGCTAATGCAGTTAATCCTGATGATGTTGAAAGTATGACTGTATTAAAAGGTGCTGCAGCAACAGCTCTTTATGGTAACCGTGCTGCTGGTGGTGTAATCCTGATTACAACAAAGAACGGGAAAAAACAGAGTCAAGGACTTGGTATTGAATATAATGGTGGACTCCAGCTTGAAACGATCCTTCGTCTTCCTGAATTTCAGAATGAATTTGGTATGGGATGGAATGGTAACCATACAGAAATAGAAAATGGTAGCTGGGGGCCTCGTATGGATGGTTCTTTACAACTTTGGGGACATATATATAACAGTTCTCAAAAATTAAAACCATTCTCACCGATGAAAAACAATATCAAGGACTTCTTTGATACAGGTTTAAGATATTCGAATAGTGTTGCTTTCAATGGTGCTACTGATAAAAGTAACTACTATGTTTCTTTCTCACAGTTAAGTGAAGATGGAATGTTACCGACCAGTGCTGATACCTATGATAAGTATACTTTTTCTGCTCGCGGAAGTCATAAAGTAAATAATTTAACTCTGTCTTCTTCTGTGAACTATGCTAGCCAACGAAATAAGTTTGCTACTACCGGACAGGGCTTCTCTATGTTGAATTCATTGTATCAAACTCCACGAGATATTAGTATTATCGGATTGAAAGACCTTAATGATCCGTTCAATTCCCCCGGATACTATTATACCCCTTATGGTGTTACTAATCCATATTATATTTTGGCCACCAATCAGAATACCTATAAATCTGAAAAAATTTATGGAAAGTTTCAGTTGGATTATGAGTTCCTGAAATATTTCAAAGCTACTTATCGTATTGGTTTGGATGCAACAAATAGTCAACAAAATTATGGGACTCCAAATCTAAAATCTCTTTTTGCTGGAACGCCCAATGTAGGAGGTAACCTTGAGAAAGAAGAAGGGCAGGTTCAGGTAACAACAGACCGTCGTCGGGAAATTAACCAAGATTTCCTTCTTACTTTTAATAAACAAATTACAGATTTTACGATTGATGCTTTAGCTGGTTTGAACTTGAATGAACGTAAGTATTCAAAACTTTCTGCAAGTGCTGTTGGACTTGATATCCCAACGTGGTATCACCTTAGTAATTCAGCAAATACCCCATCTGTAGAGCAGTATAGTGATCGACGTCGTTTGAATGGAGTATTTGGGCAGTTAGACCTTTCATGGAAAAGCATGCTTTATTTGACTGCTACAGCACGTAATGACTGGTCTTCTACTTTGCCAAAGGGTAACAGAGACTTCTTCTATCCTGGTGTTACCGGTAGCTTTGTGTTTACGGAGCTTCTTCCTGATAAAGTTAGAAACTGGTTTTCTTTTGGTAAAGTTCGTATGGCGTACGGACAGACAGGAAATGATGCAAGTGTATATATGATTGATCCTTATTACACACAAGCAACTGCAAGCTCTAGTGGCTGGGGTACAGTAACCTTCCCCTTAAAGAGATTGGAAAACGGTGTTTTGAAATCGTATAATGCATGGTCTTTAGGTAATACATTAGGTAATCCGACTTTAACTCCTGAGATTACAACAGAATATGAAGTTGGTGCAAATGTTGCATTTTTCAATGGACGCATATCTTTGGATGCTGCTTATTACAACCGAAATTCAGACAAACAGATTTTTAGTTTGAATATGGATCCAGCAAGCGGATATACATTCCAGAATATCAATCTTGGAAAAATTGAAAATAAAGGTGTCGAATTGTTGTTGACCGTTCGCCCAATTGAAACAAAAGATTTTAGCTGGGATCTTTCTTGTAACTTCACTAAAAACAAGAGTAAAGTAATTAGTCTACCTGAAGAATTAGGAGGAATTGCAACTCTTTATGGTTTGAACGGAAGTACTACAATGTATGCTATTGTCGGTGAACCTGTAGGTACATTTAAAGCCGAGGTAGCTGAACGTAGCCCTAAAGGAGAAATTGTAGTAAATTCATCAACAGGATTACCGGTTGCTGCTCCTGATTTTGCAATCTGCGGTAATATGAATTATGATTATGAAATGGGGCTCTCTACTACACTACGTTATAAAGGTGTTTCATTGAGTACAGATTTTGATATTCGTCAAGGTGGTGTGATGTACTCAAGAACAAAGGATATCAACTACTTTACTGGTAGCGTAATTCAAACTACATATAATGATAGAAATACATTTATTATTCCTAATTCTGTAAACAAGGTTACCGTGAATGGAGAAACCCAATATGTAGAGAACACTACACCAATTGCCTCTTCTGATATCTATCAATACTGGGGTGACGGTGGTATAGATATGGGTAGCTTTACTTTGGTTGATAAGTCTTATGTTAAGCTTCGTTCTGTAGTTCTTGGCTGGGACCTTCCCAAAAAATGGCTAAATAAAACAGTATTTCAGGGAGTAAAAGTTTCGGCATATGGAAATAACCTGTTCGTTTGGACTCCTTCAAGCAACACTTATATCGATCCTGAAATGTCATCTTTCGGTAACGACTTAAGTGGTAAATTTGGTGAATGGACTGCAAATCCGAGTACTCGTAGATTCGGTTTTAATGTTTTGGTTAAATTTTAAATTCAGAGAGAAATATGAAAAAAATATTAATAGTGGCAACCTCTGTTGCTCTTCTTACAGCATGCGATCTTGATGTGAATAAGAATCCTAATTATCCGGAAGAGGCACCTGCTACAATGTTATTGCCTGCAGTTCAGAATTCCATCGCTGTAACTGTAGGTGACGGAATGTACAATTATGCTGGCTTCTTTGCACAATATTATGATCAGATGCCTGAAGCAAACCAGTATAATACCTTATGTGATTATACATTTACTGAATCTTCGCAGATTATTGATCGTTCTTATAGAACATTATATGCCGGAGCGCTAGCTGATATTAATGGGATATTTAAAGATAAGAATGCGTCAGACGCAGATAAATATGTTGCAACAGTACTTCGTACTTTCTGCTTTCAGTTATTAGTAGATAATATGGACCAAGCACCTTATAAGGAGATTTTGCAAGGGAATGCAAATTCTATGCCTAAATGGGATGCTGGACAGGAAATATATGAAGGTGTACTTGCTGAATTAGATGAAGCAGAATCAAAATTGACCAAAGAATCAGCTATTCTAAGCCCCGATTTATTGTTGTCAAGAGATCTTGATCAATGGAAAGGTTATGCAAATGCTCTTCGTTTAAGAATGTATCTTAGATTTGTTGATGCTGGAGTTGATGCTGCTAACTATACTGCAAAAATCAAAGCTTTGGTAGATAAAGGTGTATTCTTTACCGGTGATATCAAGTTTGATGCATTTTCAGATGAAAAAGAAAAAAGAAATCCTTGGTATGCATGTAATAAGGTTGAGTTAGCAACTAATCATGTGGCGTCTTATCCGATAGTTACTTATATGAAGTCTACGAAAGACCCTCGTATAGCTTATAGCTTTCTTAAAGCAGCTAATGTAAGTGATTATGCTGGTGAACTTCCTGGATCAAAAGCCGCATTATCGAAAAAGAATGCAGATTATAGTGCATTGAATTATTATGCTACAAAGCCGGTTTACTTCTTTACTCAGAGTGAACTACAGTTCTTACTATCTGAAGTATATCTTCGCTTTTATAGTAATGATGCAAAAGCTGAAGCTGCATATATCGCAGGTATCGATGCGGATTTTTCTGCACGTGGGATGACAACTTCTGCATCTGTTATGTATGGTCCAAATGCTCCTGTTGCATGGTCTACTGCTTCAGATAATGCAGCTAAGTTGGAACTTATTTACATGCAAAAATGGGTCGCACTTTGCTATATGGATCATATGGAAGCATGGTCGGAAATTCGTCGTACAGATTGTCCTAAGCTTTCTTCGAAGACAGCGGATGCAATTTTTAAAGATCCGACAATCTATACTCCTGGAGAATTAATAGCTCCGATGCGTAATGGATTGGGAACTGGCATGGTAAAACGAATGTTTTTCCCGCTTAGTGCTCGTCAGTTAAATAAGAATACTCCGGCAGCAGTTCCTTTAACAACCGGTGTGTGGTGGGATAAAAAGTAAGTTGTAATAATCATAAAGAAAAAATAATATGAAAAAAATATTATATAGTATTTTGGCTTGTCTTCTAGTTCTTTTCACTTCTTGTGAAAAGACGACTGAAGACACCTCTAAAATTACGTACTTTGTAACTTATATGATGAATGGCGATCAGACAACACTGGTTCCTGTTGGAACTACATTTACTGATCCGGGTGTTGTTGCAAAGGAGGGTGAAAAAGATGTGACTTCAAAAATGACGGTTTCAGGTTCTGTTAATGCCAATAAGATTGGATTGTATACAATTACCTATTCTGCTGTAAACGTGGATGGTTTTGCTAGTTCAACAACTAGAACCGTTATCGTTTATGATCCTAATGTAACAACAGATATATCTGGCGAATACAAGTTGGCTGCAACTTCTTATCGTTTAAGAGCTGGTGCCAAGGTTTATTATTCTGATTATAAAGTAAACTTAACAAAATTAGCTCCTGGTATATTTACGGTATCCGATTTCTTTGGCGGATACTATGATATAAGGGCTAAGTATGGATCTAGATACGCTATGACAGGTTTGGTGAATCTAACTACTGATAATAGAATTATGCTACTTTCTAGTAAAGTTGAAGGTTGGGGGGATTCCTTGGATGGCCTGAATAATGGTACTTATAATCCAGATGCAAAATCAATTCATTGGGAAGCTGATTACGCTGGTTCAATGACGTTCTTCGTAGATTTAAACATGTAAAAACAAACAATTATGAGAAAATATTTGATATTGCTGTTTGCGGCTATTTCTTTTACTTTTGCTAGCTGCGAAAAAGAAACTGAACCAGGTGGTACTGCTGTTGAAAAAATGGCAGGAGACTGGTGGGTGACTGTTGAAGTGATTAAAAACGGCCAAAGTTTAGGTGACGCATATGGTCAGGGATATTTCAGAATGACAACATATAATACAGCTGCGAATTCAGATACAGAAATGTGGCTTGATGATGGCGGGCATTTCTGGGATTACAAGTTGAAGGTAAATGTAGATTACAAGACACGTTCTTTCTCAACATCTGACTTTGTAGATAACTTGAAATATGATTCTAAGGTTAAGATTACTGACGGAAAGATTCTTGAAGGAGCAGCCTTGTCTCCAAGTGGTATGCCAGCTGATAGTATTGTTTATTTCGTTCAGTTTGACGATGATAAAAATGGGTTTGTACACAAGATCTCAGGTTTCCGTCGTACCGGATTTGAACAGGATGATTTCTAAACTATCTTCTAAATAACCTTTTTAGGCTGATTAGAAAATAAATAATTTATAGAACCGTGTCAAAAGTAACTTTTGGCACGGTTTTTTTTGTCATGCATAATATGTTTTTATATTCTCTATTTATTTGACGATTTCACTAACTATCTTATCCTACAGTTTTAGACCATAATTTAAGATAAGATTAACTGCAGTTATCAGAGTTACATTCGCAAATGAAACGCTATCATTCGTTATTAGTAATTTATTCTTTTGTGATAATTTGCAGGCGCTTTCATAATGAAAATACGTATTAATACTTCTCTTCTTTAATTCTTTAGAAACTTAATCATTAGATATCCCCTAATTTGTTTATTTATATTCTCTAATTAATATATAATAACATTTTTTATATTTATATTCAATCCAGTTCTATCGTTTACAAGAATTTTAACTATAAAAATGTTTCTTAAATGACATAGATTTAAGATAGTCTTTCAATTTTCCCAATCTGTTTTTCATTTAATCATAAATCACAATTACCGTAAAAATTAATGGGGCAGTCTATTTTTCTCCTTTTTTTTAAAAAACAAACATTTTATTCTCCTGTCGTTAATGAAATAACTTAATTGTTATTACTGATTCGTTGCACAATGAAGAAACGATTTATCTAAATTACTCCATTGATTAATAAGAACTTTCTTTTGCTTTACTGATTCTGATGAATTTTAGCTTGTCAGTTAAAAAATGCAATTATATTATGAGTCATACTTGTGATTTGTATATACAGTAAATTGTTTATAAGTGTTTTGATAAATAAGATTCTGTAAAAAATCAAATAGTTTTTTGAATTTATCAGAATATCAAAAAGATGCATTTATGTCGTATAAATAATCAAAACGATGAGTAAATCGGCCAAAAAATAACATTGCAATTTATTGTGATATCTGTATTTATGTTTTGATAATTATAAATATGTGCTCAAATATGATAATAAGATTAAAATACGGATGGATAGCTATCAAAATGAAACAAAAATGTGTGTATAAATAAAAGTGGGTTTATTTTATAGGTTTAATTCATAAATTTGCAAACTGTTAGAATGAAGTGAATCAAATTATGAAATTAAACTTTAAGAGTGAATTTATGAAAAGAAAATTAGTGCTGTTGCTGGCATGCCTGTTCATGGGTGTTGGTCTGGCCACTGCCCAAAACCTGAAGGTAACAGGTGTTGTTCTTTCTGAAGAAGACGGGTTACCTGTTGTTGGGGCATCTATCTTAGTGAAAGGAACTAATGTTGGAACGATCAGTGATTTGGATGGTAACTTCGTGTTGCCAAATGTTCCTGCTTCGGCAAAATCATTAGTTGTTACTTTTATCGGAATGAAAGCTGCAGAGGTTGCAGTAAAACCGACAATGAAGATTGTTCTTGCTTCTGATGCGCAAGTAGTTGATGAAGTTGTAGTAACTGCGTTGGGAATCTCTCGTCAGAAAAAAGCATTAGGATATGCTGTTTCCGACATTTCGGGAGATGAAATGCTCAAAGCACGCGGTGGCGTGAGTAATCCGGTAAACTCTTTGCAGGGTAAAATTGCCGGTTTGCAGATTCAAGGAGGTTCCGGATCAATGGGTGGTTCATCCAAGATCATCATTCGTGGTGTGAAATCGATTTCCGGAAACAACCAACCTTTATTTGTAATTGATGGTGTGCCTATTGAAGGTACAGACTATAATAGCGCTGAAACCCAGAGAGGTGCCGGTGGTTATGACTATGGTAACCTTGTACAGGACCTTAACCCGGATGATATTGAAAATATATCTGTGTTGAAAGGACCGAATGCGTCTGCTCTTTACGGTTCACGCGCAACCAATGGTGTTGTAATGATCACTACTAAAAAAGGAAAGAAAGGTGAAGGGTATGGCGTTACATTCAATTCATCAGTTGGTTTGGAGGTAGTGAATAAACTCCCCAAAATGCAAAAATTATACGGTGGTGGTTACGGTTTCGAAGAGATTGCCATCAACGGCAAAAAATACTTGTATCCGGATATGGGTACGGACGAGAGCTGGGGTGATAAATACGAAGGTCAGGAATTTGTTTCTTGGTACGACCTTGCTAAATGGGAAGCTGCAGGTAAAGTTGGCAATCCTACCACTTCAAAATGGCAAGCTTCAAAACATGATATCAACGATTTCTTTGAAACAGGTCTTGCTTATACCAACAACGTTTCGGTGAGCCAGGCTTCAGACAGAGCAACAGCTCGTATCTCTTATACAAATTCCGATTTGAAAGGATACATGCCAAACAGCTCTTTGTCGAAGAATATCTTTAATGTAGCTGCATCAACAACCAGTGCAGACAAACGTCTGGAGGTTTTCACCAATGTAACCTATTTCAATTCAAGAGCAAAAGGACGCTCTGAAACAGGATATGGTGACAATAATGTAATGCAGAAATTCATTCAGTGGGGACACCGTGAGCTTGATATGAACGAATTGAAGAGCATGTACATGTACCCAGACGGAAGTCAGGTAACCTGGAACCGTGCAGCATGGGATGATCCAACTCCTATGTATAGCAACAACCCCTATTGGTCACGTTACATGAACTACGAAAACGACTCTCGTAACCGAATTTATGGTAACGTGGGTATGAGTTATAAGATTCTGGATAATCTGAAATTCCAGTATAAGGCAAATCTTGATTTCTTTGTAGACAAACAATATGAACGCAATGCTGTGTTCTCTCAGGAACAGTCTCGTTATTCTGAAATCTCTCGCCAGCAGGTTGAAACTAACCACGAGTTTATGTTATCATACAATACTCGATTGCTGGAAGAAATCTCTTTCGATGCAAATGTGGGTTCAAATATAATGAATCGCAGATACGAATATGTACATGGCGAAACTGATGGTGGTTTGGCAATTCCTATGTTCTACAATCTGAAGAACTCTGTGAATCCGGCTAAATCTGATAACTATCTCAGAAAGAAATCAATCAATTCAGTTTTTGCAAGCGCAACACTTGGATATAAGAGCACATATTATTTAGACCTCTCTTTGCGTAATGACTGGTCGTCTACCTTGCCAAATGGAAACAACTCCTATATGTATCCTTCTGTAACCGGTAGCTTCGTGTTCTCTGAATTGTTGAGAGATAAAACTCCATGGTTGAGCTTTGGTAAACTAAGACTGGGATATGCTCAGGTTGGTAATGATACTGACCCATATCAGATTATTGATACTTATTCTCAATATACCAATATTACTTCGACTCCGGGATATATTCTGAGCACTACACTTAAGAATGGCAACCTGAAGCCAGAGCAAACAAACTCATATGAGGCTGGTGTTGAAATGTCGTTCCTGAACAACCGTTTGGGTTTTGAAGCAACACTCTATGCAAGTGAAACTAAAAACCAGATTATTCCATTGTCTATTACTGGTACTTCTGGTTACATGTACAAAGTGGTTAATTCGGGTCTGATGACCAATAAGGGTATTGAATTTTCAATCCACGGAACTCCTGTTAAAACAAAAGATTTCTCATGGGAATCATCTCTGGTGCTTGCATCTAACCAGAACAAGGTAAAGAAACTGGTTGATGGTGTTACGTACTTTAAATTGGCTAGTGCACCTTTCAAGGTAGAAATCGGTGCTCTTGAAGGTCAGGAATATGGCGTAATTATGGGTACCAACTATGTATATGATAAGAATGGCAATAAGGTGATTAACGAAGATGGTACTTATGCCGCAACAAACGGTAATGAGAATATCGGAAAAGTTTATCCTGATTTCACAGGTGGATGGACCAATACATTCCGTTACAAGAACTTTGATTTAAGTGTGCTACTTGATTTCTCAAAAGGTGGACACTATTATTCTACCTCTTATTTGTGGGGTATGTACTCAGGTATGCTCGAAGAGACTGCTGCTTTGAATGAGAACGGAGTGAATATCCGCGAATCATTTGAAAACGGTGGTGGTGTTCTGTTGAAGGGAGTAACTGCAGATGGAAAACCAAATACAACCCGTATCGATGCCGAAACTTTCGGAACTCAAGTATACACAGGACCTGCAGCACAGGCTGTATTCAAATCGGATTATCTGAAGTTGCGTGAAATCAATATCGGCTATACAGTTCCGATGAAGAAAAACTACTTTATTAAATCAGTTCGCGTTTCTGCTTACGGACGTAACTTAGCTGTATGGGGACCAGATGTTAAACACTTTGACCCTGAAATGGCAATCACCAGCTCTGGTAACGTACAAGGTGTTGAAGGTGGAGCTCTGCCTTCTGTTGCGAACTTCGGTATGAATCTTAGTTTGAAATTTTAATAGATGTACATTATGAAAAAAATATTATATAAATTATTGATTCTTTCTATGGTGGTTGGAGCTGTATCTTGCCAAGATATGGAAAGTGTCAACACCGATCCGAACAACCCAGCCGGTGTTCCAAGTAATATGGTTATGGCAGGGGCCGAAAAGAAGATAATGGATTATGTATACGACAACTGGTTTAGTGGTCGTCAGTCATTGGTTTACAGCCAATATTGGTGTCAGAGAAACTATACTGAGGAAGATCGTTACCAGATTCGTGAAAGCGTAAACAATAACTATTTCAACCAACTGTATACTTGCCAGGCCAACCTGACTAAAGTGATCAAACTGAATTCAGATCCTGCAACGGCTTTAGCAATGGCCAAATATGGTAACAATAAGAACCAGATTGCAGCGGCAAAAATTCTGAAGACATGGCTTTATCAAGTGATGACCGATACTTGGGGATCAATTCCTTATACTGAAGCATCTAAGCTTGATGAAGGAATTTACTATCCAAAGTATGATGATCAGACTGAGATTTACAAAGCGATGATTAAAGAGCTGACCGATGCAGCAGCGATGATTGATGTAAAAGAAAAAGCGTTTTTAGGTGGTGATCGTATCTTTGACGGTGATGCTTTGAAATGGAAGAAATTTGCAAATTCGTTGAAATGTCGTCTGGCTATTCACGTATCGAAGGTTGATCCAAATTGGAAAAATTACATAGCTGAAGCTCTGGCAAACGGAGTTTTCGAAAGCAATAAAGATAACGCCGTATATACTTACTCAAAAACAGCTCCGGAGCAGTGTAACTTTTACCGTGGGTATTTTGAAGATATGAGAAATGACTTTACCATTTCAAGACCTTTTATGGATATTCTAAAAGGCCAGACAGATACATTGAATGCAAAATCTCACCCTTGGGCTGGTGTACAAGATCCTCGTTTGCCAATTTATACCACATCACCTGATAGTATAGGTATGCCTCTTGGTATTCCGAGTAGCTCAGTAGAATCTGGAATGCGTACTGCTGCTCCAAACTGGAAGAAAAACCCTCCTTTGTGTTTGAATGCAGATTTCTCAGTTCCGTTGATGACCTATGCAGAACTTCAGTTTATTCTTTCTGAATATAACGGCTTCAGCGTTAAAGAATATAAAGATGGTGTGCGTGCGTCAATCGAATACTGGAGCGGCCTGAATGGCACAACAGTCGGCGATGCTCAAATGAATACCTATATTGCAGCTGTAAGTAACAATGTTAACGCGGAAAAAGTTGCTCTTCAAAAATACATTGACTTGTATATGAATGGTACAGAAGCGTGGGTTGAATATCGTCGTACAGGTTATCCGGTTCAGCTGTTGAAACCAAACGAAATCTCTTGCATTTCGGGTGGAGAGACGCTTAAGTTCACAACTTTGTCTGAAACAAAAGGAGATCTAATCTCTCGTGTGAAATATCCGACTAACGAAAGTACTTTGAATAAAGAAGCCTTCGA
Organism: Bacteroides sedimenti; assembly: GCF_040365225.1. Taxonomy (NCBI): domain Bacteria; kingdom Pseudomonadati; phylum Bacteroidota; class Bacteroidia; order Bacteroidales; family Bacteroidaceae; genus Bacteroides; species Bacteroides sedimenti. Next base: position 3,449,066 of record NZ_AP028055.1, read on the forward strand.
TGCTGCGGTTTCAAAGTTACAGGATAAAACAAACAACTATTATTCTAAGATGTTCTGGGATGTACGTACATCAACTAACCAGCACCCGGCGAACAAATAAACAAGAGTAGTTTATTCTACATTATAGTACACTTTACATTTATTGAAGGAGGTTATCTGGAAACAGATAGCCTCTTTTCTTTTTCGGTTATATCCTGCAAACGGCATTCTCTTATATATTCCACCTTCTCCCATATAATTATTTTAAAAAAGTCGCGCAAGTCACGCAAATCACGCAGAAAGGCTGCAAGTGGTTGTGCAGCAGGTGTATATAGACGCGTGACTTCCTGCGTGACTTTTCCGAAGTCACGCAGTGACGCTGTAAGGAAATACAACTGGTTGCTTTAGTTGCGGATGATGAGGCTTAACCAATTGTGTATGTATCGTATAAGTATCGTCTTAACAGGGCAATGTGTCGTTTAAATCTGTTTTTATTAAGTATAATTTATAACTAGTCTTTATGTTTTCTGCCGTACACCCGGATGTACACCCCCTGTACACCCGGATGGAAGGATACAGTACACCCGGGTGTACCAAGTGGGTAGATCCGGATGGAGAGAGGATTATTAAACCTTATATTGTGCAACAGCTGACCATCTTTGCGGATTTGAGGGAATACAAAGGCCAAATAAAGAGGAACAGAAGGATAGAAGAGATAACAAGTAACCCCTTAGTCTGCATCCGAATCCGAATCTTACAAGAAGGCATCGCGGAGACGCTTAAAAATGGTGCGTAACTTCCTGTGCGACATGACGGAAGTCACGCAGGAAGTCACGCGCTTGTATCTGCTTGACTTTAAATGTGTTAACCATCTAAGTGCGTGACTTGCGCGACTTGTGCTACTTTTTTGAAATCAATTCTATGGAGAGATGATAAGAATGGTGGGTGATAACTATCTTATTTTCTTAACAACCTACAGAGATAATCCTTTTTTTGAACCTCTGTGCTGTATTAAACGTTTTATCAGTATATTTGCGAATATTATTTTAAATACAGACAATGAAAGAATTTGTTATTTCAGAAGCACAAACCGAAACAGCAGTTCTGGTGGCCCTGATTACTCAGACGCAGGACGAGCGTAAAACGTATGAATACCTTGACGAGCTGGCTTTCCTTGCTGAGACGGCTGGGGTGGAAGTGGTGCGTAATTTTACGCAGAGACTGGATACTCCTAACTCGGTAACTTTTGTAGGAAAAGGGAAGTTGCAGGAAATAAGTGAATACGTGGCCGAGAATGAAATCGGCATGGTAATATTCGATGATGAACTGTCGGCTAAGCAGTTACGCAATATAGAAAACGAACTGAAGGTTAAAATCCTCGACCGTACTTCTTTGATTCTGGACATATTTGCCATGCGGGCACAAACGGCGAATGCCAAAACACAGGTGGAGCTGGCGCAATACAAATATATGCTTCCACGACTCACCCGATTGTGGACTCACCTTGAACGGCAGAGCGGTAGCTCGGGCGGTGGTAAAGGCGGCTCAGTAGGACTTCGTGGTCCGGGTGAAACGCAGCTTGAAATGGATAAGCGTATTATTCTTGGCCGAATGGCTCTGTTAAAAGAACAACTGAAAGAGATAGACAAACAGAAGGCTACCCAGCGCAAGAACCGCGGCAGACTGATTCGTGTGGCTTTGGTGGGGTATACCAATGTGGGAAAATCGACCTTGATGAATCTGATGGCCAAAAGTGAGGTCTTTGCAGAAAACAAGCTTTTTGCAACGCTCGATACTACGGTGCGTAAGGTGATTATAAATAATTTGCCTTTCCTGCTATCGGATACGGTTGGTTTTATCCGTAAACTTCCTACCGACCTTGTGGATTCCTTTAAATCGACTCTGGACGAGGTAAGGGAGGCCGACTTGCTTTTGCACGTGGTGGATATCTCGCATCCCGGATTCGAAGAGCAAATCGAGGTGGTTGACAAGACACTGACAGAGATTGGTGGAGGAGGTAAGCCTTGCATTATAATCTTTAATAAGATTGATGCTTATACCCATGTTGAGAAAGCTGAAGATGACCTGACTCCAAAAACCAAAGAGAACAGAACGCTGGACGAACTGATGAATACCTGGATGGCGAAACTTAGCGACAATTGCATCTTTATCTCGGCTCGTGAAAAAGAAAATGTGGATGTGATGAAAGAGCTTCTTTATAATAAGGTGAAAGAGCTTCATGTGCAACGTTTCCCCTATAACGATTTTCTTTATCAGATATACGATGAAGATATGAATGAGTAATTAACATAAATAAAATGCCTATGGAAACATACCGTGTGCTTACAGAAGATGAGATTATTCAGCTGAAAAGTCAATCCTGTCTGGCTGACGATTGGAGTCATGTTTTTGTTTCGTCGAACTTTAAGGCCGGTTATGTGCACCACACCCGTTTCTCGGGAACGGTGAAGCTCGGCTCTTTCGATGGTGAATTCACTCTAGCCGGTGGAATAAGAAAGCATGCCGGATTAAGACACGTTACACTTCATAATGTTACCGTAGGCGATTGCTGCTGCATTGAGAATATTCAGAACTACATTGCCAACTATGATATTGGCGAACACACATTCATTGAGAATGTGGATATTATTCTGGTGGATGGCATGAGCAGCTTCGGCAATGGTGTTTCGGTTGCCGTAATGAATGAAACGGGCGGACGCGAGGTGTTGATCAACAACAAGCTTTCTGCCCAGCAAGCTTACATCCAGGCGCTTTATCGCCATCGGCCGGAGTTGATTAATCGGATGAAGGTAATCACCGACCATTATTCCGGCAAGCATGCTTCGGAAACCGGAACAATCGGCTCGCATGTCACTATTGTCAACACCGGAGCCATCAAGAATCTCCAGATTGGTGATTATGCCCGCATTGAAGGCGCTTGCCGACTGGAGAACGGAAGCATAAACAGTGAAAAAGAGGCCCCGGTTTATATTGGATACGGGGTAATTTGCGAGGATTTTATCGTCTCTTCCGGTTCACGCATTGATGATGGCGCCATGTTGTCGCGCTGCTTTGTAGGGCAGGCTTGTCATTTAGGTCACAATTATTCCGCTTCCGACTCTCTCTTCTTCAGCAATTGTCAGGGAGAAAACGGTGAGGCGTGTGCCATTTTTGCCGGACCGTTTACCGTTACCCATCATAAATCCACGTTGCTTATAGCGGGTATGTTCTCGTTTATGAATGCCGGTTCCGGCTCCAACCAGAGCAATCACATGTATAAGCTGGGACCTATTCACCAGGGAGCGTTGGAGCGGGGTGCAAAGACAACATCCGATTCCTATATTCTCTGGCCTGCAAGGGTGGGAGCTTTCTCTCTGGTTATGGGTAGGCACGTGAATCATTCCGATACTTCCAATCTGCCTTTTTCTTATCTGATTGAGCAGGCAAATACCACCTATTTGGTTCCTGGAGTCAATCTCCGTAGTGTAGGAACCATTCGCGACGCCCAGAAATGGCCGAAACGTGATAAGCGGACGGGGACAAATAAGCTGGATTGCATTAATTACAATTTGCTTAGTCCGTACACCATCCAGAAGATGTTTAAGGGACGTGAAATACTGAAGGAGCTGAAACGGGTATCCGGAGAAACCTCAGAGATTTATTCCTACCAAAGTGCAAAGATTAAGAACCAATCACTGAATAACGGCATCCGCTTCTATGAGATTGCCATCAATAAGTTTCTGGGAAACTCGATTATCAAACGGCTGGAAGGGGGCAATTTCAAGAGTAACGATGAGATTCGTGCACGTTTGAAACCCGAGACGGAGACAGGCAGAGGTGAATGGGTGGATGTAGCCGGACTGATTGCTCCTAAGAGCGAGGTGGACTGGTTGCTAGACGGCATTGAACAAGGAAGCATTAAACGTTTGAGTGATATCAATAGCTATTTTGCCGACATGCATCAGAATTATTATACCTATGAATGGACCTGGGCATACCACAAGATTCAGGAGTTTTACGGTTTGAACCCGGCTGAGATGACCGCCAAGGATATCATCAAGATAGTCAATATGTGGAAAGAGGCGGTTGTGAGACTGGACAAGATGATTTATGACGATGCTAAAAAAGAGTTCTCTTTATCATCCATGACTGGTTTTGGTGCTGATGGAAGTCGTGAAGAAAAGGTGCTTGATTTTGAACAGGTACGAGGAGACTTTGAAAGCAATCCTTTTGTTATGGCGGTACTGAAGCACATTGAAGATAAATCGGCTTTGGGCGATGAACTGATAGGTAGAATCAGTCCGTTGACATAGTTTCACGTCCAATATTAATAGATAAATACTGTCCGGTTTTAAATTGGTTGGCTTATCTGACATAGCTTATCGTTTATACAACTGATAGATGAAAAGTATGCGTAAATAAACTTTGCCATTAAAATAAATTAGAGATAAAGACCCCGTTGTTGCTGGCACAATTCTGTAAATAGCCAGTCAACGGGGTTTCTTCTTATTGTACCTTCTTCTTATGCCATGAATACTGAACAGATGGAATTCTTGCAGCTCAATTGGTTTAGAACTCCTTTGCTCCATCATCTATCTTTTATTTTCGGTGTGTCACCTTTCTATTTCTCAGGTATTTCGCAGGCTGATATTGTCTTTCAAAATGTCAATTCAACTTAAATGCAGGCTAAAACAAAGGAGTGGGCAAAATATAACAGTAACAAAGAATAATTATCTTTTTATCAATTCCCCAAGAGGAGTTTTTTAGTATCTTTGCGGAACGAAATTTACTTTAAAAAATATAGAGATATGGCAACACCTCCGTTTAAGTATCAAGCTCCGTTCCCAATGGGAAAAGATGAGACTGAGTATTACTTGCTTACTAAAGAACATGTATCTGTAAGTGAGTTTGATGGAAAAGAAATTCTGAAAGTAGATTCAGAAGGATTAACCATGCTGGCGAATGCCGCTTTCCGTGACGTGGCTTTCATGCTTCGTCCCGAACATCAGAAGCAGGTGGCAAAGATTCTTTCTGACCCCGAAGCAAGTGAAAATGATAAATATGTAGCGCTGACATTCCTTCGCAATGCCGAAGTATCTGCAAAAGGAAAGCTTCCTTTCTGTCAGGATACCGGTACTGCAATTATTGTAGGAAAGAAAGGTCAGCAGGTATGGACTGACGGATGCGACGAAGAGGCTCTTTCGAAAGGTGTGTACAAAACATACACTGAAGAAAACCTTCGCTACTCTCAGAATGTGCCTCTGGATATGTACAAAGAGATTAATACAGGATGCAACCTTCCTGCACAGATTGACCTTTACGCAACTCAGGGAGCCGAATACAAGTTCCTTTGCATTGCTAAGGGTGGTGGTTCTGCCAACAAAACATATCTGTACCAGGAAACAAAAGCATTGTTGAACCCAGCCAAGCTGGTTCCGTTCCTGGTTGAAAAGATGAAAACATTGGGTACCGCGGCTTGTCCTCCTTACCACATTGCTTTCTGTATTGGTGGTACTTCTGCCGAAACAAACCTGAAAACAGTGAAGCTGGCTTCTGCCAAGTATTACGATAACCTGCCAACTTCGGGCAACGAAGGCGGACAGGCATTCCGTGATGTTGAACTTGAAAAACAAGTATTGCTCGAAGCTCAGCGCATGGGCTTGGGTGCTCAGTTTGGTGGTAAGTACTTCGCTCACGATATTCGTATCATCCGTTTGCCACGTCACGGTGCATCTTGTCCGGTAGGTATGGGCGTTTCCTGCTCTGCCGACAGAAACATCAAGGCTAAGATCAATAAGGACGGTATCTGGATTGAAAAGATGGAAGATAATCCGGGCCAGTATATTCCTGAAGAATTGCGCAATGCAGGTGAAGGCGATGCAGTGAAGATTGACCTGAACCAGCCAATGGCCGAAATTCTGAAGGAGCTGGATAAGTATCCTGTTTCCACACGTCTTTCTCTGAACGGTACCATCATTGTAGGTCGTGACATTGCTCATGCCAAATTGCAGGAACGTATCGATGCAGGCTTAGGTCTTCCTCAGTACGTAAAAGACCATCCGATTTATTACGCCGGACCGGCAAAAACTCCTGCTGGTATGCCTTCAGGTTCCTTCGGACCGACTACTGCCGGACGTATGGACTCTTATGTTGATACATTCCAGGAAAACGGTGGTAGCATGATTATGATTGCTAAAGGTAACCGCAGTCAGCAGGTAACTGATGCCTGCAAAAAGCATGGCGGTTTCTATTTGGGTAGTATCGGTGGACCGGCTGCTATCCTGGCACAGAATAACATTAAGAAGGTAGAATGCCTTGAATATCCTGAACTGGGTATGGAAGCAATCTGGAAAATTGAAGTGGAAAACTTCCCTGCATTTATTTTGGTGGATAACAAAGGAAACGATTTCTTCAAGCAGATTAAGCCTATTTGTGTAAGCTGTAAGTAACACATTGATATTATATGTTAAAGCCCCGGCGCTCTGGATTGAGCGGCCGGGGCTTTTTTTCTTTAATCAATATTGGAGGACTCATGGTTGAGCATTCTTTGCATTTGAAAGGCTGTTTCCTGTAAATGAGAATGCAGTCTTTAATTTATTATATTTGTTTTAATGCGACTATATAATAAAATAATTTCAATAATAGATTGTGATTATGTTTGATTAAGAATAAATATGCTATTTTAAGTCTAAGTTATTAAATTATAAATATTTAAATAGATCTTATTTTGACATTTTATTAATTCTAATTTGTGTATTTTGATGCTTTGTTATCTGTATTTTATTAATATATAATAAGTTATAGTATTATGTAATTCTGAAATATTCCATGTAAATAGTAAAAATTAGATACTAAATAAATGTAAGACTGCTATTTGTTTTTCTCGTATTTGTTTATTTTATTACTTTCATGTGGTTTTTATCTTCTTTAAAACATTAGATGTATGTATAAAAATATAACTTTTAATTTTAGGGTTTGCGATTACTAAAGATGACGATTGACTAATTTTGACTTGAACTTCTATCTGTGGCTAATTGGTTGATAATGTGGTGTATAAATAGGGATCATATTTTTAACATATAAATTTATTCGAAAAAATACATAAAAAAAGAAAAAACATATATCTTTGCCATTGTTAACCAGATAAATATTTTGTTGATTTTAATTAAGAAAGAAATTCTTGGAATTTCTTTCGACTAATATATTCTATAATTAAAATTGCTAAAAGTATGTCCAAATCTAAACAAATGAAAACATTAAACAGAAAACAGATGATCTTAATTTGTCTGTTTTTAAACTTTTTCCTGTGTGTCGGGTCTGTTTTCGCTGAATCACTTCAGAATCGAAAAGTGACAGGAACTGTATCCGATTCTAAAGGAGAACCAATTGTAGGAGCAAATGTCTCCGTAAAAGGAACCACGACTGGTACTTATACCGACATTGACGGTGGTTTTATGATTGAAGCTTCTAATAAAGCAACGCTAGTTGTTTCGTTTCTAGGTTACGCTTCTACTGAAGTGCCTGTTGGAAACCAAACTACCTTGAAGATCGTTCTTCAAGATAATGACAAAGTACTGAGTGAAGTAGTAGTTGTAGGTTATGGTACACAGAAGAAAGAAAGTCTGACTGGTTCTCTGCAAACAATCAAAAGTGATAAATTAGTTGATATTACCACTCCGAATGCGGCCAACCTGCTGAGCGGCAAGGCTCCGGGTGTATTTGTTGCTCCGGGTTCCGGACAACCAGGTTCTGAAGCTGCCATTGTGATTCGTGGAAAATCTACAGTAAACGGAAGTACAGCTCCGCTGTGGGTAATCGATGGTGTTATTGTGGGCTCTGATGCTGGTGCATTAAATCCGGCAGATATTGAAAGCGTTACTATTCTGAAAGATGCTGCATCAACTGCTATTTACGGTTCGCAAGGCGCCAACGGAGTTATTTTGGTAACGACTAAAAAAGCGAAAATACAGAAGATGACAATGACAGCTTCTGCTAAAGTGGGTTTTAGCAAACTGAATAATGGCAATCTAAAGGTAATGAATGGTGCTGAGCTTTATGATTATTATAAATCATTTACAAATGCAGAAGATATCTCATTCCCTCGCTGGAATAGTGATTTACGTAATAGTAATTTTAACTGGTGGGATTTGGCTACACATACTGGCGTGGCTCAAGATTACAATATGTCTCTTTCCGGAGGTGATGAAAAACTGCGGTCTTACTTTTCATTAGGCGTTTATGATGAGACTGGGGCTGTGAAGGGGTATGATTACACTCGTTATAACTTCCGTCTTAAGACCGATTATAAACCTTACGAATGGTTGACTATTAAACCTTCGATCTCCGGATCAAAAAACAATATCAAAGATCGTCAGTATTCGGTAACTGCTATGTATTCTAACATGCCATGGGATAACCCATACGATAGCAAAGGAAAGATCGTGGGTAACTACTCTGACACCTGGGTTAATAGTAACAGCACAAACTACTTGTACGATTTACAGTGGGATTACGGCAAATCTACCGACTATGAGTTTATGGGTAACTTCGACTTTGATGTGAAAATTACAGACTGGCTAACTTTCTCTTCTGTTAATAACATCAAGTGGACAGGCAGCACTTACAATTATTATACCGATCCTCGCTCTTCAAGTGGTGAAGGTGTAAACGGTCGCTTGTACGAGTACCAGAGCAATATGGAACGTCGCTATACCAACCAGTTGATCCGTTTCAATAAATCATTTGGAAAACACTCCGTGAATGCCTTGGCTGCTTATGAATTCAACGATTATTGGGGGAAAAACATTTCGGCTACAGGTACAGGATTTGTTCCGGGATTTGAAGTGCTAGATGTAACTGCTAAACCTGAAGCTGTTGGTGGAAATATCAGTGAATGGGCTGTACAGTCATACCTGTTTAATGCCAATTATTCGTATGATGAAAAGTACCTGGCTCAGGTTTCTTTCCGACGCGATGGTGCTTCTAACTTTGGTGACAATGCTAAGTATGGTAACTTCTTCTCTATAAGTGGTGGTTGGAATGTTCACCGTGAAGAGTGGTTCAGCGCTGATTGGGTAAACGCATTGAAACTTCGTGCGTCTTATGGTTCCGTTGGTAGCCGCCCTGGGGACCTCTATCCACAATACGACCTTTATTCTGTATCGTCAAGCTATAATGAAATACCGGGAGCTTTGATCTCGCAAATTGGTAACAAGGACCTCACTTGGGAGAAGACCTATACTACTGGAATTGGTCTGGATGCAACCTTCTTTAACCGGGTGTATCTGACATTGGATTTATATAATAAAAATACCAGTAACCTGCTTTATAGGGTTCCGGTATCTGGACTTACCGGTGTAACCGGCATCTGGAGAAACGTAGGTGAACTGAATAACAAGGGTATAGAACTAACCTTAGGTGGCGACATTATCAAAAACAAGAACTGGAACTGGAATGTAACCTTGAATCTGGGTACAAACTCTAACGAAATAAAGCAACTTTATGGAGATAAAGCTCAGATGATCATCAGTGATGGTAGTGGTATCGCAGGTACTGCAGACAAATTGCTTCGTCCGGGACTGGACAGTGATAGCTTCTATTTGCGCGAATGGGCCGGTGTTAATCCAGAAAACGGTGCTCCGCAATGGTATAAAACCGTAACCGATGCTAACGGCAACAAAACACGCGAGGTTACCAGCAAGTATGCGGAAGCCGATCAGGTAGTTTGTGGCGCATCAACCCCCGACTTCTTCGGTGCAATCTCTACTTCGTTGAAATACAAGAGCTTCGATTTGAATGCAAACTTCGGATACTCTGTAGGTGGTAAGATTTACAACTACTCACGTTCAGAATATGATTCAGATGGTGCTTATACAGACCGTAACCAGATGAAACTAATGGATGATTGGAGTCGCTGGACCAAACCTGGTGATATAGCAACACACCCGGCTGCAAGTTACAACAACAGCTCCAATTCTAACAAAGTTTCTTCTCGTTTCCTTGAAAACGGTGACTTCTTTAAACTTCGCTCATTGACATTGGGATATAACTGGACTTTGCCTCAATTTTCAATCTCTAACTTGAGAGCATTTGTTTCAGGAGAGAATCTCTTCTGCATCACGAAATATTCGGGTGTAGATCCGGAAATCCCAGCCTCTGGCTCATCGGTTATCGGAACAGCGGGTCCTTCTGTTTACCCCTCCGTCCGGAAAATCATGTTTGGTATCAATGTTACATTTTAATTAAGAGGAATTTACAATATGAAAAAACTAAGTATACTGCTTCTGGCAGGCGCATGCTCCTTTACAGCTTGCGATATAGAACGAATGCCCTATGGATCAATGGCAGCTGAAACAATTGTTTCCAATCCTCAAGGGTCGCTTGAATCATTATTAAATGGTTGTTATGCACAGATGAAGACATGGTCGGACGTGATGCACCGGTGTGGTGAATACGCAGGAGACAACATAATGATCCGTGGTACATCTACTGATGCATTCTATGAATTTATCTCATATTCACGCACCCCTAATAACTACCGTTTGCAATCTTTCTGGGACAACGGCTACAAGGTGATTGCTCAATCATCCAACATCATCAAGATGATTGAAGAAGGACAGAGTGCAGAAGTTGACAATAAGTTGGGAGAGTGCTACTTCCTGCGTGGAATGATGTACTTTTACCTTACTCGTGCATATGGTCGTCCTTACTATCAAAGTCCGGAAACAAATCTGGGAGTGCCCATCGTGAATGGAACTCCGGAAGATATGGTGAATCTTTCATTGCCCGACCGTTCGAGTGTAAAGGCATGTTACGAACAGGCCATCAATGACCTGAAAAAAGCTGAGTCGATGATGACGATAAATAATGGTCCATCTTACGCTTCGAAAGAAGCTGCCCAGGCTTTGCTCTCACGCGTTTATCTCTATATGAGTGGTACTTATGAGTCTCCTAATACGACTTATGCCCAACTGGCAGTGGACTATGCAACAAAGGTGATCAATTCAAATACTTATGGGTTACTTGATCGTGAAACATTCATGGGATACAATACCATTGTTCCTGAAGATAACAAGGAATCCATTTTCGTTATCAAACGTGTAGCTTCTGAATTCTCTGGTTATGATCATTACTACGGTATCGGCGGTATGTATTCAAATATTGGTGGCATGGGCTGGGGCGAAATGTACGCAAGTGGCAAGTATCTTGCTTTACTTGACGAAACCGGACGCAACGATTGGTATAACAATAAGATTGTTGATGCTCGTGCCAAGTTTATTGAACCGCAATATACCGAAACAAGAGATGAAGTGTTCCGCTTTATAAAAGACGTATATAATACCAGCAACGTGCAGACCGGTTACAACTATGTGCAGGCTTCTGTAACAAAAGATGGTAATACGGTTACTTGCAAAGAGGGCGATAAAAGTTATACGCTGACTCCTGTGGATGCTGAACAGGGTATTTACTCCATTAATTATTCTGATGGTAAAACTTATACTGGTGTGCTCGATCAAAGAATGCAGCTCAACCGTGTTTACCCAATGTTCTACATTGTTAAATGCTCACGTGAAGGGGAAGATTCGCAGCTTCACTCACCGGTAATTTCCCGTTTGGGTGAAATCTATCTGAATCGTGCAGAAGCATATGCAAAATTGGGTAAATATGCTGAGGCCAAGAGTGACTTGAACATTATACGCGAACGTTCACTTCCTGGCAAGGGATATGCCTCTTTGGATGCAACCAATGCAGCGGAAAGAATAGATAAAGAACGTCAGCTGGAGCTGGCTTATCAGGCTGAACGTAGTTATGATGTATTCCGTAACGGAAAATCATTGACTCGTCATTATCCTGGTCCGCACAAACCAATGGAAGATGTTGCTGCTACAGACTACCGTGTTGTTTATTATATTCCTCAGAATGCAATAAATGCTTATCCCGGTACGCTGACTCAGAATCCTACAAAATAAGGACTTAAAAGCAATATATAAATAATGTGGAGAAGGGCATTCGTGATGGATGTCCTTTTCTTTTTATATAAGACTCCTTACTCTATAAAAGTTGTTATCTGCTATAGTGCTTCGGAAAAAAATAAAATGATTAGTAAGCCGAACGGTATTTCCCTTCTTCCTTATCTTCCAGAATATTAAGGTAAGAGTTGTAGCGCGATTCGCTGATAAGGTGTTGTTCAACTGCATCGCGTACAGCGCATCCCGGTTCCTGACGGTGGGTGCAATTGTTGTATTTGCATTTATCAGATATTTGGAATATTTCGCGGAAGTAGTGGCTTACCTCTTCATCTTTCATGTCGAAGGTACCAAAGCCTTTGATGCCTGGAGTATCGATAATATATCCATTGCCCGGAACGGGAAACATCTCTGAGAAAGTGGTAGTGTGCATTCCTTTCTTGTGATAGGCTGATATCTCGGCGGTTCTCAGTTCCAGTCCCGGAACCAGCGCATTAATAAGAGTTGATTTCCCAACGCCGGAATGTCCGGAGAAAAGGGTAATCTTACCTTCCATCGACTTTCTTACTTCTTCGATTCCTTCGCCGTTGATGGCAGAAACCTTGAAGCAGGGATAGCCGATATAGGTGTAAAGGTTGATAAGTCCGTCCAGATAGCGCAGCTCATCTTCATCGTATGCATCCACCTTGTTGAAAACGAGTTTGACAGGAACCTGGTAAGCTTCGGCGGAAGCAAGGAAACGGTCGATAAATGTGGTAGATGTTTCGGGGTAATTTACGGTAACCACCAGCAGACACTGGTCCAGATTGGCTGCAAGGATATGCGATTGCTTGGATAGGTTGGAGGCGCGGCGGATGATGTAGTTTTTGCGATCCTCAATCTCACTGATAAAAGCTGTACCTTCCTGATTAATGATAATATGTACGTTATCTCCAACGGCAATGGGGTTGGTGCTTCTGATTCCCTTAAGGCGGAAATTTCCTTTGATTTTGCACTCTACCAAACGTCCGTCTTCCGTTTTAACCTGGTACCAGCTTCCTGTGTTCTTGATAACTAATCCGCGCACTTCTTTATTTTTATTGATTTACTGTAAAAAAGCTTCAGGAAACAGAGCAAAAGCTCTGTTCCCCGTTCTACTTTTTTATACGGTCATAATCTCTTTTTCTTTTGCAGCAAACATTTCGTCCACTTTCTTGATATACTTGTCGTGAACCTTCTGCAGACGAACTTCCGCATCTTTTACTTCATCTTCTGCCAGACCATCTTTCTGAAGTTTCTTCAGATGATCAATTCCTTCCCGACGGGCATTACGAACACTGATTTTTGCGTTTTCAGCATCTTTGGCAGCCTGCTTAGCCAGAGTTTTGCGTCGTTCTTCTGTAAGAGGCGGTATTCCCAGACGGATGATTTCTCCGTTGTTTTCAGGCATAATTCCTACTTCTGAATCAATAATGGCTTTTTCGATTACGCGAAACATGCTTTTATCCCAAGGCTTGATTACAATGCTTTTAGCATCCGGAGTGCTGATTGCAGCCACATTATTAAGCGCAACCATGCTTCCGTAAGAATCCACACGGATACCATCAAGAATTCGTGTGTTAGCTTTTCCTGCACGAATGTGTGCTAATGACTCATCAAGGTACATGATAGCCATGTCCATCTTTTCTTGTGCATCGTTAATACAACTGTTTACGTCCATCATCTTGTATCGGTTTAATAGTTTATTTGTTTCTGATTCTATTCGAATGAGCAAAAATAGTTGATTTTTTGAAAACCTGCAACAATTTAGCTCTTTATCCTTGTTGGTTAAGCACTTTATACGCCAATGTTAAGGCTTTTTAAGCTGTTATATTTGTAAAAAGGTGTAGGCTAAATATAAATAAGGTGTAGACTTTAATTGGTTAAAATCTACACCTTATTAAGAGATGAGGTAGTTCTTTTCAAGAATCCTTGCCCAATAAAAGCCTTACTCTTCGCCTTGATTTTTTAATAGGCAGAGTTGAAGGTTTGACTGCCTTGCATACCCTATTCGGAAGTTGATTGGTTTGGGTTCCTGTGTTTGATATGCATCGCGAAGATCGGGCTGCGGATACTTGGCAAACATATTGATGGGTTGGGTGAAAGCTCCATACAAATTAATATCCCATTTCGATTTGTCATAGAAACGTAGTGGGATCCCCGAATCGTCCTGCATAACGGCGCATGCATGGTTCAAGACGGCATCGCGGATAATCGAGAAATATGAGGTATGCATCAGGTAGGAGGCCGACTTGATAAAGCAAGCAGTTGTAGTCTGATCCAGCTTATCTATGTAAGCCATCAGTGGCTTGTTGCCTCCAAGTCCGCCATTGCTCAGATCGGTTGAAAGGTAATAAAGCGTTTGCAGCTTGTTGGTTCCTTTCCTGAAATACTTAAACTCTACCATTTTGCTTCGGTTTCCTGTTGCTGTATCGTTCTCATCCATATCAACAATCGTTCCTTCCTCGTTTATCTTTTTATGAGTAATGCTGACAATTTGTCTGTCCGAACGGGCCATAAGCATGGAGATGATGGGAACAACGCCATCGATGGTATCGTTTGCAAGTTCTACCTTCATATCCAGTGTCCGGAAAAAGCTGAGGTTCAGGATGTCGGAAACGGCATTCTGGTACAGTCTGTAAGTTGCAGTCGAAGGGTGTTTCACCTTGATTGCATTTCCGGGGCGCTCCAGTCCGATAAGGAAATAGGTATCCATATTGGGGAAGAAGGTATTCGGGAAAAGATAGTCGGGTCCTCCGAAGGGGTAGAACACAGTTTTGCATCTGCTGTTCACCTCATTCAGCTCATTCTGGGAGAAAGCCATTACTTTCGGAGCCGTTTGAAGGAACGAGTTCCATATCTGGTCCATGTTTTTACTGTGCGCCTTCCATGCTTCGGTTTGAGTAAGCGCATAGAGTTTGCTATCGTGGTTCTCAATGGGCATCCCCGCCACGAAACGTGCTGCCTCGTTCAGATCTTCGCTGGCATTCAGCTTAGGCTCTTCTTTCTGTTGAACGGTATCTTTCTGAGGAACTTCAGTAACAGTGGTCGCACTATTCCCCGGCTTCTGTTTACAAGAGGAAAAGGCCAGCACCATTCCTGCAATAAATAGTATTGCATGTTTAGCTTTCATTCTTATCATAACTTAATTTGTATATTAACTTTTTATAAAGCACCCATCTGTTAAGTCGGTAAATAAGTGCACCCGAAAGGAGTGTTGCCATGCTCATAAGGGTCATCCACATCGCTTTTTGCTTTCCTTCGATAAAAGTCTGGATGAAATCTTCACGAACCAGGTAGACAATCGACCAGAGAATCAACAGAATAAAGATAACCGGTGTGACGGGGTATCCCCAGGTTCTGTATGGTCGCTCGACTTGCGGATAACGATGACGATGTACAAAGACACCGGTTACTGTCATCAGGGCGAAAAAGGAGAGGGTGATTCCTGTATATTTGGTCACCAGCTCGAAAGAGTTGGTGATGATGAGCAATGCGCTGATAAAGTATTGCACCCAGATAGCGACAAAAGGGGTGCCGCGTTCCGATTTTCTGGCAAGCTGACGCAGAATGTAGGTGTCTTCTCCCATAACCTGAGAAACACGCGGTCCGAGGAATACCATGGAACTGATGCTTGATATCAGTAACAGGGCAATGAGCAGTCCCATCAAATTACCTAACGTCTGTCCAAAGATATGTTGTGCCGAAATCAATCCCACTTCCAGCTGTCCGGTCATTTCGTTTACCGGGGTAGAAAGCATGAACACGGCATTGATGAGCAGATAAAGCAGTGTCACCACCAACGTGCTGATAAAGAGAGAGCGAGGAATGGTGCGTTTTGGATTCTTGATTTCATTTGCCATATAGGCTGAAGCGTTCCATCCGGAGTAGGAGTAATAAACCCAGACCAGCGAAACGGCAAAACCTGTTGAGAAGATGTCTCCCCAGGAAAACTCAGAGAGAGAAACCGATAGACTCTGGCATTTAACCGGCATAACCAATCCGCAGATAATAAATCCCAGGATTACGAGAATCTTGAAAAAGGTAAATAAACGTTGCACGGCGCCGCCCATCTTAACATCGTAGGCATGAACGACTGTGACTAAGGTTAATACCAACAGTCCCACACTTATTGGGTTGAGAACCGGGAAAACCTTTGCCAGATATCCGCTCAGAGCCATACAGGCCAGTGCTACTGGTGCGGCAAATCCGACTATCAAGGAAGCCCATCCCGCCATAAAACCCAGCTTACGGTTATAGATAACCCGCAGATAATGGTATTCTCCTCCCGAACGTGGCATTACAGCCCCCAGTTCTCCATATACCAAAGCACCGCAAAGAGCAATGACACCGCCCAGTAACCAAAGAATCAGGATGGAGGTCATGTTGGTGGTTCCCATAAGCTGAAACCCCAGAGAAGTAAATACCCCTGTACCAATCATGTTTGCAATGACAAAAGCTGAAGCAGTGGTTAGTCCGAACTTGTACGTGCCGTATTTGTTGTTATTCATGCTTTTAGTTATGTTGTGTGTGCAAAAATACAATTAAATCTGTAACTTTGCAGAAATAACCTGAAAATGTGGAATAAATATTCTATACCTCTTGTATATAGGCGTTATACCGCTAATTCTAAACTGGTTAGAAAGGTGTGAAATCAACTAAAATAGTAAAGATGATGGAATTGCTTCAATATACTTTTTTTCAGAATGCGTTGTTGGGAGGATTGTTTGCCAGCATAGCCTGTGGAATTATCGGAACCTATATCGTTACCCGGCGACTGGTCTTTATCAGTGGAGGGTTGACGCATGCCTCATTCGGAGGGGTGGGCATCGGACTATATCTTGGTATTGCGCCGCTTATTTCGGCAACCATCTTTTCTGTGCTATCAGCTTTTGGCGTGAACTGGCTCAGTAAAAGAAAAGACATGCGCGAAGACTCGGCTATTGCAGTTTTCTGGACCATGGGGATGGCGCTGGGAATCATCTTTACTTTTCTATCTCCCGGATTTGCCCCCGACCTTTCGGCCTTTCTGTTTGGGAACATTCTTACAGTCAACACGGTCGATATCCTGATGCTTGTCTCTTTATCTATTGCTCTGGCACTCTTCTTTTTCTTTTTCCTTCATCCGATAATCTATGTGGCTTTCGACAGGGAATTTGCCCGTTCTCAAGGTTTGCCGGTAGCATTTATTGAATATACCCTGATGATGTTCATTGCACTCACCATTGTGGCATGTCTTCGTATGGTAGGAATCGTGCTGGTACTCTCGCTGCTTACTATTCCTCAGATGACAGCCAACCTGTTTACCCATAAATTCAAGTCAATTATCTGGATTTCCATCCTGATTGGATACATGGGATGTCTGGGTGGCCTGTTTATCTCCTATTTTCTGAATGTACCTTCGGGTGCATCCATCATTTTCTTCTCGATTATTATTTATGTGATTTGTAAGGTTGCGCGTAGCTTTTTTATACATTTGCAGAAACAATAAAAAGAAGGATTTTCTGTTTAATTTAGTATGTGAAACGTTTAAATACTGGTAGATTGGATAAAAAAGGGATATATCTCACCGGAAGCATGTTGTTGCTGATGGTTATTTCAGGCTGTTCTGTAAAAAAGAATACGGCTGGTTCCCGTTTTTATCATGCCTTTACAACCCGTTATAATGTCTATTTTAATGGTAATGAGGCCTACAAAGAAGGACTAATGGCCATTGAGACCGGAAACAAAGACAACTATCTGGAGATGTTTCCGCTTTATCCTATCGAAAATAAAAAAACAGTAGGGCTGGGAAGTGGTAATTTTGACCGGGCTATAGAGAAGGCACAAAAGGCAATCAAAGTACATTCCATCAAGAAAAAGCCTGATCGTAAGGTCGGAAAGAAGAGTGCTAAAGAGAAACGTTGGCTGGCACAGAAAGAGTATAATCCTTTCTTGCATAACGCCTGGATGCTGATGGGGAAAGCTCAATATAACAAAGGACAGTTCTTGGAGGCTGCTTCTACATTTTCATATATCACCCGTTTGTATGATACCAATCCTCAAGTGATGAGTGAAGCGAAAATCTGGCTTTCACAGTGTTATTCGCAAATGGATTGGTTTTACGATGCCGACGATGTGCTCTCTAAACTGAATAATGACACTCTTCCTTCGAAGTTGTTACCGGCTTATTCGGCAGCGTATGGTAGTTATCTTCTCCGACAGAAAAGGTACAAAGAGGCTATTCCATATCTGAAGACTATCATCAAAAACGAGAAACGAAAGAAGCAAAAGGCCAGGGAGTATTATCTGCTTGGTCAAGTCTATCAGGAACTTGGTGACAATTCAAATGCTTATGCTGCATTTGGAAAGGTGGCTGCACAAAACCCTCCTTATGAGATGGAATTCAACGCCCGTATTAAACAAACCGAGGTCCTTCCGGTTTCAGATGCACGCAGAACAATTAAGAAACTGCATGGAATGGCTCGTAGCAGTAAGAACAAAGAGTATTTGGAACAGGTATATTATGCAATAGGAAATGTATATATTTCTCTGAAAGATACGACACAAGCCATCAAGCAATACGAAAAAGGAGCGAAGGAGAGTACACGGAATGGCCTTGAGAAAGGGGTATTACTTCTTAGATTAGGAGACCTCTACTGGAACCGCCTTGATTATGTGAAAGCGCAGACTGCCTATAAAGAGGCAATAGGGCTGGTCAATAAAGAATATCCCGGATATGAAAAGCTGAATAAACGTTCGGAAGTGCTCGACGAACTGGTGAAGTATGTAGTCAATGTACAGTTACAGGACAGTTTGCAGCACTTGGCCTCATTGAGCGATGCCGAAAGAAGAAATGCTGTTGATAAAATTATTCAGGAGGTAAAGCGGAAGGAAGAGGCTGAACGGAAAGAAGCCGAGTTGCAGGAGCTGATGCTAAAGCGGGAAGAGGCTATGGATGGTCAGCCCCAGCGGAACACTCAGCCTGTGCAGAAAGCTATTAACACCGGAGATAAATCGTGGTATTTCTATAATCAACAATTGGTAACACAAGGAAAGAGTGATTTTCAGCGCAAATGGGGACGCCGGAAACTGGAAGATAACTGGCGCAGAAGAAACAAAACGGTAATATCCAACAACGAAATTGCAGAGACTAATTATAACGAGGAGACTAAGAGTGATACAACCCGGATTACAGAAAAAGGAAAAGGGGGCTTGCAGGATACTTTGGTAACTGATAACAAGAATCCTGAGTTTTACCTACAGCAGATACCTCTTACCGAAAAGGCAATGCAAGAGTCAAATGACATCTTGTCTGACGGATTGTTCAACATGGGTCTTATCTATAAAGACAAGCTGGAGGATTATCCGGCAGCACAAAGAACTTTCTCTCGTCTTTACACCCAATTCCCTCAATTTGGTCAGCTGGATGTGGCTTACTACAATCTTTATCTTATGAATTTAAGATTGAACAAGGTTTCTGAGACGGCTTTCTACAAGGAAAAACTGATGAAGGAGTTTCCTCAAAGCAAGTACTCAATGACGGTGGGCGACCCAGATTATGCCTACAATATGACGCATGGCAAACATCTGGAAGATTCTCTTTATGCAGAAACTTACGCTGCTTACCAACAAGGAAACTTTACTAAGGTCAAAAACAACTATGAAACAGCTCGCACTAAATATGCAATGGGGCAACATATGCCAAAGTTCATGTTCCTGAATGCCATCGGACAGTTACAGAGTGGGGAACAGAAGGAATTCATGGCCTCGTTGAAGGAGATTGTGGAGAAATATCCGAAGAATGAGATTACTGATTTGGCGGCAAACATAGTCAAAGGATTGCAGGAAGGTCGTCTGCTGGCGAAAGGAAGTACCTCATTCGGATCTATCTGGGAACGAAGAAAGAGCCAGATAGGAGAGGGGATCGCTGCGGCCGACACCATGTTGCCGAAATTTACGGCGGAAAGAAATACGCCATTCATCTTTATTCTGGCTTACGAGGAGGGAAAGGTAAACGAAAATCTATTGTTGTATGAGATGGCACGCTATAACTTCTCAAACTTTATTGTGAAGAACTTTGATCTCTCTTTCGTGAAAGAACAGGGCATTGGAATGCTTCAGGTGAAGGAATTTACCAATTTCGATGAGGCTTACTATTATATCAGACTGTTGTATAAGGATAAGGAGATGGCAAAGAAGCTAAGCGGAATGAGAGCGGTGATTATTTCAAAGCAGAATTATGATCTGTTATCAAAATATTACAGCTTTGACGATTATCAGGAGTTCTATCAGAAAAACTTCTCAGGTATTCCGGAACTGAACATCAAGGGATACACCCTCGATGAACCGGTCTTCGAAGAGAATAACAATACCGAGGAAGAACAAGAATAATAATGAACCTAAGAAAAGACAGATGAAAAAAGATCATTTACTCTGGGTGGACGATGAAATAGACTTGCTGAAACCGCATGTGCTCTTTTTGCAAAGCAAAGGGTACGAGGTAAGTACGGTGACCAACGGGCAGGATGCGCTCGACCTTTGCCGGGAGACTACATTCGATCTTATTTTCCTGGATGAAAATATGCCCGGACTTAGCGGCCTGGAAACCCTTTCGCTGATTAAAGAGATTTGTCCTACTGTGCCGGTGATTATGATTACCAAAAGCGAAGAGGAAGATATCATGGATATGGCGATTGGTTCAAAAATAGCCGATTACCTCATAAAACCGGTAAACCCTAATCAGATATTGCTAAGTTTGAAAAAGAATCTGCATAAAAAAGAGATTCTTACTGAGGTGGCTAATACCGGGTATCAACAAAACTTCGGAAAGATTGGAATGCAGATAAACGATTCGTTTACCTTTTCTGACTGGATGGAAGTATATAAACGGTTGGTTTATTGGGAACTTGAACTAGAGGCGTCTGAAAGCAACATGACGGAAATGCTGAGTATGCAGAAAACAGAGGCAAACAGTGCATTCACCAAATTTATCAAGAAGAACTATCTTGATTGGATTGCTAATCCGGAAGAACGTCCCGTGATGAGTCCTGATATTTTCAAGAAAAAGATATTCCCGCTGCTCGATGCAGGCGAGAAGGTCTTTTTTATTGTACTCGATAATTTTAGATACGATCAGTGGCGAGTGCTGAGTAATGAGTTGGCCGATTCGTTCAACTTTGAAGAAGAGCTGTATTACAGTATTTTACCTACTGCAACTCAGTACTCCCGTAACGCCATTTTTTCCGGGTTGATGCCCAACAAAATAGCCGAGATGTTTCCCGATCTTTGGGTAGATGAAGATGAAGAGGAAGGAAAGAACCTGAATGAAGCACCGCTGATTCAGACACATATTGAGCGCTATCGCCGCAAGCATACCTTTTCTTACCACAAGATTAATGATTCGGCAGGTGTTGAAAAACTTGTAAATTCAATGGATCGATTGAAGAATAATGACCTGAATGTTGTAGTACTGAATTTTATCGATATGCTCTCGCATGCCCGTACCGAGTCAAAAATGGTACGTGAGCTGGCCTCTACGGAAGCAGCTTATCGTTCTATAACTCTTTCCTGGTTCCGCCACTCTTCTGTGAAAGACTTGTTCAGAGCATTGGCAGCAACAGATTATAAGATAATCATAACAACCGACCATGGAACGATACGAGTCGACAACCCGGTAAAGGTTGTAGGCGACCGCAACACCAATACAAATCTTAGATATAAGTTGGGCAAAAGCCTAGGATATAATGCCAAGCAGGTTTTTGAGATAAAAGATCCCAAAAAAGCGCAGCTCCCAAGCCCTAATGTGAGTACTTCTTATATCTTTGCAGGTGGAAGAGATTTCTTTGCTTATCCCAATAATTACAATTACTACGTATCCTATTATACAAATACGTTCCAGCACGGAGGTATTTCTATGGAAGAGATGATTATCCCTTTGATAGGCATGCAAAGTAAGAAACGATAACGAAAATAAATACAATAGATATGGAAATTAAGATTGATTCTTTAGACAACATTCATGAGGCTGCCCGCCAATTTGTTGCAGAAATGGGTGATAATACTGTTTTTGCTTTCTACGGGAAAATGGGTGCCGGGAAGACAACCTTTATCAAAGCCGTTTGTGAGTGCTTAGGAGTGACCGATGTAATAAACTCTCCCTCATTTTCAATTATTAATGAATACCGCTCAGCGAGTGGAGAATTGATTTATCATTTTGATTTCTACCGCATCAACAAAATGGAAGAAGCTTTCGATTTTGGTTATGAAGATTACTTTTATTGCGGTGCGATTTGTTTTATCGAATGGCCCGAACTGATTGATGAACTGCTTCCTTACGATTGTGTAAAGGTGACTATCAACGAGCAGGAAGACGGCAGTCGTTTAGTTTCATTTTAACTGAATGTGGGCGAAATATTTTGTACAAGGACTTTTTGCGTTGGCAGGAATCATCTCTTTCCTGGCAGCGCTCCTTGACTGGAACTGGTTTTTCTCGTCTCAGAACATCCAGTTCTTGGTGCGGAACGTAGGGCGCAGATGGGCACGCATCATTTACGGTATTTTTGGACTGATACTAATAGGAGCTTCTGCTTTTATATTCTGTTTCAAAGGCAAATCCTGACTTTTTTTCAGATATCCACATAAGCGTAGTACTGGTAATCTTTTATTAGTGTTTTCAGAAACTTTTCATCGCTCATTTCCGGGGTAACCTGCAATATTTTTTTGATTTTACTGCTTAGAAGAGTAATGTGATTGTATCTTTCTTTCCCGTAGTTATTCAGTGTTTTTTCTATTACATTAATCTGTTCCAGAGATAAATCTCCTGCATGAGGGAATACTGGGCGATAATTAATGTCCAAATGCGAGTATTCGTCCAGACTAACCTGTATTTTACGGTAATTATTCAGTCTAACCACCATGGTACCTGCTGCAAGGTCACCAAGTCTTTGACTGTTTTTCGTTACCAGTATACTAACCAGTCCCAATCCACCTGTAATTGGTAAATCAATAGGAAAAAGAATCCAACGCAGTAGATAAGCGCTCAACGTTGGGGTTGAACCATCTGCCATTACTACACGTATATTAAGTAACTTCTTTCCTATAGACTGTCCGTTATTGAAGATTTCGAACGCTAGAGAGTAGAAAAAAACAGGCAGAACAATCAAAATAAAGAAAATTACCTGACTTTCATCAGATGAGAAAAAATGTACACGAGGTAAGAAAAAAACAAAAAATAAAACATACAGAAAAATAATAACCGAATCAATAACCTGCGCCAGAATGCGTTCACCTGCACTGGCGGGAGTCTGATTGATTCGAACGTATTGCCCCGTGATTATTGAAGTATCTGCCATCCGATTAGAAAAAGTTAAACTTTAATCTTGCAAATATATATAATTTAATTACTTTTGTCAGTATAAGTATCTAATATTATTTAAAAGACTGATAAAGACGGATGAAAGAGATCTCTTTTATACGACAAAATATAGCAAAGTGGAAAGATGTTGAGAAGGTCGTAGATCAAGCCGATGAACTTGACCCGGCGCACTTGGCAGCTGTATATACCGATATAACATCCGATTTGTCATTTTCACAGAGTCATTATCCTGCATCGCGGATTACCGTCTACCTTAATAATCTCGCTTCCTCTCTTCATAATAGGATTTATAAAAATAAAAAAGAACATAAGTCCCGAATCATTACTTACTGGACCAAAGAGATACCCAGGGTGATGCGTGACTCACAAAAAGAGCTGCTTTACTCGTTTCTGATTTTCGCCATAAGCATGTTTATCGGTTCTCTTTCAACTCTAAACGATGATACATTTGTACGCTTGATTATGGGAGACAGTTATGTGGATATGACCCTGAATAATATCCGCAACGGTGTACCCATGGCTGTTTATAACGGAAACTCAGAACTTTCTATGTTTCTGGGTATCACACTTAATAACATTCGGGTGGCGCTGGTCTGCTTTGCTATGGGAATTTTGTCAGGTTTCGGAACCGGCTATATAATCTTCAGCAATGGAATTATGCTTGGAGCTTTCCAGACTTTCTTTTATCAACAAGGCTTGTTGGGAGAATCAATGTTGGCCATCTGGATACATGGCACTCTCGAGATTTCTGCCATCATTGTTTCTGGTGCAGCTGGACTTGCTATGGGAAACAGTTGGCTTTTTCCAGGTACTTATTCCCGTAAGGCATCCTTTACCAGAGGGGCGAAGCGAGGATTGAAAATTGTGATTGGCACTCTTCCTATCTTTATTGTGGCAGGTTTTCTGGAGTCCTTTATTACACGCCACACTCAACTTCCGGATTCGTTAAGACTTGGAATCATCATGCTTTCACTCACATTTGTGCTCTATTATTATCTCTATTTACCTAATACATTGCGTTATGAACTATCAGAATCAAAAAATTAATTTCTATCAAAAGAGAACTTTCGGTGAAAATATCACAGCTACTTTCGACTTTTTAAAAGATAGCTGGAAACCGATATTATTACTCTGTTTATACGTAATGTTACCATTTTCCATTATACAGGGAATTCTTCTAAATAATATCTATGGCACCGTAATTGGAGTGGCAAAATACACTCCTTCTACTATTCAATCCATCGAAGGTCTTCCCTACAGTTTCTTTATTAACTATATAATCCTGATAGTTATCTCATGGGTTGGAATAAGTATTCTGACCGCTATTGTCTATACGGTGATGCAAAAGTATCAGGATAAAGCTCCTTCGGATACTTATTCGCTGTCAGAAATGAAACCCGATTTGATATCTTATGCCAAACAGTGTTTCATCCTGACGTTTTATCTTATAATCCTTTCAATAGGATATTTAGCTGTTATAATATCTCTTGGAATAATTTTTCCTCCATCCCTGATTGTGACTATTCCGGGAACCATTGCTCTCATGGTTCCTTTATCGCTAATTTATCCTGCTTATATCTTTGGTGAAGGGAGTGGAACGAATGTTGCTCTAAAACAGTCCATGCGTCTGGGATTCTCTTCTTGGGGACCTCTTTTCCTGATTTTATTGGTTTTATCTTTAATCGGATCAATCATCAATGGCATCACTTCCACGCCATGGACCATGGTTGCAGTGGTCAAATCGATTATCGTAGCGAGTAACCCAAGTGCGACTCCAACCTCAGTGGGTATGGATTTTATCAGTTATGTTCTGGCTGTAGTTCAATGTTTTGGAGCCTATATCTCACAGGTTATTACTCTGGTGGGAGTAGCATTCTTTTATTTTAGTGTATCTGAAGCGAAAGATTCAGTATCAGTGAATAGCGATATTGATAACTTCGAGCAATTATAAGGACCAATGTTAAAAACAGATACTCTTTTTTACGATGCCGATAAAATAGCTCAATATCAATCGGAGTCCCAGTATGACTACAATTCACAACTGGTTCAACGAAATGTGAACCTGATTGACATGTTCAAAGAGTGGTTTCGCAACTTGTTAAGGCAAATATTCAACAGTGATATTGCCGATAAGTACAGCGATATAATTCTTATTGTGCTTATTCTTGTTGTCATTCTGCTATTGGTTTTTCTTGTTTATAAAAAACGACCTGAACTTTTTTACAGGGCTAAGAAGTTGAGTTCCTCTGATGTATTAGAGGAGGAAACAATTTATGGAGTCGATTTTAGCAAGGAAATTGCTCTTGCCCTTGGAAAGAAAGATTTTTATATGGCCGTTCGTATGGCTTATCTGCAAACACTGAAATACTTGTCCGATCATCATCACATTGATTGGCAGACGTATAAAACCCCGACGGAGTATCTGTATGAAATGAATCGGAAAGAGGTTAAAGAAGAATTCAAAGGATTGACCAATTGCTTTCTGTTGGTGCGTTATGGTAATTTTGAGGCAACGGAAGAGACTTACATGGCCGTTAAAAACCTGCAGCAGGTTATCCTGAAAGGAGGTAACAGTGAAGGTTAATATTAAATTTATAATTTTTATCCTTGTACTTTTCTTTGGAATGTTTGCCATTGAACACAATATGGTCAAAGAGTATTCCTGGATTCCGACATTCAGTGCAAGCGACAAGCAACCATTTGGCTGCTATGTGTTTGATGATGTCCTCACTTCGTCCTTGAAAGGGAATTACTCTGTTTCCACAGAGACATTCTATCAGTTGGATCAGGATTCAGTGAATGCCCCCAGAGCCTTCCTGCTTGTTTCGAATGATATGGAGATGGACTCAGTCGATATTAATTCAATGACGAATCTGTTGGATAAAGGGAACAAGGTGATGATTGTATCTTCTTCTTTTCCTTATAACCTTACAGATTCATTAAACATTAAATTTCATAAATCCTATTTTGATTTGAACGACCTCAGGTTGCTGGCCGGCAACGGGAAGAGACAAGGAACTCTGGTCTTTTGTGACTCTGCAGCAGCGAATAAAAGTTATAATTTTTATTCGCAATTACTTACCGATTATTTCTGGGGAGTTGATTCCATAGAACCAGAGTATAAGTTTACAGAGACCGACGATCAGCCTTTGACCGAAGATGATTATTTAAACCCCGAAGATGCAAAGAATAATCCTCTTATAAGAAAATCAGAAAAACAACTAAAATCTTCCCGTCTGGCTCAATGTCCAACAACCGTTTTGGTACGCAACAAGCAGAAATATGTTGTGGCTTTCAGTAAGAAAGTGGGCAATGGTGAGCTTTTTATGGTTGCCAACCCTCTGCTTTTTACCAACTATGGGATACTGGACAAAGGGAATGCTGGATACATCTTTGGCCTCTTGTCGCACATGGAAGGAATGCCACTGGTTCGTTTGGGAAATGATACTAAAGAGATGGAACAAATTACTCCACTCCGTTATTTTCTTACTCAGGCTCCGCTAAAATGGAGCGTCTACCTTTCACTTATTTCTCTGGTTCTCTTCATGTGCTTTACGGCCAGGAGGCGTCAACGGGTAATCCCGGTGATTTATCCTCCCAGAAATACCACACTCGATTTTGTGAAACAAATCGGAACTTTGTATCATCAGGATAAAAAGTACTTGGAAGTATTGCGCAAGAAAAAGAGCTGTTTTGTTCAGGTGCTGAAGAAAGAGACCGGCGTTGATCTTAGCTCTGAGGAATTAACGGTGGAGCTTTGCCGGCGGCTTTCCGATAAGGCAGGAATGGATGCGGATGTACTCTATGCTATCCTGAAGAAATTAGAACTGTTGGAATATGATGTAGATATTGACGAAAAGGAACTGAAAGAATACATCGACAAGATGAATGAAATAATAACAAATTCCACTAAATAATAGATTATGGAAGAAACAACAAGCAGAATTGATTTAACTGGTTTTTCGGAGAAAATCAACGAACTGAAAAAATGTATTTCCGAAGTGGTTGTCGGACAAGACAAGGCGGTTGATTTGATTCTGACTGCCATACTGGCCAACGGCCATGTGCTGATTGAAGGAGTGCCCGGCGTTGCCAAAACTTTGATGGCTAAAATCATTTCTAGACTGATCGACGCTGATTTCTCTCGCGTTCAGTTTACTCCGGATTTGATGCCATCTGATATATTAGGCACAACGGTTTTTAATATGAAAACTTCATCTTTCGATTTCCATCGCGGTCCACTCTTCGGTGATGTAATTTTGGTGGATGAGATTAACCGCGCTCCTGCAAAAACTCAGTCGGCCCTCTTTGAAGTGATGGAGGAACGGCAGGCCACAATAGACGGCAAGAGTTATCAGATGGGCGAACTCTACACCATCCTTGCTACACAGAATCCGGTGGAGCAGGAGGGAACCTACAAACTTCCCGAAGCGCAGATTGACCGTTTTTTGATGAAGGTTACCCTGGGCTATCCCTCCCTGGAAGAAGAAGTTGCAATTCTTGAACGTCATCACGAACAAGCTGAATTTGTGAAGCTTCGCAATGTGAAGCCGGTTCTGAAGAAGGAGGAGTTGCTATCACTACGAGAGCTTACCCGGAAAGTGTATGTGGAACCCACCCTGATTCGTTATGTGGCACTCATCATTCAGCAAACCCGTACCAGTAAGTCAATCTACCTGGGCGCCTCTCCACGTGCATCGGTCTGCTTGCTTCAAGCCGCCAAGGCCTTTGCTCTTTTGCAGGGACGCGATTTTGTGACTCCCGAAGACATCAAGTTTGTGGCAGTTCCTGTGTTGCAACACCGTCTTTTGCTTACTGCTGAGGCTGAAATGGAAGGATACTCAACAGCTAAAGTTTCCCAGCGATTGATTGAAAAAGTGGAAGTTCCGAAATAATAGACTATGTTTCTGACTAAAAGGTTTTACCTTATTTGCATCGCTTTGATTCTATTGCTTGGGTCGGGCTATCTCTACCTTCCTCTTTTTACGGCAGGTCAGGTTGCTTTGTGCCTCTTTGCATTGACGGTGCTATTCGATGGCTGGCTGCTTTATCGCAAAAGTTCAATAACTGCCGCCCGAACCTGTGCGCCGCGCTTCTCCAATGGCGATAACAATGCGGTTAAAATAGCTGTTGAAAACCTCTATCCTTTTAAAGTGAATCTGGAGGTGATAGATGAGATTCCTCCGGTCTTTCAGCGTCGCGATATCTCTTTTCAGCTGGCGCTGGAAGCAGGTGCTAACGATACCATCGAGTATAATCTCTGTCCCGTGAAAAGAGGGAATTATGATTTCGGGTTGATTCGGGTTTTTGCCCACACATTCCTGGGACTGGTCTCACGCAGGTACAATTGCGGCGCTCCTGTGTCGGTGAAAGTCTATCCCTCGTACCTCATGCTGCATCAGTACGAACTGATGGCCATGTCTAATAACCTCACGGAGATGGGGATAAAGCGGGTAAGACAGATAGGACACCATACCGAGTTTGAGCAGATAAGGGAATATGTAAAGGGAGACGATTACCGCACCATCAACTGGAAAG
This sequence comes from Bacteroides sedimenti, assembly GCF_040365225.1. NCBI lineage: Bacteria > Pseudomonadati > Bacteroidota > Bacteroidia > Bacteroidales > Bacteroidaceae > Bacteroides > Bacteroides sedimenti. The sequence continues at coordinate 3,477,923 of NZ_AP028055.1, forward strand.
CCACAGCCCGCCGCCATCAGCTTATGGTGAACTCCTATCAGAACGAACGGTCGCAGCACATTTACAGTGTGATTGACAAGGGGCGGGTAATGCAGTCCGCTTTCGAGGGGATGACACTGTTCGACTATGCCATCAATGCTTCGCTGGTTCTATCTTACATTGCCATTCATAAGGAAGACAATGCCGGACTGGTGACTTTTGAGAAGCAATTCGATTCGTTCTTGCCCGCTTCCAGAAAAGAGGGGCAGATGCAGCTGATACTGGAAAACCTTTACAGCCAGACCACCACATTCGGCGAAAGTGATTATTCGTCACTCTATGTTCACCTGAACAAGCATATAAGCAAACGGAGCCTGCTGATTATCTATACCAATTTTGATAATATCATCGGCATGGAAAGGCAGTTAAGCTATCTGCGCCGATTGGCACGTCAGCACCTGGTGCTGGTGGTTTTCTTTGAGAATAACGAACTAAAATCATTCATTGAGAAAACACCCACTTCGGCCGAGGGATACTGCCAACAGGTGGTTGCCGAGAAATTCGCAGCCGAGAAGCAGCTTGTGGTCTCCACCCTGAAGCAGCATGCGGTCTATTCTTTACTTACCACGCCCGATAAACTGTCGGTCGATGTTATTAACAAGTATCTTGAGATAAAGGCACGGCATCTTATCTGATTGATTTGCATTGAAAGCATTCAACTCTCCATAGAGTTGGTTTTCAAAAAGTAACACAAGTCACGCAAGTCACGCACTTTGGTTTTAATGTGTTTATAATCAATGCAGTATGGGTGCGTGACTTCCTGCGTGACTTTATTTATCTCACGCACTCAGGGTAAGCGTCTCGCGATGCCATTCGCTGTGCACCAATCTGTATCACTTGAAGCACTTCAAACGGGGCCAATAAAGCTCATCTTTATGTGGGTTTTTGCATACACCATAACTGTTAAGATGGTATTTAAAGTTGGATGTACCGCAACTCCATAAGAATGTTACAGTTGAGGAGGAATCCCGAAGAATCTTTCGCCAGATAATAATTATGAGAGTTATTGATTCAATGTCCACCCGCGTCTACCCGTCTCTTACACCCGGGTGTACCGGGGTCGTACATCCGGATGTGCAGGTTGCGTACACCCGGGTGTAGCCAAGAAAATAAGGCGTCGAAATCTGAATTTCAATCGTTTAATTTGGGTTAATATGCTTGTATGTAGTTGGTTTAAGTTAAGAGCCTGAGGCGAAGAAATGATTGATAACCATGTTTAGTATCACTGTAATACCGCCCGGGCGGCACTGCGTGACTTTTCAGAAGTCACGCGCTTTTTAGAGAGAAGTCATGCACCTGTATATTGTTGTTATACAGTATGTTGCAAGGTTTTTGCGTGGCTTGCGTGACTTGTGCGACTTTTTTAAATTCATTCTATGGGGAAATGAGAGAAGTTATGTTCAATAAAACAAAGTGTTCATTGACAATGAACGCACAAATTCATTAAACGTATTTGGATTAAATCAGTAGTTATTTAGAAAAACCAGATTCTTTTCTGCAAATCAAGGTGGTTACTTTTACCTCTTAGTGGATTTGCAATAGAATCATTAGAAAGAACCATTGCTCATTCATTTTTTCGGCTGCAAGAGGTCGTTTTGTAATAGAAAGGAGCGCTAAATTTTGGATTAAAAAGCTGGAGTGTTCAGTACGTAGAACAAAAATGAGATGCTTCCATTCTATAGACAGAATAAAAGTGGAATTATCTATAAACGGAAATGCCTGATGTATAACTTTTTTGTTACACCTGCATAATTCTCCAATTTAAGTTGTTTTTGATGAAACTAATGTATAATATTGTAAATGATATATACTATGGTAGTTGATAAATTCATACAGATGCAGGTTCTTGTATTGGCTTTTATTTTTTGCCCAAAAATGAAAGCCGAAATTCGGAGTGATTCAATAAAATCATCTCAGATAAATGTCAATGTTAAAAGTGGTATTTCAAATAGTGAAATAAAAAAAATAGTAATTGAACAGCTGATTAAGAGTTCTGGCGATTCGCTAAAGTATACAGACGTTGAGTCTGTAAAGTATTGGGGTAAATATAATCTTGTTGATTTAGGAGAAAGTAGAATTTACAAGATTAAACTAAGTTATAGTTTACCAAATGTTTGGCATTATCCACTTGTTCTGATTGTTGATAGCAATGGCAATGCATATTTAGTGAATTTGGATATGATTGAACTAATAAAAATAAAAGGAAATAGTAATGATTATTATTTTGCAGGCAGATATAAAAATAGATATTGTTATGGGGTGTTTAAAATCTTTGGATTCATAAACAACTCAATGTACCAGATATTTGAATCAGAGGAGCCAGTCAGCAATCATTCTCTTGATTGTGAAAGTTATAAAAATGACAACTTAAAACTCAAAAACATAGATTTGAATAATGACGGATATTTTGATCTGAAATTTTCAGGGATAAAATATAGTTATTGTGATGGGTTGGAACAATATGGGCGTGATGAAAGAAAACCTATAAAAAAAGAAAAAATTACAATAGTCTATTATTACAATTCAGTTGATAAGACTTGGCAAAAGAAGTTATAAGTAGCACGATGCAAGTTTTACTTATGTTTATATCATATATATATAAATGGAAACTATAGAAATAAAAATTAATCGGCATAAAGAAGTTATCTGTGGCATCAAACTTTCTGAAAGTGATTATTGGATGGTCATAAATGAAAATCCTGGGGACTTTGTATTAGACGGATACAAATTTATCAATAAAAGACATGTTAAACATGTAAATGAATTGGATGAAATTGATATAAAAAGAAAGATATTTGATTTAAAGTTTACATTAAATGCAATGACGCAGATCAGTGCTATTCCAGTCAACAGTTTGAGCTCGTTATTTCTCTATCTAAAAGAAAGTAGCGAATTAATAGAGATATCTTTAGAATCAGACGAATATATTCTTGTTGGGAAAATTGTGGAGGTTTTTGATAAGTCATTTACATTAGATGAAATTAGTGCTGACGGGAAACCACTAAGAAAAGAAAATATAAAATTTGTGTTGGTAAGAAGTGTTGGAATAGAGACAGATTATCTTAAATCCTTAAAATTGTATATTGATAAATATAGCTAATTGTCTCCTTCGTTACCGGAATTATAATATAACAAAAAAATAGGAGGAAAATCATTTCATTTTCCTCCTATTCAATTAATCAGGCGGCGGTTTATTCAACCTGGCCTAATGAATTCCCATATTCCATTTCTCCCTGTACAACAAAGAGAATATCTTCGGGATTAAATTCTCCTATACCATCTTTTTTTGCTTCCTTCACAATGTAATCCACGATTTCGTCCTGGTCGATGTTTACATATCCGTCGGCGTCGGGTTGTGCGTCCAGACATCCGCTTGTGGTATAGTAATCCACCATCACGTCAAGGAAATAGTAGAGCTCATCGTCCGTGAACTTGTCTTTCAAGTCCTGTGGCAAAAAATTCTTGATGAATTCAACGGTCTTTTCGTCGTCTTCATCTTCCAATAAGAAATCATCTTCTAAGCCCATAGTCTGTTTTTATTTTGAGAGTCCTTAATATTAAAAACCTTCTTTATAATAATGAATCGATTTTAGCCTGGAATACAGCCTTTGTTGCTGCTCCAACTTGCTTGTCTACCACCTCACCGTCTTTGATGAACAGCACGGTCGGTACGTTGCGGATGCCGAATTTAGAAACCAAGTCATCGTTCTCTTCGATATCACACTTTCCAACAGTTACTTTACCTTCGTATTCTGTAGCCAGTTCTTCGATAGCCGGTCCGATTTGTTTGCAAGGACCACACCATGTTGCCCAAAAATCTACTACTAAAGGTTTTCCGCTTTGAAGTAATTCTTCAAAATTATTGTCTGTGATTGCTAAAGCCATAATTAATTTCTTTTTTTTGTAATTTCTATATGCGCAAATATAATATTAATTAATCTGATATTCAAGATCGGGGTGCTCATTTATGTAATTTATGAGTTTTTTTCCAACCGATAGTTTGGTGGACCTTGCCATGAAATCGACGCTGTAATTCGCTTCGTCGTCAAACACTTTAAAGTAAAGCTCTGTTTTTCCAGGGCTTTCATAGCTCAGGATGGAGAGTTCTGTTACCACTTCCTGGTTTAGTGCCATCAGCGGTATTTTTATCGTCATCTTTTCTATCAAGGTGTCTTTCACGTCGGGCAACAGCTCGATGGAGGTAATCTTGACATCCAGTTCATCGGGCTTCCATTGGCGTGGCAGACACCTTCCTTTGATGTAGAGGAACATCCCAACCGAAAGGAAGTTTCTCCATTCGATGTAGTCGTTCCCAAAGAAAGGCAGCTCGTTGGAACCCGAGAAGTCTTCAATCTTCACAATGGCGAAAGGTTTTCCTGTCTTTCCCATCCCTTCGCGAACGTTCGTCACGATTCCACCGAACGTCATTTCCCGGTTTACCAGCGATGCCCTGTCCGAGAATTCAACCATTTTTGTGTTGCAAACATCGTTCAGGATGATGGAATATTCATCCAACGGATGGGCGGAAAGGTAGATTCCCACCAATTCCTTTTCCTTGTTCAGACGTTCCAGGTCGCTCCATCTGGATGCCGGAAGAATTTCCGGGGTGGCAATTTCGATAACATTATCGCCTCCGAAGAGAGAGTTCACCGCTGCAGCCTTGTCTAGTTGATATTTATTTCCATAGCGAACCAGTGTCTCGAGGAATGTTTCCCCTTTTGTATTGGCTGCAAAAAACTGTTCGCGTTTAATTTCTGTAAAGTTGTCGAATCCGCCGGCCAGAGCCAGGTTTTCAATGTTCTTTTTATTGCAGGCATTCAGGTTTACCCGTTGCACAAAATCGAAGATTCCGGTGAACGGTCCGTTGTTGTCACGTTCCTCAACAATGGCCTGTACTGCACTTTCGCCTACCCCTTTAATGGCTCCCAATCCGAAGCGGACGTTTCCATCCTTGTTTACTGTAAACTTCAGATTACTTTCATTGATATCCGGACCCAGTACCAGTATATTCATCGCTTTACATTCGTCCATCAGTTTGGTGATTTCGGTAATGTTCGAGATGTTCCGACTCATGGTGGCTGCCATATACTCCGAAGGATAATTCGCCTTCAGGTAGGCTGTTTGATAAGCTACCCAGGAGTAGCAGGTAGCGTGCGATTTATTGAACGCATACGATGCAAACTTTTCCCAGTCGGCCCAGATTTTTTCCAAAACCTTCGGGTCGTGTCCGTTCTTCTGTCCGCCCTTGATAAACAACGGTTTCAGCTGGTCCAGCTTATCCTTCAGCTTCTTACCCATTGCCTTACGCAAACCGTCGGATTGACCGCGGGTAAAGTCGGCCAGCAATCTGGACAGAAGCATCACCTGTTCCTGATATACGGTAATTCCGTAGGTATCTTTCAGATACTTTTCCATGACCGGAATATCGTATACAATCGGCTCACGACCATGTTTACGGTCAATAAACTGAGGAATGTAATCCATCGGTCCCGGACGATAAAGCGCATTCATCGCAATTAGGTCCTCGAAAGTGGAAGGTTGCAGTTCCTTCAGGTATTTCTGCATACCGGCCGATTCAAACTGGAAGGTACCTACTGTTTTTCCTTCACTGTACAACTTGTAAGTTGCCTCGTCTTTGATGGAAATGGTGTCAATGTCCAGCTCAATGCCTCGGTGTAGGCGTATGTTTTCGACGGCTTCCTTAATAATGGAAAGAGTTTTCAATCCAAGGAAGTCCATCTTGATAAGTCCTGTGTCTTCAATTACCGAACCTTCGTACTGAGTTACCAGCATCTTTTCGCCGGTCTCCTTGTCGTCGGCCGTACTTACTGGTACCCAGTCGGTGATATCATCGCGGCAGATGATGGTTCCGCAGGCATGTACACCGGTGTTGCGCACATTCCCTTCCAGCATCTGGGCATATTTCATGGTGTCCCGCACCAATGGGTCGAATGAGTTGCATGCCTCCTGCAGTTCCGGTATGGCTGCAATACAGTTCTTTAGGTTAATTTTCGGAGATTTTCCGTTTACCTCAGGCAGGCGGTCAGGGATTAATTTTGTCAGTCTGTCCGATTCTGATAACGGAAGTTTCTGTACCCGTGCCACATCCTTGATTGCCAGTTTGGTGGCCATGGTGCCGTATGTGATGATATGGGCCACTTTTTCGTATCCGTATTTCTCTGTTACCCATCGGAGTACCTCCCCGCGACCATCGTCGTCGAAGTCAATATCGATATCCGGAAGTGAGATACGGTCTGGATTGAGGAAACGCTCAAAAAGCAAATCATACTCAATCGGATCTATCTGGGTAATTCCAAGACAGTAAGCCACGGCAGAGCCGGCGGCCGAACCACGTCCCGGTCCAACGGACACACCCATCTCCCTGGCAGCGGCAATAAAGTCCTGCACAATGAGGAAGTATCCGGGGAATCCCATATTCTTGATAGTGGTAAGTTCAAACTCCACTCGTTCCTTTTGTTCTTCATTCAGTTCGCCCCACCGCTTTTTAGCCCCTTCGTATGTGAGGTAACGCAGATAATCATCATCGTTCTCAAAACCCGGGGGCTTTGGAAAGTTCGGTAGGATAGGGCCGTGGTCTATGGTGTAGAACTCTATCTGGTCGCAGATGTTCACGGTGTTCGAAAGAGCTTCGGGAACATCTGCAAAGATTTCGTTCATCTCCGATCTGGTTTTCATCCATTCCTGTTTGGTGTAGAGCATGCGGTTCGGGTCGTCCAGATCTTTACCTGTGCTGAGGCAAATCAGGCGGTCGTGAGCTTCGGCATGTTCTTCTTCCACAAAGTGCACGTCGTTGGTACAAATCAGCTTCACCTGATGCTTCTCTGCCAGACGAATAATTTCTTTGTTTACCGCTTGTTGAATTTCGTACACCTCATAGTTGGCTCTGGTTACAGTCGCTTTATGGCGTTGAAGTTCCATATAGAAGTTCTCTCCGAATACTTTTTTGAACCAGTTGATGGCCTCTTCGGCTTCTTCAATATTTTCACTCCTGATTTTTCTGGGTATCTCACCTCCCAAGCAGGCAGATGAAACAATGAGTCCTTCGCTGTACTTTTCCAGTTCTTTCCGGTCGGTACGTGGGCGGGAATAAAAACCGTCTGTCCATGCCTTGGACACAAGTTTTATCAGGTTATGATATCCTTTTTCGTTTTTTGCCAGCACCACAAGGTGATATCCTCCTTGGTCGGGTTTTCCTTCCTTCAATTCAAGCGCTCTTTTGGCTACATACATTTCACAGCCTATAATAGGCTTAAATAATTTTTTCTTAGCTGCCTCAAGTTTCTCTTTGCAGCTTCTGATTTCCCCCTCTTTATCATCACACTCCACCTCTCCGGCTTCAATTTGGCTTATCCTCTTTTTGAGGTCCTTAATCTCGCCGTTTGTTCCTCCATTCTTCTTCTTTACATAGTTGAAGAACTCCTTTACCCCGAACATGTTGCCATGGTCGGTCAGGGCAATTCCCCTCATTCCATCAGCCATGGCTTTATCTACTAATGCGGAGATAGATGCCTGTCCGTCAAGGATAGAGTATTGTGAGTGTACGTGTAAATGAACAAAATCTTGCATATTGTAATTGATCTTTTTTTTGTGACGAATTTCTCCAAAAATGGTTTCAAAGATACTTAGGTTTGACGGCTCAAAAAAATGAAATCGCTAAAAGTTATAAACAGAAGTGATTTTTTAAAGAAAAGAAGTAAAATTATTCATTTCTATGAAGAATTACTTGGTAGCTTTTCAAAATGTGATTATTTTTGCGGGATTAAATAATTAAACATCATTCATGGGCCGACTTAAAAAATTAAAGAAAATAAGAATACATCGTGAAGGAACTCATATCTTGGTATTAGGGTTTCTAGCATTATTTGTTATAAATAGCCTTGTTTATTACTATATTGATTGCAAATTACCATTTTATATCTTGTTTGTTGGCAGCATTGCTCTATACGGACTGATGGTGAATTTCTTTCGTTGCCCTATCCGTCTGTTTGGGGAAGACACCGAAAAAGTTGTTGTAGCGCCGGCCGATGGAAAGATTGTTACGATTGAGGAAGTTGATGAAAATGAATATTTTCACGATCGCAGAATTATGGTTTCCATCTTCATGAGTATCGTAAATGTGCATGCCAATTGGTATCCGGTTGATGGAACCGTGAAAAAAGTGGGGCATCAAGACGGAAAGTTCATGAAAGCTTGGCTTCCTAAAGCAAGTACTGATAACGAACGCTCACTAGTGGTTATTGAAACCCCCGAAGGAGTTGAAATTCTGGTAAGACAGGTGGCCGGTGCGATGGCCCGTCGTATTGTTACCTATGCTCAACCAGGTGAAGAGTGTTATATAGATGAGCACATGGGATTCATAAAGTTTGGTTCGCGTGTTGATGTATACCTTCCATTGGGTACAGAGGTCTTTGTCAAAATGGGACAACTGACTGTTGGTAACCAGACTGTTTTGGCAAAACTCAAATAAAATATTGTGATGGCAAATTCAATCACTCGTCATATTCCCAATTCTGTTACTTGTTTAAATCTCTTTTCAGGTTGTATTGCCTGTGTAATGGCGTTTGAAGCAGAATATGAACTGGCGATGCTTTTTATTATTTTAAGTGCGGTTTTTGACTTTTTTGATGGGATGTTGGCACGTACTCTTCATGCTTATTCCAAGATAGGGAAAGATCTTGATTCGCTTGCCGATGATGTAAGTTTTGGAGTTGCTCCTTCATTGTTGGTCTTTTCACTTTTTAAGGAAGTACATTATCCATCCTTCCTGATTGGGCTGGATGCTTACATACCGTATCTGGCTTTCACTATTTCTGTATTTTCGGCACTTCGTCTGGCAAAATTTAATGTTGATGAGCGTCAGACCAGCTCCTTTATCGGACTTCCTGTTCCTGCAAACGCGCTGTTCTGGGGATCGTTGGTAGTAGGGGCACATGATTTTCTTATTACCGATAATTTTAATGCCATTTACCTTTTCGTTTTGGTAGCTCTGTTCTCTTATCTTTTAGTTTCGGAGATTCCGATGTTCTCTTTAAAATTTAAGAACCTTTCCTGGAAAGACAATAAGGTAAGCTTTATATTTCTCCTCGTTACCATTCCGATGCTACTATTACTAGGAATTGCAGGCTTTGCTGCAGTCATTGTATGGTATATAGTTCTGTCGGTAATAACAGGATTTAAGAAGTAAACAACAAACCCTGGCACGCTTGTTGCTATACTACTTCATTATTTAAAACTTAATTACTCATGGGTGCTATTTTGGGCTTATTCTTTTTTATCATCATTCTTGTATTAGTTTTCGGCTTATCGATTATAGGTGGTATTTTACGAATGATTTTTGGCATTGGGCGTAAAGTGACTGGTCAGTCCGCTCGCTCTGATAGAGATGAAAATTATGCGGATAATTCCGGTAGTCAGCCAAAGCGAAAAAAGATTTTCGATAAGGAAGATGGTGAATATGTTGATTTTGAAGAGGTAAAAGAAGAAAAATAATCTTTTTGAAGATATTTATCAGCGCTTTTTCTTAAAGAATAACTTCATCAGCGCGGCACATTCTTCCTGCAGAACTCCCTTTTTCACAATTGTTTTCGGATGCATAGCTGTTGGTGCGTATCTTTGATATCCTCGTTTTTCATCATCGGCTCCGTAAACAAGCTTTCCGGTTTGTGCCCATGCAATGGCTCCGGCACACATTACACATGGTTCCACAGTTACATAGATGGTACATTCATTCAGGTACTTTCCTCCCAATACGTTTGCGGCAGCGGTAATTGCCTGCATTTCCGCATGAGCGGTCACGTCATTCAGCGTTTCCGTCAGATTGTATCCACGTGCAATAATTCGTTCTTTGCACACCACAACGGCTCCTACCGGAACTTCGTCTTTGTCGAAAGCCTTTTGAGCCTCCATTAAAGCCTGTTTCATGAAATAAGTATCATCCAGCATATCAGCGTCTCATATCGTGTTCTCCGAAGAGGGTAGGGTAATCTTCCTGCATATTTTTGTAAACAAACTGAAGAACGGTTTCGCGCAGCCAGCGTGACCGGTTCTCTATCTTGTATTTGTCCAGATAGCGATCCACAATCTGCATCTCCTCGTCACTCAGTGAACAGGTGATGTGTTGCTGCCTTTTTGGCAAGTTACCGGCTGTTTTTACTCTTTTTCTGTCGTTTGCTCCCATATTCTTTGCAAAATTACTTTTACTTCTGTAAATTCAAAGAATTAAATCAGTAAATTTGCAAAAACAGCTATGGCGGAACATAATATTTTAGGTAAAGCGGGCGAAGAGGAGGCCGTAAAGTTTCTTATGTCTCATGGTTATACCATTTGTCACCGTAACTGGAGACGAGGTCGCAAAGAATTGGATATTGTGGCTGAGAAAGAAGGCGAGCTGATAGTTGTCGAGGTTAAAACCCGAAAAGATACTTTGTTTGCGCAGCCCCATGATGCGGTTACACCGTTGAAGGTGAGACGAATAGTGCAGGCTACAGATGCTTACCTACGATTCTTTAAACTCGATTTGCCGGTTCGTTTTGATATCATCACTGTGGTAGGCGAACAAAACTGTTTTACTATAGAGCATATTAAAGAGGCATTTTATCCTCCGGTTAGCTGATCGGATATATTAATTAATATAATTACTACAAAATGGATATTGAATCAGCCAGAGATTATTACCTGCAGAAGAAAGGGGTGACCGAAGATTTCCCTTTCGATGAGACCACCCTGGTAATCCGGGTAATGAATAAGATGTTTGCGTTAATTGATTTGGAATCATCCGATAAGATTACATTGAAATGTGATCCCGATTATGCAATTGAACTTCGTGAGCAGTATCCGGGTATTGAAGGAGCTTACCATTTTAATAAAAAGTACTGGAATCAGGTTCCTTTCGATGGAACGGTTAGTGATTCTCTTATTAAACAATTGATTGATCATTCGTACGAAGAGGTAATAAAGAAATTCACCCGTAAGCTTCGTGCGGAATATGATGCACTACCTTGAATAGATGAAATTTTCGATACATAGATTAGAAGAGACAAATTCTACAAACGCATATATTCAGCAGCTTCTGATGCATGAAAAGCTGCAAGAATTCACAGTAGTGACAACTGCTTACCAAACCTCGGGTAAAGGGCAACGTGGCAATTCCTGGGAAAGTGAAGCGGATAAGAACCTGCTTTTCACTGTGCTGTTGAAACCTGAATTCGTTGCGGCCCGTTCCCAGTTTCTGATTTCACAGATTACCTGCCTGTCCATAAAGGAAACGCTTGACAACTTTGCTTCCGGATTCAGCATTAAGTGGCCAAACGACATTTACTGGAAAGAACAGAAGATATGCGGCATTCTAATTGAGAACGACCTTGCCGGATCCATGCTCTCGCAAAGTATACTGGGCATTGGACTGAACATTAACCAGGAACGGTTCATAAGTAATGCGCCCAATCCTGTTTCTTTGAAGAATATAACCGGCGAAAATCATGATTGTAATGCTGTTTTGCAGGATATTCTCCAGCGTTTATATTCTTATTATGATTTGTTGCGCAAGGGAGAAACGAAAGTTATTAGCGACCGATATCATGAGTCGTTATTTCGGAAAGAAGGTTTCCATAATTACAGTGACAAGAATGGTAGATTCTCAGCTAGAATTGTGAGAGTTGAGTCCGATGGAACTCTACTGCTTTTTACCGAAACAGGCGAGCTAAGAAGCTATCTTTTTAAAGAGGTGCAGTGTGTATTGTAGGCGTTGACCATTTTCTTCATAAAAAAGGAATGACTCTCCGGATTTCTTTTCCTGAGAGCCACTCCGTATAGATAAAGTTGTGTCTGATTTTCTATTGTCTGGATTCCTCTTCCACCTTCCGTATTTTTTCTAACGTTTTTTTTGCCTCAGCCGAAGGGAATATACTTAGAACTTTCTCCAGATAATTTTTTGCTTTATCATAATGCTCGTTTACCAGACGAGACAGTTCGTTGCGGTAGTTGGCATATTGCATCCGGGTTGGGTCCGAATTCTTTTTGTAATTCCTTTCAATCATTTTTCTTTCTTTGTCGGCTGTTAGAAAATAGTAGTTTCCAAAGAAAATGTTAGCCGCTAAGTTGTTATTGTCAAGAGTAAGAACCTTTTCGTATGTTTTTACGGCATCCTCTTCCTTTCCAAGAATCACTTCAAGCTCAGCACAAGATATCAAATAGATTATTTCGCGGGGTCTTAACTGAACCAGTTCTTTGTAATAATCATATGCTTTTTCATAATTTCTTCTCCCTTTACAATAAAAGCCCAGTTGATGAATCATCTCTGCTCTGGCAGGGCAATCGGGGGTTATTGATTCCTGAAAGAATTTTTCCGATTTGTACAGATCCTTATCCACTGCCAACCGGAACAAATTACTGGCCTCTTCCCAATGTTGGTCAGCCAGTGCTTTCGTAACATTAGGTAATATTTGTTCGGCAGTCTGCGCGTTAAGTGATAACGTGAACCAGAGAAGAATAGAGGTAATAATAGTAAAGTTTTTTTTCATGCGAGCTCCTTGTTACGTTTCATACAAATATATCAATAAATTGCAGACATCTCTCTTGTAACTGAAGTTTTTTATGTAAGTTTGCCGAAAATAAACATTTTGTAATATGGTTAAGTATAAAAGAATCCTCCTGAAGCTAAGCGGCGAGAGCCTAATGGGTGAAAAACAATATGGTATTGATGAAGTTCGTTTGGGTGAATATGCTCAGCAGATCAAAGAAATTCACGAACTGGGTGTTCAGATTGGCATCGTAATTGGTGGTGGAAACATCTTCCGCGGACTGAGTGGTGCTTCAAAAGGTTTTGATCGGGTAAAGGGTGACCAGATGGGGATGCTTGCTACAGTAATCAACAGTCTGGCACTAAGCTCGGCCTTGGGAGCTATTGGTGTAAGAAGCAAAGTACTAACCGCAGTTCGTATGGAGCCTATTGGAGAATTTTACAGCAAATGGAAAGCCATTGATACACTCGAAGCCGGCGAAGTGGGAATCTTCTCGGCAGGAACCGGAAATCCTTACTTCACAACAGATACAGGATCGTCATTACGCGGAATCGAGATTGAAGCTGATGTAATGCTTAAAGGAACACGCGTGGATGGTATCTATACGGCCGATCCTGAAAAAGATAAGAGTGCTACAAAATTCAAGGAAATTACCTATGATGAAATCTACACACGCGGACTTAAGGTGATGGACCTTACAGCTACTACAATGTGTAAGGAGAACAACCTGCCTATCGTTGTATTTGACATGGATACAGTGGGTAATCTGAAGAAGGTGATTGAAGGAGAAGATATTGGAACTTACGTTCATAACTAAGAAGAGGTAAACCAATTGTTGACGGTAGCTAAGACATTTGCTGGCGTTGGTTAAGGTATTTCTTCACTATTGATTTAGTAAAATAAGTAGGGCTAATAACGATAAGGTGTACACTTAAATAGTAATAGGTGTACGCCTTCTTTTGTTTTAGTGTACGTCTTTCCTGGATTCTTTCAGCATCTTTTCCCTTAACTATCCCGTTGTTTTGCTTAGTTATGGTGTACTATTGTTTAATGCTGGAGATTCAAACAATAAAAAAGCGGCTACTTGCTTGGTTTATGAGCAATCAGCCGCTTATCTTATTTACTTGATGCACAATCGGACTTTCTCTTCTTTAGGTTCAGTTCCGCTTGTGTCTACTTTTCTTCCAAAATTGTGAATCCTGCCTGCTTCAAATCCTCCCAATAGTTGGGGTAGGACTTTGAAACAACCTGTGGTTCGCTTATGGTTATTGAAGGTATACGAAGACAAACTGGTGCAAAAGCCATCGCCATGCGATGATCTTCGTATGTTTTAATCACTGCCTTTTCTGTGACAGTTGTGCGTTCGCCCTCCCATGAAAGCACGGCGTTTTCGCTTTCCCTGAGCAAATATCCCAGTTTAGCCAATTCGGCAATCAAGGCAGCCATGCGGTCGGTTTCCTTTATCTTCAGACTTTGCAGACCCGAGAAGCGGAAAGGTATGCCCATTGCGGCGCAGGTTACCACAAATGTCTGTGCCAAATCGGGCTCATTGACAAAGTTGTAATCCATTCGTTCGCAGCATTGACCTGTTTTACGGAGCAAGGCACCTTTGGAAGTAAAGATAGTTTCAACACCTAATGCAAGAAACAGCTCGGCCACCTTACTGTCGCCCTGGTAACTATCACGGAATAAGCCCAACAGTTCCACTTCTGCTTCCTGAGCCAGTGCCGTCATCTGGTACCAGTAGGAGGCTGCAGACCAGTCCGATTCCACAATAAACGGAACTGAACTGTAGGGGCGGGGAGCCACTTCTATCAAGTTGTCGGATTTCCATTCAGCCTGTGCTCCAAAATCCTTCATTAGCTGCAGAGTGAGGTTGATATAGGGGCGGGAGATGATCTCGCCGGTTAGTGTCAGCTGCAATCCGTTTCTCAGAACGGGCGCAATCATCAGTAGGGCAGAGATATATTGCGAGCTTACGCTTCCTTTCAGCGATATTTCACCACCTTCAAGAGGCTTGCCGCTAATATGTAGCGGGGGGAATCCCTCTTTACCGGCATATTCAATATCCGCTCCAAGCATCTTCAGTGCGTTGACCAGGATTTCAATCGGTCGCTGCTGCATGCGTTGTGTGCCTGTAATCACTCTTGTTCCACCGGTTACCGAAAGAAAAGCGGTAAGAAAGCGCATTGCCGTTCCGGCAGCCATGATGTCGATAGTCTCTTCCTGAGAATTCAGCGCCTTGATCATCACGTTGGTATCATCGCAGTCGGAAAGATTACCGGGAGTGAAGCACCCTTGAGCCAGGGCGTTAATAATCAGTGCGCGGTTGCTGATACTTTTCGAAGCCGGCAGCTGAATTGCGGCATGGATAGTTGCAGGAGCAGAAACTTTAATTTGCATGATTTATAATTTTATTTTGCGTCAAAGGGGTTAAACCTATTGCAAAGATAGTGTTTTTGTCCGGTTTTCAGTCAATTGTCTCTATATTGATCTTGTATTCGTTGCTTTCTTCAATCATTTTCAGTGTCAGAAACTGATTGTAAAAGCTAACAGTCTTATTTTATTGGTTTAATGATTTCGTACTATTTCTCTTGGGAAACAAGTAGTCTATTTGTGTTCTAATTTGGAGCATTTTGATATATCTGGTGGGATGGAGAAGATATACCGCTTAAATACATAGCTAACCAAATGAAAAGGTCGATGAATATTACAACAATCTATATTTTTCATATTTATGTGGAACCAAAGAATGCAGCAATCTGGCCGATCGGGATACGGGATTCTTTTACGGGCCAATGGCAATCTGATCACAGTTTTAGATCATGATATAGTGACAATTAGATATAATTTACTAAATTTGACCGATACAATCCAGCTCAGAAAAGGAACCATATCATCAACCGTTATGCGGCTGATGATAGTAAGCCTCACATCGATTACTTTACACATGAATCTCTCATGAATATGCGACACATGCTGAAAAAAATAGAATATATTAATAAATATTACCGTGAGGATTCACAACAATCTTTAGTTATAAGAACTAAAATAATTAATGGCAAATTAGATTGTACGAATTATATAGATAAAATAAGCCAGAATATATCGATAAAGGTTGTGGATTTCGTGAAATTTGAATAATCAAAATTACAAATATGAATATTGAAGAAATAATACAGCCAACAATAAATTCAAAAGTAATTTCAAGCATGTCGGGTGGATGTGTGGGCTCTCTCTGGTTAATTGATTTTGAAATCAATACCCATTTTTATATTTATTGCGCCTGGAGAATTGAACACAACAATCAAGTATTGGCATCAAGTAATGATGATAGCACTCCAGTTACCGGAAGATTGATAACAAGTGTTAAAGAGCTGGAAGGCTCTAAACTCCTTTCCTTTTATCTTACTGAGCAGTACGATCTAACTTTAAATTTCGATAACAATTATTGTGTGAAGATCTTTTGCGATGTATCTTATTCTGCAACAGAAAACGGTGGGACTTATGATACTAATTGGGACTTTTGCATACCAGAAAATGATTTAGTGGTTTCAATTAGTAATCATTTTAAAGTGAAAATAGGCAAGTATGAATAATTACGACATGAAAGAATTTTGGAATATGATTTATTACATTCTTTATAGAGGATTTTGCGAAATTGCATTTGCTGTTTAACTATGCAAATTTGTATGTTTGCATTTTTAAAATACCATTTATTAATAAGATGAATTAAAGGAATTGTTTGAGGAATGGAAGGCTATGGATTGTCCAACTGTAAAATAATGATATATGGAATATAAATCGGAAATGAAATTTTTACTGGATGAAATTGAACAGACCAAGCAGCAGAATGTTGCACGGTTGATTGATCTTATATTGAATTCGGATGATCCAAAGGTTAGTCATGAGGCTGCATTTTTGTTGGTTGATAACTTTAGAGATGAAAGAATAGAGGATTGTTTGATCAGTATAATAAATGATCCCCGTTGGAAGAATCGAAATGGAACTTTTCTTTTTCTTTTAGGAGAATACACCAACAGCTCTAAATATCTTTATTATTTAATTGAACTTATATTCAATAATTTAGATGATGGAGAAATCTTTATGGGAGCATATGGTATGATTATTGATATGCAAGTTCCATTGGATGAGAAAGAAATACATAGGGCTATAAAATTTCTGAAGAACGAAGAAAAAAAAGCAAAGAAAGAATCTAATAAAAGAAAAAAAAAGATTACTGATTCTCTTTTAAACTATTTGGAAGGCCAAATCGATATCTGTGAGTTTTACAAACAGTTTGGTTAAAATGCTGAGCCATATGTGAGGATATCGAAATTTAGCTGTGATTCTAATAAACATACTTTATCTGTTTGCCGATACAATCCAGTTTATAGCTAGCAAGCAGCAGCAACTTCTTAAATTTGCAAATACATTGGCCGCACACAAGAGTGGAATATTGGCATGGTACGACCACTGTATTTCAACCGGGAAAGCAGAAGGCATTAAAAATAAATTCAAAATAATGAAAAGACAAGCATATGGATATAAAGATGCAAGATTTTTTAAACTTAAAATATTAGCACTACATCATAAGAACTATGCATTTGTCGGATGAACCAAATAATTATGAAAAAATATTTTATATTATACTGTTTGCTTTTTCTTAGTTCCTGTTTTATTATATCTGGCAGTTATCCTTATGCAGAATACTACAGATTTGATATACCAAGTGATTCTTTAATTGTCAGGATCAAAGAGCTAAAGAAAAACAATCCTCAATACAATGTGATTACAACTTTTGAGAATGGGGAGATAGGTGTTCTACCAGATGACTATAGTGAAAATTTTTATAGTTGCTATTTTTATATAAAAAGTATAAAAACAACGATGTTTTGTGTTATAAATGTAAGCAAAGAGGTAAAAGATACTCAAGCTAAAATTGGTTTTGTTGGCATTACAACATCTGAAAACTTCGCAAGTTGGAAAACAATTAATACTAAAGAATTGAGTAAAGAAGACAATTTAAAATTGAAGAAATTTTTTGAAGCTTTAATACTAGATAAACTTGGTGTGTGGGAAAAAGACTGCTTCTTTAAATAATCATTGTTTGCATTTTACAACAATAATATCCACTGTTGCTTGATGCAATGTAATGTGTTTGGCAGCAATGGGATCAGTGTGAGAATTTGGAAGCTCAGCCCTAATAGTACAACGTAAAAGAGCTCATATAATGGACGGCTACAACAGAATAGTTGAGAAAATATAGTTCGAATGTAATTTGGGGGAATTAATTGTTATGAATAGATTAAAAATATTCTTGTGTTTTACAATTGGGGTACTTTGCTTTGTTTGGGTTACAACCACACCCAATTTAATCAATTTGCTCGCATATTCATTGTAGAATCTATTAGACATAAATCAAGGTGTGTCGATTAGTTTTACTGATTGTTTAATCTCTATTCTATTGATGCACGTTTCTTATTTCATAATTTATGAAGAAAAAACAGATATAATATATAGTATAAGTAGCCTATTGAGGTTTATTATTTTTACAATTTTGGTTTTATTTGATAAATCATTGGCTCATTTGATTAAATCATCGTGTATATCTTCGTTACAAGATATATATATATATATATTAATAGAATTGGATCATTGAATTTGGCTGTTGGGTTTGCAGACTTTTTATTGTTTCTTTTTTGCCAGTTAATAACAGAATGTTTGTACCTTTTGATTAACAAATACATTATTCTTTACGAAACGAAAAAGAATTAAACAACATAATAAAAAATCACATAATGGTTTTCTATTATGTTTACTCTTCTATAATCGTTATAAAATCACTCCAGAAAGCAACGTTCTTATATGAATTGGCTGCACCTTTGGGAACGAACAGTTTGCAGTATGTTTTATCAATCCCGTTGAAAGCTCCTGAAGCTACATTGGGAGGTGTGATTGCCTGGCAATGCATTTCTGTTAGACCTTTACAAAAGGCGAATGCCTGGTAACCAATGGAAGTAACGCAGCAAGGAATGGTTATTGTTATTAATCCTGAGCAGTTATTAAAGGCATTTTCTCCGATACTGGTGATGTTGACAGGAATGTTGACCGTTGTCAGTTTGATGCAGCCAAAGAACATATTTTCGGATATCGATGTCAGGCTGTCAGGAAGAGCAACAGTGCTTAAAGCAGTACAATCATGAAATGCATTTTCGCCAATCTCTTCAACACTTTCGGGAATTTCAATAGATGTAATTCCCGAACAGCCAAAGAAGGCAGCTTCACCTATTGAGATAATGCCTGGAGAAAGGATGACCGAAGTGAGTCCTGAGCAATCGAAAAATGCCCAGTCACTAATACGTATTACTCCCTTTGGAATGGCAATGGTTGTAAGCCCGGAACAATCTCGGAATGCATTCTCACCAATTGATTTTAAACTTTCGGGAATTATAATAGAGTTAATCCCTTTGCAGTTGCGGAAAGCCTGTTCTCCAATTGCCGCAAGATTACTGGAAAGAATCAGCGATGCTATTGCGCTACAATCTTTGAATGCCTGATCTCCGATGGAAGTTACGCTATCGGGAATAGTAAGAGTAGTTAAACCAGTACATCCCATAAAGGCAGCTTCCCCGATAGTTATAACATTATTTCCCAGTGTTAAAGAGGTTAGTCCGGTGCAGCCGGCAAAAGCGTTTCGTCCAATAACTCCATTTGGAATGGAAACAGAAGCTAATTCGTTGCAATCTTTAAAAGCCTCTCTGCCAATGGAAAGAACACTGTCGGAGATAATGACGGATCTGAGTTCAATACAGCCAGAGAATGCTTTTTCACCTATGGCAACAGCATTGTTTGGTAAAGTAACAGAGGTAATAATGTCCATACCGGCAAACATATATTCCGGGATTTCATTCTTTTTAATGGAGATATATTCGCGATCCGGGTTATAGAAGCCTCCTCCCTCAACAATACTCACCTCTGCAAGATTCAGAACAGAGAGGTTGGCTATGTTACGAATCGTTTCGATATCATTCCCATTTATTTCTCCTGTAAGAATCAATACCGTATTTATATTTTTTTCGGTTTCGAGCAGAGTGCTCAGACTTCCCGCTGTAACATTCGTTTTCATACTCAATCAATTATTGTTTTTCTTGTTCATCCAATCCACTGCGCAAATAACAATTGCTGCCATACTTTGGTTTTCTGCAATCAAATTATCAAAGAACTTTCCGTATTCAGACATATTTCTGATAATTTCATTTTATCAATGGAATTAGTGCAAACTTAATAAAAAATCCCCTTGTTTATACATTAAAATCAAGTATTTTTGCAGCCTTAATTTAATATAAAAAAACAATATCCTATGAGTGGTTTCTTTGGCAGTGTTTTGAAAGAAGATTGTGTGAACGATGTTTTTTACGGAACCGATTATCATTCTCATCTTGGAACCAAAAGGGCCGGTATGACCTTTTTCTCCAGAAATAAAGGTTTTCAACGAGCTATCCACAGTCTGGAAGATGGCTATTTCAGAAACAAGTTTGAAAACGACATCAGAAATTTCGAGGGTAACAGCGGGATAGGTGTAATTAGTGATTCAGAGTCACAACCGATTCTTGTAAACTCTCACTTGGGACGCTTTGCTGTGGTTACAG
Organism: Bacteroides sedimenti; assembly: GCF_040365225.1. Classification (NCBI taxonomy): domain Bacteria; kingdom Pseudomonadati; phylum Bacteroidota; class Bacteroidia; order Bacteroidales; family Bacteroidaceae; genus Bacteroides; species Bacteroides sedimenti. Next base: position 3,498,153 of record NZ_AP028055.1, read on the forward strand.
TGAATAAAATTGTGAATATTGATGAACTGGAAGCAGAATTCCTGGCAAAACATCACACTTTTTCTGAAACAAGTGGTGGTACAGTGAATCCAACCGAACTGGTGGCGATGCTTATTGCGGAAGGAAAAGACTTTTTATCGGGTATCCAGAATGTATATGATAAGGTAAAGGGCTCGTGCTCTATGCTGGTCCTGACAGAAGAAGGCCTGTTGGCTGCTCGTGATAAACTGGGACGTACACCTATTATCATAGGAAAGAAAGAGAATGGTTATGGTGCCACTTTTGAAACCTGTGCTTTCTCAAACCTGGGTTATGAAATTGATAAATATATAGGTCCGGGCGAGGTTGTTCGCATTACTGCCGAAGGATATGAACAATTGCGCAAACCAAATGAGAAAATGCAGATATGCTCTTTCCTATGGGTTTACTACGGATATCCACCCTCATTTTATGAAGGAATCAATGTGGACGAATGTCGCTATCGATGCGGTGCTGCTCTTGCCCGGCGCGATGATGTAAATGCTGATTTCGTTGCCGGAATTCCCGACTCGGGTGTTGGGCATGCCATGGGTTACAGCCATAAAACAGGTACTCCACTCAAAAGACCATATTCAAAATATACACCTACCTGGCCACGAAGCTTTATGCCTCAAAACCAGAATATGCGTGAGCTAGTAGCTAAAATGAAGTTAATCCCAAACAAATCAATCATTAAAGATAAATGTGGGGTATTCCTCGATGACTCTATTGTACGAGGTACTCAGCTGAAAGATAATGTGACCGATTTGCACGAAGCAGGAATTAAAGAGGTGAATATGCGTATAGCTTGTCCACCATTGACTTATCCTTGCGAATTTTTGAACTTCAGTCGTTCTCGTTCAAGTCTTGAATTGGCTACCTACAAAGCGGTGAATGAGCTTGAAAACAGAGAAGGCATAGAGATGATGGATATGAAAGAATATTCGGACTGCAACAGCGAAAAGTATAAAGCAATGGTTGAAAAGATCAGAGAACATCTTGGACTTACCACTCTTACTTTCCAAACACTTGATGATCTGGTGGAAGCTATTGGTTTGCCAAAAGAGAGACTTTGCACACACTGTTTCGATGGGTCCAGCTATTTTGAATAATCCGTGAGACAGATTTATAAAAGATTAAGATCCCGCTTTTTGCGGGATTTTTTTGTTTATAGAATTATTTCTTGAACTGATTTTCGCTTGCAAAATGACTCGGGTTGTGAACGATTAATGGGAAACTTTATTTAATACAGACGGGAGAACAATTTGCTGATTAGATGGTTTTTATAGGTACAGATATAGTGAAAATATCCTGTGCTGAATTGAGATAGGAAAAACATCTTTGTACATTTAAAATAGTCAGAATATGAAAGATTCTAATAAGCCAAAAGAGAGAGAAGAAGTTTCTGCAGTAATCAAAAAGATGATGGAGAAGGCTGAAAAACATGAAATAACTATAGAGGAAGCCAGAAGGCTTTCTGTAAAAGCCAAAGAGGAGATTGACAAACAGATGAAACAGGTGGATGAGCTGATCTCTGATGCTGTTCTAGCTTATAAAAAAGAGTGTGAAGATCGTTCTGTCTTTTTTGATGAGCCAAGTGTGAGCTCGTCAATCGTAGGGCCAAAATATGTTCATTTGTACAATCGGTCGAGATTATTGGCTAAATACGATATTAAGTCGGGTGAAGTCACCATCGCCAAATCATAATCTAAGCCCGGAGTTAAATCCGGGCTTTTTAGTTGATCTGTTTTATATTTTATTTCTCTCCAATGCGTTAGCTAATGTACTGCACGATTCGTCTTATTCCATTGAGCTATCGGCTAATGTTGAAATCAACGGAGTTGCCGCTTTTATATCATCTGCAGGGTTATCAGATACGGTAATGGCAAATACTGCCACTCTGTCGTCGTCGGGCAGTTGTAGCTGGGTGGTTCCTTCCGGCAGTTCAAGACAAATGCGGTATATATAAGTAAACGCGCAAGCTTCGTTGCCGCATTTCGGATTATGACGGTGGGTACCGATATAAGCGAGCGGCAGGTCTCTGATGTAGGAACGGCTGAAACCAGTTTTTCCCCATTGTCCGTAGAATCCGCTATAGTAAGGTACTTCCCGGGTGAAAACCTTGTTGCCCAACCTGAAATCGGCTTTTACTTCTCCCTCTGTTGAGGTTGCCAGGATATAGACCTTCTTGTACTTCTGATCTTTTGGAAGTTCAATGATATTTCCGTGGCATTTCAGTACATTGTTTTCTTCCGAGTTTCCAATTTTAAAGGGAATACCCAGGCTTATGATTCCATTTCTGAGGAGTTCGGCGGCAAATGAACATCCTTCTTTGTCGAACTCACCTTGCTTAAAACTTGCATCTGTGGTAAATGCTTGGTGATTGTATGGCAATTGCACCTGAGTGTGATGTACTGCCGGAAGGTTTATCTCGCACTTTTTTAACCGGATAGCAAATGTTTTCGGAGCGAAAGCGGTGGTGGAGAAGATGAGCCGGTTTTCCTTTATTGTTGCTTTCCCGATCTCTTTTTCAACGCCGTTCATCTCTGCTGCATCGATAATGGAGGAAGGGAATTCGATCTCCACATCTTTTGCCTCTTTGCCTTGAGTCTCGTAAAGCCGGATAATATATTGTTCTCCCTCTTGTGCCTTCTTTAAAGCTTTCACGGCTATTTGTGGGTTGCTGATTTTCAGGAAGGAGTATCTTCGGCCCAAAGGACCTTCGTGGCGAGGTGACTGAAATGCCAGCAACGGGTTGTTCAGTTCGTCGGATTTATGTGGAATGGAGGCCAGTTGAGGCTCATTGCTGTGCCCAACAATGGAGTAGGTGAATGTATGATGTCCCATGTCCTGCTGGGCCTGATAGGTAAAGTTATTCTTTACGTTGGGAGCGTGCAGCAGGGTGAGACGCAGAATGTTGTCCGCTGGTTTGTCCCATCCGTATTTACAGTTGTTCAGGATGGAGATGCCGTATCCTTCGTTATCAGTGATGTCTGCCCACTGCTGTGCATAGACTTCATAGGCGGTTTCGCTATTGTTGCCCCGTTTGATTTGCCCTAACCCTAAGTCGTATGTAGCTTGCGGATTGCAGACAGCCATTGGGAATTCAGCTTTAAGTAGTGCATTGGTGGTTGCCCAGTCTACTTCATTGACTATGTCTATGCGATCGTCAGCTGCTCCGTCTGTCATCCGGATGTACTGGATAAAATGAGAGTCGCCGAATCTGCGCTTTACACATAGTGAGGCGCAGGCTGGTCCATTCTCAGCGATTACGATGGATACAGAATCCGATATAGCAACCGGTGTTGCGTCGATTGTACTTTTTTGAATTTCCCATGAAGGCCAGGCAAAAGAGTTGTTTTCGGTAAACAGAGCTAAACGGAATGCCTTTCCCGGGGCAACCAGCTCTTTGTTGTATCGTTTGTCGATCAGGGACGAGATATCCCCGTTTGTATCCAAGGTGAGTTTATAAATCCGGTTTTCCAGCGAGTTGCCGGAAATCTTTAACCGGCTTTGGACGTTGTTTTCGCTGGAGTAGATGTCATATACGGCATAGCCTGTCGGGGCGACTTCAGCACTGAAGGCTATTTCTGCGGTTTCGTTACTGTAACCGGTCAGTTGTGCAGGAACCTCTTTGCCTTCTGGATTTACTACCCGGATCTGTTCGGGTGGGTTGGCCATGCTGATCCGGGCCCGCACAATACCTCTGTTGTTTGAGGACAAGGAATTATAAACCACAATTGGGATGCCGTTGGTCAGGGTATTCATCGCTTTGGCTACATTGCCCACTGAGGAGGTGATAACATCGGCAAAGCATGACTGGGAAATGAGTTCATCATTCCAGGAAAAACGATATGCTTCTGGAATGCTTGTCCCGGTCAGATCGTCGTGAAACTGATGCCAGATAAATCTTTTCCAGGATTCGTCAATCTCTTGCGAAGGATAAACGGTACCAGTAAGATAATGGGCAGCTACTGACGATTTCTCTGCTGCAACAGCCAGCTCCTCGTTTTTACGGTTGAATTGTTTCATAGCAGCCTGTGAGGTATAGCAACCGGTGGCATGTACATCCATCAGCAGTTCACCATCGAATACCGGCAACTCGGGGTGATTGTAGAAGGGAAGATAGTCCTGATAGAGCTGATCGGAGGTAGCACTGATGATCTGTATATCACCTTTGCCCCTGAGTCCTTTTTCAATAGAGATGACTGACCCGATGGTGGGCGATCCGCCTATATCTCCGGTTCCATAATATCGATAGGCGGTGTTGTTGATGCCTTGCCTGGCCAGTTCTCTGATTCCCTGATCTTTGCTGAGATCCTTACGATCCCAGCTGAAGTTGTAGTTTTGAGCATTCAAAGCCGCCATGATTACTGAACCGTCTACCCCTTTCCATAAGCCGATATTGAAAGGGACCTTAGAATTGCCATAAAACGGTTTGTACCTCCATTGCAGCTTCTGGGTGGAAAAGCCTATCAGACCTGCGTGTGCGGCAATGGTGGGCAAAGTGTAGCCAAACCCGAAGCAGTCGGGCAGGAATATGTCTTTTGATTGTACACCGAACTCTTTCCGATAAAACTCCTGTCCTAACAGAATGTTCCGGAAAAACGACTCTGGTGAGGGGAGGTTAGGGTCGGTAGCATCCCATGAACTGCCGCTTACATGCCAGCGTCCCTGACGGATGTACTCTTTGACCCGTTCGTAACGTTCCGGATAGTACTCTTTCATCCAGCTATATTTGATGCCTCCCTCAAAATTGAAGATATAATCAGGGTAACTTTCTAATAGTAGAAAATTCTGATCCATCGTGTTAAGTAGGTATTCATTGATGGATTTTTGTACATCCCAGCACCACTGGGTGTCAAAATGGGCATTGGATACAATGTAAGCTTTGTATTTCTTTTGGGCAGAAACCGAGATCTCGCTTAGAAGGAATATGAACAAGAAGATAGCTAATATGAGTCTGCTACTTTTCATAGTTTTAATTGTAAGGGTAATTATTCTTTTTAAAATCTTCTATTTGAATAACCAGCCTGAGGGGTGGATTTATGATATAACAAAGAAATATAAGATACAATGTTCGTTAAAATTCTTGAAATAAGCAAGCAATTTAGCTGGAAGTTTTTGTTGAAATAAAGGTGAGACTTTCCCGAAATATTCAAATTATGAAAAATAAGTTTCCGATAACGATTCATTGAAATCTCAAATATAAAATGGGAATACTAATTTGAATCAAATCGGTATTTCCCATTTTATATTTGGATAACAGAACTTCAAATCAGAGCTTTATTCATTAAAAAGTAGGAGTCATCCTGAGTGAAAACTCATTTTTTACCTCGAGGAGTATAAACAGTATGAAGCAATTCGTGGGATTTATGTCCAAGAGGAGCCCCAAGAAATTCGTGGTAAATGGTTTTGATATCTTCATTCTCATGCGATTTGCGAATGGTTTTTCCTTCATCTTCCCTATATATTGCCTCAAGTCTGCGTAACCTTATTTCATCATTGACAGGACGTGGTTGACCTCCACCACTGATGCAACCTCCGGGACACCCCATAACTTCAATAAAATGATATTGACTAGTACCTTTTTTAATTTCTTCCATTAACTGGGCAGCCCCAATTAAGCCACTTGTAACAGCTACTCTCAGAGTCACTCCTTCAAGAAATCTGAAGTCGGGCAAGGCCTCCTCTATCTTTAGCTCTGCTGATTTTATACGGCTAAGTCCCATGAGGGGTTTCAGATGGAGCTTTTCGGTTGGCAGTTCACGACCTGTAACCAGTTCATAAACGGTGCGAAGTGCAGCTTCCATCACTCCGCCGGTTGTACCGAATATATCGGCTGCACCAGAGGAGTGTCCCAATGGACTGTCGAATTTACCATCAGGCAGATTGCGGAAATCAATTCCCACCTCTTTGATCATCCGTCCCAATTCGCGGGTGGTAATCACTGCATCCACATTGGCTAGCCCGTTGTTGTACATCTCCGGCCGGATAATCTCGAACTTCTTGGCAGTACAAGGCATTACAGATACCATAAAAATGGTGGCAGGGTCGATGCCGACTTTCTCAGCAAAGTAAGTTTTGGTCAGTGCCCCCAGCATCATGTGGGGGGATTTGCAGGTTGAAAGATGTGACAGCTGGTCGGGATATTGGTGCTCTACATATTTTATCCAACCCGGGCTGCAGCTTGTAATCATTGGAAGAACAGCGGTTTTTTCCTTTGAGGTAAATCTATTCTTCAATCTTTCAAGAAATTCAGAACCTTCCTCCATGATGGTGAGGTCGGCTCCGAAATTGGTGTCGAAAACATACTTGAAACCAATTTCGCGTAAGGCGGAAGCCATCTGACCGGTTACCAATGTTCCCGGAGCATAACCGAACAACTCACCTAAAGTAGCCCGTACTGCCGGAGCTGTCTGTACAATGACAGTTTTTGACTTATCGTATAAAGCTTCCCATACCTGTTCAGTTGAATCTTTTTCTTTCAGCGCTCCGACTGGACATACCAGCACACACTGTCCGCAATTGGTACAGATGGACTCGCCCAGTAGTTCATCGTCTGTTGGTCCGATGAAAGTTGAGAAACCCCGGTGGTGGGGATTCATAAGACAAACTCCCTGAATCTGGTTGCATATCGTTACACAGCGTCGGCAAAGAACGCATTTCGAACTATCCCGGACGATTGAGGGGCTCGAGATGTCAATATATTCTTTGGATTTGGCACCCTCGTACCTGTATTCATCTACCTGAATTAAATTACCCAGATCCTGCAGTTCACAATTCTGATTCCGCCAACATGTAAGGCAATTCTTTGGATGATCGGAAAGCATCAGCTCATAGATTACTTTTCGTGCATTGCGCACCCGTTCAGAATTGGTGTGAATAATCATTCCTTCTGCTACTTCAGTAATGCATGAAGCCATCAGGTTTTTGGAACCTTCCACTTCGACCACACAAATCCGGCATGAACCGATTTTATGAATATTCTCCATATAACAGAAATGAGGAATAAGGATGTGGTTCTTTTTGGCAGCTTCAAAAATAGTGGTTCCTTCTTTCACCTGAACCGCTTTATCGTTTATGATCAGATTAATCATAGTCTTTTATTTCTCTTTTATTGAACGTCTTGAACATCGTAAACATCTCATTGCTTCGGCAGTTGCGTTAAGTTTATGGTAGCCCAGCCTTACTTCATCGAAATCTCCTGCTCGTTCTTTCAGACCGAGAGATGGCATCTGGAACCGTTCATGCTCAACTGTAATTCCTTCTTCAATCCCTTCCATTGGAATCCTAATCGGTTCGCCAATGTTCAGTACTCCAGTTCCACCCAGATAGATGTCAATAGATCGTGCAGCATTTTTTCCGTCCGCAATAGCTGTAATTACCACATCCGACCCACGAGCTATATCTCCTCCTGCAAAAATGCCAGGTTGTGTAGTCATTTGTGTTTCCGGATCTACTATAAAAGTTCCCCAATCAGTAACACCGACTTCTCCTTTAGGAATAAAAGGCAAATCCGAATATTGACTTACAGCCGGAATGGCCATGTCGATATTGATCATGAATATAGAATTAAGCACTTCGACCGGTATTCTTCGGCCGTCTTTTCCGAATTTTCCAGGAACCATCTTGACACATTCAATACCTGTAACTTTGCCATCTCCAACAAAACGAATTGGAGCAACCAGCTCGTGCAGAATAACACCTTCTTCGATCGCATCTTTAATTTCTCTTTTATCGGCAGGCATTTCTTCTATAGTTCTCCTGTAAAGAATGTGCACTTCTTTGGCACCTAGCCGAAGGGCCGATCTGGCTGCATCGATCGCTGTATTGCCTCCTCCAATAACTGCCACGACTCCTTTTACCTTTACCTTTTTATTCATATTGATATCTGTCAGGAAGTCGAGCCCGTGATATATTCCGCTTTTTTCTTCTCCTTCAATGCCAATCTTTCTTGAGAGTTGAGTACCAGTAGCAATATATATGGCATCGTATTTTGATTTCAAATCACTGAATATGATGTCTTTCCCAACTTTAGTGTTATAAACAACATTAATTCCTGCCTGAATGATTGAATCGATTTCTTTTTTCAGTTCCCCTTTTGGTAACCGATACTCTGGTATCCCGTATGCCAGAATTCCGCCTGCCACGCTCTTTTCTTCGTAAATATCAATCGAATAACCGAGTCGTGCAAGGAAGTAACCACAAGTCAGACCTGATGGCCCGGCACCTATGATACCCACTGATTTTCCGTTCTTGGGGTAATTCAGGTTGACCAGGGGCTCACCCGAATTAAGCACATAATCGGCTGCATAACGTTTCAGATCGGCAATGGCGATTGCCTCGTCAATCTGAGCGCGACGGCATTTCCCTTCGCATGGATGCGTACATACCCGACCGCAAATAGATGGGAACGGATTCTCCTGACGAATAAGGTCGTAGGCCTCTCGAACTCTGCCAGCGGCAATAAGAGCAACATAACCGGGCACATTCACTTTGGCCGGACAGGCATTCTGGCATGGGGCGAGGAAAAGTTCGCCGCAGACACCTGCATGGCAATATTTCTTTTTGATATGTTCGTTGTATTCCTGCCTGAAGTATTTGATGGTGCTGAGTACCGGATTGGGGGCAGTTTGACCTAACCCACAGATTGCTGTATCTTTGATTATATTACCCAGTTCAATCAAAAGTTCCACATCTCCTTCCTTTCCCTCTCCAATGGTGATTCTTTCCAGAATTTCCAGCATCCGCCTGGTTCCGATGCGGCATGGAACGCATTTGCCGCACGATTCATCCTGAACAAAATCCATAAAGAATCGTGCCATATCAACCATACATGCATCTTCATCGGCACAGATCAAACCACCAGATCCCATAATGGCTCCAAGTTTGGTGAGCGATTCGTAATCGATTGGTGTGTTGAGATGTTCAGCAGTGAGACATCCTCCTGAAGGACCTCCAATCTGAGCTATTTTAAACGCTTTATCTCTTGGAATTCCTCCTCCTATATCGAAGAGGATTTCGCCGAGAGTAGTTCCCATGGGTACTTCGACCAATCCTTTGTGAACAATGTCTCCAGCCAAAGCAAAAACTTTTGTACCCTTGCTCTTTTCCGTTCCGATAGAAGAGAACCATTCTGATCCTTTCAGGATAATTTGAGGAACATTACCTAATGTCTCTACGTTATTGATAACCGTTGGCTTACCAAACAGGCCACTTTGTACCGGATATGGAGGCTTTTGACGAGGCTCGCCTCTTCTTCCCTCTATAGACTCCATCAAAGCAGTCTCTTCTCCACATACAAAAGCTCCTGCTCCGATTCTGATTTCTATGTCGAAGCTGAAGTTGCTTCCAAGAATGTTATCTCCTAAAAGACTTGTTTCATGAGCTGACCTGATGGCCATTGTCAGTCTTTCGATAGCAATTGGATATTCGGCACGGATATAGACAACCCCTTTGGATGCGCCGATGGCATATCCTCCGATCATCATCCCTTCGATCACTGAATGCGCATCTCCCTCGAGCAGGCTTCGATCCATAAATGCCCCCGGGTCTCCTTCGTCGGCATTGCAGATGAGGTATTTCTGATCGCTCTTTTCATTTAGAGTCATAGCCCATTTGGCACCCGTAGGAAACCCACCGCCTCCACGGCCCCGTAATCCTGATTTTCTGATTTCATCAACAACCTCTTCCGGAGTCATAGTAAGTGCTTTTGCCAATGCAAAATATCCGTCGTGAGCGATGTATTCATCTATCGAAGCGTAGTCAATTACTCCGCATTTTTGAAGTACAATCTTTTTCTGATTTTTAAAAAAAGGAATATCATTTAAATTGGGTATTATTTCTCCCGCCCGGTTCTTGTAACAGAATTTTTCAGCTATTTTCCCTTCCTTTATATGCTCGTTGATAATCTGTGAAGCACATGCCGGGTTCAGGTTACAATAAAGAATACTGCCCGGATTGATAATTAAGGTTGGACCCAGTGTACAGGCTCCCATACAACCCGTTTGTACTATTCTTACTTTTGACTGAAGGTGCTCATGTTCCAGAGCCTGCTCAAATGCTTCTTTGAATTTTTTGCAATCAGAGGATATACACCCAGCTCCATAGCAAATTTGTGCGGTGTACTTAAAAGATTTTTCTTTAGTAAAAAAATCATTTTTTTATTGTATCAAGATCTGCAAGTGAATTTATCTTCATAGATTTATCGATTAGATTTTTGCCATCCTATTTCAATGTTCCCAATATTCGCTTTATTTTGTTGGGATTAACTTGTTTATACACCTTGCCATTGATGGTCATTGCCGGTGCAAGACCGCATGAACCGATACAACGCATTACAGTGAGTGAATACTTTTTGTCTTCGGTAGTTTGTCCCACATCAATGCCCAGTTCTTCTTTCAGTTTGTTAAGAACTTCCTTGCCTCCGCGAACATAACATGCCGTTCCCAGACAAACGGAAATAGTATATTCCCCTTTGGGTTTAGTAGAAAAGAAAGAGTAGAATGTTAAAACACTGTTTACTTTTGAAACAGTTAATCCCATCTCTTCAGCAATAAACTGTTGAACTTCAGTAGGAAGAAAACCAAATATGGTTTGAGCCATATGCAGAATCTGAATAAGATTACTCTCTTTTCTTTCGTAATCGTTGATAACATTTTTCAGAAGATCATATTTTTCTTCCTCTGTCATCAGATGAACATTACATACTTCGCCTTCGGTTACCATATTATTGTGGTTGTTTTCTGTTTATAAAATGCATAGAATCTCCATAATCATTATAAGCAATATCCTCACCTATCATCTTGATTCTCTTTGTTAAGCAATAAAGACAATCATCTGCAACCTGGTCAATACATGGTTTATTATCATAAAGAAGATAATTGCTCCTGTATTTGAGTGGTGTCAGATTTGGCATCATCACATTTGCACCAGCCTGAAGTCCCAGTTCTCTTCCGGAAGGATCTATTGATTGCAGAGCGGTGGTCGATGCGATGTTGATATCCGGCATCATTATCCTTAAAATTGCTATCATGCGGATTGATAATTTTAATCGTTCCGTTTGAGGCATCAGCAAATCCTTATAATTATACAATGGTGTATCGGCATGTTCCAAATACGGTCCCATTCCCACCATATCAATCTTTCTCTCTTTTATAAACAATAAATCGTCTGTAAGGTTCTCTATGGTTTGAAAAGGAAGTCCAATCATAACTCCTGTACCAGCCATATATCCTATATTTTGAATATTCTTCAGGCATTCCAGGCGTGTTTTGAAATTATGCAACTCATTGTCCGGATGAATTTTCCTGTAGAGCTTTTCGCTGGAAGTTTCAATCCTCAGCAAATATCTCTGGGCTCCCGCTTCGAACCATTGTCGATAAGTCTCCGGAGTTTGTTCTCCCAGGGAAAGTGTAATACGAAATCCTGGGTCGGTGATCTCTTTGATTTTTGCTATCAGATTCGTGACCCTTTCAGTGAAAAGTTGACTACTTGTTTCTCCCGATTGTAGAACGACTCCTGTAAGTCCATTCCTTCGGGCAAGTTCAACCACCTGAAGAACCTGCTCATCGGAGAGCGAATATCTGTTGATCTTCTGATTCCCTTTCCTTATACCGCAGTAGTAGCAATCCTTCCTGCAATAATTGGAAAATTCAATCAAACCTCTCAGATGCACTTTCCTGCCAACTGTATTCACTTTTACGGAATAAGCCTTTTTTATAAGTAATTCGTGCTCATCTTTATTGGTAATCGAGAGTAAACGTATAATATCATCTTTGGAGAACTCCTTTTTGTTCAATATTTCACTGATGGCCGCCATATATTAGCTTGTAAAAGGTGCTATGGCCCTGTCATAGAGACCATTCATCCAGGCAATGGTCAACCCGTAGTTGGTAACCGGGATTCCTGCCTCAATTGCATCAGACAGACGGCTGAAAACCTGTTTACGGGTTATCATGCAACTACCGCACTGAATTACAAGAGCGTAATCGGTTATCGGCTTTTTAATTTCATCCAAGCCAGACACTACATCAAATTCCAGTTGCTTTTGAGTGAACTCCTTTAACCAACCCGGAATTTTAAACCGACCGATATCGTCACAGCTTACCTGATGAGTACACGATTCAAGGATTAATATGCGGTCGCCGTTCTTAAGTTCCGGAATCTTTTTCACCCCTTTAAGATATTCTTCAAACGGGCCCCGCATGCGAGCATAAACAACACTGAACCCTGTTAATGGTACATTGGATGGTACGATTTTGTTGACAATCTTGAAAGCCTGACTGTCTGTGATAACCATTTTAGGCTTAATGCCGCTGTTTTTCAAGAACATCTCAAGCTCAGTTTCTTTCACGACAATGTTGATGGCATCATTGTCCAAAATATCCCGAATAGCCATTACTTGTGGTAAGATTAAACGACCTTCGGGTGCTTCCGAGTCAATGGATGTAATAAGTAGCATCACATCACCGCGTTGAATCATTCCTTTGAATAATGACGGTTTTTGATAGGCTGTTTCAGGGATGCTGCATCTCAGTGTTTCAACAACCCCTTCAATATTGAAGTTTGTTTTGGCACTGAATTCAACAATTGGAGCGTTGGTGTATTCTTGAATCTCTTTGATTGTACTATTTCTCAATGGATCAACATCACTCTTATTATACACAATCATATAGGCTATATCTAATTTCTCAAAACTCTGAACCAGTTTCTCATCAGATTCATCAAACGTGTTATCTGCAATAAGCAAGATTGCACAATCAATCTGCTTGATCACATCCAATGTTTTTGCCACTCTTTTATCTCCCAGTTCACCACTGTCATCGATACCTGCCGTATCAATAATGATCGCTGGTCCGACACCCAGTATTTCCATCGATTTTTTCACAGGATCGGTTGTTGTGCCTGCAACTTCAGATACAATGGCAACATCAGCTCCTGTTAATGCATTAATGAAAGAACTCTTGCCAACATTTCTCCGGCCAAAAATTCCAATGTGTGGTTTTAGATCTCTTGCCATATTTTCAAAAATTAATAGTATAAATCTCTTTTTCCCGATTTAAGAAGTTCAATCTTATTTTTAATGGAAATCTTCATCTTTTCATCTTCGATTTCTTCAATCGTTTTGTTAATAACCCTCCATCCATTATTAGCGGTCTGTTCAGGGGCATAGTCAATCAGATATTCCGCAAGAGTAAGAATTGCGTTTGGCGTACAGTATCGTTTGATGAATCCAGGAACCGAAAATTCCATGAAATGTTCACCCGTTCTGCCTATCCTGTAACAGGCGGTACAGAATGATGGAATCATACCCTGCTCCAGCAATTCGTCAATAATTTCATTCAACGGTCTGTCGTCGTTGATACGGAACTGCCCTCTATTCAGATTCTTTTCTGTGCCCGATTTCTCAGCATAGCTTCCAATCTCTATACTTGTGCCGCCATCAATTTGTGAAATGCCATACTGTATGATCTCGTTTCTAAGTGAAGCAGGTTCTCTAGCCGTGAGAATCATTCCTGTATATGGCACGGCAAGTCTTAAAATTGCAATCAGTTTTGTGAAATCTTCATCGCTGACGAAATAGTTTGTCTTTAGGTTTAGTCCTGATGCATCTTTGACTCTGGGGAAAGAGATAGTGTGCGGTCCGACATTATAACAAGCCTCCAAGTGGTTGGTGTGTCGCACCAATCCCATTACTTCAAATCGCCAGTCGTACAATCCGAAAAGAGCTCCGATCCCTACATCATCAATACCCGCTTCCTGTGCTCTGTCCAATGCCGTAAGCCGGTAACCGTAATCTGCTTTTCTGCCTTTCAGATGATAAATTTTATAAGCCTCTGGATGATAGGTCTCCTGAAAGATCTGATAAGTGCCAATTCCGGATGATTTGACTTCCCTGAATCCTTCAATTTCGAGAGGGGCCGCATTGATGTTCACCCTTCTGATTTCTCCCTTTCCTTTTTTTACGCTATAAGCGATTCTCACGGTATGAGCAATGAATTCCGGACTATATTCAGCGTGCTCACCATAGACAAGAATCAGTCTTTTTTGTCCTTCATCTTCCAGCGATTCAATTTCTTTTATTATTTCTTCATCCGAAAGGGTTCTCCGGATGGCATTTTTATTCGAAATTCTGAAACCGCAATACTGGCAGTCGTTGGTACATTTATTGCCAATGTACAGTGGCGCGAACAGAACTATTCTGTTCCCGTAAATTGAACGTTTAAGCGTTTTGGCGCCTTCTTTAATCTCTTCAATCAATTCAGGCGTGTTTGCGTTTATCAGACAAGCCACCTCTTCCAGATTCAATCTTTGCTTTGAGAGTGATTTGGCTATTATATCACGTACTCTCTCCTTTGATGACTGAGTTTTCTTGAGATAATCACATATTTCTAAAGGATCGATAAATGGTTTCATCCGTTCATCAACAATGGAATATTTCTGTGGCGTAAATTTCATGATTTTAATTTTAAAACATTTGTATCGTTTTATATGAAACAAGTAACAAACATGTTTTTGTAAAGAGTACTTAAAAAGGGTCTCTATTCCTGTTTCTTATATTTTAGATAAAACAACTGGCGAAATATAAAGTTCTTGATTTGGTAATAATTCTGCTTTAATGATATGCACAAAAAGAAACAATAAAAAATCCTTGGTTATCATATAAAAAGGATGATTAGAGTCGAAAAAGATCGCGATAATTTTTTTGTATTAATTTTCTGTTTAAGAGCACTTAAAGCAGATAATTCCTTGGTCTGAATTATAGGGGTATTGAATGTTCTGAAGATTTTTTGTTGTCCTTTTATTATAAAAATGTAAATTTGTGCATATTCATTCTGATTGTATATATTTCTCTCTATTTTCAGGCTTATAGTTATCTCGATTTACATCGAAAGCTAAATTATATAAAAAGTTAAACTTAAGTTTATCAACAATGAAACAGCTTTTATTTCTATTCTTTTTTTTCTCTTGCTTAATAACTAGTCATGCTCAAGTAATCGATTCGGATTGGATTGGTAAGAATTATACCAAGAAAGAAGTCATGATTCCAATGAGAGACGGGGCCAGGCTTTACACGGCAATTTATGAACCTGTTTCAAAATCAGAGAAGCATCCGATTCTTTTTACCAGAACCCCCTACAGGGTAGGCTCTTATGGTAATGAAATGAGTTCAGATCTTTGGAATATATGGCGAAATTATTCAAAAGAAGGATATATCTTCGTTATTCAAGATGTAAGAGGGCGTTGGATGAGCGAAGGCAAGTTCGTGAATATCCGTCCGTTCAATCCAAATAAGAAAACTGCGAAGGATATAGATGAAGCGAGCGATTCGTATGATACAGTCGAGTGGCTTTTAAAAAACACCGACAACAACGGTAGGGTTGGAGTAACAGGTTCCTCTTATCTCGGATTCTATTCTGTAATGGCCGCATTGAGTAATCACCCCGCCATTTGTGCCATTTGTGCGCAAGCACCGGCTATCGATTGGTTTATGGGCGATGACATTCACCATAACGGAGCTTTTATGCTCGAAGATTCATTCGGGTTTCTTTCTTCTGTAGATCGTCCTCGTTTAGCATTGACAACAACCCAATCACAGGCTAAACCTTATTATTTGAATGATGATTATTCATTTTTTCTAAAATCGGGTTCTTTAAAGCAAATAACAAGTCTGCTGGGAGACAGTATAAAGTTCTGGAATGATGTAATGGCACATCCCAATTATGATTCCTGGTGGAAGGAACGTGATTGCCGCAGATATTGCTATAACCTGAAACCAGCCGTTTTCGTAGTGGGCGGACTGTTCGATGCCGAAGATTGTTATGGCACCTGGGGGTTATATAAAGCAATAAAGAAGCAGAGCCCTCAAACGAATCTTTCTATAATAATGGGACCTTGGTCTCATGGGCAGTGGAAGTCAAAAGAGGCCAATTCTGTAGGTAATATTGTTTTTGGCAAAGGCCTTGCAGAGTTTTATCAGAACGAAGCCGAGTTCCCGTTTTTTAATTATTACCTTAAAGAAAAAGGAAATGTGGATACCCAAAACAGAGTTCTGGTTTTCTTTTCCGGAGAGAATCAATGGAGGAAATTCACTGAATGGCCCTGCAAGCAGGTTGTTGAAACCCCGGTTTATCTAAGAGAAAAAGGAACATTAAAGTTTGCTTTGCCAACTGAAAAGAGGTCCTATACTGAATATATTTCAGACCCCTGGCATCCTGTTCCGTATTCAGAAAAGGCAAGCCGCAGCCGTAGTTCCGATTATATGACAGCCGACCAGAGGTTTGCCAGTCGTCGTCCCGACGTGATTTCATTTGAGACAGGACCTCTGACTGCAGATTTAACCCTTGGAGGGGAAATTACTGTCGACTTGAAAGTGAGCATTTCTACCACAGATGCCGATTTTGTAGTAAAGCTGATCGATGTATTCCCGGATGATTTTTCTTCCGACCCAAAGAATGCGGGAGAAAAACAGAGTAGTTTGATGGATGGCTACCAGATGCTGGTTCGTGGAGATGTGATGCGTGGGAAATTCCGGGATAGTTTTGAACGGCCTAAAGCGTTTACTCCAAATACACCGGCAACTGTGTCGTTTAAGTTGGCAGATATAGCACATACATTTAAGAAAGGACATCGCATGATGGTTCAGGTTCAGAGTTCGTGGTTCCCATTGGTGGACAGAAATCCGCAAAAGTTTGTGGATATATACCATTGTAAGGAGAGTGATTTTGTTAAATCAACAATAAAAGTATTTCATCAGAATAATTTAGCTTCAAGGCTTATTCTGCCTGTATTGAAATAGTTTACAATAAATTTAGTACAATATGAAAATTGCATTCCCAATAAAAAGAAGGATTATTTTGTCGACTCTACTTCTGTTATTAACAGTTACGCAATTGTTTGCACAGACAGACCCTTGGATAATCAAGGCGGATAAGATTGATTCGTCCAACTACTATGGAATTACAGCGGCCAATGGAATTATTGGCTTGGTCTCGTCACCCGAACCATTTAAACTGAAGAATGTGGTTCTTGCCGGAACTTACGACCTCTATAAAGGTCGAGTAAATAATTTTCTGAATAGTTTTAACTTGCTGAATATGTCATTGTGGATAGACGGAGAAGCTGTCGATGCAAAGTCGGTGAGTAATTTCAAGCAACAACTTGATATGCAGAAAGCGGCATTTACAACTGTTTTTGATTATCAGGACAGGGCTAGTGTAAGTTACACATACTATTCTCTACGTCAGCTCCCATTTTGTGTGTTGATGGATGTCAGGATAACCGCGCAAAAAGATTTAACCATTGATGCAGCGAATATTATAGAAACAACAGATGCACTCAAATCTGTGAATAAGTATCATGATAAAATCAACAGCCCACAAGGTATGATTGAATTACTGACTTCTACGGCGCAGAGTCCCACAGGGAAATTGTTACTTTGCTCCTCCACCAATATCATGTTTGCAGAAAACGATACTCAGAAACCGCAGCTTATCTATGATGGAGATGTGCATCTGATGAAATTCAGCAGAAGCATAAAAGCCGGTGAGACGTTTTCTTTCTGCATTGTAGGTTCCTCAATCTCCTCTGCTTTTACCAAAGATCCGCTTAACGAAGCAGAGCGTCTCACTATTTTTGCTCGGCTGGAAGGTCGCGACAGGTTGATTCAGGGGCATGAAAAGGCTTGGGCTAATCTCTGGAAAAGCGACATTCAGATAGAAGGAGATGAGCAGTCGCAACAAGATATTCACAGTATGCTGTATCATCTCTACTCGTTCGCCCGTGAAGGCAGTTCGTTTGCTCCTTCGCCTATGGGCTTATCAGGATTGGGGTACAACGGGCATGTGTTCTGGGATTTCGATGTCTGGATGTTTCCGGTTTACTTGGTTCTTCAACCCGAAATAGCAAAGTCTCTGATAGATTATCGTTTCGAACGTTTGGATGCAGCCAAGCGCAATGCTCTTTCACATGGGTTTAAAGGTGCTATGTATCCCTGGGAAAGCGCACTCACCGGCGAGGAAGAGACACCTGTTTTCGCCTTGACCGGCCCGTTTGAGCATCACATTACCGGGTGTGTGGCATTGGCTGTCTGGAACTATTATTGTGTAACCAAAGATAAGACTTGGTTGAAGGAAAAAGGATGGCCTATTCTTTCTGCCACTGCCGATTTCTGGGTAAGTCGTGTAGGGCAAAACGAATCGGGCAAATATGATATTAAGAACGTGGTATGCGCTGATGAATGGGCCGAGAATGTTGATAACAATGCATTTACCAATGCAGTAGCAAAAGCGAATCTGCAATATGCCACAGTTACGGCTAAATTGCTGGGCATCAAAGCAAATCCGGATTGGGAAAAGGTGGCAAAAAACATCCCGACTCTAAAAATGCCCGATGGAGTTACCAGTGAACATGCTACTTACAAAGGTGCAAAAATAAAACAGGCTGATGTTAACCTCCTGGCATATCCATTGACAGAGATAACCGATGTAGACCAGATTAAAAAAGATTTGGAATATTATAGCAAAAAGGTTCCTTATTCGGACACTCCTGCCATGACACAGGCAATCTTCTCATTGCTGAATGCCAGGTTAGGTAACAGTAAGGAATCGTACAAATGGTTTAAGGATGCTTATGAACCCAACCTGAATCCACCTTTCAGGGTGATAGCCGAAACAAAAGGAGGAAAGAACCCTTATTTTGTAACAGGTGCAGGTGGTGTTGTGCAAAGTGTGTTGATGGGTTTCGGCGGGTTGAATATTACCGATAAAGGAATTGTGCAAGTCAAATCCGTATTGCCCGAGAATTGGAAGAAGCTGACTATTACTGGTGTGGGACTTGAGAAAAAAACGTATGTGATTAGCCGGTAAGTGAATAATCATTGAACTATTCATTTTTAAGAATCAAGTCCGGACATTCTTAGTATCCGTTTTTAAGCAATGTGTACATTCTGGTGCAAAACTATCAGCACTTGGGTGTACACATTATTTTTTTTAATAAATAAAGAACAAAGATGTTCATTGCTGCTTATTCTTGCCATAGTGGGAAGGGATTAAAATAAATGAAAAATATAATCAGAAAGTTGACTGTTATTTATGATTATTTCCTTATGTTTGAAGTCGTAATTGTATTATATAATAAATATTTATATATGTGAATTTAATAATATGTATTAAATAAAGTGTGATAATGAGACTAAATCTATATTTACTAATGCTGACTTTAATGCTCAGTCAAACCATATATGCACAAAGCAAATTATGTATTGTCGATTCACTTAATAAGGATACTGTAATTCATGAATCTAACGCTAAAAAAAATACGACTGGAAAGCCCATTAAATACACTGCAAAACGTGATAAGATTGAAGGAATAAAAATGATTGGAGAAATAGAATTGACTACTGCAAATAGTTCTCGTGATTCTTGGTTAGGATATCTTGGAACAGTTGGGTACCAATTTAATTCATACGTCTATTTAGGAGGAGGAACCGGAATTACTATAGGACCATTATACCCAGATTTTTCTGAAGATGAATTAAAACAATCTGTATATATTCCGGTATTTGGAAATATACGACTAAACTTACTGAAGAATTTTAAGTACATCCCCTTTTTTGATTTAAAATCAGGTTATAGCTTAAAAATAAGCAACGGTAAAAGGGGGGAAGGATTTTACTACAGTCCGTCAATCGGAGTCAAAAGCGTAACTGGCCTTAAAAATTTTATAAATGCTGTAACTTTATCTATTGGTAACACAGTCTATAAGCGGCATTATTACTTCAACTTTAAAATGGGGCTTGAATTCTAGTACATCTTTTTTATCTAAATAGCCAGATGGGTTAATGATGGATTGACACTGATTGTTTCTTGAGTTATATAATACAATCGCGTCTGTGAGCGGAACTAATTGCGCACCCTGAAAATCTTCCGCCTTGAATTTTAAATCTGTCACCATGTTTTGCTCGTGCTCTCGCCATGTTTTTTCAATCTGTCACTATGATTATCCCAATCTCTCGGTATGTATTGCCCAATCTTACCTTATGTTTTTATTTTTATAACCCATTAAATTTAAGCTTTTTCAGAGATCGAGTTTACGGTTTCTAGGGGTAATACCGGAACCAATAGGCGAGATTCATCTTATTTTCTAAGTTACCCCTATATTATAGAACTGCATCGACCGCCTTTAGCAATGTTATCCCCCTTTCAACAAGTCAAGCCACCGTTTTCTTTTCATGCATGCAAGGGGAAAGGAGTAATCTGTCAATAAATCGATGAATTTGCCCCTGATTTCGTGTTACATATATTTATTCGGATACATTATATTTTACACTCAATCGTTTTAGTTCTAAATTGTTTGATATGAGTTATTTGCGTTGTATGTAAGTCCGTATTTAATTTATATACCCAGTTTTATCACTGTTATTACAGCAGAGTATGTGTATTATAATTATTTCTCATAAAAAATAGCTAAAAATTATCGAGCTATAATATGTTTATAATCAGAGGTGAAACATATTTTAACTCTCGTTTTGAGGTTGAGCAAGAAAAACTCCGCCTTGTTTTCTGTCTTACTATTTTATTTTTAAAGTTAGTTGGTTGATAATTAGCCACGGGGGATTTAATCTCGCCCCCTATAGATACAAAAATATGGCATAGTTCCCCGTGCTTTCATTAAAAAAGAAAAAGCACCTGCAAGAATAAACTTGCAAGTGCCTTATTTTCGGTTAGTCGGGGTGAGAAGATTCGAACTTCCGACCACACGCCCCCCAGACGCGTACTCTAACCGGGCTGAGCTACACCCCGAATTGCGGATGCAAAGTTACATAAACTTTTAAATACCCCAAATAATTAGCTGAATTTTTATTTAAAAACTTGAAGCCGAAAGGCTGTTAAAGCCCCATGCATTCGCGATAAAAGTCGAACATCTCAAAGATTTCGTCTTTTGTGGCTGATTGATTGATACATATCTCGCCCACCTCTTTGAGCAGGGTGAAGTTAATGACTCCTGCCGTATTTTTTTTATCGTGTAGCATATAGTCAAACAGCTTTTCGTAGCAGTTGCAGTCAATGCCGAAACAGCCATAGTTCTCCTTAATAAACTGAACGGTTTGTCTCAGTTTGTCGGTTGGAAATCCTGTTTTTATGGAAGATAAGTATAGTTCGCAAACAATTCCCCAAGCTACTGCATATCCATGAAGAACTGGACGGTTTTCTTCAAACGACATACTTTCAAAAGCATGTCCCACTGTGTGCCCAAGATTCAGAGCTTTGCGGATTCCTTTTTCAAACGGGTCCTGCTCCACAATATCTTCTTTTATTTTCACCGATTTGCCCACAAGCACCTTTAGCAACTGATAGTCAATTGGGTCGGAAGAAAAGTTCAGTAGTTCTGCCCAATGGTCGGCATTGCTTATCAAACCATGCTTCAGCATTTCTGCATAACCTGAGAAGAAGTTCTCCTGATCTAGCGTTTTCAGGAATTCAGTTTCAATCAATACACTGCTGGCAGGAGCAAAAGCACCGATTTCATTCTTCAGTCCGTTGAAGTTGATACCGGTTTTTCCTCCAACCGATGCGTCGACCATTGCCAGAAGGGTGGTTGGTATGTTTATGTATCTGATTCCTCTTTTGAAGGATGCTGCAGCAAATCCGCCCAGGTCGGTTGTCATTCCTCCTCCTAGATTTATCAGTAGTGAATGACGGGTAGCCCCTTGCTGGCTCAATTGTGTCCAGACATATGCCAGAGTATCCAGATTCTTATTAATATCTCCGGCAGGGATCGTAATCGAAATTGCATCATGTTTCTGTAGCAAATCCTGTATGGCAGGCAGGCAAAGAACAGCAGTATGCTTATCGGTCAGCACAAAAAGCTTGTCAAATGGTTTGCTGTTCATTGCATTGAGCAGATCTTCTGCTAGCTTTTCGCAAAGGATTACCTCTTGTTTATTCATATCCGGGGAAGTTAAGTTGGTTCTTTTTTCTTTTTATGGTCTGCAAACTTACACTAAAAACGTTGAAATGCAAAACCTTTTTTTTATTTACCGCGTAATCTCTTTACTTTTGATTAAACCTTTAATTACTTTTGTTGTCATAATAAAGACAAGTGATCTCTTATTTTAAAATATACACATGAAACACAAGTTTACATTACTTATATCCTGCTTTTTCTGCGTATTATCGCTTGAAGCACAAACTAATAGAGCTTCTGTGACTGGAAAGATAGTCGATGAAAGTACAAAAATTCCCGTAGAACAGGCTGCTGTTCGAGTGCTATCATTGCCGGACAGTACTTTTGTTACCGGAGTATCCAGTAAAAAAGACGGTTCATTTTCAATCGCATCTCTTAAAAAAGGACATTATGCATTAAAGATCTCATTTATTGGTTATACCTCAATAATAAAATCACTTCAATTGACATCGTCTAAACCTTCCGTTGCTTTAGGAGAACTCCAGATGAAAGCGGATGCGGTAATGTTGAAAGGTGCTGTGGTAACGGCAGAAGCTCCTCCAGTAACAGTCGTGCAGGATACTGTAGTTTACAATGCTTCAGCTTATCGTGTTCAGGAAGGTGCGATGCTGGAAGAACTGGTGAAGAAACTGCCTGGTGCTGAAGTTAGTACGGAAGGAAAGGTAACCATCAATGGAAAAGAGGTCAAGAAAATCATGGTAGACGGTAAAGAGTTCTTCAGTGATGACCCAAAGGTGGCAATGAAAAATTTGCCAGCAAACATGGTGGAGAATGTGAAAGCGTACGATAAGAAATCGGACCTGGCAAGGGTTACTGGTATTGACGACGGAGATGAGGAACCGGTACTTGACCTGACAGTGAAGAAAGGAATGAAAAGGGGATGGATCGGGAATCTAATCACTGGTATGGGTGATCAGAAACGATATGAAACCGGAGTAATGGCAAGCCAGTTTACCGATAATGCTCAGATTACTGTAATCGGTACTGCTAATAATACCAATAACCAGGGATTTTCCGAGTTCGGAGATGCCGGGCAGGGCATGGGAGGAAATGCTGGTGCAGGGGTTAATGCTTCTAAGTCTATAGGCCTGAACTTTGCCAAAAGCACCAATAAACTGGACCTTGGCGGTAATGTGAAATACGGACGTTCGGACAGAGATGCTGTGATGAAAAGTTCATCAGAGACAAGGGTGCTTGATAAAGATACTACATCGATTAATTATTCTAACAATAATAATTCAACCAGACGATTTAGGAATGACTTGGATGCCAATTTTCGTTTGGAATGGAAACCTGATTCCATGACAAATATTATGTTTCGTCCCAATGTAACCTATTCGAATACTGATAATTTTGCTAATGGGTACTCCACAAAATCTAATAGAAATCATGAACTTGTTAACAAAACACAGTCCAAGTCAAACAGCAATTCAGACTATTTATCACTGAGTGGAAGCCTGCAGGTCAACAGAAAGCTGAACAGTAAAGGACGCAGCATTACTTTGCGTGCGGAATATGGCTATAACAACAATGAAACAGACCAATATTCTTACTCAAATACGCTCCTGTATTTATCCAATAAAAAAATTCTTCAAGACAGATACATAGATAATACAGGTAATGGATTCAATTACCGGTTACAGGCTATCTATATTGAACCAATCTTCACCAATCGCTTTCTGCAGTTCAGATACAGCTATCAGAACAGATATTCTGCATTAAATAAATATACTTATAACCTCGACACTCTTACTAACCGCTATTCTGATATATATGATGAGTCGCAAAGTAATGTAGTGAGTAATCGGTATGCAACAAATCAGTTTGAGGTTTCATTAAGAACGATTCGCCCTAAATACATGTATAATATAGGAATCAGTCTGGAGCCTCAGTCTTCAAAGAGTAAAACTGCAATTGGACCAAACAAGAAGGATAATCCACTGAGTCAAAATGTGGTTAATTTCTCTCCAACCATAGATTTTCATTATCGTTTCTCAAAACAGAAGCAACTCCGGTTTATGTATAGGGGAAGAAGCACGTCACCTAGCATCGAAAACCTCCAACCGATAATTGATAAGACAGATACGCTTAATATAAGACTGGGTAACCCAAACTTAAAACCCTCTTATTCCAACCGGTTCATGCTTTTCTTCAATAATTTTATGCAAGAAAGTCAGCGAAGCATAACGGCAAATCTATTTTTCAATAATACCATAAACAGTGTGGCCAGCCGAATGAGTTATGAAGAATCAACAGGTATTACAAAGACATATCTTGAAAATGTAAATGGTAACTGGAATACTCAGGGGTTTTTAACGTTCAGTTCTCCCTTGAAAAATAGAAAGTTTACCATTAGTACCACCTCGAATGCATCATTTAGCAATATAGTAAGTTTTACTAGTCTTGCCAAAAGAGACTCTGTATACACTGAACCACAGAAGAGTACCACTCAAAATTTGAATCTGGGGCAGCGTATGACGGGTAATTTTCGTTGCGATCTATTCGACCTGAGTCTTAACGCGGGTATCAGATATTCACTTGTAAAGAACAACAAACAAAAAGATAGCAATCGAGAAACGTTTGATTATACTTTCGGAGGGAATACAAACATAAATCTTCCATGGAATGTGTACCTTTCGTCGGATGTGAATTGCAATATCAGAAGCGGATACTCAGATGGATATAAAAAGGAAATAACAATCTGGAATGCGCAGCTTTCCAAAACTTTCCTTAGAAATAACCGTGCTACGCTCCGTTTTAAAATATATGATATCCTGCATCAACAAAGTAGTCTGACACGTACAATTGATGGAACCATGATACAAGACACTGAATACAACACTTTAGGCAGTTACTTTATGGTTCATTTCGTTTACAGGTTTAATACTCTGGGCGGTAAAGCTCCATCCAGACGTGGTGGATTTGATAGGCACGGTCCTGAAGATGGTCCCCGGGAAAGACCCCGTGGTGGCGACAGGCCCGGTGGCGGTGGATTCCCCGGTGGCGGTGGCCCCGGTATGATGTAATACCTCATTCTTTTTTGTTTAGATGCTGTGATTTGCATAATTTTGTTTATTTTTGCTAATCATGGAATGATAAGAGATTGAAAGTATGGAGTGGAGTAGCATCTTTAATAGTATTTTTTCAGTAACTTATAATATTCTTTATTTTGGGGTGATTATCGGAATGATTATTATCATTATTCTCGATAATCGCAACCCGGTAAAGACCATGGCTTGGGTATTGGTTCTTGCCTTTCTTCCGTATGTGGGCATTGTATTCTATTTCTTCTTCGGACGAAGTACCCGTCGGGAAAAAATTATCAGCAAAAAGAGTTTTAATAGACTGATGAAAAAGCCGATGGCTGAATTCGTAGCTCAGGAGTCATATGATTTACCTGCTGATCAGTACCAGGTGGCTCAACTTTTCCGTAACACCAATCAAGCTCTTCCTTTTGAAGGTAACCAGTTGGGGATATATACTGATGGTTATTCAATGATTCAGTCCCTTGTCAAAGAACTGATGCAGGCAAAAAGCCATATCCATATGGAGTTCTACATTTTTGAGAACGATCCGATAGGACGTTTAATGCGCGACGTTCTCATAGACAAAGCACGTCAGGGAGTTGAAGTCCGTTTGATATACGATGATGTGGGGTGCTGGCATGTACCAAACCGTTTTTTTGAAGAAATGATTGAAGCGGGCATCGATGCAAGAGCTTTCCTTAAAGTCCGCTTCCCGTTGTTTACCAGTAAAGTGAATTACCGTAATCACCGTAAAATTGTTGTTATTGACGGGAAAGTAGGATTTGTTGGTGGCATGAATATTGCCTTACGATACATCAGAGGCTTTGACTGGGGAATATGGAGAGACACACATTTGATGGCTAAAGGAAAAGCCGTGCACGGATTGCAGACAGCTTTTCTACTGGACTGGTATTTTGTGAATCAGACCTTGCTGACTTCCAATAAATTTTTCCCGGTAATAGAATCTTCAGGAAATTCCCTAGTTCAGGTGGTTACGAGTGATCCGATTGCGGAATGGAAAGAAATTATGCAGGGATTATGCCTGGCCATCAGCAGTGCCAAAAAATATTTCTATATACAAACGCCTTATTTCCTACCGACAGAACCGATACTTGCATCATTGCAAACAGCCGCGCTGGCAGGAGTGGACATCCGGTTGATGATTCCACAGAAGGCAGATGCTGTGATTACCCATTTGGCAACTTGTTCTTATCTGAAAGATGTGATGAAGGCAGGTGTGAAGGTTTTCCTTTACCAGAAAGGATTTCTCCACTCTAAGCTGATGGTTTCGGATGATGCACTTTCAACAGTCGGTTCCACCAACATGGATTTTCGTAGTTTTGAGCACAACTTTGAGGTGAACGCTTTTATGTACGATGAACCGACTGCAATACGCCTGAAAGAGATCTTCTTTCAGGATCAACGCGATTGCATTCCTTTGTATCTTAAAAACTGGGAAAAGCGCTCAAAAAAACAAAAAGTGAAGGAATCGGTTGTTCGGATACTAAGTCCGATGCTTTAAATGGCTATTCCTCTTTGTTTGAGAAAATAGAGAAATTCACGCTACCATAAACACGTCGTTCCAGAAAGTGTGGATCATCTTCGAAATTGTTCTCCTTTCCATGCTCCAGCACCAGTATTCCATCATCTTTTAATAGTCCTTTTTCAAATATAATGCGAGGAATGTCATTTAGATTGGGTAATGCGTAAGGAGGATCTGCAAAAATAAGATCAAACTTCTCACGAGATGAACCGATAAATTTGAATACGTCGCCGCGGATGGGAATACATTTGTCAGTCTTCACTGTTTCCATCACCTTGCATATAAATGCATAATGAGCAGGGTCTTTCTCTACGGAGATAACCTTGTCGCATCCGCGTGAAACCAACTCGATGCTGATGCTACCGGTTCCGGCAAAGAGATCGAGCGCTGTAATGCCTTCCTCAAAATCTACGTAATTATTGCAAAGAACATTGAAAATGTTTTCTTTAGCAAAATCGGTAGTTGGCCTTGCCTTGAACGACTTAGGCACATCAAACCTTCTTCTTTTATATATTCCGCTTATAACTCGCATAAGTGTGTTAATTGTTGTATTTAACAGTTTTGAGATGATTTCCTCTTTGGCACAAAGGTATATATAATTTTTTTATATTCTGAATCACTCATTCGCTTTTCATTTTTAGTTTAATGGATATTCCGAATTATTAGATTCTTGGTTTATATTCGTTAGTTCTGAATTCGTTTTATACTGATTTTATTATTTCTAGGCAGACTACATTTGTTGAATAGCCGATTTTAGATTCATTACAGTGTTTTGAAATTCCTTTTTAACATAGCTAACATTTAGATTAAATATTAAAAGATTTAGCTGAAAAAGTTTTGTTCCTTTCACATAATTTTCGAATTTTACACCCGCGCTGTTAATTGAGAATCGTTATGGATGAAACATTTTTAGTACGACAATTAAAAGAAGGAAATCAACTTGCATTCAATAATCTTTATAAGATTTATAGTGCAAAAGCATTTGCATTGTCATTTAAATACCTTTGCAATAAAGAACTTGCTGAGGATGCAGTTCAGAATCTATTTATGAAAATATGGATCAAGCGTGAAGATTTGGATGAAGATAAACCAATCAACCGATTCATTTTTACTGTCCTGAAGAATGACTTGTTGAATATCCTACGCGATACTAAGAATGATATATTTGTACTTGATGATTGTCTGGAATTTCTTAATTATCTTGATGAAGAGACAAGCTACCAGGAATTAGAGCAGGAACAATTTGAAATGATACATAAAGCCATCGAGCAATTATCTCCTCAAAGGAAAAAAATCTTCGCCATGAAGATATCCGGTAAATACTCTAATCAGGAGATTGCCGATTTACTCCATTTATCTGTTAATACCATTAAGTTTCAATATTGCCAGTCAATAAAGCAGATTAAAACATTGATTAGAGAATATGCAATTATGCTTCTGATGTAATAGCAAAGATAAATAGCCACATTTTATATCTTTCCTTATTTTTTTAAAAAAAATCATTTTTCATATAATACTTTTTGCCGGGCACTGTGTATTATATAAAAATGGTTAATCATATGCATATTAAGAATACACACAAAAATGCAGACCCGGAAATTATTAATTATATTTCTGAGCACATAGACAATGATATTGATTGTTTACTGGAAGATAAGCCATTGAACATGGGTGATCGTAAAGTTCCAGAGTTCGATGAATACAAAGTATATCAGAATATACTTAATGAAGTAAACAAAAGAAAGAAACGGAAAATTTGGCCGGCTGTCAGATGGGCTTGCGCAATTGCATTACTTCTGTTCAACATCAGTTACTTTACTTATCAATATGTGATAGACTATAAACCAGTTTATCAGGAGGTTTATGCATCAAAAGGAGAAAAACTTGTAGTTCTCTTAGCCGATGGAAGCCGTGTGTGGTTAAATGCTGATTCAAAACTAGTTTATCCGGATAAATTTGGAGGAGATGAACGAAAAGTATCACTTGTCGGAGAAGCCTATTTTGAAATCAAGAAGAATTCGAAAATGCCTTTCATCGTATCGGCCGATGAGATGCGAATAAAGGTTACCGGAACAAAATTTAATGTTTCAGCTTATCCTTCTGACAAAGATATTACAGCTACACTCGACGAAGGAAAAATAAGCATTGGCTCCAGTCAAAATAATTCTTCTTTGCTTGAAATGTTTCCGGGACAGACTGCTGTTTATGAAAGAGAGAGTAATAAATGCAAAATCAGAACGAATGAATACTACAAGGAGGATTCCAACTGGAAAGAGAATCGCCTGGCGTTCCGGAATACGTCGTTGCAGGATGTGCTGAATGTGCTTTCCAGACAGTTTAACGTAACATTCAGTGTGAATGATACACAAATAAAATCCTTCACTTATACTTTCGTCTCTAAGAATAATGATCTTGGTAATATTTTGGAAACAATTGAATCTATTACGCCTGTTCAATTTAAGAAAACTTCGGACGGAGTGTATATAGCCAGAAGAAAATGAGAATAAACTAATCAATAAATAAAAATCTATTTTATGAGAAAAAAACAACAGTTTTCATTTGCCAGAAAATGGCTAATGATTGGCGCTATATGTTTTAGCATTCCCATTGCAGCATATTCGCAACAACAGAAAGTTTCAGCAAATATTCACAATCGAACCTTAAAAGAGGCTATCCAGCTGCTTAGTAAGCAAACTTCAATGAACGTTGCTTATAGTAAAGAATTTGTTGATACAGATAAAAATGTCAATCTTAAAGTAAAGAATGTAACATTGGAAGAGGCTTTAAACCTACTCCTGAAAAACACAAATATAGGGTTTCGTTTCCTTGATAATAGCATTCTTCTTTTTAATAAGAATGAACAAAAATCTCCTGTAAAAACTGAAAAAAAAGAGATATCAATACATGGTAAAGTCGTAGATAAGGCTACCGGAGAGCCCATTATAGGTTCAACTGTTGGAGTGGCTGGCATGTCAGCATGTACAATAACCGACGTAAATGGAGACTACTCACTCAAAGTTGCCGAAGGGAGCACCTTGCTTTTCTCTTTTATAGGTTATACAGAGGCCAGGCACGTTGTTAATCGTTCAGGATCTCTCGATATAGCACTAACAGAAAATACAGTTCAGCTAAACGATGTAGTGGTTGTTGGTTATGGAGTTCAAAAGAAGGTAAATCTGACGGGAGCTGTGGCAGCAGTAAAAGGCAGTGAACTGGAAAACCGCCCGATAACAAATGCCACTTCCGGATTACAAGGTTTATTACCTGGTGTAACTATTACCAATAACAGTGGCCAGCCGGGAGCAAATTCAACTTCTATAATTGTTCGTGGTATAAGCACGATTAATAGCAATACTTCACCATTAATTCTTATAGACGGTGTTGCTGGTGGTGATATTAACCTGATTAACCCTGATGATATTGAATCTGTTTCGGTTTTAAAGGATGCAGCATCATCTTCTATTTATGGTGCCAGAGCAGCGAATGGGGTTATTCTTATTACTACCAAGCAAGGGGCTAAAAAGGATAAAACTACTGTTAGTTATAGTGGTTATGTTGGTTTTCAGTCTCCAACTTCTTTACCCGAGTTAGTGAATGGTAGAGAATATATGGATCTGGAAAATGAAGCCCGTCTGGCTGCCGGCTTCGGTAAAGTTTATCAAGAAGATGCCTACAATGATTATGATAATGGTACTGATCCGAATAACTATTCCAACACCAATTGGATTGATGCAATTTACAAGAAGAGAGCTCTACAAACCAATCATAACATTAGCGTGAAAGGTGGTACAGAGAAAGCATCTTATTTCATGTCATATGGTTATCTTGACCAGGAAGGCTTGATCGTTGGAGATGGATATAATTCAAAAAGACACAATGCCCGTATTAATGTGGATACCGAGGCTTTCAACCGGTTGAAACTGAATGCCAATGTCAGCTTTGTGGATTATTATCGCAACGATTGTGGCGGAAGCGGAACTTCTGGTGTATTTCGTCTGGCACAACGTATATCTCCACTTATCCCAATCTATTGGAAAAAGCAGGCAGATGATGGAACATGGGTTGACTCGGATGTTTTTTCGAGCGCTTCAGTAAAGAATCCGGTTGATGTTGCTTATAACTCTGGATATAGTAAAAGAAATTCCAGAACGTTAAACGGTATTATGAATGCTTCTCTGAAAATTATCGAAGGATTAAATATTAGTGGACAATATGCAGCAAACTATTATGTGAGAGACATCAATAGTTGGTCTCCCAAAATGCCTAAGTATTTTTCAGATTTTACTGAAGATCCTGGAAATATTAACCTGAAAAACCAAGTATCAAAATCATATTTCAATACTTTGACTCAGACTTTGAATGCTCAGATTAACTATGATGCCTCACTGGGTAAACATCATTTCAAAACTTTGGCTGGTTTTTCTCAGGAATGGTCATACACAAACACACTTTCAGCTTCTCGTAAACAGGTTTTGCTGGACGGAGTAGAAGTGATTGACGGAGGAACGGAAGATATCATTAATGGAGGAACAGCATACGACTGGGCACTTCGCTCATATTTTGGACGTATTAACTATGATTTTGCTGAAAAATACCTGTTCGAAGCAAATATCCGTGCAGATGGAACTTCTCGTTTCGCTCCCGAAAACCGTTGGGGATACTTTCCGTCTTTTTCTGCCGGATGGCGTTTTACAGAAGAAGAGTTCATGAAGTTTGTAAAACCTGTGATGGATTCTGGTAAAATCCGTGTTTCATGGGGAGAGCTGGGTAACCAGAATATCAGTGATGATTATTATCCTTATCTCACAGCAATTGAGCAGGTAGATAAAGCTTATCCTATAGGTAATCAGTCGAATGTGGGATATAAACAAACGTTCTTTGGTAATTCTAAGATAAAATGGGAGACTATTCGCATGTTCAATGTCGGAGTTGATTTTACTTTTTTCGGGAATCGTCTGAATGCAACGTTTGATTGGTACAAGAAAGAAAATATTGATGCTTTGGTACGTCCCATTTATCCATCATTGATAGGTATTGCAAGTACAAGCCATTTGCCATTAGAGAATATTGGGGCAATTGAGAATAAAGGTTGGGAGTTGTCATTGGCATGGCGTGACAGGGTAGGAGATATTACTTATTCTGCAATGTTTAACATCTTCGATTCACGCAATAAGATAACCGATCTGGGAAACAGTGCACCGATACTTGAAAACAATCTGCGTAGAGTAGGTAGCCCGATTAATGCTTATTACGGATACCTGACTGATGGGCTAGTTCAGATTTCTGATTTTGAAGGACAAAATGAACAGGGGAAATATATCAATCCTAAATTTGCAATGATGAGTGCCTATACAAACATCATTCAGCCGGGTGATGTAAAATATCGTGATATCAGCGGAAAAGATGGAGTACCTGATGGAATAATTGATAATTATGATAAAGTGGAATTTGGTGACCCATATCCAAGATATAATTATTCATTCAAAGGTGATATAGGATGGAAAGGGTTCGACCTCTCCTTTTATTTGCAGGGAGTTGGAAAAGTTAGCGGATATCTGACTGAAGAGGCGCGTCATTGTTTTATTAATGATTACTCTGTTCCAAAAAAATCGCATCTGGACCGTTGGACTCCCAACAATCCCGGCGCAAGTTATCCGAGAATGTACTATGCTCAGACACACAATATGGAGTTTTCGGATTATTGGCTAGAAGATGCCTCTTATCTGAGACTGAAGAATCTTCAGGTAGGATATTCGTTTCCGAAGTCAATGCTGAAAAAAATGCAAATCAGTAAATTAAGAGCTTATATTTCTATGGATAACCTGTTCACCATAACCAACTATTTCAGTGGATTTGATCCTGAAGTACGTGAAACAGCTGGTGATGCATATCCTCAGGTAAAAACGTATGTTCTTGGTTTAAATGTTACATTCTAATCTTATCACACAATGAAAAAATTAATAAGTAAACAATATTATATAGTGCTGCTAAGTACCCTACTTTTGTCAGCCTCATCCTGCAATGATAGTTTCCTGGATAAATATCCCTATGACCAGGTAACACATGCAACTTATTGGAAATCAGAAGAACAGTTAAAGAAAGCTCTTTATCCCTGTTACGAAGGGCTGCGTTATGACCAGATTATCAATATGGGAGAAGCTTGCGCAGATAATGTTGTATGGGGTGCTGTTACATCCGGACTGAATAAAGTATCTGGAGGAAAACATACAGCTTTGGATAGTTTTCCTTTCTACACATATTGGTCTAATATATATGAGAACATCTTTAATTGTAACAACTTTTTGGACCATTATAATGAGGCTAAAATACCTCAGGATGTAAAGGATGTATACGCAGCTGAAGTAAAGGTGATCCGTGCACTGCAATACTTCTGGCTGACTTCATTGTGGAGAGATGTTCCGATGCTTGATCATGTGGTTACTCCAGATGAGGCTTATTTGCCTCAAACAAAAAAGGATGTGATCATTGACTGGATTATGAAAGACCTTGACTGGGCTGCAGAGAAATTAGGAAAAAATATTCAGAAAGGAGAAAACGTTGGTCGTATAGACCGTTGGGGTGCTTTAGCTATGAAGGCGCGTATTGCTTTACAAAACGAAATGTGGGATGTAGCAGCAACTGCAGCTAAGGAAATAATGGATAACAGTCCTTACGGATTGTGGGATTATGAGAAAGTGTATCATCTGGAAGGAAACTCAGAAACAAATCCGGCCAACAATGAAGCAATCATTTTCAGTCTTTATAAAGATCAGGTTCGTATGAACAATCTGACCAATTATACCTGTAATCCGGATGACTATATGAGATTGAATCCAGGAAAAACATTGGTTGATTCTTACTTATGTATTGATGGCAAACCTGCTGTAACCGGACTGGAATATTATAAAAGGACTGATGTTACGACTTCATCTCTTTACACTTATCCGGAACAACATTATGCAGATTATTTTAAGAACAGAGATCCTCGTATGCATATGACACTTTATTGTCCGGGAGATCAATGGCCGGGAGGTGATGATGGCGATTTAGATAAAGTTGCCAACCCAATATTACAGTTGCCTCGTTTTGAACCACTACAACGCGACCGTAGAGGAGCTAATAGTCGTACAGGATTTTATTTCAAAAAATACAATTCTCCATCTCTTGCCGGGCAGGTTGATAAGGACCATAATAACATTAATGTAATCCGTTATCCTGAAGTGTTGCTTATTTACGCAGAAGCCATGTTCAATAAGCAGGGAAAAACATTGACTCAGGAACAGATTGATATCACAATCAACAAGCTGCGTAACCGGGTTGGTATGCACCCAATGAAACTGGATGAACTGAAAGCATGGAATCTTGATCTAGAAACTGAAATAAGGCGTGAACGTCGTATAGAAATGTCGTTTGATGGCATGCGCTATTTTGATATCCTTCGTTGGAAAGAAGGTTTCCGTTTTGGTCGTGCTATTACAGGACCTAGCTTACGTGTATGTTTGAATGATCTGGGAAAAACTCCTTATGTAGATGGTAATGGCAATCCGATTGTTGATGAATTCGGAGATATTGTCTTTGATGCTTCTACTGCAGAAGGTGGTGCCCGCAATTTCGATCCCAAGAAACATTACATATGGCCTATACCTGATAAAGAAATGACAAAGAACCCGAATTTGAAACAAAACCCTGAGTGGTTATAAATATTAATAGGAAATGAGGCTGATCAAATGTCTTATGATGATTTTCTGCATGACATTCGTGTCATGCGGAAAATCGGATAACAATACCCCCTTTGACCCGGGATGGGGAAATGGTGCTGATGATTCTCCTGTAGAGAAGGTTAGTATCGTGACTTATAACATAAGGCATTGTTCTGCTTATATTATAGGAGATACTGATGGACCGATTGATGTTTCGGGCATTAGTCGTTCATTAAAATCGTTACAGGCTGATGTTGTCTTTCTACAGGAAGTTGACAAGAACACAACCCGCAGTGGAAAAGATCTGGACGAAGCAGCCAAAATAGCAGAATTGGCCGGTTTTCCCTATTATCATTTTTATAAAGCACAAGATTATCAGGGAGGTGAATATGGACTGGCAATACTCTCCCGTTTTAACCTTACAGGAATCGAACAGTATGATTTACCACGGGTAGAGGTTGAGGGAACCTATGTTGGTTATTCAATCCTTGCTAAAGCGGTTGTTTCGATAAATGGGAAACGGATAGTGCTTGCAACAACTCATCTTGCTACTACAGCAGAAAATAGGGTAGAACAAATGCCAGTAATAAATGAGAAACTTTCATCTATCAAGGATCTTGTGATTTTGGGAGGAGATTTTAATGCAACCCCATCAAATTCCACAATAAATACTCTGGATAGCTATGGATTTGTTAGAAGTGGTAAGGACAAGAATTATTATACAATACCCTCTAATGCTCCTAATAGAGAAATTGATTATATATGTTTTAAACCGGGAGATAAAGTACAGATAATAGAACATAAGGTATTTGGTGAGATGACAATATCAGATCATCTGCCTGTAAGAGTTACCTTTAAAATGATTTAATAGACTAATGAAAAAGATTCTAGCAATAATAATGATATTTCTGCCCCTTGTTCTGATTAATGCGCAAGATAAAAAAGCTGAAGGGCCAAGGAGAATAAAAGTAATGACTTACAATCTGCGTTTTGGAGAACTCTCTTCTTTAGAGCAGATTGCAGAGCATATTAAGGCATTTAATCCCGATTTTGTGGCGTTGCAGGAGGTGGATGTTAAAACCTTCCGCGAAAGGGCACCCAAGCAAAACGGAAAAGATTTTATTGGTGAACTGGCCTTTCGTACAGGAATGTTAGGACTTTATGGAAAGTCTATATATTATAAAGATGGGTATTACGGAATTGGAATCCTTTCTAAATATCCCTATATAAAAGTTCAGAAAGTAATGTTGCCCCGACCAGAAGAAAAAGAACAGAGAGTGATGCTATATGCCGACTTTGAGTTTTCACCGACCGATACCCTGACTTTTGCTTGTACGCATCTTGATTATTTTTCAGCTGAAACTAGGCAGAAGCAGGCAGCATTTATTAACAATATCCTCTTAAAATCAACTTATCCGGTGATTTTAGGTGGTGATTTTAATGCTCAGCCCGATAGCCCTGAAATAAAGAAAGAAATGTCAGCCTGGAGTATGTTGACAAATAACGATTTCTCAATACCTGCTTGGAAGCCCGAGGCAAAGATTGACTATATTTTCGGATATCCCAAAAAGCATTGGAAAGTTGTACGTACACAGACTATACAATCGTCACTTAGCGATCATCTGCCAATTATTACTGAAATGGAAATTGTTAATGACAATAAATAATATGAGAAACATTTTAAAACAGATTCTATTCATTGTATTCCTCTTTGGAACAGTTCTTTGCTCTGAAGCACAGGTGTATGGAAGCCATATACATTTGGCAAATAAGGATGTCAAGGTACAGGCATTAACTAAAGATAAAGAAGATAATTTGTATCTGATGGGTACTACCACTGATGCGTTGTGCCTAACGGGAAGCCGGAACGTGGAGGAAATTCCTCTACGGATGATGAGTTATAATATTCAGGGACACATTATGAATACGACGAAGTTGAATAATCTGGCAACAGTTATCAACAGCCAGAATCCCGATGTGGTATCTATTCAGGAAGTAGATATGGCGGCATCATATATAACTCACGATTGGCTAGCTGATTTGGCTGCCGCTACAAATATGAAAGCCTATTTTTTTCCAACCGTAGGAGAAAAATATGGAATAGGGCTGCTGACAAAGAAAACTCCATTATCCGTTACCAATAAACTGATTGAAAGATTGCCCGAATCGTCTGATAAGGAAAGCAGAGGAATGATAATTGCCGAATATGATAAGTTTGTCTTTATTGCAACACATTACTCGTTGAATGCTGACGATAGAGATAATGCCACATCATTCATAGTCAATTATGCCTCAACCGCAACGAAGAATGTCTTTGTTGCCGGTGATATGAATGCGCAATATACCTATAGATGCATCCAAACATTTCTGAATTCCGGTTTCAAAGTGCTGAATGATACTTCGATACCTACATTCAGTTCAACAAACCCCACCGAATGTATTGATCTGATCTTAAGCTATACTCCTCAAAATGAGGCTTTGCCTTTTTCTGTTACTGACAGAGGAATTCCGAATAATCATCAAGTCGATTTAACAACAACTTCTGATCATTTGCCTATTTATGTAAATGTTAAGATGACTCGTGATGTGACTGCTAATCCGAATATTCCGGTATCAGATCTATATAATAAGAGCTTGTTCCTGGCAAAATACAATAAAAACCAGGAGCTGCTATGGTACAAACGACTCACTGTGACCGGCGATGTCAGACCATTTGATGTTCAGACCGGAAATGACGGGAAAGTGTATATTGCAATGGGAGTAGATGGATCGTTGACAAACGATTCATTTATTAATGGCAGCTGCAGTGGTCCCATGTTTGCTATTCTTAATGGAAACGGCGATCTGTTATGGCATCAAGCATTTGGGAACCAGTTCGCCAATGATCGATATGCCGCTATATCTCCTGACGGACAAGGAGGATTCTATATCGGAGGAGATTGCAACAGTTCTATCAATTTGGGAGGGAATGCACTCACTTTCGAAGGTACAGGATGTTTCATTGCAAGATATTCGTCTGACGGGACTTGCATTTGGGCAAAGAAAATAGAACCGGGAAGTGCGAAGAATGCATATATGCATCGGATTATAGCCGGGAAACAGAATGATATATATGTGGCCTTTTGTTCTAACGGATCGGATGTTAAGGTGAGTAACCTGTCGTTATCTGAATCAAATATTACTTCAATATCCGCTTATATTTCAAGATGGAATGAGAGTGGAGATGCGGTTTGGTTTAAGAAGTTTAATGGATTTGGTTATAAAACCAATGCAGCTACTCAACGGAATGTAAGTTCCGGACCAGGTGCTGGCGCCATACCTGTGGCGGTTGACGGACAGAATAATGTATCCTTGCTCTTGTGGACTTCCGGCATGCGTATAGAAGTGAAAAACAATGCATCTTCTGCAGAGAATACACTGAGTGATATTTCATTAGGCGAGGGACTGGCTGCAGCCGGATTGGTTTGGCTAAAATATACCTCTCAAGGGAAATTTACATCTTCTCAGAGATTGGGGAATAATGAAATAGCAAGACTCTCTACTACAGAATACCTCATGCAACCATCCATCGCGGTTGATAGTAAAGGTAATAACTATGTGGGAGGATATACCAGTTCCGACAACTATCTTTACACAACCGGTTATCAACCCGCTGGACGAGGAAAAAGAGATTTTTTCCTGGCTCGTATCAATGTTGCTAATACAATTGATTTTGTTCGTCGGGTAGGTGGAACTCAAGATGATTGCCTGCCGGCTATCACTGTTTCGGCGGATGATAATAACATTTATGCAGCTATCTATAGCGAAAGCTCTCCTGCATATCTGGGATTGAATCTTTCTGACACGATGGAAGGACAAGGAGCAAGTGTTACCGAACAGATAAATTCGTCTAACGTCTATTTTACCCGTTATATAATCGATCAGACTCAATCTTCCATTTCTTCGTGCGAGAAAACCGCTCCTATTACTTTCCTAAAAAGTGGAGATGGATATCAGGTGATGGGTGTCACTCAACCTGTTACACTTCATTTTTATTCTATCGACGGAAAACTTTCAGAAACTGCATCTTTCGAATCAGACGGGTGGTTCTCCACTCATGGAAAGAAAGGGATTTACATGGTTAAAATTATGGAGGAGAATGCTGTATATACAACAAAAATTCTTTTTTAATAGATTACTAACTCAAATTAAAATCATTATGAAAACAAAACATTTACTCACTGGATTGTTCCTTTCAGTCGCCATATCGACTTCAGCGGCTAATTATGTAGTGACAAGCAATAGCGTGGATGCTGCAGTAGAAGGTTCTTTACTGAATGTAATGTCGAAAGTCGCTTCAGGCGATGTTATTTCTTTTAATTTTGACGGGACAGAAATTAATAGTCCTTCAGGATCAGCATATGTTATTTTAGATGCAAAGAGCATAACCATCAACGGTATTAATGCTACCAACAACAAGCCTGTGGAGTTTACAGGTCCTGAAGTGATTTTTGAAATGAAAGGGGGCGCAATACTGAATTTGAATAATGTCGTGGTTAGTGGTAAAACGGGAATTCCGTTCAAACTTTCGGCAAATGCCAGATTGAATGCCAAACAATGTAAGTTCCTGAATAATGGTAAAATTGATAATACTAATAATGGCGGGCTTGCACGTATAAGTAGCGCTATTGGCGATTTTGAAGATTGTTATTTTGAAGGTAATGCCTGTGGTGGTTCTTATGGAGGTGGTGCTTTGTGTGCCTATGGTAAATCTAGCTTATACGTAAAGAAATGTACTTTTGTAAACAACCATTCATCTAATGGAGGTGCAATTGTTATTCAAGGTACAACAGGTAACATATTCGGAGATTGCAGAATTGAGAATTCCACCTTTGTTAATAATGGAGCTGACGGAGTTGGTGACCAACGTGGCGGTGCTATTTATGTAAAGAACGGTGGAGACGCAAATTCCAACGTTAAGCCAATTCTCATTTACAACACATTTGTTGGTAATGTGGCTTATCAGGCCGGTGGAGCTATTGATTGTTTTGCAATGTCTGGAAAATTTATAGAAATTACAATGGTAAATAATCTTCTTGCAGGAAATATTCATGGGGATAATTTTACAGACAACGATGTTCATATTTGGAACCTGGTTGAACGTGTTACCACAAAAACTAATAACAACGTTTTTGCCGCCGCTACTACTGATGCATTTACCATTTCTGATACCAATGTTAATTTCGCCACAGATGTTATTTTTAAATCATTGGTACCACATCCTTCTCCCGATTTTCTGGGAACTGACAAAAAAACAGCTCAGTTATATACAGATGCAAATGGCCGAATCGTTGCCATGATTGACGTCAATAGTGTTGCAAAAGGAAAGGCTGTAGCCACTTCTTCCTCTATTGCTAACTTCCCTACTACCGACCAGTTGGGAGCAACACGTCCGGTAAGTCCTTCTGTCGGTGCAGTAGAGTATGCAGATGGACTAACTCCTCTTGGACTTGCAAATGGAATAATTAACCA
Organism: Bacteroides sedimenti; assembly: GCF_040365225.1. Taxonomy (NCBI): domain Bacteria; kingdom Pseudomonadati; phylum Bacteroidota; class Bacteroidia; order Bacteroidales; family Bacteroidaceae; genus Bacteroides; species Bacteroides sedimenti. The sequence continues at coordinate 3,537,923 of NZ_AP028055.1, forward strand.
GAATGTTTCTGGTGCAAATGTAAAAGCATGGATAGTTGGTAATCAGCTATTTGTAAGCGGCGTGGAAGGTAGTGCTGCTGCATCTGTTTATGATCTTACAGGCAAAGAAATTTGCAATGGAACGATTGACAACAATTCTCCAATTTCAGTAAATGAAGTATGTAAAGGGGTATACGTTGTTAAAATAAATAATAAATCAACTTCTGAAGCTATTAAACTTGTTGTTGATTAATTGATATTTTCTTCACTAATTATGTAATATGTAAGCCGGCATTGATTATTTGTCCTTATCTACTCAATGCCGGCTTTGTTAATCTACAGAATCTTTTTTATGAAAAATTTCGCACTTAAATGCTTATCTGTTATTGCAGCATTTATTTTATGCTTTTGTTGCAACTCATCTTATGCTGCAGAACAAATAACTTCCGTGAAGCAACTTCTTCAACGACAAATAGGCGAAAAAGCCAACGAAATAAATTACCAGCTAATAGAGTCTTCAAATGGGAAAGAAGTTTTTGAAATAGAAGCAAAGCAAGGAACATTAACCCTCAAGGGTAGCAGCCCGGTAGCCTTATGTTATGCTTTTCATACTTATTTGAGAGAGGCTTGCCACGCTATGAAAACGTGGAGTGGGAAGCATCTCGCCTTACCTGAAAGATGGCCTGATTATGTATTGAAAAACCAGGTTACTCCCTATGAATACAGATACTTTTTAAATGTTTGTACATTTGGTTATACTACTCCATACTGGGATTGGGCCAGATGGGAGAAGGAAATCGACTGGATGGCACTAAGAGGTGTCAATATGCCATTGGCAACAGTAGCGAGCGAGGCTATTGCCGAAAGGGTTTGGTTACGTATGGGATTAACAAAAAAAGAGATCAGAGAGTTTTTTACGGCACCGGCTCATCTGCCCTGGCACCGTATGGGAAACCTGAATAAATGGGATGGACCGTTGTCGGATGAGTGGCAGGAAGATCAAATTAAAATGCAACATCTTATCATTAACCGCATGCGCCAGTTGGGTATGGAACCAATAGCCCCTGCATTTGCGGGATTTGTGCCGATGGCTTTTGCTCAACAACATCCGGATATTAAATTCAAACATCTAAAGTGGGGTGGATTTGATGAGAAATACAATGCGTATGTATTGCCTCCAGATTCTCCTTTTTTCGAGGAAATAGGTAAACTCTTCATTGAAGAGTGGGAGAAGGAGTTTGGTAAAAATAAGTTTTACCTGTCTGATAGTTTCAATGAGATGGAGTTACCCATTGAGAAAAATGATGTGGAAGGAAAATACAAATTATTGGCCCAGTATGGCGAGTCTATTTATCGCTCCATTGCAGCTGGCAATCCGGATGCAGTATGGGTAACACAAGGGTGGACTTTCGGATACCAGCACTCTTTTTGGGATAAAAAAAGTTTGCAGGCACTATTAAGCAAGGTGCCCGATGATAAAATGATTATTGTGGACCTGGGCAATGATTACCCAAAGTGGGTTTGGAAAACCGAGCAAACATGGAAGGTACATGATGGGTTCTATGGCAAGAAATGGATATTCAGTTATGTTCCAAACTTTGGAGGTAAAACGGCTCTTACGGGTGATATGCAGATGTATGCCTTCTCATCAGCCGAAGCGCTGCATTCAAGTTCATGTGGAAATCTTATTGGATTTGGTTCGGCTCCAGAAGGACTCGAGAACAATGAGGTAATATACGAATTGTTGGCCGATATGGGTTGGAGAAGCCAAGCCATTGATCTGGATAAATGGCTTGAATCCTACTGTAAAGCTCGTTATGGAGCTTACCCCGATGCAATGAAACAAGCCTGGAGTTTATTAAGAAACACAGCATATAGCTCACTTTACTCATATCCACGGTTTACATGGCAAACGGTGACTCCGGATAAACGAAGAGTGAGTAAAATAGATACGAGTGATGATTTTATGCACGCTGTGGAACTGTTTCTGTCATGTGCCGACAACCTTAAAAAGTCGGAATTATATGTAAACGACGCCATTGAACTTTCTGCATTCTATGTTGCTGCGAAGGCTGATAAACTATATAACAAAGCATTAAAGGAGGATGCCTCGGGGCATGCTGCTACAGCGCAAAAATATCTCCAACAAACCATAGACCTGTTGTTGAAAACAGACAGGCTTCTTGTCTCTCATCCTGTCTATCGTCTTGAAGAGTGGGTGAAGTTGGCAAGGAACAAAGGAACCACTACTGCGGAAAAAAATGCTTTTGAAGCCAACTCCAAACGGTTGATAACCACCTGGGGAGGATTTCAGGAAGATTATGCGGCACGTTTCTGGAGCGGACTAATCAAGGATTACTATATACCTCGTCTGAAACTCTATTTCTCGAAAGGAAGAAACGGTATAGACCGCTGGGAAGAAAAGTGGATAAATACTCCGTGGCATAACACCACGAAACCTTATGAGAATCCGGTTAATTCAGCTATTGGATTGGTTCAACAGGTGAAAGATATTTAATCCCCCCAATAATTGCCTTTTATGTTGACGGAGGTATGCGAAAGTTCTTTGTAATTTATTTATTAAGACAATAAACCGTTACCTTTGACATGCCTCTTAACAATTCAATACTATGAAAAAGATAATTCTTGCATTCGATTCATTCAAAGGGTCGGCTAATTCTCTTGATATTGCAAAACATGCTGAACGGGCTATTTTGAATGAGTATCCCCGTTGTGAGGTGATGCGTTTCCCGATTGCCGACGGTGGAGAAGGTACAACTGAAGCTCTGTGTGCCGGCTTGGATACCACAAAAGTTTATTGCCGGGTTCATGACCCGTTGATGAATCCGATTGAGGTTTCATACGGAATTTCCAGAGATGGTACGACTGCTATCCTCGAGATGGCATCGGCCAGTGGATTGCCTTTGGTGCCGGTTTCTCTTCGCAATCCGATGAACACAACCACTTTTGGAAGCGGAGAAGTTATTTTGGATGCCTTGAATCGCGGATGCCGTAAGTTTATTATGGGGATTGGTGGCAGTGCAACCAATGATGCCGGGATAGGGATGCTCAGTGCTTTGGGTGTCCGCTTTCTCGATAGTGATAAACAAGAGCTAAAACCGAAGGGCGGCAACCTGATAAACATAGAATACATTGACGATTCGGCCATGCATCCTGCTTTGAAAGAGTCTTCTTTTACCATTGCATGTGATGTAAACAACCCACTCTTTGGTTCAGAGGGAGCGGCATATATCTTTGCTCCGCAGAAAGGTGCAACAGCTGATGAAGTAGAAGCGCTGGACAATGGACTAAGACACTATGCAAAACTTATCAAAGCATATAAAGGTGTTGATATCGCTTCGATAGCAGGTGCCGGGGCAGCAGGAGGAATGGGTGGAGGCTTACTCGCTTTTCTGAATGCTAACCTGAAATCCGGCATAGATACCATTCTGGAAATCCTCAATTTCAAAGAGTCCATACATAATGCAGACCTTATTTTTACGGGAGAAGGGAAACTGGATGTGCAGACCGGCATGGGGAAAGCATTAGGAGGAATTTTAAAAATAGCAAACCAACAGAACGTTCCGGTCATTGCTTTGGGAGGATGCATTGAAGATGCGGAAAAGCTTAATGAAATGGGCTTTACCGCTGTACTTTCCATTCAGCCAGCTCCGGTTTCTTTAGAGCAGGCAATGCAACGACAGTTCACATTAAAAAACATAGAGACTACTATTACCCAGCTTTTGCGGGTTATTAAACGATTTGGTAAATAACAAAGAAATGACAGCAATTGGCGCATTAATCGGATTATTGATATCCGTGTACTTAATCATAAAGAAAATCCATCCAACTTACAGCCTCATTGCCGGAGCAATTATCGGAGGTTTGCTTGGTGGACTTCCACTAACAGAAACAGTAAAAGTGATGACTGACGGGGTTAAGGATATAACTCCCGCTATTATTCGGATTCTTACAGCAGGTGTATTGTCGGGTATTCTCGTTAAAACGGGAGCAGCCGCTACAATATCCAATGCTATCATTCATAAACTAGGTGAAAAACACGTGTTCTTTGCATTAGCACTGGCCACTATGTTGTTATGCGCCGTGGGGGTATTTATTGATGTGGCGGTAATCACCGTAGCACCTATTGCCCTTTCCATCGGTAAACGCCTGGGACTTTCTCCTTCCGTATTATTAATAGCCATGATTGGCGGAGGAAAATGTGGAAATATTATCTCTCCCAATCCAAACACCATTATTGCAGCCGAGAACTTCAGAGCCGACTTGTCTTCTGTTATGTTCTCCAATATTATCCCAGCTCTGTTGGGGCTTTTATTCACTGTGTATGTTGTTGTACGGCTTATCCCTAAGAAATTTGTGAATATCAGAAATGAGCAAGAGGCGTCTGACGACCAGTCATTGCCTTCTCTTGCCAGTAGCCTGGTTGCCCCCGTCGTAACTATTTTATTATTGGCGCTGCGCTCTTTGCTGGGTATCACCATTGACCCATTACTTGCTTTGCCTGTTGGCGGACTTTGTGGCATCATCTGCATGAAACAGTGGAAAAATATTCTTATAAGCATGGAGTTTGGTTTGCAAAAGATGTCGACAGTAGCCATATTACTCATAGGAACCGGAACTATTGCCGGTGTTATCAAGAACTCAACTCTAAAGGACTGGATTCTTCAGTTGCTCAGTCAGGCTCATTTCAATGAAGTGACCATTGCTCCTATATCAGGAGCGCTGATGTCGGCAGCTACTGCTTCAACAACAGCAGGTGCAACACTCGCTTCGGCATCTTTTGCCGATACAATCATGGCTGTGGGTATATCTGCCGCATGGGGCGCAGCGATGATAAATTCCGGAGCAACAGTTTTAGACCACCTGCCTCACGGTTCTTTCTTTCATGCAACAGGAGGCGTGTGCGAACTCTCTTTCAGGGAAAGAATGAAGTTGGTTCCTTATGAAACACTTATAGGAGCCGTGTTGGCTGCATTCTCTACCTTGATGTGCCTCATGAACTTTTGATTAAAACAACTTGAATAAATAAAATAGCTATGGATAATATAAATCAGTCAAAACGGCTACTCTCACTCGATGTTTTGAGAGGAATCACCATTGCCGGGATGATATTAGTCAACAATGCCGGAGCCTGCGGGTTTCCTTACGAACCATTGCGCCATGCAAAGTGGGATGGTTTTACCCCTGCCGACCTTGTATTCCCGATGTTTATGTTCCTGATGGGAATCTCAACCTATATCTCACTTCGGAAATATGATTTTCAGTGGAAACCTGCTATCCGGAAAATTGTAAAACGCGCAGGTTTGTTATTCCTGATAGGGGTTGCGATGAAGTGGTTTATAGGTTCCTGCGAAAGCGGAACCTTGATTGACTTGGATCATCTGCGCATAATGGGAGTCATGCAGCGGTTGGGTATTTGTTACGGCGTTACAGCAATTATGGCTTTGTTTATTCCACATAAGCGCTTCCTTCCGGTTGCAATACTCCTTTTAACAGGATACTTCATTCTTCAGATTGTAGGAAACGGATTCGAGAAGAGTGCCGATAATATTATCGCAATAGTTGATTCTGCGATTTTAGGTAACGATCACATGTATCTTCAAGGTAAACAGTTTGTTGATCCTGAAGGTCTGTTAAGCTCCATCCCGGCTATTGCACAAGTAATGATTGGTTTTGTATGCGGGAAAATCATTGTTAACATGAAAGATAATCAGCAGCGTATGCTGAATTTCTTTCTGATGGGAACTTGTTTGCTGTTTGCAGGCTTTCTGTTAAGCTACGCATGTCCGCTCAACAAACGTTTATGGTCGCCCAGCTTCGTGCTGGTTACCTGTGGTGTTGCAGCGCTTTCGCTGGCTGCTATGGTTTATGTTATTGATGTGAAACAGCATAAGAAGTGGTTCTCATTCTTTGAAGTTTTTGGTGCAAATCCGCTTTTGTTGTATGTGGTAGGATATATTTTTGGTGAGCTGTTCCGTTTGTGGAAAGTCAACCTTTTTATGTTTGATACATTCCTCAATCCGATGTTTGGAGACTATTTTGGTTCCTTTATGTATGCAGTCCTGTTTTTGTTCTTAAACTGGATTCTCGGATATATCTTGTTCAGAAAAAGAATCTATATAAAATTATAATCAAATGATGAAAAAAAGCATTTATCTGTTTGTTTGCCTGTTCTTCCTCTCCCTAATGGCAGGTGCAAAAGGGAAAGATGTTGCATCAATGCAAGCATTGGTAAAACGACTTATCCCGTCTTATTCCGAAAAAATTCAGTTTAAAGAGCTGAAACCAGTAAACGGCAAGGACTGTTTTCAACTGGAGTCCGGGCAAAATAAAATCGTGATAAGTGGTAACAATGCCAATTCGATGGCAATGGGACTGAATTATTATTTAAAATACTATTGCCTTACAACTGTTTCCTGGTACGCAGATATCCCGGTTGAAATGCCGGATACATTGCCCGCCGTGAAAAACAAAATCCGGGTAGAGGCGAAAGTAGACAAAAGGTTCTTCCTGAATTATTGCACCTACGGGTATACAATGACCTGGTGGCAGTGGAAAGATTGGGAACGGTTTATCGACTGGATGGCACTCAATGGTATAAACATGCCTCTTGCCATTACAGGGCAGGAAGCAGTATGGTACAAAGTTTGGAGGAAATTAGGATTATCCGACCAGGAAATTCGTTCCTATTTCACCGGACCAACTTATCTTCCGTGGCATCGCATGGCAAACATTGACGGGTGGAATGGTCCTCTGCCAATGGAATGGCTTGATAATCAGGTTGAATTACAAAAGAAGATTCTATCTCGTGAACGTGAGCTTAGCATGAAACCCGTATTGCCTGCTTTTGCCGGTCATGTTCCTGGTGTTTTGAAACGGATTTATCCCGATGCAAATATTCAATATTTAAGTAAATGGGCCGGATTTGAAGATGCTTACCGGTGTAGTTTCCTGAATCCTGAAGATCCGTTGTTTGCCAAAATACAGAAACAATTCCTCCAGGAGCAGACACGGCTCTTTGGAACCGACCATATTTATGGGTTAGACCCATTTAATGAGGTAGATCCGCCCAGCTGGGAACCCGATTACTTAAGAAAAGTCTCGTCCGATATGTATCGCACATTAACGGCTGCCGACTCAAAAGCTATCTGGTTGCAGATGACTTGGATGTTTTATTTTGATCGTGCGAAGTGGACGGCACCGCGCATCGAAGCCCTCTTGAAAGGAGTGCCTCAGGATAAAATGTATCTGCTCGATTATCACTGTGAAAATACAGAACTGTGGAAAACAACGGAACGTTTTCACGGTCAGCCATACATCTGGTGTTATCTTGGAAATTTCGGAGGAAACACCACTCTTACCGGAAATGTAAAAGAGAGCGGGAAACGACTTGATAACGCACTGATTAATGGTGGTGCCAACTTCAAAGGTGTTGGTTCTACCCTCGAAGGACTTGATGTGATGCAATTCCCCTATGAATACATTTTTGAAAAGGCATGGAATCTGAAGAACGAAAATGCAGCATGGCTCGAAAGCCTTGCCGACAGACATGTCGGTTATGCTTCGCAACCCGTTCGTGAAGCATGGGATATTCTTTTTAACCAGATATATGTTCAGGTTCCTAAGACATTGGGCGTTTTACCAAATTTCCGTCCGGTGATGAAAGATTCGTATAAACGTAGTGACAACGGCTACCAGAATGCAACTTTGCTGAAAGTGTGGGCTAAGTTGCTGCAGGCTCCCGATTGTAAAAGAGATGCCATGCGTGTGGATGTTATCACTGTGGGACGTCAGCTGTTAGGCAACCACTTCCTGAATGTGAAAAAAGAATTCGACCAAATGTATGCTGAAAAGGACCTCCCTGCACTAAAGGCCCGAGCAGCAGAAATGAAGGAGATTCTGAATGATTTGGAGTCTCTCAACGCTTTCCACCCGTACTGTACATTAGACAAATGGATTGCTGATGCACGCGCATTGGGTGATGGCCCGCAACTAAAAGATTATTACGAGAAGAATGCCCGTAATCTAATCACTACCTGGGGAGGCAGACTGAATGATTACGCCAGTCGTACCTGGGCCGGACTGATAAAGGATTACTATTCAAAACGTTGGAATATGTATATGGATGCAGTTATTCTTGCCGCCGAGAGTGATAAGGAATTCGACCAGAAAAAGCTGGATAAGGAAATCGATGCTTTTGAAAATTCATGGGTGAATTCCACAAATCCTGTAAAGGCAGAGCCAAAAGGTGAGTTGTTGACTTATGCAAGGTTTCTGTTGAAGAAATATGAAAACCGGATAAAATAAGATTATTCCTGGTTGTATATTATATGACAGTTGATTAAATCAATATCCTGATTTGTGAATCAGTATCTTATTTCTTAAATCTAAAGTCTCTGTAGAGAATACAAAGACGTATAAAAGGGCGGGTTGTTTCAGACTCGCCCTCTCTGTTTTCTGGAGAGATTTATAGATGTTATCAGATATGCTATAGTGAAATATATTCAGCCCATCAGATTGGTTACCATCTCATTGAGATGTACATTCTCTACACTGTCTATAAATCGCACAAAGAGAGGGCCTGCAGGTCGAAAGGGATTTTCTCTGTTTTCACGTTTCCGTCTGATGAAAAAACTGAATCAGGTTTAATGACAAACAACTGCCTCACAAATCTTTTGAGCCCGTTTACAACGCCTTCTTTATCGGCGAAATTTCCGGAGAGATGCAGCTCGTCTCTTTCTTGGTTAAAGTCCAGCTCTTTCCATACATAGAGCAGGTAATAGATGATGTCTGACGTTGCACTGCACTTAAAGTTGTTGATAAGCAAGAGGCGGCCCCGTTCATAGCAGAGCACATCTACCGATTTTTCTCGCAGACAGGCGTACATTTTCAGGTTATTTCCCTGTTTGCTGAGCCCGGAATAGTATTCGGCAAGCGTACTTGCATGGCAGTAGAAGCTGGCATCTGGGAACTGTTCCTTCATCTGCTGGTAAACGCTCTTATCAATTGCGAAGACAACCACAACATTAGCCTTTTTCAAGATGTTGTAAAGAACTACCTCATTGTCCTGCCGGGGGTGGTTGTGATAAAGAATTGTTTCGGCCTGCTCATCCTCAAAAAGTTCGAAAGGAATCAGGGTAAACCGCCGGGTCACCACCAGTACATTTACTCTTTTATAGCTATGCTTCAGAAATTCGTTCTCCTTGAGGGCGTCTTTTACATTGGCCGCCATGGAGAGATTTTCGTTGGTCGCTTTCGACAAGAAACTATACGCCTTCTCATTCGTAGGGTTATAGATGGAGTAAAAGAACTCTTCAGTTGTCAGGCGAACGGTGAGTGTGTATTGCCCGGTTCTGGAATAATCTATTTGTGGTGTGTTTACCTCTTCAGTCATGTTGTGGCGATTAAAAAAAGATTGTTGTTTTACAACACTGAAAAATCTCTTTTTTTAGTTTATATTCGTAGCGCAAATATATAACAAAAAATGATTAATAGCTATCTGGTTGGTCAAATTAAGGAAAATTTCCCTCACGATTTCACTACCGGTCAAACCCGTACTGTAGAGGAACTGGCCGATTTTATGCTTTCGCCAGTAAACGATGCCGTGTTTATTCTCAGGGGATATGCCGGAACCGGTAAAACATCCCTGGTCTCGGCTGTGGTGAAAACCATGACGAAGTTGGGGCAGAAATCCATCCTGCTGGCACCAACCGGTAGGGCTGCCAAGGTGTTCTCCGGATACTCCGGCCATCCGGCTTATACTATTCACAAGAAAATATACCGCCAGCAGTCGTTCAGCAACGAACTCTCCAACTTTTCGCTGAACGATAACCTGCACACCCACACACTCTTTATTGTTGATGAGGCTTCCATGATTTCTAACGACGGACTTTCGGGCACTTCGTTTGGCACGGGACGGCTTCTCGACGATTTGGTGCATTATGTTTATTCGGGCGAAGGGTGCCGCTTGCTGTTGATGGGCGATACGGCCCAGCTTCCTCCGGTGGGGCAGGAGGAGAGCCCGGCACTTGTGGCCGATATCCTGAAAGGGTACGGACTGGCAGTGCGGGAGATGAACCTGACCGAGGTGGTGCGTCAGCTTGACGACTCGGGGATTCTCTGGAATGCCACGGCTCTCAGGAAACTCATTTCGCAGGGAGATGTAGATGCATTGCCCAAAATAAGGGTAAAAGGGTTTCCCGATATCCGACTCTTGCCCGGCTCTGAACTGATTGAGGAGATAAGCAGTTGCTATGACAAGGTGGGGATGGACGAAACAATCGTTGTATGCCGTTCCAATAAACGGGCAAATATCTACAACAACGGCATTCGCAATACGATACTCTACAGAGAGGAAGAACTCAGTGGGGGCGATTTGCTGATGGTGGCAAAGAATAACTATTACTGGACACAGAATTCCCAAGGGATAGACTTTATTGCCAACGGCGATATGGCGGTGGTGCGCCGTGTACGAAGAACCCGCGAAATTTACGGATTTCGTTTTGCCGATGTTCAGCTCATTTTGCCCGACTATAACGATTATGAACTGGAAGCCACCGTGCTGCTCGACACACTTCGTTCCGATTCTCCGGCACTTTCCAGGGAAGAAAACGACCGCCTTTTCTATTCTGTTCTGGAAGATTATGCTGACATCTCCACCAAACGCGAGCGGATGAAGAAGATGAAAGCCGACCCTCACTATAACGCACTTCAGGTGAAGTACGGATATGCCGTGACCTGCCACAAGGCCCAGGGCGGGCAGTGGAAAAAGGTGTTTCTGGACCAGGGATATTTAACCCCCGAAATGCTGACCCCCGATTACTTCCGATGGCTATATACCGCCATCACCCGTGCCACGGAGACCCTCTATCTGGTTAACTATCCGCAGGAACAGGTGGAGTAATCCCCGGATTCCTGCCGGATAATCTGATGAAAAGCTGATTCTCCTCTGCTCCTGTAAGCCTGCTGTTCAGATTTGTACCTAATAATCTGATGAAAGGTTATCTTGCAAAGAGGTTAGGTGTAGACATTTATTCGAATAATTTAAAGTGAAGGAACGGTCATTGGTTTTTCCGTCACGAGCCCATCAAACCAAAGCCGGCATTTACTGAACATATCTCGATTAATTAACCAAAACAACTCGATTAGTTAACCAAAACTTCGAGACGTATTATCCCAATCATGTACAAGATTAGGGGGTAATCATGTACAAGATTGAATCCAAACATGTACATGATTGGGCTGAAACATGTACAAGATTGAGCTAATCATTGCCGTTGTTTTGGTTAGTTCATTCTGAACAATGGATTAGTATGTTGAGACAGCCTGTTAATCAGACTAGCTAGGTAGTAACTTCTACACAAAGGAAGTGACAAATTTTCTAAATCATTTGTGCTTTGTACGTAAGTGCAAGATAATCAACTGTATTTTATTTGCTGGGGTGTAGAGGGTGGAGTAAAAACAACCCTTTTCCGCTTCCAGAAAATCATATTCGAAAAAAAGTATTTTAGAAGAATTTTCATTTTCCATTTTTTAGAATCGAAAAACAGACGTTTTATCTACACCATCTACACCATCTACACCATCGTGAGACATTTTTAACCAGTAATGAGCCCAATACAAGGTTTTAATTGGTAGCGAAAGCAATTGTCTGCCGCCCCGAACCTTTTATTCGTAAATTTTATTCCATTGATAATGAGTATAGTATATAATGATAGGTGGCAGAGGTGGCAGAGAAAACAACCCTATTACCTTTCTGTAAATTGTAAATCGAAAAAAAGTATTTTAAAAGAATTTTCATTTTTCAATTTCTGAAACCGAAAAACATCCTTTTTTAGTGCCACCTCTGCCACCCATCCGCAATAATCTCTATATCTGGTGTTAAAAGAACAAGGTTATTATTTAAAGTATTACCCATCGCATAAATATTTTTTATTATATTTGCCTAATATGGTAGAAGATGGTTTTCTAACTTTGCAGAAAGGGAAACAATGATACTTAAAATTATATCTTCATATGAGGAATCACAATTTTGATATTTATACCAAACAAAAATGAAATAAATCTTGAAAAAGATTTATAAGAAAAAATATTGAATCTTATAAAACACGATACGTATCGAATCGGTAACGGTACAACCTAATAAAAACAAATAGTATGAATATGTCGAGATGTATTGTATTAACGATTTTGTGCCTATTAGTAATGGTGAAGGTTGAAGCAAAGAATGATCCTTTTAATATCCCATTAAACAGCATCAATAAAGTTGAAGTTCTATTTTATGACTTTGATATTTATACAACTGTTACTATTGTTTGTGAAACATTTGAAGAATTAGCAAAGCCAGGTTTGAAAATAATATCGAATAAAAGAGATATCTCTGATTTAATACTTTGTTTAAACAATTTGAAAATTGTTGAAGGTAATATTGAGAAACGAATAAATGTAATATATCCCGATAAAACAAGCGGAAAAATGCTTCTTTATGCCGATGGTAAAACACTAACGTGGAATGGTGTAAAGTATAGATCTACAAAACAGCTTGTTGATAATCTAAATAAGTCTTTTTCAGTTTCTAGTGAAAAGATTCTTTTAAAAAATAAGAAAGATGTTGAGCAGTTTACAAAATACATATCTGAATTACATCCAATTGCTGATATTATTGATACAAGAGCCAAAATTAATATTTACACCGAGAAGTGTATTATTCCAATTTGCGTGGGAGAGTTTGATGCGAAAGTTATCGGTGAAAGCAATGTTTATAAACTGACAAGAGAGTTGAAAGATTATATAATCAACTTATTCAACAGATCGGATAACAAAATGAATATTTCTGAATAATAGTAGTAATACATATAAGTTTTATCTTTTCATGTCAAAATAAAGGTTTATTTGTTTGATTGTCTTATATATATAATCAATAACAACAATGAATAAGTATAATTTATTATATTTGCTGAAAGGGGGATTATAGTGAAAGTCTGCAGGATTAAAAGTAACCTGCATGGAAGATTTAAGTTGTTTAAATTGTGACAAAGAGTAGCTGTGAAATAATAACAATATGAAGATAGTTAGGAATATAGGGTTATTTGTTTTGATTGCATCGCTAATCTTGAATGCATATTTAATTTTATCTAAAAGCACAAAGAAAAGTGATAATATACAAAATATTCAATTTGCAGGACAATTTGTTTTTAACAAGAAAATGGATAGTCTATTAAATGCTTTTGTGGAAGAAGTTAAAAATGATAGCTGTTTTTTTGAAATGTATATTGATAAAAGGATTAATGAAACATATATTCTTTTAAGAGCAAGTATAGCCTATCCTAATAAAGCAATAAAAAAGCCATTTGAAGAATATATGAGTGCAAGAAAACCTCTTCTTTTTGCCTCTGTAAGAAAGAATGTTGGTTTTTTTGTATATACAGGAATAGAAGAAATGTTATCCTTGACATCTGTTGACAAACAATTTAAATTCAAAATGTATAAGGAAATGTTTTATAATTATTATTGGACAATTGTTCTCGTTAATGGCCAGTATCTTGTATTCAAAAAGGTGTTTATCAATCCTTATGGTCTTAAATTTGACTACAAGAGAAAAATAAGTTTTGAAGAGGAGAAAGGTGAATGATATTTTTAATATCTATATCGGAAAAACACAGATTGGGTATGGTTTTATATGTTTACAATTCAATTTGTTAGATAATGAATTTATAAATAGTGGACACTGTTTATATAATTTTGTAAATGTGAAATTATGAAATACAGTATTCTTTTTTCTTTAATAGTAATGCTGATGGGCTGTGGACCCGCAGATAAAGATATTTATACTTTATCAGAAATTAAAAAGATTTGCAGTCCAACTGATCCAATTTTTGATCCAAGACCTGATTTTAATCTTGTTTTTACAATCGGAGTAGATGACAGTATATATGTTTTAAATATAAACCAGCTACACAAACTATATAAAAGAGGTTATGTAAATAAATATAAAAAGTTTTATGATTTTGCATATGAGGCATTGAATCAAAGAATAAAGGTGGATTTTAAAAAATCAACAATAGTTTATGACTATAAAAGGAGGTTTAAATTAATGCCTTACATTACAATTCTCTATAATCAAGAAGGGTTAGAAGGACTTATTGATAGGTTCTGTAAATATGATGAAAAAAGAGGTTTCTATTTTTTACAGCTAAAAACAGACATTCATATGTATGCTTCCACAATTTCATATTACTTTTTTCTAAATCGATATTACACCCTTGAAAGTGATGATCAATTCGGAGTTTCATATACTAACATTGATAAATGGTAGCTTTTCAGAATACATATTTAGTAAAAGAGATTAAAAGATATATTATGAGATAATCAACCTGTTATTATGAGGTTATATATTTCTTACGACGGTGGTCAGTTAAAGGTAAGTAACAATGTGCTTTCACCAAGCTATTACGGGAATAGATAAATATTAAGACAAGTATGTATTAAATTGATGAGAGTGGATACTAAGTGAAAAATATAATGTCGTTACATAGTGTTTACTGATTTGGTTAAGTTGGTGGATATGTATTATTGCATTAAAAAAATTAAATTATGAAATCGATTAACTTTATTACATTGCTATGCTGTGCATTGTTAATTATGTGTTCTTGTAATAAAAATAAAATATCTATTGATGAACATTTCATCAAATTAGTTTCCAGAGATATTTGGCCGTCTAAATTTGAAAGATATCCTTTTTATTGCAAAGGAGAAAATGGGAAAATATTAGAGGTTCGATCGAGAGACTTAAGGATGTTATATGATGATGGATCATTTGATTTTGACTATTTATCTTTTCTGAAAAAAGTATTAAACCAAAAAATGGAGCTTCAGTCGCAAGGAAAAGTCGAATCATTTTATTTAGATAAATATCTGGAGAAAGCATATAGAAATATTGATTTTAAAGACTTTATGCGTATTTATTGTATCGATGAAGGAGAGAATCGTTTTAGATTAAAAAAAGGTTTTACCTATAATCAAAAGAGAACAATTTTTTATTTTTTATTTATTAATAATTATTTGTCATGTTTTGATGATTATGCTGGCGTTTTCTGGATATTTAATACAAATATTTACAATAGTTCAGAGCGTAAAAAATGAAGTAATCTTCCCTAAAATAGAATGAGATTATAACCTGTGCAAACGGGAAAAATAGATGTTTAATAATTTGTATAGCGAGCAAGTGTTGAAATAATGGAAATAAATGGAGCTAAGAATTAATATCATTGAATAAGGTTGAAAATGTTTAATGTAATTGAAATAATAGAGTGTTTTTAAAATATATTGTGATAGACCAAATGAAAAAAACAATTTTATTAATGCTGTCTGCCCTGACATTAATTTCATGTAGACAGCAGAATGTGAAAACAGAAAATGTCAGACTTAGACATGATATTGAAAGAGTACTTGACAGCATTATGGAAATGAATAAACCGAGTAAAGTTTATGAATTGTATATTGATAAAAAAGATCAGTATAATTCTGATATTTTATTTTATTTTGGTTCAACGTCGTTAACTGAAGAAGACCCTCAGTTTCAAAGTGGATCATTTCTGCAAACAGAATTAAATGATAAGATAATAAAAATTTATTCTGGTGTTGAGAAATATATATCGTCGAATAATGTAAAGAATTTAAGTGAGATAAGTGCCGAAATAAATCCTGATAGGAATTGCTGGGTAATAAAAGATCGGAATGGCAAATTGAAAATTTATGAAGTTTTCCATGCCTATCCTTTTTGTCCATTTCCTTTAAACAGTTTTAGTCCACCTGATATTCAATAACTTCAAATATTTAAATCACAATATTTAAAGTTATGACATTAAAGAGAAATTGAAATGTCATCCAGGGTTTTAGCTGTATGCATATCCAATCAAAGTTCTTAAATAATGAATTTATAAATATTGTGACGCTGTCTATATAATATCGTAAATGTGAAATTTAGTGTTATATAAAAAGATTTGATTATGATTATTAGATTAAGATCTTTTGTATTGCTCATTGTCCTTTTTATAGGATTCTGCGGATGTAGTTCAGGGAAGAAAATCCGGCAACAAGCTATTAAAGATATATATGGTCAACCAATTAGCTTTCTGTTGAAAAAGAATAGAGAAATTTATTATTCTGTAAATGGAGAAAAAAAGATTGCTTACCCTGGAGGAGTAGAATTTAATGGTGGAAATGACTCATTATCAGCATACATTTTGTCGAAATATGTCAATCACCCAGATTATAATTATGACGAATTCAATGTTAATGAATATTTTTTCATGCTATTTGATAAGGATTTGAATATTAAAGGAATTCGTATTATGCATAAAAAATATGCTCCTAAAGAAAGGCCTTATTATGATTCCATTTTTATTAATGCATTAAAGAGTACAGCCGGAATGTGGCGCAAGACTGTTGAAAATCAGGAATGGTACATCTATCTACATCGGCAAAGAGTTTATTGAGCTTTTTAGCAAGTTCTTGTTTCGGTCTGCCCGAAGCAAAGTAAATAGTAAATCCTTATGGACCTCATAAAATAAGGCCATTGAGCTTTAACTGTGTCGAATACTATTTTAGTTTTAAAGTTCTGAATAAAGTTGGCAATTGGTCAATATAAAGAAGTCACGCACTTGTATTTTATTGATTATTAGTCTAATATCCTCTGGGTGCGCGACTTGCGTGAATTGTGCGACTTTTTTAAAACAAATCTATGGGAAGATCTCTCTTATATATTTTATTTATGCAATATATTGTGTCTAAGTTGGAAAAATATTTTAAAATATATCTTATCTTTGTGAGATTAATACACCTTAAACAATTAGCACAAAATGAGACATGTAACTTACATTTGCACTTTAGTGGCTTTCTTGCTTTTCGCTTCGGTAGAAGGGAAGGCTGTGGTTAATCCGAAACCATTTGTAATTCCCGAATTGAAAGAGTGGAAAGGAAACGACGGTATGTTTATTCCAACAGAAAATACAAGAGTTGTCTATCCTGTAAACGACACTGAACTTCAGCGCGTTGCTCGTCTTTTTGCCGACGATTATAAAACGATGTTTGGTCGTTCTCTGGAAGTGGTAAAAGGAAAAGGAGGGGCAGGAGATTTTATTTTCTCACGCCGTGCAGACAAGAAGTTAGGGAAAGAAGGGTATGCAATTAAGGTGACTGACCGTGTACAATT
This sequence comes from Bacteroides sedimenti, assembly GCF_040365225.1. Lineage (NCBI taxonomy): Bacteria > Pseudomonadati > Bacteroidota > Bacteroidia > Bacteroidales > Bacteroidaceae > Bacteroides > Bacteroides sedimenti. The sequence continues at coordinate 3,555,135 of NZ_AP028055.1, forward strand.
GTCGGCTCCGGAATATATCGGGGTATATTGGGGAACCCGTACTTTGCTTCAGATAGCGGAGCAATCGGATAACAGACAGTTACCGAAAGGTACCATAAAAGATGCACCGGATTATCCGCTCCGTGGCTTTATGATAGATTGCGGACGAAAATTCATTCCACTTTCGTTCTTGCAGGATTATGTGAAGATTATGTCTTATTACAAGATGAATACGCTGCAAATTCACCTGAACGACAATGGCTTTTATAAATTATTCGAAAACGACTGGTCGAAAACGTACGCAGCGTTCCGTCTGGAATCGGATACATATCCCGGACTGGCTGCTAGAGACGGATATTATACCAAGAAGGAATTTATCGACTTGCAGAAACTTGCTGAGCAGAATTATGTAGATATTATTCCGGAAATCGACGTGCCTGCACACTCGCTGGCTTTTACTCATTATAAACCTGAAATTGGTAGCAAAGAGTACGGTATGGATCACCTCGATTTGTTTAACCCGGAAACATATACCTTTGTGGATGGACTGTTTAAGGAATATCTGGAAGGGGAAAATCCTGTGTTCCGTGGAAAGAAGGTTCATATTGGTACTGACGAATATTCGAATGCAAAGAAAGATGTGGTTGAAAAGTTCCGCTCTTTCACCGATCACTACATCCGTTTTGTAGAGAGCTTTGGCAAACAAGCTTGTGTTTGGGGGGCATTGACGCACGCTAAAGGAGATACTCCCGTGAAATCGGAAAATGTAATTATGGGTGCCTGGTATAATGGTTATGCTGACCCGGTAGAGATGAAAAAGCAAGGGTATAAACTGATTAGTGTTCCTGACGGACTGGTTTATATTGTACCTAAGGCAGGCTATTATTATGATTACCTCAATACGAAATATTTATATGAGAACTGGACTCCGGTGCATGTAGGCAAAGTTGTTTTTGACGAAAAAGACCCTGCCATACTGGGAGGTATGTTTGCTGTATGGAATGACCATGTGGGAAATGGTATTTCAACGAAAGATATTCATCACCGTTGTTATCCTGCATTGCAGACATTGGCGGTTAAGATGTGGACAGGCAAGCAGGCTTCTCTTCCTTATGACGATTTTGACAACCAACGCGCTCTGTTGAGTGAGGCTCCGGGGGTTAATCAGCTTGGAGTAATAGGTAAAGCGCCCGGATTGGTTTATGAACAAGCTTCGGTGGCTCCTGGCAGTACATTGCCTTATCGTGAAATAGGCTACAATTATCTGGTTTCTTTTGACGTAAAGGGTGAACCCGAAGCAAAAGGTGCAGAGCTTTTCCGTTCGCAAGATGCTGTATTCTATCTTTCGGACCCGATAAAGGGGATGATGGGCTTTGCTCGTGATGGGTATTTGAACACATTCAACTATAAGGTACTTCCGGGTGAACATGTAACGATTGGTATCAGTGGAGACAATCAGGCTACCCGTTTGTTGGTTAATGGAAAAGTTGTTGAGGAGTTGAACACTCAGAAACGTCTTTATGAAGAAGGCAAGAGTTCCATCAACTACGTGCGTACTTTGGTTTTCCCATTAGAGAAAGCGGGAGACTTCAAGAGCAAGATTACGAATTTAAAAGTATATCGTCAATAATCGCCTGATTCACGATTTTTGATCTACGGGTTGTGCCCAACTTAAGTTTTTGTCTTTACGACGAAGCTTATGTTGGGCATAGCTTTTTTTATTGCATACTCTCTTGGTTGTCTCATAATTTGCCGGATGAAATGGTGTCGGCATGATGGGCAAAAAGAGAGGGACTGCCATGTATTATGACAGTCCCCCTCGGATTCTATTAGTTATGTTCAGTAAACGCTTTGATTAGTTTCCTGCAAGTTCAATGACTTTATCAACAGCTGCACAAAGTCCGTCTTTGTTTTTACCACCGGCAGTAGCAAAGTGTGCTTGTCCGCCGCCGCCGCCTTGAATCATCTTGGCTGCTTCTTTCACCAGTTTACCGGCGTTCAGTCCACCTGCAACAAGGTTGTCGGAAATCATCACGGTAAGCATTGGCTTGCCGCCATCTTCTGTTCCGGCTACAAAGAGCAGGTTCTCGGTGATTTCTCCACGCAATTGGAAAGCAATATTCTTAGCTGTTTCGGCTGGAAGCGGTGCTACCAGTCTGATTAGTTTCATACCGTTGATTTCCTGAACGTTTTGCAGCAGTTTATTCTTGATTTCAATCTGTTTTTCTTTCATGAAATCTTCCACCTGTTTCTTCAATCCGGCATTCTCTTCGATAGATTTGCGGATGGCAGCGCTCAGGTCGGGAACATTGTTGAAAAGAGCTTTCAGATCGGAAAGAGTATCCTGAATGTTGTCCAGCATCTCTTCCACCCTGGCTCCTGTGAAGGCTTCGATTCTTCTTACACCTGCAGCAACCGAGCTTTCTGATACAATCTTCAGCATTCCGATGTTTCCGGTAGCTGAAACGTGTGTACCACCACAGAATTCAATAGATGAACCAAAGGCAATAACGCGTACTTCATCTCCGTATTTTTCGCCAAACAGTGCAATGGCTCCCAACTCTTTTGCATCTGCAATAGGGATGTTTCTGTATTCTTTCAATTGGATATTTTCGCGGATTCGGGCATTAACAATGTGTTCTACCTGACGAATCTCTTCATCGGTCACTTTCTGGAAGTGAGAGAAGTCGAAACGTAGTGAATCCGGACTAACAAGTGAGCCCTTCTGTTCCACATGTTCGCCAAGAACTTCACGCAACGCTTGGTCGAGTAGGTGAGTAGCCGAGTGGTTTGCAGCGCAGGCTGCTCTTTTGTCGGTATCTACGCAAGCCATCATTGGCGCTTCGAGATGTTTAGGAAGCTCTTTGGTGATGTGAACAGCTAGATTGTTTTCTTTCTTGGTTGTAATTACCTCGATTGTTTCGAATTCGCTGACAATCACACCGGTGTCGCCTACCTGGCCACCGCTTTCGGCATAGAAAGGAGTGTGATCCAGTACCAGCTGATAAAGTGTTTGATTCTTTTGTTTTACCTGACGGTAGCGAAGGATTTCTACTTCGTATTCTGTATAGTCGTATCCCACAAAATCGGAAGTACCTTCCTTTAATACAATCCAGTCGCCAGTTTCAACAGCTGCCGCGTTACGTGCACGTTCTTTCTGCTTCTGCATTTCTGAATTGAACTCTTCCAGGTCCACATTTAATCCGTTTTCTCTCAGGATAAGTTCGGTGAGGTCTAACGGGAAGCCGAATGTATCGTAAAGGGTGAACGCATCTTTTCCGCTGATGCTGTTTTGTCCGGCTGCTTTTACATCGGCAATGGCTTTATCAAGCATGCGGATACCTGTTTCGAGGGTGCGAAGGAATGATTCTTCTTCTTCCTTGATCACCTTTTCAATCAGCTCTTTCTGAGAAATCAGTTCAGGATAAGCATCGCCCATGTTGTCGATAAGTACAGGGAGCAGTTTATACATGAAGGCAGATTTCTGGTTCAGGAATGTATATCCGTAACGAACGGCACGGCGAAGGATTCTTCTGATTACATATCCGGCTTTTGCGTTTGAAGGCAGCTGTCCATCGGTGATAGAGAAAGCAATGGTGCGGATGTGGTCTGCAATTACACGCATTGCAATATCATTCTGTGCATTTACGCCATATTCTGTTCCGGCCATCTTTGCAATCTCTTTGAGAATTGGCTGGAATACATCAGTGTCATAGTTGGAGGTTTTTCCCTGCAATGCCATGCAAAGACGTTCAAAGCCCATACCGGTATCGATAACCTTTGCTGGAAGTCCTTCCAGACTGCCATCGGCCTTGCGGTTGAATTGCATAAACACAAGGTTCCAGATTTCAATAACCTGTGGGTGTGATTGGTTTACCAGTGAAAGACCGCTAACTGCTTTGCGTTCCTCTTCGGAACGTAAGTCGATATGGATTTCGGAGCAAGGACCGCAGGGACCTGTATCGCCCATTTCCCAGAAGTTATCGTGACGGTTTCCGTTGATAATGCGGTCGGCAGGTAAGAATTGTGCCCAGATTGCAGCAGCTTCATTGTCTCTTTCCAGTCCTTCGGAAGGGTTTCCTTCAAAGACTGTGGCGTAAAGGCGGTTTGGATCAAGTTTTAAAACTGTTACCAAGTATTCCCATGCCCACTCAATCGCCTCTTTCTTAAAGTAATCTCCAAACGACCAGTTACCCAACATCTCGAACATGGTGTGGTGATATGTGTCGTGGCCTACCTCTTCCAGGTCATTGTGTTTTCCACTCACGCGCAAACACTTCTGCGAGTCGGCCACACGGTGGTATTTGGCGGGCTGGTTACCCAGGATAATATCTTTAAACTGATTCATCCCGGCATTGGTAAACATCAATGTGGGGTCGTCTTTAATTACCATTGGAGCAGAAGGAACGATCTGATGTCCTTTTGACTCAAAAAAAGATTTGAATGATTCTCTGATTTCTTTTGCTGTCAACATAAGCAATTATATAGTTATCAAGTTAATATTCCGAAAAATGATTTGCAAAGATAGCTTGTTTTAATTATTTTTGTACCACATAAAGCATGAAATATTGATGGTGATCCCATTAAAAACTCCTAAAAGGCGGGAAGATAAGTCTACTGACGCTCATTTGCAGATGATACTGATGATTTCTGGCAACTTTCATTTACGTGAGATGGACAGTTTTGAATATTTCTGCTGAATACTATCCAGATGAGATTTTAATTATTCATGTTTAAATAGAACGTTATGGCATATAATTCAAATAAGGACTTAAAATTGTATTACTCCATTGGAGAGGTTGCTGCAATGTTTGATGTAAACGAATCTTTACTACGTTATTGGGAAAAAGAATTTCCTATTATTAAACCAAGGAAAAATGCGAGAGGAACGCGTCAGTACAGAAAAGAGGATCTGGAGAATATTAAGCTTATTTACCATCTGGTTAAAGAGAAAGGAATGACGTTGCCCGGCGCCCGTCAGAAATTGAAAGACAATAAGGAAAAGACGGTTAATACATTTGAAGTAGTCAGCCGGTTGAATCAAATAAAAGAAGAACTGCTTAATATAAGAAAGGAGCTTGATGCGGAATAATCCGTTTCAGCTCCCCTTATTAAATATTTTCAGACAAATTATCTACTCTTCAATTCGTTTTACCTCTTTTACATTCTTAATTTTCCGAAGGTTGTCACAGATAATCCGAACATCTTCCACATCGTGCACTTCTAATTGTACCTTTCCTTCAAAGATTCCATCTTTTGCTTCTACACTTAGTTTTTGAATATTAACGTTTAACTGTTGTGACACTACTTGTGTAACTTTGTTTAATAAACCAACACAGTCTATCCCGTTAATGTAAATAATTACCGGGAATGATAAGGTTTTGTGAGTTTCCCATTCGGCGGCTATAATACGGTTTCCGAAACTGCTTTTTAGTTTATTGGCTACAGGACACTGCCGTTTATGAATAATAATTTCATTATTGTCATCTATAAACCCAAGCACATCATCTCCTGGAATAGGTTTACAACAAGCTGCAATTTTGTAATTCTTCTGAATAGTATCTTCTGTTAGCTTAAGAATCTTCTTTTTATCGATCTTCTCGGCTTGTTGTTTTTCTTCGGATTCTTCTTTCTGTTCTTTGCCAGCTCCGAAAGAAAATTTCAGGTATTTTTTCCAGCTTGTTCCTGATTTTTCGTGTAACAAATTCCTGTCAGCCTCTCCAAGAACTATTTTTTTAACCCCGATGTTGACCAGGAATTCTTCTTTGCTGAGTGAATTATGCGACTTAATAAGTTTATCTATATTAGCGGGATCGGGACGCACATCCTCATTCTTTAAGAACTCAAGCAAGGTTTGCTCTCCTTCTTTCTGGGCATTATGCTGTTCCCTTCTTAGGATTGTTGTAATTTTGGCTTTCGCTTTAGCTGTTGTTGCAAAGTTTTCCCACGATGGCTGTACTTTTTGAGAACGTGAAGTAAGAATCTCTACTTGGTCTCCACTCTCTAACTTATGACTGATAGGAACAAGTTTATGATTAACTTTAGCTCCGATACAATGACTGCCCAAATAGGTGTGAATGGAGAAGGCAAAGTCCAGCGCAGTGGCGTTCTGTGGCATGGTTTTGATTTCTCCTTTTGGTGTGAAAACAAATATCTCGGATGCAAATAGATTTAGTTTGATAGTATCAAGAAAGTCCATTGCGTCTGGTTGGGGGTCTTCCAGGATCTCCTTGATAGTTTTAAGCCACTTATCCAGTTCGCCCTCATCTTCGCTTCCTCCTCCTTCTTTATATTTCCAGTGTGCTGCAAATCCTTGTTCAGCCACTTCATTCATTCTGTCACTTCTGATCTGCACCTCAATCCATTGTCCGTTATTTGCCATCAGAGTGACATGTAGAGCCTGATATCCATTTGCTTTTGGATGGCTAACCCAATCTCTCAAACGGTCGGGGTGAGGTCGGTATATTTTTGAAATGGAAACATAAATATTGAAACACTCATTCAGCTCTTCTTCCTGGTTTTTGGGTGTAAAGATAATGCGGACAGCCAGCAAATCGTAGATCTCCTCGAAAGGAATGCTTTTTGTCTGCATCTTGTTCCAGATAGAATAAATTGATTTAATGCGGGCGATGATTTCATATTTCAGTCCCATCTTGTCAAGCTGAGCACGGATAGGAGCAGTGAAGTTCTTGAATACTTCATCACGATGGGCCTCTGTGGCTTTTAGTTTTCCCTGGATTTCGGTATAGATCTCTGGATGTTCATACTTAAAACTCAGGTTTTCCAGCTCGGTTTTAATCTTGTTCAGTCCAAGCCGGTTAGCAAGTGGAGCATAGATATACAGTGTTTCGCCAGCAATTTTATATTGTTTGTTGGGAAGCAATGATCCCAATGTTCGCATGTTGTGCAATCTGTCTGCTATTTTAATCAGGATAACTCTGATATCATCAGACATGGTTAGCAGCAATTTTTTAAAATTCTCTGCCTGAGCTGAGGCATGTGCTCCGAATATTCCACCAGAAATTTTGGTTAGACCACTTACAATCTGTGCAATCTTTGGACCAAATATATTTTCAATATCTTCAACAGTGTAATCTGTATCCTCTACTACGTCGTGTAAAAGCGCCGAGCAAATGGAGGTTGATCCCAGTCCTATTTCGTTGCAGACTATTTTTGCTACGGCGATAGGGTGCATAATATATGGCTCCCCGGACTGCCGTTTAATTCCTTTATGTGCCTGATTGGCAAAATTAAAGGCTTTAGTGATTATTTCGACGCGCTTCCGATGTCTGGTTGCTAGATAGTCGTTCAGAAGTTCCTGGAACGCCTGATCAATCATCTCTTCATCGGTAAGTTGCTTGTTGTTATCCATATCCATAATCTATTCCTCTTTGTAGGTATTGCAAAAATAAATAAAAATCCCTATCAAGCAAGCTTTTTTTACAAAATGTATCCGGCAACTTTATTTATATATTTTCAGTCTTTTGCCCGATGAGATCTTGTTCTTGCGTAATCTGTTCCATTTTTTGATTTCAGATACGCTGACGCCATATCTTTGAGCTATCGTAGAAAGTGTTTGCCCTTTGCGTACTTTATGATAAACATATTTGGGCGCAGCAGGTTTCTCAGCCACTTCTTCTACCGATACCGTTTTTCTGTTCAGAAACAACTCGTCTGCACGATAATTATAAATAGTATCTTGTCTGTCGATAAAAGTGTTGATATAGTTGCGAGGCAGACGAAGTGTGTATGCTCCGGTATTTCCCGGGATGACATCAGTCTTGTATTGTGGATTCAAACTCCTGATCTGATTGATGTTTATTCCGCAAATATCTGCTATCTGTTCGAAATGGAGACTTTTATTTACCATCACAGTGTCTGTATTCTCCGACAGTTCTGCTTCCATCGGGCATATATTGTGATCGCAATAATAGTTCATCACATAGTTTGCAGCAATGAATGCAGGAACATACCCTCTTGTTTCCTGTGGAAGGTAATTGTATATTGCCCAATAATCCTTAGATCCGTTAGCGCGACGAATTGCTTTGTTGATATTTCCGGGTCCGCAATTATATGCAGCAATAACCAGGTTCCAGTCTTGATAAATTGTATAGAGATCCCTTAAGTAACGTGCAGCAGCCCAGGTTGATTTTATTGGATCTCGGCGCTCATCGACCAGGCTATTAGATTCAAGTCCATACACTTTACCTGTTCCAATCATAAATTGCCAGAGTCCTGCTGCGCCTACTGGTGAGGTTGCTTTGGGGTTTAATGAAGATTCAATAATAGGCAAATATTTCAGTTCCAAAGGAATATTGTATGCATCGAGTGCTTCTTCAAAGAGTGGAATATAGAAATTGGCTGCACCCAGCATATATGAAACCTGCTTGCGAAGCTTACCAGAATAGAGTTCGATAAATTTACGGACTATATCATTATAAGTAAGTTCCATCACTGCAGGTATACGAGATAAACGGTCAATGTATACAGAATCGCTGAAGGTAGGATTTTCATCCTTCATCATGCAGTCTCTGGCTGGTGTCAAAGCGTTTTTTGAATGCCATTCATTGAGTAGACTGTCAATATCATAAGTCATGCTTTGAGGCAAGCCAATTGTTTCCTCGCGAGTCGTTCCGTTTTCATGAACGGTTACATTGATACTCTGCGCGTTTATCTGTGAGATAATGAAGAGTACAAAGGTAAGGATTAGGAATAATTTCTTCATGTGTCTTTATTTCTAAAATTTTAAGCTGCACTGTACACCAAACACATTCTTTTGTGAATGGTACTCATTAATTACAGCCGGATTAATTTGTAAGCCGATATCTGGTGAGATATCAAAGTTAGATAGTTCGGCGTCTACATACGCATCAATGATAGATACAAGATATACACCAATGAATGCAAAAATGCTCAGGTCCCGGTATCTTCTATATGAATCTTTTTTTTGTTTGAAAACTTTCTTAAGCCAGTCTTCTTTACCTGCGGTATTGAAATTGGGAGGTAAAAAGTTTAGATAACTATTCGTTTTATCATCACTATCCATCAAATCCAGATAGGCTTGCGAATAATCCTTGTAATATTTGTTGTTCCAGCTGAGTGCATAGGCACAGCCAACAAAACCTCCGTAAATAATAGGAAGTTTCCAATACTTACGGTTATATATTTGCCCACCACCAGGAAATACTGCTGCTAACCAGGTAGCTTTCGAAGAATTTGGTATGAATATCTTTCTGGCTGCTTGCATTGAATCTGAACGTAAAGCCAATGGGTCTACTTTCAATGGAGCATTTATTTCTTCCAGGTTTTTTTTGTTTACCAAATCAATACTATCAGATGAAGAACGTTCTTGTATCGTATTTTTGGATTCAATACGATGTTTTCTTGCTTGTGGAACAAGAATTGTACTGTCGGCAGCTGATTTTATCTGCTGTGCATATAGACCAACCCCTGTTGCTTGCAAGATGCAGAACAACAGGGTGATCATTAGACGATATGTTAAACTATTAACTGTCAATTTTCTTATTTATTCTTTAGGCTATCAAAGATTTCCATGATTCTTTCAAGGTCTTCCTCGTTATTGAATGGAATACTGATTTTACCTTTTCCTTTTGCTGTGCAGGAGAGTTGTACCTTTGCATTGAAGAATCCGGCAAGATGTTTTTTAAGTATATTATATTCTTCCGGAAGCTTATTGCCTTTTGTGGCTAACTTCTTGTTTCCACTTTTTATTGTTTCTCCTTCATTAAGTGCTTTCACTATCTCTTCGACTTTTCTTACTGAGTAAGAGTTGCGAAGAATCTCTTCGTACACTTTTACCTGGAGTTTTGGGTCATTCAAAGTGATCAGTGCGCGGGCATGTCCCATATCGATAGCCTTATTTTGCAAAGCCACCTGAATTTGAGCAGGAAGTTTTAATAGACGAAGGTAGTTGGCTATAGTTGTACGCTTTTTACCCACGCGTTCGCTTAGTCTTTCCTGAGTCAGATTGTATTGTTCAATCAGATGCTGATAGGCTAGTGCTATTTCAAGAGAGTTCAGATCTTCACGTTGAATATTCTCAATCAGTGCCATTTCCATTACATTCTCATCATCAGCTGTGCGGATGTAAGCTGGAATTGTTGCCAGCCCGGCTAATAGCGTTGCACGATAACGGCGTTCACCTGCAATAATCTGGTAAGAATCGTCTGAAACTTTTCTCAGTGTAATTGGTTGAATAATTCCGATCTCCCGAATGGAATCGGCTAGTTCTTCAAGAGCGGTCTGATCAAACTCACGACGTGGCTGGTCGGGGTTGACTGAAATCTTGGATAATTCAATTTCGTTAATGGAAGATGAGCCCTCTGTCTTCACTTCATCCATTGAAATCAGGGCATCCAATCCTCTGCCTAATGCAAACTTTTTTTGTACTGCCATGTCTTATCTTACTTTCTGTTATGTTTTATAATTTCCTGTGCCAGTGCTAAATGGTTTTTTGAACCGGTAGAGTCGGCATCGTATAGAATTACCGGAAGTCCGTGGCTTGGAGCTTCGCTTAGTTTTACGTTACGCTGTACTACCGTTTTAAATACCAATTCCTGGAAGTGTCTTTTTACTTCATCATAGATTTGATTGGCTAATCTTAGACGGGAATCGAACATGGTGAGCAAAAATCCTTCTATTTCAAGTGTTGGATTTAGCTTGGATTTTATGATCTTGATTGTGTTCAACAGTTTGCTGATACCTTCCAGTGCAAAATATTCACATTGAACCGGAATTATTACCGAGTCTGCTGCTGTTAACGAATTGATTGTGATAAGTCCCAAAGACGGAGAACAGTCTATCAGGATGTAGTCATACTCTTCTTTCATTGGAGTCAGAATCTTTTTCAACACTTTCTCCCTGTCAGGAAGATTGAGCATCTCAATTTCTGCACCTACTAAATCAATATGTGACGGAATAACATCAAGACCTTCAATGTCTGTCGTGTAAATTGCCTCTCTTGCGTCTGTCTGATTGATAATACATTCATAAATACTGCATTCCACCTGTTTAAGGTCTACACCTAGACCTGAGGAGGCATTAGCTTGAGGGTCGGCATCAACAACAAGCACCTTCTTCTCCAGCGTCGCAAGTGACGCAGCAAGATTGATGGTTGTCGTTGTTTTCCCGACTCCACCTTTTTGATTGGCTAAAGCGATAATTTTTCCCATACTTCATTAAAATTATAAAGGCGAAATAAGTGATAATAACTTAGAGCACCTACTAAAAAAGGCAAACATTTCTAAATCTGTTGATAAGTTGCCCTTTTTGTTGATAACTAATAAACTCCCGTGTAGGAGAGTTCAAACGGTGACATAGTATTCTAGCTTGCAAATATATACAAATTCATCCAATAATTTTTCATTTTTAATCCGGCTTGCATAACATTAAGATTTGTAAACTTCTGAAATGTGAGTGAAAGGCAGAAGAATCTTGAAGCACAATCTTTATGATTTGGCATATAAGTTCTGGTATTCTTCTGCAATTTATCTATTTCCCTTGTACAAGAATAATATAAGTATTCTTCGCTTAGGTGATAATTGTTATCTGATGGTTTTAAATTTATTCTTTTGTAAATCCCTGTTTTTTATCTATTTTTGTAGAAAGAAACTATAAAAAAGATTAGGATGGAAAATAAAAAACCTCTGATTCTCATTTCTAATGATGATGGATATCAGGCAAAAGGGATAAACGAACTCATAAAATATATTCGCCCACTCGGAGAAGTGGTTGTTATGGCTCCCGATTCTCCTCGTTCGGGAATGGCTTGTGCCATCACTGCTGATCGTCCTGTAAAATATACCCTGATTAGAAAAGAACCTGGGCTATCTGTATATAAATGTTCGGGAACTCCTACCGATTGCATTAAACTGGCTAAATATGCTGTGCTTGATAGACAGCCAGACTTGGTCATTGGTGGAATTAATCACGGGGATAATGCTGCGGTAAATGTTCATTATTCGGGAACAATGGGGGTCGCAATCGAAGGATGTCTTAGTGGGGTGCCTTCAATAGGATTTTCTATATGTGATCATCATCACGATGCAGATTTTGAACCTACAGCGGAAATTATTCGTAAAATTACTCAGAAAGTCATTGAAAATGGCTTGCCACAGGGAATTTGCCTGAATGTAAACTTTCCAGTCTGTCCAGAAATCAAAGGGGTGAAAATCTGTCGTCAGACAGTTGGGCAGTGGACACACGAGTGGGCACGAAGAAATCATCCCAATGGAAGTGAATATTTCTGGCTCACAGGCGATTTTGAAAATCATGAACCTGAAGAGGAAGATACTGACAATTGGGCTTTGAATAACGGATATGCTGCTATAACTCCAACTAAAGTTGATGTTACAGCATACGAAATCATTGATGAGCTTAAGAACTGGAATCTATAATAACATAAGATGAAATATTATCTGATTGTTGGAGAGGCTTCGGGAGATTTGCATGCCTCAAATCTGATGCAAGAGTTAAAGAAAGAGGACCCACAGGCTGAATTTCGTTTTTTTGGTGGTGATCTGATGTCTGCTCAGGGAGGTATACGTGTTAAGCATTATAAGGAACTCGCTTATATGGGATTTATTCCGGTACTGCTACATCTACGTACAATCTTTGATAATATGGAGCAATGCAAAAAGGATATTGTATCCTATGTTCCTGATGTTGTGATTCTGGTTGATTATCCTGGATTCAATCTTTCTATTGCAAAGTTTGTGAAAACACAGACTCGAATCCCGGTTTACTATTATATTTCTCCTAAAATATGGGCATGGAAAGAGTATCGAATCAACGATATAAGAAGGTATGTGGATCAGCTTTTCTCTATCCTTCCATTCGAAGTGGACTTTTTTAAAAAGCATCATTATCCTATTCGCTATGTTGGCAATCCCACTGTTGATGCAGTAGAAAGTTTTAAAGCACATCACCCGATAAATTTCAATGCATTTGTTACAGATAACAGGCTTTCTTCTAAACCAATTATTGCATTGCTTGCCGGAAGCAGGAAGCAAGAGATAAAAGATAACTTGCCGGATATGTTGAAAGCTGCATCGGCATTTCCAGGATATCAACTGGTCCTGGCCGGAGCGCCCGGAATCTCTTCCGAGTATTATCAGAAATACATACGAGGAGCAAAAGTTAAGATTGTATTTGGTCAGACTTATCGTTTACTTCAACAGTCGTCTGCTGCATTGGTTACCTCGGGTACAGCTACGCTGGAGACAGCCCTTTTCAGGGTTCCGCAAGTTGTATGTTACTATACTCCGTTAGGTAAGCTGATTTCCTATCTGAGAAAGAAAGTCTTGAAAGTGAAGTTTATTTCATTGGTTAATTTGATTGCTGATAGAGAAGTGGTTCGAGAATTGGTAGCCGATACAATGACGATAGAGAATATCCGGAAAGAACTCAAAGCGATTTTATTTAATAGAGAAAAACGTGAGCGGATGCTTGCGGAATACGACCGGATGATTGAACTGCTTGGACCTGCAGGAGCTTCAGAAAAAGCAGCATCTGAAATAGTGCGTTTACTAAAGGAGAGAAAAAAATAGAATTAGACTGATTCTGAAATAAAATATCATTTTAAGCATAATTAAAAAGGCGCGGTGCAGTAAAATCATCGCGCCTTTGTTTATATGGTGTATAATATAAATGTATAGTTATGAAAAAGATTAATTTATTACTCTTCTTACTGGTGATGTCCATTATACCAGTACTACAATCATGCGATAATGATGATGATTATTCGCTGGACAACTATATGGTTGGATTGGCAACAGTTAGCAAAAATGCTGAAGGTACGATCTATTTCGTTCTTGATAACGGAGAAACATTATGGCCGGCTGCATCGTTTGTACCTTATCAGAAATTAGAAAACGGTACACGGATTATAGGAAGTTTTACTCTGTTGAGTGATAAACAGAATGGTTATGACCATTTTGTTCGTTTGAATGATTATTCTACAGTTCTGACCAAAGGCATTATTAATTTGACGGAAGCCAATAAAGATAGCATCGGTGATGATCCCGTAAGAATCACCGATATGTGGAGAAGTGGCAATTACATCAATGTGGAGTTTGATATGAATCTACCTCTTCTGAATAAGCATCGTGTTAATCTTGTTAGAAATACGATGAAAAATTATGAAGATGACGGATATATACATCTAGAATATCGTTATAATGATATGGATGATGTAACAAGTTACATTGGGCATAGTATTGTCTCTTTCTGGTTGGGTGATTTAAGACTGATGGATTTTAGTCCGGGTTTTAAAGGTTGGAAAATCAGAATTAATTCAGCAATAAACGGAGAAAAGATTATTACGATTGATTATCCATCTGTTCAATCCATGAATCGTCAGATGAAAATGGAAAGCACTGTTGGAGATGAAAATATAAAATAACCTTGGTTCTTTTGTTTGTTCTAATATAAATACAAAAGCGGGTGCCCTGATCAAGGCACCCGCTTTTGCATATCTGAGATATATTACTTTTACTTTAACAACGAAATTGTATACAAATAGATAACAGATGCCGGAATGGCAATCATAGCACTGTCGAAACGGTCAAGTATTCCTCCGTGACCAGGAAAAATACTTCCTGAATCTTTAATCTTCATATGTCTTTTTATCATCGACTCCACCAAATCTCCCCAAGTTCCAAAAATGCAAACTGTCAGGCTAAGCCCGGCCCAAGCCAATGGAGATATGAATGGGAAAAAATGGGCAAATACAAAACTTGATGCTAAAGTAATAATTCCTCCTCCGATAGAACCTTCCCATGATTTCTTCGGAGAAATTCTTTCGAACAACCTGTGTTTCCCAAAGAGTGTTCCAAAGCAATAAGCTCCTGTATCATTTAGCCATATAAAAATAAATATGGAAAGTGGCAAGGCATAATTAAATGTAACAGCTCCTGTTATATCTGATTGGAAAGCCAACACATTGAGCAGAGCAAAAGGTAATGCTACATATAGCTGTGACAACATAGAATAGGCCAGGTTAATAACCGGGTTCTCTTTTTTCAGATAAAGTTCACTTATAAGCAGGTAGATAAGTAAAAAAAGATAAGGGATAAATATTTGCGACCCTGTCAGCCCCATGCAGAATCCCAGAAATGAAAAAAAGAGATAGACTCCTCCTAAAACATTAATCACAGTATTAGTACTTACATCTTCATTCTGGTTAACCAGCAAACAGAATTCGTGTACTGCCATTGAGGAGATGAGTACAAACAATATCGCAAAAGTTAACGGACTAAATATAATGCAGCCCACGAGCACTGCTACAATGAGTGCTCCTGTGACTGCACGTTGGATAAAGTTATTTTTAATCATTATTCGTTTGTTTCGTAGTGTCTTCTTCTTTCTCGTTCTGTTCCGGAAGTTCTACTTCTGATTCTGTTGTATTTGGACTTGTCTTAGATTCTTTTCTTATTGATGTTCCTTTTTCTTCAGCCTGATTGGTTGCCATGATTTCTACAGAGCGTGAAGCCCAAGGACGTTTGCCAAAGATATGTTCCATATCTTCAGTAAATATCACCTCTTTTTCAATTAAAAGGTTGGCTAGTTCATTGTGCTGCTCTTTGTGTTCAAACAGGATTTTTTTCGCCCTTTCATATTGATCATTAATAATGAATTTAGCTTCTTCGTCAATTAGTTCAGATGTTTTTTCACTGTACGGCTTGTTAAACGAATATTCCTCATTGTTATAGTAGCATAAATTGGGTAATTTCTCGCTCATTCCCAGATAAGCAATCATTCCATACGCTTGCTTGGTCACTCGTTCCAGGTCGTTCATGGCTCCTGTCGAGATTTTTCCAACAAACAAATCTTCCGCAGCTCGCCCTCCTAAAGTAGCACACATCTCGTCTAGCATCTGCTCCTTGGTTGTAATTTGCCTTTCTTCTGGTAAATACCAGGCAGCACCGAGAGCGCGTCCGCGAGGAACAATGGTTACTTTAATGAGAGGATTTGCATGTTCCAACAACCAGGAAAGACTAGCGTGTCCTGCTTCATGCAGAGCTATTGTCTTTCTCTCTTCCAAAGTCATAATCTTACTCTTCTTTTCAAGACCACCGATGATACGATCAACTGCATCCAGGAAGTCTTGTTTACCAACAAATGATTTGCCGTGACGAGCTGCAATTAATGCAGCTTCATTGCAGACATTAGCAATATCAGCTCCCGAAAATCCGGGGGTTTGACGAGCCAGGAGATCCACGTCTACAGTGTCATCTATTTTAATCGGGCGCAAGTGGACGCCAAATACCTCTTTTCGTTCGTTCAGGTCGGGCAGGTCAATGTGGATTTGACGGTCAAAACGTCCGGCGCGAAGCAATGCCTTGTCAAGGATATCCGCCCGGTTAGTTGCAGCCAGAACAATGATACCACTGTTAGTCCCAAAACCGTCCATTTCTGTAAGAAGCTGGTTAAGGGTACTTTCGCGTTCATCATTACCTCCCATATTGGGGTTCTTTCCACGAGCTCTACCTACTGCATCAATTTCATCGATAAATATGATGCATGGAGATTTTTCCTTCGCTTGTTTGAATAAGTCTCTTACACGTGAGGCGCCCACACCAACAAACATCTCAACAAAGTCGGAGCCCGACAATGAGAAGAACGGAACATCAGCTTCACCTGCTACTGCCTTTGCTAACAATGTTTTACCGGTTCCAGGAGGGCCTATCAGCAGCGCTCCTTTAGGAATTTTACCTCCCAGTTCAGTATATTTTTGCGGATTCTTAAGAAATTCAACAATCTCTTCGACCTCTTGTTTGGCTTCAGCTAGTCCGGCTACATCTTTAAAGGTAACCTTAACAGGACCGCCTTTTTCAAACAGCTGTGCCTTTGATTTCCCTACACTAAAAACATTGGTTCCCGAACCGGCTCCGCTACCCATTCTTCTCATAAAGAAGAACCATACCCCGATGAGTAGCGCAAACGGAAGTACCTGCCATAAAAAAGCGCTTATATAGTCCTTCTTTACGTCATACTCTTCTTTTCCGTCGAAACGATCCTCTCTTTTCTCATCTTTCAGGAAATTGCTTACTGCTTCATTAGATGGGCAACGAGTAGTAACAACCGGATTGTTTCCTACTTTTGATGCATCTTGCTTGAATACATCCTTTATGTGCTGTGGTTTGACATAAAGCTCAAGAGTATTGTCATCATAAGTGATTACTTTCGCAGCATATCCATTACTGACGTATTGCTGGAACTCATTATAGCTTATCTGTTTCTTTATTGACCCACCTTCGTTTGAAAGGTAAAGTCCGATCAGCATCATAGCAATTATAGCGTACATCCAGTTAAGACTGAATTTCGGCATATTCATTTTATTATTAGGTTTTTTATTCTCCATTTTGCAAATCTGATTTAGTCGAGGTCTGGTATCGTAGTTAGTTTTGCGTCAGCCCAGAGATGTTCGAGGTTATAATATTCTCTCACGTCTGGCAGAAAGATATGAACTATTACATCGGAATAGTCCATCGCAACCCACTCTGCGTTTCTAAGTCCGTCAACCGCTGTTGGTTTTATTCCCGTATTCTTTCTTACGTATTCTCTTGTTTCATCGGCGATTGTTGAAATATGACTGGGCGAATTACCCTGGCAAATAACGAAGTATTTGCAGATAGCTTCTCTAATCCCACTCAGATCTGCTACAACTATCTTATATCCTTTTTTCTCTTGAATACCTTCTACTATTTTCTGTACTAGTTCTTTTGTTTCGCTCATTTAATTTCTCTGATGGATTAATAACAATCTTATTTTGTGTATCTGTAAAACAATAATTTACAAATATACATTGATTTATTGTATCGGCGAAAGTTAATTTAAAAAACTCGCACTTTTTTGTATTTTTTGAGGATTTCATGCTTTCTTTTCACTCATCTCTGAATTTTTAAACAAAAAAAAGGGGGGAAATATTTCTCATTTCTAAAAATAGTATTACTTTTGCACTGTATTTAAGAATTGGGCTATGGTGTAATGGTAACACTTCAGTTTCTGGCACTGACTTTTAAGGTTCGAATCCTTATAGCCCAACATCAAGCAGTTGTGGGAACAATCATCAGGTTGTTCCCACAACTGTTTTTATACCCGCCAAATAAATCTCGGGAAGTTGATGCATTAGTGGGAAAACTATATCTCTAGCAGGTTAATCACATATAAACAAAAAGGAGCGGTCTGAAAGAACCGCTCCATTGTTATTGTAAGTAAGGACGTTATATTTTATTTGATTGACTGATCAATTACCTTAATTTTCTCCATGGTGAGGTGCAGATCTGATTTGAGTTTTTCAACTTTTCTGTTTAGTTCCGTAACCAAACTATTGCCTTTTTTCGAAGAAGAAGTAAGGAATCCCAGGTTATTTTCGTATGTCTTGATTTCATTTTTCATAGCCTCATAAGCACGCACCAGTTTCTCGCGTTCACGATAAAGAGACTGAGCGCCTCCTTTTTCACTTTGTCCGTTTACATTGCTAATGTTCGATTTGAAATTATTCAGCTTTCTGTTGGTTGCACTTACGTTGAGACGTTCAAAATGCTTATCAACCAGTTCGTGGAACTGTTTGTAAAGCTTATCTTTCTCCTTAAAAGGAACGTGCCCAATGGAATTCCACTCTTTTATTGTTTCGCGAACCAGGTTACCAGCTTCACTAGCCTCCATGTTTTCGTCCAAGGTAGCGAGTTTCTCAATGAGCATTTTCTTTTTCTGCATGTTCTCAATTTCCACAGAACGTTGAGAAGAAGTAGCCTTATTTTTTTGATCAAAGAAATAATCGCATGCCTCAATGAAACGTTTCCATACAGCATCTGAATATTTTTTTGATACCGGCCCAATTGTTTTCCATTCTTTCTGTAGTTTCGTAAGAACTTCTGAGGTTTCTTTCCAGTCAGTGCTATCTTTTAATGCTTCAGCTTTTTCGCAAAGAACCTTTTTCTTTTCAAGATTCTCGCTCATATCCTCTTTGATTTTTTTGAAAAAATCTCCTTTTTTCTTAAAAAAATCATCACAGGCAGCACGGAAGCGTTCGAAGATTTTTACGTTCATTTTTTGCGGAGCAAAACCGATGGTTTTCCATTTATTTTGCAATGCTATGATTTCCTGTGTCTTGGTTTCCCATGCAATGAACGAGTTTAGTTCTCCATATTCAATCGCTTCTACAATCTCACAGATAACAGTTTTTTCGTCAAGGTTCCGTTGTTCCATCTCTTTCAACGACTCAAAATGTTGTTGGTGACGACGGTTTACTTCTGTAGAGGCATTTTTAAAACGGGCCCATATTTCATCGCGAAGCTCTTTTGCTACAGGTCCAGTGTCACGGAACTCCTGATGTAACTTCTGTAACTGGTGGAAAGCGGAAACAACATCCGATTCATTCGCCAATCTTTCAGCTGCCTCGCAAAGTTTTGTCTTGATTTCCAGATTTTTCTTGAAGTCGTAATCCCGGAATTCGTTATTTATCTTGATTATATCATAGAATTTCTCCACATATACCTGATAACTTTTCCATAGCTCATTTACTTTGGCTTGTGGTACCAGTTTAACTTCATTCCATTCCTGCTGAATTTTCTTGAAATCATTATAGGCTTTGTTTACATCTTCAGGGCAATCTACCAACGCTTTGAGTTTTTCGATAAGCCCTAATTTTATCTGTAAGTTATCTTCTTTTTGTTTTTCAAGTTCTGCATTAAGTACGCTTCTTTTTTCTTTGATTTCAGCCATCAAAGATTTGAATGAAGCTTCGTCCGTGTCAGGCTCAGGAATAAATGATTCTTCGCTGCCGCCTTCTTCAATGAATTTTTTCTTCGCTGATTCTTGTTCTGCTTTGTGAAGTTTATAGAAGGTCTGTTTAAGTGCATCAAGTTCCTGTTTTGAAGCATTTTCTGCATCTTCAGAAAGGTCTTTCAGTCTGTTCAGTACTTCTTCTTTTGTCTGCAAACCAGCAGCGGCTGTTGTTTTTACTTCGGTAGTTTCCTCTGGAGTTTCTTCAGCTTTCACTTCTGAAACCTCGGGAACATTCTTTTCTTCTTCTAATTTCCCTTCATTTAAAGGTAGATTAGTGTCCTGAGTGTCCATCATTTGTTCAATCGTTTTTAGGTATAGGATTTAGTCCCGTTCATTACATTAATTTACAAATTAATATAATAAATTCTTAATTTTCTAATCTTTTCCAAATTTTTTTCTCTGGAATCTGTTTATTTGTTAATATTTCAATAGGATTTATGATAATAGCACAGTGATGCTCATATATAACATCATACCGATAATATCATTTGTGATAGAAATAAATGGCCCGGTTGCAATAGCCGGATCAATTTTCATCTTTTCCAGAGTCATAGGTACCAACGTTCCGAAGATGGAAGCGAACATAACTACTGCAAACAGACTGATTGAGACAGAATAAGTCACTGTGGCGGCTCCTCCGAACCGGATAAAATTATAGATATATACAAGCAATGAGATAAGAGTGGCATTGATTAAGGCTACTACCGATTCTTTTCCAACCTGTTTGAATGTTTCTTCCACTTCCAATGAACTGTTGGCTAACCCCTGAACAACGATCGCGGACGATTGTGTTCCCACATTTCCACCGGTTCCGCCAATCAAGGGGATATAAAGAGCCATTTCGGGGTGAGTCGCAAAGGTTTCATCGAAATTTCCTAATATCATGGAATTGCCTATTCCTCCAATCATTCCAATAAGTAACCATGGGAGACGGGCAGTTGTTTGTCGTGCTACATTATCGTGTGTTTCCACGTCTTGAGAAAGACCTGATGCCAATTGATAATCTCTTTCTGCCTGTTCACGGACTTCATCCATTACGTCGTCAACGGTAATTCGTCCCACCAGTCGCCCAATACTGTCGACTACCGGAATAGCTACAAGGTCATATTTTTCAATTGTCTGTACTACTTCTTCTATTGGGGTGTTTACATGAACTGAGATGGGATCTTTCTTCATCACATGTCTTACTTTTGAGACCGATGGACTAGTTATCATCTTTTTCAGAGGAAAAACCCCTTTCAGCCTTTCATCGTCATCGACCACATACACATA
Source organism: Bacteroides sedimenti (assembly GCF_040365225.1). Lineage (NCBI taxonomy): Bacteria > Pseudomonadati > Bacteroidota > Bacteroidia > Bacteroidales > Bacteroidaceae > Bacteroides > Bacteroides sedimenti. The sequence continues at coordinate 3,576,198 of NZ_AP028055.1, forward strand.
ATATATTTCGTCCATCTCTTCTGCCTGCTGACGCATCTCTTTCAGACATTCGGGCATACTCCAGTTCTCGTTTACCACCACCATTTCCGTGCCCATTAAACCGCCGGCAGTGTCTTCATCGTATTTAAGCAGATCAACAATATCGCCAGCTTGCTCAATATCTTCAATGTGTGACAGGACTTCCTCCTGCTTGTCCTCGTCCATTTCACGGATCAGTTCTACCGCATCATCGGTATCCATATAATCCAGAAAACGTTTGGCAATGATTTCAGGTGGCAATAAATCCAGGAATTCTTTGCGGACGTCCTCATCCATTTCGATGAGCACATCGGCGGCTAGCTCATTATCCAGCAACAGATAGACAAAACGTGCCTCTTCAGGACTAAGCTCATTGCAAAGCTCTGCTATATCAGCAGGATGGAGGTCGATGAGGAGCTCCTTTACCATATCAGAGTCTTTTTGTTCAATTAACTCTTTTACTTTTTCAATTACTTCTTCCTCCATTTTGCCAGAATCAAAGGGTTGTTACTCGATTTGTATCTCCGGTTGTTCTGCCAGTGCTTTTTCAACGCGGTTGGTCAGGCTGATAAATTCAGCCACAGACAGTTGCTCGGGACGTTTATTAAAGATTTCATCCCTATAAATAGGGCACTCTTTACCCAGAATGGGTTTTATAGAATTTCTTAATGTTTTTCTCCGTTGGTTGAAGGTCGTTTTTACCACCTGTTTAAAAAGTTTCTCGTTACAGCCCAGCTCTTGTGTCTCGTTACGTGTCATCCGTATTACTGCGCTTTTTACCTTTGGTGGTGGGTTGAAAACCGTTTCGCTTACGGTAAATAGATACTCTACATTGTACCAAGCCTGAATCAGTACGCTCAGAATGCCATATGTTTTGCTGCCCGGACCGGCGGCAATCCGTTCTGCCACTTCTTTCTGAATCATTCCAGTGCAACAGGGGATAAGATTTTTGTTATCGAGCATCTTGAAAAATATCTGACTGGAGATATTGTAGGGATAGTTACCTGTCAGAACAAACTGCTGTCCGTCGAACACCCTTTCCAGTTTCATTTTCAAGAAGTCATCCTCGATGATATGGTCTTCCAGGGAAGGGAAATTCTCGCGAAGATAAGCTACCGACTCGAAGTCAATCTCCACTACCTTCACAGTTCTTTGTTTCTTAACCAGAAATTGAGTGAGCACTCCCATACCCGGTCCTACTTCCAAAACGGGAAGTTCGGGCACTACATCTACTGTATCCGCAATATCTTGGGCTATTTTTAAATCTTTCAGGAAATGTTGCCCGAGGAATTTCTTTGGTTTTACTACTCTCATTCTGTTAATTTAATTGTTTAATTCTTCGCTCTTTTTCAGATAACCTATTATCTTTGCAGCTTACAAAGGTATTAATAATAATTCATTTATTTATAATTTTGGGAACAGCTCCGATTAAAAAGATAGTAAAAAAGACTCTTCAAATTGCTCTGCCTATTGTTTTAGGTGGGTTTATTCTGGTTTGGGTCTATCGGGATTTTGACTTTTCAAAAGTAGGTCATGTCCTCCTTCACGAAACAAATTATTGGTGGATGTTTATCTCCCTTATCTTTGGAGTGCTAAGCCACGTATTCAGAGGGTTACGATGGAAACAGACGCTGGAACCACTTGAAGCCTACCCCCGGACAAGCAATTGCGTGAATGCCATTTTTATATCCTATGCAGCCAATTTGGTTTTACCCCGTGTAGGAGAGGTGTCACGGTGTACAGTGCTTACAAAGTATGATGGAGTCTCTTTCTCAAAGTCGCTGGGAACGGTTGTCACCGAACGAATCATTGACACCATCATGGTAGCGGCAATCACAGGAACTACATTGTTGCTTCAGTTGGGTATATTCAGAAGTTTCTTTGCACAGACAGGGACCAGCCTCGATTCTATAGGCGATGTTTTCATATCCCCTAAATTCTATATCATTCTACTGTGCATAATCGGAGTCTCTATATTGCTTTATCGCATGGTAAAGCTGCTTTCGTTCTTCGAAAAAGTGAAAGGGATAGTTCTCAATGTGTGGGAAGGTATCCAGACACTGAAACATGTAAGGAATATACCTCTTTTTGTTTTATATACATTCCTTATTTGGTTCAGCTATTTCATGGAGTTTTATCTCACGTTCTTCTGCTTTGATTTTACATCAAACCTAGGAATTATGTGCGGACTGGTTTTGTTTGCTGCTGGTAGTGTGGCGGTAGTTGTTCCTACTCCTAATGGCGCCGGACCGTGGCACTTTGCAATAATCTCCATGATGGTTCTTTACGGAGTCAATCCCGTCGATGCAGGAATATTTGCTCTGATTAAGCACGGAGTACAGACTTTATTATTAGTTTTGTTAGGAATATATGGTTTAGCGGCGCTGCCGTTCACAAATAAAAAATAATGCGTATGAAAACAATTCAATCGTTAGCTCCTGAAGCTGTGTGGAAGCATTTCTACTCTTTGACCAGAATACCTCGTCCATCAGGCTTTTTGAAACCTGTAACCGATTTTTTGGTGGACTTCGGTAAGAGTTTAAATCTGGAAACATTCACCGACGAAGTAGGCAATGTTATTATCAGAAAACCGGCTACTCCGGGAATGGAGAACCGTAAGGGCGTAATTCTTCAGGCGCACATGGACATGGTTCCGCAGAAAAACAACGATAAAGAACACGACTTTGAAAAAGATCCCATTGAAACAATCATTGATGGCGATTGGTTAAAAGCCAACGGAACGACCCTTGGAGCCGATAATGGCATGGGGGTTGCTGCAATCATGGCTGTTCTCGAAGATAACACTCTGAAGCACGGTCCACTGGAAGCATTGATTACTGCTGATGAAGAAACAGGAATGTTCGGAGCATTCGGTCTGAAAAAAGAATCAATCAAGGGAGAGATTCTTTTAAACCTCGACTCGGAAGATGAAGGCGAACTCTATATTGGCTGTGCCGGTGGCATTGATGTAACTGCCACTTTCCAATATAAAGAAACCGAAGTGGAAGAGGGTGATATTGCAGTTAAAGTTACCTTGAAAGGGTTGCGCGGTGGACACTCCGGTCTCGAAATCAATCAGGGACGTGGCAATGCCAACAAGCTGATGGTTCGTTTCCTTCGCGAAGCGATTGCCACTTACGAAGCCAGACTGGCTGTTTTTGAAGGTGGAAACATGCGTAATGCTATTCCTCGTGAAGCATACGCCATCGTTACCATTCCTGCTGAAAACGAAGAGGAACTAAGAGAATTGGTAGAATACTGCGAAAACCTCTTCAATGAAGAGTATGCAGGAATCGAGGAAAACATCAGTTTTCAAGCTGAAAGAACTGACCTTCCTAAAGGACTGGTTCCAGAAGAAATTCAGGATGATATTATTAACTCCATTTTTGCCTGCCAAAATGGTGTGATGAGATTTATTCCTTCAATTCCCGATACCGTGGAAACTTCGTCAAACCTAGCCATCGTAAAAGTAGCCGACGGAGTGGGAGAGGTGAAGATTCTTGCCCGCAGCGCTTCCGATTCCATGAAAGAGTTCCTCACTACCAGCATTGAGTGCTGTTTCAGTATGGCCGGAGCCAAAGTGGAAATGTCTGGCGGCTATTCAGGTTGGGATCCCGATGTGAACTCTCCGATTCTGAACGCCATGAAATCATCCTATAAAGCTCAGTTTGGTGTTGAACCAGCAGTGAAAGTTATTCATGCCGGATTGGAATGTGGCATCATCGGAGCTAATATTCCGGGATTGGATATGATCTCTTTCGGACCCACATTGCGTTCTCCTCACTCACCAGACGAACGTGTTTATATTCCTTCCGTGAAGAAATTCTACGACTTCCTGATTGCCACCCTCGAACAGACTCCTGTAAAAGCGTAACAAAAAGTCGTAAAAAGAAATATTCAGTGCGGGAAAGAGCAATCTTTTCCGCACTTTTTTATTTATTCACGACCAATTAAAATTATCCTGTACAAAACAATTCATTCTTTCGTAGAGAACAATTAATTCTTTTGTACAGAAGATTGCATTCTTTTGTACAAGATAATTCAGACTTATCTAGTAGTTTTTGAAATTATTCTTTTTCTTTTTTCATTCTTCCATGCATGGTTTTCAGGTTTAAATCGTTTACTTTGTTAGTAATACTAGAATAATAGATGAAAGATATGAAAATCAGACTGTTTAGCCTTTTGGTGTTTGTCATGACAGGGCTCTCTTTATTTGCCCAGAAACAGACTTACGAGAAGATGTGGAAAGAGGTGGCGACTTTGGAAAAGAAAGACCTGCCCAAATCGGTTATTAAAAAAACAGGTGAAATCTATCGCAAGGCGCTTGCCGAGAAAAACTCTCCGCAAATGTTCAAAGCCTATCTCTACAAAGCGAATGCAAAGTTGAGAATAGATGCCGATAGTTTTTATGTCAACCTGAAAGGTTTGGAAAAGTGGGAAGCTGAAACGAAAGTCCCCATGGATAAGGCTATTCTGAACTCCATGATCGCCGAATTTTATGCTGATTATGCGAAGGAGAATTCCTGGCAGTTACGCAATGGCAAGCAACTAACTGGAGAAACACCCGAGGATATCCGCGAGTGGAGCGCCAATCTTTTCATCCGGAAAGCCTTTTCCTGTCTGCGCCTTTCACTGAAAGATCCGAAACTGTTGCAGAACACTTCCACTTCCTCTTATGCTCCCATCGTGAATAAAGGGTGGACGAGCGACTATTTCCGTCACGACATGTTTCATCTGTTGGCTAAACGTGGGCTTTCCATACTCACTTCACTGGAATATCTTTCAAAAGATGTTTATCCACAGACCTTGCTGAAATCGGAAACAGCTTTTGCAAAAACAGCCGATTTTCTGAAAACCCAGATTCCTGCCGCAAGCGAATGCGATGTTGTTGCAGAGAAATACCTTATTTATAAAGAGTTGGCAGGTTATTACCAGTTGGAGAACAATAAGGATGCCGTTTTACTTACCGAACTGGAACGGTTGGGATATAGTAAATCCAAGTTTGCTGAGACAAATGCCAATGAATGGGAAGCCATTCAAGAAATGGAACTTGCCAGCAATCCATATATTGTAGCACTGAATAGCCTGATTTCTCAGAATGCTTCCAGTGACGTTTGCGCGGAAGCCTATTTGGTAAAGGCAAACTATGTTTCAGGAAAGCAGAACCTTCCTCTGGCATTGGAAATATTAAATGATGGCATTCAGAAATATGCCCGATATGAACGGATCAATGCGTTGCAAGAACAGAAAGAATCCATCTTGACTTCTGCTTTGAGAGCGGAATCTCCCCCGATCATCTATCCGGGTGAAACGTTTGGTTTGAAAGTCTCTCACAAGAACCTGGATGGATTCACGGTTAATTTTTACAAAGTGAATCTTCCGGTCACTTCTCCCCAATTAAAGGAAAACATAGACAAGAAGTTTATTGAGAAATATACCCAACCATTCACCACCGAGCATTATTCCCTGGTGAAGCCGTCCGATTATAAGCAGAAAGATTCTTTGTTTAAAGTGAAAGCCCCAGCGTTGGGACTCTATCTGCTGGAAATTGTTCCCGACTCAAAGGTGGAAAATGTTTCGGCAAAGTTAATTTCATCTTCAGCTTTTAAAGTTCTGACACGTGATCTTGCAGAAAATAAAACTGAAATTATTACGCTCGATGCCAAAAGCGGTCAGCCAATACCCGAAGCTACAGTCACTCTTTATGTGAACAGTAAAGGTGAGCAAAAAGAACACTCAAAAGTAATCACCAGTCATAATGGGAGTATCGTTATTAACAATATTGATGAACTGAGATGGCTGGCAGTCTCAAAAGATGATGACATGGCTTTGCCGTTGCAGAATATATATGTCAGCCGATATAATTTTCAGGCAACTGAAATAGAAGAAGATGAAGATGAGGATGAAGGAAAAATAGAAGAAGATGAAGAAGAAAGAGGAGACGAAACAATCACCCTACTGACCGATCGCAACCTTTATCGTCCTGGTCAAACCGTTTATGTGAAAGGCATTGCTTATAAAAAAGCATTGAATTCAGCATCAGTTGTGCCGAAAAAAGCCTATACTCTAATATTATGCGATGCCAATAATAAAATGATTGCCGAGAGGAGGCTTCTCACCAATGAGTTTGGTTCTTTTACAACGGATTTTTCTCTGCCGGCAAACGTACTGAATGGTCAGTTTGAGCTCCGAACCATTCACGGACAAACCGTTATCCGTGTGGAAGAGTACAAACGCCCCTCTTTTGAGATCACGTTTCAACCCTTGGAAGGCAGTTATACATTCAATGATTCCGTAAGGGTGAAAGGTTCTGCCAAAACATACTCCGGTGTTGCGCTACAGGGGGCTCATGTGAAATATACCGTAACTCGTGCTCAGCCATTCTGGTGGGAATGGGCAGAAGATGATGTAGATGAGGTTGCTTCAGGTGAAGTGAAAGTGGATGAGAAAGGAGATTTTATAGTCCCGTTCCGTTTGACTCCGAACCTTAAAGACGATCTTGAAGATTGCTATTATATTTATAAGGTTAAGGCAACGTTAACAGACAATGCCGGAGAAACACAAGAATCAGAAACATCCGTATCGGTTGGGAGCACATCATTCATTCTTTCTTCCAACTTAGGTGATGAAATCTGTCGGGACAAACCGATTTCCGCCATATTCACGGCTGACAATCTAAGCAAAAAACCGGTAGACGTGGAAGTTACATACCATCTTTATAAGAAAGGAGATAAAAAACCTCTCATGGAAGGAAAGGTTGCTTCAAATAAAGTACAAGACCTGTCGACATGGAAGAATTTACCTTCAGGGGAATATTTCCTTGAACTTTCTGCTTTTGACGTGAAGGGGAGAGAGGTGACTGAAGATAAATTGTTTGTGCTTTTTTCATTGAATGATCAAAAGTCACCCGTTTCCAAGCCGATCTGGTGCAAACTGATGGACGATACTTTTGCTCCTGACAAGCCCGCAACCATATTGTTCGGTTCCGTCGAGAAAGATGTGCATGTGCTTTACGATGTATTTGTCGGTGGCAAGCAGATTGAAAGCCGCCGCATCACTCTTTCCGACTCCGTGCAACGATTCGAATTCCCTTATAAGGAAGAGTACGGCGATGGCATTTTCGTGAATTTCTGTTTCGTAAAGAATGGAATAGTTAGCCAGCAGGGCAATCGTATTCAGAAAGTTTTGCCTGATAGGAATTTGACCTTGAAATGGGAAACATTCCGTGATAAATTACAACCCGGACAAAAGGAAGAATGGAGATTAACCATTAAGAATTCAAAAGAAAAACCTGTCAAAGCAGAACTCCTGGCTAAGATGTACGATGCTTCTTTGGATAAAATATGGAAAGGAAATCAGGGATTGTATATAAATTATAACAGGAATATTCCTGAAGTAAGGTGGGAATTTGAAAACGGTTATAGTAATTTTTACAATTTTTATTTTTCTCTAAAAGATCATTCTTTTAAGAATCTTGCTTATGATTATTTTTTGAGAATCGGTACAAGACCTTATTATCTCGGCGACTTTGATGATGTCGGTGTGATAGGTTTTGGTATGAAAAAGGATAAAAATGTGGTGGTGCGTGGTGTAGCTTCTACTCTTGAAGGGAAGATAGCAGGGGTAAAAACGGCGAATTTAGCTTATTCTGTGGTATCTGTTGATGAAGAGGATTCCGAAGAACCAAATAAATCCCAGGACGAACCCTTAGACACCACCGTCCCGGTTCGTGAGAACTTCAACGAAACGGCTTTCTTCTATCCTCAGTTAAGAACCAACGAAAAAGGGGAAATCAGTTTCTCCTTCACCGTGCCCGAAAGCCTTACCCGCTGGAAGTTCAAGGGGATTGCCCATACCAAGGAGATGCTTACCGGAACCATCGATGGCGAGACAGTTACCAGTAAGGAGTTTATGCTCTCTCCCAATATGCCGCGCTTTGTTAGGGTGGGAGACCGCAGTTCCATTTCGACCCGCATCATCAATGTTTCCCCGAAAGATGTGAAGGGAGAGGTGAAGATGCAACTGTTCGATCCGGCAACAGAAAAGGTGTTGTTCACGCAAAAACAACCTTTCTCTGTAAAAGCAGGTGAGACCGGCAGTGCTTCGTTTGAATTCATGGCCGATGAAAGTCATTCACTGCTGGGCTGCCGGTTGGTGGCCGATGGTGGCACCTTCAGCGATGGCGAACAGCACCTGCTTCCTGTGTTGAGCAACAAGGAACGGGTTATTGAAACACTGGCCATGCCCATTCGTGGGAACCAGACACGTGAGTTCTCCACGAAGGAGCTTTTCAACGGAAACTCAAAAACTGCTACCGAGCGTAAGCTGACGGTGGAATTTACAGGCAATCCGGCATGGTATGCCGTGCAGAGTCTGCCCAGCCTTTCCAACCCGACCAACGATAATGCAATATCCTGGGCCACGGCTTACTATGCCAACTCTCTGGCTTCGTCCATTATGAACACGCAACCCCGCATGAAACTGGTGTTCGACCAGTGGAAGTCGGAAGGAGAAACCAAGGAAACGCTGTGGAGCAACTTGCAGAAGAATCAGGACGTGAAGAATATCCTGCTCGAAGAATCTCCCTGGCTCACCGAAGCCACAAACGAAGCTGAGCAGAAGCAACGGCTGGCTGTGCTGTTTGATTTGAATACCATTCAGTACAAGAACGATCATGCTTTGGCAAAACTGAAAGAGTTACAGCTGTTTGATGGTTCATGGCCTTGGTACAAGGGAATGAGCGGTAGTCGTTACATCACCCAGTTTGTACTCGAAACCATGGGACGACTGAGCAAACTTTCCGCAAAACCGCTGGAAGGTGATGCCTTAGATATGCAGCAATCGGCATTCAGTTACCTGCACAAAGAGATGCTACAGAAATACAAAGAGTTGAAGAAAGACGAAAAGAAGAACGGTCCTTCCCTGGGCTTGGACGATGAGTCGCTGCACTACCTTTATCTTTGCGCACTGACCGGAGAGAAGATTCCTGCGGAAAACACGGAAGCCTATAACTATTACCTGAGTAAGGTGAACCAGACAATGACCAACCAGACACTGATGGGAAAAGCCCTCTCGGCCATCGTTCTGGCAAAAGCGGGCAAGCATGCCGAAGCTAAGGACTTCCTCAACTCGATGAAAGAGTACGCAGTCAATACGGATGAGATGGGCATGTTCTATGCCTCAAGCGTGAATCCTTATTACTGGTACGGCAATAATATTAAAATGCAGACCGCCATACTGGAAGCCTTTGACGAAACATCAAAGGATGCTGCTTCGGTGGAAGAACTAAAAATGTGGCTACTGAAGCAGAAGCAGGCGCAATCCTGGGATTCTCCCGTTTCTACGGTGAATGCCGTTTATGCATTATTGAAGCGAGGCAGCAACCTGCTGGATAGCCCGGGTGATGTGCGCATTACTTTCGGCAACGAGGTGCTGGAGACCTATTCTCCGGCCAAGACAACGGTGCCTTCAACCGGATACATCAAGAAATCGTTCGAGGACAAGGCTGTTACCTCTTCGCTGAATAAAATTACGGTGGAGAAACGCGATGCCGGCATTGCCTGGGGAGCCGCCTATGCGCAGTATCTGGAAGAGATAGACAATATCAAGCAGCAAGGCAAGGAGCTGAATGTTTCTAAGACGTTATATGTGGAACGCCAGGTGAACGGAGTGAAGGAACTCCACACATTGAAGGGGAATACCACTCTGAAAGTGGGTGACAAGGTGGTTGCCCGCCTTATAATCAAGGTAGATAGGGACATGGACTTTGTGCAGTTGAAGGATCAGCGTGCCGCCTGCTTTGAACCGCTCGAATCCCTGTCGGGTTACCGCTGGGGAGCTGGCACAGGATACTACGTTGCCGTGAAAGATGCTTCCACGAACTTCTTCTTCGATGCCCTGAGAAAAGGAACCTATGTGTTGGAACACTCCTTCTTCGTGACCAGAGCAGGAAACTATTCCTCTGGAATTGCCACCCTGCAGTCGGTCTATGCACCGGAGTTCGCCTCCCATTCCGCTTCGGAACGGGTAGTTGTGGAGTAGTTATACCTTTAAAAGAGCCATATTCAATCTTTTTTGCAGATTGAATATGGCTCTTTTTATTTTGAAAAGTTACAAATTATAATTCTTTCAGATTTATAAGTGCCCTTTGATACATCTACTTTCAAAAATGATTGAAAAGATGTTGTATAAAATATTATCCTTTTTTTATTCTTCCATATATGGTTTTTTTAGTTTAAATTGTTTACTTTGCTGAAAAAGTAAAAATAATAGATGAAAACTATGAAAATCAGACTGTTTAGCCTTTTGGTGTTCGTTATGGCAGGGCTCTCCTTGTCTGCTCAGAAACAAACCTACGAGAAGATGTGGAAAGAGGTAGCGGTTTTGGAAAAGAAAGACCTGCCCAAATCGGTTGTCAAAAAGACAGATGAAATCTATCGTAAGGCACTTTCCGAGAGAAACTCTCCGCAAATGTTCAAAGCCTATCTATACAATGCGAATGCAAAGTTGAGAATAGATGCCGATAGTTTTTATGTTAACCTGAAAGGTTTGGAAAAGTGGGAAGCCGAAACGAAAGTCCCCATGGATAAGGCTATTTTGAACTCTATGATTGCCGAACTTTATGCCGATTATGCGAAGGAGAATTCCTGGGAATTACGCAAAAGTAAGCAGCTAATCGGTGAAACACCCGAGGATATCAGTGAGTGGAGCGCCAATCTTTTTATCCGGAAAGCCTTCTCCTGTCTGCGTCTTTCACTAAAAGAACAGACGTTGCTACAGAATACTTCCACTTCTTCTTATGCTCCTATTGTGAAGAAAGGATGGACAAGCGACTATTTCCGTCACGATATGTTTCATCTGCTGGCCAGACGCGGACTTTCAATCCTCTCTTTCCTGGAAGGACTTTCAAAAGATGTTTATCCACAGACCTTGCTAAAATCGGAAACAGCTTTTACCAACACAGCCGATTTCCTGAAAACCCCAATTTCCGACGCAAGCGAATACGATGTGATAGCCGAAAAATTGAGAATTTTTCAGATGCAGCTGGCGTATTACCATTCAATTGGTAATAAAGAGGCGGTATTGCTCACAGATCTTGAACGACTGGAATGCATAAAAAATCAGTTTGAGGGGGAAAATGGCGACGAATGGGAAGCAATGAAAAAAAGAGAGCTGACCAACGATCCGGTTATTGCCGCATATAACTATCTGATTCAACAAAATCCTTCCACTGAAGTTTGTGCAGAGGCCTGTTTAGCAAAGTCAAACTATGTTTCAGAAAAGAGCAATTTACCTTTGGCATTGGAAATATTAAATGATGCAATTAAGAAGTATCCTAAATATAAGTGTATTGATATTTTGAAGTACCAGAAAAAAATGATTATAAGCCCGGATTTCAATGCAGTATCTCCACAAGTTGTATATCCAGGTAAGGAGTTTGATCTGAAAGTAAACTATAATAATTTGGCTGGATTCACGGTTAACTTTTACAAAGTGAATCTTCTAATTACTTTTCCCAAATTGGATGAATGCATCAAAAAGAAATCTTTTAAGAAGCATCTTAAATTAATTACTTCTGAACATCATTCTTTGGTAGGACCATTGGATTATCAGCATAAAGATTCTTTGTTTAAAATAAAAGCTCCAGCAGTAGGGCTATATCTGATGGAAGTTGTTCCCGATTCAAATAACGATTATGTTTCTGGCCAACTTTTTTCCTCCTCAGCTTTTAAAGTCCTGACACGTAATCTCGCAGAGAATAAAACAGAGATTATTACACTCGATGCCCAAAGCGGACAGCCAATATCTGGAGTAACAGTTACTCTTTATGTGAACAATAAAGGTGATCAAAAAGAACATTCAAAGGTAGTCACCGGTCATAATGGAAGTGTGGTTGTTAATAATCCGAAGAAGTTGAGCTGGCTGACTGCCTCAAAAGGAAATGATGTGGCTTTGCCATTGCAGGATATAGTTGTAAGTCAATATAATTTTGAGGAAACGAACCGTAATAAGGAAAAAATCACTCTGCTGACCGACCGCAGCCTTTATCGTCCTGGGCAGACGGTTTATGTGAAAGGGATAGCTTATAATTCGGCTTTGGACACAGCTCATGTAGTCCCCAATAAAAAGTATACACTTCAATTGTTGGATGCCAACAGAAAAATGATTGTAGAGAAGACTTTGCAGACTAATGATTTTGGTTCATTTACAACAGAGTTTTCTCTACCTATTTCCTTGTTAGATGGCCAGTTCCAAATCAAGACAGATTATGGAAGCACTACTTTCCGTGTGGAGGAATATAAACGTCCGACATTTGAGATGACTTTTCAACCTTTGGAAGGAAGTTATACTTTTAATGATTCTATAAGAATGAAAGGCACGGTGAAAACATTCTCCGGGATAGCGGTTCAAATGAATCCGGTAGGATATTTCGTAACCCGAATTGCTTGTAACAGATGGGGCGAATATGATGATAATGATATGATAATTGCTACAGGTGAAGCAATTGTTGATGACAAAGGCGTTTTCGAAATTCCTTTTAAATTAATTCCTGGTTTAAATAATGACGATGACGATAATAATATCTATACAGTAAGAGCGATATTGGTCGATGCAGCAGGAGAGACACAAACAGTAGAGGGGTCTGTCGTTGTGGGCAACCATACGTTGATTCTTTCCACAGATTTGGCCGATGAGATTTGCCGGGACAGGGCAATTACAGCAACATTCAATGCCGAGAATCTGAATAATAAACCGGTGAGTGTGGAAGGCACCTATCAGCTATTTAAAATGAATTCTAAAGAAGCGGTTTTAACAGGAACATTTACCTCAAAAAAATCGCAGAAACTTTCTGCTTGGAATGAATTACCTTCGGGGAAATACAAGTTATCCTTGTCTGCAATGGATGAAAAAGGGCGGAAGTCTACGTCTGAAAAGGAGATAGTTCTCTTTTCCGTGAATGACCAAAAGTCTCCTGTGAGGAATCCTATGTGGTGCAAATTAATGGATACGACCTTTGCACCCGGTAAACCGGCAACCATCTTATTCGGTTCAGGCGAGAAAAATGTGCATGTCCTTTATGATGTATTCTCCGGGGGCAAACAAATTGAAAGTCGCCGCATATCTCTTTCTGATTCCGTTCAACGATTTGATTTTTCTTATAAGAAAGAGTACGGCGATGGCATTTTTGTGAATTTCTGTTTTGTAAAGAATGACACAGTTTATCAACAAGGCAATAGCATTGATAAAGCTTTACCAGATAAGAAGCTTTTCTTAAAATGGGAAACATTCCGCAATAAGTTACAACCGGGACAAAAGGAAGAGTGGAAATTAACCATTGCTGAGGATCCAAAAGATGCGCCTGCAAATGCTGAGCTTCTAGCAACTATGTATGATCTCTCTCTGGATAATATCTGGAAAGGTGCTCAACAATTACGTACATATTGCGAAAGGAATGTGCCGGCAATTAACTGGAAATATTCAGAATATGACAAAAATTTCTTTGGTTTTTATAGTTCTCTAAAAGTCGATTTATTAAAGGGGTTTTCTTATGACAATTTAATGAGGACTTATCTAGATGATTATGAAAGCGGTACTTTAGAATGTACAAGTCTGAAAGTAAAAGAGACGGGTAAAATGTCATTGGCTAGCTCAACGTTTGTTCCTCCACCTCCTCAATTAAAGAGCTCTGTTAAATTCGTTGCTCCGATAATTAATGAGGACTCCGAGGTTAACGAAAAGTATGAAATCGAGGAATTCGAAAAAGCGGATGAATCCCAGGATGAACCTTTAAACACCACCGTCCCGGTACGTGAGAACTTCAACGAAACGGCTTTCTTTTATCCTCAATTAAGAACCAACGAAAAAGGGGAAATCAGTTTCTCCTTCACTGTACCCGAAAGCCTTACCCGCTGGAAGTTCAAGGGGATTGCCCATACCAAGGAGATGCTTACCGGAACCATTGATGGTGAAACGGTGACCAGTAAGGAGTTTATGCTCTCTCCCAATATGCCACGCTTTGTTAGGGTAGGAGATAGCAGTTCCATTTCGGCCCGCATCATCAATGTTTCCCCGAAAGATGTGAGGGGAGAGGTGAAGATGCAACTGTTCGATCCGGCTACCGAAAGGGTGTTGTTCACGCAAAAACAACCTTTCTCTGTAAAAGCAGGTGAGACCGGCAGTGCTTCGTTTGAATTTGTGGCCGATGAAAGTCATTCACTGCTGGGCTGCCGGTTGGTGGCCGATGGCGGCACCTTCAGCGATGGCGAACAGCACCTGCTTCCTGTGTTGAGCAACAAGGAACGGATTATCGAAACACTGGCTATGCCCATCCGTGGGAACCAGACACGCGAATTCTCTACGAAGGAACTTTTCAACGGAAACTCCAAGACAGCCACCGAGCGTAAGCTGACGGTGGAATTTACCGGCAATCCGGCATGGTACGCCGTGCAGAGCCTGCCCAGCCTTTCCAACCCGACCAACGAAAATGCGATATCCTGGGCCACTGCCTTCTATGCCAACTCCCTGGCTTCGTCCATTATGAACGCACAGCCCCACATGAAACTGGTGTTCGACCAGTGGAAGTCGGAAGGAGAAACCAAGGAAACGCTGTGGAGCAACCTGCAGAAGAATCAGGATGTAAAGAATATCTTGCTCGAGGAGTCGCCCTGGTTGACCGAAGCCACAAATGAAGCCGAGCAGAAACAACGTCTGGCTGTGCTGTTTGATTTGAATGCCATCCAATACAAGATTCAGTATGCTTTGGCAAAACTGAAAGAGCTGCAAGTGGATGACGGGTCTTGGTCCTGGTACAAGGGAATGAATGGCAGCCGTTACATCACCCAATTTGTGCTTGAAACCATTGGACGATTGAGCAAACTTTCCGGGAAACCGCTGGAAGGTGATGCACTCGCCATGCAGCAATCGGCATTCAGTTTCTTGCACGAAGAGATGCTGCAGAAATACAAAAAGCAGAAGAAAGACGAAAAGAAGAACGGTCCTTCCCTGGGCTTGGACGATGAGTCGCTGCACTACCTTTATCTTTGCGCACTGACCGGAGAGAAGATTCCTGCGGAAAACATGGAAGCCTATAACTATTACCTGAGTAAGGTGAACCAGACAATGACCAACCAGACACTTATGGGAAAAGCCCTCTCGGCCATCGTTCTGGCAAAAGCGGGCAAGCATGCCGAAGCTAAGGACTTCCTCAACTCGATGAAAGAGTACGCAGTCAATACGGATGAGATGGGCATGTTCTATGCCTCAAGCGTGAATCCTTATTACTGGTATGGCAATAATATAAAAATGCAGACCGCCATACTGGAAGCCTTTGACGAAACATCAAAGGATGCTGCTTCGGTGGAAGAGCTAAAAATGTGGCTACTGAAGCAGAAGCAGGCACAATCCTGGGATTCTCCCGTTTCTACGGTGAATGCCGTTTATGCGTTATTGAAGCGAGGCAGCAACCTGCTGGATAACCCCGGCGATGTGCGCATTACTTTCGGCAACGAGGTGATGGAAACCTATGCTCCCGCCAAGACAACAGTGCCTTCAACCGGATACATCAAGAAATCGTTCGAGGACAAGGCTGTTACCTCTTCGCTGAATAAAATTACGGTGGAGAAACGCGATGCCGGCATTGCCTGGGGAGCCGCCTATGCGCAGTATCTGGAAGAAATAGACAATATGAAGCAGCAAGGCAAGGAGCTGAATGTTTCTAAGACGTTATATGTGGAACGCCAGGTGAACGGAGTGAAGGAACTCCACCCATTGAAGGGGAATACCACTCTGAAAGTGGGTGACAAGGTGGTTGCCCGCCTTATAATCAAGGTAGATAGGGACATGGACTTTGTGCAGTTGAAGGATCAGCGTGCCGCTTGCTTCGAACCGCTCGAATCCCTGTCTGGTTACCGCTGGGGAGCTGGTACAGGATACTACGTTGCCGTGAAAGATGCTTCCACAAACTTCTTCTTCGATGCCCTGAGTAAAGGGACCTATGTGTTGGAACACTCCTTCTTCGTGACCAGAGCAGGAAACTATTCCTCTGGAATTGCCACCCTGCAGTCGGCCTATGCACCTGAGTTCGCCTCCCATTCCGCTTCGGAACGGGTAGTTGTGGAGTAATGCAAGCTTTTTTAGCGAATGGAATTGCTTTATGTGAAGGAAAAAACTTAAATTTGTCAGCAGAAGTATGAATATTAATAAAACAACTATACATGAAACGTCTCTTTTTGCTCACATGTTCTCTGTTTTTTCTTTCACAGGCAGTCTGGTCTCAGGCGAGAATCTCAACCAATGAAGATGTCTACGATTTTGGAATCATACCGAGAAACAAACCGGTGACAAAAGAATTTCTGATTACCAATACAGGAAATCAGCCATTGGTGATATACAATGTTGACGCTTCATGCGCATGTACTGCGAATGGATGGACAAAGAGACCGATTGCTCCGGGAGATACGGGACATGTCCGTTCAACATTCGATGCCAAAACGATGGGACATTTCTATAAAACAGTAAATATATACAGCAATGCATCCAATGGAGTTAAGCACGTTGGATTGAAAGGTGAAGTCGCTCTTGACGTAATAAACTATAAGAAAGAACTGGCTTACGAAATAGGTCCGTTCCGTTTGGATAAAAGATACATAGAATTCCCCCCGGCAAATAGCGGAGATATGCCAAGTGCAGAAATCCAAGTAGCCAATACTTCTGAAAAAGCTTTGGATGTTACATTGATGCATTTGCCATCATATCTGAAAGCGGAAGCCACTCCAAAGATTCTGAATCGTGGACGAAAAGGGAAAATTACATTGACTCTCGATACAAAACAACTGAAAGAACTTGGGTTGACTCAAGTACCGGTCTATTTGGCACGTTATTCGGGAGATAAGGTAAGTCCAGATAATGAGATTGATATTTCGGCAATATTGCTTCCCGGGTTCTCCGGAATGACTCCGTTCCAGCAGAATAATGCTCCAAAGATCAGTCTGTCTGCAACGGAACTAAATTTAGGAGAGATTCCACTGAAGGGAAAAGTATCGCAAACAATAATTATTACCAATACAGGAAAAACCCGTTTGGAAATAAAGAAACTGCAAGTGTTTAATTCTGCTGTGGGAGTTAGTTTAGGAAAGAAGAATATTCAACCTGGACAGACAACCAAGCTTAAAGTTGATATCAGCGGAAAATGGCTTAAGAAGACCAAAGGTGAAAAGAAAGTCATGATGATTACCAATGATCCGGCAAATCCTTTGGTAATGATTAATCTGAAGGTAAAAATTAAAGAAGATACAAAAAAATGAAACATCCCGAGAATAGTGACGATTACAAAGGATTGACCGTTAATAAGGGTATAGAACAGCCCTCATCCGTTAATCCTTACCTGAAGTTGCGTCGTCCGCCCAGGAAACGTAAACTTACAGTCGGTGAATATGTGGAAGGTATTGTGAAGGGTGATGTTACCATTCTGAGTCAGGCTGTAACTTTGGTTGAGAGCATCCGGCACGAACATCAGGCAATAGCTCAGGAGGTTATTGAGAAATGTTTACCCTATTCAGGAAATTCCATCCGTGTCGGAATAAGCGGCGTTCCCGGTGCAGGGAAAAGTACTTCGATTGATGTGTTCGGTATGCATGTGCTCGAAAAAGGAGGAAAGCTGGCTGTTCTGGCCATTGACCCCAGTAGCGAACGTTCCAAGGGAAGTATCCTGGGCGACAAAACCCGTATGGAGAGCCTCTCTGTCCATCCCGATTCATTTATACGCCCCAGTCCTTCGGCTGGCTCATTGGGTGGAGTGGCGCGCAAAACTCGGGAGACTATCATTCTATGTGAAGCTGCCGGATTTGATAAGATCTTTGTGGAGACTGTAGGGGTAGGGCAGAGCGAAACAGCTGTTCACTCCATGGTCGATTTCTTTTTACTT
The DNA here is from genome assembly GCF_040365225.1 of Bacteroides sedimenti. Classification (NCBI taxonomy): domain Bacteria; kingdom Pseudomonadati; phylum Bacteroidota; class Bacteroidia; order Bacteroidales; family Bacteroidaceae; genus Bacteroides; species Bacteroides sedimenti. The sequence continues at coordinate 3,594,139 of NZ_AP028055.1, forward strand.
ATCCAGCTGGCAGGTACCGGTGACGAACTTCAGGGGATTAAACGAGGCATTATGGAAATGGCCGATGGCATTGTGATAAACAAGGCCGATGGAAACAACATTGAAAAAGCGAAACTGGCACAGACACAGTTCAGCAACGCCTTGCATCTGTTTCCCGCACCCGAGTCGGGCTGGACTCCACAGGTACTTACCTATTCAGGCTTCTATAACATCGGAGTAAAAGAGATATGGGATATGGTTTATGCCTATGTCGACTTTGTGAAAGGGAACGGCTATTTTGATTATCGCAGAAACGAACAGTCCAAATACTGGATGTACGAATCAATTAATGAACATCTTCGGAGTAGTTTCTATAATCATCCTGTGATAAGAGAGATGCTCGAAGAGAAGGAACGTCAGGTTTTGAATGCAGATCTCACCTCTTTTGTGGCTGCGAAAAGACTGCTTGATACCTATTTTAGTGAGCTGAAGAAATAAAAACTAAACGATATACAACAATAAAGGCCATCTTTGGAGGTGGCCTTTATTGTTGTATATCGTTAATACAAGGAATCAGATGGAAAGTGTGCGAAGCACATTAACCAGCTCCTTATTAATAGGTTTATCGTTCTTGATTGCTTTAGTGAAAGGTACATAAACCACCTGATCGTTTTCAATACCGATCATTACATTGCGCTGACCTTCCAGAATTGCATCGATACTTGCGGCACCCAGACGGCTTGCCAGTATGCGGTCGTGTGCAGATGGGCTTCCACCACGTTGCAGGTGACCTAAGATTGTTACACGAACATCATACTGAGGATACTCGTTTTTTACACGTTCTGCATAGTGCATTGCCCCACCGGTTATTTCGCTTTCTGCCACAATAACGATACTACTGTTTTTTGATTTGCGGTAACCGCTCTTGATGAACTCTTCCAACTGGTCTACTTCTGTGCTGCATTCCGGAATGATTGCTGCCTCTGCTCCGGATGCGATTGCACCGTTCAGCGCAAGGAAGCCGGCATCACGTCCCATTACTTCGATAAAGAACAATCTTTCGTGCGAAGTGGCTGTATCTCTGATTTTATCTACCGCCTCAAGAATTGTATTTAATGCAGTATCGTAACCAATTGTGGTATCCGTTCCAAATAAATCATTGTCAATTGTTCCAGGAAGCCCAATGCAGGGAATGTCATATTCCTGTGCAAAGATACGTGCTCCTGTTAAGGAACCGTCTCCTCCGATTACAACCAAGGCATCAATGCCTTCTTTAACCATTGTTTCATGTGCTACCTTTCTTCCTTCGGGAGTCAGGAACTCCTTGCAGCGTGCAGTTTTCAGGATTGTTCCACCTAATTGAATAATGTTACTTACGTTTTGGCTTTTAAACTCTTGGATCTCCCCAGTAATTAAGCCTTTGTAACCTCTGTAGATGCCTTTTACCTGAAGGCCGTTATATATAGCTGCGCGAGTTACTGCGCGGATTGCTGCATTCATACCAGGAGCATCTCCTCCGGAAGTAAGTATTCCTACACATTTTACCGTACCCATACCTTTTTTGTTTTAAATTGTAGGTGCAAAGTTAAGAAAATCTACGATTAAACAGATTTCAATCTCTTTAATCTAATACTGATTCTTATAAATAAAGTTAATGAATGGCCTTTTTTACGATTCAACAATGATTTTGTTGATGTATGTTTGAACCTCCTCCATCAACCATTTTGGGGTTGAGGTTGCCCCACAAATACCAATGGATTTTACTCCCTGTAACAATTGTGGGTTAATCTCTTCGGGACTGTCAATCAGGAAAGAGTTTGGATTTACTTTGCAACATTCATTAAAAAGTATCTTGCCGTTGGAGCTCTTTTTCCCACTGACAAAGAAAATCAGGTCGTGCGAAGCTGCAAAACGTTGTATGTGTGGCATGCGGTTTGCAACCTGACGGCAGATGGAATCATAAAACTCGAATGTCGCATCCGGTGAGATATGTTCCTTGATGTATTCCACTATTTTCTGAAATTCGTCCAGCGATTTGGTTGTTTGTGAATAAAGACGGATGTTCTTGTTGAAATCAAGCTTTGTCACCTCTTCCAGTTTCTCAATGACAATGGCCTCGCCAGAGGTTTGTCCTACCAATCCAAGTACTTCAGCATGACCATTTTTACCGTATATCACAATCTGTCTTTCCTTGTCGGGCATTGCATACTGCTGTTTAATCCGCTGCTGCAGTTTAAGCACCACAGGGCAGGTTGCATCAATAATCTCTATATTGTTTTCTTTGGCAATGGCATAAGTTTCGGGTGGTTCGCCGTGTGCCCTGAGTAACACCTTGGCATTATGCAGTTGCTTGAACTCCTCGTGATTGATAGTTATTAGTCCCATCTCTCTGAGTCGTTCCACCTCTTTGCTGTTGTGTACAATGTCTCCCAGGCAATAGAGGGTTTCCCCTTTTGCCAGTTCTTCCTCTGCTTTCTTTATGGCTGTGACCACTCCGAAGCAGAATCCTGATCCTTTGTCAATCTCAACTTTAATCATGTTAGTTTGATGTTTGGGTAGCCTTCTCAAATTGCTGGAGCAGCCAATCTTTTTGTTCATCGACGGTCAGCAGACTGTTATCCAGTAAGATTGCGTCAGCTGCTCTTTTCAGAGGACTTACTTCACGATTCTGGTCCTGATAATCCCTGTCTTTCACATTCTTCAGAATCTCCTCAAATTTAACTTCCATCCCTTTAGCCACCATTTCGTCGTATCGGCGAAGAGCTCTGATTTCGGGTGAGGCGGTTACAAATATCTTCAATTCCGATTCAGGGAAAACGGTAGTTCCTATGTCGCGCCCGTCCATCACAATACCTTTTTCTTTCCCCATCTCCTGCTGCTGATTAACCAATGCCTCACGTACAAAATCTATCGCGCTTACCCGGCTTACTTTTGAAGATACTTCCATGGTACGTATCTCTTCTTCCACATTCTCACCATTCAGATAAGTCTGAGGGAGGTTTGTCTTTTCATCCAGTTTGAATGATATATGGATATCTTTGATCCGGAGTTCCAGTTCGGGAATGTTTATTTCACCATTGGTAAAGAGCCCGTTTTTAATGCAATAAAGTGTTACGGCGCGATACATGGCCCCGCTGTCGATGTAAATATAGCCAATTGCTCTGGCAAGATCTTTTGCCATAGTGCTTTTACCACAGGAAGAGAAACCGTCAATAGCTATGATTATTTTTCTTGTAGAGTTGTTCATGTTTTTTTAATCTCATTAAATATTATAATGTCATTGCAAAATTGAATAGCAACGAAGAGCTTGATGTGTGATATTTAGCATACGATGCTCCGATTTTTAATCGTTTAATCTGAATGCCGGCACCCAAGGCCATACCCGACCATCCGCTGCTTTCGTTCACTTTCATTTCGCTTTTCCGTTTGCAGTTATATCCCAAAGAAACGTATGTGGTTTCGGATGGAAGAAAATCTACACCGAAAATAAAGTGGTTGAATAGTGTCTTGCTGAATTTTTCTTTTTCTTCTGAACCGGATTTGGTTGGAGATGATGACCAGTCGGTTAGGTCGTGCATTGTAACCGATAACCTGAAAGGTGCATGAGAAAGTTTTTTGCTGAACCCGGCAAGCAGATCGAATGGTAGTTTCTCTCGCTCTTCGTCAAAAGCTTTTATTTGTCCGCCTAGGTTTCTGGCTACAATCGATGCTGATAATCCAGTATTTTCATTGAAATAGTTCAATCCAAGATCAACTCCCACGGCAAACGAGGAATATTTCTCATAAGTGGAATAAATCATCCTGCCTGTTATCCCACCACTCCAGTAGTCTGACAGGTCATATGAATAGATTCCCGAAAAGGCCATGTCCTTAGCCGAGAAGGTTCCTAGTTCAACATCTTCTTCCGTTGTCTGTTTAAAGTCTCCATAGTTCACATACTGAGCGGTCACTGCCCACACTGACCGTTCGCCTAATGCTCTTGAGAAAGCTGCACTTCCAACTCCTACACCACTTATATAACTCATGTAGTTTAAGTTCAGTGTTTTGTCCGATACGAACGAAAGTAGTGCCGGATTATGGACTGCCATGGTAATGTCATCATCATTGATAGATACATTATCACCTCCCAATGCTGCTGCATGAGATGAAAAAGGCAGCTCCAGGAACTTAAACACGCTTGTACCACTCTGAGCATGTGCCGTTATACTCATGAGGAATGATAGCAAAATCAGAAACTGTTTTCTCATTGACCGTTCTAAATTTCTGCCAAATATACATCATTTTTTAGAATCAGTGATTCACATCCTGATGAATCTTAAGGCAATGGATTTGTTTTGCTTTTAATAACGTGAAAAATGTCGTTTTAGGGTGTAAGAAGATTTAAATAAATGAAAAAGTAAATAGGGAACGGAAAAAGAGGTTATTACGGAAGACGAATCTTAAAAATAAATGCTATTTTTGCGAAACAGAGTCGCATTTATGGAGTAAGTAGTATGGAAATAAGGAAAATGCCTAAATTGGATTTAGAAAGAAAGAGACCTCTTGGTTTCTTGATAGGCTTTGCTATAGCTCTGCTTCTTTTGTTGGCTGCTTTTCAACTTAGTGTTTCACAGCCTGCTTATACAAGAATGCTGGCAAGTACCGCCGGAAAAGAAGAAATGGTGCCAATTACAGTGCAGGAAGTGCCGAGAGCTCCGTTGAAGACAAAGACTGTTGAGAATGAACTTACAATACCTTCAACAGAAAATTTCGCACAGCAGGTTGAAGAAACGGAAAATGTTTCTTATTATACTGAAGAACCCAGGATGATTATTGTTACAAGTCATTATTCCATTAAACTTTCACAACCTGAAGAGCCTAAACAACAGGAAGAGATTCCGGCTAGAGTGACAGAATACCAACCGGAGTTTCCAGGAGGACAAGCAGCGCTTCTTGCTTATCTAAGAAGGAATGTGAATTATCCGGTTCTAGCTCAGGAAAGTGGCATTCAGGGAAGAGTAATTATTCAATTTGTAGTTAATCGCGATGGTACCGTTACGGAACCGGTCGTTCTGAGAAGTGTGCATCCGGTTCTTGACAGAGAAGCAGTTCGTGTGGTTTCGTCCATGCCAAGATGGCGGCCGGGAATGCAGGATGGGAAACCAATCAGAGCAACATATGCCATCCCAGTCTCATTTAAATTAAATTAATCATAGGATAAGTATCCTGAAACAGATATAAAATGTATACATCGACAAAAGTATTAGAGATAATCAATCAGTATATTTCAGAATTGTCTTATTCACATGCCCCCAAAAAACTTTATGATCCGATAGAATATATTCTTTCACTTGGAGGGAAACGAATACGCCCGGTTCTGATGTTGATGGCTTACAATCTTTATAAGGAGGATGTAACCCGAATTTTGTCTCCTGCTGCTGGTCTGGAAATTTATCATAACTTTACTTTGCTGCACGATGATTTGATGGATAAAGCAGATATGCGAAGAAACAAACCTACTGTGCATAAAATGTGGGATGATAATACGGCAATTCTTTCAGGCGATGCTATGCTGATAATGGCTTACAGGTATGTAGCCGGTTGCTCTTCCGAATATCTGGGAAAGGTGCTGGATACTTTTACCCAAGCGGCTCTTGAGGTTTGTGAAGGACAGCAGTACGATATCGATTTTGAAAGCAGAACGGATGTGAAGGAGGAGGAATATCTGGAAATGATTCGACTGAAAACTTCTGTGTTGCTGGCTGCTGCCTTGAAGATGGGAGCAGAACTGGCCGGAGCTTCTGATGAAGATGCTGCTCACCTCTATGATTTCGGAGTCAATATTGGTATTGCATTTCAATTGAAAGACGATTTACTTGATGTATATGGTGATCCGAAAGTTTTTGGAAAGAATATTGGAGGAGACATTCTCTGTAACAAGAAGACTTTCATGTTGATAAAAGCTTTGGAAAATGCCAATTCAGAGCAAGCTGCGGAATTAAAAAGCTGGATTGATAAGGAAGTGTTTGATTCCAAAGAGAAGATTGAAGCTGTAACCGCACTATATAATCAGATTGGAGTAAAACAACTCTGTGAAGCCAAAATGAAAGAGTACTACACCAAAGGAATTGAAAGCCTTTCTTTAGTCGGTAGGTCTGAAGAAGAGAAAAGCGGTTTGAAAGGTGTGGCTGAAAATTTAATGTATCGGGAAATGTAACAAAGAAAAAACCTTAATCTATGCCTTACAGAAGATTACCAAACACAGATCAGGCACGCATCAGAGCTTTAAAAAAAGCTATTGATAAAGAAGAAAGTTTGAATGCAGATAACAATTCTGTTATATCTGTTAAAACATTGAATGAGGCGCAGAATTTTCTGACTCGGTTTGAGCAGGCACATAATTACTATGTTTATTGTTACAATAACCAGATATCATCCAGCCAGAAATACCAGCCTAGTGTAAAGACGGCAAGACTTTATGTCTCTCACTTTATTCAGGTACTAAACCTGGCTGTGACGCGTTCGGAAATCAAAGAAGAATATAAAGCCTTTTATGGTCTAGACCCGAAAGATTATGCGGTTCCCGATCTGGCAAACGAATCTTCTATTATTGAATGGGGTGAAAAGATTATAAAAGGTGAAAAGGAACGAACTCGTAAGGGAGGTGCTCCCATTTACAATCCCACCATTGCTAAAGTGACTGTTCATTATGAGATTTTTAAAGAGGGTTACGAGCAGCAGAAGCATCTACAGTGGCTCACTTCCCGCAGTTTGGGAGCATTAGCCGCGATGCGTGAAAAGGCAGACCAAATAATATTGGATATATGGAATCAGATAGAGGGATCTTTTGAAACCTTGCCACCGAATCACCGACTGAATGAGTGCCAGAACTATGGTGTGGTCTACTATTACCGCACAGGTGAAACGAAGCCTCAATAATTATCTGAGAATAATCCTTCAGTTGGTTTACTGAGGTTTTTTACATGTTTTCCAATCACCTCCCCATAAAATGTTTTTCAAAAAGTAGCATAAGTCACGCAAGTCACGCACTTTTGTTGTAACGTGCTTAATGCCAAGGTGGTACTGGTGCGTGACTTCCTGCGCGACTTCTCACAAGTCACGCGACATCGGTAAGCGTCTCGGCGGTGCCATTTTGTAAAATGTAAGTGTCTCCACGATGTCGTCTTAACCAGTATACATTTTACCTTTACTATTGTCTTTAAAATATCAATCGTAGGCTAATGATTTTGTTGGTTCATCCAACAAATGTGTAGTTCTTATCTGATATTCAAAATGTGCTTTGTCTAAAAAATAAGCTGGGAAATTCATATCTTTTTTATCGTCGCAGTTTCATCTTCCTATCCGGGTCTACCCGTTCCCTCCACCCGGATCTACAGATGCCTTACACCCGGGTGTACAGGACCCGTACATCCGGGTGTACAGAAAGAAACAAGGCGTTTGATTATGAAATCATGCCGATAAAATAGGCTTAAACCTGCATAAAAAAGGGTGGTTGTCATAATCTGATATTAAGTCTCTCTATATATCGACAAGTGATTCAAGTTTTATATATACAGATGGCTACGTTTTTATATGCGAAGCGGGAAAAAGAGTGTGGTGCCCGGGTGGGGGAGGGTGCGTGACTTTTTTGAAGTCACGCGCTTTTTTAGTCGAAGTCGCGCACCTGTATCACGTTGATAGACAATAGGATGTGGCGGTTCTGCGTGACTTGCGTGACTTGCGCGACTTTTAAAAATTATTTTTATGGGGAAATGAGATTTCTGTTGATATTCCCCGATTGATTAAAATGATTTAGTAACTTTGTTCCATTCAAATGAAATAACATATTTATTTGCTTCAGTGCAGCGATTTGTATATTTAACAGCTACAAAGTAACTTTTCAATGAATTTTATCGATACACATTCTCATCTTTTTTCGGAAGAATTTACAGACGACCTCCCGCAGGTGATTGAGCGGGCAAAGGCGGCAGGAATTAGTCGCATCTATATGCCCAATATTGATTGTTCTACCATTAAACCATTACTTGATACAGTGTCACGTTTTCCCGGTTATTGCTTCCCGATGCTTGGGCTTCATCCCACATCGGTGAATGAGAATTTCAGGGATGAACTGTCTGTGATGAGGAAAATGTTGGAAGAACCCAACTCTTTTGTTGCTATCGGAGAAGTAGGAATGGACCTCTATTGGGATAAAACATTTCTGCAAGAGCAGTTGGAGGCATTTGATACGCAAATTCAGTGGGCGGCGGAATATCAGTTGCCGTTGGTGATTCACAGCCGCGATTCCTTTGATGAGGTGCTTCAGGTGATGAAGCAAAACCAGGATAGGGTACTGAAAGGTATTTTCCACAGCTTTACAGGTACCTTGGATGAGGCTGAACAGTTGCTGCAGTTTGATGGCTTTTGTCTTGGTATTAATGGGGTGGTGACCTTTAAAAAGTCAACTCTTCCCGAAGTGCTGAAACGTATTCCATTAGAACGAATTGTGCTCGAGACCGACTCCCCGTACCTTACGCCGGCTCCCAACCGAGGCAAGAGAAACGAAAGTGCCAATCTGAAGGATACCCTCTTGAAGCTGGCGGAAATTTACCAGTGCACCCCGGATGAAGTGGCTGAAATAACCACCAGGAATGCGCTTAAGATATTTATTTCATAACTTTTTTCAGGCCGGATTAGGAAGGAAAATAAAAAAAGTCTATCTTTGCACAACCAATAAAAGGAGAGGTGCTCGAGTGGTTGAAGAGGCACGCCTGGAAAGCGTGTAAACCCCTAAAGGGTTTCACGAGTTCGAATCTCGTTCTCTCCGCATAAAAAAGACAGTTTCAAGGATTTGAATCTGTCTTTTTTTATGTTCTTTTTTGGAGACTGGTTTGCGTGAAATTATTAGTAACCAGTCAATTTTATGTTGCTGTTGATATCTTCATTTTTCATATTAAATCAGTTTATATTAGCTGCAATTTAAGAAAAAGAACCTGATAATGAACTTGAAAAATATCATATCTTAGCGTCTATTTTATGATCATCCATCAAGAAATATTCAGCTTGGCCAAGATGATAAAACTTTAACTCAAAGAATCTGAAAATCAACAAAGATTATGGGGATAAACTCGTTATATTACTTATCCATATGCTATAAGATTTACTACATTTTTGCTGATTAAGGAGTGGCTTGATTTTTCTTATTTTTTTCTTTTTTAAACAAATACTTTTCTCTATTTTTGTATCTATTTCAAAATCGGTAATACTTTTTTAGAAAAAAACGAAGCGTTTAATATATTATCTTCGTTTAGAAAATTGCTAAACTTTAGAATATTCTACAGAAAACCTTTTAAAAACTGAAAATATGATACAATATTATTTGCAAATAATTATTGAATTTACTATAATAATCTCAATCCCAGTTCTAATAATTTATGGAATAGTAAAGTTGTTTAAACGTAATAAATAATATATAATAATTCACATATAAGAATGTTATTCTTATTAAAATAATACTTGCTGAAGTTGTTTTTCTTGATCTATTAATACATACACACACATTTATATTATGCCAAAAATTGCATGGATTATCATTGGAATTATAGTTTATTTTTTAATTGGATGGATTGCTAAAGATATCACATTTTCAATGATTGGAATTGATAATGAAACCACATTAGGGGAACTTACTCTATATGAAATGATTACTTATTCAGCCGTAGCTGGGGGCTACATCGCTGTAATGAGTTTTATTCAGGGAGATAATGAAGGTAGTTCTGTTGTGCCAATATTAGTCTTAGCAGCTAGTTGTTATGTAATCTACAAACTACCTATTTCAATTGGAGCTATTATCTTATACAATATAATCAACATTGGATGCATAATATGGAGTGCCTGTAAGCTAAAAGATTATTAGTTAACCATATTGATAATCATAGAAAGATTATATAGACCTCTCTCCGTAAAAAAGGACAGTTTCAAATCATCGAAACTGTCCTTTTTTCGGGGGGGAGGTCACTTTTTTTATATCTTTTTAGAAACCGTCTTTTTTTCTTACTTCCACCGCTTCAATGTAGATAAAAACTGGCGCAAAATTGGACGAGCTTCATCTATTGTAAAGTTGTTTCCTGTTTCAGCATTCCAATGATCGAGATATTTCAGGTTGCTCTCCATCATTTCCTCCATCGTTACATTACGTGTAAAAGCTCCTTTTTGATAACAATAGTTACAATACTCCATGTTTTTTGTATTGTCGGCATTAGTACCAAAATCTTGCTCAGCTTTCATATTCATACCGCAACTTTGACAAATATTCTCTTCCATGATATATTTTTTTAAATGAGTATTATAATAAGGTTATATAAAATAACGGGATAACCTCCTTGTTATGAGACTACCCCGTTGATATAAATTAATCTGAAGTTTATTCCTTTAAAGTAATAACGCTGTTTGGGTCTGGATCGTTATACCAGTCTTTGCTGTTTTTTCCATCAGTAGTTACCCAGTTTTTAAACTTTTTGTACGCTTTGGTGAAGTCTGTTCTTTCACTGGCATGCTTAATTGCAGCAGGAACTTTAATACCCCATACCAAATTACTATTGCTGTAATAACTGATACCCTTATGTCTTGGATCTTCATTCGCGTAGTTGGTATACAGTTTGGTGGGCTCATACCCTCTAAGATGGATCTCACGATTATTATTCGGATTTCTTAAAAAGAAATTGAATGCTGTACTGGGATTATCACAAGTATTTTTAAATGCATTATATTCGTCAGCATTATACGCATTGCTATTATCAATTGTGCATGTGATGGTTGGCAATTCGCTTTCTTTGCTTAAGGTTGTACCAGGCACTGTATTATAGTAGTTTTCACCGCTTCCTTTAAGTTTGTCGAGACCTGTGATTACAAGAATGGCTTTTTCATCTCCATTTTGAGGGAGCAATTTCATGGTAACACCATCAATATTGCATCTGACAGTCATGTAATCTTGAACATATTTAGTTGGAATATAACCTAATTGTACACAGAGCTGGTAAGGGAGCGAGCCTCCTAGAGCACGTATCTGGATGTTCAGCTCTAATCCCTTCAGTGCACCAACTATATTTCCGCAGTAACTATAAGTGTTATAATATGCAACGAAATCGTTTAAGTCGTAGTCTCCGAGTTCAGGGAACAGATCTTCGAACATTAATGTTCCGTAGGTGTTCTTGGCGGGAGTATATGTCTGGCTGAAAATTAAATTATTATCTGTTGTTGCATTTTCAGGAAGTGATATCACTGCTTTCTTGCTATCAACTGTACTTTTTGTTGCAACACTGTTTAGATCCACTTTCTTAACCTGTTTTCCTGAAGCAGTAGGATACTGAACATAAATAGCTGTTGAGCTGGTAGGAACTTCAAGGGTGATTGTTGTGGAATTCTGACTTACAGGGATTGTGGCTATTAATCCCTTTTCAGTACATGATTCATCCAGGAAGATGGATGTAGTAGTAGGCATAGGTGATGTGATAGAGCATTCAATGTTCTGGGTTGTAGCCCAGCTGAAACCGTCGGGGATCTGCAAATCTGTAACTTTCTCTGTGCTTTCCGGGTCATAAAGATTCTTATCTTGTGAACAGGAAGTAACCAGAAATACTGTTCCAAACAGTAAATAAATCATTTTACGTACTTTCTTCATATGATGTTGTTTTTTCAAAAATTTGGTTGTTGGTGCAAAGATATTAATTTTTTGTTAACTATAGATAATTTTTTTAGTTTTATATGTTAAAATCAATGTTGTATATAAAGTTAAATGATTTTTATCCTAATCAGAATACTTTTATCTATATAAAAAGAATATATAAGGTCTTATATAATCATGTCAATAATTTATATAAAACATTGATATGAAGTTTTATATATTCACATTAATTAAAGTGCCTATTATCCGTTTTTTTGATCTATTAATAGTCTTTATAATATCTATAAATTCCTATATAATAAGCCATATATGTTGATAAAAATGCCTTTTTAATATGTTTTTTCAGTATTTGACAAATGTATTTATATTCTTTTGTAAAGTTCATCATTATTTATTGAACAAGAAAATAAAATATATGTCCTAGAGATTGGTTTTGTTTCTTACAAATATGATTTAAACTAAGTAATAAAACAAATTTTTTACGGATGCGATTTGGTTGTTCTTTTTTAACTTTTATCTCTTTGTTTTATTCCGTTTGCAAAGCATACAATTGTTTCGCTTTAAATCTCTATTTTTATGATAGCAAGACTGTAAAATAACAATTGTTCAGCAATTGCCGGTCAGACTATGCTGAAAACTCTTCTTAAATCTATATAATTAATGGAAGTCTTCGTTGTATAATTCAAAAAGATAGTGTATTTTTGAGCTTTAACAGACAATAAAACTAATTGAATCATACAATGAAAAAAATTGTGATGGCACTCGCTTTTTCAGGTTTTCTTTTTCTTAGTGGTGCAATAACAGCTCATGCTCAGAATGAAATACCTGCGGACCAACAGGAAACCACTGTTAATCCGGATGAAAAAGCCGACTCTGACGGAACGACCAACGTTGTGAAGAAAAGTGTTAGTGTAAAGTTGAAAGAGAAATTTGTTGAAGGCAATCCTTTGTATATGGGGCTGGTTGCTTTTTCCTTGGTTCTAGGACTCTCTTTTTGCATTGAACGGATTATTTATTTGAACCTTTCTGAAGTAAATACGCAGCGATTACTGGAAGACATTGAGCTGGCTCTTGAAAAAGGAAATGCTGATGCAGCAAAAGAGATCTGTCGTAATACACGTGGTCCGGTTGCTTCAATTTGTTACGATGGATTAATGCGGATTGAACAAGGTGCTGATGCAGTGGATAAGGCTGTGTCAACCTGTGGAGGTGTGCAATTAGGGCTTCTTGAAAAGGGCTGCTCATGGATTTCTCTATTTATTAAGATTGCACCGGCATTAGGTTTTCTGGGAACTGTTGTTGGAATGGTGCAGACATTTGACAGTGTTCAGATTGAAGGAAATACTTCACTTGCCATTATCTCCGGAGGAATGAAAATGGCGCTGCTGACTACTGTATTCGGACTTATTTCTGCCGTTATTCTGCAGGTGTTTTATAACTACATACTTTCCAAAATAGAATCACTTACCCATGAGATGGAAGAGGCTACAAATTCATTAATTGATTTCGTGGTGAAATATAACTTGAAATACAGACAATAAAAAGGAGGAGCAATTCATGAAACCGGATAAGTTTTCCAGATATACACTATATTTGCTTCTGCTCATTTGTACAGTAACAGCAGGATTTTATTTCGGAGGTGCTAAGGTAGTCTCAGAAATCCATGCATTGGTTCCTGTTTATACTGGGCTGCTTATTTGGGTTGTTGTCGGTCTTCTGAGTATTGCTTTAGCAATTGTCATCTTTTTCGTTATTATCAAGTTTATTGACCGCTACCGCCGTTCGCCTAAAGAAGCTGTTCGTTCAGTTCTAGGCTTATTTATATTGGCTTTTCTGATGTTTTTCTGCTGGTTATGCAGCAACGGAAATCTGCTTTCATTGCCGGGCTATAAAGGTCAATACAACACTCAGGTTTGGATAAAAATTACCGATATGTTTATTTATAGCACCTATGTACTGATTGGTGCAGCAGCTTTGTTTATTATTGGCTTTTTTATAGCCAGGAAAGTGAGATGAAAATGAAACGACTCCAACGTACCGTTACGGAAATAGATATTAACCTGACAACAGGAATTGTATTTTTACTGTTGGTTTTCTTTATTGTAATTACATCGGTTAACCCGGATCAGGGCTTGGAAAGACGTTTACCGCCCGCAATTGGAAAATATACCCCTATAAGTGTAGAACCTCGTAACGTACTGAATGTGCTCCTTACGGATAATGATGAACTTGTATGCGGGAACCAGATAGTTGGGATTGGCGATCTGAGAGAACTGGCAAAACAGTTTATATCTAATCCTCAAAATGACCCTAAACTACCAGAGAAAGAGGTTCGTAATATTAATCTCCTGGGAAAAATGGCTGTTACCTCAAAACATGTTATTTCAGTACAATGTGGCCGCGAGACTACTTATCAGGCATATATTGATGTTCAAAATGAACTGATTGGTGCTTACAATGAACTTCGAAATGATTTGGCTCAAAAGAAATGGAACAAGAAATATATGGAACTCACTCCTGAACAGCAGAAAGCGGTAAATTCCTGTTATCGGATATGTATCTCTGAAGCGGAACCTTTATCCAGAAAAGGAGGTGGCAGATGAGAAGACGTTTTGTTAACATGGAAAGACCGGAGATTCAACCATTAAGTGGGCTTGCATTGCCGACTATTTTTCTTATTCTCATTTTCTTTCTGGTGATGCTTACCAATATCCGAAACGATAAGATGAAAGTGGGAAAGGTAGAAGCGCCTCAGGCTACAGAACTCTCCGTCGCAATGAAGCACGCCATTGTGACCACTATCTATATTGGGAAAACCGGAGGTCGGTCTGCTGTAAGATACCGTATTCAGCTAAATAACCAGGTAATGACTCTGGCAAAGGTTGAGGCTTTTATCAAAAAAAGCAGAATGGCTTTAAAACCGGATGAGCGACCATTGATGACGGTGATGCTGAAGGTGGATAAGGATACTCCTATGGGAATAGTGTCGGATGTGAAACAGGCATTACGTAGGGCGAATGTTTTGAACATTATCTATTCTGCACGTCCGGAATAAGTCACTCCTTTGTAAGTTTCGTAGCGTTGTTATATACTTCTTTGTAGATGCAATCTCTGACAACTTCGAAATCTTTTTCGCAATTTAAATCCCCATCTGCCATTAACCACATGGGTAGGTAGCCATCTCCTTTCCTATAAGGAGGTTGTTGATACTCTTCTTTCCAAAGCTGAAATCCGTGACGCTGATAAAATCCAATGCGGCGTATGCTGATTTCTTCCTCCGGCAGTTCCACTTCAAGAACAATTGGGCATTGCAGTTTCTCTTTCAGGGAGGTTAGAACTTTTTGTCCATATCCATTGCTTCTCAGAGAAGGATCGATGGCAAAATGTTCCACATAACAAAAACGATCAAAGTCCCAGTATGAAATAAACCCTACGGGTTCCTCATTAGAGAGCAGGATGTTGTTATGGAACCGGTTGTTATGGTCAGTATAATCCCTCTGCAAAGAGAGCTCCCTGCGCTCTTCCACCGGAAAAGCGTCAGCGAGTAGGTTCTCTGCAAATCGATAATATTCTTTATCGGATGTATGTATGCGTTGAATTGTGATCATTTAAATAATTTACGGGCGGGTGTAGAAATCGATCAACCGTGTGATTGCTCTCTGACAAACCGGACAGAAACCCGGACAGGTGTTGGTTTTCATTCGACAATCTTCGGCTCCACGATAGATGTTTTTGAAAGAGTAACCTCCTCCTTCAACAAGTTTTGCCGTGCCTTGCTCAACCATGTCTTTCCATTTTGATGCGAAATCAACTTTTGTGGTGATATTCTGCTCCCAAGGTTCCACATCAAAGGGGTAGATGCCGTTGAACAAGTCTTCTTCGTAATAATATTCATCGGCAAGACCGGCAAAGCTGTGTCCGAACTCATGTACCACTACCGGGCGGAAAAATTTGTGATGAGCTGTGGTAAGTGTAAATGAATTGTAGATTCCGCCGCCACCATACTGGTCTGTATTAGCCAGTATAATGATGTGCTCATATGGAATCCCCGCAAGGGAATTATGAATATCTTTCAGGTTGCTACTGGTAAGGTATCTGTCTGAATAGAAACTGTCAAAATGTGAACCAAAAGCAGTATTTTTCCATATTCCGTTTTTTGGTGCACTTACGCCGCTGTCCTTTGAAGGGCTTTGAACTGCAACAATATTAAACCGCTTTTTCATTGCAGAAAAAGGCTGATGAGCAAACAAGGCTTCACAGGTTTTCCGGGCATCTTCAAGAAAGAGGTTCATCTCCCCAGGAGTATAACCTTCTGCTAGAATGGCAACATCAATACAATCTTCCGGTGAACCATTTTTAACCAGATAGGTGTGTGGAGTTACATGTGTATTTTCAAGTTTCTTGATGAGGATATCACTTGGATTAACCTGATGTTTCAATATTGGATTGTAGTTTCCTTTTTTATCTCTGAAAGAGACGGTAATCTCAACCGGTTGTTTAGGGTAGGGAAGAAGGTATGTATTCTCGAATGCACGATTCAATGTTTTTGCCTCATCGGTATCAAGCCATTCCTGAAAAAGAGTGCTGAAAGAGGTTTTATATATACAAGCTCCGGTCTTTATGTCATTCATCGAAATTTGACCATTACCTTCCAGTGGAAGTTGGGCGAGATGATATCTACGGCCTGCCCATTCCGAAAGCTGTGATAACTCTTCAACAGAAACGTTCTGTTGAGAAGCTGTTCCCGAAAATATATAATCTACCCTAAGTGTTTTATTGATGAAATAATCATTAAAGTTTTGCGCTTTTGCATTAATAAGCAAAAAACAGCAAATAATTATGGTCACGATCTTTTTCATATTAATTGAATTTTCTGCAAAGTTAATACTTTTTTAATGAATAATATCAAGAACTTTACGACTGTCCATACTAAAGTATTGGATTATTATTTTTTTAAGAATTAAAGTAATAATTTGTGCTTTTTCAACTAAAAAAAATATGTAACTTTGCATAAATAATCAAATAATATATATGGGATATCATCAATTAGATCGTTTGGATAAAGAAATACTGAAACTGATAGCAGATAATGCCCGGATTCCTTTTTTGGAAGTAGCCCGTGCATGTAATGTTTCAGGAGCTGCTATTCATCAGCGTATACAGAAGCTAACCAATCTTGGGATACTGAAAGGATCAGAATATGTCATCGATCCGGAAAAGATTGGCTACGAAACTTGTGCATATATTGGATTATATTTGAAAGACCCCTCAGATTTCGAGGTAGTAAGGAAGGCTTTGGAAAAAATACCGGAAGTGGTGGAATGCCATTTTACAACCGGGCAATATGATATGTTTATCAAAATCTATGCAAAGAATAATTTTCACCTGCTGAGTATTATTCATGATAAACTACAGCCGCTTGGGCTTGCCCGCACAGAGACCTTGATCTCTTTTCACGAGGCAATCAAGCGACAAATGCCGATTCTTGATATAGAAACGGAAGATTAACGAATCAGCGTTTTTCGTAATTGATAAAAATATACGGGTAGCGATGCTTTTCGTCCACAGGATGAGGCTCTCTGCCCGTTTCTGTCCATTCCTCTTTGCTGATTTGCGGAAAGAAAGCATCAGCATTTTCCGTTACATCTTCAATCAATGTCAAGTAAATGGCGTCTGCTACTCCCATAGCCTGTTGATAAACACTGGCTCCTCCGATAATAAAAACCTCATCTTCATCTTTGCAGGTTGCAAGTGCATCTTTTAGAGAAAGGAAAATTTCCGCCCCGGTGAAAGTTATGTTGGGGTTTGTAGTGAGAACCAGATTGCGACGATTGGGTAAAGCTCCTTTAGGCAGTGACTCGAACGTGTGCCGGCCCATGATAATAGTATGTCCGGTAGTGAGTGCCTTAAAGCGTTTCAAATCGTTGGGCAGCCAGTAGAGCAGTTTGTTGTCACGGCCGATAGCATTGTTTTTTGATACAGCTACAATAATCGATACTTTACACATACTTATTGATTATTTAAACGGATACCGCTCCCTTGATATGTGGGTGCGGATTATAGTCTACCAGTTCGAAATCTTCAAATTTAAAACTGAATATATCTTTTACGTCCGGGTTAATCTTCATGGTTGGAAGATGGCGTGGTTCTCTTGACAGCTGAAGTTTAACTTGTTCCAGATGATTAATGTAAATATGAGCATCACCGAGAGTATGGATAAAATCTCCGGCCTTCAACCCTGTGACTTGTGCCATCATCTGAAGCAACAGAGCGTAGGAAGCTATGTTGAACGGTACACCCAGGAAGATGTCGGCGCTGCGTTGATACAATTGCAAACTCAATCGCCCGTTGGCAACATAAAACTGAAACAGGATATGACAAGGGGGAAGTTTCATGTTATTCAAATCAGCCACATTCCAAGCGCTTACAAGCATGCGTCGTGAATCGGGGTTGTTCTTGATTGTTTCCACGATTTCCTTTATCTGATCGATATGTCCGCCTTTATAATCGGGCCATGAACGCCACTGGTAGCCATAGATATGTCCCAGATCGCCGTCTTCGTCGGCCCATTCGTTCCATATTCTTACACCATTTTCCTGAAGATATTTCACGTTGGTGTCTCCCTGTAGAAACCACAGAAGTTCGTGTATGATAGATTTTAGATGAAGTTTCTTTGTTGTAAGACAAGGGAAACCTTCATCCAAATTAAAACGCATCTGATGTCCGAATATGCTGATAGTTCCCGTACCGGTACGATCGTCTTTTCGGGAACCTTCTTTCATGACTCTGTCAAGTAGATCCAAATATTGTTTCATTGATGTTTTATGTTTTGTCTGCAAACTTAGCTAAAAAAAGTTGCAATGTGATTCTTTTATGATCGTTTTTTACCGAAACCTTTTTCTGCGATATAAACCCCACTGAGAATAAAAATGGCTCCCATGATTGCAAAAAGAGTTATAGGTTCGCCAATAATTAAGGAAGAAGCAATCAATGTGACCAATGGAACAATATAAACATAGTTGGTAGTACGAACTGCTCCCAAGTTCTTTACACACATATTCCAGAGGATATAGCAAAGCATTGAAGCCACTAATCCCAGAAAAAGAAGATTGCCATATACCAATGGGTTGAACAAAATCTTTTTATCTGTTGTCAGTGGCGAGAAGAAAAACGCTGGCAGCAAGGTAATGATTCCATAAAAGAAAACTTTTCGGGTTATGAAAAGAGTGGTATATCTGCTGTCCAGCTTCTTTAAAATGATGCCATAAAAAGCCCACATTAGAGAGGCGACAATGGTGAGTATATCTCCGGCTGGATTTATTTTAAGTACAAAACTGCCGTTGAATACAACAAAGGCTACACCTGCTAAAGCAATAAGTGAACCCAAAATCAGATTCTTTTTCAACCGTTCTCCTTTTACAAAAAGATGAGAAAGAAAAGCTGTAAATATAGAGGTGGTACATAGAATAAGGGCCACGTTTGATGCAAGTGTAATACCAAGTGCTCTATTTTCTGCAATGAAGTAGAGTGAACCGCCGCATGCTCCAGACATAATAAATAAAAGCTCATCTTTCAGGTTATATGCGAAAAGTTTGCGTGGACATATAATCCATATGCTTAGATAGGCCAACATGAAACGATAAAATAGAATATCCTCGGGACTCAGGCCATTCTTCATCAGAACCTTGGTCGAAACAAATGTTGTTCCCCATATACTTACAGTAAATAGCGCCATAAGATGGTAGAGTGCCTGACCTCCCGGTTTTTTGTTGAAAGCGATCTTATTAGTCATTAAGTCTGAATAATTTTTTGTTCCGACAAAGATAATAAAATTCTCTGTTATTCGAAAAAGATGTATTAAATCGCTGACAATCAGCAAACAATCAGCCATGAGGATTGTTTGTAATAGAATAGTAACATATATGTATTTACAATGTAATTATCTGGAAATAAAAATGAAATGTTTCTGAATTTACTTTGCAGTGTCAAAATAATAATAAGAACAGAAAAATGAGAAAAATTTTATTAGGCTCTCTATTATGCCTGTCAACCCTAGCTATGGCCCAAGAGGTTGAACAAACGCCACTCGAAAAAGTGCAGACTGAGACAGAAAGAATAGGTTCCATTGTAGATGACTTGAGTAAATGGAAAATATCCGGATATATCCAGGGAGATTTACAGATTGGACAGAAAGATGCAAGTTTCAAGGTTGGTGCAACAAAAGCAGATGCCGATCAGTCAGTACTGAATCGTTTTGGTATCCGTCGCGGACGTATCAAGTTTGCCAATACAGAACTTGAACTGGGACAGGTAAAAGGTACGGCTGTGTTTCAGCTGGATATCACTGAAAAAGGTGTAGGTTTTAAAGATGCGTACTTTACTTTAACAGATCCCTGGGGTGGATGGGCAACATTGAAAGCGGGTGTGTTCGACCGTCCATTCGGTTATGAAGTTTCTTATTCATCAAGTTCACGTGAAACTCCTGAACGAAGCACCGGATGTATTACTCTTTTTCCTGATGAACGTGATTTAGGAGCAATGTTTGTTATCCAAGCTCCCAAAGGTCATGTGTTGAATCCCTTTAAACTAGAAACCGGACTTTTTGCCGGAAATGGAATCAAGCAGGAAACCGATAACAGAAAAGACTGGATTTCTCACCTCTCCTATAAAAAGACCTATGATAATATTCAATGGGGTTTAGGAGGTTCACTCTACCTAGGTGGTGTTTATCAGGGAACTAACAACGTTTACGAGATGTCTGGAAAAGAGTTCGTGGCTGTTAATAATGCAAAAGTTGGTGAGTACTCTACTCGTTGCTATTACGGACTGGATGGACAGTTCCTGTTGAACTCCGGTGCCGGGCTGACAACCTTACGTGCTGAAATGATTGCCGGTAAACAACCCGGAGCTCTTGGCGACTCAAAAAGCCCGAACGCCTCCACATTGCCAACAATAGACACTTACCGTCGTGACTTCCTTAGCTATAATATCTACCTGATTCAGGATCTTGGCGAATCAAAGCACTCGCTGGTGGCAAAATATGATGCTTACGATCCGAACACAAAACTATCTGGCAATGAAGTTGGCCTGGGTGGTAGTGGAAAAGGCGATGTTAAAAAGTACAACGTGGGATTTGGTTACCTTTACCGCATGAGTAACAACTTCCGCCTGATGGCTTACTATGATATGGCTTTCAATGAAAAGACACAAAACATCAGCGGATATAATTCCAATATAAAAGACAATATTTTCACATTAAGATTACAGTATAAATTCTAATAATTAAGAAAGATGAAAAAGATTATTTTAGCAATAGCATTGATTTGCAGTGTAGCTCAGGGCTCATTCGCACAACGTATCAAAGGTAGTGACACCTTGTTGCCGTTAGCTCAGGAATGGGCTGAAAGCTTCAAGGGTGGAAAAGTAACAGTAACAGGTGGTGGTAGTGGTGTTGGTATTTCTGCTCTGCTTGCAGGTACTACAGACATTGCAACAGCATCTCGCAAAATGAAGTTCGACGAAAAATTGAAGTTCAAACAAGCAGGTAAATCCCCAGTAGAAAAGATCGTTGCATACGACGCTTTGGCCGTGGTTGTGAATCCAAGCAACAATGTAAGCCAGTTAACCCGTCAGCAGTTGGAAGATATCTTCACAGGTAAGATTACAAACTGGAAACAGGTGGGGGGCGCCAATTTGGAGATTGTTGCCTACTCAAGAGAAACAAGCTCTGGGACTTACGAATTCTTCAAGGAACATGTGTTGAACAACAAGAACTACAAGAAGAACATTCTTTCCATGCCTGCTACAGGAGCCATCATTCAGTCTGTAAGCCAGACAAAAGGGGCTATTGGCTATGTAGGCCTGGCTTATGTGGAAAAAGGTGTAAAAGCATTGAAGGTATCTTATGATGGAAAGAAATTTGTGGCTCCATCAGTTCAAAATGCAAAGAACAAAAGTTATCCCGTGGTTCGTCCTCTTTTTATGTACTACGACAAGAAAGATGCTGCAAAAGTAACTTCGTTTCTGAACTATGCAACTTCTGACCAAGGTCAGAAAACTGTTGATAAAGTTGGATACATTTCATTGAAATAAGAACAATAAACTATATACTTTCAATAATCTCACTTCCGGGTTAGCGTACCTGGAAGTGAGATTTTCTATTTGTACAGATTATAAGTGGTTCTTACAACTTTGAACTCAGTGCGTCTGTTCAGTGAATTGCAGATCTCTTGTTGTTCTTTGGTTAGCTTGAGGATGAACTCTTCAGTTAAGACATCACCTTCTTTGAGGAAGGTAAGCTTCTGCGCCAAGCGTTTGTTAATAACTTTAGGTTGCTCTTTACCATATCCTTTAGCTGTGAGCCTATCTTTCGCAATACCTCCATTTATCAAGAAGTCAACAACCGACTCGGCTCTTCGCTGAGATAAACGTTGGTTATATTCGTCACTGCCTTTATAGTCGCAATGAGCACTTAATTCAATAGTGACATTAGGGTTATCATTTAACATTTTGATAAGTTCATTAAGCGCCTTTGTCGATTCTTCAGTCAATGTAGCCTTATTAAACTCGTAGAAAATATTCTCTATAAGTACAGGGCGGGTGATGGATGCCAGTGGAAAGTCTAGTTCGTACTCTTTGTTCTGGCTGATAGTATCGGTCTTCAGCTCCTGCTTGAAGTTAAGGTATCCGCGACAACTGGCAAGCATTACATAGCTTTGTCCTCGTTCCACTTTTTGGGTAAACGATCCGTCTCCCTTTACACTGATCTTAATATTTGTTCCATCTTTCCCCACAATGCTAACGATGGCCTCGGGTAATGCCTCTCCCTCTTTATCGTAGACCCATCCGGTTACGGTGTGCACCAGTTCGGGTAGTTCGAACGTATATATATGGTCCCATCCACGGGCATCCCCTCGATTAGAAGTGAAGAACCCTTTCTGAAAGCCTGATTCGAAAGTCATTCCAAAGTCATCACCTGCCGAATTCATCGGGTATCTCAAGTTCTCGACACTCCATTTTCCCTCATTATCCTGATATGCTCTAAATAAATCGAGACCTCCCATGCCGGGATGCCCGTCCGACGAAAAGTAAAGTTCACCATTTTCCTTGAATGTTGGGAACATCTCATCTCCGGGGGTGTTGATATCTTCTCCCAGATTCTCTACCGCACCGAATCCGGAATTTGAGACCGGTACTCTCCATATATCTTTTCCACCATATCCACCTGGCATATCAGATGTAAAGTAGAGATAATGCCCATCGGGAGAAATGGCGGGGTGAGCGTACGATGAAAGAGAGTCTTTGGTTATCACACATTTCTGCGGAGCACCCCAGTTTGCTCCGGTTCGTTGAGAAACATATATTTCGGCATAGGCAGGCAGATTCTGGTCAAACCTGCATCGTGTAAAGTACATGGTCTTTCCATCTGCCGTAAAGCAGCATGCCCCGTCTTCAAATTCAGAATTGACTTCAGTTTCTAATGGTTCAGGCTGTTGCCACACCTTTTTTTCATTTTTTCTCGACATGAAAACGTCTGCACTCTTCATGCCGGTAATTCCGTTTAGGTTGTTCCCTTTAGCCTTGTCGCGAGTAGAGGTGAAATAGATCTGGTCGGTCTCTTTGCCGGCATACATGGGAGAGTAATCGCAACGGTTGGAGTTGAATATTGTTGACTTCTTGACAATATAACGAGTCGGATTCTTCTTCCATTCAGGTGCAAGGGTGCACGATTTTATTCCGTTCTCTGCCAGTTTATTACCTATTTTGTGCACAAGATAGGTTTCGTAATTTTTGATTGCACTTTTATAATCTCCGCTTTTTCGTTCCGATTCAGCAAGATAAAAATAGGCAATGCTATCGGGATATTTATAGCGGATTGCATTCATGTATCCTCCTTTAGCACGGACAGAATAGTTTATCAACCGGTAACATTCAGCCATTTTAAAGGCAGTTTCGCCTCTTTTCTTTCTTTCCTTGGATGGAATGTTGGAATAAGCTTTCTTGTAATATTTCGCAGCATCATAATATTCTCCCAAAGCATAACTTTGGTTACCTTTTTTGATGCTGTTTTCCCATCCACAGGAGTGCAGAAGTAAAATCAGGAATCCGATAAGAGTCGTTTTGTTGAATAATTGTTTCATTATATTGATGATAAACTACTCTATAATAACTAAATTTCGGTTAGTTTATTGTGATTGACAGTCTGCTAATTCTAAGTAAACAACCTAACCTGGACGTCGATATCTTTATTCCTCAAACCCTTTTCTGAATGTGCAACCATTTTTCCATTCAGAGCAACCGTATGCACTTTTTCCCTTAATGATTATCCCTTTGCCACAAAGCGGGCAGGGCTGACCAATAATGTCATCCGGGTTCTTTTCAGCTGTCGGCTTTTCCTCTTTTTTCTTCGGCTTGGGTGCTGTGGCTTTCCGTTCGCGCTTTTTCGGTTCTTTTTTGTTCTTCTCTTCTTTTGTTGTATCCAGAATTGTAATATGCCGGTTCGAGTTATCGGACAGAACATTGTGCACCACCTCCGTCACCATCTGTTTCAATTCTTCCAGAAATGTTTTGGCTTCGTAGTTCTTCTTCTCTATTTCTCTTAACTTCTTTTCCCAAAGACCCGTCAGCTCGGCCGATTTCAACAATTCTTCGTGAATGATCTGAATCAGTTCCACTCCTGTGGGGGTAGCTATCAGATTCTTCTTCTCTTTCCGGATGTAGTTCCTTTTAAACAAGGTTTCGATGATGGCTGCACGTGTTGAAGGGCGGCCTATTCCGTTTTCCTTCAATGCGTCGCGAAGCTCGTCATTGTCCACCAGTTTTCCGGCTGTTTCCATGGCTCTCAGTAGAGTAGCTTCTGTGTATGGCTTAGGAGGTTGTGTCCATTTCTCATTCAAATCGGGTTGATGAGGTCCACTTTCTCCTTTAACAAAATCCGGCAATGTACGCTCATCGTCCTCTTTTTCTTCGGTCTGTTCCTTAGCAAAAACCACTCTCCATCCCGGTTCCAGAATCTGTTTTCCAGTTACTTTAAATTCAATTTTTTCCACTTCTCCTAGGACAGTGGTTGTGGAGACCTTGCAATCCGGATAAAAGATGGCAATAAAGCGGCGGGCAACCAAATCGAATACCCTTTTCTCCATGTCGGTCAGGTTCATCGGATGTACACCGGTAGGTATAATAGCATGGTGGTCGGTAACCTTGGAACTATCGAAAACCTTTTTTGATTTTGCCAGTTTCTTGCCTTCTAAAGATACGGTAAGTGGGGCGTAATCCTTGATTCCTTTCAGGATGGCCGGACATTTGGGGTAGATGTCATCACTTAGAAAAGTTGTATCCACACGAGGATAGGTGGTCACCTTCTTTTCGTATAATGATTGAATCAACTTCAATGTTTCATCTGCCGAGTAACCAAATTTTTTGTTGCATTCCACTTGTAAAGAGGTAAGGTCGAAGAGGCGGGGAGCATACTCTACTCCTTTTTTTGCTGAAACATCTGTGATAGTAAAATCCGAGTATTTCACTTTTTCAAGGAATTCGTATCCTTCTTCTTTTGATGTGAATTTTCCTTTCGTTGCTGAGAAGGTGGTATCACGATAAATGGTTTTCAACTCCCAATAAGGTTCCGGTTTAAAGTTCTCAATTTCCAATTGACGGTTGACTATCAATGCCAGGGTGGGAGTCTGCACTCTTCCTATGGATAAGACTTGTCTGTTTTGTCCATACTTAAGAGTGTACAACCTTGTTGCATTCATTCCCAGTGTCCAATCTCCGATAGCTCTTGATAGTCCGGCTTCGTACAGTGGCTGAAATTCCGATTGGTCCTTTAATTTAGCAAATCCTTCCCGTATTGACTCTTCTGTCAGAGAAGATATCCAAAGCCTCTTAACCGGACATTTAGCGCCGGCTTTCTGCATTACCCAACGCTGAATGAGTTCTCCTTCTTGTCCCGCGTCACCACAATTAATGATTTCGTCGGCATTTGCAATCAGTCGTTCAATTGTTTTAAACTGTTTCTCAATAGAGGGAGATTCTATTATTTTTATGCCAAATCGGGGAGGAATCATGGGTAGATTTGCCAAGCTCCATCTTTTCCATTCCGGAGCATATTCATGAGGTTCTTTTAGTGTGCATAAATGGCCGAATGTCCAGGTTACCTGATATCCGTTACCTTCAATATATCCGTCTTTTTTATTCTTTGCACCAAGGATATCGGCAATATCCCTGGCTACACTTGGCTTTTCGGCAATGCAAACTATCATATTTAAATTTTCTTTTAAGCTAGCAAAGGTAATTAATTTGCCAGAGACCCGCAAAATTGTATTTTTTTTTATGTAATAAAGCAGTGAAACGTAGTTAAATATAGTTAATAAGAATAGAAAATGGGCGGATTGCATTATTTTTGGGAAATCAATATTATTTAAAATCTCGAAAAATATATATATGACTCTTTCAAAATTATTTGATCCGCAGGAGGGCATGCCTCTTTCTGCATTAAAAATGGCTCGTCTGAAAAAAAATGTGATCCAAAAGCTTATGCTTGAGGAAGGAACCACAATTGCGGATATCTGCAAGGAAACCGAATTCAGTGTTCCAACCGTTACTAAAGTAGTGGTTGAACTTATTGAAGAAGGTATCGCTTTCGAGAAAGGGAAAATAGATACGGCAGGAGGTCGTCGTCCTTCTATCTATTGCATCAACCCCAATTCAGCTTTTTTTCTTGGTGTGGATGTTAGACGTGATTGTGTCAGTATCGGTTTACAAAACTTTAAAAATGAATTCCTGGAATTAACAACCCGTATAGAGTTTGTTTTGAAGAATACACAAGAGTCTTTGGATACTCTATGTAAAATGATAAATAGTTTTATTGAAGACTCTGGCGTTAATAAAGAAAAGATTCTTGGTGCATGTGTTGTATTATGCGGTCGAATCAATTCAGCTAAAGGATATAGCGACAGCTATTTCTCTTTCGAAAAAGAACCACTCAGCAGTTTGATTGAGAAAAAAATTGGGATCAAAACCTTTATCGAAAATGACTGTCGTGCTGTAGGATATGGTGAATACTGCTTTGGTGCCGGTGCCGGTGCCGAGTTTAAGGATGTCATTTACATTAACCTGAACTGGGGCTTTGGTATTTCTATGATTCTTAATGGTATGCTTTATTATGGTATGTCAGGTTTTTCGGGTGAATATGGTCACAGTCCTGTTCTTGACAATCAGATACTTTGCCAGTGTGGAAAGAAAGGATGTCTTGAAACTGAAATCTCTGGTCAGGCGCTGGTTCGTCGTTTCAAAGAAAAACTTGCCGATGGATCTACAACAATTGTAACCAGTCAGAAGATAATCAGTGATATCAATATGTATGATATTATCAATGCTGCAACAAAGCACGAAGATTTGCTGGCAATCGAGGTTGTTGAAGAGGTCGGAGAAAAACTGGGACATTATATGTCTTTACTATTGAATATTTTCAATCCTGAAATGGTTATTCTTGGTGGTGAACTTGCAAATTGCGGATCCTATCTTACACTTCCTCTTGAAACAGCTCTTCATAAGTATTCGTTGAATCTGGTGTTGCAGGAAATGAAATTCAAGATCGGAGAACTGGGCGACAGAGCTGGTGTTATAGGTGGATGCTACATCCTTCGTGATAGACTTTTCAATATGCTTTAATGAAAAAACGAGGTTGTTTCAACAGCCTGTTGAAACATTTCTGATTACAGAATATAAAAGTAAGGTGCTCAAAAGGCACCTTTTTTATGTACTAAGAGTTTGAATAATTATGTTTAAATACCCTTATACAATCCACAATATTCTTGAATAAGATTTCTCAATAGGCATCATGTATGAAAGTGAATATATTGAGATTTGCCCTCATTGGAAATATGACTTCCAGTTTTGATGAAAAAATAACTCAGATAGAGCTTAATATAGAGTTAGGCTTAGATTATAATAGAATAAAGAATACATTCTTTTAAACACTCAATAAAACAAAGAGGGGATATTGCACCGGTACAGTGCAATATCCCCCTTTATTTATGGAGTAATCAGTTTGATTAATCTTCTTCTTCGAGCAAGATTTCAAGAATCTGGCAAGCAGCTTTCGCAACCGGAGAACCTGGACCAAAGATGGCAGCAACACCAGCCTGATACAGGAAGTCGTAATCCTGTGCAGGGATAACACCACCGGCAATTACCAGGATATCTTCACGTCCCAGTCTCTTCAATTCGTCAATAATCTGAGGAATCAAAGTCTTATGACCGGCAGCCAGTGAAGAAACACCCACTACGTGAACGTCGTTTTCAACAGCATCACGAGCAGCTTCTGCCGGAGTCTGGAACAATGGTCCCATATCTACGTCGAAACCACAGTCAGCATAACCGGTTGCAACTACTTTTGCACCACGGTCGTGACCATCCTGACCCATTTTAGCAATCATGATACGAGGTTGACGTCCCTCTTTCTTGGCAAACTTCTCGGCAAGTTCACATGCACGTTGGAAGTCTGAATCGTTTTTACTTTCTGATGAATACACGCCTGATATAGTTCTAATTACAGCTTTATAACGTCCTACAATCTTTTCGCAAGCATCCGAGATTTCTCCCAGAGTAGCCCTTACACGAGCAGCTTCAACAGCCAGTTCAAGCAAGTTGCCTTCTTTGGTTTCCACACACTTGGTGATGGCTTCTAGAGCAGCTTGTACTTTTGCTTCGTCACGACCTTCTTTCAATTCCTTTAGACGTTCAATCTGATCCAGACGAACAGCTGTGTTGTCAATTTCAAGAATATCAATTGGAGCCTCTTTCTCGAGACGGTACTTGTTCACACCTACAATGGTCTGAGAACCGGAGTCGATACGAGCTTGAGCACGTGCAGCAGCTTCCTCGATACGGAGTTTAGGCACACCTGTTTCGATAGCTTTGGCCATACCGCCAAGCTTTTCGATCTCTTCAATGCGTTCCCATGCTTTGTGAGCCAGTTCGTTTGTCAGGCTCTCTACATAGTAAGAACCACCCCATGGGTCAACGTTCTTGCAGATGTAAGTCTCTTCCTGTATATAGATCTGTGTGTTACGAGCAATACGGGCAGAGAAGTCGGTTGGCAAAGCAATCGCTTCATCAAGCGCATTGGTGTGAAGTGACTGAGTGTGACCCAGTGCGGCAGCCATCGCTTCGATACATGTACGTCCCACGTTGTTGAACGGATCTTGCTCTGTGAGCGACCAACCTGAAGTTTGACAGTGTGTACGAAGTGCCAATGATTTTGGGTTCTTCGGATTGAACTGTTTTACAATCTTTGCCCACAACATACGAGCTGCACGCATCTTGGCAATTTCCATGAAGTGGTTTGTTCCGATTGCCCAGAAGAAAGAAAGACGAGGTGCAAAGGCATCGATGTCTATTCCTGCGGCAACACCGGCACGGAGATACTCCAAACCATCGGCCAATGTGTAAGCCAATTCGATATCGGCGGTAGCACCTGCTTCCTGCATGTGGTATCCGGAGATAGAGATAGAATTGAACTTAGGCATGTTCTTGGAAGTATATTCAAAGATATCAGAGATAATCTTCATGGAAAATGCAGGTGGGTAAATGTAAGTGTTACGCACCATGAATTCTTTCAGGATATCGTTCTGGATAGTACCTGCCATCTCTTCGAGTTTAGCACCCTGTTCCAACCCGGCATTGATATAGAATGCAAGGATAGGAAGAACGGCACCGTTCATGGTCATGGAAACAGACATCTTGTTCAATGGAATTCCGTCGAACAATGTTTTCATGTTTTCCAGTGAGCAGATGGAAACACCGGCTTTACCCACATCACCCACTACACGTTCGTGGTCGGGGTCGTATCCGCGGTGAGTAGGAAGGTCGAATGCAACAGACAAACCTTTTTGTCCGGAAGCCAGGTTACGGCGATAGAATGCGTTTGACTCTTCAGCTGTTGAGAATCCGGCATACTGACGGATGGTCCAAGGGCGAAGAGTGTACATTACAGAATAAGGACCACGAAGATAAGGAGGCAGACCGGCAGCATACTCAAGATGCTCCATTCCTTCCAGGTCTTCTTTGGTGTAAACAGGCTTCACGTTGATGTGCTCCGGAGTGTTCCAGTTGGCCTCAATCTTGTTAGCCTTTTGCCATTCAGCGGCATCAGTGTGCTCGAATCCGGCATATATATCGATATTTTTAAAATCTGGTCTCATGATGTTTTTACTTAATTCCTAGTTTTGCATTATATTCTTTCAGGGTATCCAATACATTGACACGCACGTGAATGAAGTTTTCAATTCCATTCTCTTTCAGCATGTCCATGCAGGCCGGAGCACCGGCAACTATAAATATAGCACGGTTGTTCACCGCTTTAAATGCCGGAATAGCATATTCTGCATATTCATCATCACTTGAGCAAAGAACTACGATATCGGCTTTAGCTTCCATGGCAGCTGCAACTCCTTCTTCCACAGTTTCGAATCCCAGATTGTCGATAACTTCATAACCGGCACAAGCCAGGAAGTTGCATGAGAACTGAGCTCTTGCCTGACGCATGGCCAGGTTACCGATGGTCAACATAAATGCCTTTGGCTGACGACCAGAAGTTTCTGTTTGTAAGCGGAGTGCTTCAAATTCGCTTGCTGCGCGGTCCAGATTCAGAACAGGTACAGTTGCTTCGCAGGAGTTAGAGCTACTGCAGCAGCATTTCTTTTCCACTGGTCTCTTTTCACCTGCTTTTTCAGTGAAGTTAGGGAATTGGTTGGTTCCTAAAAGAATTTCTTTACGACTTGATACTGCTGCTAGTCTTGCCTTGCCAGACTGGTTGATGTCAGCCTGTACACTTCCCGCCTTAACAGCTGCATAGAAACCACCTTCGTTTTCTACCTTTAAGAAGATATTCCAAGCCTGTTGAGCAATAGAAGCTGTCAGATTTTCAATGTAGTAAGAACCGGCTGAAGGGTCAACCACTTTATCGAAATTTGATTCTTCTTTCAACAATAGTTGTTGATTGCGGGCAATGCGTTCCGAGAATTCGTCCGGAGTCTGATATGCTTTATCAAACGGAGTTACGGTCAGTGAGTCAACACCTGCAAGAGCAGCACTCATGGCTTCAGTTTGAGTACGAAGCATATTTACGTGAGCATCAAACATGGTGAGGTTGAACGTAGAAGTTTCCGCATGTATTTTCATTTTAGCAGCGCAGCGACATTCTTCATCTTCAGCTTTATTAGGACAGTCTCTGTTGCATATAGGGCTATATTCGCTAACGATATTTGCCCATAGCATACGAGCTGCGCGGAATTTTGCTATTTCCATGAAGTAGTTTGAGCTGATACCGAAGTTGAATTTAATCTTCTTCGCAGCCAGGTTTGCCGGAACTCCGGCTTCAACCAGCATATTTAGATATTCATTTCCCCAGGCAAGTGCATATCCCAGTTCCTGAGAAATATAAGCTCCGGCATTATTGAGTGTCAAGGCATTTACGGCGATGACTCTGTAGAATGGCAGAGGTTTGATTGCATCAACCAAATCTTTTACTGTTTGTGCAAAGTTCTCTTTTTCTTTGCCTTTAGTCAGCATCTTATTGAAATAATCGTGATTGATAGAACCTTGCAACTTAGTTACATCGTAATTCTTTTTTTCGAAATATGCAACCAGTAATTTAGCAAGTTCTACTACATGATTCTGGCAAGTAGAGAAGTTCAATTCTACACAATCAGCACAAATTCCATTAAGCAAAGTGTCGATAAGCTCAGCGTTTACATCTTTTCCTTTGATGCTGAATCCGAGTGAATCAACTCCTTTGTTCAGGATGTCGAGTGCTTTAGTGTTGGCTTCTTTCGGACATTCTACCTGAATGTTCTGACGAACCAACCATACATTGTCTTTCTTTGTTCCCCGAAGGTAAGGAAACTCGCCCGGCAAGCTGTCGGTTGTTTTCAGACCTTCCAGATCTTCCATTCGGTAGAATGGTTTAACTTTAAATCCTTCGTTTGTCTTCCAAACGAGCTTCTTTTCGAAATCAGCTCCCTTAAGGTCGGCTGTTACTTTTTCCATCCACTGGCTGGTGCTCACCGGGGAAAAGTCCGAAAAGAGTTTTTCTTTACTATCTGCCATAGTTTATTATTTTAATTTACAAGATTGAAAAATGTATTATAATTCAAATTGTCAAAATCTAAAGTGCAAAGATACTTAATTACTGATAATAGAACTCATTTTTAAAGGAAATTTCGAAGGTTAGAATTTTAAAGGTCGTATTTTAGTATTTTTATAGAAAAGTATTAAATATATGCTTGATATGCAAAAATAGAATAACTACCTTTGCGCGAATTTTAAAAAATGATAAATTAAACACTATGAATTGGTTGCAAACATTGCTGACAGATCCCAACTCGGTCGCACATATAGTGGCGCTTTATGCCTTTGTGATTGCTGCTGGGGTTTTGTTAGGGAAGATTAAATTTTTCGGAATTTCGCTGGGAGTTACATTTGTATTATTCGTAGGTATTCTTGTAGGCCATTTCGGACTTACTATAAATACTGAGGTGTTGCATTTTATGCGTGATTTCGGATTGATTTTATTTGTTTTCTGTATTGGTCTGCAGGTTGGACCCTCTTTTTTCTCTTCATTCAAGAAAGGAGGCATGAGAATGAACATGCTGGCTGCTTGTATTGTTTTTCTGAACATTGCAGTTGCACTAGGACTATACTATGCTCTCAACGGCAGGATACAATTGCCTATGATTGTTGGTATTCTTTCGGGCGCAGTAACAAATACACCGGGACTGGGTGCGGCTCAAGAGGCTCTGAATCAGCTTCAGTCGTCGGGTGTCATCAATGAAGTTCCCAAAATTGCGCTGGGATATGCAGTTGCTTATCCGCTTGGCGTTGTCGGAATTATCGGAGCTATTATATTGATACGTTTCATATTCCGCATTGATTTCTCCAAAGAAGAGGCTGAATGGAACTCTACAGCCGATGATAATCAGAACAAACCTCGCCTGATGCATATTGAAGTAGACCAACAAGGTGTTTTTGGTAAAAAGATATCTGAGGTGATGGCTCTTTCGGGATGCCCTTTTGTTGTTTCCCGAATTCTGAAAAATGATAAGGTAACCATTCCGTCTCCTGATACAATACTGGAAGAAGGCAATCAGATTTTTGTTGTTTGCTCGGAGGGTGATGCTGAAACAGTGATAAACCTGATTGGAAAAGAGGTTTTTGTAAACTGGGAAGAACTGGATTCTCCAATGATTTCCAGACGTGTGCTGGTTACGAAGTCTGAAATGAATGGCAAAAAGCTGGGCTCACTGAAACTTCGTAATCTGTATGGCGTAAATATAACCCGCATAAACCGTTCTGGTGTTGACCTGTTTGCAAATCCCAACTTGGTGCTTCAGGTAGGTGACCGTGTCACAGTTGTAGGTGCTGAAGATTCAGTACAGCGTGTGGCTGATGTGATGGGTAACTCCATGAAACGTCTAAACGAACCTAATATCGTTACTATCTTTATCGGTATCCTTTTCGGTATCCTATTCGGAAGCCTTCCTTTTGCATTCCCCGGCATTCCTACTCCGGTGAAGTTAGGTCTGGCTGGTGGTCCGCTGGTTGTTTCAATCCTGATTGGACGTTTCGGTTATAAATTCAATTTGGTAACCTATACTACTCAAAGTGCCAACCTGATGATGCGCGAAATTGGTATTACTCTTTTCCTTGCAAGTGTGGGAATTGGTGCCGGAGGCGAATTCTTCAAGACTGTTGTCGAAGGTGATGGCCTGTTGTGGGTAGGATGCGGATTCCTCATCACATTTATCCCATTGATTATTGTAGGTATTGTAGGCCGTAAATATTTCAAAATTAACTATTTCATGTTGATGGGGCTTATTGCCGGTAGTAATACCGACCCACCGGCATTGGCATACTCATCTCAGGTAACCGGTAGTGATGCACCGGGTGTTGGGTATTCAACTGTTTATCCACTGGTAATGTTCCTGCGCGTGTTGTCCGCACAGCTCATTATCCTGATGTTTATGTAAAAACAAACTCTCAATAAAAAACAGCGTTCACCTAAACCAGGTGAACGCTGTTTTTTTATGTCTTTATCTTTAATTCTCCCTCTGTAACCTTCAATTCTCAAAGAGTAAAGATTGCTTTCCAGACAGCCTCTTTTTAATGTTTTTAGCGCAACCTTTCTTTATAATCTTAGTTTCTTTTCCACAAAGAGCTTTAGAAACTCCACCGTACCATAAATACCTAGGGCCGACGAATCAATACATAGGTGGTAGGTAGAAGCTGCTCCCCATTCCTTGTAGCTGTAATAGTTATAATAGGATGCTCTTTTCCGATCGGTTTTTTCTATCAATTCCTCCGCTTCATCCGGGTTGATATTCAACTTAATGCAAAGACGCTTGATGCGATCCTCCATAGAAGAGCAGATAAATACGTTTACACATCGGGGATTCTCCCTTAATATATAATCTGCACATCGGCCCACGAACAGACACGATTTCTCGTCTGCCAGTTTACGTATCACATCGCTTTGTATTTTAAATAATGCGTCATTACTCAGGCAGTTATCGTAAGGAATCGTACCATCGTTGATAAAGGGTGAACGGATGCCGAAAATCCTTCCCACAAAACTCTGGGTTGTTTTCTCGTCTGCTTTCTCAAAGAACTCCTCGCAAAGGCCACTTTCCCTCGAGGCTATGTTGATAAGTTCCTTGTCAAAATAGGATATATCCAGTAATTCAGCAAGTTTGGCACCTATTTCCCGACCGCCGCTTCCCAGCTGCCTTCCTATATTAATTACATAATTGTTGTTCATACTTCTGTAATTTGGTTACAGCAAATATAATAATTATATCTTTCCAAGGTGTTTATCTTCAGAAAAAATTGGATGCTGATGTATTTTGCATGGCTGTTATCCACCGGCATAGAGATTAATGCTATATCCATCCCGGTAAATAATAAGTCCGGACTGTTTAGCAATACCTGTTTGCTTAACAGTCCGGACTTATAAACCTTTAATCTCAAAAAAGAAGAGATTATCTATTATTCGCTTAGCGTTGCAACTTTTCTTATTCCTAATGCGATGAGCACAACTGCGGCAATTGCCAAAGACTTGATGTCGATATTGGCAAGTCCTTTTTCCATGGCTCCGTCAAACGCCTCGCGCAGGATATTAAGGATGGCATCCAATCCGTTGAAAAGGAAGAATAGAATGATTCCGATGGCGGTGCAAAACATTGCCCAGATATTCGAGAGCCTCTTTTCACGGTCTGGCAGACTGTTCATCACACGACGGGAGAAGCCATTATCTGCAATTTCTTTCTTCTCTTTTTGGAAGAAATCTGCTAAAACTTTGTCATCAATTTCCTTCATATCCGTTTTGTTTTAGGTAAATAGCTAATTTTTCTTTTCCCCTTGAAAGATGAGATTTCACCGTTCCGGCGGGGCACCCTACAATTCCTGCAATCTTATCAATGCTTACATCTTCCATGTAAAATAAGGTGACGCAGGTTCGTTCCACTTCTTTGAGCGTCTTGAGCGACTGATAAACATCCATCTTTTGCCCTACATTTTCCTGTTCGGTACAGTGTATTGCATCCACCTCACGCGCATCAATCTCTGTGGTCTCTTTCCGGCTGCGAATATAATCATAAAACACATTATATGCAATACGGTAGAGCCAGGTAGAGAAATTCGACAGGTTTTTAAAAGTGGATATATTGGTATATGCCTTTATAAATGTTTCCTGTGCCAGGTCGTCACTCAATTCGCTGTCGCCCAGTGTCTGGTGAAGAAAGAACCGCCGGATAGCCGACTGGTATTTCTTTACCAACTGGTCGAAGGCCCTGGTGTTTTTAAATACCACGACCTGTGCGACTAACGATATGTCATTGAGTTGGCTCATTCTTTATCTGACATTTGCCCGGATAAATCTGTCTCCTTGCTGGCGGGTTCGTTTTCTCCCATTCTGGTGCTGCTTTCTCCGGCTCTATTGTCATTATGCATGTCGGTGAAAGGCCTTTCTTTTCCATCTTTCTTGTTAGATTGAGCTATCAGCCATTGTCCTATTCCGAAGAACATAATCATAAAGCCGATGCATCCCAATCCAAATTCACCTGTCAGAGCCCAGAGGAAGATTCCCAATCCGATTCCCACAAAGATGTTCTTTATTCCTTTCGACCTGATATCTGTCTCTTTAGTTTTAGAGAAAAGTCCTTCGGGTATGTCTTTCCCGTTTTCGAGCGCTTTTTCCGCCAACTTGTACTGCGCTTTTCTGTTTTTATAATTAACAATCGAAACGATTAAAACGATTAATACAGGCATTCCGAAAACTGCAATTATAGCAATAATCGGGACTATGGACGAGTCTTTGCCAAACGGAAAGTCAAAGTGTTCTCCTTTTGATTCAAATTCGCCGCCTTTCAATGACTTAAAGGTATCTTCATCCTTGTTTGCAACAGAATCGGTACTTGCTGAATCTGCAGCCGCAGTGCTTACCGTTACGGTAGTTGTTGCTGTCTGCTTATTGGCCTCTTTTGCTTTCTGGGTTGAGGTTTGTCCCATCACGGTGATACTCATAAATAGCATCATCACGAATACAGTCATAAGTTGTTTCATATTCATTCAGTTTTAGTTGTTTAACGCTTCAATTGTTAGACGGATGGAATTTATTTAAAGTTGCAAATAGACGAATTATTTTTTATTTTCCTTCAAAAAAAGTGAGAATTACTATATTTGCAGCCTAAATTTTTTAATCAGATGGATTTACCGTTTCCTTTTATAAATCAGACAAAAGCACTTTTAGGTGATGATGAATATGAACGGCTTTCAGCTTCTTTGCAAGAAGAGACTCCCGTAAGCATTCGTGTGAACGAAACCAAACCTTTCCCGGTTCAGCAAGAAAACCATGTGCCCTGGTGTTCTGCGGGATATTATCTGGAGCAGCGACCTACCTTCACATTCGATCCTCTTTTTCATGCCGGATGTTATTATGTGCAGGAAGCTTCTTCGATGTTTGTGGAACAGGTGCTTCGGAATTATATCACAGAACCCGTGGTTGCTCTTGATTTATGTGCAGCTCCGGGCGGTAAATCCACCCATCTTCGTAGCTTGCTTCCAGAAGAAAGTTTCCTGGTGGCTAATGAGGTGATACGAAATCGCTCGCAAATTTTGGCTGAGAATATCATAAAATGGGGGCACCCAGATGTTGCTGTTACTAATAACGACCCGGCCGATTTTTCAGAAAAAGGATTGCTCTTCGACCTGATTCTGACCGACGTTCCTTGCTCCGGCGAAGGGATGTTCCGAAAAGATTCGGGAGCCATCAACGAATGGAGTCCCGAGAATGTGAATATCTGCTACCAACGACAGCGACGCATCATTGCCGATATCTGGCCCAGCCTTAAAACCGGCGGTGTGCTAATATATAGCACTTGTACCTATAACCTTTCAGAAGATGAAGAGAATATCGAATGGATAAAGTCAGAACTAGGTGCTGAGTCGCTCTCTATTGAGGTCCCTTCCGAATGGGGCGTAACCGGAAATTTGGCCGGTGGACAGACTCCGGTATACCGTTTTCTTCCGCATAAAACAAAAGGAGAAGGATTCTTCCTGGCGGCATTACGTAAAACAGGTGGGGAAGAGGTGATACCTGGTCGCTCCAAAAATAATAAAAAGAGCAAAAAGGAGAAACTACCAGAAATTCCCCCTCAGGCAAAAGAGTGGTTGCTGCACCCCGAATGGTTTGAACTGGAACGTAAAGGCGATGTGGTTACCGCTTGTAATATCACTTTCTCGGGATTGGTTGCTCAATTAAAACAGCAAATGCGGGTGGTGCATACCGGCATTACATTGGGAGAGATGAAAGGCAAGGACCTCATTCCTGACCATTCACTGGCCATGAGCAACGAGCTGAACATGGATGCTTTTCCAACTTATGAACTGACTTATGAACATGCTATCGCCTATTTACGGAAAGAGGCGATTGTGCTTGATGCTTCGGCTCCCAAAGGCTATTTATTGTTGACTTACAAATCAATACCGCTGGGCTTTGTGAAGAATATCGGCAACCGGGCGAACAATCTCTATCCGCAGGAATGGAGAATCCGCAGTGGATATTTACCCGAAGAGGTGCGTTGTCTCTGACAAGCCCCTTGTTTCCCTGGTTTTTTCGGATTGTGAACCAGAAACCTATTTTAAAATCGGGCTAATTTATTTTCTCGATATTATAAAATATTCTTTTTGGAGAAGGGTAAGCTGCAATGTCAGAGTTTTACGACCTAAAGAAATTCAATTGAAAAAATGTTTTTTGAAAAGGTACGCTTTTGCAAGCAATCCTTTTCCCGATTTATTTGTTATTTTTGGTAACGATGAATATTAAAGCGATGTATTACCACCCAAATTCGAAAAGTATTTATGAAAACAATGACTGGCAAAAGGGTATTTGTTACCGGAGGTTCACAAGGAATCGGAAGGGGAATAGTTGAGGCTTTTGTTGCTGCCGGAGCAACCGTTGCCTTTTGTGATATTCAGGAACCCGACTCATCCTTTCTGTTGTCGGAAAACAGTATCTTTCTGAAGGCGGATGTGACCAGTGAGCTTGCCCTGTCGGGTGTCATGTCCGAGCTGTTGATAGGGTGGGGAGATATTGACATTCTTATTAATAATGTAGGAATTAGTGAGTTTTCTCCATTGACTGAAACTGCGGTGCAACAGTTCGACCGGATTCTTGCCACCAACCTTCGACCGGTTTTTATCACTTCCCGATTATTGGCCATGCATCGTACTAAGATGACCACTTTGCCACACTACGGGCGAATTATCAACATCGCCTCCACCCGCTATCTGATGAGCGAGCCTGGTAGCGAAGGCTATGCCGCTTCGAAAGGAGGCATTGTTTCGTTAACGCATGCCTTGACAGTTTCACTCTCTAAATTGCACATTACTGTGAATTGCATCAGTCCGGGATGGATTGAAACTAAAGATTATGATTCGCTTACCGTAGCCGACCATGACCAACATCCTTCCGGTAGGGTGGGTACTCCTGAGGATATTGCCCGGGCCTGCCTCTTTCTGTGTGACCCGGATAACAATTTCATCAACGGACAGAATATGGTGATTGATGGCGGCATGACCAAGAAGATGATTTATATTTAGTCGGCCTGCAAATAAGCTAAAAATAAGGGATCAAAAACCGTTTTTTTTGCTCCTCCTGACTAATGATCAGGGTTTTTTAGTGTATTGAACGCTGCGTTCTGAAGAACATCCATTGATTGAGTTATAAGAGCACACACTGTATTGGTAACTACCTGCACTTAAATTTTCGTTTTCTGTATAGGTTGTCTGGCAAGAGTAGTCTATGCTATACTGATAATTGGCAATTAACGTCCCATTTCTGAAAACCTGAAAACCAACTAAATTACTTTTATCGGAGGGAGGATTCCAACTGATGCTTATTTTATTGGAATCAGTCGTTCGTAGAATGAGATTTTCTACTGGATCAGGATTTGATAGTTGGGGTAGATGGCCATTGACAACATAGTACGAATACGCTTCATCAAAATATTTATTCACCTTGTAAGGACTATAATAATAGCTGTATGTAAAAGAGATATAATTGCTTACATAAGGCTTGACAACCTGAAGCTGTTTGGTAAAACGATCCAGGGTAGCTGACGTCCAGAAACGTTGATCAAAATTTTCGGCATTTGACCAAAATAATAATCCCGGTTTGGCTTTTACTGCTTCAGCTAGCTGGCTAAACCACTCACTGGCATTTTCAAAGGTTAACCCACCGGCGCCTATGCAATCCTGAGGACTGAAAATGTCCCCTCTACGGAAATGAACCCCGGCAAATATTTTCTCCCACATTTTCCCGTAATTATAGGCATTGTCGCCTACTCTGTAATTCATGAAAGGAGAGAATATAATCGGCATTCCAGGAGTCAGGTTATTCAAATAATCGATATTTAGATTTAATGCATTGATCAATGTTTGCTGAAGGCTGTTAGTTGTATAATTCAGATTATCAACTTCCCAGTCCCAATACCATCCATACATTGTTTCCGGGTAACGACTTTTATATTTCCCTACCAATTCCTCGGCAATCCTATTGCCAAATTCCATTTGTGTATATAACCAGCCCTCTGAATCAGTCGTCCACCATGACCACCATTTTTCATTGGAATTTAATCCCACGAAAACTTTAAATCCGAACTTTGATGCATTCCTTAAACAACTCTCAACGACATCTTTGTTAGGATAATACGGTGTACCATTCTTGCTAGGATAGATTGTATGAGTTGCATTGTTTTTATCAGTGAAAACAGTTGGCGAGAGAATCAGATAATGCATGCCAAGTTTTTTAAGATTGGCCAATTCCAGTTCCCAGCGACTGTCATCCCAATCGGGAACTAAGTAGAAAGGAATAAATGTACCATCAATGATCGGAGTTCCTGTAATAGGTTTGTTAATCGAATCATTTATGGGAGGATTGCTTTTTTGATCAATCGGAGAGGAACAGGAAATAGCAGTAACGCAATTTAAACAAATTACGATTATGACACTTAAGCAGACTAAATACCCGTAGAGCCTTTTCCTTCTGAGTCGGAATATGTA
The DNA here is from genome assembly GCF_040365225.1 of Bacteroides sedimenti. Taxonomy (NCBI): domain Bacteria; kingdom Pseudomonadati; phylum Bacteroidota; class Bacteroidia; order Bacteroidales; family Bacteroidaceae; genus Bacteroides; species Bacteroides sedimenti. The sequence continues at coordinate 3,634,400 of NZ_AP028055.1, forward strand.
ACAATCTGTATTTTTCATCTTTATAATATCACCACTCGCTGAACGATAAATAATCATTCACCTAACGAGAGTATATCATAAAAGCAAAAATAGAATAATATTCTGAATATCAGGTATAACTAATTGATAAAAATAGAATTAAACCTGTTTTGAGCATCACTTTTCCATCATCACCTGATAAGGTTATCCTTCTCTATTTATTTCTTCCGTTCCAGTTCGGCTAGCGAATCCATCTTTTTCTTTTCGAGGAACTCGTAAATGCCGCACAGATGTTCTGTAACCTTCTTGTTACCGAATTCATACACCTTGGTCACTAATCCGTCCAGGAAGTCACGGTCGTGCGATACCACGATAAGTGTTCCGTCGAAATCTTTCAGTGCCGATTTCAGGATATCTTTTGTTTTCAGGTCTAAGTGGTTGGTTGGCTCATCGAGAATCAGTAAGTTAACCGGTTCCAACAGTAACTTAATCATCGCCAGTCGGGTGCGTTCTCCTCCCGAAAGCACCTTTACTTTCTTTGTCGACTCTTCGCCGCCAAACATAAATGCCCCCAGCAGGTCGCGTATCTTGTTGCGGATATCCCCCACAGCCACATCGTCAATAGTCTGGAAGACAGTCAGATTCTCATCTAAGAGTGATGCCTGGTTTTGTGCGAAATATCCAATTTGAACATTGTGTCCCAGCGTCAGTGTTCCGGTATGTTCAATCTCCTTCATGATACATTTCACAAGGGTTGACTTACCTTCACCGTTCTTCCCTACGAAAGCCACCTTATCACCACGTTCAATGGTGAGGTTGGCGTTGCTGAATATCAGCTTTTCTTCATAGGTTTTACCTACACCCTCCATAACAACAGGATAGTTTCCCGAACGGGGAGAAGGAGGGAATTTCAATCGTAACGCAGAGGTGTCTTCCTCGTCCACTTCCAGAATCTCCAGCTTTTCCAACATCTTTACGCGGCTCTGCACCTGGTTGGTTTTTGAATAAGTACCTTTGAAACGTTCGATGAATTCCTGATTCTCAGCAATCATCTTTTGTTGTTCCTCGAATGCTTTCTGTTGTTGTTCACGTCTTTCCTGACGGAGTTGCAAGTATTTAGAGTAGTTTACTTTATAGTCGTAAATGCGCCCCATGGTTACCTCGATGGTACGGGTGGTAATGTTGTCGACGAATTTGCGGTCGTGACTGATCAGGATTACCGCTTTGGCGCTGTTGATAAGAAAATCTTCCAACCATTGAATTGACTCAATGTCGAGGTGATTGGTTGGCTCATCCAGTAAGAGCACATCCGGTTTTTGCAGTAGCAGTTTAGCCAGCTCGATGCGCATACGCCATCCACCGCTAAAGTCGCTTGTCTGTCGGTCGAAGTCTTCACGCATAAATCCCAGACCCAGTAATGCTTTTTCCACATCCGCCTCATAATTGGTGGCGTCAATGGCATAATATTTTTCGCTGATGGCAGACACATGCTCAATAAGTTCCATGTAGCTGTCGCTTTCGTAGTCCGTTCTGGTTTCCAGCTCTTTGTTCAGCCTTTCAATTTCAGCCTCCATTTCATGAAGGTGTGCAAAAGCCTGCGCTGTCTCTTCAAAAACAGTGCGCCCGTCTTCCGTCATCAAGTGCTGAGGCAGGTAAGCTATCACGCTATCCTTCGGGGCTGATATTTTCCCCCGGGTAGGTTGGCGTACTCCGGCAAGTATCTTCAATAAAGTACTTTTGCCTGCACCGTTTTTCCCCATCAGGGCAATACGGTCTTTCTCATTTATCACAAAAGAAATATCACTGAAAAGGGTGCTCCCCCCGAACTCAACTGTTAATCCGTCTACTGAAATCATTCTCTGGTTTTGCTAATTTGGGCGCAAAGGTAGTGAATTTTTGTCTTTCAGAAAATTGTAGATAACATATTGTGACCTTATAGGTGCTTCCGACGGATTGTATTTAAACCTATTTTGCAAATTCTCGTCCACAAAGCACGCCTTCTTATTGTCCTGCAGCTGAATGTTCAGTATATCAATTATTTCCTGTTTCAGTTCCTCATCGAGAATCGGGGTGACAGCCTCAATGCGCCGGTATAGGTTTCGTCGCATCCAGTCGGTTGAGCCGATAAATACTTTTGGGTTTCCATCATTATGAAAATACCACACCCGTGCATGTTCCAGAAAACTGTCCACAATACGTGTAACCTTGATGTTCCTGCTGAAAGGCTGCCCCGGAATCAGACAACAAATACCTCTCACAATCAGATCAATCTCCACTCCACTTTCCGAGGCGCGGTAAAGTTCGTTGATCATGCTCTGATCCTGAAGCGCGTTCATCTTTAGAATAATTTTTCCCTTCTTCCCCTCTCTTGCCAATTCTATCTCGTGATTAATCATTTTGATGAGTTCCGGAATCAGGTTAAACTGGGCCACCAGTAGTTTCTTGAACTGTGCCCTTTCAACCTTCTTTTCCAGTGTCAGGAATAAGGTATGCAAGTCTTCAACAATTTCCTTATTCGATGTAAATAACCCCATGTCCGAGTATACCTTTGCGGTTTTTTCATTAAAGTTTCCGGTACTGATGTATGCGTAGCTGGGTATGTACTTGTCGCTATTCTTGTCGCTATGTCTCAGAATCAGGGCTACCTTGGCATGAACCTTCAGTCCTGGTATGCTATAGATGATGTTAATCCCTGCCTTATGCATCAGTTCTGCCGTTTCCAGATTGTTTTCTTCGTCAAACCGAGCCTTCAGTTCCACGAATACGGTTACTTTTTTCCCATTCTGCGCAGCACTGATTAGTGTATTGATTACGGCGGAGTTTTCCGCAGCCCGGTATTGAGTAATCATAATTTCCTTGGTCATGCTATCGTGAACCGCTTCGTATAGGAAATGGATGAAATGTTCGAAAGAATGGTATGGGTAGTGTACCAGCAAATCCCTCTTTTTGACATACTTGAAGATAGAAGAGCTCTTGTCCAGGTAATTCAATCTCATGGGTAGGGGCTTTTCGTTTATCCTCAGCAGCTTATTGGGGTTGGGCAGATGGCACAAGTCTTCCAGGTTCAGGTGCTTCTCACCCTGTACCAGTTCATTCAGGTTAATATGGAAAGCATCCATCAGAAAGCTGAGAAAATCGCCCGGCATCTGACGGTCGTATACAAAACGGCATACGGCCCCTATTTTGCGTTTTTTGACCTTTTTCTTCACCTGTTCTACAATGTTTCCACTCAATTTATCGTCAATCAGGATATCTGCATCTCTCGAAATCTTGATGTTGTAACAGCAGTCCACATCGTATCCCGGAAAAATGGTGTCGATATTAGCTTTAATGATGTCTTCCAGATACATCAGATAGTATTTTCCTTCGTGCTGAGGAAGCTCTACAAAGCGGGGCGCCTTGCTGTATGGTAGTTTAATAACAAAATACTGAACCCGTGAAGGGTCTCCTTCAGGACAGTTTTTCCTAAACAACCTCACTGCAAGGTAAAGCCGGTTGTCTCTCAGAAACGATACAATTTCACCTTTAGAAATCAGTACGGGTTGTAAGAAAGGAAAGACCTCCTCTCTAAAGTAGTTCCGTACAAACTCTTCATGAAAAGGTTCCACCTCTTTGCTCTGATAGAAAATTACATTATTCTCTCTCAGTGCAGGAATTATTTTCTTTTCATAAATACGTACCCTTTCTTCCAATTGTTTGTTTACCTCATTATTGATCTCTTCAAGCGTATCCAGTGAGCTCTGAATAGATTCCTCATCAGTCCGGGCACCCGAAACATTGGCTTTATGGTCGGCAACCCGGATTTTATAGAACTCTTCCAGGTTTGAAGAATATATTGAAATGAAATTAATGCGCTCATAAAGAGGAAGGCTTTCATCATCAGCCTCCAGCAGCACACGATAGTTGAAAGACAACCAACTGATATCGCGTTTAAAGTATCGATAAGCGTTTTCCATAGCAACAATTTTGCCGTAAATATAAGTAATTAACTATATTTGCAATCATAAAAATGCAAAAAATGGTAAGAATAGGGTTACTATCAGATACTCACGGCTATTGGGATGAGAAATATCTGAAGTATTTTGAGGAGTGTGATGAGATTTGGCATGCAGGAGACATTGGGTCGATCGAAGTGGCCGAAAAGCTTGCGGCTTTCAGACCGTTGCGGGCGGTTTATGGAAATATAGACGGACAAGATATCCGGAAATTGTATCCTCAAATCAACCGGTTTACAGTGGAAGGAGCCGAAGTTTTAATAAAGCACATCGGTGGTTATCCGGGAAATTACGACCCGTCAATTCAGGGAAGTATCCTGGTTCGTCCGCCAAAGTTGTTTATCAGCGGACACTCGCACATACTCAAGGTAAAATACGACAAGACCCTAGGAATGCTCCATATAAATCCGGGAGCGGCGGGGATATACGGTTTTCACAAAGTACGTACCATGGTTCGCTTCGTGATTGACAAGGGAGAGTTCAAGGACCTGGAGGTGATTGAACTTGCCGGGTAATTACCCAACCTGTTAATAATCCATCTATATTGATATTGTATGAAATGCATGTTGTTGTTTATCAGTTTTTTATCATTGTTGATAACTCCGGCGGTAGCTCAAGATAATAGATCTCCTGAGGCTGAGTTTGATATAGCTACCAAACTAAACTGGAAACAAGTGTTTACAGACGATTGTAAAACAAAGTGGAAAAATAAGTGGTTTTTGGATGGTGAACAAGCGCGAATAATAAATGGTCCTGATGGAATGGATTTCTATGCAGGAAAATGTATAGATAATGATGCTTCGCATGCTGTACTTTGGACTAAACAAACATTCTCAGGTGATATTCGCATTGAATATGACTTTACCCGATTAGATACCCTTTCGGTTCCCAACAACGTAAATATTATCTATCTTTTGGCTGAAGGAAGTGGGATGGGAGAGTATACAAAAGATATCTATTGCTGGAGGTCGTTAAGAAAAGCTCCGTCAATGGATATCTATTTTAATCACATGTCTGCCTATCACATCAGTTATGCTGTAAACGGTGCGGGTGGAACTGAAAAAAACTATCTGCGAGCACGTCGTTATATCCCCGAAACAGGTAAAGGTCTTCAAGGTACAGCCTTAACCCCCGAATATTCAAATATTCTTTTTTTCGAACCGGGTGTAAAACATCATATAACCATAATTAAATGCAGAAACATGATTTATATGATGGTAAAGAATAATGAAAGAGAGACTCTTTTTCACTTTAGTACGGCCAACCATAAAGATCTTAAATCAGGAAGAATTGGACTGAGACATATGTGGAAAAGAGATTCAAGGTATGCTAATTTTACAGTTTATCAGCTCTGATTAACCTGCGAATACCCCATATAACCTCCGGAGTAGAGAGGATATACGGTTTCCACAAGGTACGTACCATGGTTCGCTTCGTGATTGACAAGGGAGAGTTCAAGGATTTGGAGGTGATTGAACTTGCCGGGTGATTAATAGTTGAAACTGACTCCTATGCCGATGCCAAGTTTTCCGGAAAGGTTTTTGGGGGCCATTATTTTTGTCTCAATAACTTCACGGGTATAGGCATCGGTTACTTTATATGTATAATCAACTTTTTGTAAGAATTGTGTGTAATCAACATCCAAGTTGAAAAGAATCTTTCTATACTTGTAACCCAAACTAATTCCGGGGTTTAAGAAAAGAAGATCGTCAGTTCCCGTCTCACTGTCACCTGCGGAGTATCTAATTTGATAAAGATTGTTGCCTCCCTTTTCTTTCAGGTTGAAGTCTGAATTCTTTGCCAACATTTCTCCAATACCGAATCCTAATCTGGTACGGATAATCCAGTTCTTCTTTTCAATACGGTATGTTCCCCCAACACTTCCGTCAAAAAGAACTACATTGTTGTTTCCATCGAAAAAACTCCCCAGGTTATAATAACCGTCTGGTATTAATGTTGAAACATCTTTTCCAGAATGTGTTGCAGAAGCTATCTTTAAATCGATGAATGCTCCCCATCGGGAATTAAAAAAATAGCTTAATCTGCTTTTAATAAAAGGAGAGATTGTTTTGGTGCTTAACAGACAATCCGAGGCATTTCCAAACTTCGGTTCAAACATATTCACATTGGCGCCGGTCGTTATATCTATTATTGTGCGTACGGGGTATACTGTTGTTGTGTGTTACAATCGCATCCCATGCCTAGGAAGATAGCTAAGACCAGCATTGATCGTAATAAATATTTTATAGATTTAGATTTAATTGATGTGTAAAGATATCCTTTTATTTCTATAAACGTAAGAATTTAATAAAAACTGCTCTATCTCTCGTTGAATTATTTTGCAATATCAAATAACTTTCCGTAATTTGCGTTTATAACATAACAATTCAGACTATGAAAGGAATTATTCTTGCCGGCGGAAGCGCAACCCGCTTATATCCGCTATCGAAAGCTATATCGAAACAGATAATGCCGGTGTACGATAAACCGATGATTTATTATCCGTTGTCCACATTGATGCTGGCCGGAATTCGGGAAGTACTGATAATCTCTACTCCCCGCGACCTTCCTATGTTCAGAGAGCTGCTGGGTACTGGAGAAGAGCTAGGCATGAATTTCCAATATAAAATTCAGGAGAATCCCAACGGACTGGCGCAAGCTTTTGTGCTTGGAGCCGAATTCCTGAACGGTGAACCCGGATGCCTGATTCTGGGCGATAACCTGTTTTATGGACAAGGGTTTTCAAAAATGCTGGAACGGGCTGCTAGTACCACAAATGGTGCATGCATCTTTGGCTATTATGTAAAAGACCCCAGGGCTTATGGCGTGGCAGAGTTCGATGAAACCGGAAAGGTGATTTCTCTGGAAGAAAAACCTGAACAACCCAAGAGCAATTATGCGGTGCCGGGGCTCTATTTCTATGACTCCACAGTGACCGAGAAAGCTGCTAAACTGCAACCTTCGGCTCGTGGAGAATATGAAATTACCGACCTGAACAAGATGTATCTGGAAGAGGGCAGTCTGAAAGTGGAATTGTTTGGACGCGGATTTGCATGGCTCGATACCGGAAACTGCGACAGCTTGCTGGAAGCATCTAATTTCGTGGCAACCATTCAGAACCGTCAGGGCTTTTATGTAAGCTGCATCGAAGAGATTGCATGGCGCAACGGATGGATTTCTACCGAACAGCTGCTCACTCTGGGCAAGAAGTTAGATAAAACAGAATACGGTAAATATTTGATTGAACTGGCTAAAATAAAAAAATAACATATGAAAACTTATTTGGTAACCGGAGCTGCCGGATTTATCGGAGCGAACTACTTGAAATATATTCTGGCAAAACACACGGACATTAAAGTGGTGGCGCTGGATTTGCTGACTTATGCGGGTAACCTGGGCACTATTGCCAATGACATAGACCATACCCGTTGCGAATTCGTGAAAGGAGATATTTGCGACCGTGAACTGGCCGACAAACTTTTTGCTGAGTATCAGTTTGATTACGTGGTGAATTTCGCCGCAGAGAGTCATGTAGACAGAAGTATTGAGAATCCACAGCTTTTTTTGCTGACAAATATCCTTGGGACTCAGAACCTGCTCGATGCCGCACGCCGCTCATGGGTTACCGGTAAAGACGAACAAGGTTATCCCACCTGGCGAGAAGGGGTACGCTTCCATCAGGTTTCTACCGATGAGGTTTACGGAAGTCTTGGAGAAACAGGCTTCTTTAAAGAAACAACACCGCTTTGTCCGCACAGCCCATACAGTGCATCAAAAACCAGTGCAGATATGTTTGTGATGGCTTATTTCGATACATATAAAATGCCGGTCAGCATCACTCGTTGTTCCAATAACTATGGTCCTTACCATTTCCCCGAAAAGCTGATTCCACTCATCATCAAGAATATTCTGGAAGGAAAGAAGCTTCCGGTTTACGGAGATGGAAAGAACGTACGCGACTGGTTGTATGTAAAAGACCACTGTAAGGCAATTGATATTGTGGTGCGTGATGGACGTGAAGGTGAAGTATACAACGTGGGCGGACATAACGAGAAGCAGAACATAGAGATTGTGAAGCTAACTATCTCCACCATCCATCAGATGATGACGGAGAATCCGGAATATCGCCAGGTACTCAAAAGGAAAGAATACAACGAAAAGGGAGAAATCTCTATCGACTGGATAAACGAATCTCTTATTACGTTTGTGACTGACCGTCTTGGTCATGACCAACGATATGCAATTGACCCCACTAAGATTACAAATGAACTGGGCTGGTTTCCTCAAACCAAGTTCGAAGTGGGTATTGTGAAAACAATAAAGTGGTATCTGGAAAATCAGGCGTGGGTGGAAGAGGTCACCAGCGGCGATTACCAGCATTACTACGAAAAGATGTACGGTGACAGATGATACAAAGTGACACGCAAATCCCCATGGTAGACCTTAAAGGTCAGTACCTGAAAATAAAACCTGAGATTGACAGCGCCATTCAGGATGTAATAGATTCAACCTCATTTATTAACGGTTTGCCGGTTGGGGAGTTTGCAAATAATTTGGAGAGCTACACCGGGGCACGCCATGTGATACCCGTAGCCAATGGCACCGATGCGCTGCAGATTGCATTAATGGCACTGGGGTTGAAACCCGGCGACGAAGTGATTGTTCCGGCTTTTACTTATATTGCCTCGGCAGAAGTGATTGCCTTGCTGGGAATGGTGCCGGTAATGGTGGATGTGGATTACGATAATTTCAACGTATCGGCGGCTCACATCAGGAAAGCCATTACCAACAAAACAAAAGCGATTATTCCGGTCCACCTGTTCGGACAGAGCTGCCCGATGGAGGAAATCCTTCAGCTGGCGGAGGCGAACGACCTGTATGTAATAGAGGATAATGCCCAGTCCATCGGGGCTGTTCATACCTTTACTGACGGAAGAGAACAGCAAACCGGTACAATGGGGCACTTTGGCTGCACCTCATTTTTCCCTACCAAGAACCTGGGCTGCATGGGCGATGGCGGTGCATTGATGACTAACGACGATGAACTGGCATTCCGGGCAAAGATGATTGCCTCTCATGGCCAATCCAAGAAATACATTCACGATGTAGTAGGTTGCAATTCCCGTCTTGATACCATTCAGGCGGCTATTCTAAATGTGAAGTTGCACCATCTGAACGACTATATCGAAGCAAGGCAGACAGCTGCCAACCGCTACTACGAAGGTCTTTTCGACCTCCCTTCGCTGGTTTTGCCTCGAAAGATGCCGTACACCACCCATGTGTTCCATCAGTTTACGCTGAAGGTGACCGATGGCAGCCGTGACGAGCTGAAAACGTTTCTGGCTTCGCACGGCATACCCAGCATGATTTACTATCCGCTTCCGTTGCAGAGCCAGCAGGCTTTTGCAGATATTGTGCGAGAAGGAGAGCAGTTAAACACCTCGGAACTACTTTGTCAGCAGGTGCTCTCGTTGCCAATGCACACTGAACTCACGGAAGAAGTGCAGAACTTTATCATCGAAAAGATACGGGAGTATGCAGAGCAGTGAGAAAAGCTATTTTGTTCACCAAACGGCGGTGGTCGATTCCGGCTGCCAGATAGGGGAGGGCACAAAAATATGGCATTTTTCTCATCTGATGACCGGTTGCAAGTTGGGGAAGGGTTGTAACATTGGGCAGAACGTGGTTATTTCTCCACAGGTAGTGTTGGGAAACAACGTGAAGGTTCAGAATAATGTATCGGTTTATACCGGCGTTACTTGTGAAGACGATGTGTTTCTGGGGCCTTCGTGTGTCTTTACCAACGTAATCAATCCCCGTAGCTTTATCAACCGAAAGGAAGAGTTCCGTAAAACCCTGGTGAAACGTGGGGCAACCATCGGTGCCAATGCTACCATTGTCTGCGGAAACTCCATCGGCGAATATGCCATGATTGGTGCCGGAGCCGTGGTAACCAAAGAGGTTTCCGCTTATGCACTGGTTATGGGAAACCCTGCCCATCAAACAGGATGGGTAAGCCAATATGGTCACAAACTAACTTTCAACGAACATGGTGAGGCTACCTGTCCCGAAAGTGGGCAGCGATACCTTCTGAAGGAGGGTTCTGTTTCCTGTATTTAATCAAATCGATTGTAAATCAATAGTATATAAAAGAGGTAGTCTTGCAGAAAGGCTACCTTTTTTAAGCTTTTATCAAAAGATAAAGTTGGCATAGAATGTAGATGTAAAGTATTTTAGTGGCAGTGTGGCAGAGAAAACATTCTTTTTCTCGTTTTGTAAATCGTAAAACCAAAAAAAATCTTTTTGAAGAATTTTCGTTTTTCATTTTCTGAAACCGGATAAACCTTATTTTTACTGACACTACTGACACTAAAATTGTTCACAAAAGAAAGAACGACTCAGGATAAAGTCATTTTCATAACTACCGGGGTTGAGAGGGTGGAGTAAAATAGTCCTATTTTCGGTTTCAGAATTTCATATTTGAAAAAAAATATTTTTGAGGATTTTTCAAATTTCATTTTCTGAAACCGAAAAACCTTTGTTTTCTCTCCACCCTCTCCACCCTCTCCACCTAGAGAACGTTCTTGTAGTGATATGTGTCTGATTATCTGTGTTGTAGTTCTTAAAGACAACCCAAATCAGGGTTAAGAGTTCATTGGTCAACCCATTACAGATTTTAAAGCAACATTAGTCAACCCAAAACTAACGATTAGAGAAATCAGGCCGTGAATTACCCCGGATAACACTGACAATTACCCCAATCATGTACAAGATTAGGGGGTAATCATGTACAAGATTGCATCCAAACATGTACATGATTGAAGTGAAACATGTACAAGATTGGGATAATCATTGCCGTTGTTTTGGTTAGTTCTTCCTGTTGTTTTGATTACCTCTTCTCGAATGCAGGATTAGTATATTAGCGCAGTTCCCTTATCCAACTATTGGATGTTGGTTGCTTACAAACAGCATTGCTTCAACCCACCATAGTTAATAACCCGATTTGTGGGATGATAAAGAAGCTATAAAATGCTATTCTTTATTAGCCTGTCCCCATTTAACCCGAGTATGCTAAGGTCAACTCACACAACAGAGTAGTGATGTGCTGTATTTATCCGCTCTCAATGCCTACCCCCCCTCGTTTATATCTCTTTCTAGTGACGTTTTCGTTTGAAAGAATTGCTCTATACCACTTTTAGTCAGATGTAATGTGTTGATTAATAGCTGTATAAAAAAGGGTGGTGTAGATGGTGCACTAAAAACAAGCTTATTACGCTTCCAGAAAATCATATTTAAAAAAAAGTATTTTAGAAGAATTTTCAATTTTCATTTTCTAAAACCGAAAAACAGTCGTTTTATCTACACCATCTACACCATCGTGAAGCATTGTTAGCCAGTAATGAGCCCAATACTAGGTTTAAAATGGTAGTGTAAGCAATTGTCTGCCACCGCGAATCTTTTATTTATAAATTATACACCATTGATAATGAGTGAAGTGTACAACAATGGGTGGTAGAGGTGGCAGAGAAAACAACCCTTTTACCTTTCTGTAAATCGTAAATCGAAAAAAAGTATTTTAGAAGAATTTTTATTTTTCATTTTCTGGAACCGTAAAACACTCTTTTTTAGTGCCACCTGTGCCACCCCGCTTTAATCCAGTTGAATAAATATTATATTAAAAGGCTTAAAATGAAATATAATTGTTTACATTTGTTGTTCAGCACATGAATTTTTCATAACAGTGAATTGTTGATATGTTTATTCTTGAAGAATATAAACCATTAAGTTCAAATAATCCATGAAAAATCTATTAAGGGTAATATATGTATTAGGGTTTATTAAATTAGTCTCTTCTTTTTTCTTTGACGAATATGTTCCGTCCTGTCTTAAGACCGGTTTTTTATCAGCTACCCTTTTGGCTCTGTTAATTGTACGATAAAAATGAAAAAGGTATATTTTTTGATTATAATTGCTGCTATAAATTTTGGATGTAGAAGAGCCTCCACTGAATTGAGTTTCTTTAAAAACATGAATCAATATGCTAAGTTCGATTCTGTAAAAGATAGGTCAATATTGCTTGGAGTTGACTCCATCATGTTGAAACCAATATATTATAAAAATAATATCCAATATTGTGAGTTGCTTACCCCTAATAAGGGGGTCTTTGATATTAAAGGGATTATCTGGTTGAAAGATAGCATCGTTTATATAAAAACATTGAAAGGTAAATATTTAGACACAATTAAAACACAGGAGTTGTTTGACTTTAAAGCTAAAAATAAAACATCAGAAGTCTGTTATTTGAATCCATATCCATGTTACTTACTTATTAATATGCAGGGACGGTACTATAATCCCCAATTAAAGGACAGTATAACGATCTTCAGAATAGAACAAGATTTGAGAATGGGTTATGCTGACCCCTATTATATTACAGCATCTTTGAAGCATGGGTTTGTTGAATTTGTTCACTGGACTTCAAATCGTACATATTATATTGATTTTTTGCCGAGTCAGAAAGCTTATGTGAAAGTGACTAAGAAGAAATATTTATACCTGCTTAAGTAAAGATTAGTTCTGCAATAAGTTTTGTTACAAATAAAAATTCGATAAAAATAAATAAATTGTTATTGATGTTAGGTGTGCTATGTATTGGATTGTTCTTCATGAGTTTTTATTTCACCTACTCAGATAGAAATATTAGAGTTAATGGAACTCTAATTAAAGCTCCTATTGTGGAATTTTATGGCAGAATATCTAGGCCCAATGGAGGATGTTATGTATTAATAAACGGAATGAAAATTAATGCAGGGAAAATTGATAATCTAAATTACTCATTAGGTGATTCTATTTTGGTAAGATATATACCTGGGGAATATTGTGTTGTTCAGGAGAGGGTAAATCCTTATCGATATTATTTATATTTTACATTAGAAGCCATTCTGCTGATAATTGGGGCTGTGTTGATAAATGAATCATTCAAAGGTAAAAGTATTTGGGAGTATAAGTCAAGAAACTAATTTTGATTTCGGGGGGAGGTCAGAAGCAGCTAAACTAAGTTCAGCCTCGGTGTAAACTACTGTCACTGATAGTGGTATTAAGTTTATTTTATTAGAACGGAAAATTTAAAATCGATAATTGTGAATTTAAATATTAAAAAGTATATAAATTATATAGTTAATTTAATTATAAGCATTCCTATTCTAGGAATATTGTTTTTTGTCTCATCTGTTTCTCTTGCGAGTGCAGAAAGACAGAAAAAAATAATTTCTGATAGTCTTATGGATTATTTTTTTACAAGATTATTAGTTGATTTTGTTATAATATTAATTGCTATTCTTATTTTATGGATTGTTAATAAGTTACTTAAATATTGCCTTTCAATAAGTAGCTATAAAAGTAAAATATTATTGTATGAATTTATAATTTATTTGCTGGCTTCAATAATGTTTATAATTTTTAAAATTATTTCAGTTCAGAATTATAGCATTCCTCTTAATTAGCTGTGGATTTGCAAACTTTCTGTCCGGAAAAAGTTTGCATGTCCAGTTTAACTATAACATTAAATAATTATGAAAAACTATCTTATATTGTGCTGTTTGCTTTTTCTAAGTTCCTGTTTTATTATATCTGGAAGTTATCCTTATGCTGAATACTACAAGTTCGATATGCCAACTGATTCTTTGATTGCAAGGATCAAAGACCTAAAGAAAAATAATCCTCAATACAATGTGATTACAACTTTTGAAAATGGAGAAGAAGGTATATACCCAGATCATTATAACAATAATTTCTATATTTGTTATTTCTATGTGAAAAGTATAAAAACAACGATGCATTGTGTTATAAATGTCAGCAAAGAGGTGAAAGATGTTCAAACAGAAATTGGTTTTGATGGAGTTACAACATCTCCTAATTTTGCAAGTTGGAAAACAATAAATTCCAAAGAGCTGAGTAAAGAAGAAAACTTAAAACTGAAAAAGGTTTTTGAACTTGTTATTCTAGATAAACTCGGTGTGTGGAAAAAAGATTGTTGCTTAAATTAATGATATTTTGATAAAGTATTTGTTTTAAAGGATGTCCTATTATTTAATTAACCAAAAATCAAAAATAAGATGAAAACGATAATTATTATACTTGTAACACTATTCGTAATTTTGATATATGCATTAACCGCTATCAAAATATATAAAAATGCCAATACTGCCTCTTTAAACCCTTTATGGCTGATCTTGATTTTGATTCTGCCTGTATTAGGCCCTTTGTTCTTTCTATCGTACGGACTTCCTCGAAAAAAGAAAAATTATTTGTAGTTGATAGGCCAACTTTATCATGAATCTAAATATTCAGGGTAAGAACATTTTTGATTGATCTTATCTTGTTCTGGCTTGTTTTTATTTTATTTTTAACAGCAATCTTCATTATTACTGTTAAGAATAATAGGATGGAGATGGCGCCAGCTTCTTTTTAAGTCAGCATTAATCCCAGCGAAACAAGTATTGCTAGATAGAGCATGTTGCGGGAAGTCTCCCCAAGAATTACATTCAATCCTTTTCCGTTGTTAATCCTTACCATTCGTTGCCAGGTTTTGAAATGAGGAATCAGATAAAACTGTGGAAGAAGGGCTGCCCACAGATGGCCGGTTAGGACGAAATAAAGGCAGAACTCGCATGCCGCGATTCCCAGGAAGAGATAGAGGTAACGGCCAAAAGGTTCTCCGAAGCGGACCACCACCGTCTTTTTACCACTCAGGGCATCGGCTTCACGGTCGCGGTAATTGTTCAGTACAAGCAAAGTATCTATAGCCAATCCACTGATTAATGAACCGATAATTACGTTGGGGGTAAGCGTCAGAGCCTGCACGTAGTAGGTTCCGCATACCGGCACAAAGCCAAAGAAGAGCAGCACCAACACATCTCCCCAGCCGTGATAAGAGAGGGGATAAGGGCCGGCGGTGTATAGAAATGCGAAGATAACGCAGACAACTCCTACCAGAATCAGCCACCATCCGCCATACAAGAGCAACGTGCTGCCTATGGCACAAGCCAGTGCAACGGTCACGATGATTCCTTTCTTCATGGCTCCCGGAGTAATCCAACCCTGTGCACAAGCTCGTTCGGGGCCCAGGCGGTCTTCCCGGTCGGTTCCTTTCATGTAATCGAAAAGGTCGTTTATCAGGTTGGAGGCAATCTGCATCAGGAAGGCGAACAAGCAACAAATTAGTGCCGGAAGCCAGTTGAACTTTCCGTCGGCAAAGGCAAGTCCGCTTCCTATTAATATTGGCACCAATGCTCCGGCCAGTGTTTTGGGACGAACAGCCAGGAGCCATGCTTTGGCTGAGTTCTTTTTTATAATATCGTTCATCTTTTTCGTTTTAACAGAACAAAGATACAATGATTCTGAGGAATATTTTGAATGATAGAGATAAAATGGGATTATAACATTGATATTTATTTATAAAATAAAGCTATAGTGTAGTTTTTTTAATAAGATTTTTATCTTTGTTTCGTGTTTGTGTTGTAACTAGATGTTTGAATTGTATAATTATATTAAAAAAAATAATGAGAGGTAAACGTAAAAAGATGTATCTGATTATTTCTTTAATCATTCCTGTTTTATCCACTTTTTTGGTTATAGCATATATAAGGTTGCAGAATTTTGCAACAACCATAGCGGAAGAAGATACATCCAGCCTTTTTGCTTATGAGAAAAAGATTTTGTCTGATAATACCTTTAGTGGCAAGATAATTGCAAAGGAAAACTGTCAGAATGATTATCGTTTGTTTATTAAACTTGATTCAAAAACGAGAATACCGGATTTCATAGATGCTTCTTCATTTTATTTTTCCGATCATTATAAATATAAGTACTTCAAATGCACTGATTATAAATATAATGGTTATAGTGTAAGTTTCTTAAATGGAGTTATGAATCTGAAAACATCTAAAACTTTATATTATTATTCCAGATTAGGAGATATTATGGAAAAAGATTCCTGCTCTGATTCTATCAGAGTAAATAAGCGAAAGTTTTTTTATTTCTGACGATTGCACGGTCATCGTATATAAAATAAGATAAAACAAGGTATCTTTGCCTCTGATTGGAATCGTATCATATAAATATGAAAAGATGCATTTTTACATATATTATTTTAATAGGATTGGCACTGACATCCTGCTCCACCACAAAGAATCTTTCGCGGCGGGGGGCTCAGCATGTAAAAAGGTATGAGTTCTCTCATCAGGATCTTCCGAAAGCATTCGATGGGTTTCGTATTGCCTTTATTTCCGACTTGCATTATAAGAGTGCGTTGCAGGAGAAGGGATTGGTAAAGTTGGTGCATCAGTTGCAGGCTGTCAATCCCGATTTGTTGCTGATGGGTGGAGATTACCAGGAGGGTTGTCAGTATGTGAAAGAGCTGTTCGACCGCCTGTCGGAGGTTCACCCTCAATATGGTATTGCCGGAGTATTGGGAAACAATGATTACGAACGTTGTCACGACGAGATTGTGACGGAAATGCAGCGGCACGGCATGCGGGTGCTAGAGCATCTTTGTGACACGATAACCAAAGAAGGGCAACGGATAATTGTTGCAGGGGTGCGTAATCCGTTCGATTTGAAAATCAATGGCGTTTCGCCCACTCTTGATTTGAAGCCGGAAGATTTTGTTGTTTTGCTAACCCATACACCCGATTATGTGGAGGATGTGGATGTTTCGAATACTGACCTCGCTCTGGCAGGGCATACGCATGGCGGGCAGATCACTTTGTTCGGGATTTATGCTCCTGTAACTCCTTCTCATTATGGCAGGAAGTTCCTGAAAGGGAAAAAGAAAACATCGGCTAAGGTGCCGGTGATTATTACCAACGGCATTGGCACTTCGTCGAAGAACATCAGAATGTTTGCGCCTAGTGAAATAGTAGTGATTGAACTGCGTTGCAAGAGTCCGGAATTCCACTACAAAAAATAGCCCTCTTCCTTGATTTTCTGGTAAACAGCCGGATGCATAAAATAGCGGATGTCCTTTCCGCTTTTAATGCCATCTCTAATAAAGGTGGAACTAATGTCTATTTCGGGCACGTTGGTGAGTTTTACCGAAGGAGGAAGTGTGCTTTTATCTATGGTTGAACCGGGGCGTGGATAAATCCAGATTTCATTCTCGTTAATGATTCGCTGATAATCTCTCCACTTATCAAAAATAAGCCAGTTATCTCCGCCGATGATGAGAATGAATTCCCGGTCGGGATAGGCTTTCTTCAGTTTGTCGATCGTATCGCAGGAGTAAGAAGGTTTGGGCAGGTGGAACTCAAAGTCAGATGCAAGGAATTTGGGATATCCTTCAATGGCCAGTTTTACCAGCTCCAGACGAATGTTGTCGTCCAGAAAGTCGCTTTCTTTCAACGGGTTTTGCGGGGTGACTAAAAACCATAGTTCATCGAGCTCCTCGAACTCGCAAATATAATTTGCCAGTGCGAGGTGCCCGATGTGAATAGGATTGAATGTTCCACCGAATATACCCGTCTTTATTTTCTTCATATCAGAAAAATGATGATATCCCTGAAAAAGGGAATTATCTATTTAGGAAGTCTTGGATTACCTTAAGTGCTTTGTTACGTGCCTCTTCCAGATTGTCGTTTATTATCACGACATCGAACTTATCGGCAAAACTTAGTTCGAATTCCGCTTTTGCAAGACGATTTTCGATAACTGAAGGCTCGTCGGTTCCTCTTCCTACAAGACGCTCACGAAGCACTTCCATGGAAGGGGGTTGTATGAATACAGAAAGCGCGCGGTCTCCGTAGAAATTCTTGATATTACATCCGCCAACCACGTCGACATCGAATATCACATTCTGACCGGCAGCCAGCTGTTTTTCGACTTGTTCTTTCAGGGTGCCGTAGAAACGGTCTTTGTACACCTCTTCGTATTCCAGGAATTCATCGTTGTTGATTCGCTGACGAAACTCTTCCGGTGAAAGAAAGAAATATTCCACTCCATGCTGTTCGGTCCCACGAGGCGGACGGCTGGTTGCTGAAATTGAAAAGGCAAGTTTAAGGCCCTGTTTCAACAGGTAGTTAATCATGGTTGACTTGCCAGCCCCGGAAGGTGCTGAAAATATAATTAACTTTCCTTTCATATTACATTACGTTTAAAACTTGTTCTTTGATTTGTTCTAGTTCGTCTTTCATCTGAACCACTATTTTCTGCATCTCCGCATTGTTGGATTTGCTTCCGAGGGTATTGATTTCACGCCCCATCTCCTGAGCGATAAAACCTAGCTTCTTTCCTTGTCCGCTGCCCTCTTCCATTGTATTGATAAAGTAGGTCAGGTGGTTGGCTAGTCTCTGCTTCTCCTCATTGATGTCCAGCTTCTCAATATAATAGATGAGTTCCTGTTCAAGGCGGTTCTTATCAAAATCTACACTGGCTGTCTTTTCCAGTGCATCCATGATGCGTGTCTTTATCTTTTCTATACGCTCTGCTTCATGTGGTGATACCGACTCGAGTAATGACCGGATGTTCGCAATTTTCTCCCGGAATTTCTTTTCCAGAGCCGAACCTTCCTGTTTGCGGAAGTCTACCAAGTGCTGAATAGCTTCTTGTACTGCTTTGTGTGCCTCTGCCCACTCTTCCTCAGAAAGCTCCTGAGTCTCCATCTTGGACATCACATCGGGCATGCGAAGCAATATTTTAAACCAATCGTTCGGCATCGGAATTTCCAACGCATCAGATAGCTGTCTGATTTGTCTGTAGTAACCTTCTACAACAGCTGCATTGATTGGAGTAACCACATCTGCATCGCTCTTGTCTATCCAAAGGCTGAAATCAACCTTGCCTCTTTCAAGCGATTTTGCTATTTCATTACGTATCTCCATCTCCTTTTCCCGATAGGCAGGAGCGATACGTGTTGATAAATCCAGAGCTTTACTGTTGAGTGACTTTATTTCAACGTTAATCTTCTTGTCAACCAGGGTGATAGTGGCTTTCCCGTAGCCGGTCATTGATTGTATCATAGTTGGTAAATTTTCTGCAAAAATAATGTTTTCTATCCAATTATGTCTCATAATTCTTCAGAATTGTTACCTTTGCCCCCGAATTGGTTTGCTGTTGTTTATCAACGATAGCAATTAAAAGGGAATCGGGTGAAAATCCCGGACAGGCCCGCTGCTGTGAACCTCTGTAAATCATCCTGATAAAAACTCTTGCCACTGGCTGTTGCCGGGAAGGCGTTCAGGATGGGAGTAAGTCAGAAGACCTGCCAATCTGTTTCATGTTTATCTCCTCGTGGAGTGGGAAATGAACCTTTGCGTACTAAAATCTGTTTTTGAAGGAATTTAATAGTAATTGTTCTGCCTTATTGGCGGAATGAATTGTTGTACCAAATATCTGAGAAATGATTAGAAGAATCTTGGTTGCTAACCGTGGCGAGATTGCGGTGAGAGTTATGCGCTCCTGCAGGGAAATGGAGATTGAATCGATTGCGATTTTCTCTGAAGCCGACCGGACGGCAAAACATGTCTTGTATGCTGATGAAGCCTATTGTGTAGGTGGAGCAGCATCAAAAGACAGCTATCTGAATGTAGAAAAAATCATCGAAATTGCCAAAGCTCATCAGGTGGATGCAATCCATCCGGGCTATGGTTTCCTCTCTGAAAACTCCCTTTTTGCCAATCGCTGCAAGGAAGAAGGTATAATCTTTATAGGGCCTGATGCTGGAACAATGGATGCGATGGGTGATAAGATATCTGCACGTAAGCAGATGATTGCAGCTGATGTACCTGTTGTTCCTGGTACTGAACAGAGCCTGAGAGATGTGAAAGAGGCAATCGATGTATGTAATAAAATTGGCTATCCGGTGATGCTGAAGGCATCGATGGGCGGTGGCGGAAAAGGGATGAGGCTGATTCACAATGAAAGCGAAGTCGAAGAGGCTTATACTACAGCAAAATCGGAGGCACTCTCATCATTTGGTGATGATACCGTATACCTGGAAAAGTTTGTGGAAGAACCTCACCATATTGAATTCCAGATTTTGGGTGATAATTATGGGAATGTGGTTCATCTGTGTGAAAGAGAGTGCTCTGTACAACGACGCAATCAGAAGATTGTAGAGGAGAGTCCATCTCCATTTATTACTGCGGAGTTGAGGGAAATGATGGGAAAAGCGGCGGTTGCTGCAGCAAAGGCTGTGAACTATGTCGGTGCCGGAACAATTGAGTTTTTGGTGGACAAGAACCGTAACTTCTACTTCCTGGAAATGAATACCCGGCTGCAGGTAGAGCATCCTATAACAGAAGAGGTGCTTGGCGTGGATTTGGTAAAAGAACAGATTCACATTGCCAACGGCATTCCTTTGCGTTTTAACCAGGAAGATATCGTGCAGCGTGGACATGCCATTGAATGCCGTATTTGTGCCGAAGATACTGAATTTAATTTTATGCCTTGTCCGGGTGTGATTCGACAGATAACAGAGCCTAATGGTATAGGCGTTCGCATTGATAGTTATGTGTACGAAGGATATGAAATTCCGATTCATTACGACCCGATGATTGGTAAACTGATTGTATGGGCTACTACCCGTAAATATGCTATCGAACGGATGCGCCGGGTGCTTCACGAGTACAAGATAACCGGAGTTAAAACTAATATTGGTTACCTGAGAAGCATCATGGATACTCCGGACTTTGTAAAAGGTGCTTATGATACCGGCTTTATACAGAAGAATACAGGATTGCTGTTGAAAGGCATTCCTACTGACGAGGAAGAAACCGAAAATATTGCAATGGTGGCAACGTATATAGACTATCTGATGAATCTGGAAGAAAATAACTCGAATGTATCTACCGATAATCGTCCTATCAGCCGCTGGCGTGAGTTTGGTTTACACAAAGGGGTATTGAGAATCTAAAAGAAAGCAAACAAATGGAAATACATATTGGAAAAAGAACTGCTGAAATAGAACTTCTTTCAAAGGAGGGCAATAATGTGCGCCTTACCATTGATGGAAAAGAGTTTGAAGTGGATGTGGTAATGGCGGAAAACGGAGCCTGTTCTATTCTGCATAATGGAAAGTCGTACAATGCAGAGCTTATTCGTTCGGGGAATGGGAAGAGTTACAAGGTAAATACCCACTTCTCTTCTTATAATGTGGATATCGTCGATACAAAAGCAAAGTATTTGCGAATGAAAAAGAAAGAAGAGGTGCGACAGGATGATAAAGTGGTATCACCAATGCCTGGGAAAGTGGTGAAAATACCTGTGAATGAAGGTGACCTGGTGGCTGCCGGAGAAACAGTGCTGGTTATTGAAGCCATGAAAATGCAGAGTAATTATAAAGTGACTTCCGATTGCTATATCAAAGAAATCCTGGTTAACGAGGGTGACTCTGTGAATAGTGACCAACAGCTGATATTGCTGGATTTAAATGTTGAAAAATGATTAAGTAATGGAAAAAGAAAAAATATATAACCGTTTTCTGGAAAAGGATAAAATAGCCGAATTGGGTGGAGGCGTGAACAGGGTTGAAAAGCAGCATCAGGCTGGCAAAATGACTGCCCGCGAACGTATTGAGATGTTGCTGGATAAGGGAACCTTTACAGAACTGGATAAGCTAATGGTACATCGTTGCACTAATTTTGGAATGGATAAGAATATAATTCCGGGAGATGGTGTGGTTTCAGGATATGGAAAGATTGATGGACGGCTGGTGTTTGTATATGCATACGATTTTACTGTGTATGGCGGAACGTTGAGTGCAACAAACTCACGCAAGATTGTTAAAGTACAGGAACTGGCTCTGAAAAACGGAGCGCCTGTTATTGCTCTGAACGATTCTGGTGGAGCCCGTATTCAGGAAGGGGTAGAGAGCCTGACTGGCTATGCTTCTATCTTTTACCAGAACACCATGGCTTCGGGAGTAATTCCTCAGATCTCGGCAATATTGGGTCCCTGTGCAGGCGGGGCTTGCTACTCTCCTGCATTGACCGACTTTATTTTTATGGTGAAAGAGAAAAGTCATATGTTTGTTACCGGGCCTGATGTGGTGAAAACGGTAACTCACGAAGAGGTAAGTAAAGAAGAGCTTGGGGGTGCTTATACTCACAGCAGTAAGAGTGGGGTTACTCACTTCCTGAGCAATTCGGAAGAAGAATTGCTGATGGGTATCCGTGAGCTGCTGAGCTTCCTTCCTTCCAACAACATGGAAGATGCTCCTTTGTCTGCAGCTACTGATGATATCCGACGTGAAGAGGAGTCGCTGGAGAATGTAGTCCCGACCGACCCTAACATTCCTTATGACATCAAAGATATCATTGAACCGGTAATGGACGACCACTATTTCTTTGAAGTAATGCCTCACTTTGCCAGAAATGCTGTAATTGGTTTTGGTCGCCTTGGTGGAAAATCAGTCGGTGTGATAGCTAATCAGCCCGCTTATCTGGCCGGTGTGCTTGATATAGATGCTTCCGATAAGATTGCACGTTTCATACGTTTCTGTGATTGTTTCAATATTCCGTTGGTTACCTTTGAAGATGTGCCGGGATTTCTTCCGGGTTGCATACAAGAACACAACGGTATAATCCGTCATGGGGCGAAAATTGTATATGCATATGCCGAAGCAACGGTCCCTAAAGTAACCCTGATTACCAGAAAAGCGTACGGAGGAGCATATATTGTGATGGCAAGCAAACAGACAGGTGCAGATGTAAACCTGGCTTATCCGAATGCTGAAATTGCAGTGATGGGGGCCGAAGGAGCCGTGAATATTCTCTTCAGAAATGCTGATGAAGAAGCTAAGAAACAGGCAATTGAGGATTATAAAACCAACTTTGCCAATCCGTATCAAGCAGCAGAATTGGGATACATTGATGAAATTATTCTTCCGCGTCAAACTCGCTTTAAACTGATTCAGGCGTTGGAGATGGCTCATAACAAGATGCAGACTAACCCGCCGAAAAAGCACGGAAATATGCCATTATAATTTATTTTGGAAAAAAGTGGGGGTTTTCTATGTAAAAAGTGTATTTTTGCACAGATAAAGAAGAAATTTTATGTCTTGTATTTTACATATAGAAACCTCCACTGCCGTTTGTTCGGTAGCTATCAGTGAGGACAGCCATGTTATCTTTAGTCAGGAAGATTTCAATGGTCCGTCTCACGCAGTCTCTTTAGGCGTTTTTGTAGATGAAGCTCTTTCGTTCATCGATAGTCGTGCCATTGTGCTTGATGCCGTTGCGGTAAGTTGTGGCCCCGGGTCCTATACAGGATTAAGAATCGGAGTTTCAATGGCAAAAGGTATCTGCTATGGGCGAAACATTCCATTGATAGGCATTCCAACATTGGAAGTACTCAGCGTACCCGTGCTTCTGTATCACGATTTGCCTGAAGATGCTCTGATTTGTCCTATGATTGACGCACGCAGAATGGAAGTTTATGCAGCTATATATGATAGAGCGCTGAAGGTGAAGCGACCCATTTCTGCAGATATTGTTGATGAGAATTCATACATGGAGTTTCTTAATGAACAACCTGTTTACTTCTTTGGCAACGGAGCCGCTAAGTGCAAGGAAAAGATTACTCATCCTAATGCACATTTCATTGACGATATACACCCGTTGGCAAAACTGATGTCTCCACTGGCGGAAAAGGCATTTATTAATGGTGATTTTAAGGACGTGGCCTATTTTGAACCATTCTACCTCAAAGAGTTTCTGGTAACCAAGCCAAAGAAACTACTGTAAAAAACAAACATAACGAATAAATTGTAATTGATGGAATATAACACTCAACAAAGAGTATTACCGCTTCCCGAATACGGACGAAGCATTCAGAACATGGTTGATTATGCTCTGACAATTGAAGACAGAGCCGAAAGACAGCGTTGTGCAAATACCATTATAAACATCATGGGGAATATGTTTCCTCATTTGCGCGATGTACCCGATTTTAAACATAAACTTTGGGATCACTTGGCTATCATGGCCGACTTCAAACTGGATATCGATTTTCCATTCGAAATAATTAAAAAAGATAATCTGATTACTAAACCGGATATGATTCCATACCCAAGTTCCAAAATCAGGTATCGTCACTATGGACGTACATTGGAAAAACTGATTAAGATTGCGTCTGATTATCCGGAAGGAAATGAGAAAAAACAACTGATTGCTTTGGTGGCCAATCATATGAAGAAAAGCTTCATGAACTGGAATAAGGATGTTGTAGACGACCGGAAGATCTTTGATGATCTGAAAGATTATTCACGTGGTAAGATTGAAGTGGACGAAGATACGTTGAAACTGATGGAGACAAGGACTATCCTTAGTCGGAAAACAAAGGTGAATAATAATCAACGTCGTTATTCAAAATAATAATTTAACACAGAAACTATGGCTTCATTTGTAATCGAAGGAGGGCACAAGCTTTGTGGAGAAATTGTTCCTCAAGGTGCTAAAAACGAAGTGCTGCAAATTATTTGCGCAACATTACTCACATCGGAAGAGGTGACAGTATCTAACATTCCTGATATCCTGGATGTGAATAATCTGATCCAGCTAATGAGGGATATGGGGGTAACAGTGTCAAAGAAGAGCATTGATACCTATTCGTTTAAGGCGGAAGCTGTAGACTTGGCATATCTGGAGAGTGATGAATTTCTGAAGAAATGTTCAAGCCTAAGAGGGTCGGTAATGCTGATTGGCCCGATGGTTGCCCGTTTTGGTAAGGCAATGATTTCTAAACCGGGTGGCGATAAGATAGGACGCAGACGTCTGGATACCCACTTCCTGGGTATTCAGAAACTAGGAGCGGATTTTGAATATAACGAAGAACGAGGAATTTACGAAATAAAGGCCGATAAACTGACAGGAACCTATATGTTGCTGGATGAGGCTTCGGTTACCGGAACAGCTAATATTGTGATGGCAGCAGTGTTAGCAATGGGAACAACCACGATTTATAATGCTGCATGCGAACCTTACTTGCAACAGTTATGCAAAATGCTGAACCGGATGGGAGCGAAGATAAGTGGTATAGCCTCGAACCTACTCACTATTGAGGGAGTTGAAAGCTTAGGCGGAACCACACATACAGTTCTTCCAGATATGATTGAAGTAGGAAGTTTCATCGGAATGGCAGCAATGACACGCAGTGAACTTACTATTAAGAACGTTTCATACGAAAATCTGGGTGTTATTCCTGATAGTTTCCGTAGGTTGGGTATCAAACTGGAACAACGCGGTGATGATATCTATATTCCTTCGCAGGAACATTATGAGATAGAGTCCTTTATTGATGGTTCAATTATGACCATTGCCGATGCTCCTTGGCCGGGACTTACTCCCGACTTGTTAAGCGTGATGCTGGTCGTTGCTACTCAGGCAAAGGGAAGCGTACTGATCCATCAGAAGATGTTCGAAAGTCGCCTTTTCTTTGTGGATAAGCTGATTGATATGGGAGCTCAGATTATTTTATGCGATCCGCACCGAGCTGTTGTTATTGGTCACGACAGGAATCTTACTCTGCGTGGCGGTAATATGACATCGCCTGACATCAGGGCGGGTATTGCTTTGCTGATTGCAGCTATGAGTGCTTCAGGAATCAGCCGGATTAATAACATTGAACAGATTGACCGTGGTTACCAAGATATTGAAAGACGTCTGAATGCCATTGGTGCACGCATTACACGTATACAAGAATGATAAGACGCGAGGACGTATATAAAATAGGAATATTCAATAAGCCGCACGGCATTCATGGTGAATTGGCATTTACCTTTACGGACGATTCGTTCGACAATGGAGAATGCGATTACCTTATCTGTCTGCTTGATGGCATTTTTGTCCCTTTTTTCATCGAAGAATATCGTTTTCGCTCTGATTCTACAGCACTTGTTAAGCTCGAAGGAATTGATTCAACCGAAAAGGCCCGTAGGTTTACCAATGTAGATGTCTATTTTCCTGTAAAATATGCAGAAGAGACGACGATGGAAAACCTCTCCTGGGATTTCTTTGTGGGTTTCCATGTGACAGATAAACGTCTGGGAGAAATTGGTACGGTGGTTGATGTGGATGATTCGACCATTAATACACTCTTTGTAATCGACAGAAATGGCGAGGAATTACTTGTTCCGGCGCAAGAAGAGTTTATCCTGAAAATGGATGCCAAAAAGAAACGGATGACAGTGAATCTACCCGATGGGTTGCTCTCACTTGAGGATGTGGAAACGTTGGATTGATTGATTTCTTTTTATGGAATGATGCCCGATGCAATAATACAAACCCGCAACCTGACCATCGGATATGTAACCCGAAAGGAGACTTATCCGGTTCAGACGGACTTGGATCTGGAGGTTTTCCAGGGAGAAATGGTCTGTTTGATTGGACCCAACGGTTGTGGGAAGTCTACCCTTTTACGTACTCTTGCCGGACTTCAACCTGTTCTTCAGGGAGAGGTTTGCATTGATAAACTACCCTTGGGCAAGCAATCGCTCTCCAACAAGGCGCGCTTGCTTTCGTTGGTGTTAACCGATCGTGTAGATGTAAACAACCTCTCCGTGTTCAACCTGGTGGCCATGGGCCGGAATCCCTATACCGACTGGCTGGGCCGGCTGACAGATGCCGATCATGAACTGGTGCATACAGCTTTATCGCAAGTTCATCTGGAAGGGTATGCCAATCGGTATATCAATCAGCTATCCGACGGGGAGCGACAACGTGCCATGATTGCCAAAGCTCTGGTGCAGGATACCCCGGTAATTATGCTTGATGAACCGACTGCCCACCTGGATATTAACAATAGGGTAGAGGTAATGATGCTGCTTCATGAACTCGCCCGGCGAACCAATAAAGCCATTGTGCTTTCCACTCATGAACTGGATCTGGCTCTGCAAACCGCGGATAAATTATGGTTGATGACTCCGAACAATGGAATAGCGGTGGGTGCTCCCGAAGATTTGATTCTTACCAATAAATTTCAAAAGGTTTTTGCACATAACTCTTACCGTTTCGACTCTTTAACTGGAAACTTCATGGTAAAACATGCCGATACCCCCCGGATGGTGAGCCTGAAAAGCAGCGTAAAGGGTAACCGTACATATTGGACTGAACGTGCCCTGCTACGTAATGGGTACAGAATTTCTCCCGATGCCTCTCTTATAATTACAGTCGATGAAGATTCTGATTCGTGGCTTCTTTCAACAGAAGAAGAGGTGCTAGCCAGTTCTTCCCTGCAAGAGCTTCTCCTACAGATGGAATCACTGTGATCTTCCGCCGGTAAGAGGTTACTTGAAATGATTTATGCTGAATAACTACCTTAACATTGACTGGCTTTTCCTTTATTTATCCTTTTTTCTTTAAAATCAGTCAAGAAAGCACTGTTTCTTTCTGCTAAATTCTTACATTTGTACTTTTTAGAGGCAGTCTTTTAAAAAGGAAGATGCATGAATGTCTTCTGAAAGTAGTAAGCAGTAATGGGCGGAGATGGCTTATGTAGAAAAAGTTTTCACTTAATGCTGCGACTAACAGAACGGACTGTCAGAAAAAGAACTTTATCGGAGGTTCGCAAGAACTGAAAATGGATTATCTTTTAACAAAAATAATGAAAAAACAAATAGCGATATTAGGTTCCACCGGGAGTATCGGTACACAGGCATTACAGGTAATTGCCGAACATCCCGAATTATTTGAGGTATATGCATTGACTGCCTATAACAAGGTAGATTTGCTGATTCAACAGGCCCGTCAATTCATGCCAGAGGCGGTAGTGATAGGGAATGAGGAGAAGTATTTGCAGCTTAAAGAGGCGTTGAATGATTTGCCAATCAAAGTGTATGCCGGAGAGGATGCCTTGGCACAGGTGGTTGAAGCCGATCCAATTGATATTGTACTAACCGCAATGGTAGGTTATGCCGGACTGAAACCAACAATTAATGCTATTCGTGCTAAAAAGAAAATTGCGTTGGCCAACAAGGAGACACTTGTTGTAGCCGGAGAGCTTGTAAACGAACTCACTCAGCAATATGGCACTGTTATTTTGCCGGTTGACTCTGAACACTCTGCTATATTCCAATGTCTTGCAGGAGAAGTTGGAAACAAAATTGAAAAGGTGATTCTTACTGCTTCGGGTGGTCCTTTTCGTAATTGTACCCTCGAACAGTTGCAGCTAGTAACAAAAGTTCAGGCGTTGAAGCACCCTAACTGGCAGATGGGAGCGAAAATAACCATTGATTCGGCTAGCATGATGAATAAAGGATTCGAGGTTATTGAAGCAAAATGGCTGTTTGGACTATCTCCGAAACAGATTGACGTGGTGGTTCATCCCCAGTCAATTATCCATTCGATGGTGCAGTTTGAAGATGGTGCCGTGAAAGCACAACTCGGTATGCCTGACATGCGAGTACCTATTCAGTATGCTTTTTCATATCCTGATCGGGTTTGTTCCTCGTTTGAACGTCTCGACTTTTCGGTATTTAATACTCTTACCTTTGAAAAACCAGATACCACACGTTTTAGGAATCTAGCTTTGGCATACGAGGCACTTCACCAAGCAGGTAACATGCCATGTATTGTAAATGCTGCCAATGAGGTTGTTGTAGCTGCTTTCCTAAGGAATATGGTGAAATTTCTGGATATGAGTGATGTGATTGAGAAAGTGATGCAAAAAGTAAACTTTATCAAGAAACCATCATACGAAGATTATGTGGCAACCGATGCAGAAGCACGTGAAATTACGAAAGAACTTTTGAATTTTAAATTTTAATAGATAATTATTGATGGAAACATTTTTGATCCGTGCCCTGCAATTAATAATGAGCTTATCATTATTGGTTGTTATCCATGAAGGAGGGCACTTTCTCTTTGCTCGCCTCTTTAAAGTTAGAGTAGAAAAATTCTGCTTGTTCTTTGACCCATGGTTCACCCTTTTTAAATTTAAACCGAAGAACAGCGATACAGAATATGGAATTGGTTGGTTGCCTCTGGGAGGATATGTTAAGATATCCGGAATGATTGATGAGTCAATGGACAAGGAACAGATGAAACAACCAGTGAAACCATGGGAATTCAGAGCTAAACCGGCAGGCCCCCGATTGATGATTATGATAGGTGGGGTGTTGTTCAACTTTTTGCTGGCTCTGTTTATCTATTCCATGATTCTCTTTACCTGGGGTGAGTCTTACATCCTTCCAAAAGATATGAAGATGGGGATGCAATTCAGCGAAGTGGCCAAACAGGTGGGATTTCAGAACGGAGATATCCTTCTTTCCGCTGATGGCAATGAACTGGTGCGTTATCCTAAAATGTATCGTCAGATAGTAAATGCAAAAGAAGTGGGCGTTTTACGGAATGGTCAGAAAGCTACGATACAGATTCCGAAAGATTTCATGAATAGGTTGATGGCAGCCAATACATATCTATCTGAATTCAGAATGCCATATGTGATGGACAGTATTATGCCAAACGGAGGTTTTGCAAAAGCCGGACTTCATCGTGGTGACAGTGTGATTGCCCTGAACGGCATTTCCACTCCTGCATTTAATGACTTTTTAAGTGAAGTGGATAAATTGAAAGCAGGAGCAGCAAAAGATAGTGTTAAAGGTGCATCACGAAATGTGACGGTTACTTATGTTCGTGCAGGTGTAACCGATACAGTGGCTGTTCAGCTGGACTCACTTTATAAAGGCGGAGCAACCCCTTACGGTCCGGAACGCTTCTTTAAAGTACATGATAAGAAGTATGGCTTTTTCGAGTCATTCCCAGCGGGAATTGCACTTGGGGTAAATACGCTTAAAGGATATGTGAGCGATATGAAATATGTCTTCTCCAAAGAGGGGGCTAATAGCCTGGGTGGTTTCGGAACTATCGGAAGTATCTTCCCGGCTCAGTGGGATTGGCATCGTTTCTGGGAAATGACTGCATTCCTTTCCATTATTCTGGCCTTTATGAATATTCTTCCTATTCCGGCGCTTGATGGAGGACATGTGCTATTCCTGCTATATGAAATTGTTGCACGCCGCAAACCGAGCGAGAAGTTTATGGAATATGCTCAGATGACCGGTATGGTTCTGCTGATAGGATTGCTTATCTGGGCCAACTTTAATGATATTCTGCGCTACTTCTTCAAGTAGCTTCAAGCATAGTTATGAACAGAATCTTCACAGTCATTTCATTGTATTTTGACTGTGAAGATTTTGTTTTTTACCACTGTTTATTATTAGTTTTGCATTCAGAAATTCTGCAATTGCAGAATTCACCGATTTACGAAATCAATGTCTGGAATAACTACAACCTTTATATATGAAAACATCTAATCTGATAAAATGCTCTTTGGCCGTAACAGCGGGAATGAGTCTAACCAACAGCTTTGCCGCTCGACGCCCTCACATTATTCTCATCATGGCCGATCAGCATCGGGCCGACGCTCTCGCTTGCATGGGAAATTCGGCTGTTATTTCACCCAATCTCGACTCGTTGGCGCATGATGGTACATTGTTCATGAATGGCTATTCTTCCGCTCCAAGCAGTACTCCTGCCCGTGCCGGATTGCTGACTGGTTGTTCTCCCTGGCACCACGGAATGCTTGGTTATGGACAAGTGGCTCCCAAGTATACACATGAAATGCCGCAAATGTTACGCAACCTGAACTATTTTACTTTTGGAATAGGAAAAATGCACTGGTTCCCACAAAAATCTCTTCATGGATTTCATGGAACACTGATTGATGAGAGCGGTCGAGTTGAATCTCCTGACTTTATCAGTGATTATCATTTATGGTTTCAAACTCATGCTCCGGGTGAGAATCCGGATGCTACCGGCATCGGATGGAACGATCATGGGGCTGCGGTATATAAACTTGCCGAACAGTTGCATCCTACGGTCTGGACCGGACAAACTGCCTGCGAGTTGATCCGGAATTATAATCAGAAAGAACAGCCACTCTTTTTAAAAGTTTCATTTGCCCGTCCGCATAGTCCGTATGATCCTCCTCAAAGGGTGTTGGATAAGTATGCGAATGTAGATGTACCAGCTCCGTTTATAGGCGATTGGTGTGGAGAATATGCCACTCCGCTCGACCCGGAGAAGGCGGCGAAAGATGCTCCTTATGGAAATTTTGGTGACGAATATGCGAAGAAATCCCGACGTTATTACTATGCCAACGTTACCCTCATTGACGAACAGGTAGGTGAGATTATACATACCTTGAAAGAAAAGGGAATGTATGATGATGCCTTGATATTTTATGTAGCCGATCATGGCGATATGTTGGGAGATCATTACCATTGGAGGAAAACCTATCCTTACGAAGGATCCACTCACATACCGTATATCGTAAAGTGGCCTACTGGTTATGGGTTTAAGGCAGGTGGAAAGATTACTCAGCCAGTTGAATTGCGAGATGTTCTACCTACGTTTCTCGAAGTTGCCGGAGGGGAAATTCCGTCTGACATGGATGGCAAATCCTTAAAACTTTTGATGCAGGGCAAAACTGATCAATGGAGGAAATACATAGACTTGGAACATGCCACCTGTTATTCGGAAGATAATTACTGGTGTGCGCTTACTGATGGGAAAATTAAGTACGTCTGGAGATTCCATTCAAGAAAAGAAGAGCTGTTTGACTTGGCAAAAGATCCTCATGAACTGAAGAATGTTGCAGGAATAGCGCAATATAAGAAGAAACTGAATGAAATGCGATCCGAAATGGTGAAGCATTTATCCGAAAGAGGAGATGAGTTTGTGAAGGATGGGCAACTGGTTGTCAGGAATAAAACAATGCTTTATAGCCCTTTTTACCCAAAAAAGAAATAGTTTGCATATATCTGAAATGGGAGCTCTTGAAAACGGCTACTATTTCAGATGTATAATGCGTTGGTTGGCACTTCCCCTGAATTCCAAAAAGGGGGAGTACTCAGCCTGCACAAACCGTCCGTCTACTAATGTGTCAATAAAGGGTAGTACTGCACTCAGACTTTTGTCTGCCAGAATCTCCTCATAAGTATATCCGGTATAACACCAGATGTTTTGCCCGGTTTCCTGCTTTATCCGTCTTATCAATAGTAGAAAAGCTTCCGGATTGTAGAGAGGATCTCCGCCTGAAAAGGTAATGCCATCAAGCAATGGATTGGCATTAATCTCATGTATGATTTTAGTTATGACCTCTTCTGTAAGTAGAGTCCCCTGCACCGAATTCCATGTGCTGGGGTTCTGGCATCCCGGACAATGGTGCCGGCATCCTGCAAGATAAATGGAGTAACGGATTCCTTCCCCGTCAACGATGGTTTCGGGATAGGTATATAGCAGATAAAGTTGTTCCTGCATGTTTCTTTTCTTTGTGAGGAGATTGATCGCTGTTGGAAGTCTCCTTTAATATGTCGCTTTATTTGCCCGATGATGAATTCTATTGGGCTTTTAGTTCGAATTGTCAGTTGTTTTTTCCGGATATTCATTATAAGACCGTTTTCCAGATAGTTATTATCCTATCCGGGAAACGATTTTGTTTTTATATTCCGAGGCGAAAGTTGTTAGTGATGTTTCACCCTGTCTCTTTCCTCAGCTCGTTTGGATGAATTCCATGTGCTCAGGTCACCAGTCAGGTATCCGGTGATTCTGCGCATTCTGAATACATTCTCGCTTTGGCATACTGGGCATTTTTCGTATATCACACCTTTATAACCACAAGCGTTGCAGGTGTCTACCGGGTGGTTTATTGAACCGTAACCAATACCTTCGTCGTGCATTACCTTCACTATCTTGGCAATTGCTTTCACGTTTTTCTGAGCCTCTCCATCCAGCTCCACATAAGTGATGTGCCCGCCACGAGTAATTGCGTGGAATGGAGCCTCTTTTTTAATCTTTTCCAGAATACTGATTGGCTCTTTTACATCTACATGGAAGGAGTTGATGTAATACTCCCTGTCAGTCACACCTGGAATCAGGCCGTATTTTCTCCGGTCCATTCGGGTGAATCGTCCTGATAAACCTTCAGCCGGAGTAGCCAGCACCGAGTAGTTCAAACTGTATTTTGCTTTGTATGCATCGGCAACCTTGTTTATCTGCATGATCGCCTCATAAAGCGTATCCCATGCTTTTTGGCTGTGGCTGTGACTCTCTCCGTAGAGTGCCATCATTGCGTTATGTCCTCCTATAAAACCGATTCCCAGTGTTCCGCTGTTTAGCACATCGCCTACTTCGCCGTTTGGTTCCAGTTCTCCTCCACCTTTCCACACATCATTTCCCATCATGAAGGGGAACTGGCGGGCAAGTGCAGTGCGTTGGTACTGGTAACGGGCATACAGCTGATCGGCCACTAGCTTTGCCATGTCTTGTACCGACTTGAGAAACGCCTCTTTACTCTCTTTTTCCAAAGCATCCTTATTGGATGTCTCCAGCAGATTCTCTGCTTTTATTTTGGCTTCTATGGCCAAACGCGGCAGGTTGATTGTTGTAAATGAAAGATTTCCTCTTCCTAGTGAGCTTTTTTTTCCATTCACATTTTCGAATACACGTGTACGACAGCCCATTGTTGCCAGCTCATAGCGGTAACGTTTCGGGTCTTCTGCTCTCCATAGGTCGTTCACATTATAGGGCGCATCCAGGAACATGAAGTTCGGGAAGAGCGCCTTTGCTGTAGTTTGACATGCTTTCAGGAAAAGGTCGAAGTTAGGAGCACTGAATCTGATTTTTCCACTCATAGCTCCTTCAAAATCGGACATCGCTTTCAGATAGTCCTCTTCAGAGTAGGAAACTCCATCCTTTATCTTAAAGATTTGGATAGGGAATACCGGCACTTCTCCTCGAGTACCCAGTCCCTCCATGGTGGTGCTTAGCAGTTCTTCCATTACCAATCGTCCTTCGGCTGAAGTATCTGTTCCATAGTTGATGGAGCTGAATACCACCTGATTGCCACCTCGTGAGTGCATGGTATTCAGGTTATGGATAAATCCTTCCATCGCCTGATGGGTATCTTTGCGAGTAGAAGAGTAAGCCTTCTCGATGATTCGGTT
Source organism: Bacteroides sedimenti (assembly GCF_040365225.1). Taxonomy (NCBI): domain Bacteria; kingdom Pseudomonadati; phylum Bacteroidota; class Bacteroidia; order Bacteroidales; family Bacteroidaceae; genus Bacteroides; species Bacteroides sedimenti. The sequence continues at coordinate 3,668,372 of NZ_AP028055.1, forward strand.
AAGTACCTCTTTCTTTAGATTAACCCGTAGACTGGTCATTGCCATGCATAACATCTCCCGGTGGTAATCATCCGGTTTGATAGAAGTAATGTGTTCTCTTACTAGTGTTTTTATTGATTTCTCCTCCGGTGCTTCTCCGTCCATTGATAGGTGAAATCCCAGAAAAGAGGTAAGGTGCTTCTGAAAAGACTTCAACACACCTTTTGCCATAAAAAAGTCGAATGCCGGAATCGACTGTCCGCCATGTTGTTCGTTCTGATTGGTCTGGAAGATAATCGTTGCCAGTGTGGCATAGCTCTGAATGGATTGAGGAGTACGGATGCTGCCATTCTTAGTACGGAACCCCCGTTCAAAGAGATCGTCCATGTCATACTGAATGCAGGTTGTTGTCTTTGTTGGATAATAATCCAAATCGTGTATGTGGATGTCTCCCATCTGGTGAGCAGTAGCAAACTTTTTCGAGAGAAGATATTTATAAGTATAATCTTTAGTCACCTCGGAAGCAAATGTCATCATCTGTCCTGCCGGAGTGTGGCTCGACATGTTAGCATTACTGAGGTTTACATCATTCTTATCGATGGCCACAATGCCATCCATGATATGTTTAATCTGAGTCTTTTTATCTCGCTCGGTATTTCTCCATTCACGGTATATAATGTATTTCTTTGCAACCTCGGGGCGTATTTTCATCAGTTCTTTTTCAACCAGGTCCTGAATCTCCTCCACCGTAATTGTCGAGGTGGCAAAGTTTCCGATTACCCGCATGGTTACATCAGCTATCAACTTATCTTCGTCGACAATACCTGTCGCATTGAATGCTTTCGTAATTGCATTCTTGATTTTACTGATCGAGAAATCTTCCTTCTTCCCGTCTCTTTTGATAATACAGATCTCAGCGTAGTTCATAATTCTTTTTTTGTAAAATTTGTGATACTAGTAAGTTATCACATAAGAAAACATTGCTGTGGAAGTGGGTGTAGAATAGGGCGGCATGAGACCTGCGCCTGAAGGATGACTCATCCTGGCGTTTTTCCTGTTCTTTTTGCTTTAACTCCCGAAAGCATAAGATTTTCTATGTGTTTAGTCTTGGCAGGTCTTCTGACTTATCTCTCCCTTGAAGTGCCTTCCCACAAAGAGTTGCAGTGGCTTATACCCAAGTTCTTCAAGAATCACAGCAGCGGGTACTGTTACCGGATTTCACGGTATTCCCTTTTTCTCCTAAAGCATTGCTTTGTTACCAAAACTGATACAAAGATAATGTATAATCCTATATGTTGTTCTGTTCAGAGATGTTAATTATGTAAGTTTTGGAAAACTTTTTTTTGAAATATCTCTGAAAAGTTTACCATTTTAGATAACTATTAATTCATAATGAATGGGTTAAACGATAAAAAAAAGACCATTCAGAATCTAAATTCTGAATGGTCTTTTGTCGAGTATATAAAAAGATTTTTTTCTCAACTTATTCTCTATCCGATTTCCCGGTAACTTGTTCTCTGTTTACAACTTTCTGGTAGAATAATCTCATTTTCCCGAATGCCGGATTCAATATAAAATCTTTCTTTAATAAACGCATGCCGAATATGAACATATGCACCACCGAAAAGGAAAGAGCTGAGAATAGCAGGAACTTGCTGGACTCCCATCCGGCTGTTACCTGATGCCAGAATCCCGCCAAAATCAGTACCACGGATAGTACGATTACAGTTATGTTCAATACATTCTGCCCTGGTCGCTCTTCCTTATAAATAGAACCAATCTTACTGTTCTTCATGCCATATGCTGTGTAGATGTCCAGTCCAATCAGCATCCATAGAATCAAACGAATCCAAGTGTCGGCCGGGAGGAAGACCATCATGAAAAGGCAGGTCAGCACTCCGCAGATAGGAACAAATGGAACCAATGGTGTTTTGAATGCTCTAGGGGCATTCGGCATTTTCTTTCGCAAAACAATAATACCTATACAAACCAGGATAAAGGCCAGAAGAGTACCGATACTGGTCATCTCGCCGGCCACTCTCGAAGGAATGAATGCCGCAAACAGACTGACAAGTAGCAGGAATAGCAGGTTGCTCTTTGCCGGAGTGCGAAATTTTGGATGGATATGCGAAAAGAACTTGGGCAGAAGTCCGTCTTTGCTCATGCTATAGAATACTCGGGTTTGTCCCATAAGCAGTACCATAATAACCGATGAATATCCGGCTAGGATGGCCAGGATAATGGCACGATTCAGCCATGGATAATCGGGGTGAATCAATCCGTCGGCGCCGGCATGTCCCATATGTTCGATGGCGATGGCTACCGGGGCTATTCCGTCATGCCCTTTGAACTCCGTGTAATTAGCTACTCCGGTCATCACGTGAGCAAAGAGAAAGTACAATACTGTGCAAATTAGAAGTGATATCAGAATACCGATGGGCATATCCCGTTTTGGATTTTTTGCCTCCTGGGCAGCGGTGCTCACAGCATCGAATCCAATGAAAGCAAAGAATACAACAGCTGCTGCCCGAATAATCCCTGTCCATCCGTAAGCACCAAATGTTCCTGTATTTTCGGGTATATAAGGAGTGTAGTTTTCCAGATTGATGTATTTCCATCCCAGAAAGATAAAGATAAGAACCACCCCAATCTTTAGCGATACAATAATGTTGTTGAACCGGGTACTTCCTTCGGTTCCTTTGATTAGAAGCAGACTCATCAGAACGACAATAAACACTGCCGGCAAATTGACAATTCCCCCTTCCCACGGACAGGCAACCAAGCTCTGAGGGAGGTGGATACCGAAGCCATCAAAGAACTTTATCACATAACGACTCCAGCTGATGCTGACGGTTGCAGCTGCTACAGCGTATTCCAGCACCAGGTCCCAGCCTATAATCCAAGCAATGAATTCTCCCATCGTGGCGTATGAATAGGTATAGGCACTTCCGGCTACCGGAATCATCGAGGCGAATTCTGCATAGCATAATCCTGCAAAACAACAGCCAATGGCTGCAATTAAGAAAGAGATTGTGATAGCGGGTCCAGCCATTTCGGCTGCTACTCCACCGGTTATCGAAAAGAGGCCGGCTCCAATGATGGCACCCACTCCTAACGCAACAAGCTTGCCTGGGCCTAAGGTTTTCTTTAGTGAATTACTGTCAGTCTCGTTTGCCTCTTTCAGCAAACCATCGATTGATTTTTTAACGAATAAATTCATGCTACTCTATGTTCTAGAAAATAATTTTGCAAAGATAGAATTTATTTCGTCGAATTATGAAAGTGGTATAAAAATGTGGTATTTTCTTTTAATATTTATGTTTTATTTGGTATTAAAGTTTCATATTGATACGATTTAAACGTATTTTTATTAATGAGATTTACTGGAAAAAGCATGGCTCTGTCAGAGAAAAGAGTGATTTCCCTTGCAGAGCCATGCTTTTGAATATTGAATAAGGGCAGAAGTAATTACAGAATGTTGTAAATTGCCATGATGTGGCACACGCTTCCTCCTAAAACAAACAGGTGGAATACCGAGTGCATGTAGCGAACTTTTCTCCAGGAATAAAACAGTGCACCGATAATATAGGAAGCTCCTCCGGCTATTATCCAGTAAACTACATTCATGGAGCCCGTCAGTGATAGCGAATCTATCAGGGGCTTAAAGGCCACAATGATTGTTCCACCCATAATAACATAGCAAATAGTTTCCAGATTGCTGTGATCCTTAAGCCGGACAAAGCTCAGAATGAATCCCACGATGGCTGCCAGCCACACGAAAGTGAAGAGAGACCATCCCCAAGCTCCCGATTCCCGGAGCACCACCAGAGTGATAGGTGTATATGTTCCGGCAATATGTAGATAGATAGCTCCGTGATCAAACTTTCGAAGCAACTTTTTCCTGCGTTCATTAGTACAGGCGTGATACCAAGTGGAGGTAATGTATGAAGATAGCATCCCCAACAGGTAGATGGCGAAGCTCACCATAATCCACGGGTTATTTGTTCGATAAGCGCTATTCATCAGGAAAACGCCAACCGTTATCCCCAGAATGATGCCGAGTCCATGCGAAGTGGCATTGGCTATCTCTTCTCCTCTTGTGTATCTTTTATTACTCATCTGATTGTTTATTCAATAGGTTTCAGCTTCATTTTTCGAGCTTTTTCAAGCATATAGTTGTAGGCTGCTTCATATTCGTTAGGGATTACTCCGTCCAGAATGGCATCCTTTATTGAACTTTTAAGTGCACCTATCTCTCTACATGGACGCAGACCAAATGTTTCCATAATCTCTTCGCCCGAAATAGGGGGTTGAAAATTACGGATTCTGTCTTTCTCCTCAAGGGTTTTCAGCTTGTGGCGCACCAGTTGGAAGTTATCCAAGAACTTTTGTTTTCGTTCTTCGTTCTTGGAGGTAATATCGGCTTCACAAAGAGCCATAAGGTCGTCAATATCGTCACCGGCATCGAATAACAACCTACGTACGGCCGAGTCGGTTACAATATCTTCGGCAAGAACAATGGGGCGCATGTGCAGTCCCACCATCTTTTGCACATACTTCATCTTCTCGTTCATCGGCAGCTTCATCTTGCGGAAGATGTTGGGTATCATCTTTTCGCCCACAAAATTGTGGTTATGGAAAGTCCATCCGGCTTTGGGTTCATATCGTTTGCAGGTGGGTTTGCCTATGTCGTGCAACAGGGCCGACCAACGGAACCAAAGATCGTTGGTGCGTTTTGCTACATTGTCAACTACCTCGAGTGTGTGATAGAAATTATCCTTGTGTGCCCGTCCGTGCTTGTTTTCCACTCCCCGCAATGCCGCCAATTCGGGGAAGATGAGTTCCAGTAGTCCGCTTTCGTCCAACAGTACAAAACCGATGGATGGAACCGGAGAACCAAGTATCTTGTTCAGCTCATCGGCAATACGTTCTTTGGAGATAATCTCAATACGTTCTTTGTTTCGGGTAATTGAATCGAATGTTTTATCTTCAATCTGGAAGTTGAGCTGGGTGGCAAATCGAATTCCCCGCATCATTCGGAGCGGGTCGTCGCTGAAGGTGATGTCCGGGTCCAAAGGAGTACGGATGATTCTGTTTTTCAAATCCTCCATTCCGCCAAATGGGTCAACCAGTTCTCCGAAGCGTTCCTTGTTCAGGCATACAGCCAGCGCATTGATGGTAAAGTCTCTGCGGTTCTGGTCATCTTCCAGTGTGCCGTTTTCCACAATCGGTTTGCGTGAATCTCTTTGATATGACTCTCTTCGTGCTCCTACAAATTCAACTTCTATATGATGGTACTTGACCTGTGCTGTTCCAAAATTCTTAAAAACGGAGACATGTGCATGTCTGCCTAACTTCTTTCCCAATGCCTGTGCCATTGTGATTCCACTTCCAACCACAACCACATCTATATCTTTCGACGGGCGTTTCAGGAAAATGTCACGCACATATCCGCCTACCGCATAACATTCCAGGCCGAGGTGCTCGGCAGTTTCGGAAATGGCGGTAAATATATCGTCGCTAAAGTATCCTTGTAATTCTTCTGTTGTTAATTGCATGTTATCCTACGTTCATAAAAGAACACAAAAATACAATAAATTAAGTAGCTAAAATGCAGGTTTGCTATTTTAATTGTATTTTTGCTCTCTATAACAATTGGTTTATATGAAAAAATTAGGAATAGCAGCATTGGTTGCGCTTGCACTGACAGCATGCGGCGACGGTGGAGAGAAGAAAGCGGCCCTGAGACTGGACGCAGCAGAGAAAGCATTGGCACAAGGTGATTACAGTGAAGCCAAATTGCAGTTGGATAGTATTAAGATTCTTTATCCAAAAGCATTTGATGCCCGCCGTAAAGGCATTACCCTGATGCAAAGGGTGGAGCTGATGGAGCAGGAAAAAAGTGTGGTTTATCTCGATAGCGTGTTAAAGATAAAGCAAAACGAAGCAGACTTGAAGAAGAAGGGACTGATTCTGGAAAAGAATGCCGAATACCAGAAGGTGGGCAACTACATGCATCCGTCACAGGTTGTAGAAAAGAATCTTCATCGAAACTATCTTCGTGCACAAGTAAGCGAAACAGGTATATTTGCACTGACTTCCATCTATTGCGGTGGCTCGAATATACACCACCGTTCTATCCGGATATCTGCACCCGATGGAAGTTTTGCCGAGACTCCTGCCAGTCGTGACTTCTATGAATCAACCGACATGGGCGTAAAATCAGAGAAAGTTGATTACCGTATGGGTGCCGATGGGGGAGTGGCTAACTTTATTTACTTAAACAAGGAACAGAACCTGAAGCTGGAGTTTATTGGCAGCCGCCGTCAGGTAGTCAGCTTTGCACCGGCCGACCGCAAGGCATTTGTCCAGGTTTACGAACTGGCCCAGACACTATCCTCAATTAACCAGATTAAAAAGGAGCTGACAGAGGCTAATCTCAAGATTCGCTTTGTGAAAAAGAAGATGGAGCAGGAGGCTCAGGGGAAATAAATCAAGTACGAATATTCTTCGAAATATAAAACAACAAAGAGGCTACCCTAAAAATGAAGGGTAGCCTCTTTGTTAAAGCATTAGCTATTTATCTAAATCTATTCAATATCAGTAGCTCTATCTTGCAAAGTTTATCCTATTTATGTAATATCATTATTTAGTGTTCAATTTATACCGTGGATGTATTGTATGTTTTTAATTATATAGCTCAATAAATAATAGTGTTATTAATCCATCCAAAAGAGTGAAACCGGCAATTTACCTGTCATAGCCGTTTTATTCATTCTCATTTACCATATTACAATCCAATATATTATAACACTTTTATTTTTGTTAATACTAATGCCTTTACTATAACCATTCTTCCATTCATTCGGTAAATAATTAACTCCTGCTAATCCATCCCAGAACTTACCAGGTTTACTATCTATTATATATATATCAAAATCATTTGTTAATCCTGAAGGTGTTGAGTTAGAATATATATTATAACCAATTACTTTTTGCGTTGCTGCATTAAATGGCTCTAAATAAAGTATTGGATAATATATTTGATCCTGCTTTTTTAATATTGGATGTATAACTCGTTTTGTTTTATCATTATCAGTATAGTTTATATTTTTTATTGTGACTAATGATGTATCGGCTGCATTGTATTTTACTAAATATTGAATTTTATTAATTAATAAAGAGTCTTTGTTGTCAAATACATAATTTGCAAAATAAATACATTGGTTTGCTGTTTCGAAATTTTCTCTATAATAATATATTTCTGATAAATGTTTTGGGAAATAACTTACCATGCTACCAGGAAATTTTTTTAATGAACTTTCATAGCTATCGATAGTTTTTGTTTGTTGACTACTACAATTTATAAAAAGGATATTGCAAAAAATGAGAATAAGTAATCTTAAGTTCATTGTATTTAAAGTTTTATGTTTTTTATAAGAAGGTCTATCAGATTTATTCCAGCATTGATATTATTTGCAGTTCGTTGCTCTTCAAAATAGGAATATTTATATGGTGATTATTCACATGGTCTATAATACTTCTCCCCTCATTTAGTGATCACAAATATATGAACATAATTTAGTTATTTAATATTTTATTTTCAACATATCAGATAACAGTGAATTTTATGACTTGTTGTTAAATGTCACATAGACGTGTGTTGACCATTTGTGATTTTCTTTATTTGAATTCACATTTTCTGCCAAATCAATTATTGATAATACCTTCAATTTCATTCTTTATTATTTTACGCCATTCAATCCGATATTTCTGATAGTTTTCATCGGGAGAATAAGTTACAGGGGTATTTTCATCTTCGAAGTAGAAACTTCTTTTTGAGTCAATGTATATTATTATATTACAACAAGATAATGGAGGTACAAACTTTAATTTATCCTCAGTTACACGAACTCCTGTTTTTAAGAAATGTCTATATGAAAAGATCGAATCATTTCTTATTTTACCAGTGTTTAATATAGTGTCATTTTTTATTTTCCAAAAACGAACAGATTTACCTTTGCTAACTAATAATAGACTTGTGAAATCTAAAGTCTCTAAAGAGGGCTGATATATTAAAAGTTTTTTTTCTTCTTTTGCGTAATCTTTTACTATCTTATTTATACTTTTTTTGTCTGCATACCAATTTGATACAGATATGTATTTTTGAGAATATACGTTAACTGTAAAAAATAGTAATATTAGCACTTTAATTGTTTTCATGTGTTTAGCCCTAATAGATTAACATTCTTCAGCGGTAAACTATCTTTCTATTGAGTCTATAAACTATAGGTCTATGATAATACACAAGTTTATGGCACCATAAAAGATTATGCGTTATCTTTATTGTTTGAATAACACGAAGATGCAGTAAATATATTGATTATGCAACTTATGTATAAAATATTTTCATTTCAAATATTTGCCCGCAATGTTGATGTCTCTGTAACTCATTATTTATCGTGGTTACAGAAGATTTTAATGAATATCCTGATTAAAGTAACCTAGATAAGAACGACAAATAAGCGTGTAAAGAATTTTAGTGGCAGTGTGGCAGAGAAAACATTCTTTTTCTCGTTCTGTAAATCGTAATTCCAAAAAAATCCTTTTTGAAGAATTTTCAAATTTCATTTTCTGAAGCCGGATAAACCTTATTTTTACTGACACTACTGACACTAAAATTGTTTACAACAATAGATGTATAATCCAGAATGTTAAATGTTTAGGGGAATAGTTCCTAGTTTTAGCAGCCCGTTTGGCGGAATATATCAAGGGCAAGATGGGCATTTTGAAGAATGATGAGCTGGCAATGCTTGCTTTTATTGCAGCGGGGAAGGGTGCATCAAAGGCATGATGAGCATTGCCGAGACCTATGAGCCGGTAAAGTTCGCTGTTTTGTGCAACAGGCAAAATGCAGCGATAGCAAGAAGGGTGTTGTCGTGAGCAAAAAATGATTGTGAAGCTAGGACGAAATTTGAAATCGCTGAATTTTCAGTTCATGAAATGCAAGGTGCAACCCTGTAAAAAGTCATTCTTAAAACAGGGTGGAGAGGGTGGAGTAAAATAGTCCTTTTTTCGATTTCAAAATTTCATATTTGAAAAAAAATATTTTTGAAGAATTTTCATTTTTCATTTTTTGAAATCGAAAAACCTTTGTTTTCTCTCCACCCTCTCCACCCTAGAGAACGCTATTATAACTATATATTACAGATTATCTGCATTATAAGCACAAAAGACAACCCAAAGCAGTGTTAAAAATCCATTAATCAACCCATTACAGAATTTAAAGCAACATTAGTCAACCCAAAACTGGCGATTAGGCAAACCGGGCAATGAATTAACCCGGACAACACCGACAATTACCCCAATCATGTACAAGATTAGGGGGTAATCATGTACAAGATTGAATCCAAACATGTACAAGATTGGAGCTAAACATGTACATGATTGGACTAATCATTGCCGTTGTTTTGGTTAGTTCTCCCTTATGCTTCGATTAGTTCCTCTCTTAAAATGGAGTAGTTTCTGCCGACAGCTTTGATAAAATCACTCGGCAAATCGGCAGATGTCTTATTAACAGCACCTATCTTTCTTATCTCGTTAATGAGAACTTCAGACTGAATCCGAAATCGGAATTGGTTACCGGATAGGAGGCGGAAGATACCAGCGGCGTGTTCTGCTGACGGTCGTAATACATCCGCACGGTGAGCAGTTTTGAGAATGTATAGTCGGCAGAGAAAGAGAACTTGGTCGACTTATTACCGCTGGTAGGCTGTGTAATGTACCTTTGGATATCTCTGCAAAGAGCCGATTGATTCCTGAAAGTAAGGTCTGCCTGAAGATTTAGGTCGTTGCTGACTTTGTTCTTGCTCTTTCCGGCTCCGAACAGTTTCAGGTCCACAATTTTATATCCCATGCCGAACACCATGTCCTTGGAAAGGGTCTCCACTATCTGATTGGCAGTCATGCTCAGTGTCAGGATACGTGTTTTTTTGTATTCCACATGCGATGTGATGCCGTTATTGAAGGTCATGTTCACACCGAATAGAGGGGCAAATTGCTCGTTGATGGATACGGTACCAATATCAAATACGGCAGAAGGAATAGGATTGCCGGTCTGCGTATCTTCTATGAATCCCAGATTGTCCATGAACGACATGAAACTCTGGAATGTGTTGTAGGAACCCACCGAATAGGTACTCTTGTAGGCATGATTCAGGGTGAAGTTCTTGAATCGTTTCTTAAACCAATCCAGTTTACTCAGTCCATCGTAGGTAACACGCCAGTTGGGCATCATAGACAGGAGGTTCGGGAAGAGGTCGAGTGATATTTTATCTACATTTCTTCCGGTATAGGCTGCCAGGAAGGCCGGTATCATCACATCGGGCGAATTCTTGTTCACCGTGCCGTTGGCGGGGTCGAAGGTTTCCCCAGCCAGCTTGCTTCCTGCCGGATAAACCGCACCTACGTACTGAGCTTCCACTCTTTTCTGTATAATATCCAGGTTCTTCAGGAACTTATCAAAGGTTTTCGAAGCGTATGCATTGCCCGCATTGCTCTTGTCAAAAGCACTGCTTAGTGAAATGACGCTCATGCTGAAACTTCCGTTCTGGGTAGTTGGCATTCCTTCGAACATAAATTGCATGCTTTTCGATTTATTGATGGTGCGGTTTGCCGATAGGTCTATTTTAAAATCCCTTATTGGTTCCAGTGTCATGCGGAGCTGCATATCTTCCATGGCATTGGTCGTTGCGGCATCAACCACGGTATCGTTCATCAAAAGCCAGTTTTTGCGTGCCGCCTTCTGAATATACCCTTCACCTGCCAGGCCGAATGCGAAATCTACTCCCGGAGCAAATATCCCGTCAATTTTCTTTTGTCCCAGAATGTCTCCCACCTCGGGCAGATAGCCGGGAAGTGTCATGGCAAAGGTGTTGCGGTAAACAACACTGAAGTTCCTAACCATCATTCCAACTCTTGCTGCCGATTGTGCCAGTTTATACCATTCTTGGTCTTCCGGTTTAGGCCCCGGAGTAATTGTTAGCTTTATCTTTAATGAGTCGCGGTTATTAATCTGAATCCTGTTTGCATCCAGCACATTGTATTTAAGCAGATACCTCTTGCCATCGGCCGTGATAGCTTTTACCCTCACATATTTTGTTTTCATGCCATGTGATAGGGTGACGGTGGTATCACTCTTCAGCTGCACCTCTTTTTCAAACTTCTTTTTCTTCAACTCCTGATCTTCCTTTTTCAGGTTATTGCTTCTTACGTTTGATGCGAAACGTCTGTTTGCCTCTTTCAGGAAAGGAATTTTGTTGTACAGCGTTTCCATGTTGAACCGGCTGTTTACGTCGATGGAACGCTGGTTGGCAATTCTATTTCCGAAGGAACTTCCCTTTACCATGTCCACACCGCGGTTCCAGTTGTAAGATGAGGAGAACTTCAAATCGCCGGATATCCAGTTCATTACCGGAATGAGGTCGAATGGTACTTTATAGCTGGTGTTGAATGTCTGCTGGAAATCGAGTGGTCGTCCCAAATGCAGGAGACTTCTTTTGATGGAGTCTTTCCGGGCTTCGTATTCATCAGGATAGAGGTTCTTGTCAATGGTGCCATAAGGTTCTTCTATTTCAGCACGCGTTGCCGAGGTGAAGTTCATGCGCAGGTTCTTGGTGAGGTCCCATCGCAATGAGAAATCACGGTTCCACAGGAACTCTTTCGCCACGGAAAGAGGAATCTGCGTATCGCCGAACGGATTATCCAGGTCTCTTAACTGTAGTTCGTAATAGTGACGCGACATGTCGGAGTTGAAAGAGATGTTCTGTGGCAACCAGTTCAGGTTAAATGCCTTGATCAGTTTCGTCCAGGAAGATTTGCTCTTCATGTTTTTCAATGGCTCCCAGGCTTTCATAGCAGGAGAGTAGTTGTATCCGAAGTTGGCTTTCCAGTTCAGATCCGACTCCCAGGCAGTGGTATTTCCCTGATTGTATTTTCTAGTAAATGAATAACCCAGCGTAAAGTTTGATGGGTCGTAAGGCATTGGTTTCTTACTGGTGATATTCATCCTCACATTGCTGAGACTGAAGTTCTTGTAGGTAACCAGTTCACGTGCGATGTTCAGAACCGAGTCACGCTGTGCTTTTTCGGGATAGGTATCCAATACATCCGATAGTCGCAAGTCTTTGTTCATCGGATCGTATTTCGGTGATATTATTTCCTTGGAGTAGGAGTAATAGATTGGAGCCGAAAGCTTTGCTTTGGCAGGGAAGAATTTACCCAACTCAAAACTGGTGGTGAAGTTATATTGGTAATAATCATCCAATCTTCTCTGGCTTACGCTTTGTTCCAGTCCGCCAAATCCGGCAGTCTCCATGTGTCCGCCCAGATTTATGTTTCCCAAATCGGAGAGCTGTACATTCATATTTCCTTGTGCAGCCCATCCGCCCGATTCGTCGAAATCAGTAAGGCGCAGTTCGTTTACCCATATTTCGGCCGATTTCTGAGTACGGGCATTGTTACGTACACCAATCATGATGGTCTTCACCTCGGCCAGACTCGGATTACCGATGATACTGATTTTGTTGCTTGGCTTATCAGCATCATACGTGTAGTATAGTTTGGAATAGCTGACAGTGGAACCGGTTGCATTCTTTGCCGTGTTTCGTTCTTTTTTCAGCTTGGTAAACAGTTCGAAAGGAATATCCAGCATGTTTTCTTTGGGCCATACCGCTTCGCATCCGCTTAGTGTGCTTCCGTTGTACTGTCCGTGAGGAGTCAGTTTCAATGGTATTTCATATTCGTAATAATTGTTCTTGTAATCGGAGCCAAGACGAATGAACACCGACATTTCGTTATCTTCCAACTGGGTTACGTCATCCAGCAGCTTTTCACCGTGAACAAACATTTGCAATCTTTTATACTGGCGAAGGTCCAGCCCCGAGTTTTTGTATACAGCGCGTGCATCTCCGGGAGCCAGGCTCTGTACCTTCATGCTCATGGATTGCTCGTTCTCCTGTTTCAGCTGAGGCTGTGACGGGTCTATCACCCGGCTGATACCCGGAGGTAGTACATAGTTAACCGGAGTTTTATCACTGTTCTCTTCAATGTTGACAGCCGATACATCAAGCGACCCGCTCATAGAAGGTGCCGGTTGCTGTGAATTATACAAAGCCTGTTCGTAGTTTCTCCACTCCCCGCGAACCAGGTCGAGAGTGGCAAAACGGAGTACCACCGGATCGACAAAGTTGGTGAGGTACATACGCATAAAACGGATGGATTTGAAGTCGGAAATGGAGCCAACAGCCTTCTCGTAATTCTTTACCGGAATCTTAAACTGATACCAGTTCACCTCTTCTGTTTTTCCATTGCGCAGCTTTACGCTTGCTGTACGTTTATTAGTGATGTAATTGCTACCCACTTTCAGGTCTTCCGGAGTAAGACTGATTTTGTACTGGAAGTACTTCTCATACTCATTCAGGGTGTTGTCCTGATTGATATCTTCCACGTCGGGAACTGTTTTTGATGAAACGTCATATCTTTCCGGAGAATCTTCCGAAGCGGTGGAGTTTCCTTCAGTGTTGTTATAGTACTTATAACGTTCCAATATGCTTTTTTGCTCCTGATCGTAGTCCGTTCCACGATAATAGTGGTACAAATCGCCCGACGGACTCTTTTCAAACTGAGGATAAACAGTGGGAGCGAGAACCGGTTTTACCTTATCCAGATAAGTTTTGTAGGCACCAAATGTTTTTTCTTCTTCGGACGACAGACCGTTTAATCCCACATCCTGTTTCTTTCTAGCACCCGTTGAGGTGTCGAAAGCATAAACAATACTTTGGTTTCTGGGAACCTTTCCCCAAACAGTTTCCTCCACTTTTGTATTGTCGCCGTCAATGGGCAGTCCATTTTCAAAGAATTTCTTACCATCTTTCAGGATATCTTCCGAAACCTCTCCCAGGTTTATGTAGAGATCTCCTCCGCGTCGGTTCCCGGTTGTACTTTCGTAAATAAACGGGTCGAGCATCCAGAACTCAATGTATTCGATGTTTGCTGTTTCAAAATCGCTGGTTTCAAGTTTTCTCATGATTCCACCCCAACGTTTTTCCGGATTAGTTAGGTAGCCATTGGAAGTAAGATTCGCATCGAGGTTATATGGGCCACGTTCGCTTGGATAGTAAGCCAGGTTGAGGATTGACATGGTAGCTGTTTCCATGTACGAAGTCTGTTTCTTCGGAAAAATTTCCTGCTCATAAACTTCACGTACATAATGGTTGGAAAGCTGATCCAAATCGCTTTTGATATGAGCCGGGGTCAAGGAAGAATTCCGGCGGGTAAAGATTCCGTCGATATTGTACCAGGCCAAAAGAGACCTGTTCATACCGTAAGTAATATCGTTTGTTTTGGAAGCTTCCGGGAATTTAGCGTTCGATCCACTTTCGTATGGAGTACTGGCAAGCATCCAGTAAGATGGTTGCCTTAAATCAATACCGGTTTTTGTCGATTCAAAATCATCGATATACGATGCATTGCCTTGGGTGCCCGGCGCAAGGCCCGGAACAAGCTGGGCATATTCCGCAGTGAGGCTGATACGTGATGGTTGTGTGGCTTTTACAAAAGGCAGTTTATCAACCATATTGGTGAGCCACTGGCTCTCTTTTTTCCAGGAAGTATTAACTCCCCATATCGTATTGCTGATAGGTTCGTCACCCATAGCAATTTTCGATGTCATTGGTTTCTCCTTGAGGTGCATCATGGTACCCCCAATCTGGAAATCTTTCGAAAAATCGTAGGTGAAGTTCATGCCAATCATCGTTTTGCGCTGGAGGTTGAAATTACTGTTGCTTTCCAGGTTTACGCTGACGGAAGTTCCTGCGTCAATAATGCTTTGGTTGAGGATGGTGACAACTCCCATTGAGTAGTCCACCGTGTAATCCGAGTTTTCAACCAGAGTAACGCCTCCGGCTGTTACCTTTACCGAACCTACCGGAATGTTTGTGGATTCCAGCCGTATCTCATTTCCGGATGAGGCTTTGTATTGCCCCATTAATTTGAACTTATTCTTTTCGGCAATCTGTTTTGCCACTGTTTTAGTTGAGTCGTACAGCTCTTGAAATACATATTTTTTCGCAATAGCATCGTCTCCGATAGCTTTTCGCAGATGGCTTCCGAAAGGTTCAACAACGGGGAAGAAGATACGTCCGTTCTGTGCCGTAACTGTATAACCTTCCACATAATCGAAGAAACCGTTAGAGTTTGGCTGATTGTTGGCATCCAACCTATCCAGGTTCATTACCCGGAGAAGTGGTTGCTTATTGATTTTCCCTTCGGGAATATAGTTTAGGTACACCCCTGTGGTGTCGCTTTGATACTTAATGTCGAGTTGGAACTTGTCTTTTTGAAGCTGATAGGCATTCAGTGAATAGACGTTCTTCATCATCAGCTTCCAACAGCCCGAAGCCGGAGAGTTGGAGGTGTTTTTCAGTAGTTTGAGGTAAAGTGCCGATTGGGTCTCCTTAATATCAGATGCCAATTCACCCACCTGATATCTTTTTCCCTTGTAGGTATATTCAAAGGCAACGGCCAGCACTTCGTCCGGTTGCAGGGCTGCCTTCAAAGAAATATAACCCAACGAACTGTTGAGTGTATATTCCGAGCTGGTGAGCAGACGTGCGCTTTCCAGTTTTTCGTAATCCATTCCTCCTTCCAGCTGAGTGATAGCCCCCAGAGTGGTGTTTACCATGTTGATATTTCGAGCGGCGGCATAGTCGGTTACCATCCGTGTATAGACATCATTTGCACTGTTTGATGGTAATTTGTCGGAACCGGTTCTTGTCCAGAACGGATTACTGATATGTTCATTTTCCCCCAGGTCGGTTAGTGCCACCAGGTTTCTCGGGTTATCATAATTTCCTCTTTTGTTGGTTATCCACACCTCAATACGGTTGATGGTTACCCCTGAAATTACATTGGGCAACTGGCTCATGTTCTTATCGTATGTATCCCTGAAGTACTGAGCCAGGAAGAAGTGTCTGTTTTCGTCGTAATTGTCGGCTGAGATTTCAAAAGGAGTAGTTTGTGCCCCACCTTTGCTCTTCACGGTTTTCGATTCGGATTCCTGTTGTGATACAACCGTTTGCAGTTTCAGTTTCCCGAATTGCATATCCGTACGTATACCGAAGAGCGATGTAGCCCCTCGAATAAGAGAAGAATTGGTTGGCATCGAGACATTTCCTGCCTCCAGCAGTTTGATGATTTCGTCCTCTTTTCCTTCGTATTTCAGCTTAATGTTTTTGGTGTCAAAGTCAAATGTAGCATCGGTGTTGTAGTTCATGTTCATGTTCACCTTGTCGCCCACTTTTCCGTTGATGTTGATGTTGATCTTCTCGTCAAAGTCGAATCCGGTTGTCTTTCTGCTGCGTTCTGGTAAAGAAGGGTTTTGCACATTTCTGCTTTTAAACCCGAAGCTCAGTTCGGCGTTTCCCTGAGTCTTAATTTGAACACCGCCCGGGCCGAATATTTTCTCTGCAGGGCCAAGGTCGAACTTCAAATCCATGAAGTTGAACTCATTTTTCCCTTTGCTGAATGTCTCTGCATTCTTGGCTCGGTAGAAATCCTGGATGGATTTTTTTAGACTCCAGTCGGCATATTCTTCCGGTGTAAGGAACAAAGGGACATCCAACAACGTGCTTCCGGCTTTGGTACTTACTTTGTATACGTTTGCTTTCTCGTCATATTCAACCTCTGTTTTGATATTTTCTGGAGTACGAAGGTCGGCGGTTGACTTTTTCATGTCCTCCAGCTTCTCCGGTGCGGTTTTCCGGACGGAATAGCGTGGTTTTAATGAATCTTCGGGAGCCGTTTCCCTTGGTTCGGATGGAGGATATATTGAAATTGGGCTGCCTGCCTCAAAAGACACGCCTTTGCTGATTACTGCTCCGGTTTGGATACTCAGAACTATCAGCAACAGACAGGTAAGCCATTTTCCAATCTTCATCTGTTATAATCTCTTCAACGCCAGTTTGATAACCTGCTCTACTTTAGCCTGAGGGTCTTCCTTAATAATTGCTGTTACGACCTTCTGTGATGCTGCCGTGTTGAAACCTAGCATGGTCAGTGCTGCCACAGCTTCCTCCTGAACTTCAGAATTCAGACTGATTGTTCCCATTGCATTGCTGCTTACGCTTTCGGATGTCTTGATTTTGTCTTTCAAATCCACAATAACCCGTTGTGCAGTTTTCAAACCGATACCTTTCACCGTTTTCAGCATATTCACATTCTCTGTGCCGATTACGTTTGCTAATTCGCTGGGCGAGAATGCTGAAAGAATCATCCGGGCAGTATTTCCACCAATACCCGAAACTGATATTAGTAGCAGGAATAAGTTGCGCTCCTGCTTATCGGCAAATCCGTAAAGAACATAGGCATCTTCACGGATAGCTTCATAAATATAAAGCTTTGCACTGCTAAGATTATGAATAGCAGAATAGGTGTTTAGTGAAATGTTTATAAAATATCCAAGTCCGTTACAGTCAATCACTACAGAGGCAGGACCAAGCTCTGCAATATCTCCTTTTATATATTCAATCATTTGTATTCAGGTAAATTTAGTAAATTGAGACAAAAATACTAAATTATTGTATTCACGCCTCTCTCTACGAAAGAAACGTTTAATTATACCTATTTATTGTATTGAATTGTTTATTGTCGGGATTATTTTCAATATATTACCTCCGTGAACCTTTGTATATAATTCAAAATGATTATTTTTGTTGCTCGAATAAAGAAATATGTCAAACTAAAGACCCTAAAAGGATGAAAAAAATTAGAGCTGCCATTGTTGGTTATGGCAATATTGGAAAATATGTGCTGGAAGCACTTCTTACTGCCCCGGATTTTGAGGTGGCAGGTGTTGTACGTCGTAGCGGTTCTGCTGATAAACCAGCTGAATTGGCTGATTTTGATGTGGTTAAAGATATCAAAGAACTGAGGGACGTAAACGTTGCTATTCTTTGTACTCCAACCAGAAGCGTTGAAAAATATGCAAAAGAAATTTTGGCTCTTGGCATCAATACAGTAGACAGCTTCGATATCCATACCGGAATTGTAAATCTTCGTCGTGAACTGAACGCTGCAGCTAAAGAACATAACGCAGTATCAATTATTGCTGCAGGATGGGATCCGGGAAGTGATTCAGTGGTTCGCACTCTACTTCAGGCTATTGCTCCAAAGGGTATCACTTATACAAACTTCGGACCGGGTATGAGCATGGGACACACTGTTGCTGTTAAGGCAATTGATGGGGTTAAGGCTGCATTGTCCATGACTATCCCTACAGGCACAGGTATTCACCGCCGTATGGTTTATATTGAAGTGAAAGATGGATACAACTTTGCAGAGGTTGCCAAAGCAATTAAGGCTGATGCTTACTTTGTAAATGATGAAACTCACGTAACTCAGGTTGACAGCGTAGACGAACTACTTGATATGGGCCACGGAGTAAACCTTACACGTAAAGGCGTTTCAGGAAAAACTCAGAATCAAATGTTCGAATTCAACATGAAGATTAACAACCCGGCTCTAACCGGACAGGTGCTTGTTTGTGTGGCACGTGCTTCCATGTTGCAGAAGCCAGGTTGCTACACAATGATTGAAATCCCTGTAATCGACCTGATTCACGGAGATCGCGAAGACTTGATTTCACACTTAGTTTAATAATTCGAGCGTATGTTGGCATATATAACATGGGATGTGAATCCTTCCATCTTCACAATCTTCGGTCGTGAAATAAGATGGTACGGTTTGCTTTGGGGAATTGGTTTTCTGATAGGTTACGAGATGATGAGTCGCTTGTTTAAGCATGAAAAGCATCCGGACAACTGGGTGGATAAACTTTTTTTCTATACCATCATCAGTTCTGTGGTAGGTGCTCGTCTGGGACACTGTCTTTTCTATGACTGGGACTACTATAGCGCTCATCCCATGCAGATATTTGCAATCTGGAATGGTGGATTGGCTAGCCATGGCGGGGTATTTGCCCTGATTCTGGCACTAATATTTTATTCCAGAAAGGTTACTCATCAAAGTGTGTGGTGGTTGTTCGACCGTATGATACCTGCCATTGCTGTGGCATGTGCATGTATCCGTCTGGGAAATTTGATGAATTCAGAAATATTCGGTTTTCCTACTACAATGCCCTGGGGATTTAAGTTTGTACGTTCGGCCGAATGGGTGAGAGATTTCAACGGACTTCCTTGTCATCCTACACAGATATACGAAATGCTTTATTGCATTGTTGCATTGATTGTCTCATTAGTAATGTACTGGAAGTTTAATCTGCAGAAAAAGGTCGGTCTGATTACCGGAGTGAGTCTGATAATCTTCTTCGGAGCACGTTTCGGACTCGAATTCCTGAAGAATCCTCAGGTGGCATCCGAAGTGGGAATGCAACTCAATATTGGTCAACAGCTAAGTATTCCATTGATTCTTCTTGGACTCTATTTAGCAATCAGCGCCATTGTGAAACCAAATATCAAACGACTGT
Organism: Bacteroides sedimenti; assembly: GCF_040365225.1. NCBI lineage: Bacteria > Pseudomonadati > Bacteroidota > Bacteroidia > Bacteroidales > Bacteroidaceae > Bacteroides > Bacteroides sedimenti. The sequence continues at coordinate 3,687,894 of NZ_AP028055.1, forward strand.
TTTAACAGCGCTCTGAAATAAAATAAAAAATAGCCTGTCGGTTTTCAAAGGACCGTCAGGCTGTTTTTTTTGTTCATTTCACTATTGTGGGAGAAGTATTTAGCTGCTATCGCCAACAAATCAAGTTCCACTTACTAGTTGGTAAAATCGGATATTGCACGCTGTTCAATAGTCTATTTAGTGCAGTAAGAATGGATAGATTAAGTTATTGCTTAAATCCATGCAATGTTAATAAAATGATTAATCTTCAGGTTTAAAGACTCCGCTGAAGAGCAGCCCTCCAAGAATTCCCATCAGAATGTAGGCAACCTGTTCGCCTATGTTACCTACATTTACAATTGTGGTATTTAAAAAAACATTGCTCAAACCGAATAATGTTTTGCTACCAGGCACCAACATGATGATTCCTTGCGTAACATATACAACTTTGGGTGTTTTGGTTATTTTACTGAATAAATGGCTGAAGATAACCACTCCGATGGAACCGACGAATGTACTTAACAGAATTCCCGCAACAGAAAACGAATAGGTAAGAAAGAAACCTACAGCCCCTGTCAATACACCAAATAACATATCTTTTTTACGGACTTGGAAAATGGGGAGCAAACTGATTGAGAACAAAGGGATTGCCAAAAAGATAATCCAATTGGGAATATTAGAGTAATGATTGAAAATCTCAAAGTTGATCAGGAATTTTAAGCTGGTTAGTCCCAGGATTACTCCGAAAAACTGCTTGAATAAGGAGATCAGTGCGTCGAATAGCTTCGCGGTTCCGGAAACAAGGCTCTTTGAGGTAATCTCTTCAAGAGCTGTGGTGATGGCCAGTCCGGGCACAAAGATAATTATTGCAGAGATAATGGTTAACCCAACGTTCAAATCAGGAAAGACCAATGATAATAGTCCGGCAATGATAGTAGCAAGAAATGAGGCTATCGATTCGAGTACGGAATTTAAATAGACATACTTTGTTGATAGATAAGTTAAGAGATAAACAAATGCACCTAATAATAAGGCGAAGAACACGGATATCCAATTGCTTCCAATCATTAGATTGAACATGCCCGCAGAAAGGGCATAAGCAATGGTTAATGCCAGATGGTTGACTTTTACCGTTTTTTCATGAATGGTTTTCAGCCGGCTGTCGATTTCCGTTATATCAATTTCGTTTGCAATCAGTTTGTCCGTAGTCTCTACAATTCTTGAAAAGGCACCCAGATTCAGAGTTCCCGGAGCAACACTTTCAATGTAATTATAGGTTTGCTCATCACCATTTTCGTAGAATACATAATTTATCCAGGTGGGCGAATCCATGAAGGTGCCCCTTACACCCATGTTTTTGGATACTTTGGATAGATATGCCTGAATTCTGTAGGACGGAATACCATAATTATGCAGGGCTTTCCCCAACTGAATGATGAATTTGTACTTTTCGGGTATGCTCATTTGTTCTGAATATTTGAGCGGCAAAAATACTCTTTTATTTTGAATCAATACATTCCAAAGATCTAATTTTACAACCTGGGCTTACGATGTTTAAACGGAGGAGAAAAGCAGTATATTCAATATCTCCATCAACTACCATTTATTGTCACAATTTTCAGAGAAATAAACTCTTTATTGACTAGCTAACCAAAAAACAATGATGACTGCATAAGTTGTGCTCAATCCAAATGAGACATAGTTTTTTGCGTCCAAAAATAAAAAGAGCCATTTCAATCCATAATATATGATGAAATGGCTCTTTAAATTATATTGTAAATGTTGATAAATGGTAATCTTGTAATTACCTTCGTTAAAATCAGATGTATTAATATAGCTCTGTTGGTCTCTTAAATATTGCTGATTGTATTAATAAGCAACGTATTTATTTGAAAACTTGTTTCATAGGTCGGCCTATCCACACTTGAGGAGTTTTCAGATTAAAAATGTATGCAATTGTCGGAGCTACATCGAACTGCATCATACTTTCATTAAATTCGGGATTCTTTTTTATGTTCTTTCCCGAAATAATGAACGGGGTTTCCATTTCCTCCATTGTTTTACCACCATGTCCTTTGTTTATTCCACCATGGTCTGAAGTAATTATAAAGATGGTTTCTTCTAATATACCAGCATCTTTAGCTGCATTTACTATCTGTCCAATATATGAATCGAGCTCCTTTAAAACCTGGTAGTATTCAGGAGTATCATGTCCTTTTGAATGCCCTATTCCATCTGGGTTGTCAAATATAACTCCTAAGAAATTTGGTTTTGACTTTTTTATATACTCAACAGCTTTTTTTGCTGTGATTGATGGATCGTTTTTCCTATCTTTAATTTCCTCGTAGTAATTCATGGCTTTTATATCAGCCAGAAAATACATGCCTTCCCACTCATAGATGTATCCTATTTCAGCATTGGGGTCAGAATCTCTCAATAATCCCCAGACGGTAGGAAAGATGCCATAATGACTAATTTCTCGGGAAGGAAGTTCGGGTTTTTGCGAGCCCCATTCGGTATATCCATGAAGCTCAGGGCCTGCACCCATAAACATTGAGGCCCAATTTACTGCGCTTGATGACGGGAGTACGGTTCTTTTCTTTAAGGTATATGCACCTTCCGACATTAGTCTTTTGACAGTGGGCATCTCTGCTTTCTCTACACTGTAAGATCCCCATCCGTCTAATCCGATAAAAATTACATGTTTTGCTTTCCATTTAGCTGCATCTGCAGAATTTACGATAAGAAATAAACAGGATATCACCAATAGAATACTCTTTTTCATTTTTATTTAAGTGTTAACAAATAACCCGTTGTCAGAAAAATATCTGGTTGAAATTATTTCCTCCAATGGGTATAATATATTATATTAATAAACTGTAAGATCACTAAAGACAAACCTTGTAATCAATAGTTGTATTTTTATGCTTCCAGGTCAAGAATCTCTTCGGGACAGAACGTTAGCTTTTCTGCTCCATGTTCATTTATAACCCATGAGTTTTCAATTCCAACAGGGCCAATTCCCGGTAAAACAATCTTAGGCTCGAGAGCAATAACCATCCCTGACTCCAGTTCTTGCTTTACTTTTGGTGCAAGAACGGGGGCTTCGTTTATTTCGAGACCAATACCATGTCCAACGAACTTAGCTTGTTGCTTGGTTCCCATAAACTTATCCTTGAATCCAGCTTTGGTTACGATGTCGATAGCCTTGTTATAAAGAGTTTCACATACAGCACCGGGCTTCGCCAAAGCAATGACTTCAGATTGAATTTCCAGGCAAACCTGATGTGCACGGTAAGCCTCTTCACTAATTTTACCGATTGAAAATACGCGTGACATGTCGCACATATAGCCGTTGAAATTACCACCCAAATCAACCATTACCGTATTTCCCTTTTCCAGTTTGGTTCCGTTCAATCCTCCCGGCAGGGCAGGACTCAAGCCCTTTCCCCCTAGAGAAAAATCGTATGGAGATGGAGCCTCGGCATTGCTTCCGGTAAGTACACTCCCAAAGAAAATTTCCATGCTTTGACCAAATACGCGGAATATTCCCAGACATCCTTCTAAACGCATGATGCGTTCAATTTCAATTGAGAACTGACGGTCGTCCATTCCCGAGCAGTAGATGGAGGGAATCTGCATGTATGCACGTGTATGTGCTGCACCAGCTTGACGGAACATTTCAATCTCTGTCTCTGTCTTGATGCTACGTGCGGCACGGATAATTGGAGTTCCGTTAACGCAACGTGCAGACGGAAAAATATTTGCCAGACGCATATATTCTGTATAAGGCATCTGATCTCCTTCAAGCATCATTGTTTCAGGGAAAGGTATATTCTTTTCTGTAAGAAACTCCGCTATTTGTTCCGGTTTGCGGATATAATGAATCTGTTTCCCCCTTAATCCACTTGGTCGTTTAATAAAATACCATGGTTCACCTGTAACCGGTAGGTAGCAATAACCGCTGAGAACTTGTCCGCAAGTATATAGAAGGTTCACATTGCAGGAAATTAAAGCTGCATCAATATTGGACTGCATCATTAATTTTCTTATTTTCTCCTGACGCAGTGCTAATTCTGTTGAAATTTTCATTTTTTGTTGATAGGTTTTTTGGTTTTTGTGGAGTCTTCCTTAACCTTAGATTGATCATTATCCATGGCGTCGGGAATAACTCTGTTAGGTACGGCCATTTCAATATCCCAATGAGGAACAATATCGTCATTAGCCTTAAAAGGAACCTGTATCGGATTGTATACACTGACCTCAACCATTGTAATTCCGGTTCTGATTAGGTCGATTTCTTTGGCTGCACTGTATGAAAGGTCGATAATATAGCCTCGACCAAATGGCCCTCTATCTGTTACTTCTACGACAACTTCCTTATCATTCTTCAAATTTTTCACTTTCAAAAGGGTGCCGAACGGATATGTGCGGTGAGCACAAGTTAGGCTATCGTTATGATAACGAATTCCGCTTGCAGTCCTTTTTCCCTGCATCTTTTTCCCGTAATAAGTAGCTTTCCCTGTTTCTTGTGCAGAAGTGCTGATGCTGATTGTGGCCAGCAGAAACAATACAAATAAAATTTTGTTGACCATATATTCTCTGTTTATGGATTAACAGTAGTGGCAACAAAGGTAAGAATTATTTTTTAAAATTGAATAATAGCTGTATAAAAACGACTTCCCGCTCTTCTCTCGAGGAGCGGGAAGCAAAAAAGGATAAAAATACAACTAAACGAAATTCTGCTTTTGTCTATACTATTCCCTGTGCCATCATGGCATGGGCTACTTTCATAAATCCGGCAATGTTTGCTCCTTTCACGTAGTTAATGTATCCATCAGATTCTGTGCCGTATTTTACACACTGTTCATGGATACCGTACATTATTTCATGAAGTTTGCTATCAACTTCTGTAGCTCCCCAGCTAAGATGCATTGCATTCTGGCTCATTTCCAGACCGGAAGTAGCAACTCCACCGGCGTTAACTGCTTTTCCTGGTGCATACATAGTTTTGTGCTCGATAAACAGGTCGATAGCTTCGGGGGTACATCCCATATTTGAAATCTCTCCCACGCATAAAACATTGTTTTCTATAAGTTGTTTCGCATCTTCTCCATTCAGTTCGTTCTGGGTAGCACAAGGCAAGGCTATATCTACCTTTACTTCCCAAGGTCTCCGATCTGGAATGAATTTGGCGTTGAATTTCTTTGCGTATGGTTCAACAATGTCTTCACCGGTTGCACGAAGTTCGAGCATATAATCTATTTTTTCTCCACTAATTCCAGCTTCATCGTAGATGTATCCATCTGGTCCAGAAATAGTGACAACTTTAGCTCCAAGTTCGTTTGCTTTAGTAACTGCTCCCCAAGCTACATTGCCAAATCCAGAAACTGCAATTGTTTTTCCTTTGATATCAATTCCTTTTGTTTTTAACATCTGATTCACGAAGTACAATCCGCCGAAACCGGTTGCTTCCGGACGAACCAGAGAACCTCCATATTCAAGTCCTTTTCCGGTGAAGGTTCCGGTGAATTCACGAGCCAGTTTCTTATACATACCGAACATATATCCAATCTCACGTGCTCCAACTCCTATATCACCAGCCGGTACATCGGTGTCTGGTCCGATATGGCGCCATAGTTCAAGCATGAATGACTGGCAGAAACGCATAACTTCTGCATCAGATTTTCCACGGATAGAGAAATCGGAACCACCTTTGCCACCTCCCATCGGAAGTGTGGTAAGAGCATTCTTAAATGTTTGTTCGAAGCCAAGAAATTTCAGTATGGATAAATTGACTGAGGCATGGAAACGGATACCACCTTTGTATGGGCCAATGGCATTATTGAACTGAACACGGTAACCAAGATTTACTTGTACGTCTCCGTTATCATCTACCCAGGGCACTTTAAAGGTAAATATACGGTCGGGTTCCACTAATCGTTCTATGATACGGGCTTTTTCAAATTCGGGGTGTTGATTATAGACTTCCTCGATAGAGATGAGCACTTCCCTGACTGCTTGAAGATATTCCTTTTCACCAGGGTGTTTTGCTTCCAGTGAAGCCATAATTAGTTCGATATTCATAATATAGTATTTTTAAAGGTTGATGATAAAATGTAAAATGAATACCCTACAAAGGTAGTTGTTTTCTGTAAATAACCTAATTTATTTGTAACTTTATTGATGAAAAAATGATAAAATGATATTTTGACGTTTTAGGTGAGACTTTTCAATCCATTTTTTGCATAAGCCAAAAAAAATCCGCAAATTTGTTACTTTATAATAATCCGATTTTCTTATGCTTAGCAAACTCAAATTAAGCCAATTATATTTCAAAGATACATCTTTTGCCAATCTGATGACCAGAAGAATATTCAACGTATTACTTATCGCAAATCCTTACGATGCGTTTATGTTGGAAGATGACGGTCGGATTGACGAGAAAATATTTAATGAATATGCCTCACTTAGCTTACGATATCCTCCCCGATTTACCCAAGTTTCGACAGAAAAAGAGGCTTGGGCGGAACTGGAGGATATGCAGTTTGATTTAGTGATATGTATGCCAAGTACCGATAAAAGTGACTTCTTGGCTACAGGGCGTAGTATCAAGGAAAAATATCCACAGATTCCGATTGTAGTACTCACGCCATTTTCCCACGGAGTGAGAAGACGCATAGCCAATGAGGACTTAAGTGCTTTTGAATATGTTTTTTGCTGGTTGGGAAATACAGATCTGCTTGTTTCGATCATCAAACTGGTTGAGGATCAGATGAATGTAGAGCATGATGTGGCTGAAGTTGGAGTACAGTTGATTCTGCTGGTGGAAGATTCCATTCGTTTTTATTCATCCACTTTACCAAGTATTTATAGATTTATCTTGCAGCAATCGCAGGAATTTGCCACGGAAGCGTTGAACGATCACCAAAAGACTTTACGAATGCGTGGACGACCGAAGATTGTCCTGGCTCGTACATATGAAGAAGCGACTGAAATATATAATAAATTTCAAAACAATATTCTGGGAGTAATTACTGACGTGAGATTTCCCCGTGAAGGAAAAAAGGATGCTATGGCTGGCATCAAACTGTGTGACGAAATCAGAAAGAAAGATCCCTTTGTTCCGTTAATTATCCAATCGGCAGAAAAGGATAATCAGGTATACGCAAACCGGTATGGAGCAAGTTTTGTGGACAAGAATTCCAAAAAGATGGATGTTGACCTTCAACGTATTGTGAAGGACAAATTTGGTTTTGGAGATTTTATTTTCCGGAATCCAAATACAAATGCGGAAGTGGCAAAGGTGAGAAACCTGAAAGATCTTCAGAATATTATTTTTGCTGTGCCAAGTGAATCATTGTCTTATCATATCTCCCGAAACCATATTTCACGCTGGCTATATTCAAGGGCAATGTTCCCAGTGGCAGAGTTTCTAAGACAGATTACTTTCGATGAGGTGATAGACATTGATGTGTACCGGAAAATTATTTTCGAGGCGATTGTAAAATACAGAAAGATGAAGAATCAAGGGGTAGTAGCTATTTTTAAGCGGGACCGTTTTGATAGATATTCGAATTTTGCCCGCATCGGTGAGGGTTCATTAGGAGGGAAAGGAAGAGGACTGGCATTTATTGACAATATGGTAAAACGCCATCCTCAGTTCGATGAATTTGAAAACGCCAAAGTGGCTATTCCAAAGACGGTTGTACTTTGCACCGATATCTTTGACGAATTTATGGAAACGAATAACCTGTATCAGGTGGCTCTTTCGGATATGGAAGATGATGCGATTCTAAAATACTTCCTGAAAGCAAAACTACCTGAACGGTTAATCGAGGACTTTTTCACTTTCTTCGATGTAGTAAAATCGCCGATTGCCATCCGCTCTTCTAGTTTGCTGGAAGATTCACATTATCAACCATTTGCCGGGATTTACTCCACTTACATGATTCCATATCTGGATGATAAATATGAAATGCTTCGCATGTTGAGTGATGCGATAAAAGCGGTCTATGCATCTGTATATTACAGCGACAGTAAGTCATATATGCAAGCTACTGCTAATGTGATTGATCAGGAAAAGATGGCAGTCATTTTGCAGGAAGTGGTGGGGAATCAATATGGAGAAAGATATTATCCTTCCATGTCCGGGGTAGCAAGATCACTGAACTATTATCCGATTGGCGATGAAAAACCAGAAGAAGGAACCGTGAATATTGCTCTGGGACTGGGAAAATATATTGTTGATGGAGGAATGACTCTGAGGTTCTGTCCTTACCACCCGAATAAAGTGCTTCAAACAAGTGAAATGGAGATTGCACTGAAAGAGACCCAGACCCGCTTTTATGCGCTCGATTTGAAGAATATTGGAGAGGAATTTTCTATAGATGATGGATTTAATCTGTTGAAACTTCCTGTAAAAGAGGCTGAAAATGATGGAGCCTTGCGGTATATAGCTTCTACTTATGATCCATATGATCAGGTGATTCGTGATGGAATTTATCCAGGTGGACGAAAACTGATCACTTTTGCAAATATCTTGCAACACGACGTGTTTCCGCTTGCACAAATTCTTCAACTCGCTATGAAATATGGAGAGAAGGAAATGCGTCGTCCTGTGGAAATTGAATTTGCTGCCACATTGAGTACCGAGATAGATAAATCAGGCACTTTCTACCTGTTACAGATCCGACCAATTGTAGATAGCAAGGAGATGATAGAAGAAGATCTTACCCAGGTTGAAGATAAAGACTTATTGTTGAGTTCGAATCATGCTTTGGGACACGGCATCATGAATGATGTTCATGACATTGTTTACGTAAAAACAGATAATTACAGTGCATATCACAATCAGGATATTGCATACGAAATTGAAAAACTGAACAAACAGTTCTTGGATAAGAAAAAGAATTATATTTTGGTAGGACCAGGCAGATGGGGCTCCAGTGATACATGGTTGGGTATACCTGTTAAATGGCCACATATCTCTGCAGCTAGGGTGATTGTTGAGGCCGGGTTGACAAACTACCGGATTGACCCTAGTCAGGGAACTCATTTCTTTCAGAACCTAACCTCGTTTGGTGTGGGTTATTTCACTATAAACTCCTATATGAACGATGGCATTTACGACCAGGATTTTTTGAATGCCAAAGAAGCTGTTTTTGAAACGAAATATCTCCGTCACATACATTTTGAAAAGCCAATGGTGGTAAAGATTGATGGAAAGAAGAATATCGGAATTGTGATGAAACCCCAATAATAATTAGTGAGATTCAATAATAGTATCAACTTAAATTTGAGAATTATGAAACAATCCCTTTTGCTAATGATGATGTTCTTTTTTATTTCATGTTCAAGTGCACAGGAACTGACCTCAATCAAGTTGAATGCACCCGATCTGACCCGTGGGGATAATGTTATGAAAGCATTATCAAACCGTAAATCCACCCGCGAATACTCTGATAAAATGCTAAGCATTCAGGACCTCTCTGACTTGGTATGGGCAGCCAATGGCATAAATCGCCCGAGTGAATCGAAGAAAACAGCTCCATCTTCTCAGAACCGGCAGGATATAAAGATATATGTCTGCACGGCACAGGCTAATTACCTTTATAACCCGAAAACAAATATGCTGGATTTTATCAGTGAGGGCGATGTGCGCCCGCTAAAAGCACCAGTATGCCTGATTTTGGTTTCGGATACAAATGAAACCTGGGGAGCGATTGATGGCGGAATTGTTTCTCAAAACATATCAATTTTCTGCTCCGGGATAGGACTGGGAACAGTTCCAAGAGCACAGATGGATAGTGCTGGGTTGACAAAAGCATTAAAATTGACCGGAACGCAGACATTGATCTTAAATCATCCGGTAGGATATTTTAAATAAACAGGAGTCCTTGTATGAAAATATACTTTTGTACAAGGACTTTCTATACATAAACCTAATTAATAAACACATGAGAAAGATTTATTTAGCGCTGCTGATTCTTGTCTGCAACATGCCGTTGTTTGCGCAGAAAGATTATCAACCAGCCAAAGAGAACTTAGAAAACAGAGCTGAATTTCAAGATGCTAAATTTGGTATGTTTATTCACTGGGGCATCTATAGTATGCTGGGAAGCGGTGAATGGGTAATGCATAATAAAAATATCAACTGGAAAGAGTATGAGAAACTGGCCGCTGGATTCTATCCCTCCAAATTTGATGCAGCAGCATGGGTATCGGCAGCCAAGGCAGCCGGTATGAAATACATCTGCTTCACCACTCGCCATCACGATGGCTTCTCTATGTTTGGTACCAAGTACTCCGATTTCAATATAGTTGATGCTACCCCCTATAAGAAAGACATTGTTAAGGCACTGGCCGAAGAGTGTAAAAAACAAGGACTAAAGCTTCACTTGTACTACTCACACCTGGATTGGCGTAGAGACGATTATTACCCTCTGGGTCGTACCGGCCACGGTACAGGCAGAACCACACATGGGAAGTGGAGCGATTATATGAATTTTATGAATAATCAGCTTACCGAACTGCTTACCAACTATGGACCGATTGGGGCAATCTGGTTCGACGGATACTGGGATAAGGATCAGGACCCTACTTGGGACTGGAATTTGGGCGGACAGTATGCATTGATTCATAAACTGCAGCCGGGATGTATGATAGGAAACAATCACCACAGTACACCACTGCCGGGAGAAGATTTTCAGATGTTTGAACGCGATCTGCCAGGACAGAATACAGCCGGACTTTCTGGTCAGGATATTAGTAAACTACCGTTGGAAACTTGCGAAACCATGAATGGCAGCTGGGGCTACAATATTACAGATAACAATTATAAATCGACCAAGGAGCTGATTCTGTATCTGGTAAAAGCTGCCGGCAATAATGCGAACTTACTGATGAATGTAGGTCCTCAGCCTAACGGACAAATGCCTGAAGTGGCTGTACAACGTTTGAAAGAGGTGGGTGAATGGATGAAAGTGTATGGTGAAACCGTTTATGGCACCCGTGCCGGACAGGTTCCCGTTCGCGACTGGGGAGTAACAACTCAGAAGGGTAACAGGCTTTTTGTACATATCCTCAACCTGAAAGACAATGCCTTGTTCCTTCCGGTTACAAGCAAAGTGAAAAAGGCTTCATTGTTCAAGAATAAGACTGCAATCAAATTCAAACAGGATAAAGAAGGCATCTTGCTGTATTTGCCAGAAGTTCCAACCGATATTGATTACGTAGTTGAATTGTCTCTGTAAGAGATAAAATTGATAAACAGATACGGGCAGTTGCATCATCCGATGTGGTTGCCCGTTTTTGTATGCGAATTTTTATTTCTATTAATTCCTTTCTTCGTTCCATCTAGGTCTACCCTTCTAGTACACCCGGATGGAGGAGCTCTGTACACCCGGATGTAAGGGTGGGGTACACCCGGGTGTACAGGAGAATTTCTCTAATTGAAAAGAAAATTGATCGTATACAAACTGTTTGTTACATTCCTGAAATCTTTTTTGATGGATCGATATCGGGTTTTATCCCCATGTTGAACATGATGAACGAATAGATATCGGTTTGTTCATCTATTACTTTGCTGATAGGCTTTCCTGCGCCATGACCAGCTTTGCTGTCTATACGAATAAGAGTTGGATTCTTACCATTGCTGGCAGCCTGAAGAGCCGCGGCATATTTAAATGAGTGTGCCGGAACCACCCGGTCGTCATGGTCGGCAGTGGTCACCATTATGGCAGGATAAGTAACTCCTTTCTTCAGAGTGTGAAGCGGGGAGTAAGTCTTAAGGTATTCGAACATCTCTTTGCTGTCTTCGCTGGTTCCATAGTCGCTTGCCCAATTCCATCCGATGGTGAATTTATGATATCGAAGCATATCCATTACTCCAACTTCTGGAATAGCAACCCTGAAAAGGTCTGGCCGTTGGTTTACACAGGCTCCAACTAGTAGCCCTCCATTGGAACCTCCTACAATAGCAATCTTCTTCTTACTGGTAAATTTGTTGGCAATTAGGTATTCTGCTGCCGAAATGAAGTCGTCAAACACGTTTTGCTTTTGCATTTTTGTTCCGGCCACATGCCATTCCTCACCATATTCTCCACCTCCGCGAAGGTTGGTCTGAGCATAGATACCTCCGTTTTCGAGGAAAGGAATACGGAAAGTAGAGAATCCCGGGTTGAGGCTGATATTAAATCCACCATATCCGTAAAGAAACACAGGATTGTTACCATCTCTTTTCAATCCTTTCTTATAGGTTAGAAACATCGGAATCTTTGTCCCGTCTTTGCTTGGATAGAATACCTGCTCGGTAACAAATTCATTTGGGTTGAAATCTACTTTCGGAGCACGATACAGGGTGGATTCATTGGTCTCGACATTATATTTAAATACTGTCCCGGGATAGGTGAAGGAGGTGAAAGAGTAGAAAGCGAGGTTGTCTTCTCTATCACCACTGAATCCTACTGCACCCAATCCCGGCAGTTTAACTTCATGAAGCAGTTTGCCGTCGGTATTGTAAACAAATGCATGGTTGGAGGCATCCTTGTTGTATGTAAGCACAAGCTTACCTCCAATAATTTCGGATCCGGCAAGAACGGAGGTTGATTCTGGTATAAGTTCCTTCCAGCTGTCAATTTTAGGCGAAGCGATGTCGGCAACCATTATTTTACTCTTAGGAGCTTTATAGGTAGTTGAAAAATATATCTTGTTGCCAATAACATCAATCGGAGAATAGTCGAAGTTATGATCGGAAGTCAGCTGCTCAATCGGCGCATCTGCTTTTGTCAGGTCCTTCATAAAGAGGGTGTTTCCGCGCCCTTCACCCGATTCATAAATGAAAAGAACGTGTTGGTCCTCACTTACTGAGGCTGAATAAAATCGTTTTGGGTATTTAGGGTTCTGATAAACCAGAATGTCTTTAGATTGTGGCTCTCCTATTTTATGGTAGTAAATTTTGTGATTCTCATTGATGTTTGAAAACTCTTTACCAGTTGCAGGTGCATCGTATGCACTATAGTAAAATCCATCTTCCTGCCAGGAGGCTCCTGTGAATTTAGCCCACCGGATGTGGTCGTCAAGCAGTTTTCCTGATGCAAGATCCATGACATAGATTTCTCTCCAGTCCGACCCGCTTCTCGATATTGTATAGGCTAAGTATTTACCATCTTTTGAAAAAGAGATACTCGTCAGCGCCACAGTGCCGTCATCAGAGAGTTTATTGGGGTCAAGAAATACCTTCGGTTCGTCGTTTAGTGAATTCTGAACATAAAGAACACTCTGGTTTTGCAAGCCATTATTTTTATAAAAATAATATTTTCCGTTCTTTTTGAATGGTGCTCCAATTTTTTCGTAATTGGCAAGGTTGGTAAGTCTTTCCTTTAGTTTCTCTCTGAAAGGAATTCCAGACAGATAATCAGTGGTAACTTTGTTTTGTGCTTTTACCCAGGCTGCTGTTTCCTGAGTTGTGTCATTCTCAAGCCAGCGGTAAGGATCGGCTACTTTTTCACCAAAGTAAATATCAACCGTGTTGCCTTTCTTTGTAATAGGGTAAACTATTTTCCCTTTTTGTCCGTAAGTGTTTACAGCAATCATTCCGCATGCCAATAATAATGTCACTTTTTTCATTGTTGGTTTTATTTATAAAAGTTGAATTTTTATGAAAACACAAATGTATGTAAAAAAATAACATTGTCAAAGCTGTTTTCACTGATTATATCTGAACAGTTTATAAAACAATAAAGGCGGTCCAACTGGGCCGCCTTCTATATTATTACCTATTGTTTTACTGATTACACAATTCCTTGTGCCATCATTGCTTTTGCAACTTTCATGAAACCTGCAACGTTTGCACCTTTCACGTAGTTTACATATCCATCAGCATCTGTTCCATACTCAACGCAAGCTGAGTGGATGCTTTGCATGATGCTCTTCAGTTTATCGTCAACTTCTTCTTTTGACCAGTTTAATCTGATTGAGTTCTGAGTCATTTCAAGACCTGATACTGATACACCACCGGCATTTGCAGCTTTACCCGGAGCGTAAAGAATCTTAGCATCCTGGAATACTTTAACTGCTTCTGGAGTGCTAGGCATGTTAGCACCTTCACTAACAGCAATACATCCGTTTGCTACCAATGTACGGGCGTGGTCGCCATTCAATTCATTCTGAGTTGCAGAAGGAAGAGCGATGTCGCATTTTTCACCCCATGGTTTAGCTCCTTCTACATATTTGCAGCCATATTTTTCTGCATATTCACGGATACGACCTCTGTAAAGGTTCTTAAGTTCCATGATGTAGTCAAGTTTTTCGCGGTCGATTCCGTCTGGATCATATATGTATCCATCAGAATCAGAGCAAGTCACAACTTTACCACCTAATTCAAGAACTTTTTCGATAGTGTATTGAGCAACGTTACCTGAACCGGAAACTGTACATACTTTACCATTCAGGTCAGTGCCTTTAGTCTTCAGCATTTCCATCAGGAAGTAGATGTTACCGTAACCTGTTGCTTCAGGGCGAATCAAAGAACCTCCGAACTCAAGACCTTTACCGGTAAAGGTTCCTGTAAATTCTTTAGCAAGCTTCTTGTACATACCGAACATGAAACCAACTTCACGGCCACCAACACCGATATCACCTGCAGGAACGTCTGTGTCAGGACCAATATGGCGCCACAATTCCAGCATGAATGATTGTACAAAACGCATAACTTCAGCATTTGACTTTCCACGAGGAGAGAAGTCAGATCCACCTTTACCACCACCCATTGGCAATGTTGTCAGAGAGTTTTTGAATGTCTGTTCAAATGCCAGGAACTTAAGAATTGAAAGGTTTACCGAACTATGGAAACGGATACCACCTTTATACGGGCCAATTGCATTGTTGTGCTGAACGCGGTAACCCATGTTTGTCTGGATATTACCTTTATCGTCCATCCATGTTACTCTGAACTGGAATACTCTGTCTGGAATACAGAGACGTTCAATTAGGTTGGCTTTGTCAAATTCAGGATGTTTGTTGTACTCATCTTCGATGGTAGAAAGTACTTCTTCTACTGCCTGGTGATACTCTGGTTCGTTAGGGAACCTTCTTTTCAGATCGTCTAATACCTTACTTGCGTCCATAAGATTTCTTTTATTGGTTGTTGTATGTTAAAAAAGATTGTTTTTCTAAGTTTGTGGTTGCAAATGTATGCTTTTAATTTAATATACCAAACAAATTATAAATAAAATATGCGATAAAATAGCATAATGGTTATATTTTGTATTTTTAGTAACTAAAAGATATTATTTTCTTTGTTTTTTAGACTTAAATACAATACTGAGAAATGGTATGCCATTAATTTCCGGTGAGAGGATATTCAGATCATCAATTCGATTGTCGGATCTTTATCCGGATAGCAAAGTGTTATTTAAAGAATGCGAATTCAAACAGATTGCGAACGGGCATGGTGCAATGCTTGGACGTTTGATTTTAATTTTTCAAAATATAATGGGGCAGCAAATATAAACAGCTTGTGTTTAATATTTACCGCCCCGAAGAGTGTTACCTATTAACGTTCTTTTCCGTTCGCAGCAACAATAGCATCAATCACAGCAACAGCTGTAATGTTTACAATGTCGCGAACAGAGCTTTCGCTATCTGTAAAGTGAATAGGTTTATTTAGACCCATTTGGATAGGGCCAATCAGTTCTGTATCGCACATAGACTGAATTAGCTTATAACCAGAGTTGGCAGAGCTAAGATTAGGGAATATCAATGTATTTACATCCTTTCCAAACAGCTTGGTGAATGGATATTTAGCATCACGAAGTGCTTTGTTCAATGCAAAGTTTACCTGCATTTCACCGTCAATAGCCAGATCTGGATAGGCATCCTGCATCTTTCTTACAGCTTCATGTACTTTGGCCGGACTTCCTGCAGGGTCAGAACCGAAGTTTGAATAAGAAAGCATTGCCATTACCGGTGTCTGATTGAAGAAACGAACGGTTTCAGCAGCCAGTTTGGCAATATCAGTCAATGTTTCTGTGTCCGGGTGACGGTTGATCAATGTATCTGCAAGGAAATATGTTCCTTTCTTTGAATTCAGGATGTGCATTGTACCGAAATGGTTATATCCTTCTTTTATTCCGATAACTTCTTTAGCAACCTTAATGGTGTTGGTGTATTTTGTGTAGAGACCGGTGATGAAAGCATCAGCTTCGCCTGTTTCTACCATCATCATACCAAAGTAGTTACGTTCGAACATCTTATCGGTTGCTTCATCGTAGTTGGCACCTTCACGAGCACGTTTTTCAGTCAGGATTTGTGCATAACGATCGCGACGTTCTGTTTCACGGTCATGACGAAGGTTTACGATTTCAATACCGTCCAGATTCAGATCAAGCTCTTTTGCTGTCTTTTCGATACGTTCTTCGTTACCTAATAATATAGGATGACAGATACCTTCATTCTTTGCTTCTACAGCTGCTCTCAACATATTAGGATGTCCGCCTTCTGCAAACACTACCTTTTTAGGATTGCTGCGTGCCATGTCATACAACTGACTAGTTAGCTGAGATTCGTATCCCATCAGTTCGCGGAGACGTTTCTTGTATGCATCCCAGTCTTCAATTGGTTTGCGGGCAACTCCTGATTCCATAGCAGCTTTTGCCACTGCCATTGATACTTCAGTGATCAAACGTGGGTCAACTGGTTTCGGAATAAAGTATTCTGGTCCGAATGTAAGGCTACTTACATTATAAGCTTTGTTTACAACATCCGGAACTGGTTGTTTGGCTAATCCGGCAATTGCTTTTACTGCAGCAAGCTTCATCTCTTCGTTGATGGCGCATGCACGTGTGTCAAGAGCACCGCGGAAAATATATGGGAAACCGATAACGTTGTTAATCTGGTTAGGATAATCTGAACGTCCGGTTGCCATTAATACATCAGGGCGTGATGACATTGCATCTTCGTATGATATTTCAGGAACTGGATTTGCAAGAGCAAATACAATTGGGTCTTTTGCCATTGAACGGACCATATCCTGTGAAAGCACATTACCTTTTGATAAACCAAGGAATACATCAGCATCTTTAACTGCTTCGGCCAAAGTGTGAATGTCTGTACGAGAAGTTGCAAAGAACTTTTTAGATTCGTTCAGGTCAGTACGCGAAGTTGATATTACACCTTTACTATCAAGCATCACAATGTTTTCTTTGCGTGCTCCAAGTGCAATGTATAATTTGGTGCAGGAGTTGGCAGAAGCACCGGCTCCGTTCACAACGATTTTTACCTCTTCAATCTTCTTTCCAGCCACTTCGAGTGCATTTACCAAACCTGCACTCGAAATGATTGCAGTTCCGTGTTGGTCATCATGCATTACTGGAATGTCTAGTTCTGCTTTTAAACGAGTTTCAATTTCGAAGCACTCAGGAGCTTTGATATCTTCAAGGTTGATACCTCCGAAAGTCGGAGCAATAGCTTTCACTGCTTCGATAAACTTTTCGGGATCTTTCTCGTTTACTTCAATATCAAAAACATCAATTCCTGCATAAATTTTGAAAAGTAATCCTTTACCTTCCATTACGGGCTTTCCAGCCATAGCACCGATATCTCCAAGACCTAGTACAGCTGTACCATTAGAGATTACTGCAACCAGATTTCCTTTTGCAGTATAATCGTAAGCTGTCTGTGGTTCTCTTTCAATTTCTAGACAAGGTTCTGCCACTCCGGGAGAGTAAGCTAAAGATAAGTCAGTTTGTGTACTGTAGGGTTTGGTAGGAATTACCTCGATTTTTCCGGGCTTACCCTGTGAGTGATAGAGTAGAGCCGCTTCTTTTGTTATTTTAGCCATTTTGTTGTGTGATTAATCATATATTCACCACAAAGCTACAAAATAAAGTTGTAAATTGTAGTTTTTTAAATGTCAAATAATACAGATTGTTGCAAATAGATTGTAAAATAACTAATTTTGTAGCCTAAAAAAATAGAAAATGGAAAGATTGATATTTAAACATACGGTTCCTATTCAACTTCGATTTAATGATTTTGATGCGTTGGGGCATGTTAATAACTCGGTATATTTCTCCTTCTACGATCTGGGAAAAACATTTTATTTTAAAGAAGTAGTTCCTGGCATTATTTCAAGCAATGAAGTAGGAGTGGTTATTGCAAACATTCAGGTAAGTTTCTTGTTATCGGTTTATCCGAATGAGAACGTTGCTGTGCAGACTGCAGTTACCGAAATAGGAAATAAAAGCTTTAAATTGCTTCAGCAACTGATTGACGTTGATACGAACGAAGTTAAATCAATTTGCCAGACGGTAATGGTTGGTTTTGATGCTAAAACAAAAACGACCCGACCGATTTCTGAAGAATGGAGAAAAGCCATAACAGAATTTGAGGATAGGGGAGATCTGAGCAAAGCGGTTTAACTAATTGGCACTTTCTGGCACGATCTTAGTTGATTAATAAATAAGGATAGTATCACAACACAGCAGACTACTTTTAACCACTTTAGGATCTGTCCTTACTTCTTTAGTTCTTGTCAGATAAGTGTTGATATAATTGTTTCTATAAGCATTTTTTCAAACCTAGTGATTTCTATTTCGTTCTTTATTCAACAGAATGCAACTCGCAATATTCAGCACTTTCCTGTAAAGACTATTTTTTCTCTTTAAATTAATACAGCTGTTTTATACTTATATTACCATAAATGTGGTAATTAAATCCCATTTGAAAAGCTAATGGAAAAACCACCAAGTAAATAGCAAGAATCAAAAATCTATGTTATCACAATGTGATTACTCACAGAAAGAATATTTTTCGAAAGACTGGCGTGTGCAGTATTCACGAACTCACGGTTTATGCTATAAAAACAGGACTTATTGATCCAACTGAATATTATAATATAGATATTAAATGTTTAAATATATAGAAATCAGTTAGATGTATTATTTTCGTGGGTTGATTATTTGTTTTATTTGAAAAAAAGATCTGCTTTTTGATATAAATTTGAAGGCTACTCTCCAGTCTGATAGGTGTTACTTATTATTTCTAATGCAAAAGAGTCATTTTCAACCAATATCGTGGATTAAAAATGACTCTTTTATATTATATCTTTATAAGAAGATTATGAATGATAATATAAAACTTTATCATTCGTATCCAGGGTTTTACATCTCATTCTCTTTTTTTATCAACTAGTAAAGCTGATGATTTACAGCAGAAAAAGATGAACTTACCATCAAAGGATCTACACTTTCTATTATTTCCCAAATTGTTCTTTGTAGGCTGTTTCCAACTGGCCGAGTGCTTTCTGGAGAATCGAACGTGGGCAGCCTGCATTCAAACGCATAAATCCAGTTCCCTCTTTACCAAACATTGCTCCGTCGTTTAAAGCCAGATGAGCCTTGTCTACAAAGAAATCTACTAATTCAGGCTGACTTAATCCTAATTCCTGGCAATCCAGGAAAATGAGATATGAAGCTTGAGGGCGTATTATTTTTATACGCGGCATATTTTTCTGTAAATAGTTATCTACATAATCAATGTTTTTCTGTATGTAATCAAGGAGCTGATTCAGCCAATCTGTTCCCTGTTCGTAGGCGGCGGCCACAGAGATAAAGGCAAATACATGTCCTTCCGAAAGTTCGCTGGCACTTAGATAATTATGAAACTTTTTTCTTATCTCGTTATTTTCAATGATGCAATATGAGCTCGATAGTCCCGGCATGTTGAATGCTTTGCTGGGTGACATGAAGACAATGGAGTTCAAACGAGCTTTTTCCGAAACTTTGGCAAAAGGAGTATGTTTAAAACCTGGTAAAGTGAGGTCGGCGTGAATCTCATCAGAGAGAACCAAAGTCCCGTTATCGTAACAAATTTCGGCTATTGCAGACAGCTCCTCTTTACTCCATACTCTTCCTCCCGGATTATGAGGATTGCAAAGAATAAATAACTTACAACCTTTGATTACCTCTTTGAAGTGTTCCAGATTCATGCGATATTGCCCATTTTCCAGTACCAATGGATTGTAAACCACCTCTCGGTTATTATGTTCTGTCACCAGGAAGAAAGGATGATAAACCGGTGTCTGTACCAGGACTTTATCTCCGGGTTTGGTAAAGCAATTCAGCACAAATGCAATGCCCGGCACAATTCCAGGGGTAAAACTTATTTGCTCTTTTGAGACGCTCCAGTCGAATCTGTTTAAAAGCCATTTTTCAATAGCGTGGTAATATGATACCGGCTTACATGTATATCCCAAAATTCCGTTTTCACATCTTTGTCTGATAGCATCCAGGATAAATGGCGCAGTTCGGAAATCCATATCTGCGACCCAAAGTGGCAGTAAGTCGTCCCTTCCCCATCTTGGCTTTACTGCATCTACTTTCAGAGCATCGGTTCCTGCACGATCTATTACCTCATCAAAGTTATATTTCATAATTTGTTTCTAATTTGTTGTTCATCTTTCAAAAATGCAAAAATACAATTCATTCTTCGTTGAATGAAATAAAACAGGCACAATCTCTGCACCCTAAAAGGATAAATAATATCTTTCACTGTGAACCGATAAAGATAAGATTCTTTAATCAAATCAAACATAGAATCAAGAGTGAATCTATATTTTATCGAATTAGTTGTCGGAGTAATTTTATATTATTGCTTGCTTATTTAATTTTGATAGAATTGCTCATACAAATAGTGCATTCACTTCCTGACTGGTGGGCATGAAAGTTCCGTTCAACCAAATCTCTGGATTTGTTCGCATAGCAATAAACACAATGATGCGGGCAGGTATTGTACATCCCGATATCTTTGCTTAAGATGCATCCGCAAGCTTTACGCTGTCCTTTGTCTTTCAGATTGATTGGACTTTGTGGCAATTCAGGAGGAAACATCTCTTTGGTATCGGGAAGTTTACCTGTTGCCAGAAAATACATTAACTCAAGGTCAGATTGAAATATTCGTGCTATTAGCTTTTTATCAATGCAACTGTTATGCTCTATTCCATATTTACTAAGGTCGATGGCTTCTGCACATGTCGCTATTGAAAGTTCCCAGCCACCTTCTTTCCAGATTCGACGAAGTTTGGCTAATCCTTCACCAATAATATTCATTTGTTTTTCTGCTGGTTCAGCATTACCAATACTTTCTTTAGTGAAGTCTGTTGTTTCTTGAATCAACTTTGTCTGAACGGTGCGGTAAGTATTTATATCCACAAAACTGATTACCAATTTTTCGGTATAACCTTTCAGCTGAACCCCAATATTACGGATTCTCTTCAAGAGTACTTCCGGAGTAATTTGTGAAGTGATAATTATTGGGTCGAACCGCCAGATTACTCTCTCTTTGCCTATCAATAATGATAATTCTTTGAATGTATAAATACGTTCCTGCAATGAGGGTAAATTGGGCTCGAATCTGTCTTGTTGGTAGTCGTTTAAGGTGAATTGGAAATAATAATGAATGTTTTGCTTATCCAGCTCATGTAGATAGGGGAGAATGGGTTTCGGATTTTTTGTCCAGAAGACTATAACTTTGCATTTTTTGAATGAGACATATACAGGTTTCTGGTTAAAAGGGTTGTGCCATTTAAGATAACCTTTTTTCAGACGGTTAAAGAACCAATCGGCATACCAGGCAGGGATATCAGTCGATCTGCTGGCTGAGATGATAACGGGAGCAAGTGCTTCCACCTGTTCACCGTTATCAGTTGTAATCTTTATTTTATCATGCCAAACTCTCATTCATTCTATTTCAGTTCAATCTTATCCTTTAGCCTGATGTCGTTGCTGGCTGCTCCAAGCATTACAGTGAAGGTTCCTGGTTCTGCAACAAACTCCATTTGCTGGTTATACAGAGAAAGATCTTCCTTGGTCAGCTCAAATTCAATTTTCCGGGTTTCTCCTTTATCCAGATGAATCCGTTTGAATTTTTTCAGCATAATTTCCGGAGTGATTATTGAACTAACGTCGTCTTTGAGGTAAAGCTGTACCACCTCATCTCCTTCACGATTCCCTTTGTTTTTAATCTCACAGGAGATTATAAAGCTATCCTTTCCTGTTTTTTTGCACTTCATGCCCGAATACTCAAATGTAGTATAGCTAAGTCCATATCCGAAACTGTAAAGTGGTGAGCTTGTTCCTTCAACATATTCATTCTGTTTCCCAAGTGAATAGTATACAGGCAGTTGTCCCACTGATCTTGGGATAGAAACCGGTAGTCGGCCTGCCGGGTTATAATCTCCGAACAGAACTTCTGCGATGGCTTTTCCTCCTTCTTGTCCAGGATACCATGCTGTAAGCAGAGCATTTGCTTTCTCTGCAGCAGTATTCATATTGAGCGGTCTGCCCTGTATATAAATAACAACCAATTGTTTCCCTGTTTTCAGCATAGCCTGAAGAAGTTTTTCCTGATCGCCTAGTAAATCAAGCGATGAACGGTCGTATCCTTCGCCTGATTCCATATCTGAAAGGAGTTTCTCTTTCTGAGCGGAAACGGTTGCAGCTCCAGTCTCTTTGAATTCTGTAGAAAAATCGCGAGCACTAGATCCTCCGAGTACTAACACAATTGCGTCGGACTGATTTGCCGCCTTTACAGCTGCTGGTATATCACTTTGAGTGGTATCCCGTATAGCGCAGCCTTTGGCATAATTTATCTTCGTTTTGGCTGATACAGATTCCTTAATTCCATCTAGTACTGTTTTGATATTATCTCTTTCTTGAGGTGCTGTATAATCGCCAAGCTGATTATAGATATTATCAGCATTCGGACCAATTACCGCTATACTTTTGATGGACTTCTCTAATGGAAGAATATTATCGTTCTTTAGAAGAACAATGCTTTCTCTGGCTACTTTTAATGCAACAGTCTTGTTATTTTCACACCGAACCAGCTTTGCTGCATCAGTTGGCTTGACATATGGGTTTTCAAAAAGGCCTGCTTCATACTTTAATCTCAATACATGACTAACAGCACTGTCAATATCAGCAAGAGAAATTAACTTCTCCTGTAGTGCATTTTCAAGGTTTTTACCATAAGCATTGCCCCCTAAATCGACATCGGTGCCAGCTTTAAGAGAGGCTGCTGCCGCTTCTTTTACATTGGCAACTATTCGGTGTCCCCGCACTCCTTCAATACTACCGAGGTCAGAAAATACAAATCCATTGAATCCCCACTGTTTTCTGAGAATATCTTTCAATAGATAACGGTTCGAGGTGCTAGGAACTCCGTCAATAGAATTATAAGATGTCATCACGGTTTTTGCACCAGCCTTTACTGCCATCTTGAAAGGAGGCAGCATTTCAGAAAATAGCTGATGCATTCCAATCTGAGCAGGGTTACCATTATGTCCACCTAACGGGATGCCATATCCGGCAAAATGCTTTAATGTAGAATAGAATTTATATTTTCCTGCATTGTCCTTCACTTGCAATCCCTGTACAAATGCACTTCCAAGTATTCCGGTCAAGACAGGATCTTCTCCGAAAGTCTCTTCCATCCTTGACCATCGAGGTTCACGAGCTACATCAAGTATTGGCCCATAGCCGATATTTCCTCCCATCGACCAACATTCCTGCGCAATAACCCTTCCCATCTCTTCTATCAAATCTACATTCCAGGTGCTGGCTTGTCCTATGGAAGTGGGGAAAACGGTTGTGCCGATGGCCATATGTCCGTGAGCGCATTCTTCAGCAAATAGAATCGGGATACCCAGTCGGGTCTTTTCCATTGCGTATTTTTGAAGTGAATTAATGGCTTCTGCTGATTGTTTTGGAGAAAGGCCTGTTATCAACGTTTTTTGAGTCCATGGATCGGCTCTTAATGTTGCCCAGAAAGAACCAATAGGACGGTTGTTCATCAGATTTTTAAATTTTTCTGCTGGAACAACACCTTTATCCGTTTTTAAATACATTTCCCAACCAAGAGGACAACATAGCTGACCAATTTTTTCGTTCAGCGTCATTAATGAAAGTAGGTTGCTTATTCTCTCTTCAACAGGCGCTTTCGCATTTTTATATACAGGTTGTCCTTGAAGCCGAAAAGATATCAACAGTACAGAACAAATTATAATGAGATACTTGGTCATCTTATTTCTTTATTTTAAATGAAAACACTAATGGCTTTTTGTCATATTTAGAAAGGCGTGGTAATTGCACTTTAACCTTATCTCCTTCTTGAGTCCATTTCACCTTCTTTCCAGTATGTAGCAATGTAATAGCAGTTCCTTTCACAGGAATATTTTTTTCCCACTCGATGCTTTCAGGAAGTGGGTTATTTTGTCCCTGAATATAAAGTGCATAAAGTGTCTTTCCATCTTTACTAGCTGTGAACCAGATATCATTGTTTTTATTCTTGTAAACAGGTGTGATGCGTGTGTTATAGATACCTTCACCATTTATTTTTAACCATTGCCCAATCTCTTTGAGAATAACCTCTACCTCTGGCTGAATGAGTCCTTTCGGAGTCGGTCCTACTCCTAATAAGAGATTCCCTCCTTTTGCAACCACCTCAATCAGATCGGTAATGACTGCATTGGCTGTTTTGAATTTAGCATTTGGCGTCCATCCCCAGTCAGGACTTAGAGGCATGCAACTTTCCCAGGGGTAGGGTAGTTGCTGATCCGGAATTGAACGTTCCGGAGTTTGATAATTTTCATATTTTCCATGAATGGTTCTATCTACGATCAGTAGGTCAGTTTGATGAGAACGTGCCATTTTTGCGATAGATTCCATTTTTATGTCTTGTCGGGGAGCAGCTACCCATCCACCATCTAACCAGAGAATATCAATTTTACCATAATTACTCATCAATTCTTCAATCTGGTTATAAGTGAACTTCTGAAATGCCTTCCATTGTTCAGGATGTCTGTTAATGTTATAATTTACATTTCTGTTAGGTGTAGCATATCTTGGCCACCAATAATATTCACAGTGCCAATCAGGTTTTGAGAAATAGGCTCCGATCATAAAATCTTTTTTTCGGAATGCATCGAATACATATTTAGCAACATCAGCTTTAGGGTTATCTTTGAATGCACTATTCATGATTGAAAAATTTGTTTGCTTGGTATTAAACAAATTAAATCCGTCATGATGTTTAGTTGTGAAAATCATATATTTCATTCCACCAGCTTTGATCACCTCTGCCCATTGTTCCGGATTGAAATCAGTTGGATTAAACTTATCAATCAGTTTGTAATATGCTTTTTTGTAATCCTCATAAGCTATTGTGCTATCTCTTGGTATCCAGTCTACATCCTCAGAACAGATGGACCATGACTCTACAATACCAGGAATTGAGTACAACCCCCAATGAAAAAGGACACCAAATTTCATGTCTTGCCATTTGTCTAATTGGTTTAGAACATTCTTCTCTTCAGGCCATTGATACTCGGTTGAACGTTGATGAACGAATCCTTGCTGAGCTTGCAACTTGATGGATGGCGATAACAGCAATAAACCAGCGGTAAAAAAAACGGTTCTAATTAATATATCTTTTTTCTTCATATTATTTCAAGCTTAAACAATAATCAATGAGATTAAGAGCATCTGGCACTCTAGTAAAATCAAGATTGTTTTTATTAATGTAGCCATTTATAAGCTCCTTTTTCTCCTTAAATAAGTTTAGTAAATTTTTTTTGCTTTTGCATACCACCATTTTACCTTTTGTCTCAAACAAGTATCGATTTTCATTTATTCTTGAATAGACTTCTGTACTCTGATTCAGATATTTACCCCTCTGCCAGTAGTTCGTGTTTATACTTTCAACTTTAGATTGAGTTACTTGTCCATAAACCCCTTTAAATCCCCTATTCACATCTTTTAGTAACCAATCGATGTATACAACTCCGTTTTCGAGTGCTATGCATTCCAGATAAGTTCCGTTTGCATAAATAAACTTATGAGATCCGATAAGTATGCTGTCTACTTGTTCCTTATTCATGAGAATCATCTCATTCTCGCCATCCATGTACATCATAGCTTTGTTGGATGCATCATAATTTAGCGGTGCATTAATTCTTGTCATATTAAACAATTTAACTGTGCCTTGAGAATACTTATCAAAGAGCATAATCCGTTTTTTCTGAGCGAAGTTAGTCAGCGGGAGTGCCATAATTGCTACTAAAAAGATAATTCGTTTCATGGTTTATAATGATTAAGATTGATCTGTAAATATACAAAAAGCATAAGAGGCTGATATCAAAATAGTTATTTTGATTCAGCCTCTTAATTTATTTTAAGAGTTCAGTACACTTAGTACAACATTATAGTGCAGGACCTGCTCCGAATTGAGGAGCTCCCTTATCTTGCCATACTCTTTCACTATTGAGCAATGTCCCGCTTTGGTTAGAACCCGGAGTGAAACCTTGTGACTTATAAGCTTTAATCAGTACATCATACATCAAGTCAGTCGGTGATGGTGAACCAACCTCGAAGCGACGAGGTATAGCATTATTTGGAACTACGGAACCAAAGTTTTCCCATTTAATCAATGTTGAACCTTCTTTAGGGCAACCTGAACGACGAACAGTTACAAACTGATCGCATGGGAACAAAGTGAAATGAAGAAGTTCCTGAATATAAACTTTCTCTAAATCGCTTGCTTTGTCACCTGTAAGTTGATAATCTGGGTTAGACGCCATAGCATCAATTTCGCCACTCTTAAGGTCAATGGCAACTTCATTTGGATCATAGCCATATGTTGTTCCGTAGTAAGGAATCTTATTCAAGCTTGCCAAACGGTCGTATTCCTCAACAGAAGCTCTGATTGCTTTGTTGAAATAGGTACTTGCACTCTGAGGTAAGTTTGCTCCTAACAATTTTAATTCTGCAAGGTATAAGTTCACTTCAGCTGTTGACATATACATACCATACCAAGGATTATCATTGGTATCCTGAATAACTGGATCGCCAGGTAGTGTTGGCAAGGTAAAGTCAATTCTACCGATAATCATTTCCTGCTGGAACATAGAGAACGGTTGATAGCTACGAGTTGAAGTCAGTTTAAAACGATTTGAATCGAAATAGTCTGCATTATTGCTATCATATTGAGCATTCATTTCAACTGGGAGTCCATAGTAACGTACCCAAGGTTCGCCCATACCTTTCCACTGAACGAATGTTTTTTTACCGCCATTTTCAGTATACACCACATTGTCTAATACATATTTTGGAACATCTTTTCCAGCGTCAAAGAAAGCTTGAACAACTTTAGAACTCCATTGATTTTTCTGATAGAAGAATCTTACACGTGGGTCTTTATTCTTAATCATGAAGTTGATAACTCTTTGACTTGGTGCAGTGCCCTGTAAGAATCCATTGCTCCAATGGTATACTTTGTCACCGTCATTAGCAGTTACAGATTTTGCTTTGTTGAAAACAAAGTTGTCACTTGTTCCATCGAGCACGCCACAAGATGCATTTGCTACTGTTGAAGCAATCTCTAACGCTTTCGCTTTATTCTGAGCTAATAAACGAACAGCAATTTTCAATCTCAAAGAGTTTGCCAATTTTGCCCATTTTGATGCGTCACCCTTATAGATTACATCTTGATTTGTTGGGAAGGTCTGGTTGGTAGATGTGGTCAATGTTTTTACAGCATCATCCAACATGCTTAACCATAGTGTATACAGAGTCTCAATTTTATCATATTCCGGAGTTAGTGTACCTCCATAGCGGGCACGACAAGCGTCAATAAATGGTCTGTCACCATACATGTCACTATCAAAAACTCCAAGATATGCTGTTAGTACATCTATACATGCTGCCATATTAGCATATTTGGCCGATTCTTCTTTAGACATGGTTGAACGTAAATGTTCCAGATCACGTGCATAATTCAATACACTGATATATTGTCCTCCTTGCTCGCCTGTAGCAGTTGTTTCAGTGTAAGTAGAGTTAAATCCTGTAGTCGGTACTCCCATTTGTCCCCATCTGTATGTCATAGCTGCGTTGTAGAACCAATAGGTATAACCGGACGGTTCAAAATTGATAACTGCCTGAGCAAATAGATATGAGGGCTCTGCTTTGACTACATCAGAGGGGTTGGAATTTAAATCTGCAAATTCTTCACGGCATCCGGAAAAGATTACAAGAGAGCCAAGAAGGGCAGACATTAATAATGATTTATATTTTTTCATTTTGTTCTTCTTATAATGATTAAACATTCGTTTAATAGATCCAATTAGAAATTAGCATTAATTGTGAACATGTAGTTCGCTGTATATCCAGAGAATGTACGTACGCGGAATTCTGTAGCAGATGTACCACGAACAGATTCAGGATTTTCACCGTTAGGCATGTTATTCAGAAGGTAACCAAGGTTACGTCCTGTAAGAGTCAGGTTAATGCTGTTGGCTTTCAGCTTTCGGCTGAAGCTATCAGGTACACGATAGTTCAATGATACTTCACGTAATGCGATATAGTTTAATTTTGAAACCCAGTCGTCATTAACAACACCTTGTCCCCAACTATTTACACGGTAGTTCCAGATTGATGCATGTGTTGGTTCAATCTTACCTTTTCCTAACAAGTCTTTGAATGTTTCACCACCTGTAGCAACTGTATAAGAACTTCCGTCGGCCTGAGTAATCTTTGTTCCTGCTGGGAAAATACCTTCAGGAATTACGCCATCGTCATAAGTTAAATTATCGAACTTAGAAGTCCAGGTTGTACCACCATATTCGGGAGCTGAGTATCTTAATGAAGCTTTTGTATAGCCGTAAGCTGTACCATATCTAGAACCATAAGAAGCGACATAGCCTCCGAATCTCATATCAAATGAAGCGTTGATGCTCCAGTTTTTATAGCTCAGACTAGTTGATAATGATCCAAGGAAATCAGGAATCATTGAACCTACCTCTTCCACTTTTCCACTTCTTGCATAATATGCATAACGATTTGAATCGCTCCATTTCAGGATTGGCAAACCAGTCTTTTCATCAATTGCTTTTTTAGAATCTGACATCAGGATACCATAAGAATAACCTACTTTGGCAACAGAACCGATACGATAGTTACCATAGTCTGGAGTACCATCAAGTGTAATGTAGTCTGCTACATTCTTGTGTAATGAAATAATCTTATTCTGATTCTTGGTGTATGTGAAGTCTAATGTCCACTTCCAGTCCTTGTTTTGGAAAGGAACTGTATTCAGTGCCAATTCTACACCCTGATTTTGGATATTACCGGCATTGATTTTCTGTGCACTGATACCTGATACATAAGGTACTGAGATCGTCATAATCTGATTCTTTGTATTTTCCTTATAGTATGTTGCATCCAGACCAATTCTGTTATTGAAGAAACGCCAGTCAAGTCCTACTTCCCAAGCATTTTTACGTTCAGGTTTCAGATTATTCGAAAATACAGTATTATTCAATGACAACGAATAAACATTTCCGTTTAAGGTATTGGATGTACCAAGAGAATAGGCCGTGTTAATAATATAAGGATCTGTATCATTACCTACCTGTGCCCATGATGCGCGAACTTTTGCAAAAGAAATAGCGCTTGGTAACTTAAAGGTTTCGTGTAGTAACCATGATCCGGAAACTGATGGATAGAAGTATGAATAGTCTCCATGCTTATCAGAGTAAACCAATGCAGATGACCAGTCATTACGTCCTGTTACATCTAAATAAACCTGGTTTTTCCAACTAACACTTCCCTGGAATGCTACTGATAACATTCTCTTTTGTCCTGAGATATTTCCATTATAGCTGACGGCGTCTTTAGAATTTCCTAAGAAATATTGTCCAGGAACAATCAATCCTCCAGATGTATTCATTGAAGTAGCTTGTTCAATGTTGTTGTAATATTCACCACGAACAAAACCACCAACGTACCAATCACCTAATGGTTTGTTGAAATTGAATGCTGCGTTGAAATTGGTTTGTTCCTTAGTGTACATGTTCATTCCATAGTAACCAGAATTTGTATTTGCATATCCAGTCCCTAAATCCTTCTCTTCAGATCTGCGATAGTAGTAGTTATAAGTACCTTCAGCTCTGAAACTTACCCAATCTGTTATTTTTGCATTTAAGATTAGTCCCGGACGAACAGATGTCTCTTTCTGAGTGTATTCGTTCTCATAAACATTCCACCATAAACTACGTCCTGGTACTGTTCCATATTCGTCACCAAAGTCGGTGCTTGCAAGCCCACCATGATTACCTTTATATTTATGTTTAAAGTAACTAGGGTCATATGCACGTGGCCATGTTCCATCGATATAATATTCACCAACGTTAGGTTGTGCATTCTTTGGATTTGAATTGGCAAATGTGATACTGGCTTCAAGATTCACTTTGCTTGTAATATCATGAGATGCTTTTGCCATCGCTGATAAACGATTAAAACTGTTGTTTGGCAATGTTCCTTCATTATATTTGTATGACAAAGATGTGTAGAAAGTTGTTTTATCGTTACCACCACTTATTGCTACGTTTGTATTGCTGTTAAAGCCGAGATCATAAGTGTCTTTAAAGTTGTTTTTAACAGCATTGTACGGTCTGTATGTATGGTCGTAGTATTCAATGTTTGAACCATCGAATGCTGGACCGAATCCAGCACCTTGCCAGTCGCTACTTAATACAGTATTTTTACCATCTGCATTAGTGAAAAACTGATGTTTATTATCAAAACGATAATAGTTGCCATTAGAATCTTTTTTTCCATAATCTACATAACCAGAAAATGCACCGTCACCATAAACATTCTGAAGGTCTGGTTGTGCAAAAACGTAGTCTACACCAAAAGTTTGTGATAAATGAACGCCGATACCTTTATTCTTTGTTCCACTCTTGGTAGTGATTACTACGGCACCATTAAGACCGCGTGATCCATAAAGAGCTGTTGCAGCTGCACCTTTCAGTACAGAAACAGTTTCAAAATCGTCTGGGTTCAGATTCTTTAATTCATTACCATAGTCATTTGCAGCTTGATTCCAGTCAGCATCTCCTGATTTTGAAATGGCATTATCTAAAATAATCCCGTCAACAACATAGATTGGCTGATTATTTTTACCCAAGGTAGAAGCACCACGGATCAAAATCTTAGTAGAACCGAACATACCACCGTCTGATTGTGCAATTTCAACACCGGCAACTTTACCTTGCAAAGCTGCAACAGGGTTGATAACATTTGCATTCAACTGGTCGCCGTTTAATTCTGTAACTGCATATCCAAGTGCTTTTGTTTCACGTTTGATACCTAAAGCTGTAACCACAACTTCCTTAAGTATTTGTGAACTCTCTTTCAATGTAATGTTAATTGTGGTTTGTCCATTTACTTCAACAACTTGAGATTCCATGCCAAGGAAAGAGAAAACTAATTTCCCTTTTGAGGGTACTTTTGAAAGTACATAATTACCATCCATATCAGTAATTGTACCGTTTGTTGTCCCTTGGACTGAGATGTTCGCTCCGATAATCGATTCACCTGACGGATCTTTTACAGTTCCTTTTACAGTCAATGTTTGTGCCATTGCTGTGACAGAAACTAACGATAGAATGAGCACAAAGACTTTCTTAAAAAAGAAAGAACTAAATTCTGCTTTTTTTTTCATTCTTGCATGTGTTTTTAGTTAAACTTACTTGGTTTATAAG
Organism: Bacteroides sedimenti; assembly: GCF_040365225.1. Lineage (NCBI taxonomy): Bacteria > Pseudomonadati > Bacteroidota > Bacteroidia > Bacteroidales > Bacteroidaceae > Bacteroides > Bacteroides sedimenti. The sequence goes on from NZ_AP028055.1 coordinate 3,719,479, forward strand.
ATGCTTTTATTGATTTAGTTAGCTACAGACTCCATTTCGGATCCTGTATCTTGAATGCAAAGATAATATGGATTGCAAAATAAACAAAATAATTTGATTGATTTGTTAATGTTTTTAAGAATAAATATTTGTATAATATGAATCAAAAAGGAAAAATCATTAATTTATGGGTTATTTATAATAAACTGCTATTTATTTTTTATAAAATATTACATATTATAAAACAACAAAAAGGAGATATTGTTTTCAAAACAATAATTGATTATGATTTTAGGGTCTATATTCTCCTTTATAATTGTTTGTGATGGGAATATTAAGGTCATAATTGTCCAGAGTAACAATAATGTTTATGGTATTTTTTTTGAATGACCTCTTGGAATAACATAAATTAATTAACAATGTTAAAATATGTTTTTGAGAGGAGCGCGTTTACAGAATTTAAATATTAAAGCAGTGTTATTTAAGAAATTTAAAAAATAGAAAGGCAAAGAAAAGGAAAATAGATGTTTTATGACGAAAAAAGAGCATTAAATCATTTGATTTAATGCTCTTTTAAGGTGGTGCCACCAGGAATCGAACCGGGGACACAAGGATTTTCAGTCCTTTGCTCTACCAACTGAGCTATGGCACCTTTGTGATTGCGGATGCAAAGGTAGTGATTCTTTTTAAATATGCAAACTAAAACAAAGAAAAATGCCGATAAACAGTGCATTTTCTGTATATCGGCATTTTGAGGGATATCCTTATTTGCACAGGATGAATTAGTTAGCACCTTATTTTAATGCATTCCATCCTTGCGCTTTTAATTCAAATTCCTGACCGTCTCTTGTGATTAAAGCGCATCCAAGTTCTTGTTTTGTGATATGTCCTATCAGTTTTACCCCTTCAATTTCCGCAACTTTATCATGGTCGGCAATGGGAACTGTGAAAAGAAGCTCGTAATCTTCTCCGCCATTCAGAGCACAGGTTGTAAGATTCATATTGAATTCTTCTGCCATAACCGCTGTTTGGTAATCAATAGGGATACGTTCTTCATAGATGCGACAACCTACCTTGCTTTGCGTGCAGATATGCATCATCTCCGATGATAGCCCATCGGAGATGTCCATCATGGAGGTGGGAACGATGTTCAACTTAGCCAGTTTTTCGATGATATCTTTGCGTGCAGCTGGTTTCAACTGCCTTTCAAGCAAATATTCCTTTCCGGCAAAGTCGGGTTGCATATCTTTTTCACCTTTTAATACCGCTTTTTCTCTTTCCAAAAGTTGAAGTCCCATATATGCTGCCCCCAAGTCACCGCTTACACAAACCAGATCGGTATCTTTTGCCCCGTGACGGTAGACTACCTTTTCCTTGTCAGCTTCACCAATGCAGGTAATGCTTATTGCAAGTCCTGTCATTGAAGAGGAGGTGTCACCGCCAACTATATCTACATCATGCTCTTCGCAGGCAATTCTCAGTCCGGCATAGAGATCTTCCATATCTTCAATGCAGAATCTTTTGGATAGGGCGATGGAAATAATCATCTGTTTGGGACTTCCGTTCATTGCGTATATATCAGATATATTCACGATGGCGGCCTTGTATCCCAAATGTTTTAAAGGAACGTATGTTAAATCGAAATGGACGCCTTCCATTAGCAGATCGGTTGTAACCAACACTTGCTTTTCAGGATATGAGAGTACTGCTGCATCGTCGCCAACGCCGTATATAGTCGATTCGTTCTTTATCTCAATCCCCTCGGTCAAATGGTTGATAAGTCCAAATTCTCCTAAAGTTGCTATTTCTGTTCTTTTTCTTTCTTGCATATATTTATATTAGTTTATACCCTGTTGATCATTTCGCGCATGATATATGTCATCTTGGGTTGTGCGGCATCGGCTGCTTTTTGAACATCTTCATGAGATATTTCAACAATTTTACCTTCAACGCCAAGGTCGGTGATGATGGAGATTCCGAAACACTTGATTCCGGCATGATTTGCTACAATCACTTCGGGAACGGTCGACATACCCACCGCATCGGCTCCCATAATATGGAACAGTTTGTATTCTGCAGGAGTTTCATAGGTAGGGCCTTGAGTTCCAAGGTAGACTCCCTGTTGTATTTTGATTCCTTTTTCTTCTGCAATAACCAAGGCTTTCCCAATTAACTCTCTGGAGTAAGCTTCACTCATATCCGGGAAGCGAGCTCCGTATAGGTTCTTACCTCTTAATGGGTGTTCGGGGAAATAGTTGATATGATCTGTGATAATCATCAGGTCTCCGATTTCAAAATTTGGATTTGTCCCGCCGCTGGCATTTGATACAAATAGGGTTTTTATACCCAATTCCTTCATAACTCTTACCGGAAACGTCACCTCTTTCATGGAGTATCCTTCGTAGTAATGGAATCGTCCCTGCATGGCCATGATGTCCTTGTTGCCCAGTTTCCCGAAGATAAGTTTTCCACTGTGTCCTTCGATGGTAGATATGGGGAAATTGGGAATATCTTTGTATTCTATCTCTAATTTTTCAGTAATTTCACCGGCCAGATTTCCTAAGCCAGTGCCTAGAATTATTGCTGTCTCGGGAGATGTATGCATTCTTTCTCTAAGAAATGATGCCGTTTCTTTTATTTTTTCTAACATATTCAATAATGTTTTGATTAAACATTTCATCCTGGTTTAACAGGAATTTTACTTCAATGGGAAGAATATAAATGCTCTTTTTTACCTCTTCATCAATTATATGAGATATCTGAGAAAGTCGGGCTGCGTCTTTCTCGGTTGTGACGATGATTTTCTTGTTACCAGACAATCGGTTGAATGTCTCCTTTATTGTCTTTAAGTCATTCTCGCCAAAATCATGATGGTCTGAGAATGTAACCGGAGTAATTTGTGATGTATAGCGTTCCAGGTCTTGCATCATTTGCTTGGGAGAAGCAATACCGGTAAGTAACAGTACCTGCTCGTTCTTTTCAATTTGTGCCAGTGTCTTTCGTGTGGCACCGTATTCCGGGAACAATGGAGTTAAACCTCCGTATTTATAGGTTGTAAAATATAGTTCCTGATATGGGTATAGATCCAGCCTTTTGGAAATAATCCGATAATCCATCGGTTTCATTCTCTGTGGGCATTTGGTTACAATGACCATATTCGCGCGGATTTTCCCATGTTCGGGCTCTCTCAGTCTGCCGGCCGGAAGAAGTGCGTCGTCACAAATCAGCCGGTTGAAATCAACCAGAAGAATGCTTAGTCCGGGAGAAACATACCGATGCTGAAAAGCATCATCAAGTAAAATTGCATCCAATCTGGGGTTGCTGTTTTCTTCCATCAGCATTTCAATCCCATGGCATCGGTCTTTATCGACAGATACAATTACTTCTGGAAATTTTTGTTTTATCTGGTAAGGCTCATCACCGATGTTTTTTGCCGAGCTGTCTTCTGTAGCCAGGACAAAACCTTTTGATTTACGTTTATAGCCTCTGCTCAATACCGCAATCTTAAACTCATTCTTAAGTAATCTGATCAGATATTCGGTATGAGGGGTTTTTCCGGTACCGCCCACTGTGATATTCCCAATGCAAATAATTGGGATTTCGTAACTTTTGGACTTCAGAATGCCCCAATCAAAGAGTTTATTACGCAAGTTTACCCCCAGTCCGTATAGAAAGGAGAGGGGGTATAAACTTTTGTGTATTTTAATGAAACTATCTTCCATTCACTATTTGATGTTGATGTCAAAAGGAACACGAGCTTGCATATAATCAAGGCTCTGTACATCTTTTATCATGCTGAAACCTTGATAGAGCTCTCCGAATTTAGATTTTGTTAATTTAGATTCGATGTAATGAGTCGGTTTTTCCTTTAAAAGTGAAGAGAGGAAATTTTCTTTTTCTGGGAATGATAGCAGAGTGTATTCTTTTACCTTTGCTTTTTGAGCGGCAATCTGAATGGCTTTATCAATACCTCCCAGTTCATCCACCAAACCAATTTTTTTAGCTTTTTCGCCGGTCCATACCCTTCCTTCGGCTATTTTTTCCATCTTTTCCTTACTCATTTTTCTGCCTTCTGCACATCTTGAAAGGAATGTATTGTATCCCTGGTTGATGTTCATCTGTATCAGGGTTTGCTCGTCTGAGTTAAGTCCGCGGCCAAGTGCTCCCAGGTCAGAAAACTTGTTAGTCTTTACAACATCAAAATTAAGTCCTACTTTATCGGTCAATCCTTTTACGTTAGGGAACATACCAAATATACCAATCGAACCAGTCAATGTGGTTGGTTCTGCAACAATGCAATCTGCTGCGCATGAAATATAGTAACCTCCGGATGCAGCATAATCACCCATAGAGACAACCACTGTTTTTTCTTTTTTCAACGCTTTAATTTCATTCCATATTTGTTCTGAACCAAATGCGCTTCCTCCGGGAGAGTTTACGCGCAATACCACAGCTTTGATGTCTTTGTTTTCTCTTATTTCCCGCAGATCCTTAATAACTTTTTCCGAAATAATTCCACCGTCAGCATTGGTGTCTATTTCGCCGAATGCATAATAAACTGCAATAGCATTTCCACTTTTGTTTTTAGGTACATTTCGTTTTAAGTTAATCATGTCCTTCAGACTCATTACCGCCAGATCATCCTTTTTATCGGTTTTTGTCATTCGTTTCAGGTAATCCCTTACGTCATTCTTATAAATAAGAGTATCTGCCAGATGACATTTAACGGCTTGTTCTGAGGGATAAAACATGATCATTCTATCTGCATAAGCGTTAAGAGAATCTTTTGAAATTTTGCGGGATGCCGATACTCCATTCAGGATTTCGTTCCAGATAGAACCTACAAACTCTGTAACTTGTTCCCGGTTTGCCGGACTCATTTGGGTGGCAATAAATGGTTCTACGGCCGATTTGTATGTACCTACTTTGAATACCTGCATCTCAACTCCAATCTTCTTGAGTAGATCTTTGTAGAATATAGGCTGTGAGGCTAAACCTTTCCATTCTATCATTCCTTTAGGATTGAGAAGGACTTTGTCTGCTACGCTAGACAAGTAATATAGTTTCTGAGTGTAGTTATCGCTATAGGCTACGATGAATTTCCCGCTCTTCTTAAAATCGGCCAGGGCATTTCTGATTTCCTGCAGTGAAGCATATGAAGCGTTCAGCATTCTTGCTTGTATATAAATGCCTTTAATGTCTTCATTTTCCTTAGCTTTTTTAATTGATAAGAGGATGTCGTCCAAACCATAAGTTGAATATTCTTCTCCTATGAGTTGTAACAATGGATTCTCTTCAGTTCTTTCCTCCAATGCACCATTAAGGTCGAGGAACATGATTGAATTTGATTTAACCTCCACTTCTTTTTCTGATGAGGAAATTACTCCAAATAATACAATGGCACCAATAAAAAACATCACAATGCTTGATAGTATGATTCCAACTACGGTGGCAAGCGTAAATTTTAGGAAATCTTTCATTTTAGTGTGTGTTAACTTATGTTTTTTCTAATTTTTTAAGAAACAAAGATAATTTATAGAATTGACAAATCCAAGATTTATTGATTTTTTATCGACAGAGCTAATAGGGCTATTTTATTATGCATCTTTTTGTGTGTATAAATAATTTACAACCAATTTTCTCTCTGAGTCGATTTTGCCTGATGCTTGATTTGTTAAATTACTCTCTGTTTTTGGTATTATTTATTTGTTTTCAAATCGCATTGAGATATAAAATGTATTAATGCTTGCATTTATATTATCTTCTATCCGAAATAAGTTCTTATCCTGTGATTCTTTTTCTATTTTGAATAGATTGCATAATTGTGCTCCGTTACGTTTCCTCCATAAATTGAATTCAAAAAAGTCCCGCAAGTCACGCATGTCACGCGGAACGTACGTAATGTATTGCTGATTAGGTGTTTGTAGGTGCGTGACTTCCGCGTGACTAGTGCGTGACTTCTGATAAGTCGCGCAGATGTTTACTGGGTACTGATCAAGATAGACTTATGAATATGCATGCCTTAATGTTTTTTATTAAATACCAAACCGGCTTAGGAATAATAAAAATACAGCCAATGAGTTCTAGTAATAACCTCGGAAATCGTAATCCCATTCAAGAAAGATCATCTGTTGATACTATATCTTTGTTGCTCCATCCGGATCTACCAACGGTGTACACCCGGATGTAGAGGCTTGGTAGACCTGGGTGGAAGAAGCGGGTAGACCCGGGTGGGCAGAGAAATTATTCACCTTGAATTTTTAGAATATTCGCCTGTTGTTTGATAATTCCTTGGCGGTAGGATGCGGATACCAGCAGGTAGAACGTACCACCTTCTCCTTTAGTATCATAACCCCTTTATAGTATGCGCCAATTTTAGTCTGTTCTTGAATAAATGTATATCAATGTTTGCCACCTCCTCGTAGCTCATTCATTTATTCTTCTCCAACTGCACTTCTTTACGGGTAGTTTATCAATCCTTCATCAGTCCTGGCTTGTTTTTCCAAACATTTTGCCAGGATCTTTAGTCTCGCGATAATTCTTCTCTGATTGTATATCAATCCTTTGCCGGTTCACTCCAGTAGCAATCTAACCCCCACCTTATATTAGAGCTTCTATTTTTTTCCTGCAGTTAACTGCACCACCTCCCGTTAATCGTAGATTAAGCCTTTCTATTCTCCCATCAATTGCCCTGGTTGTACATCCTTCTTCTATCAACCTCCTAGATAGCTACAATCCAACTCTCTTCAGCGTTCCGCATGACAATCTGCTGCAAGTCAGTACTTAATCCTCTCCAACCTGATGTCAATCCCTTGCCCTTTGCCAGGAAGTCACGCGCTGCTTACGCAGAAGTCACGCACCTGTAATGGCCATGATATGAGTGTTTTATATCGAAAGTGCGTGACTTGCGCGACTTGTGCTACTTTTTTAAATCAACGCTATGGAGATTCCTGGTGACTATCTCCGCATACAATTCTTATACCCATCATTCGCAATGTCCGATAATATAACACAAGCATAACCGCCCCTCGACAACCATTGGTAAACCCATCTATTTCACCTCCGCTTTGCATTTTGCTCCCTGCCAATTGTGCCACCCCTATCCTTTGCCATTGCTTTTATTCTATTAATGCCACCGGATAACTCAAGGTTTTCTTAGTTCCTGAATAGAACAGAATACAGCCATAATTACTACCCCCTGCCTATAATCGACAAACTTTCTTTCCACACGTGCGCATAATATAACAAGCTTGACGTAGGTAAAGGTTGCTATCACTTTGAACTTTCTTTCCACATTTGCGCATAATATAAACCCCATTTGTATTGTTCTTTAGCGAAAACTCCCACACACGCTCACAATAAAAAACTAGTTCTTGTTCTCATATTATCGCCCGGTTCTCATCCCTTCACGCGCGCGTAATACAATAAGGTAATGCCTTGTTCTCCCTATTTTCCTACACTGAAAAAATTATGTTATATAACACAATTGAGAACCAGTTGATTAACATTTTGCCTGAAACTTTTTGAGGAAAAAGAGTGTTTTAAATTTGTTTGGTAAGTTGAAAAGGTCTACTTTTGCACCCGCTTTGCAAGAGAAACAAAGCCTTGATAAATGACATGCTGATAACGGTTGCTTTATTCCGAAGCTTGGCTGAAAGGATTTAAAAAAAATAATTCAGAAAAGATTTGGAGGTAAGAAATAAAACCTCTACCTTTGCATCCGCTTAACAATCAAGCACAATTTTGATCGTTCTTTGAAAAGATTTAGATATAAACAATACAAGTAGTACAAGAGCTATTATATTCCGATGTTAATCGGGGTATTTTGGTAAAAAAGATTCAAACCGTCAATATCCTTCCTTATAGGATGAGATATTAAAATAAGAATCGGAATCCTGAACAGAATTAAAAAGAAACTTTTACAATGAAGAGTTTGATCCTGGCTCAGGATGAACGCTAGCTACAGGCTTAACACATGCAAGTCGAGGGGTAGCAGGGTAGCAATACCGCTGACGACCGGCGCACGGGTGAGTAACACGTATCCAACCTTCCCATAACTCAGGGATAGCCTTTCGAAAGAAAGATTAATACCTGATGGTACTTTATTAGGGCATCCTAATTAAGTTAAAGATTTATCGGTTATGGATGGGGATGCGTTCCATTAGATAGTTGGTGAGGTAACGGCTCACCAAGTCTTCGATGGATAGGGGTTCTGAGAGGAAGGTCCCCCACATTGGTACTGAGACACGGACCAAACTCCTACGGGAGGCAGCAGTGAGGAATATTGGTCAATGGGCGCGAGCCTGAACCAGCCAAGTAGCGTGAAGGATGAAGGTCCTATGGATTGTAAACTTCTTTTATAGCAGAATAAAGTGACCCACGTGTGGGTTTTTGTATGTATGCTATGAATAAGGATCGGCTAACTCCGTGCCAGCAGCCGCGGTAATACGGAGGATCCGAGCGTTATCCGGATTTATTGGGTTTAAAGGGTGCGTAGGCGGAAAGATAAGTCAGCCTGTGAAAGTTTGCGGCTCAACCGTAAAATTGCAGTTGATACTGTTTTTCTTGAGTGTACATAAGGTAGGCGGAATTCGTGGTGTAGCGGTGAAATGCTTAGATATCACGAAGAACTCCGATTGCGAAGGCAGCTTACCGGGGTACAACTGACGCTGATGCACGAAAGTGTGGGTATCAAACAGGATTAGATACCCTGGTAGTCCACACAGTAAACGATGAATACTCGCTGTTTGCGATATACAGTAAGCGGCCAAGCGAAAGCATTAAGTATTCCACCTGGGGAGTACGCCGGCAACGGTGAAACTCAAAGGAATTGACGGGGGCCCGCACAAGCGGAGGAACATGTGGTTTAATTCGATGATACGCGAGGAACCTTACCCGGGCTTAAATTGCAGATGAATATGGTGGAAACATCATAGCCAGCAATGGCATCTGTGAAGGTGCTGCATGGTTGTCGTCAGCTCGTGCCGTGAGGTGTCGGCTTAAGTGCCATAACGAGCGCAACCCTTATCGATAGTTACTAACAGGTCATGCTGAGGACTCTATTGAGACTGCCGTCGTAAGATGTGAGGAAGGTGGGGATGACGTCAAATCAGCACGGCCCTTACGTCCGGGGCTACACACGTGTTACAATGGAGGGTACAGAAGGTCGCTACCTGGCAACAGGATGCTAATCTCCAAAACCCTTCTCAGTTCGGATTGGAGTCTGCAACCCGACTCCATGAAGCTGGATTCGCTAGTAATCGCGCATCAGCCACGGCGCGGTGAATACGTTCCCGGGCCTTGTACACACCGCCCGTCAAGCCATGGGAGCCGGGGGTACCTGAAGTACGTAACCGCAAGGAGCGTCCTAGGGTAAAACTGGTGACTGGGGCTAAGTCGTAACAAGGTAGCCGTACCGGAAGGTGCGGCTGGAACACCTCCTTTCTGGAGCGATTCCGTTCTTGGTTTGGATTTCTTGTACTACGGTATATTGTTTAATTTAAAATATAGATTTTAAGAGATAAAGAAAGAAGCCGGGCCGAAAGGCAGGCGGTTTTGAACGACAGTCCTATAGCTCAGTTGGTTAGAGCGCTACACTGATAATGTAGAGGTCGGCAGTTCAACTCTGCCTGGGACTACGAATAATGAGGAAGCACCACAGCGGAAAGCTTCTGAATGATTTCGGGGGATTAGCTCAGCTGGCTAGAGCACCTGCCTTGCACGCAGGGGGTCAACGGTTCGAATCCGTTATTCTCCACAAAAGAGATTCATTTCTCGACAAGATCTTTGACATGATGTACAAAAGCAAATAAAGAAGTAACTTTTTTGAGAAAAAAAGAGCTGAAAGTATATATCGAACCATACGCGGCATGATCAGCAATGTGAATGCCGGTTTGTTTGAAGAAAGTAAGCAAGGGCGCATGGCGGATGCCTTGGCTCTCGGAGGCGATGAAGGACGTGATAAGCTGCGATAAGCTTCGGGTAGGTGCAAATAACCATTGATCCGAAGATTTCCGAATGGGACAACCCAATATCCTGAAGGGATATTATCCATCATAGATGGAGGCGAACGCAGGGAACTGAAACATCTTAGTACCTGTAGGAGAAGAAAATAAATGAATGATTCCGTAAGTAGTGGCGAGCGAACGCGGATTAGCCCAAACCATAGATGTTACGGCATTTATGGGGTTGTAGGACCACGTTGTTGGACTTACATTAGAGAATGGAAGACTCTGGAAAGTGTCACCATAGAGCATGATAGTTGCGTACATGAATCTAATGTATACCATAGTGGTATCCTGAGTAGCGCGGAGCACGAGGAATTCTGCGTGAATCTGCCGGGACCATCCGGTAAGGCTAAATACTCCCGAGAGACCGATAGTGAACCAGTACTGTGAAGGAAAGGTGAAAAGCACTTCGAATAGAAGAGTGAAATAGTCCCTGAAACCATGCGCCTACAAGCGGTCGGAGCAGCTTTTAGCTGTGACGGCGTGCCTTTTGCATAATGAACCTACGAGTTACTGTCACTGGCAAGGTTAAGAAA